>JANQLU010000153.1 GCA_028280445.1 Pirellulaceae bacterium | reverse complement strand
TTTTCAAATAAAAACTCTGCGTCTCTGCGCCTCCGCGTGAGCCTTTCCCTCAACAACGCTTTCAATTCTTCCAGACCGCTTTCCGGCGGGAACCGGCCCTACACGTTTTGATTGAAATATTGCCGATTGGAATGGCGAATTTGACTGGTGTTCTACGCTTTCTAAAATCTGTTGTTATGCAGCTGGCCGAATAACAGCTGTTATCCAATCGTTCAACAAAGGAGTTGCTCTTGGATCTATTTGATTTCTTCTTCCCAGAACAAGCCCAAGCTTCGCACCTGCGTAAAATTGCCAGGCAGCGTTCCTATCATTCTCGAACCGTCAGTGGAAATGACCAATCCTCAGAAATTAAATCACTACAAGACGACGTCAGGTTTTTGACATTGGTGATTGTGGCATTGCTCAGACGATTCTCTGAAACTGAAACGGCAAGCCTGGCAGATGTTCAAGATTTGCTTGACGAGATTGACGGTTTGGATGGGGTTGCCGATGGAGGATTAGATCCGGGAGTTCTTCGTGGCTTGCTTGGCGTTCTGCGAGCTTCAAATGATAATCTATCGGACACCGAGCACGACGAATTTACAATTGTGACGACGCCTCGATACCGGAAACGTTGATTGGCAAATCGCACATGAAACAGATATGAGTTTAGTGTTTTGAACTGCTTCCGATAATCAGGAAACAGGATGGTTCGAAAACAATCATGAAATTGGGTTAAACCATGTCTCTAAAATTTTTGCTATGCATTGTTATTTGGACCTCGGTAATATTTGGAGCATTCATCGCGGCACAAGGCTTGCAAAGTAGACTTGGCGAAGTATTGGTCGTATTGTTATGGTCTACATACGCCCTGTTCACATGTTTCTCAATTGTAGCAGCGTTGCGCAACCGCGAAGATAAACAAAATCACTGGATCGGCGTTGCTGTATTTTCGACGGCGGCGTGTTGTGTGTTTTTATTTTTTAATAGCGGCAATGATTCATTGGGCGACGCGTTGATTTCGACTGTATTTGCCGATTCTGCCACTGCTGACCGTTTCCTCGATTTGCCGGCCGAAGACGATTTCGAAAACCGCTGGGAACGCCGACGTCGTCTCAACAACCTCGGCTTCTTGGTCGATCTGGCACTGGCTACCGTCATGACAGTGCTCGGGCGAATTTCAACAACGATACCGATGCATTGGATTTCGAGTGGCTCCAAAAAGCAATGATGTGATTGTGGATGGAGCATCGGAGAATGTTGTCAATTGGGCAAGAAAATTGGGAAAGGCTCACGCGGAGACGCAGAGGCGCAGAGTCAAGATGGATGCTGACTAAAGAAGTATCTGCTTTGCCGATCAGGCAGTCGAATCATTGAATTATTGGTTGTAGTAATTTTGAAAAGACTTTTCAAATAAAAACTCTGCGTCTCTGCGCCTCCGCGTGAGCCTTTCCCTCAACAACGCGTTCAATTCTTCCAGACCGCTTTCCGGCGGGAACCGGGCCCAGGATGGTTCGAAAACAATCATGAAATTGGGTTAAACCGTTGGTAGTTGTGATTGAGTTGCTCACGCAGAGACGCAGAGGCGCAGAGGCAAGATGGATGCTGACTAAAGAAGTATCTGCTTTGCCGATCAGTCAATCGAATCATGAGTTATTGGTTGTAAGAATCCTGAAGAAACTTTTCAAATAAAAACTCTGCGTCTCTGCGCCTCCGC
>JANQLU010000152.1 GCA_028280445.1 Pirellulaceae bacterium | reverse complement strand
AGCTTTTTTGTCACGACAAAATAGGTAAGAAAGGAAGAATCCCCTCCTGGTGGGACAGTATTTAACGTTCGTGACACTAGCCGCCGGTTCGTTAGCGCTAATGTACCGGCGGCTAGTGCGTCGTACCGGCGGCTAGCGCCTTGCCGCTCACAAGACTAGGCTCGGCGGGAGCCTCGCCCTCCCGATTTGCTTTCTTTAAACTGCCACAACAAAATTACTCGTGGCGAAGTGCCTCAATTGGATCGAGCTTGGCAGCGCGAATTGCTGGATAGATGCCAAAGACGATGCCGACCATGACGGCAATGCCGAACGCCAAAGGAATGGAAAGCGGTACAATCACCGGTTCGATCTCGCGAACCGCCGAAGGCAAATCGGCGATGACTGATGGAAACCAGATTTGCGCGAGGTCACGAAACCACACGACAACAAATGGACAAAGCAAGCCGATCAAAATACCGCACAAACCGCCGGTGATCGACAAAACAATGGTCTCGGCCAAAAACTGCGTGATGATGGCTCGGCGATTTGCACCGAGCGCGCGGCGAATTCCGATTTCTCGAGTCCTCTCGGTAACGGTGGCCAACATGATATTCATGATCCCAATGCCGCCGACGATCAACGAAATTGCGGCGATCATTCCCATGAACGCCATGAACATCAATCGCGTTGTTTTAGCCTGCTCAAGCAACTCCAGAGGAGTGACGATCACATAGTCTTTTTTCTTGTGGCGTTGAGCCATGATATTTTCAATCGCGTCCGCCGTCGCCAGTACTTCACTCATCTTGTCAACGCGAAACGTGATTTGACTGATTTCGACGACTTCGTTGACGCGCGTTCCCGCCGAACGTTCCATCGTCCAATCACCAATGCGCCGCCAGAACGTTGACAGCGGAATGTAGACGTCATCACTGAAATCCTGCGCTTCCAGTGAGCTGCCTACCGCTGCCATGGCGCCACGCTTTTTCATTACACCGACGACTCGATAGGGCGTGCTGCGAATTCGCAACGCTTGCCCCAAAGCTTCTTTGGTTGGAAACAAATATTCAGCCAGTTCATGCGACAAAACACAAACATTGTCGTCATTTTCAAAATCGATCTCGGTGATAAAACGGCCTTTTTGAATTTCCATTTTCATGACCCGCGCGTACTCGGACGTGCAGCCAATCAAATGGACTTTCATGTCTTTGGAACCATAGTGCAATTCGCGCATCGCATCGCGGATTCGAAGCGAATCTTTGATCGTCGGAATCACCGAAAGCGCCGTGTAGTCGTCCCGTTTGATACCGTAAATCGCCATGGAACTGTCGTTCACTTCGCCCTCGGAAACGGGCAACACACTGCGAACAATAATATTGTTGGTACCAAGTTCCTCGATTTGCAATTGGACGCGTCGACTAATCCCTTCGCCAATGGCTAACAGCCAGATCACACTGGCGATCCCGATAAAAATACCCAAGACCGTCAGCATCGAGCGCATGGGGTGCAACGTCAGGCTTTTGACACCAAGTTGCCAGATTGTCGGCCGGAACAGTTGCATGTTTCAATCCAAATCAAAACCGACTACGGCTCACTGGTCGAATCGAGATTTGTCGATTCAAGATATTTTTCAGGATCCACCAAAACAAGTTCGTCGGGACGGAGCCCCGATTCAATCACAATAAATTGATCGTTGTTTGAACCGATTTTCACAGAACGCGCTTCGAGTTGTTTGCCGTTTTTGACCAACACATAGTACTGTCCCTGATGTTTCACCAACGATGAAACGGGAACTTGAACTTTGTTTTTGGATTCTTCGATAACAATTTCGACTTTCCCGCGCAGTCCAGGTCGCGTCTGCTCGGTTGGTTTCACAATTTCAACCCAAACTTCGTATTCAATCGGAGCCTGGTACCAACGGCGCGGCAGCGGAAACGAAGCGACTTTGGAAACCCGGCCTTTGAATTCCAAATCGGGATCCGTATCGAGTCGAATAATGGCCGGTTGCCCCACGCGTACATCGTTGATTTTTGAATCGTTGACCGTCGTCAACACCTGCATTTTCGTTGGATCTGGCAGTCGAAAAATTGGCTGGCCGTCCCTGAGGATTGCCCCTTCTTCGATAATGGTGGTGGCGTTGCCGCGGCGATCAACCTCGTTGGCATAAACGACCATCCCTTTGTCGGGCGCTGTAATCTTGCACGCTGCAACTTGCGCTGCAAATTCAGATTCACGCAAGCGGCTCAATTCCAAACGTTTTTTTGCCGCTTTCACATTGGCATTTTGTTTTTTGATTTCGTTTTCAAATTCTTTGACCATCCGCTCGTAAGTAAACTCTTTGAACAGTTTGAGTTTTTCCGATGCAATGCTCAAATCCTTTTCCGCTTTTTTAACGGCAAACTGATCCGCTTCGAGACGGGTTCGGGTCAAGTATCCTTTTTGGCTCAACCGAGCGCTGTATTCGAGATACTGAATCGCACGTCGCATGGTTTCTTCGGCCAGTGCTTTTTCCGATTCATTCTGTGCCAATTCGTTTTGATAAGTCCCTTTTTTGTATTCTTCGAGAATCGCTTCGGCGGTCGCCAGATCATTTTCCGCCTGAATCACGGCTGCTTCGTCGGTCGCCACCATGATCTGCTGTTGCGTCAATTCGTCGCGCAAAACCGAATCGTCGAGTTGGGCCAGGAACTGATTTTTTTCGACCATCTCGCCTTCGGGGATCAGCTTTAAAATCGTTGTTCCCCCGCGGCCTTTGGCTTTCACATTACAGCGAATTTCGATACTGCTGGAACTTTCCAGGTCACCCGATTCGACGATCGAGGAGCGAAAATCCCCTTCGAACACTTTGTAGATAATCGCGTTTTCAAGATTGACGCCAGACGGTTGACTTTGGCGCGTTAAAAACATGCCGATCGCCCCAGCAATCAGTAGCAAAACAACCGTCAAGACGATTGTTTTCGTAATTCCGCGACGGCGCGTGTTGATCATCGAACCTGCAATAAAACAAAGGGTTGGCCAAGAATGCGAACTAGTAGTCCTATTCTAACGAGACCCATCGGCAAATTAAACCGACAAATTCAGGACCGTCGGGCCGCGAGTCCACGAAATATCAGAAATGACGATTGCAACGAAAAACCCACGGTCTATGGCGTTCTCGCGTGAAATACGACACCCCGTCCAAGGTCATTTACTACTCTATTCTGGAATGATTTTGTATGATCACAAACATGACAAATGATTTCGTCGATTCTGAAATGGCACAGACACCATCCGAACCGGTCAATGTTCGCTCATTGCTCGTTGACAATGACAAAGATCACGCGGAAGCCATGGCCGAGAGCCTGGAACGGATCGGACACCACTGCACGATCGCAACCTCGGGTCCCGCAGGCGCGCAGCTCATCCAAAACCGCCAATTCGACGTGATCGTAACCGATTTGGTCATGAACGAACTGGACGGCATGGAAATCCTGGCCATTGCCAATCAAAATTTGCCCGACGCCGAAGTGATCCTCGTCACCGGACACGCTTCAGTACCGAAAGCGGTCGAGGCGATGCAACAGGGCGCTTTTAATTTTCTCGAAAAACCCATCTCAACCAAACGCCTCCAGGCGGTTGCAACCAAGGCGCTGGAATCCGTCCGACTCAAACAAGGGTACCGCGATCTGCAGGGCCGATTGGATGAGAAATTCGGTTTTGAAAACCTGATTTATGCCAGCGCCAGTATGCAGGATGTCGTCGACCGATTGAAACGAATCGCGCCGACCGAAGCGGGAGTGCTGATCACGGGGCAAACGGGAACTGGCAAAGATGTGATTGCCCAAGCAATTCATCAAAATAGCCCGCGCAAAAGCAAACCCTTCGTACCCATCAACACTGCAGCTATCGCAGAACATTTAATCGAAAGCGAACTTTTTGGCCACGTCAAAGGCGCTTTTACAGACGCCATTAATGACCGCGTGGGGAAATTCGAGTACGCCAATGGCGGGACTTTGTTTTTGGACGAAGTCGGCGATATGCCGATGCCCACACAAATCAAATTGCTGCGTGTTTTAGAAGAACGAAAAATTACGCGCGTCGGGGACAACAAACCGATCGATGTCAATGTCCGCGTGCTGGCCGCGACCAACAAAGATCTCGAAGCGGAAGTCGAGGCAGGGCGGTTTCGCAGCGATCTGTATTTCCGATTGAAGATTGTCACAGTCCATTTGTCGCCTTTGGAAAATCGCAAAGATGACATCATCCCGCTGGCCGATTATTTTCGCAAACAAGCCAATAAAAACCACAACAAGAAAACCAAGAATTTTTCTCCCGACCTGACGCGCTGGATGTTCAATTACCAATGGAAGGGAAATGTTCGACAACTGAAAAACGTTGTCGAGTCGTTGGTTGTGATGGATACTGATGGAACATTGGGACTGGATGATCTGTCCCCCGATCTCAACGGCTCGGTCGCCGAAGCCCTCGAAGCTGCGACACCAGCAGGAGGCGACGACGCCTCATTCCTCGTCGGACAAACGTTGAAAGACATCGAGCGTTGGGCCATCGAGAAAACTTTGAAAATTGCCAACAACAATCGTGAGGAAACAGCACGTATTCTGGGGATTAGCGAACGCAATCTCTATCGGAAATTGAATGAATACGGTCTGGGAAAAAAGAAATAACCCATGTCGCAAACTGTTGACCAAAGAAAATCGCCTGGTCGCATCCAACAACTGTCTGCCAGCGTGATCAACAAAATCGCGGCGGGCGAAGTCATCGAACGTCCAGCCAGCGTCGTCAAAGAATTGATGGAAAATTCCGTCGATGCCCACGCCACGCGAATCGATGTGCTGATTGAAAAAGGGGGCGCTGACCTGATTTCGATCACGGACAATGGCTCTGGGATTGAACCTGACGATTTGACTTTGGCCGTCACCAGTCACGCCACGAGCAAAATCGCGGATGCCGACGATTTGTTTTCAGTTGCCACGATGGGGTTTCGCGGCGAAGCGCTGGCGTCGATCGCGGAAGTTTCTCACATGAAAATCCGTTCTCGTACGGGCCAACAAGATTCAGGTTTTGAATTGCTGGTTCACGGCGGCAATGCGGAACCTCCGGTGCCGTGTGGGTGCGCCCCTGGAACGTCGATCGAAGTCGCAAATTTGTTTTTTAATACACCCGTACGCCAGAAATTCTTGCGCACCACGCAAACAGAAATGGGGCACATTACCGAAGCGTTTACCCGCATCGCGTTGCCCAATCCGCATATTCAAATGACGTTGAAACATAACCAACGTATCATTCATGAATTACCAGCCACTAACAACTGGCTGGAGCGAATTCAAGGGTTTTTCGGTGACGAAATCGCCAGCCACCTGATTCCGATTGAAAGCGAGGATTCTGGAATCCGACTCTCGGGATTTGTGGCGAATCCTAAAATCAATCGTTCGAACAATAAAATGCAATACTTGTTTTTGAACCGCCGACACATCCGTGATCGATCGTTGCAACATGCGTTGAGCGAAGCCTATCGCGGGTTGTTGATGGTTGGGCGATTTCCAATCACGTTTTTAAAATTGGAAATGCCGCCCAACATTATCGATGTCAACGTTCATCCGGCAAAGCTTGAGGTTCGATTTCAAGATGGCGGTCGTTTGTACAGTCAGCTATTAGGCACCATCCGCAATAAATTCTTGACAACCGATTTGACGGCCACCCAACAGCAGCCGGTGGCACCTGTCGACTCGGCTGCCGGTTCGAGCGAATCGACCATGGAAAACTGGTCTCGCCAACAATTGAACCAGTCGTTCGGTGACACGTCTCTACCGGGGGAACAAAACGAACTCGCTTTCCCGAATCGCCAACCGGTACGCGACTGGGTCACGCATCCCCGCGAATCATCCGCCGCGACGACTCCGGCGTTTCAACCTTATGAACACCCCGCGCCTGTTTCACCAAATGTTGGCCCCCATTTTTCTACCGAGCACGCGGCACTCAATCCGGATTATCAAAGCGACCAACCTCCGACGCAAAATTACCGAGCGCTGCAACTCCACAATCGATATCTGGTCACGGAAAACGACGAAGGCTTGGTGATCATTGACCAACATGCTTTGCATGAACGCGTGATCTACGAACAGCTGCGTGAAAAAGTGTTGGCTGGAAAACTGGAAACACAACGATTGTTGGTTCCCGAACCGGTTTCCCTGACAGCCGCCGAAGCGGCATTGGTTTTGGACAACCAGGAAATCCTGTCTGAGATTGGAATCGAAGTCGATTCGTTTGGCGGCGACAGCATTTTGGTTTCCGGCTATCCCGCCATGTTGGTCAATCACAATCCGGCTGAAATATTGCGCAATGTAGTCGAGTTGTTGCAAAACGAAGGAAAAAAACCAGAACGTCGAGACGTCATCGATAGCCTGCTCCATCTGATCTCCTGTAAAGCGGCGATCAAGGCAGGCGACAAACTGACGGCGGAGGAAATCGAAGACCTGCTGCGACATCGTGACCTGTGCCAAGACTCCCATCATTGTCCTCACGGACGACCGACCGCGTTGGTGTTTACCCGAAACGAACTAGATAAACGTTTTAAACGAATATAAGGCTTGGAATTTCCCCAAAGAATGCCTTAGAATCGGAAGAATTCCTACAACTCCCTAACGATTTTGTTTAACGGCGGATTATAATTAATGGCGAAGATGTCTTCTCGTCGCTCTCCGTTTTGATACCTATGAACGCCCCCGAAGCCTCGCAATCAGACTCTGCAATTTTGACACTCGGGAATTCCGTTATTTCTACATCTCAACCCCAAATCTGTGTTAGCGTCGGTCGCGGTCGTCACCGCATGATGATCGCCGAACGTGATCACCTGTCAGCCAATGGGGCCAATCTCGTTGAACTGCGAATGGATTTTGTGCGACGCGCCGTCAATGTGTCGCGTTTGTTGGCTGAAAAAAAATGTGAATTGGTCGCAACTTGCCGACGTCGCGGTGAAGGTGGACGATGGGAAAAATCTGAAAAAGACCGCCAGGGTTTGCTGCGAACGGCTATCGCGTTGGGCTTTGAATATGTGGATTTGGAACACGACATTGCCGGCAACATTCCGCGCTACGGAAAAACCAAACGGATCGTCAGTTACCACAATTTTAATGAAACACCACAAGATATCGCGGAGATCCACAAACGGCTTTGTGGGATGGATGCCGACATTGTCAAAATCGTAACGTTGGCAAACAACCCGATGGACAATTTCACATTGCTGCGAATCAGTCGCGATTCGGACGTACCAACGGTCGCATTTTGCATGGGTGAAATGGGAATGCCGTCACGTGTCCTCTGTGGAAAATTCGGCGCGCCGTTTACCTACGCCAGCTTTAACAAAGAGCGGACCATCGCGCCAGGCCAACTCAGTTACAAACAGATGACACGAGAATATCGATTTTCCGAAATCGGTAAATCGACGAAAGTGTTTGGGGTGATCGCCGATCCGGTCGGCCACAGTTTGAGCCCGCGTGTTCACAATAAAATGTTGCAAGAAGCCGGAATCGATGCCGTTTACATGCCGTTTCGCGTACCCGCAGAACATTTGGACCCGTTCATGGATTCTTGCCGTGAATTTGGCATCGAAGGTTTGAGCGTCACGATTCCTCACAAAGAAAAAATTCTCCGCCATATTAGCGTGCTCGACGAAAATGTTGTCGGCATTCGTGCCAGCAATACGTTGGTGTTCAAAGGGCGTGACGCATTTGGGTACAACACAGATTGTGCCGCTGCCATCGAAGTTTTGAAACAGGAAATCGAGTTTAACGACAAAGACACTCCATTCGATGATATGCGAGCATTGATCCTGGGCGCCGGTGGTGTCGCACGAGCTCTGGCTTTTGGCTTGGTCCGCGGTGGAGCAACAGTTCATATCGCGTCTCGCGATTTCAAAAAAGCGGATGACTTGGCCCAATCCATGAAATGCAAAGCGATCGACTGGCCGGGGCGTGCCAATCATCGATGCGACGTCATCATTAATGCTACGCCCGTCGGGATGGCACCTAATCTCGACGAATCTCCGTTCGAACAGGATTGGTTTGAGAGCCACCAGGTCGTGTTCGACACGGTTTACAACCCGGAACAAACGCTATTTATCAAATACGCCAGAAAAGCGGATTGCCGAACGATCACGGGAGTGGACATGTTTATCCGCCAGGCGGCAGCACAGTTCAAATTGTTTACCGGTATTGCTCCGGACGTCGGAATCGGTCGGCGAGAACTCAAACGCGCGACAAGTCCAGCGCGTTTCTAATCATGGATCAAATACGCTGGAGTTCGCGTTGAATCTTTATTTGATCGGCTATCGAGGGGCAGGGAAGTCCGTAGTCGCGCGGCTGGTCGCAGCGAAACTCGGTTGGCCGCTGGTTCGCGTCGACGAGCAAATTCAAAAGATGGCCGGCAAATCGATTGCTGAGATTTTTGAACACGACGGCGAGGAGTCTTTCCGCGATTTGGAATCTAAACAAATTGCCGCCTATGGAAAACTTCAACAACACGTCATCGACCTTGGGGGCGGTGCCGTTGTTCGACCTGAGAACCGCACGATTCTTTCCGATTCAGGACAGATCGTCTGGCTTCGCGCATCGGCGGAAGTTTTGTGGGATCGCATGAATCGCGACCAGCAATCGCAAACTACCCGTCCCAATTTGACTTCTCAAGGTGGACTGGCCGAAGTCGAATCAGTCTTGGCCGCACGCCAACCGATTTATGCGGAATTATCGGATTTTTCGCTCGACACGGACACGTTGCAGCCCGAACAGGTTGCTGAGCAGATCGTGCAATGGCTGCGAAACGTCGATAACAAAAATGACCTCGGTTCCCCGTAACGAGCAGGTCGCTAAAATTCGAGAACTGAAGCCTTCACCATCGCCGGTCATGACATGCCATTGCCACTGCAACTTTTATTCGTATTTGCGACCGGGTGTTGCGTCGGTTCGTTTATCAACTGGGCGATCTATCGCTGGGCGGTAGTACAAAAAACGCTCAGTCCCTGGGGTCCGAAACATCCCGATGTTGGCCCACGTCGATTGCTGGATCGAATCCCTGTCATCGGTTGGGTTTCTCTCAAACGCGAGGAGTCGGTTCACGGTACCGCGTTTTTTTCACGTCCGCTGGCCATCGAGTTGTTTTTTGGTGCAGTTCTAGCGGGATTTTACTTCTGGATCTTCGAAGGTGGTTTGACGGGACTTGGTAAAAATAAAGCGTTGATCAGTGAATACTGGATCTGGTTTTCACTGCTGAGCGTGATGCTGGTTTTGTTGACCATCACGACATTCATTGATTTTGATGAAAAAACGATCCCCGATCAGGTGACGGTGACTGGCACGTTGTTCGCGCTGACGTTTGCTGCAATTTTTCCAACAAGCCGGTTACCGATTGTCGTCAAAAATCTTTGGGAGCCGATTCAATTCGCTTCTCCGAAACCGCTGCCGGGCTGGGTCGCATCGTCGACCAGCCTGTATATCGCTTTGGGATGTTTTGCGTTTTGGTGTATCGCTTTTCTAGTTGGCGGTTTCCCTATCCGATTCGGCAAATACTCCACCATTCGTTATTACGTGCCTTTGCTGTTACAACCCAAACGCAAAACCAAATGTGATATTCGTGTTCGCCAACGGCAAATGCATCCACTGGTCAAAATCATGGCATCGATTTTTGTGGTTGGGCTGGCTGCGATCACCATCGCCCATTTCACGATCGGTGCAACTCATTGGGAAAGCCTGTTTTGCGCTATCCTGGGAATGACTTTCGGAATGATTCTCGTGTGGGCGATTCGGTTGATTGCCGGTCAAGCCTTGGGTGTCGAAGCCATGGGGTTTGGTGACGTCACCTTGATGGCCATGATTGGTGCCTTTCTGGGTTGGCAAGCGGCGCTGTTGACGTTTGCATTTGCGCCGTTCGCAGCCGTCATTATTGCCATCGGACAATTTATGTTTACCAAGAAACCGGATATCGCTTTTGGACCGTACCTGAGCCTTGGTGCTGTTTTCGTCGTCGTTGGCTGGTCATCGTTGTGGAACAAGTGGGCATCGCAGCAGATCTTTATCCTTGGAGAAATTCTGTTGATCGTCATCGCAGTGTCGCTGTTACTGATGTTCGTGATGCTGACGGTATGGGGCCAAATCAAAAATAGGACGGCTTAAAAAACTCGTGCGTGTTTTCTCAGAAAAGGATTTTTCGTGAACCCGCTGTTTGAAACTGTTACCGATTTAAATCAAAGTCGCGACAAAATACGATCGCGACGCTACGGCGTCATCAAAGTTGTCGACGAACGTTTTCAACAGATCCAATTCCGACCGTGGCCCAAAATGATCTCAGTTGCCGAGGCAACCTGGATGGGAGGTTGGCAACACAAACGCCAACGCCGCAATCAGTGCATGCTGTATTACAACCAACCGATGGGTCATTCGGGTTTTCTGGCTTTGAAATACATTGTTTCAACATCAGGAACATCCTACGGCACTTTTCGCGGAGCGCTCGTGATCCTGGATGAAATCGCCAGATTAAAAAACATCAATGCGATCGTCGCCGAAGTCACCAACGGTCGGATCAGCGACCGGTTTTTGCAACGAATCGGATGGGAACAGCACCTTGAGAATAAAAAAGCCAGACATTTTATTAAACGTTTTTACGGCAACTATCCCGATCATCGTCATGAAAAAATCCTGAACGACGTGGATGTCTATCGTGTTGATGATTTGTTCGAGCAAACACACGCTGTGGATTCGTCTAACGCGTAGGGCCGGTTACCACCGGCCGTTCGTTGGATTGGCCGGTAGGAACCGGCCCTACCTACTTACCAATTACACTTCTCCAAATCTCTGTGGACAGGATTGACAGGATAAGATCCGAAAAACATCCTGTAAATCCTGTCAAACCTTTCGTTGGATCGGCCGGTAGGAACCGGCCCTACATCCTTACTTCTTTGAAGCTTTCTTCTTCGAATCTTTCGGTCTTCGAGAAGGCAAATCCAATCTTTGCATCATCTTGGCTTTTTCAACCATTTGCTCTACATCGGCGAGCAGTTTTTTGGCGTCGTAGACAATGCCGTCTTTGATCGTCCAACGAACTCCTCCGACGCGTTCCGGTTTTCCAGTTTTATCATTGAGGCGAACTGCTCCCGTTCCAAATAACACCTTGATATTTTGCAATGGGTTTTCAGGAACAATCACCAAATCTGCCATGAGACCCGCTCGGACAACACCGAACTCAATCTCTTTGCCAGAAGGTTCAAAAAGTGTTTTTGCGCCGTTGTAGGTCGCTGCTTGAAACACCTCTAAGGGATGGAAGCCAGCTTCCTGCAGCAATTCGAGTTCTTCGATATAGCCAAAACCATAGGTGTCGTAAATGAAACCTGAATCGGCCCCAGTGGTAATCCGGCCACCCATTTTTTTGTAGTCGTTGACGAGTTTAAACCAGACTTGGTAGAAATTTTTCCAAGCAATTTCATCTTCGGTAGTCCAGTCAAACCAATAGGAACCGTGAACTCGACGACTGGGTTGAAAATATCGCCACAGAGTAGGGTGGGTGTATTTTGCGTGCCATTCCGCAGTGCGGGCTCGCATCACATCACGGTTGGCCGAGTAAATCGTAAAGGTCGGATCGAAAACCGTGCCCAGTTTTTTGTGTTCTTCCAAATACGCCTTCCACTCCTTGCTGCCGGGCGGGTGGATTTTGTTCCAAAGTCTCGCGACTTGTGCGAAACGGAATTGTTCGTCGTTGTAATTTTGCTCAGCAGGCCAAGGTTGAATCGTATGGTCTTTCAACAACGCTTCGAAATGACCGTAGTAATGTGTTACGGTGTTCAACCCGAGCCGAGCAGCATCCATAGCATCCATATTCGCAACGCCCATTTGGTCCAGATGCGCGACACTGCCCATTTTGAGCTTCTTTGCTTCTGCTAACAGGGCGCGCATAATTTCTGGGCGATAAGCCCCGAGTTTCAACCCTTGAACGCCGTCAAGTTTGGCTTGCTGAACCCACTTTCTGGCGGCATCTGCAGATTTGATTTGTCGCGGAGGTCGTTGAAAATTGATGATCCGCGGAGCAACGATCTTGTTTTCGGCGCTGCGCTGTTGTTCTTTGAGTGTGAAATCATTCCTGGAAAGCGGCACACCACGAACCGTGGTTACACCGTGTGCCATCCACAATTTGTAAACATATTCCGCTTCAGGCGCTTTGTTGTTCGAGCCGAGGTGGGCGTGCATATCGATGAACCCCGGCAACACGTACATTCCTGTTGCATCGATCACATGATCCGCTTTTGACAGATCGACACGCCCGCCGATCGAAGCGATCTTGTTTTGCTTGATGACAATATTGACAGGACCACGCGGCGGAGCACCCGTTCCGTTGATGACAATTGCATTTTTGATCACCAACGTTTTGAATGGCCCCAAACCCTCGCCTTCCTGGCGATCAGGAGCCGGTTTCAGCGATTGGGCATTGACCCCGGTGATAGAAAAAATTGAAACGAGAATCGCAACCAACGCCGCTTTTTTGTGGAATCGCATAGTTTGGGTAATTTCGGTTAAGCCTGACTGATAGCATTGGACATGAGTTGATGATGATCAACCCATTCTCAAATTACAAGTCACTTGTTTGCCCTTAACAGACAGCGGCCAGATTGTTAGACTTCCGCCCCATTTTCAACTACTTTCAAGCGTTTGTTATTCCACAAAGTCATGTTCAAAAACTGGTTGATCATTGCAGGTTTAGTCGTCGCCGCGGGACTCTCTGGTTGCCAAGGCCCTCAACGCTCCGGCGGATTGTTCGGTCAACCGTCGGGCTCGTTTGCAGGAAGTTGGGATGGTGGCTGGAATCGCAATTGGAATGGCCCGCGCGGAACTCCCTATCGCCCATCAGGTGGGTTGTTTTCCAATTTGGGCGGACGCAATAACCCCAACCAAATCCGGTTTGACTCGGAACGCGAACGTGAAATTGCACGTTTAAATTCACAAATTCGGGAAATGCAAAATCGCATCGGAGGATTCGACACCGATAACAACGGACTGCATTCCGAACTCGCATCCTTGAAACAACAATTGCAGCGGTCCAACGAATTCAATAACCAACTGAAACAACAATTGGGCGACATGGCCGCCAGTGTACAACAGCTGCAGCGCATCAAAACCCAGTATGAACAGGAATTGACACAGGCCAAAACACAAATGGCTCAGGGCGGTGTACCCACCCGATTTGCAGGATCAGCAACGATTCGCGCAAACAACAGCTTGCTGCAGAAACTCCCTCAAATACGAGTCGAAGGTGTCGAGACGCGGATGGATGGCGATGTCATTCGAATTGAAATTCCAACGGATCGCGTGTTTGTTCCCGGAACCTACCAGGTTTCCAACCAAGCCAACTACATGTTGAATTCACTCGCTAATGCAATTTCGAGAAACTTTCCCAATCAATTTGTCGGCGTCGAAGCACATTGGGACAATACTCCGCTGGGTGGTGGCATTTCGGCGCATCAATTAACCGCAACTCAGGCACTGTCAGTATTCAACTACCTGACGAACTCCGGATTGCCTCGCAATCAAGTGTTCAATGTGGCCATGGCGAACAATCGACCGCGGTATCAAGGCAACAACGTTCGCAACCGCCGCATCGAAATTGTCATCTATCCGGAATCGTACCGACGTTAAACGCGTGTCGTTTGTTTTGGCTTCTTCGCTCGAGAGCGAACGACTATTTTGCGCGGTTTCTGTGGAGTGGGACTGGGCTCATTGTCTTGATTTAACTTTCGCTCCAATCTCCCCAGGCGCCGTCGCAATAGTTCAGTGTCCCGCCGGTAAAAAGCGAAATTGGTCAGCAGTGACCACAAAGTCAAAACCATAGCCGTCGCAAAAGTTAAATTACCGATCGACCAAAGCGTAAATGCTCCTTTGATAAAAGCCCAGGTCATCATGATGTGACCGATCAAAAATAGAAAAATGCCAAACCCTGCAGCATGCAAAGGAATACCTGGCAAATTTTTGGACCACCATGCTGCGTTTGTCTTTGTTTTGGTCACGCCACGAGTTTCGTCGCTGCACCGTTCTGCTGAGCCCTGGTGGCTTTGATCGAAACGAAACTCTGACTCTGCATGAGATTCGTTTGATGGAGCCGGTTTCCGGATTGTTGTTGGCTTTCGGCTGTCCTTTGCTGAAACCGATTTTTTTCTGACCTTTTTCTTTTTGGGCCGTTCGCCGGCGGACGTCTCATCGTGTAGGCGAAACTGTTTATTGATCGTCCGATTGCAACGATTGCAGCGCGCATCACTCGTTCCAGTCACTGGAGTCGTGGGTACATTTCGCTGGCAATTGGAACACCAGGTAAGCTTCATGATCACCGATCAAAACAGAGACATCCTATCGTTTAGAAAGCATCGTCTCCGTCTCGGACACAAATTCTGCCAGCTGACGAATTTTAGGATGATTCAATTGCGTCGTGCGGACGAAAGTTTACCCAACAGGCTCTTTCAGAATGATCGCTAGAATCGCGATTAATTGCGAATTGCCTCGAACTGTTGCCGAACATAGCTGAGCACCAATTCACTAACCTCGGCGAATTCGCCTTTGACAAAAGCGCCCGCTGCCGCTCGATGACCGCCGCCGCCAAAGTTTGCAGCAACAACGTTACATTCCAATTCACAACGACTGCGAAAACTGATTTTAAAACCACCGGTCAGCTGTTCGATCATGATGACCGCAAACTCGGTTCCGTCGATTTCCAAGGCGGCGTTAACGAGATCCTCAGTGTCACTTGGCAAAGCGCCAGTTTTTTCGAAATCTTCTTTCAAAATATGGGTATGTGCAAAACGCCCATCAATTTCGGTTTCGATCCGTGAAAGTGTGGCTCCAGCAAGCCGGATGCGGCCAAGGGATTGGCGTTCATACAGATCTTGATAAATCTGCGACGGATTTGCGCCTGCATCGACCAACGTCGCGGCAATTCGGTAAGTGTTCGCGCTGACCGACGGAAATCGATACCAGCCCGTGTCCGTCGCCAGGGCAGCGTACAAAGGCATTGCCATTTCCGGAGTAATCGGCACTCCCCAATGTTCGGCAGCTTCGACCACCAAACGCCCTGTCGCTTCGGCGGTTGTATTTTTGAAAGGCTGCGCGCCGAGATCATCTTCACCCACGTGGTGATCGAAAATCAATTTTTTGCCGCCAAATTGCTCGACCACTTCTCGCATCGGTCCGAGTTGCGCCCAGGCACTGGTGTCGAGCACCATCAACAAATCATCGTTGATCAATTCCAAAACCTGAACATCTTCACCGACACACATAATTCGATTTTCTGGATCGATGAACTGCAGATTCGGTGGCGTTGCCTGTCCATTGACAATGCGAACGCGCTTTCCCAATTGCTCGAGCAGACCCGCCATCCCTAGCTCGCTGCCCAGTGCATCACAATCGGGTCGAATGTGGCTGGTCAAAATAACGGTTTCAGCGGAGTCAATTACTTGCTTGAGAGCATTCCAATCGATGGTCATTCTGTTGTTTCCTGGTACTGATCGGCGATCCTGCGAGTCTGCTGGACATCTAGCTGGAGCTGCTGGACGAGTTCATCGGACGAATCAAATTGCCGGACATCGCGAATGCGGTCGACAAAATCGACTTCCAAAACCTGTCCGTAAATGGTGTCGTCAAAATCGACAATGTGAACTTCGACTTTTGTCGTAAGTTCTTTGAACGTTGGGTTAGGACCGATATGAATGGCGGCCCAGTATTGATGGTTATCGACATAAGCTCGCCCCGCATAAACGCCAAACTTGGGAACCAACGTATCAATCGCGTCGAGGTTCGCAGTCGGAAATCCAATCGTGCTGCCACGCGCGGCACCGTGGGTGACCATTCCCCGAATGCGATAGGGTTCGGTCAAACATTCCCGTGCTTGCCCGACCGATCCGTCGCGGATCAGGTTTCTGATTCTGGAACTGGAAATCATCTGGTCACCTGCAATGGTCGGATCGACGATTTCGAACACAATTTTTTGCTGCTGGCACAGCTCGCTTAGCTGCTGGACGTTGCCAGCACGATCTTTACCGAAATAGAAATTCGGGCCTTCGACCATCGCTCGTGCCGATATTTGCTGACAAATGATCTGGTTGAAAAATTGCTGATAGGTGAGAAACAGCATTTCAAGGTTCGTCGGATAAGCCACGACAGCGTCGACGCCCAATTTTCGCAACAAATCCGCTTTTCGCCGGGTCCAAGTTAACGGAGGCGGCGTTTCTTCGGGGCGAAGAAGTCGAACGGGATGGGGGTCAAACGTAAACACAATCGTCGGACCGCCGATGTCATTGGCAATTTCTTTCAGCCGTTTGATCAAACATGCATGGCCTCGATGGACGCCATCGAAATTACCGATGGTCAGGGCTCCATGCTTGAGGTGGTCGGGGAATTGATCAAGTTGCCGAATAAGTTCCACTGCTGTCGTCTTTTAAATTCTCTTGGGTGTTGGAAACTCGATCGTAAATTGAGTGCCTTGATCCATTTCGCTTTTGACATTGATCAATGCGCCGTGAGCCTCGATGATTTTTTTTGCCGTTGGCAAACCCAATCCCGAACCATTTTCTTTTTCGGTAAAAAACGGTTGAAACATTTGCACCAATGTCTCGTGCTTCATCCCGAAACCATTGTCAATCAGGTCCAATGCCACTCCCGTTTTGATGACGCGGGTCCGCGCGACAAGTTGTCCGCCCGTCGGCATCGCCTCCATCGCATTTTTGATGAGGTTCACCAGTGCGGCCTGCAATTGTGGCGCATCCATCATGATGCTGGGCAAATCAGCGTCGAGATAGCGAACAATTTCAACGTTTTGTTGTTGCGCCTGTTGTTCATAAAAATCGAGTACGCCTGAGACTTGATCATTGAGACTGCCAGGCTGCAAACGAAGATTTTTTAGTTTGGCAAATTCTCGAAAATCGTTGAGCAAATTATCGAGACGCGTGCATTGTCGGTTGACCAGCTCCAATTTCTTGATGGCATTTCGCGCCTGGGGCGTTGCCATTTCCTCGAAATCGGCAGCGAGATTTTCGATCGTAATTCTGATGACCGAAAGTGGATTTTTGATTTCGTGAACCAAAACCCTCAATTGATCCAGTTCGTCAGATTCGTGAGATCGATCGTTGTCGGCCATGTCATTGAAATCGAATTTTGAAGCTTGTTGAAATCCGAAAACAAAAAAAGAAGCCCGGCGTTTGCCGGGCAACTCCATGCAATTTTAGTTTACAGGGTTTAGCGATATCGACCACCACCGCCACCGCGATTGCCCCGGTTTCCACCGCCGCGATTGCCGCCACCACGGTTTCCACCACGGTTGCCTCCACCACCACGTCCACCGCGATTGCCACCGCCTCCGCCGCCGCTGCGAGTGGAATGACGTCGAGGAGGACGGCCACCGTCATTGTCGTCATTACGATTACGTCCTCGGTTTCGACCACCACGTCGTGGCTCACGGCTTTCTCCGTCACGACCGCCATCGCGATCACGATCCCAGTCACGCTCGTTGCGTTCATCGCGATCATCAAAATCGTCTTCGTATTCTTCTTCGAAGCCCAAATCTTCTTCCCCTTGTTCGTCGACGGCAAACTCGTCTTCCAGTCCGAGTTCCTGAAGCGCGGCTCGACGGCTCAATTTCACACGATCTTGATTGTCGACATCGATGACTTTGACTTTCATTTCATCGCCGATATCGCAAACCTGTCCCACGTCAGAGATATAGCCATCGGACAATTCACTGATATGGCAGAGGCCGTCACGACCCGGCAAGATCTCAACAAACGCACCAAAGTCGGTGATGCTGCTGACGGTTCCATCATAGATTTTGCCGATTTGGACGGACGCTGTACAAGCTTCGACTTGACTGCGGGCTCGTTCGGCCATTTCACCGTCGTTGCTGGCGATCGTAACGACACCGTCGTCGGTAACTTCGATCACCGTATCCGTACTTTCCTGGATCTGGCGAATATTTTTTCCACCGGGGCCAATCAACATGCCGATTTTTTCGGGGTTGATTTCCAGTTTCAAAAGCCGTGGTGCGAAATCAGAAAGGCCTTCTCTCGGTTTCGGAACGGCGGTAATCATTTTTCGAAGAATATCGATACGAGCCTCTCTCGATTGCTTCAACGTCGCCTCGATAATTTCAAAGCTGATGCCGCGAATTTTGAGGTCGAGCTGAATTCCAGTGATCCCGCGTTGTGTTCCGGCGATTTTGAAATCCATGTCGCCGAAATGGTCTTCTTCGCCGAGAATATCTGTCAGCAACACCCAATTGTCATCGGATTGTTTCACCAGTCCGACCGAGATCCCGGCAACGGGATTGGTGATTTTGACACCGGCGGCCATTAGACCGAGCGTGGCACCGCAAACCGACGCCATCGAACTGGAACCATTGGATTCGAGAATGTCCGAAATCACGCGAATTGTGTAAGGAAAACTGTCTGGATCGGGCAAAATCGGTTTAACACTTCGTTCTGCCAAAGCTCCGTGTCCAATTTCCCGTCGGCCCGGCCCACGAATGGGACGACACTCACCCACCGAAAACGATGGGAAGTTGTAATCCAGCATGAATTTCTTGGAATACTCTTCGAACAGCCCGTCAACTTTTTGCTCGTCTCGCGAAGTACCGAGGGTGACGGTGATCAAGGCTTGTGTTTCGCCCCGTTGGAATACGGCCGATCCGTGGACTCGCTTAGGCAAAACGTCGATATAACATTCGATGTCCCGCAGCGTTTTGTGATCGCGTCCGTCGGAACGAGTTCCTTCAATGATCAGGTTGCGGACGACCATCTCCTCCAAATCGTGCCAGGTATGAAAGAACTCTGACACGGTGACGGCATCGTCAGCCTCAGGATCCGGAATAATTTCATCGTTGGCTTTTTGCCGTAAATTAGCGACCGCTTCGGCGCGATCCTGTTTTCCAGGAATCTGTTTGGCAGCCAAGAATTGGTCGTAGTAATTGCTTTTAAGACGATCGAGCAGTTCGCTATTGTTATACGCGTCGAATTCCATCGTCGTCGGCGCCACTTTTTCCCGCAGCTCTCGCTGGAGAGCACAGATGTCTTTAATGACGTTGTGAGCAAATTCGATGGCTTCGAGCATTTCTGCTTCTGGCATTTCGCGTGCGAACCCTTCGATCATCGTGACGGCGGACTCGGTCCCTGAAACCACGAGGTCGAGATCACTTTCCTCAAGTTGATCGTGCGATGGCAACGCCACCAACTCTCCATCGATGCGTCCAATTCGTATCGAACTGACTGGCTCGGGAAAGGGCAGGGCGGAGGCGAATACGGCAGTTGCAACTCCGTTCATTGCCAATACATCACCGTCATTTTGTCGGTCACTGGATAGCACAACCGCCTGGCATTGAACCTCGTCCAAAAACCCTTTGGCAAACATCGGTCGAATGGGGCGGTCGATCAGACGCGCGGTCAATGTTTCTTTGGTACTTGGTCTCCCTTCGCGTTTGATAAAACCGCCTGGAAATTTTCCAGCGGCACTGGTTCGCTCGCGATAATCACAAGTCAACGGAAAAAAATCAGTTCCCGGGCGAGCGGGGCCTGTGGCCACTGCATTGAGGACCACGGTTTCACCATATTTGACGATCACACACGACGCGGCTTGTTTTGCCAGTTTTCCTGTTTCAAAAGAAAGTACTTCACTACCAATTTGTTTTTCTACTTTTACGTTCACGATTCATTCCTACAAATATTTACAGACACTAAAAAAAGATTGCGGCGCAACAACGCGCCAGCCACCGCTTGAGACAATCCGAACGAACACTACGATCGCCAAGAGATCTGGCGCTGATGACTACAAAAAAAGAAACGCCCATCTTTGTTGGGCGTTCGCAAAACTGCTATTTTCGAATTCCAAGCTTGCCAATGATGTCAAGATAACGCTGAGCATCAATCGAACGAAGATAATCGAGCAAACGACGTCTTCGTGATACCAATCCCAACAAACCGCGTCGGGTTGCATAGTCCTTTTTGTGGGTTTTCATGTGAGCCGTCAGGTTATTGATACGCTCCGTCAAAACTGCAATTTGAACTTCAGGTGATCCGGTATCGCCGTCACCTCGTTTAAACTGACCGACTAATTCGTTTTTTCTTTCTTTCGTAATCGTCATACAAATTTCCTGTCAATCGCGGCTCATGGATTTGCCAGCCGCAAAGTCAACTCTCGACAACTCCTTTTGAGACCAAATTTTCTTGTTTCCTATAATCTCGCCAAGGCACCAATTTAAAGAAATTGTCTTTTTTGGCAAGCACAAATACACATTCATTTAAAAAAGCCCGCGAAAAGCGGGCTCGATGTATCCAATCAGATGTCGCAGCATTCTACCGACACGAAATTCACTGTTTCCGACGGCGAGCCTCCAGGGCCAGCAATACCGAATCCTGCTGGTTCCGGCACGTGGTGTTTTAGGGCATCAACGTTTAATTGTGGAGGTGTTAAACGCGAGTGTCGAAATGTTACAGTCGTCGGCGACGCAACATTCCAATTCCAGCCATCGCAATGAGTCCCAAAACTCCCAAACTGGGTTCGGGAACTGCGAATACGCCCGAAGCAGCGTAAGTACCGTTGTTAGGAATGGTATGGTCCCATTGAAAGGCACCAGATACGTTACCTGAAGCCGCGGTATTTCCGTTTAAGTTAAAATTAACATCTGATGTCAGTTCACCATCAATATTAAATGGTGCACCAACTTGAAAATTGTCCGCATCCACTGCTGTTTTTTCGAACGAAGTACCATTAGTGCTGGTAAACAAGATGTTGCTCGCCGAAGCTGTCGCAGAATTCGTACCGGCCAGATCAACATCGAAATAGTTGAACAACGAAATCGTATGCGTAGCTGGGAACAAGTCCTGGTCAGTAACCAGGAAATCGTAGCTGACCTGACCGTCGCTATCCATCGAGAAATTTATTCTAACGCCGACTGTCGGATCACCCGAGGTTCCGACGACGGCAAACGTAATAAACTCGTCCTCCGACGGATCTGAGGTTACAGTCACATCGGGATCATCAGGATCGAGGTTTCTATACTCAGTCGCGCCACCGCCAAATATATCCACAAAACGAATCAACCACAGTTCCTGAACCATTACATCTGAACCGCCATAGCGAGAATCAGAATAGACACCTGCCCCCGTTGAAGCATTCCATGAGTAAGATGTATCACCGTTTGTCAAGCTGATTTGGCTAAAAGCAGTAGAGCACAGACAGACAACAATCGCTAAAGCTGTAAAAAAGTTCCGGGCCGCAAACATCATGTATCTCTTGTAGTCTTCTCTTCAAAGGGTGCAAAAACTAGCGACTTTTGACCGATTTTAAACTGCGCAAAATGGCAGTTCAACCGTAGCAATCGCAAAATCAAAAAAAAGCGAATGATTTCACAATTCATTCGCTTCAGCGTTGTGTTAACAAATAACAAATTCATAACACCTAAAAACATGCTGTTTTTACGGCGTTTTAGGCGCTTTTTGATTCGGGCATTTTGAACAGGTCGTCGTTGCCCGCTGCAATCTCACGAGTGATCGTGTATTTCTTGCCTTTGGGTTGATCCGGCAAATCATACATGATTTCCAACATGATCTTCTCCATGATGGATC
This sequence comes from Pirellulaceae bacterium, assembly GCA_028280445.1. Lineage (GTDB taxonomy): Bacteria > Planctomycetota > Planctomycetia > Pirellulales > Pirellulaceae > JANQLU01. Next base: position 66,428 of record JANQLU010000152.1, on the reverse strand, counting down.
TTAACCCCCTCGCACCGGTGCCTTTTTCGATGGCTTGTCCGGCCACCTGCTGCAAAGCTTCGTCGGTAAAAGTGAGTTCACAATCTTCCATCTTGAACAGGCTCTCGTATTGCCGAACCAACGCGTTTTTGGGTTCGGTGAGAACGCGAATCAGCGATTCCTCGTCCAACGGTGTGAGCGACGATACGACTGGCATCCGCCCGACCAATTCAGGAATCAGCCCAAATTCGAGGATATCGTCACCAGTGACTTGGGGAAGCAATTCGCCGAGCGAACGATCTTCGCGAATCGACGAATCTTGGCCAAAACCGATCGTTTTCCGGCCCAACCGTTTGCGGACAATGTCGTCGACCCCCACAAAGGTACCGCCGCAAATAAACAGGATGTTGCTGGTATCAATTTGAATATATTGCTGCTCCGGATGTTTACGGCCACCCTGTGGAGGAACGTTGGCAACCGTCCCTTCGAGCATTTTGAGCAATGCCTGCTGAACGCCTTCTCCCGAAACGTCCCGTGTGATGGAGACGTTGTTGGATGTTTTTCCGATTTTGTCGATTTCATCGATATAAATCACACCGCGTTGAGCGGCTTCGATATCAAAGTCCGCTGCATGCAACAATTTAAGCAGCAGGTTTTCGACGTCTTCGCCGACATATCCGGCTTCGGTCAACGTGGTGGCATCACCGATGGCAAACGGCACATTCAGGATTCTGGCAAGTGTTCTGGCAAGCAACGTTTTGCCGGATCCAGTCGGCCCAACGAGCAAGATGTTGGATTTGTCAATCTCAACTTCAGAACCTTCCCAGTCGAGACTGAGTCGTTTGTAATGATTGTGAACGGCAACCGCTAAAACTTTTTTGGCCGTCTGTTGTCCAATGACATACTCGTCCATTTTCTCGACGATTTCGCGGGGCGTCGGAATCTGGGAAAACAGTTTTTTAGATGGACCGCGTCGTCGCTGTTCCTGCTCCAAAATTGATTGGCAAAGTTCAATGCACTCGCCGCAAATGTAGACGTCGCCAGGCCCTTCGACCAGCGGCCCCACGTCTTTGTAGCTTTTGCGACAAAATGAGCAGAAAGCATTTTTTTTGGTCGAGCTTCCTCGGCGACCATTGGAATCGTTGCCTCCGGGCATCTTCACTCCTCAGTTCAAGTCTAACCTTACAATGATCCCACAGGGGACCTCGTTTGGCTCGAGTGACCTTGACGAGTGTTGATTCGCCGGCCAATGGTGCTTCCTTGCCCGCGTCTCTGAGCAATCTTTTTATTCTGTTATTTAGCTGTCAAATCTCCAGCATGACAACTTGTGACGAATTCATCGTCAACGCCGAATTTATCCAGTCGATCATCAAATCCGAACCAAGCCTTGGTTGTTACCCCCGACAATTGGTGTTCTCGTTTGGATCAACCACTTTTATGAGTCTGCGAATCTTCTTTTTCAACACTTTCGTCATCATCGCTTTGTTCGGCGTATTTTGGTGCGACCTGTCGACGCAAATGTTGGTATTCGTAATCTCGAAGCGTTCCGTCATCTTTCATTTGTTCAATCGCTGCCCAATCATTCAACGATTCTTCCGAATCGCTATAAACGCCACGAACTTTTTGAATCAAATAGATCGCAATCGTGACCAGAATCGCCAGCCCCAATAAACCAATCACAACCTTGGACGCACCGTCCAACTGATCGTACAGGTCTCTGAGTTGTTGAACAAAACCAAACAATCAATATCTCTGTGTAACACTCGATTTAACGATATTTCATGCAGGCATTTTATTATATGCAAGCTTGAAAACAGAGATCAGATCGTGAGGATTTTTGAAAAGTGGGAATCTTCGATGCTGAATTTTCGTCATGAAAGACTCGGTGATTTGGGGCATCTCAGCCCATTCAGCACGCAAAACCGCACGTAATACGTCCAACCGGTGAAAACGGTTCGACGGATCTCGAAATTTCGGACACTTTTCCAAACACGCCATAATGCCCCAGGTTGAATAACTGTCGAAAGCCCAGGGAACGAGACATTTTGTAAAACGAGTAGAAAGCTCAAATTGCGATCACCCTCGATTTATCTGGCCGATCCCCGAACTAACGTCGATATCGAACGTGCTGAGTTATGTAACGTTACCCCGCTCCTCCGATTGCCAGATCAAAACCATGAACATTTCAAAACACAAAACGAGATTTGCAGTTGTCGTGTCATTTTTGTTGACCGTGGCATTGGCAAATCATTCGTTCGCAGATTTCTATCACACTTCGCAACGACATTTCAGAGTTCCATTTCAAATCAATCCCAACGGTCGCGCTCTGATCGAAATTCAAGTCTTTAAATCCAATGATCAAGGCCGCTCCTGGCAATTACTATCCAAACTCAATCCCAATGCCAAAGAATTCGTGTACAAAACCAATCGCGATGAACAAGTCTGGTTTTGCGTGAAATCGATGGATCGAGACAAACGAATTTATCCCGCTGGCCCTGCCAAACCGGATGTGAAAATTGTCATCGACACTCAACGTCCGCAGTTGAGTATCGGAGTTCAAGCGGATGCGGCCGGACGAATCGTGACTTCCATTCAATCCTCCGATCAACACATCAATCCAAACAGCCTGAAAATCGAATACCAATCGGGACGCGATGGGCAATGGATTGACGCCAAAGTCAAATCGACAAAGCGGGCAAACAGTTCTGTTTTTCAGGACCAAATTGCCTGGTGGCCACAAGGTACTGCGGGACAAATGTTAGTCAAAGTTTCCATTGCCGATTTTGCCGGAAACCGCGCCGAGTCCACCCAACGAGTTGCCGTCACTGGAACAGCTCAACGAAATCAACAATTACTGCAACAGAAACAGCAAAACCACTCGTCGAACAACGGTTCACCAAATAGCCCATCCGTGCAGCCCCATCAGTTCAAAACCATCTCGTCGGGACACTTGGTCGAAACGCCTGACCAGTATTCGACCCCGCTGCAATCCACCGTGCAACGATCTCAACAAAATTCGACTGGCCAATCAAGCGTTCCTTGGGCCAGCGAAACGGTTCCCGTCAATTCGTCTTTGGTCACCTCGACCACCAACCGACCTCCACCGCCTCCAGGCCAAAAAACGACGCCCGATGGCAACATGGTCGTCGCCGTCGGTTCCACCCATTCAAAAACTGACTCAACATCTTCGCAAAAAATTGCGGCGTCCAGCGCTTCGAAGACGATTCGCCCCGCTTCGAGCAAAAGCCTCGCGAATTTGATGGAATTGGCCCGTCCGACAAACACTCAAAAGTTTCTTTTGACTTATGACGTCGATGCTATCGCGCAACAAAACATCCGCGAAGTCGGTTTGTGGATGACGACCAATGGAGGACAATCGTGGCGCAAATGGGCGATCGATAATGATCACCAAAGCCCATTCAGCGTCGAAGTCCCGCAGGAAGGAATTTACGGTTTTCGAATCGTTGTCAGTAGCACTGAAGGGCTCAACAGCCGCGTTCCTCGCGCTGGCGACCCTGCTGATATGTGGGTTCGTTACGATGCAACTCGGCCAACGGCCAAAATCACTTCCGCGCCCTATGGTCGAGGACGCGATGCTGGCAAGCTGGTCATCAACTGGAAAGCGGCAGATGAACAATTGAGATTGCGGCCCGTCACGCTGTCGTACAGTTCCCGTCCCGAAGGGCCTTGGACAACGATTGCAACAGATTTGAGAAACACAGGCCGTTACGTTTGGAAAGTTCCACAATCTGTTCCGGATCAAGTCTATCTTCAACTGAAAGTGATCGACACCGCTGGCAACGTCGCGTTGGATCAACCTGGCCAACCGATCAATGTGGCAAATCTGGTTCCCAGCGGGAGAATCAACGGATTACAACCGTTGCGTCCCAGTCATTCACAACCTCCCAAACCGTTCAACGGTAATCAAGCAAAGACGAATTTGGAAAAAAAACGTCACTAAAGAACCGGCATGATAATTTGGTACAATTGGATTATGTCCAATCGTTACCTACCGATGAATCCGATTCAGATTTCGATTCGAATTTTGTCAGTTGCCTTGATGACATCGGGCAGTGCGTTTGCCGTTACTCAACGTATTGTTGTCGAAGATATACGACCGGCAGTTGACGACAAACCGCAACACGTAACGATGGTGCGAGTTGCCGATTTGCCTCTCAACAATCGCCTATTGAAACCGGAACGCGTTTACGGTGACACTCGTTTCCGTCATTCTGGAACGGTCACTCAAATCATCGAACTCCCTAAAACAAAACGGGTGGTAACCTCGGCGCGCGATGGAACCGTACGTGTTTGGGATTTGCGCAGCGGTAAACAGTTGATGCGATTGGACCACAAGATTGATTCGGACGTTTGGAATGTCCGTCTGGTCGATGCATCGGAACAACAAATCCTGACATGCGGTAGCCGTTTTATTTACTTGTGGGATTTGAAAACCGGGAAACAACTGAAAAATTTCAAGCCGCGCGGAAACGTTCTCCGTTTGGCGATGATTCCAGGCAAAAAACAATTTGTCACGGCCGGGCCTGATTCGATTGTTCATCTCTGGGACATGGAACAGGGTAAATCGATCCGACAATTCAAAGGCCATTCTGAAGATGTTTATTGCGTGGCCGTTTCATCGGACGGAAAAACGCTGGTTTCCTCGGGTGACGACAAAAATATCTTCGTTTTTGATCTCAAGTCAGGCAACAAAATCAAACAGCTGCCTCGCGGTCACACCGATGATGTCATGACGATCCGGTTCAACCGAAACTCGTCGCAACTGGTCAGTTGTGGAAGCGATGACAAGGTGATCTGTTGGGACACAGACACTTGGAAACAATCGTGGACGAGAAAGTTGTCAGCGGACCTCAAGATCGTCCAATGGTCACCGGATGACAAATTTGTTGGTTGCACGTGCGACAACGGAAAACTGTATGTGCTCAACGCGTTTGACGGACGCGTTCATCGAACCATTGATACGCCAAGTTCATCGGCTTGGGCTTTTTCGTTTATCAACGAAGGTCGACAAATTTTGGCGGCCGGGGATTACTTGATCCAACGCTACGACGTCGGTTCGGGAGCGATGGTTTTTCCGAATTACAAATCGACAAACCCAGACAATGTGGCCCTCGGCTCGGTTACAGCTTTTCGACAATCCTCCACTGGAGATATTCAGGTAAGTGCCGCCGACGCGCATGTTCGAATTTTTGATGCCACTGGAAAACTCGACAAGATTATCACGATTGGTGGCAAAGACAATGAAAAAATTCGCGACAGTGATTTCAACAAATCAGGCACGAAATTTTTCGCACGCTTGGATAAATCATATCGCTTCATCAATTTAAAAACTGGCGACGACGAGACCCCGTCACAACCGCATAAGTTTCTCAACAAATCGGCCATCCCACCGAAGTTCATTGACGATCGATCATTGATCTTTTCGCGAAACAGAAATGCCCTCGATATCCTCGATAGTAAAACTCAAAAAGAACGGCCAACGAAACACGATCAATCGGGGCGTCGAATCTCAAACCTGATTTTGTCAGGCGACCGTTCCAAAATTATTTATTCACAAGACCCCACTTTTATAGTCACAATTTTGAGCAGCCCCGATGGCGAGCTGATTCAACAGCGTCGGCTCAAACAATTCACGTATTTCAATTATTCGAAGTCTGGGAAACACGCGATTTTTGCCAACAAAAAACTGTTGACCGTTTATTGTCCGCCAATCGTTTTGTTCACAAACAAACCGACACAGAAGCAATTGGAAACGTGGATCAGTCAGCTTTCGTCGACCCATTATCAAACCCGTCATGACGCCCAAGTGAATCTTTCCAAATCTGGAAAAATCGTTGAAAAATATTTCTCAACGCTAAAAAACCCCGATGTCGAGACACGTTACCGCATCTCGCGAATTCGCCGCATCATTTCGGAATCCGAACTTCCCACGAAAAAACTAGGCGTTTTACAAATGTCTCGGGAAATCGCCGATGTTTGCATTTCAAATTCGGGAACTCGGTGGGCAGCCATTTTGCGTTCCGATACACCGGAAATCGTTTACGGCATCATTGAAAAACAAAAACTCAAACCGATTGCCCGTGCCACCGATGGTCACCATCCACAAAAAATTCGGTTTGGGAACAGCGAAGATCAAATTTTGACGGCTAACAATAACGGAACGGTCAGCCTGTATCAGGTCACGGAAAAATAATTGACTTCTGAGCACCTTCGAAAAACGAACTTGGTAGTGTTGATTATTGGTGAGCGGCAAGGCGCTAGCCGCCGGTGAACCCTCGAATACCGGCGGCTAGCGCCTCGCCGCTCAACTCAAATTCACAACTTTCCGATTTAATCAACACAAGCCCGAATCAAGTTTCTCACGGACTTCTTGCCACCGTCGACGACTGACGGTCACCTTGCTGCCATCGGTCAATTCCAGGATTCGCCCTTGTTCACGGGATTTTGTTTGTCGAACAATTTGAGCCGGATTGACCAGCGCGCTTCGATGGACGCGGACGAACCGAAACGACTGAAGATGTTTCTCTGTATCACGAATTCGTTGTCGCACCAGATACGATCGCCTCAGCGCGTGAATCAAAACGTAGTGCCCGCGCGCCTCGACCCAGCAGATTTCTGTGGGCGACAGTAACACCGAACCGCCGCTAACTTTGAATTCGATCCGCCCACCAGTGCGGTGTCCGCGGGCGATGTCCACTGATGAGTTCGCATTTGACGTCAAACGTTGGCGAGCGCGATCGAGCGTGATCTCAAATCGCGCGTCATCAAATGGTTTGACCAAATAATCCAGTGTTTCATACTCAAACGCTTGAATCGCGTAATCGTCAAAAGCTGTTACCAGCACCACATAGGGAGCCGCAGAACTCGGCAACTCCTGTTTCAATTTTTTCAGTAACGACATGCCATCGAGTCGCGGCATTTTGATATCGAGAAAGATCAAATCAGGCGGGTTGTCGATGATCCTTTGAAGGGCCGCTTCGGCGTCGCCACTGACAAAATCCGCATGAAAATCCTTCGTTTGCATCAGCAACTGTTGCAGACTTTGCCGCGCCAGTGGTTCGTCATCAACGATATAGCAGCGAATCATGATGCGTTACCGTTTTGTTGGACGGGAAACTCTACCTGGACGCAACAGCCTTTTTCCAACTCGATGATTTCAAATCGAAACTCGGAACCAAACAAATCTTGTAATCGTTGGCGCGTGTTCCCCAGACCGATGCGCTCATCCGTGTTGGACGAAACTCCCATCCCATCATCGCGGACGACAATCATCATTTTGTGACCGTCTAATTTTGCTGACAAATCAATTTTGCCGGCATCCAGATCCGACTCAATCCCATGCCGAATCGCATTTTCTACCAGCGGCTGCAAAATCCAGCGAGGGACCATTTTTTCAGCTGCCTGGTCATCGACATCAACTTGAAATCGAAGTCGCTCGCCAAATCGAATCTGTTCCAGCTCGACATATTTTTCAACGATATCGAGTTCGTCCTGTAACGGTGCCGTGGCTGAATCGTTTTGGTCGAGACTGGTCCGCAACATCTCGCTGAGTTTGGTAATCGCGGTAATCGCCTGCTGCCGTTGATCAATCCGAATCAACGCGGCGACGCTGTTGAGCGCATTGAACAGGAAATGCGGTTGCATTTGCATCCGCAACACTTCCATTTTTGCCAGCGCCAATTGACGTTCGGTGTCGGCTGTTTTTCTCTCTATCCTTCTCAGCTTGTTGGAATAATCGCCAACGGTCTGCACCACAACAACCAACCAGTAAAAAATTGAGTTGGCCAGCAGAAAGTAAAATGTTGAACTGCGAAAAGCCATGTTCCAAGTCGGAGGATCGGCATTCATCAAACCCTCTACGACATAGATCAAACCCGCAAACCCGGTCGTACAAACCAATGCCCAAAGAATCGATATTGGAAAATGGATCGCGATCGCCGTCATGTTGACGGGCGTTCCGATCGGAATCCAACGAGTCCAGCGTTGAATCCAGGGCGTGATCAACAACCAGACCGTAGCGCAAAGAAATCCTAAAACGATCAGATACAACGGTCGAACTGACCCGAGCACAATCGCGTCGCTCAGCGCGAACACCAAAGTCAAAAACGTGCCGGTGCCCGCCCAAATCAGGCACCGCGCTCGAAGGCTCCAAGAATTTTCCGGGCCGTAGCCGTCCAACGATGACTCTGCATCAGCCACGATTTTTTTCTGATTTGACCCGGTAATTCTCACCGACACCCCAATCTTTGATCCAGGTTTTGCCACCATCATACGATCGATCCGACCGCCATGAAAAATGGTCTGCGCTGATATTGATAAAATGGATTCTTTGCAAGAATTTGTTTCCCCGACCGTCACTGCCTTTCATTTCACCGTGAAGTTCGCCTTTCTCGTCGAACTTGCCGGTCATGGCCCACACCGTTTCTATTGGAGCATTAATCGGAATGTAGTGCATGACCCATTTTTGGTTGATCGGATCATACGATCGGATGGCCGGTCCGCTATTTCCGCCGATGGCACCGACCTGTTTCCAGTCATCGTAAATGGCGAATCCATCCCAGCCATACCAGGCCTTCCACATTCCTTGGATCTCGGGCGAATAACCGGGTTGTGTTGTCGACAGCCGAACCTTGTACTTGCTTTTCCATTGGCCAATAAAAAATTGAAACTGTAGCGTTTCCATCCGCGCCAACGGATGTAACCCAGCGGGTTTTGCGCCATATTTTTTGCCAATTTGGATACGCGACGCCCAAAACGCATTTGCATTTTTGATCATAGTTTCCGCATTGGCTTCCCAGCGTTTCTTACCATCGACGTTTGGTCGTCGCAGAAACAGATACAATTTGCCATCGACAATTTTGAAGTGGGTTGGATTGGGTGGAAACCGCCGTGGCGGCGGACCATTTTTTCCGTCGACTCCCATCAGAAACGCGCACCAGCCGCCGAATTGCGGCAAGTATTTTTTCGGATTGGCTGCAAATTTTTTCTTGTTCGCATCATTTGCAAATCGGTAAACGATGCCTTCGTAGGTCACTTGCTGACGAGCGTCTCCTTTGACAGGTTTCGCGTTATGATGGTAGCTCACCAGGTCGTAACCGTTGATGGCAACTCGATTTTTGTCGACGTTGTAATACCAATTCAAAAATTTATCTTTGTCCTCGTCTTTGTCCTGTTGTCCCATCATCGCTGATGGATTCATCAGGGGCCCAACAACAAAAATGACTATGGCCGCCCACATCAGTTGTCTTTGCATGGATTTCATTTCAATTTTCCCAAAAATGCGTTTTTGAAACGTTCATCGAAAACGCGACTCACCGGAATCGCTCATCTGATTGATACGCAAATTTCAAAACGGTCAGTCGATCGATGTCGCAGACGGTAGACAAAATGGCGCAGACGGCGGGCAAAACGAAAAATGTGAAACCTCAGGTGACGGTTTTTAAACGCCTTGGTAATGGCTTGGTCCGCCCCGCAAAAATCGCAAACCCGAAGCGTGAGCGAGGGACCATATTCCTTACAAGCTCGAAGGCAAGCGAGTGGTTTTGTTCGGTCAAATCACTCGCATGCGCTTCGTGCTCGTAAGATTCGGGAACTTGAAAACGCAGCCAACCGAGGGTCTTTCATCAAAAACTCGTCAAAAAAGCAATCTTTTGGAAAAAACAGAAATGTTCGAAACAAAACATCCAAGCGTCGGGTGTATATTGCGAAGAACGGCCTCTATAAAAATAACAACAAATTGGTCAGCTTATTTGGGAGACTACCATGCGTTGGGTTCCGCGCACACTCTGTGCCATCGTTACTTGTCTGGCAACACTTCAAGCCATTTCCGTTTCCGCTCAGCAAACACAGAATTCGGCGGTCCATTTGTTTCCCAAACAATCGGTCGCCGTGCTTTCGGTCTCTGAACCATCAGCGCTGATTGAAACGATCCTCGAACATCCGATTCGCCAATCGGTCGAAGACATCGAGGATGTCAAAAAAGCCATGAAGTCGACACAGTTTCGGCAACTGAACGTGGCCCGCCGCGTTTTGGAATACCAGTTGGAAATGAAATGGAACGAAGCCGTTGGGCAACTGACCCATCACGGTTTGTATGCGGCGTTTGACCCAAGTTCCAATGGATTCGCCGTCATCGCACATGCAAAAAACAAATCGACTCTCAACTCCCTCGTTGAAAAACTGGTTGAGTTGATGAACGATTCAAAAAAAATGGGAATCGACGCAAAGATCAAAAAGTCCAATTACCGAGGCCTGACAACCTACGAAGTTCAAAATGCCGCCATCGCTCTGTTGGGCGACAAACTGTTGATTGCCAGTAACAAAAAAATCGGAAAAGACATCGCCGATCGTTTCCTGGATAAAACCAAAGACTCGATCGCACATCAATCACATTTCAAAGCTTCGCAAAAATTGCTCCGCGGCAAATCGGCAGCGCGATTGTTCGTTGATCTCAAATTGCTCAAGTCCAACAAGCAACTCGCCAAAGCGATCAACAACAAAACGGAAAACATCGCCGTCGAATTGTTGGCCGGTGGTATTCTCAGCAATATTCAAAAAGCGGATTATGCAGTTTCCAATTTATATGTCGACAAAGATAAATTGCGTATCTCTGCAGCAACTCCGCACAACGCCAAATGGGTTTCCAAACCTCGTGAGTTTTACTTTGGCCCGAAAGGGCAGGGGGTCGCTCCCAATCTTTTGCTTCCTTCCAAGCAGATGTTTTCGATCACCAGTTATCGCGATATCGCAGGATTATGGCTGGCCAAAGAAGATTTGTTCGAGGAAAAACACATTGCCGAACTCGCACAGGCCGATAGTCAATTCTCGACGTTGTTTTCCGGTCTCGATTTTGGCGAAGAAATTCTCGGTGCCTTAAAACCCGGCGTTCAAATCATTGGCTCGCTGCAAGATTTCTCGAAACTCAAAACACCCAAACCGGATATCAAACTGCCCGCTTTTGCTGCAGTTTTTCAATTAAAAGATCCCAAGAAAATTCAGCAGCGATTCAAGGTGGGTTTCCAAAGTGTGATTGGATTTACCAACATCGCACTGTCCCAACAAGGCCAGCCACAGCTGGATATGGAAACAGAAAAATCAAAAGATGCAAAAATTGTGACGACGACTTACATGTCGGACGATGCCTCGGACAAAGGGTTGATCAATTACAATTTTTCGCCGTCGGTCGCTTTTGTTGGTGACTACTTCATCATTTCCAGTACGGATCAGCTGGCTCGCGAACTGGTTCAAATCGCGCGCAAAGGTGGAACGAAAACAGCGAAAAACACGAATTCTGCAATCAACATTGATGGCAAAGCGCTGAACAAAATCCTGGCCGACAATCGCGATTCATTGGTCGCTCAACAAATGCTCGAAGAAGGTTTGGATGAAAAAACGGCGGCAAAACGGATTGACGTTTTCCTGAAATTGCTCAAGCACGCTAAAAACGCTTCGCTGGATTTACAAAACCACTCGGATCGTCTCGAACTCAATTTGGAATTGAATTTGGGAGACGCAAAATGAAAATGGATGATCCCAAATCCGCCTGGAAACAAGCCGATGTAAAAAATTGGACCAAGCGACACGTCGCTCATCTGTATCGTCGCGCCGGATTCGCAGCAACTCCTGACGAATTAAAATCCGGTCAAAAACTTGGCCTGGAAAAATGCGTTGACCGATTGTTCAATGTCGAAACGACCAAGTTCGATTCGATGATGAAAAAAATGGGCGCGACATTGCTCGCCGCGCGAGAAACACGATCGCTGTCCGCCTGGTGGTTGTATCGAATGCGATTCACACCTGATCAGTTGTTAGAAAAAATGACTTTGTTTTGGCATGGTCATTTTGCCACCAGTGCCGCCAAAGTGAATTCGGCAGATGCCATGTTGGATCAAAACCGAATTCTCAGAAACAACGCTCTCGGCAAATTCGAAAAAATGGTCAGCGCCATCGCCAGAGATCCTGCGATGCTGATTTATCTCGATTCGCAGGAAAATCGAAAAACACGTCCCAATGAGAATTTCGCTCGTGAACTCATGGAACTGTTTTGCCTGGAATCAGGCAATTACACCGAAACGGATATTAAACAAATGGCTCGTTGTTTTACGGGCTGGGAAATTCGACGCAAGAAATTTCGATTCAATCCCTATCAGCACGACAATGGCGTCAAAAAATTCCTGTCGCAATCTGGAAATTTTGGCGGTGAAGACGCCATCAAAATCGTGTTGGCTCAAGCGGCCGCGCCAAGGTTTATTGCGAAAAAACTTTATCGGTTTTTCATCGCCGACGAGCCCACTCCATCACCCGAAATGCTCGAACCGTTGGCCCAGGAAATTCGCAAATCTAATTTCGATATGGGAAAAACGGTTCGCAAAATTTTGTTGAGCAACATTTTCTACAGCAAACAGTCGATTGGAAAAAAACTTCGCTCGCCGGTAGAATTCGCCGTCGGTCTCAAACGAGCGCTTGGTGCTTCGGTCAATTTGAACGAACTGGCCAATCGGCTCGAACAGCTTGGCCAATTGCCGTTTTATCCGCCGAACGTGGCTGGTTGGGAAGGCGGTCGAAAATGGATCAATTCGTCAACGCTCCTTGGTCGAGCCAATCTCGTTGGCGATCTCGTTCGCAACAACAACACCAAATGGGCCGATTCCAATTTGGCAGTCTGGCTTCGAAAACAAAATGCTGCCCGTCCTGAACAAGCCGTCGATTCACTGCTCGAATTGCTTGTGGCTGTTCCGATTCCAGGAGCTGCCAAATCCAAACTGGTCCGACTGGCAGAAAAACGCGGGGTCAAGTCGCATGACGCTGTTGCCGATTTAATTCATGCCATCAGTTTGTTACCCGAATTTCAATTGAGCTAAACGCAAACCATCAGTGGAGAATTGCCATGACGACACGACGACAATTTCTTTCGACGGCTGCTGGTTCGACAGCACTGGTCGGTTTGGCCGCAGGTGTTCCCGATTATTTGCTGGCCGCCTGTCATCAGACCATTGCCGAGAAAACGGACCGGATTTTGGTGGTCATCCAATTGTCAGGAGGCAACGACGGTATTAACACGGTGATTCCGTATGCGGATCCCGAGTATTACAAAAACCGTTTTACATTGGCCGTCGGTAAAAATGCCGTTCAGAAAATTGATGATCACTGTGGGTTCCATCCCTCGATGTCGGGATTTGCAAAACTGCTCGAAGAAAATCGCATTGCCGTCATCAATGGCGTCGGATATCCCAACCCCAATCGATCGCATTTCGATTCGATGGATTTGTGGCATACGGCGCATCGACGCAACGTTCAAACACCGACGGGTTGGTTAGGACGATTTTTCGACCAACAAAAAACCAAGGCTCGCGATTTGCCCGGAGTCCATTTGGGCCGCGAAGATCAACCGCTCGCTTTGGCCGGCGAAAAAGTGCATGTCCCCACGATGCAATCACTGGACGATTTTAGATTGCGACTGGGAAATCGCCGACAACTAAAAAAATTGATGGAAGATAATGTCAAAGTCAAACGCGACAAAAACAACGAGTTGCTGACTTTTGTTCAAGCGAACACGGTGTCGGCAATTCAAACCAGCTCGCGCGTCGAAGAGATTTTGGGCAAATACAAAACAAAAGCCCAATACCCACAAACAGGGCTTGGTCGAAAATTGGCAACGGTGGCGCAATTGATTGGTTCGAACCTGAAAACCAATGTCTACTATGTCACCCTGGATGGATTCGACACTCACGCCAATCAAGCACAAGCTCATGCTGGTCTACTGACCGAATTGAGTGATGCGGTAAAAACATTCATGGACGATTTGAAAGATCAAGGCAACGACAAACGAACATTAGCGTTCGTATTTTCCGAGTTCGGTCGCCGCGTTCGTGAAAACGCCAGCCATGGAACGGATCACGGTGCAGCGGCCCCCGCGTTTATGATCAGCGGAAGTATCCAGTCTGGTACCCACGGCAAATATCCAAGTCTGACCGATTTGCTCGAAGACGACTTGAAACACAACGTTGATTACCGAAGTCTTTACGCAACGATTCTCGAAAAATGGTTTAAAACCAAAAGCAAACCGATCCTCGGCAAACAATACAAAACCATGAAATTGTTTAGCTAAGTAGGGCCGGTTCCCGCCGGCCGGTTTGTTGGATTGGTTGTTATTCGGACCAGTCGTTTGTTAGGTTGCCATTTGTTGGACGGGGTGTTTTTGTCGGCGTTGCCGTTTTTTGGATTGGCCGGTGGGAACCGGCCCTACGGTGCACTTGCTAATTGGTGCGCGACTAAAATGGCTTGATTGAGACTTTCGCAATCGGCTTGTCCTGTCCAGGCAATCTCATTGGCCGTGCCATGCGCGACACTGGTACGAATGATTGGTAAACCCAACGTGATGTTGACCGTTGCAAACATATCCAACAATTTCAATGCAATGTGCCCTTGATCGTGATACATCGCGACAACGGCATCAAACTCTCCCAGTGCCGCTCGACGCATCAATGTGTCACAAGGCTCTGGACCGGTGACATCAAAACCTAACTGCAATCCTTGCTCGACGGCGGGGCGAATGATCTCAATTTCTTCTTTTCCAAACAAACCGTCTTCGCCTCCATGCGGATTCAACGCCGCCACTGCAATCCGCGGTTTTTTGCGAGCGGTCTGTTTTGCCTTCAACAATGTGCTACAAAAATTTTCAATCAGTTTTATTTTTTCCACGACGGCGGCTGTCGTGAGCTGGTCGAATACGTTTCGTAAAGCGGTATGCAGCGTGACGTGGACAACGCTCAACCCGATTTCGCCTAACGGAAAATGTTGTTCGGACCGGGCATTGCTGGGCGGCAAATGCAACATCATGCCAACCTCCGACACATGGCAAAATTGAGCCAGTAGCTCGGTATGACCGGGGACCATGATGCCTGCCGCGTGCAGAGCCGCTTTGTTTAACGGCGCTGTCACAACAGCATCAACGTCATTTTCAACCGCCCATAGAGTCGCCAATTTCAAAGCTTCATAGGCAACCCGACCACCTGCAGCCGAAACTTCTCCAGGCTTCACGTCGTCAGCCGCCCGATCACCAACATCGTGAATTGAAATCGATGGTGAAAGCGACCTCCAGGTATCCGCCACGCCCAGCATTTCGACAGCACGTTGGATCACCGATGTCCGCCCGACAATCAGCAGCTCCAGCGCGTCGACCCACTGTCGATTCAATTCGATACAGCTGCGCACGACAATCTCGGGACCAATCCCAGCTGGATCTCCCATGGTGATTGCAATTCGGGATTTTCTATTTTTTTCCCCCATGCTTCGATTGTAGGCGCAATCGCTTCGCGGCAAAATGGTTGCCTTGATCATCCCCCTTGGAAGAAGAAATGAGAGCAGTTGTTCAGCGGGTCAGTCGAGCCAGTGTTACAGTCGATGGATCGATCACCGGCCAAATTGAAACAGGACTTGTCGTATTGTTGGGTGTCGGACAAGGCGATCGTGAATCGGATGCGGAATGGCTGGCGGAAAAATGTGTGACGCTACGCGTCTTCAATGACGCCGAGGGAAAAATGAATTTGTCTTTGGCGAACGTTGGCGGACAAATGCTCGTCGTCAGTCAATTCACACTGTACGGTGATTGCCGTAAAGGCAGGCGACCGAGTTTTATTTCGGCAGCCGATCCCGCCCAAGGCAACCGTTTGTACGAATATTTTTGTGAGTGCGTTCGCGCCCAATCGATTCATGTCGAAACAGGAATGTTCCAGGCGCAAATGGACGTCGCGTTAAACAACGACGGTCCCGTGACGATTTTACTGGACAGTCAAAAACAGTTTTGAACCACTATTTGTTTTGTTTGAAAGCGTCCGACAGACCGCCTTTTTTGTCTTTGTTTTTGTCGGAGCTGCCTTTCTTGTTGGAGTCTCCTTTTTTGCCGGAACTGTCCTGAGTCCATTCAATCACTTTTTGCGTTTTTAATTTATTGTCACACAAATGCAGGATGACCGGATTTCCATCGTATAGAGTCCTGGAAATTTTGAGCTGAAACAATTTGAGCACCATCTTGAATTTATCGGCTTGTGACATGTCGTATACCATGCGGACCACGGGCGTATCACCTTCACGATCCAATTGCACCGTCACAACTTTGTCGCCGTCTTTTTTGAAGTAGTTTTCGGCCAGAAAATCCGCCATCTTGTTGGCTTCGTCGGCATCCACGTTTTTCGTGTAATACAATTCTCCACCGGGTCGTTCGATTTTCTTGCCGTACGCGCTGCCAAACATCGCGATCGCCACGATGCCGCCAACGCAACATAATCCGAATACGACGACGACCGCGCCAACAATCCCGATCCCAACATAAGCACCTTTGGACATCCCGCTCTCCTAACGACTCGAAGCATACAAAAACATGCAAACCATTGTTACAAATCGCAAACAAATTTCGACCTGCCTGACTGATCTTTCGTCAAAATTTCCCCAGAAGTACACAAGACGAAAAAAGGGAGGGCGAGGCTCCTGCCGAGCCACGGGCAAAGCCACCAATGAGCGGCAAGGCGCTAGCCTCCGGTTCGAGCGCTAACGAACCGGCCCTACGATGCCGTTTTTTTGACAGGATGAACATGATTGACAGGATCAGCGCGCAGGACATCCTGTAAATCCTGTCAACGTCTCGACAAGATGACCAAGAGAAGTAAAGCCAATTCCTACTGGCCGTTTTGTCAGATAGGCAGGCAGGAACCGGACCTACACACAGTTAGCGCAGCATAGTCGGAGAATCATTGGGGTTTGCATCGTCGGTGTCGTCGTTCGACGCATCAGAATCCGAATACCCCAATTGTTCCCAGATCCAATCTCTGGCGACAAATTGGATGTTCAACGGTTGTCTGTCGAACTTGGCGGCAACCGTTGGATCACTTGCAACCAATAGTCCAACCAGAATCAATTTTCCATAACAGGAAACATTTGCCCACCAATTGTTGCGATAAAATTTCATCGCCGTGCCGAACGATTTTTTGACCCGGACCACTTTGCCACCCAAGTCCACTGAGTAAAGTTCGTCCAAAATCAAATGCGACAAAAACCCGAGAACGACAGCCCAGGATTTAAAAATGCGGACACTGAAATCTTGTGACACGCAAACCAGAAATGCGACTCCTCCAGCAATCATGGCTGCCGGAATACTATGCCACATTCCCCGATGGACGGTGTAGCGTTTGAAAATCTCACCTAGCCCGAATCGAATCCCGACATACAGCAACCCCGCCGTCAACACCATGGTTTCTGGAGTCATGTTCATGTCGGCAAACCGACGAACCATCAGCATCGGAACAACCGCAGATAAAAAGCAGAGCGTTTCACGAACAGGCACTCCGGAACTGGAATCGAGATCGGGCAGCATTCCTGCGTAAGAACACAATCCGGCGGCAATCAAACAATCTTGCGGTGCCATATCAAAACCCAAATAGGCAATGCCTCCGTAAACGCCACCGAGGATGGTGCTGGTTGTAATATGGGTTTTGAAGTCCGCCATGACCGTATGCCAATTTGAAAATAAATTCGTCGCCTTGCTAGTTCCGACCGCGCAGCAAGTCGTGCGTACGGTACGAAATTAGGCAATTTGGGCCAATATCAAACGTCGCTCGGCTGACTTTTGTTCAAATTTCACGGAGAAAACACAGGACGTTTTCGACAAGTTTTTGCGGTAGCTAGCGGCACAATCAGCAATATCGTTTGATCTTTGGCGAATACTCCATCAACGCTATATTTTTTGGTGCTTCACGGACGAAGCTCCCACCCCAATCATGGCAAGGAAGTCCCGCGGAAACCAATCATGGGAATTTACGATTTCATTATGCTGGCCATTCTGGTCTGTGCCGTTTTATTCGGACTGTGGAAAGGTTTAGCGTGGCAAGTTGCTTCGGTCGCAGCCATCGTGATCAGTTATTTTGTCGCAGTCAATTTTAGCGGAGTCGTTTCACCGTATATCACCGACGAGCCGTGGGGACGGTTTGCGGCCATGTTCATTTTGTATATCGGTACATCGCTCGGCATCTGGATCATATTCGGGTTTGTCCGTCGCACCATTGACGATTTGCGGTTGGACGGGTTTGATCATCAAGCTGGTGCCCTGGTCGGCGCCGTTCAAGGAGCGTTAATCTGTATCGTTGTCACGTTGTTCGCCGTGACATTGCTTGGGGAAAACACGCGAAAAACGATTTGCCAATCGCACAGTGGTTACTACATCGCTAAAGCACTCGATAAATTTTCGGCTTTCGTTCCAAAACAGTACCATGAGATGGTGGGGCCATATTTCAACAACTTTGCCAAAGCGATGAACGAACACGCACCCAAGGAAGGCAAAGAAATCCTCGGGCAGCTAGTTGTCATCGACCCGTCCGAAGTGAACGAAAGCAATCAGTACACGGGGAGTTGGTCGTTCCCAGAAGGGGATTCGAATTTTGATCTTGGCGAAGCCGCTAAAGGTTTGATCGAAGCTGCCAAAACCCGGATTAACGAGAATCGCAAGTAGGGCCGGTTCCCACCGGCCGTTTTTAATTGTTCGGGAGGGCGAGGCTCCTGCCGAATCGAAACACGTTTGTGATCTTGTGAGCGGCAAGGCGCTAGCCGCCGGTTCGTTAGTGCTCGGTACCGGCGGCTAGCGCCTTGCCGCTCACATGGCTTTGCCCCATGGCTGGCTCTACAGCATTGCGGCCAATAATTCTTTCATTAGTTTGGCGGCTGCCATTGCGGTGATGTTCTGGAAATCGCGAGTCGGATTGAGTTCGACAATGTCGGCTCCGATGATTGGCGCGTCAATGTGTTGAATGACATTTAACACATCGCGAATCGACAATCCGCCCGGCTCGTAATGACTGACTCCCGGTGCAAACGCGGGATCAAACACATCCAAATCCAACGTAATATAAACCGGCTCGCTAATTTCAATTTTGGTTTCCACAAAATCCCTGGCTGTAATGATCTCAACGCCAAATTTGTCAGCCTGGGTTCGCTGATGTGCGTTCATCGTTCTGATACCGACTTGGAGCAGTTGTGCGACAATGTTGTCTTCAAACGCGCGAGCAAACGGGCAAGCGTGTGAGTAACGATGGCCATCGAATTCGTCATACAAATCGGGATGAGCGTCGAATTGCAAGACATTGATTTTGCCAAACTTAGACGAATAGCCGCGGAGAATCGGATAAGTAATCGAGTGATCGCCACCGAGCGATAAAACTTTGTGGCCGTCCACTACGAGATTACGAATCGCCGCTTCGATATGGTCGCGCGCATTTTGCCCGGAGCCAAGTTCGAGGTCGCCGGCGTCACTAATTTCCGGATGCCCGTCCAGTTCAATTTCGTCTTCGGTCGCCGTATTGGTCGACGGACAACGAAATGCATTTCGGATAACCGCGGGACCATGGCTGGCTCCTTGGAGAAACGACGAGTCCGCGTCATACGGAATACCAAGAATAGATATCATCGAATCAAAATTCTCGCCTGAGGAAAAAGTTGATTCTTAAATGAAAAAAGTGCCAGCACAAGAACTGGCACTAGGGAGAAATGTGGGTAATCCAATTGTGGTCGCTAACCGCGGAAATCGAACCGGCGAATGAAATCGATTCTGGCGTAGGGGTATTGCCGCCTGGCCTGGATTTGGGCATGTCCGCTGGTTCGACCCAGGTATGGCTGATAAAAACGGTACCCGTTGGGCAACGTCATCTGAACAATCCAAAGATCCTGAACGGAATAATATCGATCCAACACGTAGGCGTTCAATTGGGCTTGTTGTTCACGGTAAAACTGCTGTTGCCTGGCAATCTGTTGTAATCGGGCTTGTTGAAATTGCTGCTGGGCTTTGCGTTGATTTTCGATGCGGGCGCGGCGGTTGCGAGCTTGCAAATCATTTCTTCCCTGTGCAAACCCATCTGAGGCAGTAGCAAATACAGCCACACAGGCAATCATCCCCAACAGCAATGTTCGAATCAAACGTTTTCGAGAATTGAAGAAAGATTGGTTCATCGTCGTGTCCTTTTTGCAGGAATGAAAAGCGATATTCAATTTCACTCGGTTGGATCGTCACGTTGTTACCATGGTGACGGATCTGCCGATCATTGCTTACAGACACGAGGATAAATTTTTGAAAGTAGGTCCGGTTCCTACCGGCCGATCCAACCAATCGGCCGAGCGTTGGATTCGTAACATATGTGAATGAAACAGTGCTATTCGGCAATTCAACCAATCGGCCGGTGGGAACCGGCCCTACGTTTGAAATCGGATTCAAAACTTATTTGGCGTAAATTACGGTTCGGGTGCCACCAAAGTCGTGGTTCAGGACAACGTTCTTAATCGCACTGACGATTTTCGCTCCGCCAATTTCGGACGGTTCGATCGGTGACAAAGTCGAAAAGTCTTTTCGCTCATCGCAGACTTTTCGCAGATCGATCACAGGCAGACCGTAGTCCGACGCACAACTGACAATCATATCGTTGAACAGCGACAATCCGGTCGCTTCGCGGTCTGAAAAATCTGGGATCGCATCGTAAATTGTGCAAACGATCGTCGGCAAACGATGAGCGAGTACTTTTTTCAGCATCGAATGATAATCGGCGCGGAATTGCGTTCGGACGGCAGCCAGTTTGTCGATCACCTGTGTCGCCGTCACATCTTCATCGAGCAATATGCCACTAGCATATAGCGCGTCGTTGCCGCCGATACTGATACAGATATGAGTTGTATCGTCAGGCAGTTTCTCAAGTTGTTTGGGAACATTCGTACAAACGGCCCCATCGACGGCGAGCAATGTGACCGTCCACTGCGTGCCAAGCCAGGATCTCATCTGTTGGACAACGGCGGGACTGCCGGGAACGTAGGACGCGTTGTCAAAAATAGAATCGCCGGTCAATACAAGGTGTTGCAAAACCCTACTCCAATTTCATTTTCACTTTGTCGATAACCTTACCATCGTCCCCTAATACGACAAGCGAATAAAAGCCTTTATCACTAAGGGCAAAAACCAGCGTTTTTTTCTTGTCCGGTGCACGAACAATATGTGCCACCACGGTATCTTGCAGTTCTTTGATTTCGATCCGTTTTTCTGTTTTCAAATTGTACAAAACCATCGAGCGTGCAGGTTTATCTTGGCTGAATTCCAATCCATCAAAACCTAACACCATGTTTCCCGACAATTCGGCGATGATCTTAATTTTGTTTTCCTGGGCCAATTCGGCCAACACCTGCATTCGCATGTCGCTTTTGAATTTCAGCGTTTTTTTCTCGACGTCAAACACATACAGTCCATTGTTGCGCGGTCGAATCTGTTTTTGCCCTTTCCAATACGCCGGCAACACGACAGTCGTTTGCTTCGGATCGTTTTTGAGAATCTGTTTTTGTTTTCGATTCAAACTCGAAGTATCAAACGAATAAACTTTTTTGCCATCTTGAAAACGGTAGAGACCATATTCAATATCGGTCCCCCGGATGGTATTGCCGATGAAAGATTTACTGTCGGGTGTGATCGGTGAATCCATCCTCCAGGTATCGTCCCAATCCAACGCGGGAATCATCGAATGAAACTTAACCGTTTTCCCGGTTTCGGTGTTCAATGCCATCGAGTGGTGATGTGAATATGTTTGAACCAGAATCGTTTTGCCATCCGGCGCCCAATGGACGGCCGGTTGCATGAATATCGCATTAAAATCTTCTGCCTTGTTCTTGCCTAACACAAAATCTTCCAAAACCTGCTTTCGTTCACCCGTCAACGAACGAATGGAAATGGAAATCCATTTCTTTGTCTCTCCCTTCAAATGTTTTTTCGAGAGAACGACACGTGCGAATTTCTTGCCGTCAGGGTGCATTGCGTAGGCACCAAAGTCTTCGGCTTTTTTATAAAGCACCTTGGTTTTGTTTTTCTCGATATCGCGGAGAATCAACTCGCCGGTTATCGGTGAAAAAAACACGTAAGATTTGGAATCGTCTGACCAGGTTGGAAAGCAGGCCGTGAATATCAGTGTCGCCACGGAAACCGCTAAAAGAACTGCGGTGGCGAGTCGAAAGCCGGTTTTTGGCAAGAGTTTTTTGAAATTTCGCGCCACGGGTACACTCCTTTCAACCGACCGATCTAACAAAACGGCCGGTGAGAACCCGGCCTTACTTGCTGATCAGTGTACCTGATTTGTGAGAGCATTGTTTCAACAAATCTGCGCGGCTGCACTGGATGGTTATCCCAGTTAAATGTAGGGCCGGTTCCCACCGGCCGATTTGTTGGATTGGCCGGTGGAATTGGCCGGTAGGATTGAAAATCGCAACCCGAAACGTTAGTGAGGGATCACATTCCGCAACACGTCAGTACAGTTTCTGGTCCCTCGCTCACGCGTCGGGTTGCGATGGAGGTAGGGCCGGTTCCCATCGGCCGATTTGTTGGATTGGCCGGTGGGAACCGGCCCTACTGCTGACCCCTGATTGCAAATGCATTGTTTCAACAAATCTGCGAGTTGCGTTTGTCCGCTAATTTTCAATATTTTAGTAAGTGGGGCCAGTTCCTACCGACCGATCCAAAAACGGTTTTGACAGGATTTACAGGATGAACAGGATGAACAGGATGTTTTTCTGTGAGCGGCAAGGCGCTAGCCGCCGGTTAGTTTGTGCTTCGAACCGGCGGCTAGCGCCTTGCCGCTCACGATAGCCTCGCCCCCGCAAGGAGGGCTGGTTCCTATCGGCCGGTCTAACAAAACGGCGGTGGGGAACCGGCCCTACTTGATGGTCTATTTGATCAAAATTTCGGCCATCATCGGATAATGATCGCTCAAATCGCGTTCGGCACGGTCAATTTTGTAGTAAACGTCGCGATGAGCTTTGTCTTTTTTGCCCTGGATCACTAGATCGCTGCGCGTCACGACGCGCGAAACTACCATATCTGCTTTGCCGTTGTCATCGGCCATCAACGACGCGGAAACGAGCATTCGGTCAAACGACCGATCGATCATGTGGGTAAATTGCTGGTCCCCGGGCAGCTTTGTATGCAGATCAACGAGATCGTCAGTGGTCGCTACGGTTTCTCGCCCGGCCATGATGCCGATGTCGGTATTTTTGTCATACGTACCTGCTTTGTGCTCGGTATTCAGATCGCCCAAGATGATGACGTTTTCACCCGCGTCGAGTTTTTCTTTCATCCAGTGGTGAACGAGACGACACTGTTTTTTTCGATAGTCCTCTTTTTCAGGCGTGGCCCGCAAATGAACATTCGCAATATGCAGCGTCTGTTTTTTGTTCCCATCGCCCCACTGAAATTTCGCGAATAGATGTTTGCTCACGTTGCGGAATTTGTTGCTGTTGTATTCTGATTTCGTTTGTTCTTTGCGACTGTATTCGACCAGGCCATCCTGATAAATAATCGCCACATCCTGTTCAGTAAAAAAGTCGTAACCTTGAATAAAGGCGATGCGGTACTTGATCCCGTGAGCTTTGCTGAGTTTTTGCGTCAGATCATAGACGACTTGCTGATTTTCCACTTCCTGAAGTGCCAGAATGGTGGGTTTCAGTTGAGCAATCACTCCGGCAATCTTGTTCAGCCGCCATTGCCATTCGTTTTTGTTGGGAGCTGCCAATTTCTTGGCCAGTTTGGCTCGGTTGTCACCGGTGTAATCATCGTAAAACCATTCCAGATTCCACGTGCCGACAGTGATTTTCGAGGGAGGGTCAGCTTGAGAAAATGCGGTCGTGGGAATAACGAAAAGCGCAACGATTACTAAATATCTGAGCATCTTGAGGTCCATCTTGCTATTTGTTTTTGTCAGTTTTCCCGGAACCGGACTTCGATTTGTCCGCTGGCAAATTTTTTGCTGGTTCAGATTGATTCGATGGTGATTTGTCCGATTCGCTTTTTCCGGACGGACTCGGATTCGATTTTTCGGTATCGGATTTGTCGAGTTTTTTGTTCGATTTATCCGCATCACCTTTTTTCTTTTCTGCGTCCGATCCACCATCTGTTTTTTCTTCGAGTTTTTCGAGCGACAGCGTTGATTGCAGGAAAAGATCCTTGAGCCCTGGCGACATAAACTGCGTGGCCTGGTCGTCGATCAAGTAAATCCACTTGGCAAACTGTTGATTGATTTCATTGGCCGAATTTTTGGCAATGTTTAACGCGTTGTTGTAATCCTTGAGCGCCAAACCGTATTTTACTTTTTTGTCCGGATCTTTTTCTTCCTCGGCAGTCAGAGGCTTGGGTTTGGCGGGCAAGTTTTTTTCGTCGATCGTCGCGTAACCGATGATGAATCGTTTGATCTGACTATCAGACGATTGGGTTTGGATGCCACCGAGAACGATATGCAGAATCGTTCGGTTTTGCGTTTCGATTTCGATGTGGCCTCGCGACCCCTCGAATCCCGTTTCTTTGTCAAAATAAAAGCCGATCTCATTCAACGATTTGACGTCGGGTGCTGTTAACGGCGATGCCACGAGGTTTTTAAATCGCTGAACCATCTCGTCAGGTTTTATGGCGACATCAATAATTGGCAGATTCACCAAGAATTGTAAAAACCGATGGCCTGGTTGCATCGTCGGAGGCCGCAAGCCACCCGAAAGCTCGACCGGAGTTCCGTCTTTTTTGTAAGCGACAAGTTTTCTGGTTTTCCACTGTCCTTGATTGTTGTTGACGGTTTCCAGTTCCGCGGTAAACAAATTCGTTTTTTTATCGTTTGACGGATCGTTGTCAGCGAGAATTTTGGCGTCCACCAAATAATTTCTTAACCTCACGGTATTCATGATTTGGTCGCCGCGTCCGAGCGCCAGCCGAAAACGATTCGGATTGAGCCAGTTGGCAAATTCCGTCGTCAAAATTTGTTTGTTGAATTTCACTTCGTAAATCGCTGGCTGCCCCGGTCGACGAACGTAGTAGTTGGCATCGGGACCTGTTTTTTTGTCATCCACAGGTTTTCCAATAATGAGGCTGGCAATATCGCGACCATTGATATCCGACATCACCAATTTGGTTCCGATCCCGATCGGATCGCCCTGGTATTCAACAGGATCGACCACACCATATTCCTGATGATCCTTTTGCTCTTCGGATTCAACTTTGATGACTTCCAGATTGTTCAAAGACGTTGTGATGGCTGAAATCAGAATGTTGCGGTCCGCGATATGGTCAAACTGCGCCGGAACAATCCAAGTGTTGCCGCGGTTTTTGAGAACGATCTGGTCCAGCTGGCGTTTTTCCTCGTTGAACGATTGAATTTTTATTTCTTTGATTCGCGCCGTCGAATATTCTTTGAATAGAGGTTTGCCTTCGGTATCCGCCAGAGCCTCGGTTTGTTGCCAAGGGTAATAGTATGCGGCGATCAGCGACGAAAAAATGGCGATCAACGCAATCAATAATGTCGTACGAATTGGGCCAGACAAGGTTAGGCTCCCGTCTTGAAGGATACAGGTTCTACCGAATAACTCATTACTTCAAACGCCTCGCTTTTGAGATTCCAGCTCGTTCGCGGAGTCGTCGACGAACAAATACAACCAAGCCAACCAACAGGGGTGGTATAGCGGGAAACGTCACCGCCCCCAATTTGTATTTTCCTTGAATTTGCTGAATCTCAAGTTCCGCTTCGAGATAAACCTGACGTTTGAGCTCATTAAACTCTTCCTGTTTTTGTTTGACTTGCTCAGACATCTTTTTTTGCTGCTCGGCCTGTTGCTGTTGGAACAGATTTTCCAGGCGATCCAATACGGCGGTGTCGATGGGCTCGCCTTGCGCGCGTTTGTTTTTCAATTTATCGATTTGCGATTTAATCCGAGCGCTTTCTGCAACAGCATCGTCCCGGAGTTTCATTTGTATTTTTTGCAGGTCTGTATCAAACTGTTCGGTTTGCTGTTCGAATTCATTCCATTTCGCTTCGGTTGCCACCTCGATCGTATGCAACGTCGCGTGTCGAATCCGACGGTTTCGAACATTGATAAATGATGATTCATCGCACAACGAATCGACGAGGTTCATGGCAAACGGGAAATTCTCGAATGCCAGCCCGACGCCTAGCTGTTCGATGACCGGCCGGTTTCTCCAGGCCCAGAATCGATTGCTGATACAGTCCATGTCTGCAACGTAGATCACGTTGAGATCACCAAACTGTTTGCTTTTACCTGTTATTCTGGCCGCCAACATCCGTGGCGCTGCTTCCGAAGCGGATCGGTCAATCCGCTCAGGCGCTTCACCAAAATTCCACATCCAACTCAACGGTTGCGTCATCACCAACGGCGTTACCTCGGTGGACGCCGAACGGGATTTATTGATCGAGCCAGGCGTCATAAAACAAACTTCTGAAACGTTGGCCGTAGCCGGATCATCGGGATTAAACAATGGTTGTTCCGATCCTTCTTCCTGGCGAACAATCACGTAGGTTTCGGTATCCAGGAATCTGGCGCGTTGATATGGATTAGCAATGGTTTGCACGACACGCGAGGGAAAATATCGTTCGACCTGTGCGCCGGCCGGGGTTCGCACTCGAACATTTTGACCCGACGTGTTAATTCCCAACGCGTTGTACAACAAATTCAAGTCGGCCGACTGATTGTTGGCCGATGCGTTGGAGCGGCGAAACGGCAATCGGTCCTGGCCGGTTGGCGGAATATAAGGTTGCGGAGCGCGTTCGGTTTCCAAGGTAAACACAAAATCGCTCGGCTGCGGGTCTTCGAAGATCAATGTCGGCTGACCTTTTTCGATCGCGGTCACCAAGTTTTTCAATTCCGCGGGAGACATTTTCGACGGTTGAAATACAACCAGGGCATCGTATTTCCGTCTGCGACTGGATTGATCCAGAACAGCATCGCCCTCGGTTGCACTGGATTCGAGATACAGCGGGATCTCCGATTGCGCTTGAACAATTTCCACATTGTATTGTTTTCGCAAATCGTCGATGACGAAATAGATCGGTGGAATTTGAATATAACGGGAACGCACAGGCAGCGCGTATCCAAACGGCAAGGCGTCTGTCATGACGACACCGATCGTCTTTTGTTCTTCGACATTGAGTGAATTGATTGATCGAATCAATTCGTACTCCACCGGCAAACCGTAATCAAAAAACGGAATCACCATTCGGTTTTGCCCTTTGGTAAACGCGGCTCCCAAAATCACATTTTCATTGCGTTGTAATCCACGCGAGGTTGTGGCAACAGGAACCGGTCGAATTCCAAATCGCTGCTCGGCGCGAATCGCCTCTTTTCCGACAGGTGAAATTCCGGTGTGCAAATTGACTTTGATATTTGATCCGCCAATTGCGTCGAACTCACGTAACAAATTGATCAATTCATATTTGGTTCGCACGTAGCTCGACGGAACATTGTCACTGATATAAGCATCGATCACGATCTGCTTGCCGTCGGCAACGTCGGTCAGTTCACGAAGTTTTTCCACGGTTTCACTGGACAGCGTACTGACTCGTTCGCGAGACACATCGAGTCGGGCACGATTCAGCGGGCTATATTGTGCGATCAGGACGCCGGCAACGACAGTCACCAACAACAACCCGATTCGAATCACAAAATGTCCCAGTAAACTGGAGCCGTCGCGGCCTCCCATCCAGTGTCGCCGACCAATCAAGACCAACGACAGGTAAACTCCCAGCAAAACAATGCCCAGGAAATAAATAATCGATGGCAACGCGATCAAACCGCGGCCAAACGGTTCGAATCGTTGCAGTAAACTCCAATCAAACAGAACATTGATCAGTTTTGCATTGGAAACAATCACGTCTGCATTCGAGAAAAACGCCAGCGGCGCGTTGAATACGGCGCCAAAGATAAATCCAATCGTCAAATTATTGGTCAAAAACGATGCCACCATTCCGATGGCCAACATCGCAATACCGATGAACCAATATCCCAGGTAGGTCGAAAACAGCAGCCCAGTGTCCAAGTCACCGCCGGTCATCGCAATCAGCACGGCGTAATTGGACAACTGCGAGAACAGTAGCGAAACCGTGAATACGAGAACGGCCGCAAAATATTTTCCGATCACAATGTCATAATCTCGCGCGGGAAATGTCAACAACAATTCGTCGGTTCCCGCGCGGCGTTCTTCGGCCCAAATGCTCATCGTGATGGCGGGGATGAACACCAACATGATGTATGGCAAGAATTTATTGAGCTGGTCAAAATTGGCCAGGTTGGCCGTAAAAAATTCGTGTGGCCAAAAAGCCGCAAACGCCGTTAACAACACAAACAAACACAGGAATACATAGCCGGTCGGATTGGAAAAATAGCCGACAAAGTTTCGTTTCATCACGGCAAACGCCGCCGAGCGATACATTCCCAGCGGCAACATCACCAAAATCAAAACGGCAATGAACATCAGATCAATGCCGATCATCAACGCGAACTCCGCGATTTGCAATAAAAAATTTGCTCCGGCCGGCGCCGGTTGGGCAGCAGTCGCGATCAGGGATTCCAACATCATTATTCTGAACTGTTACTTTCGTGATGTGATTTTAAACCGGCTCTTCTTCGCGGCCGTATCCGGTCAACTCACCGAACACCGCATCGAGCCCTTTGTTTTTCGGATCGATTTTGTCCAACGGCCCGTCGTAAACTTTTCGACCTTCGTTGATCAAGATGACCCGGTCGGCCATCGCCTGAACTTCCTGAAGAATATGGGTCGACAACAAAATTGTTTTTTCCTGGCCCAAGCGCCGCATCGTTTCACGGACTCCCTGGATTTGATTTGGATCGAGTCCTGATGTGGGTTCGTCCAGAATCAGAACTTCGGGTTCATGAATCAACGATTGCGCCATTCCCACACGTTGCTTGTAACCTTTTGAAAGTTTTGCAATCGGTTTGTGAATCACGCTACCGAGGCTACAGATTTCAACCGCATACTGAATACGATCCTGTTTTTGACTTTTTTTCATGCCCCGTGCTTCGGCCACAAAATCGAGCAGCGAATAAGGCGTCATGTCGAAATAAAGGGGACCTTTTTCGGGCAGGTAGCCCAATTTTCGAGCGCCCCGCATGCGATCTTTCGCCATATCATAACCGGCGATTTTGGCGCGGCCTTCGGATGGCGAGATATAGCCGGTCAACATTTTCATGGTCGTGCTTTTGCCCGCACCATTGGGTCCGAGAAAAGCAACCACCTCGCCTTTGAAGACTTTGAAAGATACGTCACGGGTCGCCGCAAAAATGCCATAGAATTTTGACAGGCGCTCAGCCTCGATCATCGGTTCCCGAGTTTCCTTGGGAGGATCTGATGGTTTTTTGTTTTTTGCCATAATTGGTTGGGGGTAGGGCGCGGAACAGCCGATGGTTTGGCCAATCCATTTTCTACGAAGTTGGAGTGTGAATTGTTTCGTGGTGTTTGGGTAGTTTCCGCGCGAAGCTGTTTGCCCAGAGAAAGAGCTATTTTAATCAAACTTCAAAGTTTGCCGAGCAAATTTAGATTGATCATAACGATTCATTGACACCTTGCTAGGCGTTTGGAGCGGGGTTGCAGGATTTCACCGATCGCAACGAAATTTCAGCCGAATTACGTGAAATAGCTCGCTAGAATACCGGTAACCTGTGATTTCCAGTGGATGACCAGAGGCCGCCTAGATGTAACGTTCGACAAACCGGGGATCGAGCGGAATGTCGGCGACTTGGATATCGGCGATTAAATCGCGATGAAGCTGCGAATTTCGATTCATCATCAAACTGCCAATTTCGGCCCACGCGGTTTGAAGTTTTGGCGAACATTGGCGTCCCTTGAGGCGCAACGTCGCTTCCAAATCCAGTGCCGCCGCCACCTTGAGATACTCCGCTTCGGGCTTGCCGAGCGACAGTGCGAAACACATCGAAGCCAGGTTGTGACAAAGTTGATCGAACACTCCTCCTTCGTCGCCCAGCAAAAACGATTGATCGATAAATGATTTTTGATATTTGGCAATGATCATGAGAATGCGGCGGCCGAGGACGCGGTTTCGCTTGAGCGCGTTTTTGATGAATCTGCGTTTCTCAGGAAACAGATTGTCCACACCGCTGAGATCACCGGATCCCCACAGCGAACTGAGATAAGTTTTCGCGACAAACCAGCCAAATTTCATTTTTGGCATCAACCCAAAGCGACCATTGAGCTCGGCCACGCCAATCGGCTCAAGGAATTTGTTACGCAGGTTACGTGTCATCGCGTTGGGGGCACCGACATCGGCGAGGACTGGATTGGGTCCTTCGTAAACCGTCGCAATCGTAAACTCGTGCATGTTTTCGCCGATGTAGTTTTCGATTGGGTTTTTCGGCATCCCCGATTCGGAAAGCGTGCCACGAATGCTGCCGCGTGTGTATTTTCGTCTTTCGTCGGTGTGCACCGATCGCCCGCCCTGAATCTGATAACAATTGATGGCAGTCTCCAAGAGTCCTTTCGTGGCGTAAACTTTGGCCACCATTCCCTGAGTTTCATCACGCACACCATTGGCTGCCAGGCGAAAACATAAATCGCCTAACACGCGCCCCGCTAAACCGCGACAGGCGGAGCGACCGATCCAAGTTTGAATACGGCGCGAGCTGCCGATGGGTTTTCCAAACGTACTGCGAAACGACGTCCAGCCTCCGCCATTGGGTTCGTTAGCGTCGTTGTCCAATTCGGGCGCGCTGTTGTTTTCACGCTGTGACTCGGGGTCGAGAATAACATGCGCCAGCAATTTAAATGTCTTGGCAGCGCTGTTGACGCCGATGCCGCCGCGTCCTTTGGCCAACGAACTGAACGCCTGGGCCAGTCCGCGACTCGGTTCGCCGAGCAAGCAGTTGGCAGGCACAGGGCAATCCATTAAACGGAAACGTGCGTTCCAGAGGTAATCGAATGCCGTCAGATCGTTACG
The DNA here is from genome assembly GCA_028280445.1 of Pirellulaceae bacterium. Lineage (GTDB taxonomy): Bacteria > Planctomycetota > Planctomycetia > Pirellulales > Pirellulaceae > JANQLU01. The sequence goes on along the minus strand of JANQLU010000152.1, from coordinate 35,625 downwards.
CTTCATGCGAAAGGTTTCATTGTCCGATTTTGGAACTTCGAAAATGATCATTCCCGAGTCGCGGCCCGGTGGCAGATCATGCCCCTGAAGTTTGACAATCAAAATACAAACGCCGCCGTAAATGACATTGGTAATCGGCCACTTGACGCCATTGATGACATACTGATCACCGTCGAGCCGCGCCGTCATGGATAATTTACTGGGATCCGCTCCGACACCCGGTTCGGTCAAAGCGAACGAGCCCAGCAGTTCTCCGCGAGCCATCTTTGGCAAAAAGTATTCTTTTTGTTGATCGGTACCAAAGTCGAGAATGGGTGTTACGGGCCCGAGGAAATTGTGGACCTCAAACATCACGGCAAGATCGGGATGAATGAAAGTCAATGCGCGGAGCAGGGGACCCAGGTCGCCCAGTTTCGCACCGCTGCCACCATATTGTTCGGGAATCGCCAAACCGAAAAATCCGATCTCGGACAGACCGTTGAGAACTTCGTCGCGAAACAACATCCGCTGGTGGTCCAGCAGTGTCCCAGCCGTTTTGTGTTTCATGAGAAAGTCGAGTGAATTTCCCATCACTTCGCTGACTTTCTTGGACGGAGCAAAAGTACCCGCTTTGAATTCCCGCGCTTTACCGGGACCGAACAGCGAGGCGATAGTTGGTGCTTCGCCGGAAAACTGATGGTCGGCGCTGAGGTCAGCGTCATCCAGCGTCGCCAGCGCGGCAACTTCGTCAGCGGACTTGCCAGCCTGCTGGAGAATCAGTGCCATCGCTTTTTCGCGTTCCGAGGACTTGGGATCGTTGTTCAATGTTTTGGTCGGGTTTTCGGTTTCAGCTTGCTTGAACATTTGCGTGCAACAGATTGAGAATTGCCTGTGAAGGTCGGCCATTGATTTTAGCCGAAATTACCGGTTTTGTATTTTGGCAATATCGTCAAAACCGGTGGATTGTAGCCAGATTAACTGTGAGAAACCGATTCTAGCGATTGAGGTGTGACAGGGGTAGTTTCCCGCTGTACAGAAACCGGATTTGCACGAACGTGGGGAATTGTTTCGCGTGTTTTCGATTGCCTGTCGCGACGCCGCCACGTGACAAACCGTGTGTTTCGTTACTCAAAAATCGTTGCATTCAACGACCGGGATTGATGCAATTACCGGTTATTGTCCCGACGTGCTTTGGATCGGAATCGTTGAAATTGTTTGAGTTCCTTGGCGAATTGTGATGGAATTTTGTTCACAGCCCCGTCTTCGTTCAGCCCTTTGAGGTCGTCTGTTTTCAGCTGATCTGTGAACGATTTAATGCTGGGGTCACGAAGCCCCAGGCTTCGCAGCGCCTCGGTGTAATTTTCGACTCCATCGAGTTTGCCCAAGTCCGCATTTTTTTTCATATCTTCCCAACGACGGGTGAATTCCAACATTTCATCTTTGGTCCAGTTCATTTTTTTGAGGAATTCAGGGTCGGGGTTTTCTTTTTGGTTTTTCAGATATTCCAGTGCAAGTTCGGCAACTTTTTTGGAGTATTCGAGATTGGCCTTTTGTTCAGTGCTGAGCTGATCCGCGAACGGTGACGAACTGTTGGAGTTTTTCGGATTGCTCGACCGATTTCCACTTCCCGGTTGATTCAGCACATTGCTGTTGTCTGATTTTTTAGATTTATTTTTGGCTTTGTCGCGCGGAGACGCTTCGTTGGATTTTTGCCCGTCTGCCGATTTGCCATTTGCTTTCGAATTCGATTTGTTGTCGCTGTTCTTTTTAGCTGATTTGTTTGATTGTCCTGTGTTGGATTTGTTTTTTGAATTTTGATCGGACTTGGTGCGGTCAGATTTTTCTGAATCTGTTTTTTGATTTGATTTTTTGTTACCGCTGGAATTCGAGTCGTCCGATTTTTTATCGTCCTTTCCTTTTTTGTCCGCTGCGTTTGTATTGTCTTTGTTTTTGGCGTCACCCGATTTGCCGTCTTGTGATTTTTCCGATTTAGAATCACCACTCATTTTTGAATCGGATTTATTGGTACTGCTTGGCGATTTTTCTTTGGTATCTGATTTTTTATTGTCGCCTTTATCCGCAGCTTTGTCTTTTGGTGTTTTGTCATCAGCCGCTTTGCCATCCGACCCTTTAGTGTCAGATTTGTTGCTCGCATTGTTTTTGGAGTCGGATTTATCAGAATCGGATTTTTTTGCATCGCCAGTTTTGGAGTCTGACTTGTTGGAATTTGATTTTTTCGCGTTATCAGTTTTGGAATCCGATTTGTTGGAGTCTGATTTTTTCGCGCCACCCGTTTTGGAGTCGTCGCTTTTTTTGTCAGCTTTGTTTTTGCCAGCGGAATCTTTACTCTCCGATTTTTTGCCGCTGGAATTTTGGTCTTTCGAGTTTGGTTTTTGCGAATCGTTCGTGTCGTTGTTGTCAGGATCGGAGTTGGATTGATTGTCCTTGTTTTCCGGGTTTTGATTTTGATCGGATGAATTTTCGTTGTCTTCGGATTGCTGCTGTTTTAACTTTTCGAGCTCTTTGCGAATTTTTTCGATTTGCTCCATCACCCGGCCATCGTGACGATCACGAGGAGGCGAGACACCCTGGCTCTGCTGGAAATCTTTCGCCGCGGAGTCTTCGGGCTGTTGCTGTTGTTGCGGGTTGTCTCCTACCTGCTGGTTGTCGTTGTTCGTTTTTTTGTTGGATTGGGAACTGGAGTTGTCTTGTTTGCTGGCCGAATCGTTGGGATTGCCCGTGTCATCTTGACCATCGTTTGATTTTTGCTCCGATTGCGATTTGTTGTCGCCAGTGGTTTGTTGATCGGATTTCTTTTTCCCGTCATTGTTTTGTTGATTGTCGGATTTTTTGTTGCCGTTTTTCTTTTGCTTTGAATCCTGCTTGCCAGATTTTTCTTTTTTGGAATCGTTTTTCCCTGACTTCGAATCGCTTTTTTGATTGTCGTTTTTCTGTTTTTGCTTGTCGGCCGAATCTCCGGATTTACTGTCTTTTTTGTCGTTTTGATTGTCTGGTTTGTCGGATTGGTTGTCCTTGTTCTCCTGGTTGTCCTGCTTTTGGTTGGATTTGTTGGGGCGCTGTTTCTGGTCGTTTTGTTTTTTGGTCGTTTGATTTTGTTCGTATGTTTTGTCAGTTGATTTTTTATCGGTCGAATTATTTTTCTGATCTTTGTCGTTTTTATTTTCGGGATTTTTGTTGTCTTGCTGATTCGGATTGTTGGGATCGTCCTCTGAGTCAGTTCCACCGGCACCTTCAGGAGTCACTTCGGGTGGCAGCACGATAATTTTGTAGTTTTCGGTTCGCGCCGTATTGGGATCGTGCAGTCCACTGTTGGGTGATTGTCGATTGTCAGATGCAATCGCAAAGAAATTGACAACATCATTGGGTTTGAGACCATACTTGCTCGGCAGAAAACCGAACCGCCCCATCGCTTCTCCAGCACTGGACTGTTTTTGGAGCTTCAAAGTTTCGTTAACGATTTCGACGCCTTTGTGGACCATTCGCAATTCAATGGACGAGATACCGTAATCGGGATCGGTGGCTGAAACGATGATCGACTGAGTACGGTTTTCGGGAACTTTGGTTTCCAGGTTGACCGGCGTTTCGATGATGACTTCCGGCGCGACATCCGGTTGAATTTCGATCGGAAATCGTGGTGAATTTTTTGTTCGCTTGCCATCGGTAGATTCAAAAAGCAGCTGGTAATGGGTAAAGCTGGGAACGGTTTGCAGTTTTTCGTCGATGCGTTTTTTATAAGCCAATAATTTGAATTTGCCGGTTGCGGTTTGCTCGTTGAATTCCATCGGAATGGTTTGAATACTCGATGGACGGTTTTCATCGGTTAGTTCGATAAACGCGTTTTTGATCGGCAAATTGGCCATCGCGTTGACCGTCACTTGAGTGCCTTCGACCGACGAAATTTCGGCTTTACGTTTTTGAACGCGTTTTGGCAGGCCCGTGTATTTGGGTGGAATCAATTCGATTGTCTGGACGGAAAATGTCGGTCGCGGACTGACACGAATCATGAATGGCTGGGATTCGGCGTCCCCGGCCACGATTTTGTAGGTTAACGATTGCTGAATCCCGTCCTGACCCGTCGACAGAACGCCGCGAAATGTCTTTCTCGCTTCGTCCGTGTTCAGCGGCAACACAGCGTCTTGGATTTCATTGTTTTGCGATGAGTACAAAACGACAACATCTTCGCTTTTGCCCAACCCTTTGATCTGCACAACAATGTTGACTTCGTCTCCAAAAAACACTTCGGTGTCGCCTGGAGTTACTTCGAGGATCCGGACACGTGACGGACTGGCAATGGCGGATAGCGGTGCCGCTAAACGTGCGATCGACTGAAATGGATCTTTGGGCGAAACAAATTTGTAGACGATCGAAAACAAAACAATGCCGAGCATGACGGCCGTGATCTTGATGAGTTTCGAACGGTCGACTGACGATTCCACCGAGGTCGCGGCCAGATCAGTGGCGGCGCGGTTTTGGAGATGTTGAAAAACCGATCTGTTGAGCGCCTGTTTTTCATTGCGCAGCAACAAATAGTTGAGCAAACTGTTTTTGATACCGGGTTGCGATTGCTCGATCAGCTTGGCGGCAAATTGTGGATTGATTTTGTAAATCAACAGCGGGACAGTTCGCCAGGCAAAATAACCCAAACATCCGCCCGCCAACAGTAACAACACAAGCAAACGGGCAATTGGGGAAAAGGCGACTACCCAAGCGTCGACGATACAAAAAGTCAGCAGTCCGCCGAGAAACACGGTGGAAACCAGAAACATGGTCGTCAGGATTTCAATCCAGCGAATGGTGAAACTCGTTCGATCAATTTGCCTGGAAACATATTGGTCCAGTTGGGTTGATTTCGACGAAACCGAATTCTGGGTTACTTGACTTGACATCGCAGCCTGAAAAAAAGTTCGAAACCGATGGGTTTTGGTTGATTACGCTTAATTATAGACGTTTTTCAACCCACCGGCGTTCCCAGTCGTTATTGGTAGCATTTTCCAGCTATTTTGTTACAGAAAAAGCGATTCTGTCACTGATGAGGGGAGAGATTTTCCGGCCCAAATCACCGATTTCGTTTCAATCGCATATACACCCGATCGAGATAGTTACGTCGATTTTCGATCGACATTCCGTCAACGATCGCTTTTTGTTCGGGTGTCAACGTTTCGTAGGCCGTATTGCGTTGCTCTTTGGTAATCCGTCGTTTGACCACCGAGCGACACCACTGAATCACCAACTCCAACCGTTCCTCGTCATTCTGCAGTTCCTCAAGCATGATTTTTGATTCTGCCGAGAGCTTGTTATACAAAACGTTCAGATTTTCGGTCGGGAAAAACAGCTCGATCAATTCATCAGAACCGATGATTAATTCTAGAAAATCGCCCATCGACATTGGGCGCATATTGTTGGTTTTTTCGCGATGCTTGCGAATTCGCTCATTCCGTACATTTTTGTAAATGGACTCTCTCAACCAGCGATAGACAACAGAAATGTCGGAAACATTGGAAATGCGATAGTTGTCTTTGATGCCATAAGTTTTCTGATGCTGCTTGACTTGCAAATAACGAATCTGCTCGATTCTCCGCTGATCTTTGAGCGACAAAACTTCGGCTCGGACTTGAGGACGAAGCGTTTTCAACCACTCGTGGTATTTGCTCAGCGTCACTTGCAATTGTTTGGTGTTAGGCTCCCGATTGATCGATTCGTGCAACGATCGAACATGATTCAGATCAGACTCGGACAGTTTTTTAAAACGGTCGTATTTGTTTTTCAGTTCGCGTCGTTGAATGTCGTTCAACGCATTGACATATTCCAATCGTCGCTGATAAACGTCCCCCGATTGAATCAGCACCAGCGGAAAAAACACAGCGCCCAGCATCCAACAATAGGCGCGATTCGCATTATGGTTTTTGTTGAGCAAGTTCCGCCTCCTCAACAAATAATTCCGCATCGACCATCAATTTGATGAATTCAACATCATCGACCACAAGATACTTGTCAAAATTTTCGATGACGTCCAAATCTTGGATCAACTCTCGTGTCGGTTGATTTTGATAATGATTGACCACAAAGTAACCGACGCCGATACCGAGTACAGCAACGACCGATGCCGCAGCTATCACGGTGCTCCAAAACGGACCCTTTCTCTTTGATTTTCTCAGCTCGCGTTTGGCATCATCGACCACCATTTCAATGGTCGATCGTGTAAAGCTATTAGTCGCTTCGGGTCGCGGCAAAGTGTCGAGCAAATCCCACGTTCGCTGAAGTTTGGCAAGACGTTCACGCGCTTCGGGGCGCTCGCGAAGGAATTGCTCAACTTCGACGCTCCGTTTTTCATCGAGTTCGCCATCGAGGTACGCGACTAACTCATCGTCGATGATTGTTTCGTCTGACACTTTTCACGCTAACCTATTGCTTGCCTATCTCTCTATTAATGTACCAACCATGTAATTTGTTTCGAAAAAAACCTGCCAATTGGAGTGGTTTCCACACTTTACGGCGTCTCCTCGCTGTCGTCCGATGACGGATCTTTTGAGATTTCCGGATCTGCGGCCGAACCGGAACCGCTGGGCATTTTTCCTTCATGCATATAAGGTTCCAAAATTGCTTTCAAATTTATACGGGCTCGGGAAAGCAACGATTTGACAGCTTGCGTTGTAATCCCCATCACTTCGGAAATTTCCTGGTAACTCATGCCTTGCATTTTCGATAGCAACAACGCCATGCGTTGCCGTTCATTCAACATTTGAATCCCGCTGCGAACAATATCACCGATCTCCTCTTTGTCGACTAAACGCGCCGGCATCAGCCCACTGGCATCTTTGGCCATGTTGTCCAACGGGCGTGGCGGCGCATCGCTGGCCGGGGGTGCTTGAATATTGACCTCTTTGCGCCGCGAACGTTTTCGCATGGCATTGCTGGCAACATTATTGGCGATCGTAAAAAGCCATGTCGAAAATTTCGCTTTAGGCGCATAGGTTTTCCTGGCACCGTAAACGCGCATAAACACTTCTTGTGCCAGATCTTCGGCGCCTTCCTTGGTCGGCATGATGTGTTCTAAAACGGCAATCAGATGGGCCTGATATTTGTCCACCAGTTGTTCAAAAGCACCAGCATTGTCGTCGCGCACCTGCAACATCAGCCGCACGTCAGGGTCGAGCAACTCGTATTTTTGCGCTTTTTGAATACCGGAATCAGTCAGTGTCAATTTGTATCGCAGTCGTTACTGGAAATATCGGTGGTGGAGATGAGAAATCGCAAGTGATACAAGCACGGAGCGCGAGCGAGTGGTTTGACCGCGCAAAACCACTCGCTAGCGCTTCGTGCTTGTAAGATTCAACGTAATCCATGAAAGTCCCTCGCTAACGCTTCGGGTGCAAAAACTTATGGTGTGGCCAATCCTTGATTATAAACGGAACGCGTGTTTCGGGTATTCGTGCCGGCTCAAACATCGGCTTTTTAAAACACCTCAACCAACAATTTATTTCGATTGCAACGAAACAAATGGGAGTTCGAGCAGTTTAATCAAGGTTACTGTGTTTGACCGATGCTCTGGCTCGCAGAAATCTCAGTCACTTGTTGCCGTCTCAGCTGGCCACATGCAGCAGCGATATCGCTGCCTTTGCGGACTCGGAATTTTACGTTGATTTTGTTTCGCCGCAGAATGTCGCCAAAATTCGCAATGGATTTTTCAGATGGACTGACCCACGGCAAACCGGGAACGGGGTTATAAGGAATAACGTTGATTAAAGCCGATTTATTCCGCAGCAATTCGCTGAGTTCCATCGCACAATCTGTGGAATCGTTCACACCGCCAAGTAATACGTATTCAAAAGTCAATCGTCTACCGGAAATCTCAAAATAGCGATCAGCTGCATCGATGATTGCCTGGATTCCGATTTTGTCATTGACGGGCACCAACTGGTTTCTCAGCAGATCATTCGGAGCATGCAATGAAACAGCAAGGTTATAGGGTTTGCCATATCCAGCGAGTTTTTCGATCGCTGCTGGCAAACCCACCGTCGAAATCGTGACCCGTCGTGGACTGATTCCTAAACCATCGGCGGCCGTCGCCACATCCAACGCCGCCAGTACGTTATCAACGTTGGCCAGTGGTTCTCCCATGCCCATCATGACGATGTGACTCAATCGCTGTTGCGGCTCAAGGCAATGTTGCAATCGAATCATTTGTTCCACAATCTCGTGGGAATCCAGATTTCGCTTTACCCCATCCAGTCCACTGGCGCAAAAAACACAACCCATCGCACAACCAACTTGGCTGCTGACACAGATCGTTCGTCGATGGCCGTCGCGCAACAAAACGCATTCGACATGGCTGTTGTCGTCGAGCTTGACCAACAGTTTTTCAGTTCCGTCGTTGGATTTGAGATGCTTGGCGATTTCTGTCGTCCAAAAATCAAACGACTCGGCAAGCTGTTGCCGAATTGCCAATGGCAGATTGGTCATCGAATCAAACCCGGTCGCTCGGTTCTGATAAAGCCATTGTCCAATCTGCTGGGCGCGAAATTTTGGCTGCTGATTGGCTGCTAACCAGTCATGGAGCGACCCACTGGTTGAAAACAACGGAATCCGAGATTCTACATCGTTTTGCATTTGATTTTCTGTCGTTAATTGGCGTACGCTGTATTAGGATTAATTCGTCAGTTTACCCACACCATCTGTATCGCGAACGCACTATGAATCTGGATGACGAAATTTGCTTGTGTTTTCATGTTACCAAACGCAAAGTCATCAATTTCGTTCGAGTTGAAAAACCCCGACGGGCCAGTCAACTGGCCGGCTGTTTTGGTGCCGGAACAGGGTGTGGATGGTGCCGACCGTTTTTGGAAAAAGTATTTCGACAATCGACCGATTCGACAACCGACGAAAGTTTCCCGTCGGTCGAAGAATACTCCCAGCTGCGGCAACAACACATTCGCTCAGGAAAGGGGAAGGCACCCGATCAAGCGGATTCAGACGGTAGTAGCCACGCTGAGAATGATACGTTAGACTAGTTGGTTGTTTAACTCACAAATACCCAATTCGATCAATTCCTCAGATTCAAATCATGGCTCGAAAAGTCGTAAGTCGAAAACAAAAACGCGAAGAGGCTGAGGCCGCTGAAGCTCTGGAAGCCGAAGGCAAAATCAAGAAAAAGAAAAAAGCTAAGCGTAAATCGCGGAAAAAAGAGCCTGTCGAAGTCCGCATGAAGGTCTACTGGGGTGTTTTCAACCACGCCATGAAACGGGTCGCACTGTACGAGTTTAACCAGAAAAAAGCAGCTCAGAAAAAAGCTTCCGATTTGAGCGTCGAAGGCAAACCGCCTCATTTCGTGGCCAAGGTAAAACAGGAAGTCGAAGCTTAGGTAAGCCGAAGTTTAAAAACCTGGACTTTGCCTAGATAGTGTTGATCAAATGTGAGCGGCGAGGCGCTAGCCGCCGGTAAACCCTCAAATACCGGCGGCTAGCGCCTTGCCGCTCAGCTCAAATTCACAGCCTTCCGATTTAATCAACGCTGCCTAGCTTGCCGGATCAGACTTTTCCGCGGCCATCTGTTGTTCGTCCCCTTCACGAGACTGATGCGCGATGGACACCTGACCCTCGATGGCCTGTCGGATCGTTGAAACGGTCTCTTGAGAACCTGTTTTTGATTTCCCAAAACCGTTCACGGCGCCCGCTTGAATCGCCTGATCTTGCGCGTCCTGATAATTCGAAATCAACATCATCAGCAAATCGGGGTACCGAGATTTCTGTTCCGCGATAAACCGAACACCTTGCTCGCCCGTCGCGTCAAAAATGCGATTGACTAGAACCAAATCAAAACTCTGTTCCTCGATCTTGCGGCTCGCCTCTGATGAACTTTTGGCGCGCTCGATACTCGCATCAAAATTATTGCTCAGCATCGACCCGATGGCGGCATCATCAGCGCCGCAATTTCCAACAACCAGAAATCGAATTTGCTCACCACTCACGGCTTAGCGACCCGGCAAAGTTGTGCTGCTACGACCGGGCAACGTTGTACCCGAGCGACCGGGCAACGTTGTACCGGAGCGCGACGGGAGAGTGGTACCGGACCGACCTGGCAAAGTCGTATCTGACGGCCGGCGAACGGTACGTTGCGGCAGCGTTGTTCCATCTCGCATACCTCGATTGGATTTCGGCACAGTCGTCGAGGATGATGCGCCAGCTTGATTGACGCGATTCGAATGGATCTCTAAACGAGCCCGCGGCGGGTTCGGTTGCAAATTGCTGATATCACATCCATAAAATGAAACCAGAATCAAACCGACGAGCAGCGAAAGTGTCACGCCAGGAAAAATCAAATTGGGAATTTGTTTTTTTTGCATTTCGACTAAAAACTATCGGTTGCTGAAACCAACACCGCCAAACCAGGTGATCACAAGCCTGTCATTTGGAGGGGGTCACGTTGATTGAAAATGTGGTAGTGGTGCCATAAGTGTTGCAGTCTAAAAATCGTAACCCGAAGCGTGAGCGAGGGACAGAATTGTCGTGGATTTCTAGGTTATCTTGGTCCCTCGCTCACGCTTCGGGTTGCGAAGTCCCGTCACTAACACTTATGGCACCACCACCGAGAATGTTAAAAACTATCGAATTTAATCTTATTTCGGTACGGTCATATTCTATCTTAGATGAATTTTTTAAATGGGAAACATCCAAACGACCATGAATTATCATTCTATCTGGCAAACTTTGGTTTGTCGTTGTTGGCGATACGATCCTCACCATAAACACCGAACCCACTAATTCCCCAAATGATAGCTTGAACATCTCAAGGCCCATTTTTGTGGAGTCGATATTTTTTGATGTTCACTAGAAGTTTTTAGTAAGTATTGGTGAACTCACTCGGGCCCGGAGGACGGCCAGAGGAAATGGACTTTCCCCGATTTGCAGAGAACCTAATCTACCGAACGCGTGGAAAAAAACCACGACATCAGGCCTGGTGCCAGTTGCTGGAGTGAGCAGTTGGTTAGTTGGCGACCGGCAATTTTCTCCCTTGGGATTGAAACAACTCGGCAGCACTGGTGTTTGGAATTTTCGCTGCGAATCAAAAGTATCAGGAGATGATCTCAATGAAATTCAAACTTTTGATGGCCATGGCGGTCGCAAGCGTTTGTTTTTGTAGCGATGGCTATGGACAAGGCTTGCTCAACCGTATGATGAACCGCTGTGGTTGCGACAGCGCCCCATCATGCTGTGACACACCAGCAGACAATTGCGGATGCAACAACAAATTGTTCAACGTTAACTTTAGCTTCTCGATGGGTCGATTGCGTGGCTGCGGCAAATGCGGTGGCTTTTTCCACCGACACAACCATTGCTGCAATACCGGCTGTGACACTGGTTGCAACACTGGTTGCGATAACGGATGCGGTTGTCGCGGTGGATTGTTGAGTCGTTTGCAATTTGGCAGCCGACTTGGTTCTCGCGGATGCTGCGAAACTCCCGTCGTTGATTCTTGCAACCAAAGCTGTGGCTGTGGCGGCTCGGGTCTGTTGTCTTCATTGCGTGGCCGTATGGCTGGCATGTTCTCTCGCGATTGCTGCGACACCGGTTGTAATACTGGCTGCAACGACAATTGTGGTTGCCGTCCCAAATTGCTGGATCGCATTCGTGCAATGTGCCCATCTCGCGGTTGCGGATGCGACACTGGTTGTAACACAGGTTGCAACAATAATGATTGCTGCCGTCCACGATTGATGGATCGCGTGCGAGGAATGATGTCACGTCGTGGTTGCTGCGATTCAGGTTGCGGATGTGATTCCACTCAAGGTCAACCAACTCCAGCCGATGGCAAAAAACCTGCTGTCGAACCCAAACCATCTGGGGATGCAAAACCAAAACCACAACCATCGAAATCAGATGGAACCTTGCGTTATCGCAATAACCCAACGGCACCTGTCGTTGATCCAAGTGCTTTCGTTTCGCCAACTTCGAACATCATTGGCAACAACTAAGCAACAACATTTTGAATTAGAAAACACCAAAGCGGCTTCGATGACGGGCCGCTTTTTTTATGCGCTGGGCATGTTGGTCAAATCAGAAAAATGCGGATCTGAACTGAGCGGCAAGGCGCTAGCCGCCGGTATCCGAAGTTTTACCGGCGGCTAGCGCCTTGCCGCTCACAATGTTTCAACGCTAACTACCTGGGCAAATCTTTTTTCAACATTTCCGCAATCGAAAAACTTAACAAGTCGTTGGCGTTTTGATAATGAATCGAAATTCGTTCAAATCGCTCACCGTTGTCGGCCAATTCAAACACGGACGGGGCAATGCCCATCGATTGATGTTCATCGTTGATCTCCTGCAACGCGACCTTGATCGCTCGATCATTGAGCCCGGCCTGATTCAAAAAACCCACCAGGTTTTCAACCGTCACGCTGCGGACCATTCCAGGAGGCATCTCGGCCAATTTTTTGAGAAACCAGGCTTCGACCGCATTCGTGTCTTCACCCAACAATCCTCGGAAAAACCGGAGATGGTCTGGATAGATTTCTTCAAACGGCTCGTCGCCTTGAAAATGGAACTGCGAATCGAGGCGTGAACCATATTCGGCCAACTCGATCGCCAAACCGAGCACTTCCCGATCGCGAACGTTTCGCGCGATTCGGACTACCGAAGCTAAATGGGTTGTATCCACATGATGTCCACCACCGGCAAACAACCAATCTCGGTCGGCGATCAATTCCGATAACGATTGGCTTGCCGGTTTTTGTCCTTCCTGGTCTTCGATATGGCCACAGATATTGTGGACCAATTCCTGGTAAAGATGCCGAACCAGCATTTCTGCCGTGGCAGTTTTCACCGTTTGCGGCAACGTGCTGATTTGCGAGTCATACGTTGTGATGGAGTTACAGGTTCCAAAATGTTCCAACACCAATTGGTATCCGTACTCCGGCGCAACCGCTTCGCCCAAAGCCACTTGAACGATTTCGTCGACATTTTCTTCGTCAACGTCGAGGCGGCGGAGCAATGTTTCAACCCGTTGTTTGTCGGCCAACGGTTGCATAAAAAACCATCCTGACGAAACATCGCCTTTGGCAAAGAATTTTTCTCCAACGGTGGCGCAGGCGTCGAGCAATTGGTCGTCAAATTTTTGTCGCTGTTCTGCGCTGAGGTCGGTGAAATTGTCGTCGTACAGCAACGCCAATCCGTTGTCGCGTCTAGCTTTCATTTTCAAGACTTCGAACAATTGATGGAATTGTTCAGTTTCAGAAAACACTTTTTCCAAATAATCCAGCGCCGCGTCTGTACCCTGATCCGCAACGAAAGTTTTAATTTTCTCAAAATCCGATGGTGTTACCTGCACGTCATTCATGCGGTTATTTCGCCCTATTTGTTTGAATCGTTACGCTACTCAACCGTCAAAATGGCTCAAGCGTTTTAAAATCTACACGTTCAAGACTAAAATATCGGAAGATAATTATCAATTTGCGAGTAGCGATGTCGATTGTCACCGACGAACAAAATTTACAACAAGCCTGCAAAATAGCCTGCAATGATCTGATTTCGGAGCTGTCCGACGGTCACTGGACAGGCGAACTTTCCTCATCGGCGCTTTCGACAGCGACGGCAATCAGTGCGCTTTCTCTATATTTCGAAAAAGCCGAGCCGAGCGACATTCAACCGTGGATGCGTGAGCAACTCGAGGCTGCCGTTCCATGGCTGGTTTCACAGCAGAACGAGGACGGCGGCTGGGGTGACACCGATCGCAGCCGTTCAAACATCTCAACCACGATGTTGTCCATAGCGGCCATTCGATTGTTCCAAAAAACAGCCGAAGCTTCTGCCGATTTTGCAGATCTCTTGGCCAGGGCCGAGAAATTTGTCGATGTCCACGGCGGTATTGCCGGGCTCAAAGCCCGTTATGGCAAAGACAAAACGTTCGCTGTTCCGATTCTGGCCAATTGTGCCATGGCGGGTATCGTGCCTTGGAAACAAGTGGCCGCTTTACCGTTTGAATTAGCTTGCGTGCCTCAAGCACTGTATCGATTTGTTCGCATGCCAGTAGTCAGCTATGCCGTCCCCGCCTTGGTCGGCATCGGCCAAGCCAAGTATTTTGCTGACAAACCCAGAAACCCAATCACTCGAGTTTTGCGACGGCTGTTGGTGGGTCGCAGTCTCAAAGTGCTCAAACGAATGCAGCCTGAAAGCGGCGGCTATCTGGAGGCAATTCCGCTGACATGTTTTGTTGCCATGAGTTTGATTCATCGCGATCGGCCCGATCATGCGGTAGTGAAACAAGCATTGGAGTTCGTTCGAACGTCGTTTCGTAGCGAAGGCAGTTGGCCAATCGACACCAATTTGGCGACGTGGGTGACAACACTGTCGGTGATCGCACTGGAAAATCATACAACCGCCAGCGAAATTTATGATGCTGTTGATTTGGATTGGTTACTCGGTTGCCAGTATGAAGACGTTCATCCTTTCACCGGCGCTCAACCGGGAGGATGGGGTTGGTCGAATTTGAGTGGCGCTGTTCCGGACGCGGACGATACACCCGGCGCGTTGTTGGCTATCAATGTTTTGTTGCACAAAAAAAATTGTTCTGAAGACCAGAAAAAATCTATCGTTCGCGCCGCGCAAAATGGAGTCGAGTGGTTGCTGGATTTGCAAAACCGCGACCATGGCTGGCCAACTTTTTGTCGAGGTTGGGGCAGGTTGCCATTTGATCGCAGCGGCGTTGACATTACGGCGCACGTTTTGCGCAGTCTGTATGTCTGGCGCGACCAGTTTGAATCTCGGCGTTTGAACACAGCGATTCAAACTGGAATTGGATACATCGAAAAAAATCAAAATGCCGACGGCAGTTGGTTTCCGTTATGGTTTGGTAATCAGGATCACGCCGACGAAGAGAACCCGGTTTACGGAACGGCAAAAGTTTTGCGAGCACTGATCGAATTGAAATCGGAACTCGGGCAAAACGGAACTTCGGCATTACAACGTGGTTTCATTTGGCTGGTTGACCATCAGAATTCGGATGGCGGATGGGGTGGCGGCTCTGCTTGTAATGATTTGTACAATTCGCAAAGCAGTGTCGAAGAAACCGCTTTGGCAATCGAAGTTCTGGCATTGGCCTGTCAACAGGTTCCGGAAATGATTGACCAGGTTCGTGATCGGGATATTGGGGCCTGTGTCGACCTTGGGAAAAAATGGATGGTCTCGGCAATTTGTGAGGGAAAACACCACGTTGCATCGCCAATCGGTTTTTACTTCGCCAAGCTGTGGTATTATGAAAAGCTGTATCCAAAAATATTTTCGACGGCTGCTTTGACCCAACTCGGCGCAATTGAAAACCTTGGGCATACGATTCAACCCGGCTTGAACGAACCTGATGGACCGTTCAATTCGTAGAAAATCATCACTATCGACGTCAGACAACCAAACGGATAAATCTTGAGCGCATCAGACGGTATTGGAACGACAGAAGCTTTGGTGGTAAACGGCGTTGTCGAAAACGGCGAATCATCGTCCAGCTCCATAGATGTTGGCAGCAGCCAACCCACGCGGCGACGGCGCACTCGTCGCCGTAAAACGGCGCATCTTAAAGACGTCCCTCAATCGAAAGACTTGCGGTTGAGTCTGCGGCAACAATGCATCGAAGTTGCCGACGGGATCGGGCGGGATCGCGTTTTGTCCAAAGACGAAATGGAGTCGATCGCTCGCAAGATTCTGTTGGATGCAGGTCAACCCGAAGGCTACCTCGGTTGGGCGATGGTCATGTTGTCGTCAGCGTTTTGGAAAGACCAGATCGCCAGCATTCCCTACGACCGCCGATTGTTTCTGCTGCCGCATTGTTTGAAACATGCCCAGGGCTGTCCGGCCGATTACGACCAATTTGGTTTGGACTGCAAAACTTGCGGGGCCTGCAGCATTGCAGATTTTAGAACGCAGGCCGAGGACTTGGGCTACAAAGTGTTAGTTGCCGAAGGTTCCCCGATTGTCTTGAAGATTATTGTCAGCGGCCACGTTGATGCGATTGTCGGTGTCGCTTGTTTGAATGTTTTGGAAAAAGCCATCGACAAAATTTTGTTGGCCGGCATTCCGTGTATGGCCGTGCCATTGTTGTCCAGTGATTGTAGAAACACGTCAGTGGACGAAGACTGGGTCAGCGAGATGGTCAACGTCCCGTACTCGCCGGGCAGCCGCACCACGAAAACTTTCGTACATTTGCTACGAGGCTCCGCCAATTTGTTCGAATCGGAAACGATGAATCGGTTGTTGCCGCGACAGCGGAAAAGTGATATTTCGTTGGACGACGTTTCGGCGATCGACCCGATCGCTTCGACCGAAGCGATTGCCTACGACTTTTTGTCGAAAGGCGGAAAATATTCGCGACCGTTTATTACTTTGGCCAGCTACGACGCAATGACTGGCGGAAATGGAACGCTGGCCGATGGCCAAAACGCCGTTCAAGAGATTGACGATTCGGTTTTGCGCGGCGCCATGTCGGTCGAAACATTTCACAAAGCGTCTTTGGTTCATGACGACATCGAAGATGACGATCAATACCGCTATGGCCAGCAGGCATTGCACAAAAAATTTGGCGTTCCTACCGCGATCAATGTCGGCGATTATTTGATCGGACTTGGCTACCGACTTGTCAGCCGCGAAGCTCCAAAAATTGGCGGCGAAGTCGTTGCGGACGTCCTCGACATTCTCGCCGAGGCTCACGGACGCTTGGCCGAAGGGCAGGGGGCTGAGCTCATGTGGCGTGATGCCAAAGACAAAAACCTGCAGCCGCTGGACGCTTTGAAAATCTATGCGTTGAAAACTTCGCCAGCTTTCGAAGCTGCTTTCCTGGTGGGCATGCGGATGGCCGGCTCGATTGACGACTACCGCAAAATGATTCGATCGTTTGCCAGAAACATGGGAGTCGCGTTCCAGATTCTCAATGACTTGAAAGATTGGGAAGGCGATTTTGAAAACAAGGTCCAGGCTGGCGGTGACTTGCTCGGCGGCCGCCCAACGTTATTGTGGGCATTGGCGCTCGAAGGATTGAATGACGAGCAACGCCAACAATTGATGTCATTGGTCGACAATCAATCGGAACTCTCGGACGACTTGCGGATCAGGCAAGCCCGAAATCTGTATTACGAAGCACAAGTTTTTGAAAAAGCCAACCAGTTGATCGAAAAATATCAACAACGCGCCGAAGCGGATGCTGACGAAATTGACAATGAATCGCTCCGGCATTTGATGTACTATCTCGTCGACACAGTTCTCGATCGCACCGCCGATGTCACACCGACGATCGCTATTGTTGAGCCGACGATGGCAGACATCAAACCGATAGTGAATTGATAAACAGAGTCATTTTCAAATCGATCCAACGTGAACAGCCCCTCTAAATTGAATCCGGACATTTCTGTTCTCGTGGATCTGTTCTACGACAGTCTTTCTCAATTGGGTACGATCGAAAAAATCGATCCCTGCACGATGCCCGAAGATTATCAAACGCTGCTGGCTCACAACCACCATATGACGGTCACTGTCGAGCAATTTCATGGATGCCCGGTTGATCTGGAAGTTTTGGACGAACGCTTGGACAACCATCATTACAGTCGCAAAATTTTGTTAAAACGATCCAGCGACAATACCGTTGTTCAGTTTGGGATCGTGCGACTGGCGCTGGATGAGTTGGACGATGCAACCCGCCAACGGATTCAAAAAAAAGAAACGCCATTGGGTCGTATTTTGATCGAAAACGACGTGCTGCGAACGGTCCGACTCGATTCAACTTGGGAGATTACTCCAAGTCGAGAGCTGGCCGATTATTTTGGCAATCCTCAACTGGAAAAATGCTTTGGCCGGACGGCTTTGATTTATTGCAACGACGAACCCGCAATTGAATTACTCGAAATTGTCGTTACCTGATTTCGTAATTTGCAACGGGTCAAGGTCTGTTTTCTGTCGGATTTAACATGTAAATTGTTGGACATCCTGCGGTTTTTGCCGAAAGCACTCAGCTATGAAACATTTTGTTTGGATTTTGGTTGCAGTCTTGTTACTTGCACACCATGATTTCTGGTTTTGGAATGACGATCGATTGGTATTTGGTTTTTTGCCAATCGGATTGTTTTACCACGTGTTCATCTCAATCGCGGCAGCGTGTGTTTGGTTTTTGGCCGTGACAATGGCCTGGCCGCGGGAGCTCGACGAAGAAGCAACGCAGAGGTTTTCTTCGCAACTAACAACTCGCCACAGCACAGGTACTTTGCGAAGTGACGACCAGACATTGGTCGAAGAAGATTTGACGGTTCGCGGCGACAACACCGTTCGAACCGATGAGGAACCGTCATAATGCCTAATGAATTTCCAGCCGGCAAAACGCAACTGGTTGTCATCGTCACCTATTTGGGTCTGCTGCTGTTGCTCGGCTTTTTTGCCAGCCGACTGTTTCGCGGAACGAAGAAAGATTATCAACTGGCCAGTCATTCGATTGGACCGGTTTTGCTGCTGCTCAGCCTGTTTGGCACCACCATGACCGCTTTTGCACTGGTCGGTTCGTCAGGTGAATCTTTCAAACAAGGCATCGGCGTATACGGAATGTTGGCATCAGCCAGCGGAATCGTCCACTCGCTTTGCTTTTTTGTGATCGGTGTCAAGCTTTGGAAATTGGGCCGGCAAAACGGCTATTCAACGCAAATCGAATTTTTCCGCGATCGATTGCAAAACGACTGGATTGGATTGTTGCTGTTTCCAATTCTTGTCGGCTTGATCATTCCTTATTTGCTCATCGGCGTGATGGCGTCGGGGGTCACGATTCAAAATTTAACCGCGGGTGCGTTTCCGAATCTGTTTCCCTCGTACTTGCCGGGAACGGACCAGGTCAATCCAACCTCGCATGGTGGAGTCCCGCCCTGGCTCGGTTCCTTGGGAATCTGCCTGGTCGTTTTGATCTATGTGTTTTTTGGTGGCATGCGTGGAACGGCTTGGGCCAATGGATTTCAAACCATTGTGTTTATGGTGTTGGGTTTGGTAGCGTTCTGTGTCATCGCTTTCAAACTTGGCAAACAAAATTCGTTGATTGCAAACTTACAGGTCATTGCAGAGTCCATTCCCAATAACAAATCAACGCGCTCCAACATGAGTCATACCAAATTCATCACTTACATGTTGATTCCGTTGTCCGTGGGAATGTTTCCCCATCTGTTCCAACATTGGTTGACCGCCAAATCAGCCAAAACTTTCAAATTGCCAGTCGTGTGCCATCCGATTTTCATCATGATTGTTTGGGTTCCCTGCGTTTTGTTGGGTGTCTGGGCGACAACGGGTTTGATTCAAATCCCACCGGCCGTCCAATCCAATCAAAACGCTGTACTGCCATTTATGGTCAGGTCGCTAACCAATCCGTTGTTGGGAGGGTTTTTAGCGGCGGGAATTCTGGCGGCAATCATGTCTTCGTTAGACAGCCAGTTTTTATGCGTGGGGACCATTTTCAACAATGATATCGTGACCCATTACGCGGGCAAGAAACGTTTTTCCGATCGCCAACAAGTCTGGATGACACGTGGATTCATCGTCGCCATTGTCGGTGTGACCTACATATTGAGTCTGCAAGGGTATCGTTCGGTGTTCGCCATGGCAGTCTGGTGTTTCACTGGATACGCCTCGCTGTTTCCATTGATTTTTGCCGCTTTGTATTGGCGTCGCCTGACGGCTGCCGGTGCCGCGGCTGGAATTTTGGCCGCGGCTGGATCGTGGATTTATTTTTTCCAGGATTCGAAATTCGGTGCTGTTCGAGACTACACGATCAAAATTCCTTTGGGGGCTAACCGGGAATTGGAAATCATGGCAGTTGTGGCAACTTTTCTGGCGGCCGCGATTGCGACAGTGGGCGTTTCGTTGATCACCAAACCGCCTGGCGAAAAAGTCCTGGACAGGTTTTTCCCGCCAAAAAACGAGGCATTTTAAGCCTTGCGGGCAAGCTTGAATTTTGGATAATGATCCACTTGCGCAAAATTCACAGATATTTGAAATAGCAGTAGAAAATGGCAATTGCACGACGTCGCCGAACCAAGGCGAAAGCAAAAACACCAAAACGCGATCCGCTGTATGTTGATGGCGAACGCCCACGTCCCATGTACGTTGATTACAAAGACGTTGAATTCTTGAAAAAATTCGTCAATCGACACGGTCGAATTGTCGGTCGACGAAAATCGGGCTGCACCGCTGTCAGTCAACATTGTGTTACCCAAGCGATTAAACGCGCTCGCTTTATGGCTCTGATGCCTTACGAAGGCGAATAAGAGAAAGCGAATAAGACACGCGATCTACGTTGAAACACTTGGCCTGTCGAATCGACAGGCTTTTATTTTGGCTTGAACTCGCCTACTGAAAAATGAGCAAGACATTTCGACATTCACGACGAGTTGAGTTCCGAGATACGGACGCGGCGGGCATTGTTCACTTCTCGGTGTTCTTTGCCTACATGGAACAAGCCGAACATGAATTTTGGCGTTCGTTGGGAACCAGCGTCGTTCATCGTTCTGGCGACCAAACGATCAGCTGGCCCCGAGTGAGTGCAAAGTGCGATTACAAAGTTGCCATCAGGTTTGAGCAAATCATCGAGGTCGAAGTTTCCATTGTGAAGATCGGCACAAAAAGCCTGACGTTTCGTTTTGATTTTCGACGCGATGCTGAAACCGTTGCACAAGGCGAAATCACAACCGTCTGTTGCTTAGTGAGTGAAGATCGCTCGCTGACTTCGGTTGAGATTCCGGACGAATTGCGGAAAATGCTTGAACCGCATGTAGGCGAATGATCCAGCCGGTTCAGTTGTCCTAAATCGCAACCCGAAGCGTGAGCGAGGGACGACGTTTCACAGTAAATCACATGGTTTCTGGTCCCTCGCTCACGCGTCGCGCTTACGATTAAATAACACCTTTATCCATTCCCAACTGTACTTTCACCAATGTCGCAATACCTTCAGGAAATGACGATCCGCTTGGCCGAAGGGATCGGGCGGTTGCCTGAAGAAACCCGTGAAGCCAACAAATCGTTTCTGTTGGCAGCACAACAACCTGATGGTGGTTTTGGAGGCAAGCAGGGAGCCAGTGATTTGTACTACACTGGTTTCGCCCTGCGAGCACTTTCGATCCTCGGAGAACTTTATGGTTCGGTTGCCGAACGTGCTGCAGATTTTCTCAAATCAAGATTGAGTCGCCACGAAACCATCGTCGATTTTTTTTCTTTGATTTACGCGGCGGGACTTTTGAAAGTTTCCGCCAATATCGATGTCTATGCAGACGCGGGTGAAAATTGGCAGGACGAAGTGGCTAAATTTTTTGATTCGCTACGACGCGACGATGGTGGATTCGCCAAAGCGATCGAGGGCAGGGCAGGGAGTACGTACCATACTTTTCTGATCGTACTCTGCCTCCAACTTATTGAACGTCCGATCAAAAACCCTGAGCAAATTGTTGCATTCCTGCTTTCACGAGAAGACGAAGAGGGAGGTTTTCGCGAAATCAAACTTAGCAAACGGGCGGGAACGAATCCGACAGCCGCCGGAGTCGCCACACTGCGAATTCTGGGGCAAGTTTCAGATTATGTTCGCGACGGCGTGATCGATTTTTTGATTGATATGCAAACCGACGAAGGGGGGATGAGAGCCAACACACGAATGCCGATCGCAGATGTTCTCAGCACGTTTACGGGAATGCTGACATTGTCCGACTTTGACGCCCTGGGAGAAATCAATTGTGACGCCGCCGAACAATTCGTTCTTCGGCAACAGATGCCTGCAGGCGGGTTCCGGGCAGCTGAGTGGGACGAAGTTGCCGATGTTGAATACACTTTTTACGGGTTAGGCTCATTGGCATTGTTAGCCAACCAAAAAGCAAAGGTCGGTCGTTAGTGATCAAGTGTCACCGCGAAAAAAATCATAACCTGAAGCGTGAGCGAGGGATCAAACTAAGTAGGGCCGGTTCCCACCGGCCAATCAGACAAATCGGTCGGTAGGAACCGGCCATACTCACTGATACAAGCACGAAGCGCCAGCGAGTGGTTCGACCGCACAAAACCACTCGCTCGCGCGGCGTGCTCGTAAGATCCGAAGTAATTGATGAAAATTCTCGTCAGTAAAAAAATCAAAACCCGAAGCGTAAGCGAGGGACCAAACTAAGTAGGGCCGGTTCCCACCGGCCAATCAGACAGAACGGCCGGTAGGAACCGACCCTACTTAGTTGAGTGTCAAAACTGATATGTTAAAAATGATCTGTCGGCAGCAAATAAACAGGGCCTGCAAAATATGACAAAACTCAGTGTTGAAAAACTTTCCAAAGAATTTCCTACACCGGCCGAGCCGCTCCGCGTTTTGACCGAAGTCGCGTTTTCCTTGAACTCGGGCGAAAACCTGTCAATTGTCGGGCCGAGCGGTTGTGGGAAAAGTACTTTGCTACATATCATCGGGACGCTGGACACACCAACGGCGGGCACCGTTGAGTTGGATGGCATTAATCCTTTCGCGCTGGTTCCCAAAGAACTGGCGGCATTTCGCAATGAAAAAATCGGCTTTGTCTTTCAAGAACATTATTTGCTGCCGCAATTGTCCGCGATCGAAAATGTACTGGTGCCCTGTTTGGCGCGCGGCCGGGCAACGAGCGAACAAGTCGACCGAGCCAAACTATTGCTCAAAAATGCAGGATTAACCGAGCGTGAAAACCATCGCCCGCATGAAATGTCCGGTGGCGAACGACAACGTGTTGCTGTTGCCCGCGCGTTGATCTTGAACCCGGTTCTGGTGCTGGCCGATGAACCCACCGGAAATCTGGATCAGGATACAGCAGAACAAATCGGAACACTGTTGATACAAATGCAAAAAAATGAATCGGCGATGCTGATTTGCGTCACCCACAGCAACGAGTTGGCTCAACGATTCGACAATGCGAAAAGGCTCGATCACGGAAAATTGATGGATTCCAATTCAACAGCGACAGCAACCGGCAAGTGAGGTCACGATGAATCTAACCAAAATCGCGACGCAAAGCTTTATCCATTTTTGGCGATCAAACCTGACGATCGCTCTGGGTGTTGCCGCAGCCACCGCCGTACTTACTGGGGCCCTGATTGTCGGCGACTCGATGCGAGGCAGCCTCAAACAATTGACCTTGGATCGACTTGCTGATGTTGATGAGGTTTTGCTGGCTCAATCATATTTTCGCGAACAATTAGCCGCAGAAATCGCTGCGACCGAGGCGTTTCAAAAAAACTATGACCTTGCCGTCCCCGCCATCATGTTGCCCAACAGTTCGGCCGAACTGGGAGACGGTGACGATAAAGTTCAAGCGGTCGCGGTTTCCATTTTTGGTTGCCACGAAGATTTTTGGAAACTCGACGCAACCCGACATCTGGAGACTCCCAAAATCGACGAAGACGAAATCGTCATCAATCGAACATTGGCTGACTCTCTGGGTATCGGCAGCATCGATGAAAACAAACCAATCGAAATCGGTGTTCGCTTGCCGCTCCAAGGTCGCGTGCCCAGTGAAAGTGCATTGGGCAAAAAAGAAGAGTTGGCGGAATTTATCGGCGAATTAAAAGTCGTTGCCATTATTGACGATCACGGGCTCGGTCGGCTGTCCATGCACCCGTCGCAACTACCGCCGCGAAACGCATACCTTTCACTCGCTCAACTGCAGGAGGTTTTGTACGCTAACCAAACCGAAAACAAATCGGATAGCCAACAGGTCAACGCTGTTTTCATTTCCAGTAAGAACTCGCAAAACCCGCCGACGCCAGAAATCAGTGCGTCACTTGCCAAATCGATCAAACCATCGTTGGGAGATTTTGATCTCCGTATCCAGCAAGTCACCCAAAAATTCGAAAACGAAACTATCTTCGATTATTTTTCCGTTTCGTCAGACCAAATGATCATGTCGGACCCGATGGCCGAGGTGATTCAGTCAGCGTTGCCTAAAGCCCAACCGGTCATGACCTACCTCGCGAATCGCATGTCCGTCGTTTCCGAGAACAACAAACGACGGCCGATCCCGTTTTCGATGATCACTGCCATTGATTTCAACGACGACTTCGCGCCGGTGTCGGCGGTCAGTGGTAAACCAATCCAACCGATTCGCGAAAACGAAATCGTGTTGAACAGTTGGACGGCCGAAAAACTGGATGCCAAAATCGGTGACGAAATCGAAGTGATCTACTTTGAACCCGAAACCACCGACGGCGACGAAGTTGAAACGTCGATCAAACTCAAACTGGTTGATATCGCGAAAATCGAGCCACCCAAAGAGGAGATCAGCGATGACCAACCCACACCGTTTTCTGCGCCGCCGACGCTGGCTAATGATCCGTTTTTGACGCCGTATGTCCCGGGACTGACAGATGCCGAATCAGTTGACCAATGGGATTTGCCCTTTGAAACACCTGGAATCGAAAAAGAAGACGACCTGTACTGGAAATCTTATCGAACAACACCCAAAGCTTTTGTCTGTCTGGCAACCGGTCGAAAGCATTGGGCCAGCCGATTTGGCAGCACAACTTCGTTTCGCGTACCCAAGGAAGGTCGTGACGAATCAACGATTCGAAAAATTGTTTCCAACGCCGTCTCCAACGCAGAACATTCGCTAGGTTTTGAACTGATCGCGATCAAACGTCAAGGCCTCAAGGCTTCGTCCGGCACCACGCCGTTTGATGTCTTGTTTTTGTCGCTTAGCATGTTTGTGATCGTTGCAGCTTTGATCCTCGTTTCGATTTTGTTTCGACTCAGTTTGCAACAACGTGCGAATCAAATTGGAATTCTGGCTGCCGTTGGAATTAGTGACGGATTGATTACCAAAATTTGGACGCTCGAAATGGTTCTGGTTTCAGCGTTGGGCGCCGTGCTCGGTGTCGCGTTGGGCGTGGGTTATGCCGCTTTAATGATTCTGGGACTGCGCACTTGGTGGGTCGGTGCGATTTCGACACCGTTTATCGAATTGCATCTTGGCTGGCTTAGCCTGTTGATCGGCGCTGTTGCCGGAACAATCGTCTGTTTGATGACGATCACTTTTTCAGTTTGGCGGACGCGAAAACAATCGATTCGCAGTTTGTTGTCGGGCAAACTCGAAACAGATCCAACCGCGGTCAGACAAACCGGAAACCGATCGAAAATCATTGCCATCGCAATGTTTATACTGGCCGTCGTTTTGGCGGGTGTGGCGACACAACTTGGTGGAGAATCCCAAGCAGGCGCCTTTCTCGGCGGAGGATTTTTTATGCTCGCCGCTATGCTGGTGTGGGTGTGGAACCAATTTGGCCATAAAAAAACGAACACCAACCATCAGCACGGTTTGAACAAATTTGCCATGCAAGCCTTGGCGAGAAATCCGTTACGGAGTGTTTTGACCATCGGATTGGTTGCTGCTGCCAGTTTTCTGATCATTGCCATTAGCGCATTTCGATTGTCTCCGTCAGTCACTGGTACTGCCGGATTTCAATGGGTGGCAACGACCGAACAGCCAATCTTCGAAGATTTGAATAACACCGACGTGCAGGAAAAACTGTTCGGTGTCGAACTTGAAAAATCCAGCCTGGTGTTGCCCATGCGATTGAAATCGGGACAAGATGCCAGTTGCAACAACCCTTATCAATCGACCCAACCGCGCGTGTTGGGCATGTCGAAAAAATTTGTCGAGTATTTCGATCAAGACGACGTTCAAAAATTCTCATGGGCCAGTAAAGCCGCCAAATCGGATTTGGAAAAACAAAATCCCTGGCGGCTATTGGAATCCACTGACGGTGATACGATCCCCGTAGTGATCGACAAAAACACGGCTTGGTACAGTCTCAAAGTGTACACCGTGGGCAGCCAGTTCGATGTCGATTTTGATTCGGGCGAGTCTGCAAAATTTAAAGTGGTCGGGTTTTTGAACAACTCGATTTTGCAAGGCAGTTTGATGATCAGCGAAAAACACTTTGTCAAACTTTTTCCGCAGGCCAGTGGTTATCGTTATTTTTTAATGAACCTCGACGATGCTAACGACGCCCGCGATTCAGATCTCGATTTATTCAAACAGCAATTGTCGGACACCGGCCTCGATTTGAAATCTTCTGAAAAACTGTTGGCCGGATTCCTTTCAGTTCAAAACACGTACTTGAGTACTTTTCAATTGCTCGGTGCGTTGGGATTGCTGTTGGGCACTTTTGGTTTGGCAGCCGTTCAAACGCGCAGTGTTTTAGAACGCAAGCAAGAATTGGCGTTGATGCGGGCGATGGGTTTCGATCGCGATCGATTGGGAACATTTGTATTGATTGAAACTTGCCTGTTGTTGTTGGGAGGATTGTTAATCGGCATGATCGCCGCAGCCTTTGTCACGTTGCCTCACTGGCTGTTGACACGGTTGTCATTCCCCTGGCTGGAGCTGTTGGGAATGTTTGCCGCAATTTTGCTGGTCGGCTTGATAACCGCATGGCTCTCCGCCCGTTGGATCTCAAAACTTCCGATCTTGAGTGCGCTGCGCAACTAGTCGGCTCAGCCAACGGGACTCAACTAAAAAAATTCACACCTTCAAACTAGGATCTCTTCGTAGGGCCGGTTCCCACCGGCCGGTCAACCCAACCATTCCTCACGTCCCTTGAACTAAATCTCACACAAGTTAAAGGTCAATCCAAACACCCTTCAAAACCGGAAACTCCTGCAAGTTTCAAAGTAAGCACCTTGAACCGCAACGAACCTTTCCATTAAAATCTGATCTCCAATGAATAGCCGGGCAATGCCTACTCGGCAAACAAAAATTCATTTGGCGGTGTGGCGGAATTGGCAGACGCGCTTGATTCAAAATCAAGTGGGAGTATTCCCGTGGAGGTTCGAGTCCTCTCACCGCTATTTCGCTTGGCTTTGTAGCGAATCAGCATCTGTGCTGCTACTACTTCTTGCCCACAACCTCTTTGCGGCTACCCAAATGGGAAATCCCAGGTCAGGCCTGTTTTGGCGAGCACTGGCCATTCCCAATTAAAATGTTCCGCACGGATTTCCGATCGTCGAATTTGCACGAATTGCTTTTGCGTGGTACTAAGTTCAGACGGGCCGAACTAAAATAAATCCCTTAGCAGGCTCGTTTAAAATCGGGGAATCCGCGGCATCGTGTCAACGATCCGACGATTTGGGCAAACCTCTGGAGAAACAACGATGACCAACCGGCGTCAAAACCCATTGACGATGATATTGATTCCCTTGGCCCTGTTGGCCACAACTGGAGCTGCGGCCCAGGAAAACCGATTAGAGCTCAAGTCCGGTGATCATATCTGCTACATCGGCAATACACTGGCAGATCGAATGCAGCATTTTGGCTGGTTGGAAACTTTGCTGCAGACGACACATTCTGATTTAAACCTGTCATTTCGCAATCTCGGTTTCGCCGGCGACGAGATCAAGAATCGACCGCGATCGCAGAACTTTGGGACACCGGATCAATGGCTGACCAAATGCAAGGCCGACGTAATCTTCTGTTTCTTCGGCTATAACGAATCGTTGCGAGGTCCTGAGCGATTGAAGCAGTTCGAGGCTGATCTGGCCGAGATGCTCAAATCGATGAACGCTCAAAAATACAATGGCAAATCGGCCCCTCGAATCGTCGTTTTCTCGCCGATCGCCCACGAGGATCTGAAGAGTCCCCACTTACCCAGCGGCGACGCGAACAACAAAAGGCTGCGAAGATACACTGAGGCCATGCGCGAAGTCTGCCGATCAGCCAAGGTACCGTTTGTCGACTTGTTCAATCCGACGTTGCGGGCATACGCCTTGGAAGGCGGGCCCTGGACGATGAATGGTATCCACCTGAATGATTCGGGAAACAAGTTGGTGGCAGAGATTACCATGAAACAGTTGTTTTCCGGTTCCAAATGGACCATGAACGACCAGCTGAAAAAGTTAAATGGAGCGGTTCGCGACAAGAACTATCACTGGTTCAGCCGCTACCGAACGGTTGATGGGTACAACGTCTTCGGTGGTCGCTCCAAGTTGGCTTGGTTTGGGCAGTCCAATGCCGACGTCATGGCAGTCGAAATGAAAGCCTTTGACGTGATGACGGCCAATCGAGACAAGCGGATCTGGGCGATTGCCAAGGGTGGCGATTTGAAAGTCACCGATGATAACTTGCCCAAGCAACTTAACGTCAAGACCAATAAACCGGGCAAGTTGGCCGGCGGGGCCTATCCCTATCTCGGTGGCAAAGAAGCTATCGAAAAGATGTCCGTGCACGAAGGCTTTGAGATCAATTTGTTTGCGTCAGAGGAAAAATTCCCTGAATTGGCCAATCCCGTTCAGATGGCGGTGGACCCGGACGGAAGACTATTTGTTTCCGTCTGGCCCTCGTATCCTCACTGGAATCCGGCTGAGCCGCGAAAGGACCGGATCATTATCCTGCCGGATGAAGACGGGGACGGCGTCGCCGACAAATGCACCATCTTCGCCGACGGATTGAATAGCATTACCGGTTTCGAATTCTGGGGCGGAGGGATCATCGTTTGTTCACCTCCCGAGATTTGGTTTCTGAAAGATACGGACGGCGACGACAAAGCGGACCTCAAGATCCGTATGCTCCAGGGAGTTTCCAGTGCCGATACTCACCACACCGCAAACGCCTTTGTTATCGGAACTGATGGCTGGCTTTATTGGTCGCGAGGTGTTTTTCACGTCACGAATATGGAGACGCCAACCAAGACCTTCCGCTCGACAAAGTCCGGTGTCTATCGTTTCAATCCAAGGACGTTTGAAGTCGAGTTTCATTTCCCGATCGGTCCGAATCCGCACGGACACGTGATCGACCAATGGGGCTTCCAATTCGTCAACGATGGAACGGGAGGAACCGGAAGCTACGTCAACATTGGTAAAGGGATTGGCAATAAGAAATGGTTCAAGAAGCGTTGGCGGCCCGTTCCCGCGACGGGTCTGCTATCCAGCAGCCATTTTCCCAAGAAATACGATGGTAACTTCCTGATCTGTAATGTGATCGGATTCCTTGGGATATCCATGTTTGAGGTCAAGTACAACGGAGCCGACATTACGGCTGAAGAAGTCAAGCCGTTGCTGTCTTCAACTGATCCCAACTTCCGTCCGTCCGATTTGGAGATCGGCGGTGACGGTGCCTTGTACGTGGCCGACTGGCACAACGCTTTGATCGGGCATATGCAGCACAACATGCGGGACCCCAATCGCGATCATACCCACGGACGAATCTATCGAATGACGTACAAGGGCCGACCTACGGTTAAGCCCGTCAAATTGCGCGGCAAGCCGATCGAACAGGTCCTGAAAGCGTTTTATGCCAAGGAGAATACCACGCGTTATCGAGCGAGGCTCGAGCTGAGCGGTCGTGACTCGAAACAAATTGCCGACAAAGTGGCGCGTTGGGTAAGCCGCCTGGATCCGCAAATCGAGGACCAGGCGCAAGCGATGTTGGAATGCCTGTGGGTATTTGAAGAGCATCGAATTCCCAACCTCTCTCTGCTGAAAAAAGTTTTTCAGGCCAATGATGGGCGGGTTCGAGCCGCGGCGATTCGCACGCTGGGCCACTGGAGCGGAAGAGTCAAGGGATGGGAGCCATTGTTGCTGGCTGCCGCCAGTGATAAATCGGGACTGGTTCGCGCTGAAGCCGTCAAGGCTGCCGTCGAATTCGAGGGCATGACCGCGGCAGAGGTCGTCTTCAAAGTCGCAACGCAGCCGCTCGATGCTGAACTGAGCACAGTGCTCAAGTATGCTCAGAATAATCTTAAGGTCGATACGATCGTCCGCGACTTGGTGGCTTCCGGAAAACCCTTGTCCCAAGCCGCCAAAAAATATGTCCTCAAGAACGCCAGCGTTAATGACCTGCTCAAATTGGAACGAACGGAGGCTGTTTACGAAGCCATTTTGGAAAGGCGCAGAGTTCCTCCGAAGCAGTTGTACGCTTCGCTTTCCGGACTGGCCAAAATGCGCGGCGTCGGTGAGTTGAAATTGCTGATGGATCTGCTCAAAGCGCGAGGCTCCCAAACAGGGGAAACCAACCTGGACGAACTGGCGACATTGCTTGCAAGTCAACCGGCCGCGCAACTCAAACGAGTGACGCCGCAACTCAAGCAATTAGCCTTGAACGGCCCTTCGGCCTCCGTGCGGCAAGCTGGCTTTTCCGCCTGGATCGCCGGAGATCAATCGGGCGACGCGGCCTACCAGGTGGCCATCGAGAACAAGAGTCGCTTGAAGGATTTCCTGCGAGCGGTGGCCAAAGTGCCAGATGCAAATGTCCGCGCATCCATGTTTGAAAAAATCCATGCGATGTTGTTCGAACTTCCCGGGAACCTCAAATCCGAAGCTTCTGCGGGGGTTAATCAACCGGGCATACGCGTTGACTACTTTGAGCCGCATTCGGCTGATGCTGCCATCGAGACTCTGGCTAAACGGAAGCCAACGGCGTCCGGCGTTGTTGCGGACATTCGCATGAACGTTCCGCAATTGAAGCGTCGTGATCAGTTTGCCCTTCGATTCACAGGGAATATCAGAATTGAACGCGCCGGTCGCTATCGGTTCTTTACCAATTCCGATGATGGTTCCCGGTTGTATGTCGATGGCCAATTGGTCGTCAACAATGATGGGCCTCATGGAATGAAAGAGGTCCGTGGCAACATTAAGCTTGCAGCGGGAACTCACTCGATCGTGGTGACGTACTTCGACCAAGGTGGAGGTGACGGTCTGATCGTCTCCTGGGCGGGACCCGGGATTCGAAAATCAAGGATCCCTGCGTCGGTTTTGTCCGTCCCCGGTTCCAATACACTTCATGACATTGCCATCGAAACGTTGGATACCATTCCTGCCCAGGAGAAAAAGAAGTCGGCTTCGTTGGCCAAGTTGATTTTGGGTAACAAACACCGAACTACGGCCGTACGGTCACTGTTAAAGATTTCCTCAAAGAACTGGGACTCCGGGCAAGCGCTACCCTTGGCCGAGGCACTTGCCAAGATGATCGGCAAGATTCCCGCGAGAGAAAGGACTGGTAAGAGCGCCCTGGAAGCAATGGAGCTGACCGACAAACTGGCCGCCCAACTACCTCCCAAACAGGCCAGTCGCTTCCGCACGATTCTCGCTGATCTCAAGATCAACGTGATTCGCGTCGGAACCGTTCGTGAGCGGATGATTTACGACAAAGAAAAAATCGTGGTCCAGGCAGGGAAACCGGTCGAGTTCATTTTTACCAATACGGACTCGATGCCGCATAACTTCGTGATTGTCCAACCGGGTGCCTTGGAAGAAGTCGGTACTTTGGCCGAAAACACGGCACAGGAGAAAGCGGCACAACGGCGCCAATTTGTTCCTCGTTCGGACAAAATCCTGCTTTCCAGTCGCTTGCTTCAACCCAAGGAAAACCAGGTGCTCAGTTTCGAGGTGCCCAAGCAACCGGGTATCTATCCGTATGTTTGCACCTACCCCGGACACTGGCGAAGGATGTACGGCGCGCTTTATGTAGTCGCCGATTACAAGGCCTACTCGGCTGACCCGGCAGGTTATCTGGCCAAAGCGAAATTGCCGATGAAGGATGAACTTCTCAAATACCTCGATCGAAATACCGAGTGGACGTTCGGTGATTTGAAACCCATCCTCAAGTCGATTGCTGTGGGCTCCCATGACCATAGTGGAGATCACAAGAACGTTCAGGTAGGTCATGGACGGAGTTTCGAAGTCGCCCAGAACCTGTTCAAGATCGCCAACTGTAATTCCTGTCATAAGATGAACGGCGTTGGCCGCGAATTCGGCCCGGATCTGACCAAGCTGAATCCCGATCGATACTCTCCCGAGAAGATCTTGCAGTCGTTGATCGACCCCAGCAAGGAGATCGATAAAAAGTACCAGCAGCAAACGCTGGAACTTGAAACGGGCGAAATTATCTCCGGCTTGATCGTCAAGGAGACGGCGGATGAGATTCACATCGTGGAAAACCCGATTTTGGATCCCAATCCGAAGAAGATCAAAAAGAAGGATGTCTTTGATCGCGCTAAATCAAAGGTTTCAACCATGCCCAAGGGTTTGTTGAACAAGTTCTCTGAAGAAGAAATCATCGACATCATCGCTTTTATCTACGCCAAAGGCGACAAGAAGCACAAACTGTTTCAGAAACACGATCACAAAAAGTGATCGCCGGTAACGGTTCCGCCGCAGTCGAGGGAGTTCGGCTGCGAGGGACGTTGTCTTAACAAGCCATTCGAAGGTGGGGTCGGCCTTAGGCTTGGTCATTTTGTAACGCTTTCGAAAACCTTGGTTCAGCCAGGCCGGTTCCGTACACCCATGTGAAATCATCGTAAGACCGGATACCGTATGATCCCAGTTCTATTCCATTAAGTTCAATGTCATAGCCTACTTCTGTTTCAATCACATCAAAATCTGATCGTTGTGCGATCGTTTCTAGCACTCGTTTGGCAGACTGAATCATTTCCCAAAGTGTTTCCTGCGTTACGTCCCCGACCTTTATCAATTCAAGCTTCATGAAATAGTGTTGATGCCAATCATCGATTTCCTCTTCGCGAAAGCAGGGTGTAATCGTGCAATACCTCCCTGGGGCCAATGTATCACGAATTTCAAGAAACGATTGCTCTCCAGAGCCAACCAGGTCGCCCACAGGCGTAGAAAATTTGGTTGTCCCCTCAGGAAATGTGATTCGCGTGGTTTCTTCTGCAACGAGCCACGGTGTTTCCAAATAGGTGAACCCTTGATGCTGAGTGTAGTTGTTCAGAGCCTGAGCCAAGTTGTTCCAGTTTATGGGGTTCATGGTGAAGTTTTTTCTCCAACTTAGTAAATTGCTGGTTCAGCGCTCAATGTTCGATACCTGGCCAACGCTCAAAAGCCGGATGTCGATGCCACGCCCAAAGAAAATTTAGGCTGCAATGATCTAGTCCGATGAGCGATAGCCAAAGGTCGAGAAAAATGGTTGCGCCTGATTTTCAATCGTCATGACCTCGTCGGGTGTTAGCGTGTTTTGATAGGTGCCAATGGAAGATGCTGATATCGATTGACCACTTAATTCAGTCAGCCATTCTTTCTTATGCTCTTCCCAAAGCGATTTGTCGAATCGAAAATCTGTATTGTTTTGATTTTGATTGATTAAATTCAACCCAGAAAATAAATGTAGTTTTTGCAGTTCGTCAGCGGTGTTCAAAACGAGATCCTCATATTTGACAACATGAAAGTTTTCTTTCTTTTGCGGGATTTCCAATAACGGATACACAGGCCGATAGCAGTCATGAAAGTAATTGATCGTCTCCTCAAGTTTACTTCTGCTAAAAGGATTTTCTTTTCCCTCTGTTTCCATTCGATGGCCGACTTTGATTAAGGACGCAACGATGTCTCTGGGGTCCCTGACCATCAGTACGATTCGCACTGATGGCAGCAGCTCAATCAGCTCTGGAAAATACGGAGTAACAAAAGGCCATTTAAGTAAAAGGCATTTGGCGTCAAGGTGAGAATAAGCGGCGCGTAAAACGGTCAGCAAAATGTTCTGGTTCAGTTTTGCGAATTCACGCATATCACCAAAGAAAGTTTTATGGTCTGACGCATAGGAAAGTTTGCCTTGTCGATAGGCGTGTAAGTAATGCTCCAAAAATTTCGCTTCGGAGACTGTGGCATTGCTGGGAGTATCCGCACATGCAGATAGAATTTGATTCAACAAGGTAGTGCCACTTCTAGGTGAGCCACCAATGACGAGGGTGTTAATTTCGACATTTTGGTCTTGGTCAGTAAGTTCATTCTCGGAATGTTGTTGATTCATTGTGAATGCTGTGAACCTGACATGTGTTCTATGCAGAAACGTCCTTGTATCCGTGCAATCTTCTGAATAGTACTCTATATTCGATTTAAACCTACAAGAAGCGGGTTGAAACGCCTGTTTTGATTTCGTTTCAAAATCAAGTGGAAGTATTCCCGTGGAGGTTCGAGCCCTCTGACCGCTACTTCTTTTGAACGCATCCAATTGCGGATGAATCGATCATTTGTTGACTTACCAAACCGCTGGTAGCGGGCCCCGTCTTTTTTACACGTAAAAAGGTTTATACCGATTTTGTGCTTCGTATGACAATTTCGAAGCCACAATTGCCAAACTCACCTAGCGTTTCACAGGTGCGGCAAAAACCGAGCATCGGACGGCAATTGTTAAGCTGGCAAATTGCACTCCACCTGGCGTTGCTGCGAATTGCTCTTGAGATACGGACGCAGAATCCTAAAACCCACGTGTTTCTTGGAATGTTGAAGGTCATTTTGGTTTGTATTTTTCCAAACAAGCTGCCTTCCGTTTATCCAAACTTCTGTTTGGCAAAATAAAAATTTGGACTACCATGAAATTTGAGAGTCGTGGGTGTGCGGAAAATCGAATGATCAAATATTGTCAAAAAGTCTTCCTCGTCGGAATTGTTACTTTTCTTCTGCCATGCATAACATGTGTTGCACAAATCAGATATCAATTGGTGGATCTGGGGGATTTACCGGGCGGAACTGAACAGAGTTTCGGGTATGGAATCAATAACATTGGAGATGTGGTTGGAGAGAGCAACGTTACCGGTGGCGTGCGCGGATTCTTATGGAGTGTTGGAAACAGCTTGACCGATGTGGGCGACCTGCCAGGCGGTGACAATTTTAGTACGGCGCGTGGCATCAATAATTCTGGAACGGTTGTTGGTCGTAGTAGCCAAGGCACCAACACACATGCTTTTGTATGGGATAATGTCAACGGAATGCAGGACATCGGAGATTTTGCCGGAGGTGTCGACAGCAGTTCCGCCTCGGACATCAACGAGTTGGGCCAAGTAGCCGGTCATGGATTCCCAACGAATTCATCACGAGCGTTTCTTTGGGATTCAATCAACGGAATGCAAGACCTTGGCGTACTTTCTGGGCAGTCGAGTAGTCTTGGCAACGCGCTCAATGACTCGGGAATTGTCGTTGGTTCATCTGGCAATCGGGGTTTCGTGTGGGACGCCGTAAATGGAATGCAAGACTTGGGTGATTTGCCCGGAGGGACGGACGTAAGTGTCGCTTTTGATATCAACAATTCTAATCAAGTCGTTGGAGCATCTAACAATGCGGACGGTCGTGTTGCGATAATTTGGGATGAAGTATCTGGGCTTGTCAGTTTAGGACAACTTCCAAATGGAAATGGATGGGCCGAGGCAAGAGGAATCAATGATCTTGGGCAGGTTGTTGGTTACTCAAGACTTTCCGGCGGATCTTTCAACGGTTTCATTTGGGATACTGAAAATGGAATGCAAAACCTAAATGGGCTTGTCGAAGCAATTCCAAGCGGTTGGTTCGTCGAATTTACCAGCGCGATCAATGAATCGGGCCAGATTGTTGGAACTGCACGAGATCAAAATGGCGTTCGACACGCAATCTTGCTCAACCCCGTTCCTGAACCAAACTCTTTCGTGTTCATTGCGATGGCTACCATGGGTATGATTATGGTACGCAGACAGCACCACCACAAATTTTCGTAAAGTGTTGACTCTGGTTCACTGTGTCGAAACGAATTGCAAACACACAATTTTCGCTGCGTAAGCCTAGTCCTGTGAGCGGCAAGGCGCTAGCCGCCGGTATGAAGCACCAACGAACCGGCGGCTAGCGCCTTGTAAGTTGGCGTGGTTCCATTTTGGTAGAAAATTTTGT
>JANQLU010000142.1 GCA_028280445.1 Pirellulaceae bacterium | reverse complement strand
AAAAGATGTGACCAGACTCATGCGGTCTGAAACTGACAAGCGGCGACCGATCGTATCGTAGGTGACCGTGGTAAACTTGCTTTTGGCATCGGTCATTTTCTCGATCCGGCCATTGGCGTTGTACGCATACTGAACTTGGCTGCCCCAGGTGTCGGTTTGACTGGTCAGTTGATCGAGATTGTTGTAAACGGCATCAAAGCCGACTCCGTTGGCATCGCGCGCCTTGACAATGTTTCCACTGGCATCGTATTGGGCCGTGGAAACATTGCTTTCTTCATCGATCACTTCCAGAATCCGTCCGGCAGCATCCATCCGACTTTTGGCAATTTTTCCAGCTGCATCGATCGAGTGAATTTCAGTACAAGTACCAAAGCCCGTTACGGTGACGGTGTGGTCGTAACTGGCGCAGGCCCAGGAGATGAGGGCGTTGGGGGTGGTGCCGAAGTAGGGTTCGATTTGGGCGACCATTACGGTGCGGCCGAGGGCGTCGACGATGGTAACTGAAAGTTCTTCTTCGGCGTTGATCGATACGGCGGCGGCACCGGAACTGATGTTGTTGGTAAATGAAATGTTGGCGCCACCGTTGGCGTTGGTGTCGGTCAGTTTCGTCAGGCAGGTGGAAAGGCTGATGTTGTAGGTGCCACCGCCCAACTTGTTGACGGTCACGCCAGTGGCGTTGTCCAGACCGACGCCGTCGGCCAGATTGGTGTCGTAGATGATTTGGGACGTACTGCCTTCGGTTTTGGCAATGCCGTCGAGGCCGGCAATCGGTGCATCATTGGGATCGATCGTGCCGCGGGCATTGAGCCAGGCGGTGGAGGCGATCGGTCGACCGAGGATGTCATAGCGGGCCGTGGTTTCGGCCAGTGTTTTTGAGTTGGTCGGGTCGTGTTTATTGGTGTGGCTACTGTAGTCCGAAACGATTGCGCGGTGGGTGGTGCGGTCGGCATCATCGGTGTTGACAATCGCGCCGTGGCCTGCGGGGTCTTTGCTACCCTGAACTGTTCCAAAATTCCAGAACACTTCCCAATCAAATCCGCGGCCATCGGTCACTTTGTTGGTCGTACCGTCCAGGTTGTAGGCAACCGTTTGCGTCGAGGCGATCGCTGTTCCAGGAGCCGAGTTGGTGGTCGTTCGAATGTTGCGACCGTTGTAGCCGAAGGTCATTTTAGACAGGTTGTAGCCGTTGGTATCCGACGAGTCGAAATAGCGGGGCATGCGGACTTCGGAGACGTTACTGGCTGAGTCATAGTCGATTTCCGATTTTGTCTCGTCCGACGTACCGACCGCGGCAATGCTGCGGAACACGCGACCGCGCGAGTCAAACAATCGTTCGCTGGTAATGCCGCGTTGATCAATCGTTTGAACTTTGTGATTGTCGTAGTCGCGGATGTAGTCCACGATGGTGAATGTGGCGTTGTTGGTCAGATCGCGTGTTTGGTTCAAAACGGCCGAGTTGTCCGCCAATGTCTGACCCGGGATCAGAAACGCAACCGTGCGGATCTTGGTGCCGTTGAGATTAAAAGTTTGTGTCAGGTCGTAGCCGTAATAGGTACGGCGTCCAAACGGATCTTCTTCGTAGAAAACGCGGTCGCCGTCGTAGACGGTCTTGCTGGTCAGCGTTGTGCCGGTGTTGGGAAAGGCGCGTGTTTCGGTCGGACGGAATTTGTAGTCGTAGTCATATTCGACTTTTTTGCCATTGCTGATCGTGTGGCTGAGATTGCCGCTGTTACCATCGTAAAAATATTCGGTCACCGACTGAGTCAAGACATCGGTGTTGACCGTTTCGCTGCCCGATGAGTTGATCGTCGAGTAACCATTGATCACTTTGTTGACGCGACCGACACTGTCGTAAAAGATCTTCACGACGCTACCGTCGGTGGCCCGTTGTCGCTCGGGCATGCCTTCGCTGCCGGTTCCGGCAAACAGGATTTCGCTGAACGTGCTGTCCGGATAGGTAACTTTGGTGCGTCGGCCCAACGTGTCGTAGGTGTAT
>JANQLU010000115.1 GCA_028280445.1 Pirellulaceae bacterium | reverse complement strand
AAATAGCTTCCCGGTTTTTGAGCGATTTTCGTTGTTGCGTCGTTGGTTTCTTAAGTTTGGGTGGTCGATTGGGTGCCACTGGCCCCAGCCAGTGGTTGCGGTTTCCTTGGCTTCAAGCACTGAGATCAAATTCAATTCATGACGTTTTGTCGGTGGTTTGATACCCCCAGCACTGGCAGAGGCCAGTGGCACCCACGACGTTCGGCATCAAGAAGCTCTATTTCTATTTAATCCATGAAATTTTCGTTACCAGCGTTGAGTGCCACCCGATCCTGCCTGCCAACATTACGCTTTCTCCAGACCGCAAAACCGTAACTACAAATTCAATTTTTGCTTTCCAAATCCAATTACTTTTCTCACGAAAAAATGGCATCGCTAGCAATGCGATCCCCCCAATCTTCGTAGTTTTCCAAACACCAACCAAAACTACAAAAACTTGTAGCGATGGTCGATAACCAACCTATGGAAATGCGCGCGGGCCTCCATCGCCAACCCGCTGGAAAAACAACATAACCCAATCCATGTCATGACGATCCAATCAATAAAACAGGGATTTATTTGCACGCTTGCTGCGATATCGGTAATGTCCCCATTCGGCATTGCATCCGCCCAAGAGTCCGCCGACGACCAATACCGAATTGCCGCCGGCTACTACTCGCGCGGAGAATGGCCCGAAGCGATCGATGCGTTCGACAAACTGATTCGCCAGCACCCGGCCAGCGAACGCGCTACAACTGCCCGATTCTTTCAAGGCGAAGCCTACGTTCAACAAATGAACTATCAGGCCGCATTTAAAACTTTCCACGAATATTTAAAAATCGCAAAAGATTCAAAATACAAAACGCGCGCATGTTTTCGTCGCGCAGAAGCCGCATTTTTCTCTCAATCGCCTCGCGAATCCATCAAGTGGTTGAAACAATTCTGCGACAACTACGAACGAAATGAGCACACGCCATTCGTGCTGGCCTACCTTGGCCAATCCTATCTGAAAAACAAACAATATGACCAATCCATTTCCACCTTCGAGAAGTGTTTAAAAGACTATCCGAATTCAACACTTGCCAGGAAAAACTGGCTGGGTCTGGCCCGCGCGCTGCAAAACGTCAACAAAAACGATCGCGCTGCCGACGCCTATCGAAAACTCATTGATGCCGACACGCCCGATCCCGATGCACTCATCGGCCTGGGCCACCTCTATTTTCGCAACCGTGATTTCAACAAAGCTCAACAGTATTACCAGGAATTCCTGGAAACCCAACCTGGACATGTTCAATCAACAAACATCACCTACTGGCTGGGTCGCAGCCAAATGGCACAATCCAATTGGACAGCCGCGGCAAAAACGCTTTCGTCGATTGCCGCCAGTCAAGTTCCCGAGCCGCTCGGTTCGTCGATCTTTTTTGACGCCTCGGTCTGTTGGTTTCAGTTGGGAGAATTTGATCGCACGGATCGCCTACTGAGACAACTTCGCGACCAATGGGAAAAAAGTCAGTGGGCCGATGACGCCCTCAGTTTGCTGGTCGAGTCGGCCAGTCGCAATGGTCATCACGAAAAAGTCAAAACGCTCGCCCGTGACTTTCAACAACTTTATCCTTCCAATCCACTATTGCCACGTGTTTTGCAAACCCTCGGTCGTTCGCAATATGAAACGCAAAATTTTGCAGAAAGCAAGCGGGTCTTTCGCGATCTGCTCGACCGTTTAAAGCAGAACAAAATCGAAAATTCGCTCCGCAAAAACGAAAACGCCTGGCGCTACTTAATGGCCGCCAGTCAAATCGGTCTCCGAGAATACGATGGTTCCATCCAGCAATTAAGCCAAATCAAACTGGCGCAACCCGATACGAGTTTTGCCGCCACCATATCGCTCGCCAAAGCAACAGCAAACATCGGTGCAAAAAACTACGCAGTGGCTGCCCAGGCTTATGAACAATATCTGAAACTCAAACCGGCAGGCGCCTACGCCGGCCAGGCACTTAGCGATTTGTCGGTCGTTTATGGCAAAAACAAACAGTTCGACAAAGCGATCAGCACTTTCGAACGACTCGAACAAATCGAAGCGGACCCCGAGATGTTGAAATCGGCGGCTTTGTCAGTTGCCGATTACGCGTTGGAACAAAAAAAATACGACCTTGCTCAACGTGCCTACCAAACGCTTGTCGATCAAACGGATTCTCCCAACACGCGAGCTGGCGGACTTGCTGGTCTGTTTTGGGTGCATCATCGTCAACGTCAATTCGCCAAAAGCGAAAAATTCGTACAGGCGTTGATGAAAAACCACGGCAAATTCGCGGATACTGCCAAAGTCGTTTTGGCTAATGCCAAACATAAAATCAATCGTGTTGACAAATTCTCAAGTGACAACGAGCAAATTCAATCGGCCACCGAACTCCTTCGCTGGGTCATGCAACATCACTCTGGCACGGAAGTCGACGGTTTAGCAACCATCGAACTTGCCGTGCTGTTGCGCAAGTCCAATCAACCTGAAGCCGCCCTCAAGCACCTGGAAAAATTCCTGGCTGATCAACCGACCCATGCATCCGTCGACGCCGCACATTACGAAATGGCATGGATTTATCTGGAGCAAAATAAATCGTCGGATGCTGCCAGCCATTTCGAAACCATCGTCCGTCAGTACAAAAAAAGCCCGTTTCGTTATGACGCGCTATTCCGGTCCGCCAAAATCGCGTTTGACGGTGGCGACCTTGAGATGGCTGAAAAACTGGCTCATGAACTTGACAATCTCAAACCGGCAGACAAAACACTGGCCGATCACGCTCTCCAACTGCGTGGCCAATCATTGCTGCTGTCGAAAAAATACGCTTTGGCACAATCCGCATTAACGCTGCTTTTGCGGCGAACCGACAATCACAAAATTCGTCGCTCTGCGGCATTCTACCTGGCGGACTCGATCGCTGGTCCCCAAGTGCAAAAGTCAACCGAAACGGAAAAATCCTATCAACGATTTCTGACAACGCAAAAAGGATTCAATCCAGACGCCAGAAAGCTGATCCCTTATGTCGATCTGCGCGTTTGTCAGAAACTTGCCGAACGCGGCCAATTTCAACTGGCTCAGAAAATTGCAGAAAAAACACAAGCTCGATTCAAAGATTTTGAAAAACAATACGAACTCGACTTTATCATCGGACGTAGTTTAGCCAACAACGCGAAATTCGAAGCGGCACGAAAACGCTATCAAGCCGTTGTTAGTAGCTCCGCCGGTGGTAATTCGGAAACTGCGGCCAAAGCCCAGTGGATGATTGGTGAAACCTATTTTCATCAGGAACTTTTTGCCGAAGCACTTGCTGCCTACTATAAAGTTGACAGCTTGTTTTCGTTCAAACAGTGGCGAGCCGCCGCGTTGTTGCAAGCTGGCAAATGCCAAGAGCGATTGGAAAACTTGACGCAAGCACGGACGCTTTACCGTCAAGTGATGACCTTGCTCCCCAAAAGCACTTATGCCAAACAAGCCGAAACGCGACTCTCGCAAATTTCCAAACACGCCAAGGCCAATAAAACCCGTATCCGGTAGATCGAAAACCGCTGATCGGAATAACCTGACGCTTCAGCGAAAAAAACCAAACACAATTTAACGCTGCCAACGACAATTTGCTCCAACAGCAGCGAACTGTAAAACCAAACAACCGTTTCATCAAACAAGGATGTGGAATGAAACCGATTCAAATTGTCGGTACATCGCTGATTGTCACCATCTGTTTGTTAGCGTTCAGCCAATCTTTGAACGCCCAGACCGACACTACCCAACCCACGGTGAGTCAAAACGACGAAAACAACATCGTTGGATCGCGACGCTTGCTCGATATCATCCGTAATGGCGGACCCCTGATGATCCCCATCGGCGTTTGCTCATTTGTTTTGTTCGTCTTTGTCTTCGAACGATTCATCAGTCTGCGCAAAGCTCGAATTCTGCCCCGTCAGTTCGTCAAACGTTTTTTGCAAAACCTGGGCGAAGGTCAATTGGATCGGCAAACCGCTCTGGAACAGTGTGAAAAAAACCGCAGTCCGGTGGCTCGTGTGTTTCGCGCGGGCATCATGAAATGGGGAAAACCTGCGGTCGAAGTCGAACAGGCAGTCCTCGATGCAGGTGAACGAGCAGCCACGGAAATGCGCAAATACATGCGAATGCTCAACGGCATCGCCACCGTCTGTCCGTTACTGGGTCTTCTCGGAACCGTTCTGGGAATGATTCATGCATTTGACGCGATCGGCTCCGTCGACCCCTCTATCGCCGACCCAAAAGTTCTGATTGCCACTGGCATTAGCCAAGCGCTATTAACAACAGCCGCTGGTATGAGCGTCGCCATCCCGGCACTGATTGCCTACATGTTTTTCTCCGGACGCATCGACCAACGAATCGTAGAAATTGATGCGGCCAGCCAAAAACTGGTCAACATGATCAGCGCCGAAGCACTTGCGGGCAAACCAAAATCAACAAAAACACGCAAAACCAAAGCCGCCTGACAAAAAAACTACAACCTACTCACGACAAACTATTACCTACAAACGACAACCTATTACGCAACCTGCTAAACCATGCCATTAAAGACCAGTCGAGACGAACAACCAACGATTAATCTCACTCCGATGATTGATATCGTATTTCTGTTGATCATCTTTTTTATGGTTGGTACTAAATTTAGTGAACTCACCGAAGCGGAACGTCACATCGAATTAAACGTTCCCCAGGTGGCCGAAACCAAAGCGCTGACTTCAACACCACGAAAACGAATCATCAGTGTTTTTCGTGATGGCAAAATCATGTTAGACGATCAAACGGTCACCATCGAACAACTGAAAACAGAGTTGCAATCTGCCAAAGCGGAATATGCCAAACTCGGCGTTATCGTTCGCGGTGACGCAACCAGCTACTACCAAAACGTCGCCGATGTATTAGCAACCTGTCAAAGCGTCGAAATTGTAGACCTCCAAGTCGCCGTTCGCGTGGCCAAAAAGGAGCAATAACATGGAACCGATCGCTCAATGGTACAGTGAATTCGGTCATTTTTTGTACCGCATGATCGCCCAGCGCAATATTGCGTTCATGCTGACGGTCGGCATCGTCATCCTTTCGATCGCGCTTTTTATTTTGACACGGACACGTTGGGGTCAAGTTAAACCTGTTTCAAAATGCATCGCTCTTTCGATCCTGGCGCACATTTTACTGATCGGATATGCCTGGAGCACGAAATTGATTTTCAGTGTCCCCGCCGCGAAAACTGTCGACAATCCAACCCAAGTGACACTGGTTCACGAACCGGGTAAAGAAGAATCGGAATCGACCGAACAAATCGGAGAGTTAAAGCCCTGGCAACAATTTGACAACAGCGCAAAACCGGAAACCACGGTCGGCGAAGTCAAACGCACGGAAATCGGCAGCAATCATCCAGAGCTGAAAAAAGATGCTTTGCCACAACCCGATCTCAAAGTCATTCAGCCGAAATCGGTCGAACCGGAATCGCACGTTGGCAAATTGGAAACATTGCCACAAAAAGTACCAGCGAAAACTGCATCTCACAAAATCGAAAAACCGCAAAAAACCGATGCCCAAAAAATCGAGATTCAGCGTCGGCAGATGCAAACGAATAAACCGGATGTGTTACAGCCAAACTCCGAGCAACCGAATCGTGTTCAAGTTACGGAAAAAATCGAAGTTAACCCGATCACCCCCGCTGCCAAAGATCACGACATCGATATCAACCAGCGAATCGAAAATATCATTCACTCGGCACCAAACCTCCACGATGGCCCTGGCCACGAAAATAATGTGATTCGCCAGCGCATCGAACAATCCAAAACACAGACCGGCAATCTCAGCGAGTCGGCGTCGTTTCAAATCCAAGCTCCCAAACGCTTTGATGGAAAACTGATGCCCCGGGTTTATCAAAATCGCTCATCCGAAAAACGACAAACCGCGGCAAAGAAAAACGGTGGCAGTGAGAAAACCGAAGCCGCCGTTAACGCGGCACTTGTCTGGCTTGCGAAATACCAGCAACGAGATGGACGCTGGAACCCGCGACAAACGGGCGGTGGCCAGGAAAAACTCATCTTCGGACACAACCGGGGCGGTGCAGGAACCAACGCAGACACAGCGATTACGGGTTTGGCGCTCCTGGCGTTTCTCGGCGCAGGCCATACACAGCACGACGGACCTTATGCCGACAACATTGCTCGCGGACTCAAATTTTTGATTTCCAAACAAAAACAAAACGGATCACTGGCTGGCGATGCCCGTCTATTTGCCCGCATGTATTGTCATAGCATGGCCCTATTTGCGTTGTCCGAAGCATACGCGGTAACCGGTGACAAATCACTGCGAAACGCCGTTACCAAAGGCGTCAATTATTCGATCCGCGCACAAAATTCCACCGACGGTTCGTGGCGATATCAACCCGGCGACCCTGGAGACATGAGCCAATTGGGTTGGCAAGTCATGGCTCTCAAAGCCGCCAAATTGGGAGGTATCAAAGTACCCGATTCCGTCTTTACAAAAATGAAAGGATTCGTCAAACGT
The DNA here is from genome assembly GCA_028280445.1 of Pirellulaceae bacterium. Classification (GTDB taxonomy): domain Bacteria; phylum Planctomycetota; class Planctomycetia; order Pirellulales; family Pirellulaceae; genus JANQLU01. The sequence goes on along the minus strand of JANQLU010000115.1, from coordinate 71,555 downwards.
TGCTCCCGCGGCAAACATGGAGGTCTAGCCGCCTACCGGCCATCCGAACGTGCCACGGTTACGATGACGGCCGAAGCACTGCTTTGTCGTCATTTTCTCAATGGGACTGTCAACCAGCAATTGGCAAACGAGGCCAGTCAGTTTATCGAACGATCGCTGCCCAACAAAAACAACGTCAACTATTACTACTGGTACTATGCAACACTGGCAATGTTCGAAACCGGCGGCCAAAGCTGGGAAAAATGGAATGCGGCATTGACTAAAACTTTGTTGGAAAGTCAATCCAAAACGGGAGCCAACTCCGGCAGTTGGTCTCCCAATGGCCTGTGGTCAGGCTACGGCGGCCGCGTCTACTCCACCGCCATGGCAACTCTCTCGTTAGAAGTCTACTATCGCTACCTCACATCACTAAAGTAGGGCCGGTTCCCACCGGCCATCCAAAAAACGACCCTCTTGCTGATACAAGCACGATCCTGTGAGCGGCAAGGCGCTAGCCGCCGGTTCGTCAGCGCTAACCAACCGGTGGCTTGCGCCTTGCCGCTCACGGTTGGCTTTGCCAACGACGAACTAACAGCAAACATGCGTATAGCGCCGGCCTCATCCTCCCGTACCATCCCAAAAAACCGGCCGGTAGGAACCGGCCCTACTTGAAATCATGGGTGCCACTGGCTCCGCCAGTGATGTGGTTAGATGTTGGTTGTTAAGTACTCCAATTGAATGAAAAACCGTGAGTCAATGTGCAAATCACTGGCAAAGCCAGTGGCATCCGCGCGATAGGAACTGGCCCTACCTTAAAATCACAACCCGAAGCGTGAGCGAGGGACCTGAACGACATAAATCCACGCTTGAACATGATCCCTTGCTTACGCATCGCGCTTACGATAGCGGATATCGTTAATCCGCTGGAATCACAACCCTTGCTGCAAACTCTCGGCGCTGTTTTCAACCGTACACATCGATCGCATTTGTATTCACAACAACATTACGTGAACACCACCTGAGAATCCGAATACGATTGGTTAACAAAATTTAATTTGTTCGCCCATCAATTTCTAAACTTGTCCTTGACGGATCTCGATACTTGATTAATATTCGGAATATATCTTCTTTTGAGAAAACCTATGTCGACCGCAACAATCATTCTTGAGACCTTTCGGACAGTTGATGCCAACTGTTTCTGTCTCTGTTGTTGTACTTGTACCGTCGCGTAGGAGCATTCCCTCATAAGTCGTTGAATCAATAGATGACAACCCGCAGGAATCTCCTGCGGGTTTTTTTGTGCCTTTGTGCATTTTTTCTGATTCAACAACTCCATCAACAAATCCGAATCTCGATGTCAAAACAAGTCAAAAACAAGCAAAAAACCGACGTTTTGAGCCCCTCCAGTTCTCCTTTTGCGGTGATCAATTGGCTCAAAAAAAATTATCAACCGCAGCAAATCGTAATGACAACTTCGTTTGGAATGGAAGGCTGTGCGATGATCGACATGCTCAACCAACAAGGTATTTCGATCACCATTGCTGATATCGATACAGGGTTTTTGTTCGAGGAAACCAAAGCATTACGCCAGCGGATAAGACAAAAATATTCGAATTTGAATTTTGAAACCTGGTACCCAGAACTCTCACCACTCGAGCAAGATCGCCACTACGGCAAACAACTTTGGTTAAAAAATCCGAACCAATGTTGCGAGTTGCGCAAAGTTCGGCCGTTACGGAACAACTTGCCACGCTTCCAAGTTTGGTTGACTGGCATTCGAAAAAGTCAAAGTGAATCGCGGAAATCGTTGACCCCCATTTTTTGGGATTGGCAAAATCAGATTCTCAAAATTTGCCCGCTTGCAAATTGGCAGCGCAGCGATGTCTGGGATTACATCAGCGCAAACAATGTTCCCTACAACCCGCTTCACGAACGAGGCTACCCCTCGGTTGGCTGCACACATTGCACCAGTCGTGTACCAGGGTTGGTCGAACTGTCCAGCTACAGCCGCGCCGGACGCTGGGCCGGAAATGAAAAAACAGAATGCGGTCTCCATTTCACGCCGGAATCGTAATTTTGCTCGTCTCCAAACAAACAAATAGCAAACTCGAAAGTAAAAACCATGAGTCAAGAATCCAAAGTAGAAATTGCCAAAAAGCGTGGAGCTCTTCTTCGCGGAACCATTGGCGAAACACTGGCGTCGGAGGAAACACATTTTCAACACGATGACCAACAACTGTTAAAATTCCACGGTACGTATCAACAAGACGACCGTGATCAACGAATCTCCCAACGAAAACTGGGGCTCGACAAATATTATCAATTTATGGTGCGGTGCACGTTGCCAGCCGGAATTTTGTCCGCATCACAATATTTGGCCCTCGATCAACTGGCCGATCAATATGCCGACGGAACACTCCGCATTACGACTCGTCAAAGCATTCAATTTCACGGCGTCATCAAAAATAATCTTCGGGCTACCATTGCCGGCTTGAACGACACGCTCGTAACCACCTTGGCCGCTTGTGGAGATGTTCAACGAAACGTGATGGCCTGCGCGGCGCCTTTGAACACGCCAGCGCATCAAACCGTGCGTCGCGTTGCTCGTGATCTCGGCAAAGCTTTGCTGCCCGAAACGCGCGCCTATCACGAGATTTGGCTGGACGGCGAAAAAACACAGACGACACAACCGGAATCTGAAAGCTTCTATGGCGACACCTACTTGCCGAGAAAATTCAAAACCGGTGTCACACTGGACGGTGAAAACAGTATCGATGTTTATTCTTATGACGCCGGTCTCATGGGTGTTTTGGAAAACGATCGACTAATCGGTTTCAATGTGTTGGCCGGAGGAGGACTGGGCATGTCTCACGGGCGAGCCAATACGTTTGCACAATTGGCTCATGAAATTGCCTTTGTCGAGGTTGATGATGCAGTGGCAGCTATCAAGGTCGTTGGATCGATCTATCGGGATTTTGGCAACCGTGAGAATCGCAAACAGGCGAGATTGAAATACTTGATTGACCAATTGGGATTAGATCGTTTCTTGGATTTGTTTCACGAACGAGCGAATTTTCCAATTCAAAACCCTCGTGCTGTTCCACCGATGCATTTCAAAGATTACCTGGGCGCTCAATCCCAGGGCGACGGTAAATTCTTTTACGGCATCTTTGTCCAAAGCGGTCGAGTCAAAGACACCGCGGAATTAAAACTGCGAACGGCGCTCCGAACGATTGTTCAGCAAGTCCAACCCCAGATCACACTCACGGCTCAACAAAGTATCTTGTTGACCAATCTTTCGGCAGAAAATCTGCAAACCGTGCGGACCATCCTTGAGAGCTACGACATCGAGGAACCCGACAAAATCGCTGCAGCGCGGCGTTATTCAATGGCTTGCCCGGCTTTGCCAACCTGTGGCGTCGCGGTCGCGGAATCGGAGCGCATCGCTCCAGCAATACTCGCGGAATTCGAAACCGTACTCACGTCGCTTGGGCTCCGCGATGTGCCGATTACGATCCGATTTACAGGTTGCCCCAACGGATGCGCTCGTCCTTACACCGCGGATATTGCATTTGTAGGACGGCGACCAGGAGTTTATCACCTCTATGTCGGAGGCGGTTTGCCTGGAAATCGCATTGCTGATTTGTTTGCTGCCGATGTGAAACAAGAGGACGCCATCGAAGTCCTGCGACCGCTACTTGAGCAATGGGCGGATCAACGCACTGAGCACGAAGGACTGGGAGATTTTTATCAACGCATTTTGCAACGTGATTTCCCTCGGAGACGTATCACTGGCAAAGAAAAACCAACTTTGCCAATACTTCAAGCACCAACTGAAGTAGATTTAGGAGCGCAGCGTTGACTTCATCACATAACAAGCTCCAGACGATCGGCGCGCATCGACCTGTGACACTGTTGTTGGCCGCACACGGTTCTCCCGTCGATCCATCGGTCAACCAAGCGATCACCGAAACTGCCGAGCGAATTCGGCGGCAGCAAATTTTTAATCAAGTCCTAGTTGCGTTTCACTATGGGCCGCCACATATTGCAGACGCTTTTCAGAAAATTGAAAACGAAATTGTCATCATTGTTCCGTTGATGACCAGCGACGGTTACTTGACTCGCGTGGTTCTGCAAAATGCCATCGACCAAGCCAAACAGAATATTCCAGAGATCGAAGTTGTCGTTGCCAACCCGGTAGGCACTCATAAATCGATCCCGGATCTGTTGGCCGGCAGAATCTCAAGCCTCGTTCATAAATATCAACTTAATGCGTCGAACACGGATGTTTTGTTGATCGGACACGGGACGAGAAAACATGCCGCCAGCCGCAATGCGACCCAGCAGCTCGCAGCCAACGTTAATTCTGGACGAACATTCATGCCCCGAGTAAGCACGGCATTCATTGACGATGACCCTTGTATCGCTAACGCGTTGAAAACCTTGCACCACGATGACGTTATCGTGATTCCATTTCTCATTTCGTTTGGTCCTCATGCGAAAATTGATATCCCACGAGCACTCGGCATCCGGAGCACCGACGAAATTCGACCAACGATTCACCAATCTCCCGCTGGGCGCTCTGTGCTCGACCAGCCGTTTGGCACCTGGCCACAAATCGACGATCTGATTGTCGAACAGGCGCATTCCGCATTGGAACGGCAAAAAAAAAGTAATTCCGTCAGTGGAACAGTAACTTTGGTTGGCGCAGGACCTGGCGATCCCGATTTGATCACAGTCAAAGGCCTCGACTGCCTGAAAAAGGCAGACGTAGTCGTTTATGACCGACTCGTCTCTCAAGACCTTCTGGCAAAAATTCCCGCCAGCGCTATCAAAATTGACGTCGGTAAAAAACCAAAACACCATCCGGTCAAACAACAGACGATCACGCAGTTGTTAATCGATTGGGCTCGCCAAGGAAAAAATGTTGTCCGACTCAAAGGGGGCGATCCGTTTGTCTTTGGACGTGGCTACGAAGAATTGTCGCAATGCCGCCAAAACGGTGTGACCTGCCACATTGTCCCTGGAATTTCCAGTGCACTTGCCGCACCAGCACGAGCCGGCATACCTGTCACCTCACGGGGCATTGCTCGTTCGTTCGCCGTGATCACTGCCGAATCGGGACAAGAGTTCAGCGATCCAAACCACGACTATCAAAGCCTCGCCAAAATCGACGCAGTCATCGTATTGATGGGTCGCCGAAAATTAACCGAAATAACAAATCGTTTGATGGCGGCCGGGCGCATTGCGGAAACTCCGGTGACCTGTATCGAACGCGCGACGATGGCTGATGAAAAAATTGTCAACGGAACGCTTGCCACCATTGCCGATCGAGCAATCGCAGCCAATCTCCAATCGCCCATGGTCATGATCATCGGCGAGGTCGCCGGGCTCCAACCCGATCGACAGGAATCTCCACCATCGGACGGGCATTCCCTGCGTTTGTACCAGCATTTACCGGTTGACGGGTTTCATGAATGTTCGACCTCAAAATCCAAGTTAGCAAAAATGGGTTAACGACCGATCTAATGCGTGACCCGAACCAGTATTTTTTACTCCGTCCATTCCTCCATGCCATCGTCGTACCAATTGAGTCCACAGATAGACGTGACGTTCCCGCAATCGGTCATCGCAACATTCATTTCGTTGGCCAGGTCGCAGCAGTATTGGCGAATAGCGACGCCCAATTGTTTCGTCAATGTACGAAGATCTTGCAGATTTGTGTAAACATTGAATCCGCTCAATTTGAAATCAGTGGTAATCGCGAGCAGTTTTCTACCGACGACTTGTTGGCGGGCGTTACGAACGAAAACAACTTGTTTGTTCGCATCAATCGCGTTGGACAACACCGACATTTCATAACAACCGCTGGGCGAGAGACAAGTATTAAACAATTCACCCATTTGAAAAATTTCAAACGGGTTTTTCACGAGTTCGATCAAAAATGGATGGCCATCAATGTCAATCTGTTTTTGAAATTTCGAAAACCACGGTTCGGTCTGAACTCGGCGCGTTCGCGCACGAACAATCCAGTCCTTGTTTTCTGTCAATTCCTGCTTCATATCACTTTGAAAATTCCGCCAATGTTCGATACACCGCGAAAGGTACAATTTTTGCCGCGAGTTCATTCTCGTAATCCAGTCGACTCGCGTGAGTATTTGGGAGGTGGACCATTGTTCTGGCATCGGTCCGATCAACGATTTCCAATAATCTCCTGCGATGTTGGAAAGAATTTGTTTCAAAGCCTCGAGACCCGTGACAAAAACGGATTCTTGGGCGCTGCGATACAGTTGAGAATCGCCGCAAGGATCGTACGGTTTGAGTCGCTGCAAATATTCAAATCGCGCGATCATTTTTTGATTTGCCCGGCCCAGAGCAATTTGCTCTTGGAGATGTCTTTCTTCCTGATGCATTTTTTGACGTCGATCGAGATGTCGGGAAATCGATTTCGGAATGCGAAACTGTTTGGATTGAACGCGCTGAAAATATGACAACCGCCGAATCCAAATGCGAGCTCGCTTGGGAATTTCCACCTCGTCATCGACGCTTTGAATAATGGCCTGAGATTTATCAGACCATTCGTTCATCGATTCCAACAAAACGGATTGAAACGGTGTTCGACGAATTGTTTCCATCAAAGATTGCAAATCATCCACGACGCATCGCAGCTGTCTGCGGAGTCCACGCGTAAAAATTTCGCGATCGAAACAACGTACCCAACGCAGTACCATTTCCAATAATTGCAATTCGCTTTCGTCCAATGATGAATCCACCAGGTAGCGAATTTGCTGAGTTGATGAAGTCGCTGGTTCGCAAACCATTTGGCCAAGGGGTTCGACAATCTGACGAAATCTTCCAAGAGATTTAATTTCGTACAGATGACGATAAATTCCAACTTCCAACACCCAATCAATGACGTCAAATGATTCGTTGTTTGCCAACATCGAAAGGACACAGCCGTATTGATTTGCTTCGGGGACTTGCGATTTGTTCTCAAGCCAACGTTTCAACAGCGGATAGAATTTGTGTGAGGAAAACAAATTCAAATGAAAAGCGTGATCCCTCAACTGTTTGCGAATTGAATCGGCGTCATGGATTTGCTGAACCAGTTCCTGCGGAACTTGCGATCGAGTGTGATTCGTGGCAATCCAGACCGTGAGAATCGCTGGAACCAACTGTTTGCGATTGTGAATGGACAATGCATTGGCACGCTCCAACGTATCGAGCCGCGTGTTGATAAAATTCTCCAACGGCTTTCTGCGAAATCTTTTTGGCAGCGCCAACAACTCTTGGGAAGATTGCTCCAGTTTTTGCGTGACGGTCTGACGAATCTCCATCCACAAATCGCGATGACCTTCGTAATTCATGCGGAGGCGAATCGTTTTTAACCACTCCATGGTTTTTTTCTGGGCGGATTCTCGTTGCAAACTGGCGTCAGCAACGGGCAAGCTGTCGATAAATTCTTGAGCTCCGTCGATTCCTCGAAACCAGAACACGATACGACAGTACTGTGCGATTCTGGTGATGTCTTCGGCGTTTTGGAATCCTTTCGCGCGAAATTGAAAACGCTGTGACTGCAACCGCTGGTTTAACATCTGCTGTTCGTCGCGTGCCAGAATCCAATCAGATTCCTGCTGTTCCATCTTTTTGATTTGCCCGAGTTGTGCCAGTCGGTTCTGCAAATGCGAAACCTCGATCGCTTCATCGAGACTCATGTTCTGCTTGCGCGATTTGCTGATCGCAATCCACATCTTGAGAGCGTGGTGACAATCATTCAAAAGGCGTGGGCTGAGCGGATCGATGATGACACATTGCTGCCGCAAGTTTTTGTAGAGCACCGGTAGCAAGTTTGGTTTGCCGCGAATATCATCGCCGAGCAAGTTAGAAAACATCGCAGCAGGCTGCACCAAGTAGATACGTCTGTCGATTCGCAAAAGCTTTGCGCCCAGACGCCTTGCATTGACACGATGTCGATCAACGAGTTTTTTGTATTTGTATTTTGGTTTTCGAATGGGTTCGCGCATGGTTCACTTCGGAACACAGGTTTAGATTTGCTGCAAAGGGACCGTGATCCCAACAGGTGACTAGATAGATCGTTGGCCACCCGACTTTGATGCGCAAATCAGTCGATTTTCATATCGAGCGTAGCGCGTGGCCTGAGTGACCCGTCCTGCGAAATTCGTCAATCAAAATAAGCATGGGTCTCGACATTGAATGAGGTTTGAGGTTTGTATTCCGAGATAGAGAACTAGACGAATACCGGTATCAAAGGTTCGTGGCTTCGTTGCCAAAACGGCCTAAATGGATTCCTGTCACGAAAAACTGGCGTGTTCTCAAATGATTAAACTGACGGCTCGATGAAGAAATTTCGAGCAAGCTTTCACACTATTTTGCGATCGGATATTTTTCGACCAGATTTTTGATGCTGAGGTATTGAGCCCGCCAGGCGTTTTTGCTGTAACCTCCAGACAGCGTAAAAACAACGGGAACTTTTGCTTTGACACAAGCCTGAACGATTTTAAAGTCCCGCTGGATAATCCCTTGCTCGGTCATTTTGACTGATGCTAAAGGATCGCCGTCGAGCGTATCGCAACCGCCAACGATAAAGCAAATATCGGGTTTCGATTGCGTGATTATTTTATCCAGATGTTGATCGAGAACCTTCATATACTGCTGATCGTCTGTTCCGCTGGTAATCTCGACATCGAGATCGCTGTTTTCTTTGGGTATCGGGTAAATATCTTTTTGGTGAATCGAAAATGTAAAACTCGTTTTGTCATCGGCCAGACAAACAGCAGTACCGTTACCCTGGTGAACATCGACATCAATGATCAGCGCTGTTTTAATCAGCTTTTCCGCTTGAAGTTTTTTTATAGCGATCGGCACATCCGCGTACACGCAAAAACCTTCGCCGACATCGGGTTTCGCGTGATGAAATCCACCGCCAATGTTAATCGCAATCCCGTGCTTGAGCGCGAGTCGTCCCGCCAGAATCGTCCCGCCAGTCGCTCGGCGAAAACAGCTGAGCATTCGTTCATCGAGCAATTTTGCGCCCAACCAGCGCAAAGGCGGAGCTTCTAAATATCGCGCTAAATTTTTGGCCGATTTTAAACTCTCAAGATATTTTTCGGTATGGATGAGCAGCAGTTCTTCGCGAGTGACTTCTTCGGGTTCACAGAAATCCTTTTTTCGGGCCGCACCATTTTCGATCAATGCCTGCTGAATTTTTTGATACTTGGTAATGTCGAATGAGTGAAGTTTCTCAAGGCCTTCGAGATTTACTAGATACTTGGGAGAGTAAACCAATTTGACAGAATTGACAGTTCGCGTTTGAGCGCGTTTTTGTTTGGGTTTGTCGTCTGTCTGCTTCGCGTCAGATTGCTGTCGCGGTTTTGTCGATGATGTTGACTTTTTGCTGTCGTTGGAATCCGAGGTACTGTCAGGTCGGCACGCGCAAGTCACGGCAATGACCGAGACAAATAGACAGGCTGCGATTTGTTGAATTCGACCCATACAAAATCCTCCACGTCGTACACCAATTATACTGAATTACGTTGACGTCGAGGGTGGCGATCCGATTCTCAATCTTCGATGACATACCGACGTCGTTTTCGCCGACGAGCCAATCGAGACGTCATGCGATCGCCTTCGATAAACCAATGGCCTCCAAGAATTTTGTAAAACGTGAGTAGAATCAATGCGCCGAACGTCCCAAACAAAAAACCTTTTCCGCTGATTGGTTCAAACATTTGTTGGGGGTAAATAAATTTCAAAACGGCGCAGCCAATCAGTGTACCGACAATGCCCATCAGCAACGTTGCAACCGTTCCTCCAGGGTCAGGGCCTGGCATGATGGTTTTGGCCGCAAGGCCGACCAGAGTACCAAAACCCACCCACGTCAAAAGCAAATTCGCAAATTCGGCAAATTGTATTTGGTCGGGCATTTCCAATCCTTTGGAATACAAAACTCTCCAATGTCGAACAGATTCTAGTATTTCGCGCGGAATCAAAATACAGCAATCTGGACCGAGAAACCGCTAGCTATTGGCAGCGAAGGGGCAATCGCAGCAGCAAAGCGCAATCGCTCGAATCGGCTGGCTAGATCGAAACCGGCGTTTGCCGACGGGCAGATTCTGTTTGCAAGTGGCAAAGTCGAATCGCGTCTTTGGCTAAATGCCCCGACAAAATCTCGCTTTGCTTGTTTTGCGAAACGGATTCAACAACTTCTTGGATTTCTGCTTTGAAACCATCGATGTCAGATTCGCTGACCAATTCAGGGCGTTCCACTTGATCGTCAGGTGTTAACAATTTCAACGGCATCGATTCCGCCTGGTCGGCAAACGCCGCGAATTCAAATTGCATCGTGGCGGATTCAAAATGTAATTCGAACCCATGATTGAATGGCCGACCCTGTTGCTCGACAACACCGGACACGCTGGAAACCACCAAATTGGGATCGTCAAACCGGTAAACCGTATTGCAATACTGCACCACGTCGCCTCTAAAACGACCCACGCAATCGAGTTGCGTCGGCATCCCAAACAACATCCGAATCAGGTGCGCATCGTGAACGTGAAGATCGATCAGCGGTCCGCCGACAATCTCGGCGTCATAGAAATTGCTGAGCCACGTAGGATCAGAAATAACTCGGCGAAACGTACCGCCCAACAGCCGACCGTACTCGCCCGAATCGATGACCGCGCGGGCTTGAGTGTACTCTGGAAAAAACGGCAACACATGACCGACCATCAACAATCGGTTGTTGCGCTGGGCAGCCGCGACCATTTGATCGCAATCATCGAGCGAAACCGCCATCGGTTTTTCGCAAAAGACATGTTTGCCGTGGTCCAACGATTTAACAGTTGCCGGCCGATGCATACTGGGAGGCAAACAAACATCGACGAAATCCAGATCGCATTCGGACAACATCGAATCGACATTGTCAAAAACTTGAATGTCGCTCAAATCAACCTTTTCGCCAGGAGGGCCAAAATTCCCTTGAATCGATGTCCAATCCCCTGTGCGTTTAGTTGGATCTGTTTCACAGATGGCAACTACTTTCACACCGGCAACTTGTTTATAAGACAGCCAGTGGATCCAACCCATGAATCCGAGCCCAACAATTCCAACTTTCAGCATCTCGATCAACTCCTTGTTTCTGGTAGTAGCATAGGGAATTTCGAATTCTGTGAAAGTCAACTAGCCGTGTTTTAACGGACAAACGGCACTCCCAATCGTATTGGTTGCCACTACGTCGATTCAGGGTTCGATCTGTTGGCACGCAAAATCAATCTTTGGCGTGCGATCAAGGGATTTCTTGACAACTTTAGGAGCCATCCAAATTTGTGGGTGCAGCAAGCATCAAAAAAATCCAAGTGTCATTGACGAACAGAAAATTGCTGAATTTCCTGCAGCCACAGGCTCACGACTCAACATCCTGGATACCGGGCTAAAAAACAATGTTCGACACGGAGCCCGAATGTTCAGGGTTACGGTTGCAGAAAATCGATTCCAGATCGGGTGCCACTGGCCCCAGCCAGTGATTTACGGCCAACACCGCTTATTTCGTTTAACTGAAATATTCAACAACCACTATTGACGGAGTTTCGGTCACTAATTGGAAAGTTAAAAAATTGTCCAAACATGTTCAAAAAGAACACTGGCAGAGACAGTGGCACCCAAAATGAGAGTTTTCAGACATGAAATTTCAATGGAAACAGAGTCATGAAATTTCCTGTGGCCCGTCGCAAAGTAAGACGAATGACGGAGGATCGAATATAATTGTTGTAGGTTCAATTTTTTCCAGGAAACAAATTATGCCCGTCGAAATGCGTTTGGCGCGAATTATCATCAGCGAAATCAATGAGAGTCAAGTCGTTTTTCTGCGCGAAGTTGATGGCGAGCGACAGTTTCCAATCTTAATTGGGTATTACGAAGCCAACAGCATCGATCGACGCGTCAAGGGCATCCGGGGACCTCGCCCATTGACTCATGATTTGGTGGTTCAGATCGTCGAACAGATGGGTGGCGAGTTGGACAGTGTTGTCATCAGCGAATTAAAAGAACATACCTACTACGCGTCGCTGCGAATCAAAGTTGACGGCGAGTTGATCGAAATTGACTCACGGCCTTCGGATGCGATTGCCGTCGCCGTGTCACACGAACCAGCGTTGCCGATCTATGTTGCCGAAGATGTGTTGGACGAAGCGATGTCGACGGGTTAGCGACAGCAGGCGATCACCGTTTTGGATAAATTTGGACAACTACGTGCAAAAAAAGCGCAAAAAAAAACGGGTGCTGAACACCCGTTTTTGCATTCGTTTTATTAAATTTGACCTACGTGGATCACTCACGTGGGCGAACAGCTCCGGTCAAACCGCTGTAGTCGTGACGATCCTCAACGTGCCACAATGGTTGTCCTAATTCAACTCGTCGACGGAGTTCTTCGATTTTTTGATCTGAACCTGCAGGAGCATCGGTTGCTTCGAAATCATCGCCACCAAAAGGGATGAAATCTTCATCGTGCCCGTATTTGAGGATTGCCTCGAAAACGTTGCTAACTTTCTTTTTGTTGGTCATTGAAACCTCACGATAATAATGTTCTTTCAAACAATGTGCCTCGTGGTGGAACGCGAACCTACCCGAGGAGTAAATATAAAGTGTGGAGTGCTTGCTGAACAAAACGGTGAATCACCGTCCATCAACCAATCATTTGGTTTTTGCATCCGTGCTTGAAAGATTCCATCTTTTCAGCATTTGCCATCCGATGACCGGTTTGCCCTTCGTTTAACTATTTTGAAACCGAAAAAATATGGGCAATTCAACCGGCAGGCTTTTTAGCACGAAGCCTATTATTCCGTCGGCGTTTGCAATGTCAAGAAAATTTATTTTTTTTGGGGGAGAATTCCCCAAAAGCTGCCTGCAGTCCATAAGCTGGCATTTTTGCCGCTCAGTAGAATCTCTCCAATCAAAGTGCTCGATTTGTCCCGCAAACTTTGTGCATTAATTCACGAGCTAGTGATTTGTCGATCTCGCCGGTCTGCTAAGCCATTTCGCTAATGTGAAAATACTCAACCAAGGCCATTTCAAATTTCGGGTCGTTGACATTCTGTCTAAAATTCGTCAAACCTCATAAAAATCAAATTTTGGTGGTTAGACGGGCCGAAAATCAATGGACTTTGCACAGACCCAATTCAGATTACCACCCTTTCGTAGGGGGTTTCATCTCGTCACTCAGGAGATCGAAAAAGCGGTGCCTGAGATGGCCGATTTTGACATCGGAATCTTTCAACTGTTCATTTTGCACACCTCCGCATCGCTGACTTTGAACGAAAATTGTGACCCCGATGTTCGCCAGGATATGGAAACCGCAATAAATCACGTCGTTCCGGAGTCCCTGCCGTATGTCCACACTTGTGAAGGACCAGATGACATGCCCGCCCATGTCAAAAGCTCGCTAATGGGCGCAAGCCTCTCAATTCCGATCACCGACGGACGTTTAAAGCTCGGAACCTGGCAAGGGATCTATTTGTGTGAACATCGAAACCGCGCCTCAGGTCGACAGCTGGTTGCGACGATCATGGGTCAAAAAAAGTAGGGCCGGTTCCCACCGGCCGATTCAGCAAACCCGACGGTTCAGCAAAACCGACGATTGGACAAAACGGCCGATGGGAACCGGCCCTACTACTGTTATGATTCTTCATCACTAATTTCACGACGATCCAATACCGGGGCAGCAATCAAGATCATGAAATCCATCAAGGTCGTCGGCGCCCGGACACACAATTTGAAAAACATCGATGTAGAAATACCCCTCGGTCAATTCACTGTGATCACCGGACCGAGTGGGAGCGGCAAAAGCAGCTTGGCCATGGACACGATTTTTGCCGAAGGCCAACGACAATACATCGAAAGCCTGTCGATCTATGCGCGCCAGTTTTTTGATCAAATCCAACGACCCGATGTCAAACAAGTGACCGGATTGCCACCGATGTTGGCGATTAAGCAAAAGCAAGGCGGCACCAATCCGCGCAGCACGGTCGGCACGCAAACTGAAATTCACGATCATTTGCGAGTGCTGTTTGCCCGGGTTGGCGAAGTTCGTTGTTTTGAATGCGGGACTCCGATCAATCAAATCCCGCTGGAAAAAATCAGGGAGGAAATCCTGGAACTGCCCGAACGAACCAAAGTCATGATTCTCGCCCCGATGGTTCGAGGTCGCAAAGGGAAACACGAAAGCGTCTTCCAACAAATTCGCAAGGCAGGGTTGATCCGCGTTCGCGTCAACGGGAATGTGACGGACATCGAAAATCTTCCTGAGCTTTCTCCGCAGAAAAACAGTACGATCGAGGCCATCACGGATCGAATTATCGTTCGCGACGATATCCAGTCCCGATTGTTCGAGGCGATTGAGACAGCCGCCCGGCTATCTGGCGGACTGGTCGTTGCCGCTTTCCTGACACCAGAAAACCGAGAAACGGAGCAATGGGACGAGCGATTGTTCAATGCGCTCCACAGCTGTCCGCAATGTTCGATCAGCTACGCGGAAATTGAACCCAGGACTTTTAGTTTTAATAGCCCCTATGGCGCTTGTCCGAGTTGTGATGGGTTTGGTGTTTTTGAACAATTTGATCCGGAAATGGTTTTGAAAAACAAAGACCAGTCCATCGCCGAGGCGGTCCAGCCGTGGAAATCGCTCACCAAAGCTCAACGTCAACGAAATATCGCCCTCCTGGATCCACTGTTGGAAAAAATCGGTTTGGATCGCGAAACTCCGGTTGATCAATTCACAGCCGACCAACGGCAACAAATTTGGGAGGGTTTTGGAAAACAGGCACTCGGAGTGCGTGATCTGTTGGAAAAGGAATTTGTCACGACCAAAAGCAAACAGCGACAGGACGAACTGAGCAATTTTCGCGCGATCACCAATTGTTCAGAATGTCGAGGGACACGATTGGCAACCGCCGGCAATTCCGTGTTCATCAACGAAAAAACCATTGCTCAATATTGCCGCCTGGATTTGGACGAATTGAGTGACAGTTTAAACCGTCTGGAATCGGACGATGTCAAAAACCAGATCGCGACGCCTTTGATCGATGAAAT
This sequence comes from Pirellulaceae bacterium, assembly GCA_028280445.1. Lineage (GTDB taxonomy): Bacteria > Planctomycetota > Planctomycetia > Pirellulales > Pirellulaceae > JANQLU01. Next base: position 56,474 of record JANQLU010000115.1, on the reverse strand, counting down.
CCAGTCGCGGATCAAATACTTGAAAAACGTCGGATTGGGCTACCTCACACTCGACCGTCCGACCAACAGTTTGAGCGGCGGTGAATTTCAACGCGTCCGTTTGTCGACAGCGATCGGCACGGGATTAACTGGCGTTTGTTATGTTCTCGATGAACCGTCCATCGGTTTGCATCAACGAGACAACCAACGATTGATTCAAACATTGCGCGAGCTTCAATCGCGCGGCAACACAGTCATTGTTGTGGAACATGACGAAGAGATCATGCGGGCTTGCGATTGGTTGATCGATGTCGGCCCGGAGGCGGGGTTCCGTGGAGGCGAAATCGTTTTTGTAAAACCGCCGGCGCAGATCGAAAAACTCAATGGCGCGAGTTCACGGAGCCTCACTGCCTCGTATCTCAACGGAAACAAATCGATCGCACGACAATCCGAGTTGCGCCCCGTCGATGGCGGCGAAAAAATTGTGTTGCGAGGTGCCAGCGGCAACAATTTAAAAACGGTCGATTTGGAGTTGCCGTTGGGCCGGTTTGTGACGGTAACGGGAGTCAGCGGTTCGGGGAAAAGCACGTTGATTCGAGAAACGCTCTATCCGGCAATCGCCAATTATCTGGGCCTGCAAACACGTCGGCCGAGGCAATTTGATTCCGTCGCGGGTATCGAACAGATTGAAAAAATGGTGTGGGTCGACCAAAAACCGATTGGCCGTTCACCGCGCAGTTGTTTGGCAACCTATTGCGGCATGTTTGCGGAGATCAGAAAGATTTTTGCGCAAACCAAGATGGCAAAATCCAAAGGCTACTCGCATTCGCGATTCAGTTTCAACAACGCGGCTGGGCGTTGCGGCCAATGTGACGGATACGGCGCCGTCAAAATTGAAATGAATTTTTTGTCAGAAATGTACGTACCATGCTCAGTCTGTCAGGGCAAACGATTCAACCAGGAAACGCTGGGAGTCAAATTTAAAGGCTGCTCGATCGCCGATGTTTTGGAAATGCAGGTCGACGATGCTCTTTCGTTTTTTGATTCGATTCCCAAAATCAAATCGTACCTCGATAGTTTTGTCAAAATCGGCCTGGGCTATTTGTCTCTAGGGCAATCGTCAACAACACTTTCCGGTGGTGAAGCGCAACGCGTCAAACTGGCAACCGAATTGGCCAAACCGCAATCGGGCAACGCACTCTATTTGCTCGACGAACCGACGACAGGCTTGCATTTCGAAGATGTTCAGCGTTTGACCAACATCCTCGACGGGTTGGCCGCCAAGGGAAACTCGGTTGTGGTGATTGAACATCACCTGGACATGATCAAATGTTCGGACTGGGTCATTGATTTGGGACCCGAAGGAGGTGACGCCGGCGGGCAAATTGTCGCAGCGGGTACGCCTCAGGATATCTCGGAAGTCGAAAATTCCTGGACCGGTAAATACTTACAACGAATGCTTGTTAACTAACGTTGGCTACGGCGTTTCAATTCGTTCAAACGCTTGGACAAAGCATAAGCGATATAGGTATCGGTTTTCATCGAAGAGTCGGTCAGGATCACATTAGGTTTGACCAACTGCGCGTAGTCTGCACGATTTGAAAACAACAGCACATGAACAAACTCTTTGTCGTAACTAGCCGCCGCAAACAGTTGATTGCCGTTGGCTCCGACCTTAGGTGTCGGTGGCATCGACACATTGATTTGCCCCAAGTCAAAATCATTGTCATTGCGAAATGTCAATAAAAAACAGTCACGCGGTTTTCCTTCAGCCGTTTTGCCAAGCCCCACATAGGAACCCAGCGCGGGGCCAAATTCCGTGATCACTTTGGCAAATCCCTGCCATTTCAATTTGGGGTTGATATCGCGGCAACGCGGAAACAGGCTGAGATCTGCGGGACGTTCCGCGCGAAAGACACATTGATGGAGTTGTTTCCGCCAAGCGTCAGTCGAACGTTGAATATCGGCTTCGGTAATGGCGGGTTTGCGGTAAAGGATATCCGTCAACCCGATGAGTCCCAGCGCAATCATCAACATCATTGCCAACGATGCTCCATACAACGCAATGATAAACCCACGATGATGTCGGGGCAGATTTCGTTGGTTCGATGCTGATTCCACCGGTTGCGCTACCACCGGCGCAGCCGTTGCCAGAAACAACCTTTGTTGCAGATCGTTGGGTACGACAATTTCGGGCATCAACTGTTGCAATTGTTGATCCCATTTGCGACTCTTTTCGACCGCCAACTCAATGGCTTTGCGATGTTGCTCACTTTGCGCAGCCCATCGCTGCAATGGTTCAAATTCCAAGATCGACTCTAAATCGGAATCTGGCTGCAGGCAATCGATCTGCTCGAGATATTCTTTTGGAATTTTGGGAAGATTCATGACGGTGTACCTGGTTGATAGGGCAAGTCAAACCCGACGGCGATCAGGCTGCCGCGCAATTTTGATTTCGCGCGAGATAACCGACTCATCACTGTGCCGAGTTTCACATCCAGTTTTTTTGCAATTTGTTTATATGAAAGTTTTTCGAAATAAAACATCATCAGAATGTTACGTTGTTCATCAGACAAACGATTCAATGCAATCTGAAGTCGATCGGTATCAAACTCCAAATGCTCCATGGCGGCTTCGGAAATTTGATCAATATCCAATTCCAGATTGGCTGCACAATTGGGCCGTTTTCTGCGATTCATTTTGAAAAATGTATTGCGGACGATCGTAAACATCCAAGACAAACATTTTTGCTGATCGCGGAGCTGGTTCAAATGTTGATGAGCCAACATAAACGCCTGCTGCGTCAAATCCTCGGCATCACTGGAATTGCCACTCAGTCGATAGGCGAATCGATAGACCGCCCGGTGGTGTTTGGCAATCAAAGTTTCGATGTCGAGAGAATTCGAGCTGTCTGAATTTTCAGCTGGTTCCAGCATGCAGTTCTCAGTTGCGTTTTGAACTTGATCGGTGTTCTGCGAAATCCTCGGTCCAACTTCAACAGGCGTTGCCGTCAAAACGGAGGTTTCCAAATGTCCGTCTGTAAAAAGTTTTGCGTTGTTTTGATTTTTGTCGTGAGCCGGCATCGTAATGATTGTTGACCTTGACGAGCAGAGGGACACACAAGCGACCACGTTCTACTGATATGTTAGAACACAGCGTGATTAACATGATCCCGGCCGAGGGCCGATTTATTCCCCCAAATCACCGTTTTTCAAAAAAAATGCGGTAAACAGCCCGATTTTTTCTGTTTTTGCTTCCAAATTTGCTGGCTTGCCAATTTTATTGAGACACACATCGCACCACTGGGCCTGTCGGCGAAAAACGAACTCTGAAATCCAAGTTTCCCAAAACGATGATTTCCCCTTTTGCCCCCTTGAATTGCTTTTCAGCATTAAGAAAAATTACACGCTGCAAAACGAGTCAGGGTCGTGCGTGTGCCATCTGGTATCACAAGTCGAAATTCATTTAATTGTGATGACCTTGGCGAGGCAATTTGATTGCTGGTTGTGATTGATACCAGCAGTAGTTTATTTTTTGAAAGGTTATCACGATGAAAAAAATCGTAACTTTGATGCTCGTCTGCATCATCGGTGTTTTCTCAGTTTCATTTACAGGTTGTGGCCCAGGAAAAGCTGGAGATGCGAAGGACGATCCTAAAAAAGCCAAAGAAATGGAAGAAGCGAGCAAAGCGAAATTGGAAAAAGGTGGCTAATCGCCATCCCATTCTCGATATTCAAAAGGCGGAAGCGCTTCAGTGCCCTTCCGCTTTTTTTATTGCCGATTGCTGTCGCTCGGGCAATTCGTGTCGATGGTAACGATTCCACCGATTCTGATGATTTCGAAACTCCCGATTTGCTCGAACACGGAGAACGCCATACAGCCGCTAATTCTGAATCCCGATATTGATCAAAAGATGCCGTGCCAATCGGGTTGATAAAGGAGTATGTAATGAAGTGGCTAGGACGGAGCCTTGTCGGTTTTTTAATTCTTTCCGTAGCAGTAGTTGTGGCTGGTGTAACCTATCTCGGTACCGATAGCGGCCCCAAAAATGTCGACAGTGACACGCAAGTCGAAGATCTTGAGCTGCCCGATATTTGTGACGAAAATTGCTTCGTTGAGGACGGCGAGGAAGCGGAAGCTCAAGTAGCAACGTTGACGGCTCCCCAAAACAAATAACGTCCGCACAATTCAAAAACGTTCAAAACGCAAAGTTTTCAGCTGACTTTGCGTTTTTTGTTGCCTGATAAGCGATTTTTGCCTGATTATGCCTACAGGCAAGTTGATGGACGCTCGATTAAAATAGCGGGCATGAACGAAGTCTCTTTTTCCAGCGCGCTGTTCGTCATTCGCGGCAAAGATCGAGGACGTCGTTTCGAGCTGTCCGCTCGAGATTCTCTGATCGGACGCCACGGCTCCAATGACGTTCAGTTGTTTGATGGAAAAGCGTCCCGCCAACATGCCAAAATCGTCTTCGAAGGTTCTCGGTTTAAAATTGTCGATCTGAAAAGCTCCAACGGCACGTTTGTCAACGACAAGCAAATCGATAGCGATTACCTGACCAGCGGAGACAAAATTCTGATTGGCAATACCGTTTTGCTGTTCACCGAAGGAATCTCGATCAACTCGGATTCCAGTCGCGTGATCAAATTGAATTCGGATTCCATCCAAGGGGTCGGCGGGATCAAAATCTCGGATCCTGATGAAAACTCTAGTCAAAATTATGTGTTGCATAGCGTTGACCTGGATTCGCCGTTGGACTTCAGCCAATTGATCACGTCTGATTCGACGCTCGGATTGGAACATGTGCACGAGCAATTGCGGATCCTGTATAGCGCATCACTGCGCAATTCGGTCGGGGTCGATGTCGATGAAATCCTGGAGCGGATGCTAGACGTCATCTTTCAAATGGTGGATGCGCGTTACGGCTGTATCATGTTAATCAGCGAAGAACCGGAGTTGGAGATCAGGGCGCAGGCGAAAAAATTCCGCAATCCATCGGATGCCACCGATGACTATGAGATCCCGCGTGTGATTCTTGATCGGGCATTGCAAGATGACCAGGGGATCCTGGCGAGCCGCCGGATTAAAACAAATGAGGAAACTCATCAACGTCAAGTGATTTGTGCACCAATGCATGGTCGATACGGGCGTGTCGGATTGATTTACATCGAAGGCATGCTCGATGCCAACGATGAAACGTCTCCCGACAATGCTCCCAGCGCAAAATGTTTTACCGAGGAACAACTCAAACTGATTTTGGCCATCGGGCATCAATCGGGATTGACCATCGAAGAAAAAATCTTTTCGGCGGCCCTGGTTCATAACGAACGAATGTCGGCCATTGGTGAAACGGTCGCGATGTTGGCGCACCAGGTGAAAAACATCATGCAAGGGATGGGCGGCGGCGGCTATATGATCAAAAAAGGGCTGGAAAACAATGAACCCGACTCGATTCGAAAAGGGTGGAACATTGTCGAGAAAAACCAGGAACGGATTTCCGATTTGATCCTGGATTTGCTGTCCTACAGCAAAGAACGGAAGCCCAATCTCCAGCCGCACAACCTCACCGAAACAATCAACGAGGCGATTGACATCATCGGTTCCTATGCAACGGAAAATGGTGTCGAACTCCACAAACAAGTCCCTGACAATATTCCAGCGCGTTACGACGAAACAATGATCCAACGTGCGATCACCAATGTCGTGCTCAATGCTATTGATGCGTGTGCCGACAAAGGTGCTGGAGCATTGGTCGATGTCGTTTACGTGCCGGATCCGGATCAATGCGTGATTGAAATCCGCGACAATGGCATCGGGATCGAAGCCAAAAATCTCACCAAGATTTTTTCGCCGTTCAAAAGCACCAAAGGAGGCCGCGGGACGGGGCTAGGATTGACGATCGCACGCAAAAATTATCGTGAACACGGTGGAAACGTTCAGGTGGAAAGCGAATTTGGCTCTGGAACAACATTTCGATTATCGATGCCATACCTGGACTTGGTCGAAAGCGACGATCAACCGGAACGTTACGAACAGGAAAATACGCTTCGCCAATTCAGCACCAAAACGCAAATTCCCGACGATCGCGAAGAAAATCGCGCAAAATAATTCACAGATTCTATCGCAACTCGTAGCGGTTATTCGATTCAACATGGCAACTTTTACGATTAGGAAAATCCATTTTCAACATGCTGCCAAAGATATCATTTATGCGAAACAAATGGATGCATTGATCGTCTGATAGCTGTCGAAACAAAAAATGCACGGGATTTTGAGTCAGTTCCGCCCCCTTTGTGAATCAACCGTTTTGCAAGCCATTTTGATTCTGTCGCTGCTCCATGGTCGCTCTCGTCCGCTTTTAACGAATAGGCAACGTCAGACGGAACTGCTAGCAGTGCTGGTCAACAAGAATCGCCAATGCTGACATTGCGTTTCCCCGATGTAAGTTGTAACCATATAATTTGGAACCATCCCATTACACACACAGTATCCGCTAAGGTCATTTTCGAACCGCGCCGCCGAAAATTCGTGGATGTTTGCGGGCAAAATCAAGGAGGATTTTTAATGCTGCAAAATTTCACTTGCGTCTCGACGGCACTCTTGTTTGTTACGTCGATTTTTTCTGTCTCGGTTGCCGCACAGCAGAAACAAACCAAAGAACCTGTTTATCGCATCGCCAAAAACGGCAACAAACAAATTGCCAATAACGAAGAATCCAAAAAAACGGTCAAGGCCAAGCCGGCGTCGACGTCCAAAAAAATCGCTCATCCGTTGGACCCTGCTCTGGAGACAGCAACCGAAGGTCTCAAACGAGTTCGCGCCGAAGTGTTTGATTACACGGGCATGCTCGTCAAACGTGAACGCGTCAACGGAAAATTGATGGACCCCGAGTTTATCAAATTTAAAATCCGCAACGAACGAGTTGTGAAAGGAAAAAAGGTACCGTTTTCGATTTACATGCGGTTTCTGAAACCGAAAGATTTTCGCGGACGCGAAGTCATCTGGGTCAAAGGACAAAACGGCGGAAAACTGGTTGCTCATGAAAGCCCCAGCAAACTCATCGGCAAAATCACCGCGCGGTTGGATCCCGATGGCTCGATGGCCATGAAAGGCAACCGCTATCCGATCTACGAAGCAGGGATTGAAAACCTGATCGTCAAATTGATCGAGAAAGCAACTCGTGACCGCGCTGCAGGCGATTGCATTGTCAATTACTCAGACACCGCCAGCATCAACAAGCGACCTTGCAAAATGATCGAACTGATTCACAACGAAAAACGACAGCCTTATGAGTTTCATAGAGCGAAAGTTTACATTGATAAAGAATTGGATTTGCCCGTTCGATACGTCTGCTGGGATTGGCCATCGACCAAAGGTGGAAAACCACGTTTGATGGAAGAATACACCTACGTCAATTTGAAAGTTAACGTTGGCTTGACCGACAAGGATTTTGATCACAAAAATCCAAAATACGATTACCGCAAGTAATCGTCGAAAGCCAAACGGTTGAAATCACGAAACCCGGTTCATTTCGAGCCGGGTTTTTTCATTGTTTATGATTTTCGTTTTCCCAGAGACGTGATAAATCGCCGCATGTTGGGACAGCGTTTTTCCGGATCGATTTCAATACAGGTCTGAATCGCGGCCGCCATTTTTTCATCCAGATCAGGCGCCAGACTGCGGATATCTTTCGGCTCGGTCGTGTCAAAAATCAGCGCCGATTTACTGGTATTTTCTGTCACTCCCCAAGGATGTTGTAACGTGCAAATCTGAAACGCTGTGATTCCAAAAGCGAATATATCGACGCGGATGTCGGTGGGACGCCGCCGCACAATTTCGGGTGCCATATACAATGGTGTTCCCGTTCGGTTTCTAGGTTGCCGAAATGCAGGAAGATTTGGCAGCGTAATTCCAAAATCGAACAGTTTTACTTTCTTTGAAGGTTTGTCAAAAATCATGTTTCGTGGGCAAATGTCCCGATGGATAAACCCGGCGTTGTGAACCGCTTCGACACCCAACGCCAATTGCCGGATAAATTCGTAACGGTTTTTTTGCAGATTGGGATTTTTCGCGACCAGCGCGCGTTCGAACGACGTCCCTTGCAGATACTCCATCAACAGAAATTCTTTACCGTCAATGCTTTTGCCAATTTCAATTGTATCCACAACATTTTCATGTTTGATGGCCAAAGCGATTTCGGATTCTAAAGGAAACTCTTTGGCAGGAAATCGGTCGCGCAATTTGGACGATTTTTCAGCGTCAACTAACTTTAGCCCGTATTTCTTTTTTGTCTGCCGTTCTTCGACAACCTGAAACGAACCGGTGCTCCCGCGCACTTGGCTGCCGCAAAATACAAACCGTTTACGCAAATCAACCGTTTTTTGACCAAGCGCTGCTTTTACCGAATCAAGCAAGCCCATAATCGAAAACCGCCTTTCCGACAGCAAATGTCGGCTCAAACCCCATGTTCTCTTAGTGACAACGTTAACTCGGTTAGATGAAATTTCAGATGCAATTTTGGTGAAGAGTTGATGATCCTGTGAGCGGCAAGGCGCTAGCCGCCGGTTCGGTAGTGATTCGTACCGGCGGCTAGCGCCTTGCCGCTCACAACCATTCAATAAAAAAAGCCCGACCATTTGGCCGGGCTTGGTGTTTGTCGACTAGGTGTTATTTGTCCTTTTCAGACAAACCGAATTTACTGCGGTTGGGATACGCAGGTCGCGCTGGCTTTTTGTACGGGCTTGCCTTAATCACACCCATCACGTGCTCAATTGCGGCGTCCAGTTGAGGGTCGCCACCATTGACCATCTTGCTTGGATCATCAACCACTTTGATGTCCGGATCGACACCGTGGCCTTCGATGCCCCACGAACCATCCCGTTCGTAATAGGCAAATGTTGGAGCCGTCACGCTCGCCCCGTCAATCAAACCAGGATTGCCGGAAATTCCGACGAGGCCACCCCAAGTTCGCATGCCGATCAGTTTCCCAAGCTTGTTTTGTTTGAACAACGCCGGGAACATATCGCCACCCGAACCAGCCATGCCGTTGATCAGCATCGCTTTGGCGCCGTGGTGTGCGTCTGGTGGCCAGGTCCAGTCTCGACCATCACGTTTGGCCCAGTAGTTGGTCACCGGACGATTCAAAAGTTCGATAAACCGGGTTGGAATTTGTCCACCACCATTCCAACGATCGTCAATGATCAAACCATCTTTGGCGATCTGACCGAAGTATTGGCGGACCAGGTCGTTTTGTCCCGGGATGCCTGTATTGGTGACATAAATGTAACCAACGCGACCACCCGATTTCTGGTCGACCATTTTTCGATTTTTTTCAATCCAACTGCGGAACCGCAACGTTGCGTCCGAACCCAGTGCTTTAACAACCACTTGTTTATCCTTGGCGTCCAACGTTGCATCATCGCTGACGGTCAATGTAATCGTTTTACCCGCCAGCCCTTGGAATGCAGCATAAGGATTTTCTTTGGTCGAAATCCCAACACCGTTGACGTCGAGGATATATTGCCCCACTTTGACGCCAGCATCCACCAACGGGTTGCGTCCATCCAAATCCCAATCGGCACCGGAATAAAGTTCGGCAATTTTGTAGGAGTCGCCATCTGGTTCAAATCGACATCCGAGCAGGCCGACATTACCCGATGGTCCCGATTCCACATCACCTTCGCGATAGTAAGCGTGTCCGACGTTGATTTCGGAAATCATCTCGCGAATGATAAAACTCAAATCGCGACGAGAAACGCAATCGGGCAGCATTTGTGCGTACTGAATTTTGATCGAATTCCAGTTCACACCGTGCATGTTTGGATCGTAAAAGAAATCGCGTTCAATCCGCCAAGCGTCGGTGAGCATCTGTGCCCATTCTTCACGTGGATTGATGATCGCGATCATGCCATCGGTTGAAACTTTTTTGTCCAATTTTTGGCCAGCTGCAGCCGCGACAACATAAAACGAACCACGTTGAACGACGACCAGTTTTTTGCCATCGGGTGTCATACCAAAGCTTGCTGCACCTGCGGCAACCGTTTTGGCTTCTTTCTTGTCAGCTTTCAAATCGAGGATTTCGATTTTGCTGCCAGCGGCTCCTCCAGGACCACGAATTCCCGTAGCATTTAGACGAGCGAAAATAATCTGATTTTTGTCGTTACAGGCAATGCTGCCAAAACGACCTTGCTTCACGGGCAATCGGAAACAACGACGCTCGATGCCATCAAAATCGATCTTGATCGGATCTTTTTTCTTTTCAGCTTTGTCGTCTTTTTTGCCTTCGTCTTGTTTACCCTCTGCTTTTTTGCCGCCCTTGTCCGATTTTTTGGCATCGGATTTCTTTTTGTCGGCATCTTTTTTGTCGTCCCATTTTTCTTCATCGCTTTTGGGTGCCAGCGGATGTTTCACATCCTTGCGCAGTGGCATTGCGACGAGAACTTCGGTTCCAACATAAATGAACGATGTGCTGACATCGTCATAGGCAGGCTGGTTGAAAGCGCGATTGCTTGAAAAATAAATAAACTCACCTTTGCGATCAAACGTCGGGTTGGTGTCATTAAAAAACCCAGCCGTCAGCTTGGTCGCCTTGCCTTCGGCAACGTTATAAACCCAGATCGAATTGACGGCCGCTTTGTTGTTCGACGTTTTCGCGTATGTCAGCCAGGCCGAATCATGCGACCAATTGACATTGATGCGACTCGAATGAGGTTCGGTGTCAATCAATTTTGTGTCACCGTCAATCGTGTGCAAAAACAGGTTGCCGGCCTTGTCGGTAAACGTGATGTATTTGGAATCGGGAGACCAAACTGGATCATAGCGAAATGCCTTGCCCCCTTTGGTCAATTGTTTGGTGATACCTCGCCCGTCCGATTGCTTGATGTACAACTCATATTCACCGGTGAAATCGGAGAAGTAAGCAATCCAGCGGCCGTCCGGGCTCCACGATGGAGAACGTTCGGCAACACCACTGGTAGCCGTCATATTTCGTGGCGATCCATTTTTCACCGGCAGCGACCAGAGATCACCGCGAGCTTCGAGGACAACACGTTTTCCCGACGGAGAGATATCGCCGCCGTTGATAAATTTAGAAACGTCAACACGTTGTGACCGCAATTGAGGTCGGTCGCCAGGAATCGTGATCGATACTTTGGTTGGTTTTTTGGTTTTTAGCGAAAGCAGGTACAGCGAAGAGCCATTTTGGAAAATGATTTCGCCATTTCCATCAGCACCCGGTCCCATCGATGGCCATTTGCAATCGTAGTTGGCAAAATTTGTGATTTGAGTTCGTTTGCCAGAATTGACATCGTAAGACCAAATATTGAGGCGATGTTCCGCGCCGTCGTCGGACAGATAATAGACAGTTTTGTCCATCCACATCGGCAGCGTGTCGGTACCTTCGAAATCGGTAATCTGCTTGGCCTGTTTGGTCACCAAGTTAAACAGCCAGATATCAGAAGCCATTCCACCGCGATAACGTTTCCAGGTTCTTGTATCGCGACTATAAGGCGTATACGCCAACCATTTTCCGTCGGCGCTGATCGAACCATTAGTGCCATAAGGAACGGGGATTTGTTTTGGCGAAGGATTTTTGGTAGAGATCGTAAACAACTGAGGTTGTCGTCTCAAACCAGCAAACGCGTTGGTGGAATAAATCAAACCTCCATCGGGAGCCCAGTCACACAACAATTCAGCCGCCGGATGAAAAGTCATTCGTTTGGCAGGTCCTCCCGCGGTTGGAATGGTGTAGATATCTGACCCGCCTTCGTAATTGCCAACGAACGCAATGGTTCTTCCATCGGAGCTAAACCGTGGAAAACTTTCTGCGCCTTTGGGACTTGCCAACGGAGTTGCGACTCCGCCATCACGACTGACAACCCATAGATCATCAGCATACGAAAATACAATTTTGTCACGGCTCACATCTGCGAATCGCATCATGCCAGCCGAAGGTTTTGTTTGCGCGCCAGCGCTGGTGGCGAGCAAAACAGCACAGCAGCCGATCGCGGCCGCCAACACTTTCTCTCTCAATCTCGTGAAGTACATCATTTCCTCTTGTTTTCAAAAAAAGAAAAGACCGCACGCATCCGCCGGTCCCTCCGATCACCCAGTTCAAGTTTAGTTTAAGAAACTCGCCAATGTCAGGCGCACACGAGCAAGTTTATGAAAAAGGATTTTCGTGATTTTCCAGGAATAATGAAACTTTCAGTGCAAGCTGTATTCCCTCGCCAAGTACACGCTCGACAAATGTTCAATATGTTCAAAACTTGTCGAATCAAAACGTTCCATTCATGTGCAAAGCTATCGTCAGCGGCAAGGCGCTAGCCGTCGGTTCGAATCAATAACCAACTGTCCGAATCATTGACGAACCGGCGGCTAGCGCCTTGCCGCTCACAGGATCAGCTCGAAACAGGGAACCGGTTTCGTACAACCAGTCTGTGATTCCGCATTGTCAAATACATCACAAGCGCAGAAAAAATCGCGGCCTTAGGGAGCAGATTTTGACTCAAATTTCGAACCAGTCAGCGGTTTTGCAACACCCCATTGGACAACTGGGATGAAATTGAAAGAATAAATTTAACTATCCAAAAAATCTTTTTATTAAATAGCAGCTTGTTGAACCGTGATCGATACACCAACGAAAACCGAACGCATTTTTTCAGTGACCCAAGCAAACGCGACGTTGCCTTTGGTCAAGTCGATTGTCAAAGACATTGTCGAGTTGTCGCAACAGGTATTTCAAACGCGACGCCGGTTAGACTACCTTGCCGCCAACCGCGCCAAAGGATTGGAGTACTACGACGAAGAACTGGTGGAAATGACACGGCAGGTCGAGGAAGACGAACAGCGGTTGTCCGATTTGATTTCTGAGATCAACCAATTGGGTGTCGAGGTTGCCAATATGACTGGTGGTGAAGTTGAATTCCCGTCCATGCGAGGCAACGAACCCGTCTATTTGTACTGGCAACTCAACGATCACGAGGTTTGTTGGTGGTACCCGGCGAACTCAGACAAATCGGAACGACGTCCCGTCGAAAGCTCAATCCTCGACGAGTTCGGTAGCGGCTCAAATTGCGAATTGAATTGATCAGCTGTGACGTTGATACAAGCACGGGTGCCACTGGCCTCAGCCAGTGATTACACATCACCTCGTGGTTTTCGTTCAATTGAATTGCTCAATGGCCATTGTTCAACCAAATCACTGGCAGAGCCGGCAGAGTCAGTGGCACTCAAAATGTGCCGCATTGCTCGCATCCAATCAAACACAAACGTGCAAGTGGCACTCCAAAACGACTCTGCGATTTAGCTTAAATCAATTCCCGTCAACGTCGATTCAGGCATCGTCACTGCATCGGACTCCAGCGACGCAACCGGGAAACTGCAGTAGTCCGCTGCAAAATAACCACTGGGTCGGTAATTCCCGCTGAGACCGCAACCACCAAAAGGCAATTTTCCACTGGCACCCGTTGTTTGACGATTCCAATTCACGACACCGGCTCGAATTCGCTGAATAAAGAACTCATAGCTTTCTCGACGATCCGAGATCAAACCTGCTGACAATCCGTAGCGTGTGTTATTCGCTTCGGCCACGGCGGCCTGGAAATCACTCACTCGAATCACATTGAGAAACGGTCCAAACATTTCTTCGTCGGGTCGATCCGAGACTTCTGTAACGTCGACAATACCGGGTGAAAGCAAAGCGTCACAATCGCGCTGGCGTTTCATTTCCACAATCGATCGAGCGCCTTGAGATAGCAATTCTGATTGGCCGTTCAACAACGCCTGGCCAGCCTGAGCGGATATGACTGTTCCCATAAATGGTTCTGGTTCATCGGAATAGAAACCGAATTTTACCGACGACAACATTTCAACAAGTTCATTCAACAATGGATCGGCCAATTGATCTGTCACGATCAATCGTCGAGCACACGTGCAACGTTGCCCGGCCGTAATAAACGACGACAAAATCGTCAGATAGGCCGCCGCTTTCAGATCATTTACATCGTGAACAATCAATGGATTGTTGCCGCCCATTTCCAATGCCAAAATTTTTTGAGGTTGACCGGCAAACGCTTTATGAATGGCAACACCGCCTTGACTGCTCCCGGTAAACAGCAACCCATCAATTTGCGGGTGATTTACCAACGCGACACCCGTATCTCTGGCACCCTGCACCAGGTTGATCACTCCGTCGGGCAGCCCCACATCATGCCAACGATCCACAAGCCAGGCGCCAACCGCGGGAGTCTGCTCGCTGGGTTTAAAAACAATCGTATTCCCTGCCACCAGCGCAGGAATAATATGGCCATTGGGCAGATGGGCAGGAAAATTGAACGGGCCCAAAACTCCCAGGACTCCAAGCGGTTTATAACGAGTCACTGCTTTGAAATCATTGAGTTCTGTCTCCGAGTAACTGCGCCGCTCTTCAAATGCATCGATTGCCAATTGAACTTTCCCGGCCACTGCGGCGGCCTCCGTTTTCGCTTCCCACAGCGGCTTGCCGACTTCGCGACTGATCAACAGCGCGAGTTCCGATTGTCGTGAATGAACGATGTCCTGATAGTTTCTGGCCAACTCAATGCGTCGATCTGCCGGAACAAGTTGCCAGGATGGAAACGCGTCGCGAGCGGCGCTGACGGCGTCACTGACTTCCTGTTCGGTCGCCGCGCTGCCAGACCAAACCAGTTGGCCATTACCGGGTTCGGTGGAATCGAAATTTTCGCCGGAACCGGATTGCCACTGGCCGTTGATGTAATGATTGGCTGTGTTACTGGACATTTTTTTTCTTGACGGTTTTAGGTTCGACGGTTTTACCTGTCGGTTTGAGTGAAGCGTATCGAATGGGGTCGCCAACCTTGACGCGCAACTGCAACGCTGTTTTGGAATCCAATTCGCAAGATTCATCGTCGATGTCGTTGAGCCATCCAAGGCAGGCACAGTAGTCCAGCCGTGTATTGGCAATCAGTTGACGCTGTCCATCGACCTCGTCATGAATCGCACTTACAATTCGCCGACGACATTCTTTGACAGTGCGAATCTCACTCGTTTTGCAGTGCAAGGTGGGACCGCCATCGAAAATGTCGACGCGATTTTGAAACTGAAAACCTTCTTTTTTCAACATGGCCAGCGCTGGACGCGTATTTTCATGAACTTGTCCAATCACGTCCTGAGCATCCTGCGGCAACAGCGGAATATAGATGGGATGAATGGGCATCAGGTCCGCAATTAAATGTTTGGACTGGGACGTCATCGTCTCGGCGCGCGGAAATTCAACTTGAAAGAAATGGGAACCGATGGCGTCCCACATTGGCGCATGTCCATTTTTGTTGACGACACCGCGCATCTCGGCCACCATCTCATCCTCGAATCGATCGATGAATTCAGCCATGAACAAAAACCGCGACATCGAAAGGAGACGGCCGTGTCCATCACCCCAATAATCGGGCGACAAAAACAAACTGCCGATTTCACTCGGACCATCATGAATTTTATTCAAGTGCAACACGTCAACTTCTTTTCGAATACCCGACTCTTCGTTTTCGTGGATCGAAGTTTTAATTTCATAGGAATAGACCGGTTCGAATCCGCCAATTTTTGAGTAGATTGCACAAGTGCCAACGATCCGCCCAACCGCCAGGTCTTCCATTACAAAAACGTAGGGTTGTCCTTGAGGTTTGGCCGTGGTTTGCTGAAACGCGTACAGCGATCGCTCGATTCGATCAGCCAATGCCTCTTTCGAAATCTTTAACGTCGTCAGACCATATTCACTTTGCTGGACCAAATCGTGCAATGGATCCAGATCATTTTCACGAATCGAGCGAACGATCAGCATTGAAACCTCATATTTACGATGCCATCTCGGCAGCAACAGATTCGATGATTTTCAATGCGATGTCGATATGGTCGGTCGTCACACATCCGAGCGGCATCAAGAATCGAACTCGGGCGGGATTTGCTCCCGCCATAAATGACATTAACCCGGCGTCGTACATTTTCCCAACAAAGGCTTTGGCGGCGTCCGCTGAGCCGTTACCCGGTGTAAATGCCACCATGCCGCCGATTCCGTGAGGACCCGTCAACGCCGACGGATATTTTTGACTAATGGCTTTGAGACCCGATTCAAAATGGTTGAACAACATCATGTTTTTACCGTCGGGTCCAAAATTACCATCGTCGATCAGAGATTTGACAATTTTCTGGGCCGCTAAAATCGCCCAGGTCGAACCGGTAAATGTTTGGCTGATCAATCCTGGCTTCGGATTGTAGTCGTCCCGAAACAGCGTCGCACAAACCTGCGAGATTTTTCCGATCGTGATAATGTCAACGAGTTGGTCCAATTCGAAATGTTGAAAAGCAAATGGTCGACTGGTTCGGCAAAATGTCTGAACCTCGTCAGCAATAATGGCGATGTTGTGCTTTTTCGCTTCGTCGATCAATGCGACAAAGAAATCTCGGTGCCCCAGATAATACCCACCTTCGCCTTGAATCAATTCCATCCACAACAATGCATGTTGACCTGGGTAGCGGCTGGTGTGTTGCTGCAACGCCTCCACGGCACGTTGCGTGCTGCCCTCCGGATCTTTGTGATCGAAGAACGGCAATTTATCGACAGCGATCGTGTCCGGAAGACCAACGCGATAAGCCGCTTTGTCAGTGATCTGAGCCAAACACAGTGTTCGTCCAGCGAAACAATGGTCAAATGCCAAAACACGGTTGGCGGGGAAATTTTTCTGGAATGCGATCTTTAGCGCGTTCTCGTTCGCCATCGCTCCGCTGGTACTCAAGAAACAATGATCGATTCCCGCTCCCGATTCGTTTGCTGTTTCGCACAACAAACTGACCAGATCCACACTGTTGACTCCTTGCTGCAGATTTCCTTGCATCACGGTATCACACAACGCGGCTTCGATACCGGCTTCGATTAATCGCGGATCGCTATGTCCAAAACCGTGAACGCCGATTCCAGTAATCAGATCCAATTTGACACTTCCATCCGCCAGTTCGACAAACGGTCCATTGCCGATGCCGCTAGCCAGATACGGAAAATATAAATTGCCGCCTCGCAATTTGCCGAATGAATCGAGCACCTGTTGATACTCCGCAGCCAGACTTTCATCGGCTCCACGAATCTCCGCGAGTGATGACTGGTGCTCTGCAACAGCTTCCAAAATCAATTTTTTGGCTTGCTCAATCCGCGGGTCCAACGCCAAACGGCTCGCCGCGAGAACTTGTTCAGTATTGGTTTCTGTTGCCGGTGATGACATGAGTGCCCTCAAATCTGTTGGTTTTGAAAGAGATAGATCGATTACGAAATACGAATGAAAGTGAAAATGTTTGTACTCAATTGTATGAAGAAGGGCTGTTTTCAAAAACCGCGCTAGGTGATAATTCGTCTTCACCCGTTTTGGCCGCAACCCCAGTAAATCTTTTGTGATATGGCGGCGACGTCAGCATTGGGTTGGGCAGACCGGAGGGTGGCAGCTTGCCTGTGGTTCCTATTCCGCCCGTCTACATTTTTGAACTCCAACGGTAAAAAAACTCAATGATTCGATACATGATCACAATTTTCCTGAGCGCTTTTTTGCTGTTTCAGGTTCAACCCATCATCGGGCGATTCGTACTCCCCTGGTTCGGTGGAAGTGCGTCGGTCTGGAATACTTGTATGCTGTTTTTCCAGATCGCGCTGCTGCTGGGTTATTGTTACTCGCATCTTTCCATCAAATTTCTTAAGCCGCGACAACAGTGGTTTGTGCATGTCGTTTTGCTTGGGATTTCCGTATTTTTCTTGCCGATTCGACCAGCCGAGTTTTTAAAACCAGACGGATCGACGGACATGACCATCGGCGTTCTGTTGTTGTTGACCGTCAGTATCGGACTTCCATTTCTCGTTTTGAGCACCACCGGTCCCTTGATTCAGGCGTGGCAAAGCCGCACACATTCTAATTACCCGACTTATCCGCTGTTTGCCTTGTCCAACACTGGATCATTGATTGCACTATTTAGCTATCCATTTTTGTTCGAGCCCTATCTCAAATTGGGCGACCAATCGACGATCTGGTCCATCGGATACATTTTGTTTGCTGGGATATGCAGCTACAGCGGTTGGCAGGTTTTCAGAAGGTATCCCGAAGCAGAGATTTCCGGCGGCGATTCGACAACCGTTGCCAGTCCGAGCAAGGAAACCAAGGAAGTCATCACGAAGCCGGGGATTGCTTCCTGCTTGATCTGGATTTTGCTGTCGGCGGCTCCATCGGCCATGTTATTGGCAACGACAAACCAGATGTGCCAAGAGGTAGCTTCTGTTCCATTTTTGTGGATTCTCCCTCTGAGTCTTTATTTGATCACGTTCATCGTTTGCTTTGCGGTACCCTATGTTTACTTGCGTCCCATATTTTTGCCGCTGATGCTGTTATCATTGTTTGTCGCGTCATATTTGATCCTGACTGGCGTCAAAGTTCCCTTGCCGCTCCAAGTCGGTGGGTATTCGACAATCTTGTTTGCCTGTTGCATGTCTTGCCATGGCGAACTGTCGAACATCAAGCCGCATACATCTTCTTTAACACTGTTTTATTTGATGGTTTCCATCGGTGGAGCGCTAGGTGGCATTTTCGTAGCGATCATCGCCCCCAATATTTTTGTCACCTACCTCGAATTTCATTATTCGTTGGCCGCTTGTGCTATTTTGTCCAGTGTTGTGTTCATTCTCGGATCATTTGTCCGGTTTTTCAGCCGAGATTTTTCGGCAGAAAACTCCAAAGGAGCGCTAACGCTGTTTATCGGACTCGGCCTGTTTTTTTGCTGGATCGCAACAGGAATGTTTTTGATCGTCGGAACCCAATCCGTTTTTTGGGCTCATCAGAAAGATAATGAAATCGAAGAGCGCGAAAAAATTCTGCACAAATCTCGCAACGCCTACGGAACGCTGACAGCATCGAGTTGGCGTAGCAAAGATCTCAAGACAGAGCATTCGCGTTATCTCTACAACGGTCGGATTAAACATGGCAACCAATATGTTGATCCCCGTTGGTCGCGCGAGGCGGTGAGTTATTACAGTCCTCAAAGCGGAGTTGGAGCTGCGTTCACCAAACTGCGAACATTGTTAAAAGCCAATGATTCATTGAAGGTAGGCGTGATTGGACTGGGAACCGGGACGATCGCGACTTGGGGGCTCGAAGGAGATGAAATCGTTTTCTACGAAATCAATCCGGAAGTCGAAGATGTCGCCCGCAAACACTTTACCTATCTCGCCGAAACCGACGCCGACACCAAGGTTGTGATCGGTGACGCGCGGATTCAACTCGAACACGAACTCAAAAAAGGTTCCAACCAATATGACATTATTGTCGTCGATGCATTTACCAGTGACGCGATCCCTATTCATTTGTTGACCAAGGAGTGTTTTGAAATCTACATGAAACACATGAGCGATCGCGGCATCCTGGCGATTCATATTTCCAATCGCTACCTCGAATTGTCGCCGATCGTTTACAACCTGGCCAAAGATGCCGGTTGTGAATCATTCCATGTTTCAAATGGCGACGATGACGCCAATATGGTCGATGCCGCCAGTTGGGTTTTGGTAACAAAAAACAAAACCGTGATGCCGTTGTTGGAAAGCGTGGCGGATGATTGGGAACAAATCAAAACGGATCACTGGACACCTCAGATGGAGAATATTCTCTGGACCGATGATTTCGCCAGCCTGACAAATATCATTGACTGGGAAGCTTCACGAGAATTTTTGAAAGGCGATGGCAAGAAAACTCTCGGGAAAGAATTCCGAAAATTCAAACAAATGCTGTTCGGCGGGAAAATCGAAGAGGAAGACGAAGAAAGCGGCGATTAGTAGTAGCGCAACGGACGAGTCAAGCTACTTGCTTACGGAATTGTAATCAGCCGTCCTCACCGGAAATCTGGATTCCACCCAATCTTGATTTCGCTGAAAATTGTGACTTTCCTGTTCGACCGTGTCGCCACGAGCGTACGAAAATCCTTGACCGAAATCCGATTGCGGTGCGGTGCGGGGAGATTCCGCGGGTTTGCGAAATTGCCCCAACCAGTTTTTCAGATCGGTGATTGCCGTCTGTTGACTGAGTGGTTCAATCGACGTTGCGTTGCCAGAACGCACCATCGAAATCACCAAAATCAGTGCAATGATTCCGGTTCCTTCCAGAATGATTGCTCGCAAAGTCGTCGCCAACGACCGCCGTCGACGATTGGATCTTTGCCTTTGTTTGGGTTTTGTCATGTTCAGACTCCTTTCAACATGACCCAAAACGCAAATACAGTGCCAACATTTCTCGTTTACGTTTTCTCTGAGATTCACGTCGTTTGTGACGCTGGCGTTGACCGGCGCAATTGCAAGCGGCGCGAAATTGATACAATGCTTTGTCAAATTTGCAAATGCTACCAATCAAACAGGACGCAAATCTTCTCTAACCGTTAAATTTTAAATGCCCGTGGAACAAACTTTGTCTAATCAGCAGCAACGAGATCAAATCGCGAACGACTATTTCGACTTGCTGGAATTTGATCCTTATCCCGTTCAAGAAGAAGCGTTGTTGGCATGGTTTACCGAAGAGCAGGGTGTTCTGGTTTGCGCACCAACCGGGACAGGAAAAACACTGATCGCCGAAGCCGCCGTTTACGAAGCGTTGCGTCTGGGCAAAACCGCTTACTACACAACGCCGCTCATCGCGTTGACCGATCAAAAATTTCGAGAGCTGCAACAGGCGGCCGTCCGCTGGGGTTTTTCTGAAAACGATGTGGGATTGGTCACCGGTAATCGCAAAGTCAATCCGGATGCCAAAATTCTGGTGGTCGTTGCCGAAATCTTGTTGAATCGATTACTGCATCGCGAAGCGTTTGATTTTTCCGACGTATGGGCGGTCGTGATGGACGAATTCCACAGCTTCAACGATTCCTCGCGCGGAATCGTTTGGGAATTCGGACTCGGGCTATTACCGAAACAGGTCCGCACATTGTTGTTGTCGGCCACCGTTGGAAACTCGCTTCCATTTGCCAATTGGCTCGATCACAAACATCATCGAAAATTAAAACTCGTAGAAAGCCACCAACGGAAAGTGCCTCTGTCATTCCAATGGGTTGGCGATGCCTTGCTACCTGAATTCGTCGAAGAAATGGTCAAAGGTGACGACGACGCGCGTCGAACTCCGGCTTTGATTTTCTGCTTCAACCGAGAGCAGTGTTGGACAACAGCGGAAACATTAAAAGGCAAAAAAGTAGTCACCGATATACAGCAAAAACAGATCGCGCAACAACTCGAAGCGTTTGATTTTTCGACCGGCGCAGGCCCGAAATTGAAGCAAATTCTGATGCGAGGTATCGGCGTTCACCACGCTGGCGTCTTGCCCAAATACCGTCGCGTTGTCGAAGAACTGTTTCAACAAAAACTGTTGTCGTTTTGCGTTTGTACTGAAACACTGGCCGCTGGAATCAATCTGCCCGCTCGCAGCATTGTCCTGCCAATTCTGCTAAAAGGCCCTCCTGGGAAAATGAAAATCATCGAGCCCAGCAGCGCACATCAAATGTTCGGACGCGCGGGCCGACCGCAATACGACGACCAAGGGTTTGTTTACGCGTTGGCCCACGAAGACGACGTCAAAATTCTTCGCTGGCAAGAAAAATTCGATTCAATTCCCGCCGACACCAAAGACCCCGGTCTGCTCAAAGCTAAAAAGCAGTTGAAGAAAAAACAGCCGAAACGACGCGAGGGTGTTCAATATTGGAATGAAACCCAGTTCCAACAATTAGTCGAAGCACAACCGGCTGATTTGGCCAGCCGTGGTGCCTTGCCGTGGCGATTGCTCGTTTACATGCTGGATATTTCGCCCGAAGTCGAACCGATCCGCCAACTCGTTGGAAAACGGTTGCTCGAAGAAAAAGATTCAAAACGTGCTCAAAAAAATTTGAATGAAATGCTGATTGCGCTTCACCGAGCTGACTATCTGCGACTCGATCCCAAACCCGATTTAGCAGCGCCATCGTCCGCACTGCAAGAATCCGACGGCGAACAAGAGAATCAACAACGAGCCGAGACACCCGTGGCTAAAACGCTACAGTTGGACCTCGGGCAAAAAAGCCGACAACCAAAACAAGTGGAAACAAAAAAACCACCGGCTACTCCCGCACCGACAAACGATCCGGTGGCCAATTACCGACCAATCACGGCGACCCCCACTGATCGAATGGCCGATTTACTGGGGCTCCGCGGTGTACATCCGCTATACGGTCTGTTTTTGATGAATCATTTGGGTATCGCCAATCGTGAGGAACGAATTCAGGCCATGGAAAGTCTGTTGGAGTTGCCGCGATCACTCGGGCGCACTGTCCGCGTTCCTCCTCACGAAGAACTGCCGGCGGGCCCGTTGGCGACCGAGCGAATCGATTCGCAACTTCTGAAACTCGGTCTGGCCACGGCCGAAGAAATTGGCGGTGACGAATCGACCGACGACGAAAAACCTGGATGGTATGACGAAGACGAGCGAGTTTATGTGTTGTCACTGGCTCACAAACTGCACCGTTTGTTCGAACATGATTTTCCTAACGTACGCGATGTCCGAGTTTGGCCCTGTTGGGTGGCTGGCGAAGTTTTGAAATACAACGGAGATTTCGACAAATACATTACGAGCAACAAATTGCAAAAGCAGGAAGGAATGATCTTTCGCCATTTGCTGCGAATGGTATTGCTGATCGATGAATTCGCACAACTATGTCCGCCTGATATTGATCAGCAACAATGGCAAGATGAACTTGGAGAAATCGCTGACCAGCTCGAAGAAACCTGTCGTCGCATCGATTCACAAAGCACGGACCTGTGGCTCGACGACACCAAAGAAAAACACGACACCTAGCAATTAAGATTTTTTGCTCAACAGCAATTCGAGGTTGGCCGGCGGCATCGGCGGGTTGTAGTAATAACCTTGTGCGAATTCACAGCCCAGTTGCGCCAAAAATTCAGCTTGGGCCTGGGTCTCAACTCCTTCGGCGACAGTCGACATGTGGAAGCTGTCGGCCAATGTAACAATCGCCCTGACGATGTCGGCATCGGGCGAACAAAAATCGACTTCCTCGATCAGCAACTGGATAAATTCTTGATCGATTTTGATCGTATCCGCTGGCAGCTGTTTTAATGCCGTCAACGACGAATACCCTGTCCCAAAATCGTCAATGGCCAGATGGACACCCAACGTTTTGAGCTTGCTCATAAATCGAACACTACGATTGATGTCCTTCATCGAAGCAGTTTCCGTAATTTCGATTTCCAACCACTTGCCGCGAACTTCATATTTGTTCAATGCTGCTTCGATCTGTTGGTAGATATCGAACCTTTCCAGTTCTTTCGCCGCAAGATTAAATGCAACTCGCAGTTCAATACCTCGCTCATGCCACGATTTGAGTTGCCGACAAACTTTGTCCAGAATACATTTGCCAAAACTGTGAATCAAAGTTGTTTCTTCGGCGATCGAAATAAACAACTCGGGCGACACAAAACCGCGTTCCGGATGACGCCAGCGAGCCAGCGCTTCGACGACCTGAATGGAATTGTCGCTCAAGTTGACGCGGGGTTGGTAATAAACCTGGATTTCATCCGAATCTTCTTCGAGGGCTCGCTCCAGATCGTTGCGCAACAGAACTCGATCTCGAATGCGTTTGTTGTCTTCGGCACTAAAGCACGAAAATCCTTTGCGGTTTCTTTTCGCTTCGTACATCGCGATATCTGCGCGACGCAACAATTCGGGTCCGTTGTTTCCATCTTCGGGAAACGCCGACAATCCGATGCTGACTGAGCAGGTTACGGGAAACCCGGAAATCGTGATCGGTTGTGCGATCGCATCAATCAAACGTTGTGCTGTCTCGGCGGTATTGAAACTGTTGCTGTTGCAGTTGATCACCGCGAATTCATCACCCGCAAATCGTGAAATAAAATCGCCTTTACGAAGTGCCTTTCTCAGTCGTTTGGCGACCTCGATCAACAACTCGTCACCCGCTTCGTGGCCAAGCGTATCATTGATTTCTTTGAATCCATCCAAATCCAGAAACATGACACCCAAACTGCTGGAATCCTCGTTCAGCGCGATTTCCAGCTGCCGTTCCAATTCCGATGTAAACATTCGGCGATTTGGGAGCTTGGTCAATTCGTCATAGTTTGCCAGCTGAGTCGCTTCGATTTCCTGCTGGATTCGATCCGTAATGTCCTGGACAACAATGACGATCCTGTCACCGTCCAATCCATCACCATTGGTTACGGCATCCAGAATCCGGCCGCGTTTTGTCTGATAACGATGCTCAAGTGTGAATGATTTTTCCTCGGAAGCACGAATTTTTTCGACACTCTCAAGAAATTTCGTTTTGTGATCGCCAGTCACCAGATAAGGCTTGAGCTCCAGCTCATTGAGAGCTTCATCGTCAATTTCCAGAAGTTTGACGAACGAATCGTTGGCTTTCAGAACCCGCAAATCAGCAGAGGAAACGATCGCGATTGCCATCTGGTTGCGTTCAAACAGACTTTGAAACAAGTCCACGTTGGGACTTGACAACAACGGCATCTGAAATGGCGACTCCAGATTAAAATCGGAATTAGTACTTGGGTCAGACACGAGACTGGAAATTTTTTTCTGATATAGATCCGCGAATCAGTTTTAAAAACTTAGCTCGATCAACCCCGTGAAACTTCCTTTAAAATGCTTCGCAAGCGATTGGGAAACAATTCCCCACGCCAAATCGATATAACCCGAACAACATGAACGAATCCACTCCTTTAGGGAGTTAGTTTTGAGAGCTTGCCCCAAGTGGAGTTTTCAATTCGCTCCAACGCAGTTCAGTTTCCAATCAAAACGTTCGTCGCCGATGAAGTTAGTTGGCCAGACAATCGACAGTCATTTTTTGGTTGTTTTGTCAGATTGTTCGATGGGTTTGCGGGCCAGAACCAACAGCAAAACACCCACCCCAACGACGGGCGGGCCTTCTGTTGCAACCCAATACCAAGGCAACGGAGCAAGTAGCCCGGTGAAAAAAATGACGATGCCAAATATCGCGTGGAGCCAACCTAACAACTGAACGAATCGAAAATACTTAATGACATCGATTGAAACCAACAACATGACCGCACCGTGCATAGCGTACAGCGCCGAAGTTGAACGCGCCAGGTAAACGGTAATCGGACCGTGAGGAAACTCCCCAACACCCAACCAGCGGTGAATGTTGGCCATCATATCAACCGGCAAAAAAATGGCGAAAGTGGCCAGCAACAATCCAAAACCTCCCACGCGTAGCAGGAACGTCAGCCAAAACTTTCGGTTCATCATTTCATTTACTCGTTACGTCAATCATTCCACTGGTTGGTAGCCGTGGCCAGGTCCAGAATGTGCAGTGCCTGCAAAATGTGTTTAACGAGGCCAAACAACTAAACAATCATCTGATAACCATCCGGTCCCAGTAAATCACGAATTCGGTCCAACAATTCTTGATTCACATCAACTTTAAATTTGTGGCAGGCCAATTGAACGCGATATCCGATGTCCAGATCCATTTCCAACTGCAACTCCATGCGACCGGGGTATCCGCGTATGATCTCTTTTACTTTTGCCAGTGTTGCCTCATCCGACGAACCGTTGAGGCACACACGAACACCCGATGTCAATGCGTCCTCGAGTTGTTCCAGCGGCATGATTTTGTCGACCACCAGATTGGGCTCATCACCTCGTCGATCAACTGTTCCTTGAATCGCGACAATCGCATCGGCCACAACCCAATGCCCCTGTTCCGCAAACTCCGAAGGCCATTGAATGCAGCGGATATTGCCTTCGAAATCTTCCAGATCAAACATCACATAGCGCGTCGGTGCATCAGGTGTTTGCGCCCGACGAACATTGGAATGTTTGATCGACGATATCAAGCCGCCCATCGTCACTTTTTGACGATTTTCCAATCGCCCAGTCTGACTCGTTGTATGAGAACAAAATTGAATTAGTTTTTGGCGAAAGCCTTCGAGCGGGTGGCTGGAAAGATAGTATCCGAGGACTTCTTTTTCGGCGGCCAACAACTCATTTTGCGGCTGTTCCTCCATATCTGGCAGCGTCACGCCGTTGTCTTCGGTCTCGGCTTCCGACTCGAATTCGGCAAACAGATTTTTTTGACCGCTTTTCTTGTCGGCCAACAACGATGCTCCTTGTTGAATGGCCTGATCGACGACCGCTAACAATTGGGATCGACGGGCACCAAAGCAATCCATGGCTCCCGACTTGATCAAACATTCAATCGTCGAACGCGGGCAATCCGAAGCCGGAACGCGTTCGCAAAAATCAAAAATATCAGTAAACGGACCATTTTGGTCGCGCTCGGCCGTCAACGCTTCGGCAGCCGTTTGCCCACACCCTTTGATGGCGGTTAAACCGAACAAAATCTTGCCATCGGCCACATGGAACAACGGATGCGAAACATTGATACTAGACGGAACTATTTCGATTCCCATTCGCTGAGAATCTTCGAGATGTTCGATGAGCGAGTCCTTTCGCAGAAAATTCCGATGGGGGATATCGCCCGTCAACAACGCCGCCATAAACTCGACGGGGTAATGCGTTTTCAAATAAGCGGTCTGGTAAGCGATCAGCGCATAAGCCGTCGAATGCGATTTATTGAATCCATAGCCGGCAAATTTCAAAATCATTTGCCAAAGATTTTCGGCGTTGGTTTTTGACATGCCATTGGCAACCGAGCCCGTGATAAACTGCTCGTGGTTTTTGGCAATGATGTCTTCTTTCTTTTTGCTGATCGCTTTGATGCAAGTGTACGCTTCGCGCAATTGAATACCGCCCAGGCGATTTAAAATCCGCATCACCTGTTCCTGGTACACCATGACGCCGTGCGTTTCCGCCAGAACCTCTTCCATCACCTCGTGTTGATAGGTTGCAGATTTTCGACCGTGTTTCACGTCGATGTATTGCTGAACCATTCCTCCCTCGAGAGGGCCGGGACGGTACAAAGCCGCGGTCGCGATGATATCGCGAAAATGGTCGGGTTTCATTTTCTGCAACAAGTCGCGAATGCCACCGCCTTCGAGTTGGAAAACTCCCTTGGATTCTCCACGTTGCAAAAGTTCAAATGTTTTAACATCGTCCAGCGGCAATCGGTGCAGATCCAGTTGCTCGCCCGTGGTCCGTTCAATAATTTCGACCGCATTACTCAATACTGTCAAATTGCGAAGTCCCAGGAAGTCCATTTTCAATAGGCCGGCGTCTTCGACGTCTTCCATCGCCCATTGGGTAATGATGTCTTCCTTGCCCGACACGCGGCCCAAAGGCAAATACTCGGTCAGCGGCTGGTCGCCAATCACGACAGCTGCTGCATGAGTACCGACGTTGCGCGCCAGGCCTTCGAGTTTTTTTGCCAAATCGATCAGTTCCCGAATCTCACTTTCGGTTTGATAGATCTTGCGTAACTCGTCGCTTTCTTCCAATGCATCTTTGATTTTGACTTTGGGCCGATCGGGGACCAGAGCCGTGATTTGACTGACCCGTCCCAATGGCAAACCGAGTACGCGGCCAACATCACGAATCGCCGCTTTGGCCGCCAACGTGCCAAACGTTCCAATTTGAGCGACGTTGTCTTCCCCGTATTTTTCCTTGACATAGTCAATGATTTCGCCGCGACGCTGTTTGCAAAAATCAATGTCGATATCGGGGGCTTCGGCCCGGTTGTCATCCAAAAACCGCTCGAACAGCAAATCGTATTTGATCGGGCAAACATGACTGAGGTACAGCGCGTAACAAACCAGAGCACCGACACCACTGCCCCGGGCGGTCGCAGGAATCCCGCGATCTCGCGCCTCACGAACAAAATCCCAAACGATCAAAAAATAATTTGGAAATCCGAATTTGTTGATCACGCCCAATTCGCGATCCAACCGCTGGCGAACAACTTCTGACAACTCACCACCGGGTAACATCTCTTCGTTACCAGCGTAGCGCTCTTTCAGACCCTGAACACAAAGCTCGAACAACAGCTCTTCGGCCGTTTTCTCCGGAGGACCTTCGAAAACTGGAAAATGTCGTTGTCCAAGTTCGATTTCGATATCGACCGAATCGGCAATTTCCTGGCTCCTGGCAACCGCGCTTTCCAGCCCCGGAAATTTTGCATACATCTCGTCTTGGCTGCGCAAATAATATTGCCTGCCATCCATCCGCATCCGGTTGGTATCCGTGCGAAACTTGCCCGTATTGATACAGAGCATCACATCCTGTGCTTCGGCGTCTTCGGGATCAACGTAGTGACAGTCGCTGGTCGCGACTAAAGGCAAGCCGAGCCGATTGGCAATGTCAACCGATCCTTCCAGTGCGATTTGCTGGATCTCGACGCCGTTGTTCATGATCTCGATGAAATAACGATCGCCAAAAATACTGTGAAACCACTTGGCGACTTCTTCCGCTTTATCAAAATGATCTTCGCCGCGCAAGATCGTGCGGTTGAATTCACTCGAAACACAACCGCTCAGACAAATGATACCTTCGCTATGGGCTTCGAGAATCTCTTTATCGATTCGCGGTTTAAAATAAAACCCCTCGAGGCTGGCCATCGACGCCAATTTGACCAGGTTATTGAATCCCGTTCGATTTTGACACAACAAGGTCAAGTGGAAACTGTTTTCGCGACCCGCTTGTCCTTTCTTGGTGCGGCTTTCCGGCGCGACATAAGCCTCGTAGCCAATGATCGGATTAATTCCATTTTTTCGACAGCTTTTGTAGAACTGCAACGCGCCGTGCAGATTGCCGTGATCGGTCAACGCCAACGCGTTCATGTTGTATTCGACAGCCCGACTGACCAATTTATCAATAGCCCCGGCGCCGTCGAGCAAACTGTAATGACTGTGGCAATGCAAATGCACAAAAGGACGAGTAGACACCAAATCAATTCCTTTGCTTTATGGTGTTCCAGATATTCAATAACCAGCCATTTTAAAGCAACATTTCGCAGAATCCACCTCGGCTTGACAGAGTCAGAAATGGGTTAAGTGACACACAAGCGGCATTCCAACTGGAATTATCCCGATTGTCGGGAGAATCCCACCTCGTTTTTTTGACTTCAACATTCTGACGACGTATATACCTTCACTCGACAAAACATACGGCAATCGACCCACCCCACGCTCGCTCAAACAATACAATGGCCGAACAAAGTCTCAAAAACTCAACCAATCAAACGGACCAGGACTCGGATCTGGAGCAATCGTCCGATTCCCCGCTCGAACTTGTTACGCTCGTCGAGCAAAGCCTCCAAAAACATCTTGAACTGGAAGCCAAATACGAACAGCTCGAAGATTTCCAATGCACGTCGACCGACCTGCTCCACCAAATCATTCAAAAACTGGACGAACAACCAAAACCAGATTTCGAGGCGTTTCAAAACGAGCTCACTGAATTGCGAAAGGATGCCACCTCGAAAATCAGCGGACTGCAAACGGCACTTACGCTGAACCACGAAAAACAGTCAGAGCTCCAAGCGGACAAAGACAAATTGGCCGATCAATTGGACGAATCTCATGCCGAGATCCAACGCCTCAAAAACAAAATCGACGACCTCGAAGATCGGTGTGCCTCAATCCAGCGCGAAATGACGGTATTACAAACGGCCAAACAAAACGTGATCGATCAACGGGATGAATTGGACCGCGAAAACAAACGGTTACAAGATCAGCTGACCGAATTGAATGATTTTGCTCGTGCGACACCCGAGGAACCACGCAACGAAAACAAACCAGACGCTCCTCCGCCCGAAACAACCGACAAGACAGAAACCGACGTGGCTGTTACTGACGTGGCTGTTACTGACGTGGCTGCTACCGATGCGGCTATAACCGACGATACGGAATCCGCGCCGAAATCAGCGCCGAAATCAGCGCAAACCGCTTTGGCAGCAAACGATCTAAATGCCAACAGCAATCAACAGTTTTGGGAATCACAGAAATCGGAACTGTTTAAAAAATACGGCCTTGAGACACAACCCGACGAAGATTTACATCCGGTTGAAACCGAGACAGCCTCAGATTCCGCTCCAAACGACGACCTCGATCAGCCGGATGAAATTGCGCCGACATCGATTTCCGTAATCGACGAACAAGATTCTTTGAAAAGCAAAAATCTTTCGCCCATCATTCCGGTCGTCGAAAATCCCAAAGACGAACCGGATGAAATGGCCAGACGTCGCGAAGTTGAATTGTCGTTGGAGCGAGCGAGAATTTCCCGTAAACGAAAGGCGCTCGAAGACAAAATCGTCGCCCTCAAATCGGAAATGACGACTGAAAAAGAAAACAAAGGCGGTTTGCTTTCGCGAATGAAAAAATTTCTCAGCCGGGATGATTCGCAAGAGGAAGTCGTTGAGGAAATGAAAGGTATGCTCGACAAAGTGGGCCCTGTCGACACACCAACCACACCGGTCTACGACGATCCACGAGATCACCCGTTTTTCAAAGTCGACATCGATGAAGTTCGGCGAATTGCTGCCGACAAACAGTCTTGTACGTCAGACGCTGAGACATCAGATGTCGTTGACACGACCGATCATTTGGACGACTCCACTGACACATGTTTCGAAATCGAGCAAGAATCGGACGAAAGTGCTCTGACCGAAAACGAGATCTGTGATCTCAAAAGCGACGCCACAACAAAGAAAACTCGCAAAAAGAAAAAATCCGCACCGCGCAGCCGCACCCAAAAACGCGTCGACGATCAATCACCCGACAAGCGGCTGGAAAATTCATCCAACGACGACTCAAACGATACGTCGGAGCCGACTACCAAAAAACAGGAATCGGCATCGGCCAAGAAAAAAAGTCGTAATGCAAAAAAACCGCGCCGTTCACGTCGACGACGCTAACGGGAGGCGAGGCTAACGGGAGGGCGAGGCTCCTGCCGAGCCACGAGAAAAGCCATGGTAAGCGCCTTGCCGCTCACAGGATCAGCCACGGGTATGTTGTATTGGCTCGGCGGGAGCCTCGCCCTCCCAAACCCTTCGACAAACAATCCCACCGCTCCCACCTGCTAGCAAACCACAACAAACTTTTTTATCAGGTGCCTGCGGATCAAACACAATTGCACTTGAGCTTATTTAGTAATTTTTGCTAATTCCTTTTTGACAAAGGTCCCGAAGCGGTGCGCCAGATCGCGCTGACGCCTCGCGACACCGACCCCGATGACAATGGATTCGTCATGGCTACCAATCGTCGCAAATTCAAAGTTACTAAACCTTTCATCGCCCGAGTTGCTGCAGTTGTACTGTTTGTCTGTCTCGGCACGTTTGCGGTGGTCCAGTCCATCCAGCAATCAAAAAAGAAAACTGACGCATCCGACGACACCGAAGTCGCTCAGGATACGGAAACCGAAAAAGACAACCAGCCGGACAACAGCACCATTCAAGGTGCGATCGCAGACAATATTCCACAAATTTCTGCCAAACCAACAGCGTTCACGCAAGAAGAGCCAAATAACAAATCGCCGCAACAAGCGGGCGGCGGCTTCGAGCCTGGAGTTCTGCCGAAATCTAACGAGTTGCCGCCCATCAGCTCGCCCGACCAAAACACCTTGACCGACAACACCCAACAACAACTTCCAATACAGCAATTTCCAGATCAGTCGCCTCAAAATCAGCAATTGCCCGATCAAACTCCGCCACTGATTGAAACAAATCCGCCCGAAAATCAACAACAATTCGGCACCGGACAATTCGGTTCGAACAATTCGATCGGCGACCAAAACAAAACTGAAACAGGCGCACCCCAAGGCGCTCCGCAACTGGTCAACCAGCAAGATCAATTTGGAGATCTTCCCAAAACATCGATTCCAGGAAATCAGCAGACTCAAGCTCCCAAGCAATTCGAGCTGCCAAGTAATCCGGTTTCGCAAAACTTGCAAACTCAACCTGCAACTCAAAACCAATCGCAGCCCAAAATCGACTCGTTTGGTGATACCCAACCTGACATGTCGACCGTGCCATCGACTCCGGTGCAACAATTTCCGCCAGAACAACCTCCGGTCGTTCAACAGACGCCAAAATCATTCAACGAGTTGCCACAACAAACGGCACCGATCAATCAAAACAACGGCAATTTTTCGCAACAAACACCAGCAGTAGTTTCATCGCCGCAAAAGCAACAAGAGTTGCAGCAAAATAACCTGCGCTCATTTCCTGACACCAATCAAGTTTCATCGCCGCAAGTTTCTTCTCCCCAAAAACTGGGCCCCAACCACGCTCCAAACGGCCTGTCAAACCAACTGAACCCATCGCTGACGTCAGATACTGGCTCTTCGACCGCACCGACTCAACAAATCAATACAATTCCATCACCAATCACCCCAGCGACACCGCCGATCAACAATATCGCTGTCACTGGGCAATCGTTCGAGCGACTTTTGGGAGTTCAGGCACCTTCGTTGACCCTCCAAAAACTGGCACCGCGGGAAACATCGGTAAATCAGCCTGCCGATTTTCGACTGGTCGTACGCAACGTCGGCAAAACCATTGCCGAAAACGTGATCGTCTACGACCAAATTCCTAACGCAGCGCAAGTCGTTTCCTTGAACCCGCAGCCAACATCACAAAACGGAAAAACCGTTTCCTGGAATCTTGGCGCCATCGAACCGGGTGGGCAAAAAACGATTGACATGAAACTCAAACCAACGGCTCCCGGCGAAATGGGTTCGGTCGCACAGGTCACCTTTACCGCCAAAGCCAGCTCTCGCACAAAAATTACTCGCCCGGAACTCAAACTCCAGCACAGCGCTCCACAAAAAACACTGGTCGGTCGAGACGTGATTCTGGACATCACCATTCAAAACACCGGCGATGGACCTGCACGAAATGTGGTCATCCAGGAATCAGTTCCTCCCAATTTGAAATCTGTGATTAACAACAAAGAGGAAAAAGAAATCGAATACCTCGTGGGAACCCTTCGACCGGGCCAACGCAGAAACTTGAAACTGCGCCTGCGAGCCAGCCAGGTCGGACATGTTCGCAATCTCCTGGTAGCACATGCTGATGGCGATCTTCGCACACAACACGCGATCGAAATGGACATCGTGGCACCCGAGATCGGCGTCACGGCCAACGGACCGAATCGGCGATTTCTCGGTCGACCGGCGAAACATGAATTTTCCGTTCGCAACACGGGTACGGCTGCCGCAACCAATGTGTTGTTAGTCGCCAAATTACCGCGAGGCTTGAAATTCGCCAGCGCAAACCATCACGGACAATACAATCCCAACGCTCACTCGGTGGTCTGGAGCCTGGAAAAACTTGATCCAGGTGTGATGGGAAAAGTTCAATTGACCACGACACCGGTTGAAAATGGAAACCAATCCATTGAATTCAGCGCTCGATCAGACAACGGCAAACGCCAAGCTGCGCAAACCACAGTGCTGGTCTACCAAGTCGCTGAACTACACTTCACGATCGACGATTTGACCGACGCATTAGAAGTCGGCACGGAAACAACTTATCGTGTACGCGTTGTCAACCAAGGTTCAAAGGCCGCGAAAAATGTTCGCTTGGCCGTTCAGTTCCCCGCGGGAATCAAACCGATTCAAATTGACGGAGTTAACAATCCCAACCTGGGTCAAACCGTCGCGTTGCCCACGATTCAAACACTCGGACCGCGTCAACAACGCCAGTTCCAAATTCGAGCGCGAGGTGTCGCCGCCGGTGACCATCGTGTGATCGCAACCATGGCCAGCGACGAACGGCAAATCGCTGTCAAAAAAGAAGAATCGACACACGTTTATTCAGATCGATAGCGTTGACCTGATCTTTCAATCACGTTGTCAGTTAATCCTTCACCGACGCGTCCTGTTTCGCTGGCGGATCGACGGCGTGTTTTTCATAAGCCGCCCAGGCAAATTTTTCTAACGAGTCGCGAATATCTTCAGTCAATTCGGTCGGCGCTTTTTCCAACGCTACATTGTTCAATTCGGTACAAGGCTTTTTCGTCAAGTAACTATAAAACACGCAACTCGTCAAATACCCGCCCACAAACGTCGAGTGATTTCCATCAGCGGCATACAGCGGATAGTCCGACTGAGATTCATAACAAGCTTGCCAGGCAAGACCGACGGGAACGACGCCAGCGTCAATCGACTTTGCCGTGTTGACCAGATCCTGATAAATCGGTTTCGCATTTTCAATACGACGCTTGGTCCCCCACACCGAATACAACAGAATTCTGGTCTCTTTTGAAATCGAATCCAAATTTGCGATCCGTTTGGCACCTTCGGTTGTTGAGCGATGACGCGGCCCCTGTAAAACGATGTAATCCCAAGGTCCCGCAGCGATCAGATCCAATGTTTTTGTTGTTTTCAAATGACCCGTGAGTGTCATGCCGCCCTGAGCGCGCGAAACAAAACAAAGTTTCATGTTTGGATTTTGAGATTGAACCAGTTGTTCGGTTATTTTGGCGATATCGGGGTAATACGTATGACTATTGCCAATGAATAAAACACTCAAGTCGGCGGCTTTAATTCTGTCGCCCAATTCCGGATCGATTGGCCGGTTAAGGGAACGCTCGACTTGTTTTTTAATTTCTTCAGCGTCGGGTTTATCTTTCTCGTTCGCAACGGTTACGACATCTCGCTGTCCAGCGATCCAGTTGGAAACAGACTTGCGCAACCCGATGACTGCAACCACCAGCAACACACCAACGACGATGGCAATGACCAGCCTTTGATTCACTTGTAATCTCCATCAGCACAATGGACTCAGCAACGCACAACGACGTCCCAAAAAAACAATATAAGAAAAATATTATGGCAATTCACCGACTCGCGCGAGCATTGTTGGGAAAAGAACATTGGAAGCGAAAAAAAGGCAACCAATCACAAGTGCGAAGCGTGAGCGAGGGACCAGAGACCGATCCGAACGCGGTCCCTCGCTCACGCGTCGCACTTGTGATGTCCGGCACCAAGGGGTCGGGAGTCTTTTCAGCCAACTGCATCATCTGATTTCACCCCTTAATACGGTTTGAAGCGTAACCACATCGACCAGTTCATGAAAAGACTCCCGACCCCCTCGACTCGATTCGTTGCAATTTCTAACCAACATTTTGAATTCGTCCAACGTCGTTCATCACCCCTTTTGCACAACGCTAACCAAACCGTTTATATTTGCGTAAACAACCCCACACAAAAACGATCAACGGAGAACCGATGTCAGCCAAAATCCTCGCGTTTTCAGGTAGTTTGCGAAAATCGTCTTGGAATCAAAAATTGATCAAGGTCTGTGCCGCCGGTGCCGAAGCGGCTGGAGCCGAAGTCACGGTCATCAACCTGGCCGACTACGAAATGCCGATTTACAACGAAGACGTCGAAACGGAATCCGGGTTGCCCGACAACGTTCAACGTTTGAAATATTTGTTCAAACAACACAACGGATTGCTGATTGCCAGTCCCGAATACAACAGCTCCATCACGGCGGCTTTGAAAAACACAATCGACTGGGTGTCGCGTCCGGCCGATGGTGAAAAACCACTGGAATGCTTTGCGGGCAAGGTAGCGGGACTGATCGCGACTTCGCCCGGCGGTCTGGGAGGACTGCGAGGCCTGGTCCATGCGCGAGCGATCTTGCAAAACATCCAGGTGATCGTCGTACCCCATCAAATGGCGGTTGCCAAAGCGTTCGAAGCATTTGATGAAAACGGAAATTTGATCGATGCGGATCAACGCGACAAAGTTCAAGCCATCGGCAAAACGGTGGCCGAAGTCGCCTCCAAGCTCAATGGCTAACGACGTCGAATCGTCGATTCGATCATTGACAGAATTTTCCGAAATTTCTGCTGGCTGATTGTCACAATCTGGGAGTGTCGTGGTATTGCGCCTATCACACCCATTTTTGACAAGGAAAATGCCATGACCGTTCGTATCCTAAGTTTTGTTTTCGCCACGTTGCTGGCGCACCCCGTTTTTGCATTAGCCCCGTCTGGCGATCCGACTGACGATTCCAAATCGGCGGTAGAACAAATTTCGGACATTGACAAAGCGAGTCTTCAACAGCTCGTCGATTTTTGGAGACAAACCAACGAAAAGATCTGGATGCCTCGCAATGCAAAATTGTTAGCTGAAATCAATCATCTGGAACGCATCGATGAATTGATCACTCAATTGACCGAGCTTGACGCTCGCAATGGGAAACCTAAATCGATCCGTCACTGGCGGGAACAACTCAAATACTGGACCACATTCGAGCAAAACGTGAGTACTGGTTTGTTCAGCAAGTCGACGCAACTCGAATTTGAATTTGCCAAAAAGCAAGGACACTACAAACAACTGCGTGACCTGATTTCAAAATACATCGACGTCGCAGAAAACGGGACGCAACAACAAATCGATGATTTTTTCCGTCAACAACGAGATCACCAAAAACAGATTCAGCAACGTCGCCGCAAAACCTTTCGTGCCTATACCGATAACTCCATCGCGAAAACTTATGAAAAACACATCGCTCGTTTTAAAATGCTCGCTGAAAAACAATTCGCCAAACAAGTCAAACTTGACGATGGCCAGGTATTCACTCGCACATCTATCAGAGCGGATTTCCTACACGGTGTCATCGATGCCAAATACAAATCCGCTGATGGCCGTTGCGTCGGCGGACAATTCTCCTGCTACAGTCGATTCAAACGACAGTTTGGCAAATTGCAAAACAAATATCCGATCGTTCGCGACTGGAAAACTGCCTTGACCGTCAGCTTGAACAAAAAACGATTGCTGTTGGATTTTTGCACCGTCGAAGGCAAATTTACAAAAAACGAATTCCAACAATTCTTGACCAAAACCATCGACATTGCTCGTCTGGATTCGATGAAGTTAAACAACTAACAATGATCCAGCAAACGCAACATCGATTGCCAACTAACAAACGAACTTGGCAGAGATTCGATCGCAGATTCCAACATCACGATCGTGCTCTGCCATTTTTTTTGTGAACCGCTCGGTCCGTCAATTGCTGATCAACAACGACTGCACAATCGTTCCGGCACTCATCCAGATCATGCCCACCAAAACGATGATGACGAACGAACTCGCCAAGCCGATGATGGCCAATTCCGCCACCTGCAATTTTACAATGGTCAATCGGCTACAGCCGATTTTGTACATGGTTTCCATTTCTCGTTCACGTAACTTGAGCGACAGCATGATGACCATCACCAACATCAAAAATGTGGCCAAAGAAATAATTATTGAGTTGGCGTCAAAGAATTTTTTTGCCCGAAAAACCAACGCCATTAAATCGCGGACGACCGTCGTCGGTTCGACAATTTGAAGCGTCGGGCGAGTTGCCACGTACCGTCCCATCAACAAATCGCGACTTTTCTGATCCGGCGGAAAAGCAACAATCGCCGTGATCGGAAATTCCTTGGTATCTCCATGAAAGTGAAAGGAGTTCAGATTGGCGTCAGTCACCTCCAGTTCGCCGGTTACTGCGGGACTGGCAATCGTCGGTTCATTTTCTTTTTGGGAATTCAGCACTTTAAGCTTGTCTTGCGAACCGACGATGTCTTCATGACCGTGGCCAATTCCATCCAAGATCCAGGTCGTTTTCAAATCGACAAAGATCGCTTCGTCATCCGAGGTCCGTTGCCGCTCCAAAATACCAGTCACCCGCATGTACAAAGGTGGATTGCTGGTAATATCCAATTCGCTGGTGCGATCCGATTTGATGCGGTCGCCAACGGATAGCTGTTGTTTTTGCGCGACACGCCAACCAATCACACAATCGCCCAACCGTCTGAAAACATTTCCGTCGGCAAATTCGAGATCGCGATGTTCAAAATAATCAAACGACGTTCCGACGATCGGATGGGATTGCGCGGTGAACCCCAAATGCAACGGTACGACGGCAGCATATTTTGTTTTCTTGACATAAGCGACTTCGCCGTACTCGATTGTTTCCGAGCATTTGTTTTGTAGATACAGCGAACTGAGTGTCAAATCCAGACGACTTCCTTTGGCCCCGATCACGACCGGCGTTGCATCCGCACGCGCAACAATTTGCCGATTGAATTGGTTGAGCAACAAATAAATTGCGATCGGCAACGCGATCGTCAATGAAACGCAAGCAACAAGCAAAATCGTTTTCAAACGGTGAAAACAAATATAACGCCACGCTAACAGTATGGTTTTCATCTTACGAATCTTTCATTGCGACCAGCGTTTCGAAATCAATCGTTCGTTCAAAACCGTCGAGTACAGTCGTATCGTGAGTAACCACAACCAACGTTGCTCGATGTTGATCACAGTATTCGAACAGCAAATCGAGACTCAAGCGTTTGTTTTTAGGATCCAGGTTGCCGGTTGGTTCATCTGCCAAAATGAGTTTCGGCTCATTGACCAGCGCACGACAAATGGCCACACGTTGCTGTTCGCCTTGTGACAATCGGCGGCTTTTCCGACGCAACTTGTCTCCCAGCCCCATCGATCGTGCCGCCGATTCCGCTCGTTGTTTAACATCTTGAGACAATTGCATCGATTGATTCACCAAAAATGGCAACAAGATATTTTCCAAGACCGACAAATATTCGATCAATTCGAATTGTTGAAATACCATTCCGATTTGACTGCTGCGAAAATCGCGCCGCGCCGAATCGTCCAATTTGGAAACTTCGAATTGGCCCACTTTTATTTTACCACTGTCGGTTGCTGTGATACCGGCAATCAGATTCAACAGCGTCGTCTTGCCCGAACCACTAGGACCGACAATCGCGACTTTTTCGCCTTCTTGGATAGTCAAACCATCGATGCGCAAACGGAAATCGGATTTTGGATAGTCGAATTTCAATTGGGTGATTTCAATCATCAACGATCCAGTCCACGGCCAGAATTCTCAAAATATTGTCACCGAACATGTAATCTCGCGAACACTCAACAACCGGCCGACCGCTAGTCGCCCCAACGAAAAATCCATAACGCAATCGCAAATGAAACAACCGACCACAACGTCATGATCAACAATTCCGGCCACAGCGCGACTATCGACGTGCCATCGACCATGACCGCACGCAACGAATCGATCAGCGGAGTCAAAGGCAACATTTTGATCAACGGATGGACGACTTCTGGAAATCTTTCATAAGAAAAAAATATTCCCGACAACGTCCACATCGGAAGCATGGTCAAATTCATCATCCCGGAAACAGCTTCCATCGTGCGACAGCGCGCCGCAATTAACAACCCGATTCCAGAAAACTGGATGGCTCCGATCAAAATCAGCAGCACGACGTCGACAACGCTGCCAAAGATCTGAACTCCGAAAATGAAACGGGCAAATAAAACGAGCAATATCATCTCAGGGATCATAAACAACAAACGGCTGATCATAATCGAAACCAGGTAATGCGATCGTTTCATCGGCGTTGCCAAAAATCGTTTCAACAGTTTCCTGATTCGCATATCGACGATAGCAAAACCGACACCCCAGAGACCGCCGCCCATCAATCCCATGCCCAGCAAACCGGGAATCAACCAATCAATATAACGTCCACCCGGTTCCTGAAAGGTGATGTCACGACTTCCAATCAAATCGCTTTGTTCGTCCGATTTTTGTTTCCAACGATGGACCAGTTGTAAACGGTTGACCATTTCTTTGGCGGCTACGCTGCCAGGACGCGTTTCATCAAACACATACTCAATCTTGCCATCGTCGGCCCGTCGAAGATACAAATCCGACTTTCCCGATTTCAGTCTTTGCCGACATTCCTTTTCATCGAAAGTTTGAAAATTGATTCGCTCGTCAGATTTCACAGCCGCTTCGAATTCGGACAGCCAAACCGAGTCGGCGCCTGATTGCAAATCCACCGTAATTTTTTCGACCGGCTTGCTACGAAAAGCGATTCCTAAAACCAGCACCATCAGCAACGGAAATACATAAACCCAGAAAATGGCTTCCGGTCGCCGAACAAACTCAATCAAACGCGTCACCACCAATCGCTTAAGCCCCGCCCAAGGACCCTGCTCCTGGATCGCTATATTTTTTGTATCGCTATTTTGATTCATGTTAAAAACTAAATTGATGACAACGAATGAACTCGCACTGCAAGGCGGGAACATCCATTGGAAATAGAAATGAATTCCAAGGCAATGTACCAACAACACTGAATTTGTAGGGCCGGTTCCCACCGGCCAATCTAACAAACCGGCCGGTGGGAACCGGCCCTGAACTCGAATCTTACGAGCACGAAGTGCAAGCGAGTGCCACAGGCTCTGACAGTGTTGTGGTCGTTACGTACCCAATTGAACGAAAAAAAATGAGTTAATGTGCCAATCACTGGCAGAGGCCAAGTGGCACCCGACCTGTGTTGTTCCTATTGAAAACACTGACCTCTTTAAGCATTGACGGTCGCTTCCACTTCGTCCGTCAAATGCCGTCCTGTCAAATGCACAAACACGTCTTCGAGTGTCGCATGCCGTGTCGACAATTGTTCCAATTCGAAACGATGCCGCGAAAGCATCTCGGTTAATGCGGGCAGAATCAAATGCAAATGATCGACCGTCAACTGAAATCGGTCGTCCAGTTCACGCATTTCGCGAATCCCATCAATCTTGTGCAACTCGTCCGCAATCAAACTTCGATGATGACTCGTGTTATCTGCTTCGGTCACAGAAAACTCGATAATATGGTTGGCATTGAGCGACGCCACCAATTCGCGCGGCGAACCCTCGGCAATGATTTTACCGCCATCGACAATCGCGATTTGCTCACACAGCATTTCGGCCTCGTCCATGTAATGAGTCGTCAATAACACTGTGCGACCTTGCTCACCAAAACCGCGAATAATTTCCCACAACTGGCGGCGGTTGGTTGGATCCAACCCGGTCGTCGGCTCGTCCAGAAACAACAACTCAGGATTGCCGACCAACGCCGTGGCAACCGCCAAACGCTGCTTTTGACCGCCGGACAGTTTTTTGATCCAGGTATCGGCTTTCTCTTCCAACGACACCCACTGCATCGCTTGTTCGACCGAAATGGCCTCACGATAAAACGAGCGAAACAACTTTAACGTTTCGCGAACGGTCAAGCGATCACTAAGCTCGGTTTCCTGAAGCGAAACGCCAATTCGTTCGCGAATTCCTTGCGGGTCTTGATCCCAGCGACGTCCCAAAATTTCAACTTCGCCGCTAGTCGGCGACAAAATACCTTCGAGGATTTCGATCGTTGTTGTTTTGCCAGCACCATTGGGACCCAAGAACCCAAAACACATTCCGCGCGGCACATTCAAATCGATTCCACATACCGCGTCGACCGGAGGACGTCCACGATACGTTTTTTTCAAATCCCGAACTTTGATAGCCAATTCAGACATGGATTATTTGACTTCGAAAAATCGCCGCGATCCGCTCAACACAACCATCAATCCCCAAATCATCAGGACTAATCGGACGACGTCAAAAATCGCAAACACGATCATGTAGATCATCATCAAAGTTTCACTACCGACGATGAACTCCGAAACATACATGACCAAAAAACAAATCGAACAAAACGGGATGCCAGAAACCAGCAGGCCCCAAAATGCCCAGCTGTACTTGTTCAAATTCACCATATTGAGTCCAGCAACAATGCCTGCTGTCTGGGTGGTAAGGCCGATGCACATGGAAACCAAGCCGATGCCCAGGCCTGTAAACAGCAATTGCCGATCGTATTGATATTGAGCTTCGCGTTCTTCCTTTTCCAGTTTCAACTGTTGGGCCAGCTTTTTCGCTTTAGCGCCTTTGCCAGGAGTGCTCGAA
Source organism: Pirellulaceae bacterium (assembly GCA_028280445.1). GTDB lineage: Bacteria > Planctomycetota > Planctomycetia > Pirellulales > Pirellulaceae > JANQLU01. Next base: position 14,712 of record JANQLU010000115.1, on the reverse strand, counting down.
CTGGAGCTTTGCGTACGAGTCATTTCCAGTTGGTTAGCTTTTCCAATAAACCCCCATACAAATCCACCCAACGCTGCAACGAGAATCGCAGCGTAAATCCCGGAAATCACCATCGAAATCGTGCCGGGTGGTTTCAGTTTGGCAAGTGTCGATTCTTTGGTAGGTCCCTGTGGACCTTGGTCGACCAAATGTCGTCCGTAGCCGAAATCTTCTGGCAATTGAGGACGTTCCGGTGCCTGCGGTTCAGGCTGTTGAGGAGGTTGGCTCATGATATTGCTGGCGATGATTTTGAAAAAAGTGCGATGACTTATTCTAGTCAAAACCTAACGCACGTCGACTTGCCAGGGCGGCTTGGTTGGTGTGAAACCACACGCTAAACGTCTTAGATTGTGGTAGTTGTGCCGTAAGTGTCGCAGTCAAAATCGCAACCCGACGCGCGAGCGAGGGACCAGAATTGTCTTAGTTTCGCAGATTATCCTGGTCCTTCATTGACTTCGCGCTGACGAAATCCCATCACCAACACTTATAGGCCGACAACTCAAAATAGCGCTCGATGGATGCGCAAACACCACCGGCCCATCACCAAGAAACTGGAAAATACTTACCTTCGCCGCCGTCCGATGCTGCGGGACATTCGTTCGGCCTGACGGACCACTTTGGGATCCAGATTTCGGTTCTCGGCGATTCTCGCCTTGGCTCGCCGTTCGGCTTCTGCCAACAGCGACTCTTCTTGCTCGCGGGCAATGATGATTCGAGCGGTGACCGACGCCGTGGATGAACCAATCTGCTGGCCAATTCCTCGATTTTTGAACAACCGACTTGCGCCAGGTAAATTACTGAGCCCAGGAAGCCCTCGAGTCACTGACCCATAGGCGCCTCGCTTGACGCCCCCAAGCAACATTTGCCCCCCGTCGGGAACCATGACCGTCGTGTTGACATTGAATGTCCTGACCGTTGGCAAACTGATCACCACTTGCGCGCTGGCCAAACTGGGTAAAACAAGTATCGTCGCAAAGATTGCGATCGCCGAGATCCATCGAATATTAATCATTTTGAATTCCATTGAGCGTTAGGTTTTGTCTAATTGTATCGGTTCAAAACCGGCCTTGGCAATTTTATTTTTGTCGTAAAACTCAGATGGCCAGAAAACGATCGACCTTTCATCCAAATTGCTCATCAAACTGGGAATTGGCGCCGAGTGATTGACGAGGCGATCAACGGCCAATAGGCCTAAAAAACCCCGAAAAATCTCGACGTTTGCGGTTGACGTTGCAGTATAAAACCATAAACTGTTTGATTCCCTGTGAGATAGTTGTGAAAGCGTTTTTTCGCAAGTCTATACACAATAACGATTTACAAAAAATCAGGAGCTTGATTTAGTGGCAGGCCAAGAGGTAATCCGCATTCGAATGGAGGCTTATGATCATTCCATTCTTGATCAAAGTGCTCAGGAGATCGTGGATACAGCCAAACGCACCCACTCGGAGGTGCATGGACCGATTCCTCTTCCAACACGGATCGAACGATACACCGTTTTGTCATCACCGTTTGTCAACAAGAAAGCTCGCCAGCAGTTCGAAATTCGGACGCATAAGCGCTTGATTGATATTGTGCAGGCAACGGCCAAAACGATTGAGGCACTGAACAAGTTGAATTTGCCAGCTGGTGTCGAAATCAAGATCAAAGCTTCGATGAAATAATTGTGGGTCTGGGGAAATGTTCTCCGGACTTTTTTTGTTTGTCTCAAACACATTGGCATTATGAATGGATGCCGTGCGGGTAAGTTGAGCGTTTTGCTCAGTCTCCTGTAGGCGAGTCATTTTTTTCAATAAGGCGACTGAACCATGAGTAAGGGAATTCTCGGCCGCAAGGTCGGTATGACCCAGATTTTCGATCCCGAAACCGGTGTTGCAACACCAGTCACGGTCATTGAAGCAGGTCCTTGTACCGTATTGCAGGTTCGCACCGAAGAAAAAGATGGCTACACAGCAATCCAACTCGGCTTTGGCGACAAATCTCGCCCCTCTGAAGGCCGAAAACGTTCTCGTTCCAGCCAGGCTCGTCGTAGTGAACGCGGTCATGTCGCCAATATCGGTAGCTCGCGTACCAAACAACGTGCCGCAGCAGGTGTCGAAGTAGTCGCCAAAGCAGAATGTGAACCCAAACGATTTGTTCGCGAGATTCGCGGTGCGGTCGACGGCGTCGAAGTCGGTCAGGAAATCAAGGTCGAAGTGCTCGACGGAGTGACCGCCGTGGATGTCACCGGAACCAGCAAAGGCCGCGGTTACGCCGGGGTCATGAAACGACATAATTTTGCGGGCCAGCGAGCGTCCCACGGTGTCAAAAAAGTTCACCGGCACGCCGGGGGTACCGGAATGAGTGCTTCGCCCAGTCGTCTGTTCAAAGGAAAACGGATGGCCGGACAGTACGGCGCAGAAAAAGTGACCACTCGCAACCTCAAGCTGGTCAAAATTGATTCCGAAAACAACCTGATTCTCGTCGAGGGAGCCGTTCCAGGTCCTGCCGGCGGGATGTTGGTGATTAAAGAAACAAACAAAGTGGGCTAAGGCTCGATATTGGATTTGGCAAATGGCAACTTTACCAATTTACGATAAAACGGGAAGCGAAGTCGGCAAATACGAAATCGATGCCGACCAAATCGCCTCCAAAATCAGCAAGCAATTGTTGCATGACGCTGTCGTGATGTACCAGGCGAACGATCGTCAAGGCAGTCAGCACACCAAATCGCGTGCCGATGTTGTTAGCTCGACGAAAAAAATGTATCGCCAAAAAGGTACCGGAAATGCGCGAGCGGGCTCGCGTCGTACCAACATTCGTCGTGGCGGTGGACACGCGTTTGCAATTCGCAATCGGGACCATTCGTATCGCTTGCCGAGAAAGGCGCTGCGAACGGCCACCCGTATGGCACTTGCTGGAAAAATACAAAATGAGCAGGTCATTGTGGTGGACGAGCTGTCGTTCGACTCTCCCAAAACAGCAGAGATGTCGGCGATTCTCAATGCGCTCGAAATCACGGGCACGGCCACGATTGTGACTGAAAATCCTGAATCAGCGGTGTACAAAAGTGCCCGCAATATTCCAGGCATCTCGGTCATTCCCGCTTGTGATTTGAACGCTTACGCGATTCTTCGCCCGCAAAAATTGATTGCGACCAAATCGGCGATGGATTGGGTAAAAGAAAACCTGAAAGAAACCAAAAACCCTGAGGCGGCGGCTGCCGGCTAACGGGTTGTTGATCAATTATTGAGGACAGGGCAATGGCTCAGTCAAAAACCGCAAAAGAAGAAACACGAAAAGGCCCGGATCTACAACCGCATCAGGTGATCCTGCGACCTTTGGTTACCGAAAAAAATATGTTCTTGTCGGAGACCCTCAATCAATACACGTTTGAGGTGAACCCATTGGCAACAAAAACGGACATCAAAAATGCGGTCGAACTGCTGTTTGAAGTCAAGGTTGCCAAGGTCAGTACACAGAACCGAAAAGGCAAACCGCGCCGCTATCGATTCCGATATGGCCGCACAAAAAGCTGGAAGAAAGCGATTGTGAAACTCGCGGGCGATCACCGCATCGATTTCTTCTAAAAACGAATATTGCAATTAACGAAAAGCCGAAATCATGGGACTTCGACATTACAAACCGACATCACCTGGACGCCGTGGAGCGACCGTCAGTGACTTCAAGGAACTGACGCCAGGGGCCAAGCCTGAAAAAAGCTTGCTCCGTCCTCTCAAGAAAAAAGGTGGACGCAACAATCAGGGAAAAATCACCACTCGGCATCGTGGCGGTGGTCACAAACGGATGTACCGAGTCATCGATTTCAAACGAAACAAAGATGGTGTTTCGGCGGTGGTCGATTCGGTGCAATACGATCCCAATCGCAGTGCCCGGATTGCGTTGCTGTTTTATGCCGACGGCGAAAAACGATATATCCTCGCACCGGATGGAATGAAAAAAGGCGATGTGGTTGAAAGCGGACCTGAGGTTCCTCCGACCAATGGAAATTGCCTGCCCCTGAAAAACATCCCGTTGGGAACGGTGGTTCACAATATTGAAATGCGACCCGGCCAGGGCGCCGTGATGTGTCGCAGTGCCGGAACCAGTGCCACGTTGATGGCTCGTGAAGCCGATTGGGCGCAATTGTCATTGCCCAGTGGTGAAATTCGACGTGTACCCAGTACCTGTCGCGCCACAATTGGCAAAGTCGGCAATACAGATCACATGGGAATCGTACTCGGTAAAGCAGGTCGGAAACGTTGGTTGGGACGACGTCCTCACGTCCGCGGTACCGCCATGAACCCGATCGATCACCCGCACGGTGGTGGTGAAGGACGAACCAAAGGTGGACGTCACCCGGTGAGCCCACAAGGTAAACCCGCCAAAGGGCGATCAACCCGCAAACGTCGTAAACCGTCAAATGCATCGATCGTTCGCCGTCGTCGTTCCAAACGATACGGTCAACTGAAAATTAAATAGGACATTTCGAAACAATAACCACTTGGTCGATTATGAGTCGTTCGCAAAAAAAAGGCCCTTACGTTGACGAAAAACTTTTTCGCAAAGTTGAGAAAATGGAAGAGTCTGGAAGAAAAGAACCGATCAAAACCTGGGCGCGAGCATGCACCGTCGTTCCAGAATTTGTCGGTTATACGTTTATGGTTCACAACGGCCGTCACCATATCAAGGTTCTGATTACCGAAGACATGGTGGGGCACAAGCTGGGTGAATTCGCGGTGACCCGAACATTCCGCGGCCACAGTGGAAGTAAAAAGAAATAACCAGATTGGAGTTTTTGAGCAATGTCATCGGTTGCCAGCCACAGATTTGCACGCATCAGCCCGCAAAAAGTGCGGCCGCTGGCGGATTTGATCCGCGGTAAGTTTGTCGACGAAGCGCTCGACATCCTCCAGTATCAGCCCCAACGCGGCGCTCGAATGCTGGAAAAGGTTTTGAAATCGGCCGTCGCCAATGCCCAAGACCCCGATCAAAATCCGGGTCGGATGATCAACGTGAATGATCTCTATGTTTCCGTGGCTGCGGTCGACAAAGGCCCCATGTTTAAACGAATTCGACCTCGCGCACGCGGGATGGCGTTTGTCATCAAAAAACGCATGTCGCATATTCGGGTCGAAGTTGACGAAGTGTAAATTCCATCGCGAGTTAGTCCAAACAAAATACAAATCAGGCAGTAGTTATGGGTCAAAAAGTAAATCCAGTTGGGTACCGCACAGGCGTCATGGTGGGCTGGAAAAGTCGCTGGTACGCTTCCAAAGAGGAGTTTGCGACACTCTTGCTCGAAGACAAAAAACTGCGGGAGTTCATCAAAAAACACCCAACCAAAAACTATAAAGCTGCCGGGATCGACCGGATCGAAATCGAACGAACACGCGACGAAGTCAAAGTCATTTTGCATGTCGCCCGCCCCGGTTTGATCATCGGTAAAAAAGGTCAGGAAATCGAAATCCTTCAGGAAGAACTGCAAAACCTGATTGGACGTCGGATTAATCTGAAAATCGAAGAAATCAGCCGACCCGAGCTGTTCGCTCAATTGGTCGCTGAAAAAATAGCAGAGCAACTTTCAAAACGTGCCAGTTTTCGACGCTGTATGAAACGAGCGTTAGAAGAAACCATGGACGCTGGTGCTAAAGGCATCAAAGTCCAGTTGGCCGGCCGCCTCGGCGGTGCTGAAATGGCTCGACGAGAAAAACAAATTGCCGGATCCATTCCGTTGAGCACTTTGCGAGCAAAAATTGACTACGGGTTTACCGAAGCCATGACGCCTCAAGGTCACATCGGAGTGCAGGTCTGGATTAACCAAGGTACTCACGGAGAAGAATCCGATGGCGCTGATGCCCAAACGAGTCAAACATCGAAAGGTCCAAAGAGGTCGTATAAAAGGTAAAGCATCGCGTGGAAACACCGTTGTCTTTGGCGACTTTGGATTGCAATCACTCGAACCAGGTTGGCTGAAAGCTCAAACGATCGAAGCCGGTCGTATTGCAGCTCAGCAGTACATCCGGGGTGAAGGTAAATTGTACATTCGCGTATTCCCACACCGCAGTATCACCTCGACTCCTCTGGAAACCCGGATGGGGAAAGGGAAAGGGGAACCGGAATTCTGGGTGGCAACCATTAAACCCGGCACCATCCTGTACGAGTTGGCGGGAGTTAGTGAAGCCCAAGCGAAAATTTGTTTCGCTCGTTTGGCTCACAAAATGCCTTTCAAAGTTCGAATGGTAAAACGTAAAGCGACCTAGTGATTTCGACCGAGCGATTCCTCGCGTTGAAAACCGAGCGATCAGTCGCCTTGAAATATTGAGATTGAAAAATGGAAAAACAAGACGCCAAAGAATTGCGACAAATGAGCGACGATCAACTTGCGGCAACACTGAAAGATTGTTGCACCCAGTTGTTTCGTTTGAAAATTCAATCGCAAACCGAACGGCTCGACGTGCCGTCGGAACTCAAACGCAATCGACGATTGATCGCACGAATCCGAACCATCCAAAACGAACGAAACCGTGAAGCCGCTTTGGCCGCCGCCCAAAGCAATGACGCTTCTGACAGTTAAAAAAACAAGACAAAACAACAGAAACACAAGAACGAGAATTCAACCATGCCAAAACGAGTCGCACAGGGTATCGTCAAAAGCGACAAGATGGACAAGACGTGTGTTGTGGAAATCACACGCCAAGTTCCTCACCCCAAGTACGGCAAGATCATTCGCAAACGACTGATCTGCTACGCCCACGATGAGGCCAACGAAGCCAGCCAGGGCGATACGGTTGAAATTATCGAATCACAACCCATGTCCAAAACAAAACGCTGGAAACTGGTGAAAGTTGTCGAGAAAAGCCGTGAAGTCGACCTCGCCGCACTACGTGCAGCTCGCAAAGAGGCCGACGAAGCTGCCGCCAACGCAGAGTAGATCACAGGTTTTCAGCCAGTCATAAATTATTGATTAGAAATTCGGTAGATCAAAAATGATCCAACAAGAAACACGACTCCAGGTCGCTGACAATACGGGCGCGAAAGAAATCCAATGCATCAAAGTGTTGGGTGGATCTCGCCGTCGGTTCGCTGGACTGGGCGATGTCATCGTCTGCAGCGTCAAAAGCGTCATTCCAGGCAGCGACATCAAGAAAAAAACGATTGTTCAAGCGGTGATCGTTCGTGTCAAACAACCAACACGACGCGCCGATGGCAGCTATATCAAATTTGATTCCAACGCGGCCGTCATCATTGACAAAGATCGCAACCCGCGGGGTACGCGGATCTTTGGAGCCGTCGCTCGTGAATTGCGAGAACGCAATTTCATGAAAATTGTATCACTGGCTAACGAAGTTATTTAGCAATCAAAGTTAACAATTGATCAACCGAAAATACCGGTAACCACTACTCGCCAACACCACACACAACAGAAACACCAACATTAGAAGCGGACCAGAAAAATGGTAGCTCGATTACAACAAGTTTATGCGGACACCATTCGCCCTCAGCTGGTTGAAAAGCTGGGTCGTGCCAACATTAATTCGCTTCCCAAACTCCAGAAAATTGTCGTCAACATGGGAGTTGGAAGCGCGGTTCAAGACAAAAAGCACCTCGAAGACGCCGTGGCCGCGTTGACGTTGATCGCAGGACAAAAACCGGTCACGACAATCGCTCGAAAATCAATCGCCGGTTTTCGATTGCGTGAAGGACAAGCCATCGGATGCAAAGCCACCTTGCGTGGCGACCGGATGTATGAATTTCTCGATCGTCTGCTCTCGCTGGTATTGCCGCGGGTTCGTGACTTTCGAGGCGTCAATCCGAAAGCGTTCGACGGACGAGGAAACTACAGCTTGGGTCTGACCGAGTACCTGGTCTTTCCCGAACTCAACCCGGATAAATTTACACGTTCGCAGGGACTCAATATCGTGTTCGTCACATCGACCAACGTCGACGACGAAGGACGAGAATTGTTGCGAATGTTTGGAATGCCGTTTCGCGACATGAATGACAAAGATGCGGCTTAGTTAAAAACATATTTCATCACCCAGCAACCAGGTATTTGTTGTGGCACGTAAATCAAAAATCGCCAAAGCCAAACGGGAGCCGAAATTTTCGTCTCGCACCGAACGGCGCTGCAAAATGTGCGGCCGCCCCCGAGGTGTTTATCGAAAGTTTGGTATTTGCAGGATTTGTTTTCGAAAACTCGCCGACCAAGGTCTCATTCCTGGCGTTCGAAAATCTAGTTGGTAAAGGGAAAAAACAAATATGATGACCGACCCGATTGCCGACATGCTCACTCGCATTCGTAATGCAGTTAGTGTTGAACGGCCAACCGTGGAAATGCCCATTTCAAAAGTCAAACGCGGCGTGGCAGAAGTCCTCAAACGCGAAGGCTATATCTGGGACTGGGCCGAAATCGAAGATCAACCGATTTCACAACTTCGCATTGAACTGAAGTACGGCCCCAGCGGTGAAAAAGTTATTCGAAAAATCAAACGGATCAGTAAACCTGGTCGCCGCGTTTATTCGCGCTCCAAAGATCTGCGGCCCGTCCTCGATGGATTGGGAATTTCAATCGTTAGCACTTCCAGCGGAGTGATGAGTGATCGAGAAGCTCGCCAAAAACAAATTGGCGGCGAAGTCCTTTGTGAAGTTTATTAGACAAGCGATAATCATGTCACGTATTGGAAAACAACCCGTACCCGTCATCGACGGAGTCACTGTCAAAGTGGACGGTTCGACGATTAATGTCGAAGGCCCCAAAGGCAAACTCAGCTATGATTTCCGCCCCGAAGTGGATGTCAAAGTCGAAGACGGTAATGTTCAAATCACGCGCAACACCGAAACCCGTGAAGCACGAGCCTATCACGGTTTGACCCGCGCACTGATCAACAACATGATCGTCGGCGTCAAACAAGGCTACGAAAAACAACTCGAAGTCGTCGGGGTCGGCTATGTGGCCAGCGTCTCCGGCAAAACTCTCTCGCTTCGCGTTGGTTTTGCTAACGAGGTCAAAAAAGAAATTCCGGACGGGCTGGAAGTCACCTGTCCCGATCAAACCCATATCCATGTCAAAGGATGTGACAAACAAAAAGTAGGCCAGTTCGCGGCCGAAGTCCGAGCAGCTCGAAAACCCGAACCGTACAACGGCAAAGGGGTTCGATATGTTGGCGAACACGTGAAAATTAAACCTGGTAAGGCTGCGACCTAGTCCCCCAACTGAAACTTGGGGTGATTTGTCACAAAAACAAACTTACCAACTCAATTAATACAATTTTTTAGACGCGATTTCATCGAGTTCCCTATTTCCGGGATCCAAAATCATGAAACCAGATCGAGCAAATAACAAACGACGTTGGCGACGTAAAAACCGCGTCCGTAAAAAATTACGCGGCAATGCCGAACAACCCCGGCTGAGCGTTCGACGAAGCAATCAACACATTTATTGCCAACTCATCGACGATGAGAATGGAGTAACACTTGCCTCGGCAAGTACCCGCGACAAAGATCTTCGTGGAGAAGTCAAATTTGGCGGCAACTGCGATGCGGCAAAAATCGTCGGTGCGGCGATTGCCGAGCGTGGCAAAGCCGCCGGTGTGACCAAAGTCACATTCGATCGTGGTCCCTACAAATACCACGGTCGAGTCGCAACACTGGCCGATGCAGCACGCGAAGGCGGATTGGAATTTTAATTTTCAGATACACCCCCGAAGAGTTTAACTCAAGTAAAAGGTTATTCACCCGTGGCCGAAAAAAAAGAACGTGGCAAACGACGCGATAAAAATCGCGATGAAAATGAAAACAGCGGTTTGATTGAACGAACCGTCAAGATCAAGCGATGTGCAGCGGTCGTGAAAGGTGGTCGACGCTTTAGCTTTGCAGCAATGGTCGTGGTCGGAGACGGTAACGGCAAAGTCGGTTGCGGCTACGGCAAAGCCAACGAAGTTCCACCGAGCGTCGAAAAAGCGAACAAACAAGCCTCGCGGTCAATGATCCAGATCCCCCTCATCGATGAAACCATTCCCCATCGGGTCAACGGTCGATTCGGAGCGGCAAAAGTCATTTTAATTCCAGCCGGTCCCGGTACCGGTGTGATCGCGGGCTCCGCAGTTCGCGCCGTCTGTGAAGCTGCCGGAATCAAAAACATTTTGACCAAGAGCTTTGGCACCAATAACCCAGTCACGTTGGTCAAAGCGACCATCGAAGCACTTAGTCAGTTACGAACCAAAGAAGATGTAGAAAACCTCCGCGGTGTGACACTCTCATAACCGTGTTGGGATAATTTATCGGAGTTTCGGTCTCATGCAGATCAACGACGTCAACGAAGGCATTCAAAAATTCAAGCGGAAAAAACGCCTGGGCCGTGGAACGGGTAGTGGACTTGGGAAAACCTCAGGTCGCGGACATAAAGGGCAGCGCTCACGGGCCGGGCATTCTCAACACCCATCGTTTCAGGGTGGTGCGATGCCAATGTTCCGCCGAATTCCTAAACGGGGATTCAATAACAAATGGGCACTCAAAGTTGGCCATGTCAATGTGGCTGATCTGGAAGCCCATTTCGAAGCCGGCGACGAAGTCAATCCGGAAACACTCCGTGAGAAATCGCTGACCAAGTATCGCTACGATATCTTGAAAGTGCTCGGCGACGGTGAGTTGACAAAAAAACTGACGGTTTCAGCACATCGATTCAGCAAATCCGCCCAACAGAAAATCGAAAGCGCGGGTGGAACTTGCACCATTTTGCCGGGCAAAAAACCAGTCGTAAAAAACAAACAAAAGTCGGCTTCCGACTAACCTCACAAAGATTCTACTCAATCGGCATTGCTGAAAACTGGTAGAAACGGACACAATACATAATTACGGATTACACCGAACACTGATTCCTACGGACAAGTAAATGCTCGAAAAACTGAGGACGGTTTTTTCGATACCGGAACTGCGAAAGAAGATCTTTCTGACGCTATTCCTGTTGGCGGTTTATCGAATTGGCTGGCAAATTCCACTGCCAATGATTGACCAGGCGGAAATGACCAATTTCGGTCAAAGCAACGAAACGCTTAGAGTTTTCCTCGAGCGAGTTTCCGTATTTAGCGCCAGTCAAATCAGCCAAGTTACGATCTTTGGCCTCGGTATCATGCCCTATATCTCTGCCGCGATTATTTTGCAGTTGATGGGCTCCGTCTATAAACCACTGGAAGAGCTCAAAAAAGAGGGCGAATCCGGACGTAAAAAAATTAACGAGTACACGCGTTACCTGACGGTTGTGCTGTGCTTGATACAAAGTGCTGCTTTTATATGGTTTGTGGTGATGCAAGGAAATCAAGGTCAGGGCGTTGGGAACCTGACCTCTCCCGAATTCGAAAATGCCAACGGGGACCTGATGTTCTTTTGGCAGATCACCGCGATTTTAATCATGACCTGCGGTAGCGTATTTTTGATGTGGCTCGGTGAGCAGATCGATGAATACGGAATCGGAAACGGAATCAGTTTGCTGATTATGGCCGGGATCGTTGCACAGATGCCCGGAGCATTGTTCGGCCTGTTTGGTACCGCCAAATTTGAACTGACCGGAATCGGAACCGGAACAACAGGTATCGAAACCTTTATCGCGCTCGCAGTGCTGTTTATCGGCGTCGTCCTGGGGGTCGTGTTTATCACCCTTGCCCAGCGGCGAATTCCGACACAGAGCGCAAAACATGTTCGTGGACGACGTGTTTACGGCGGAACCCGCCAATACATGCCGCTACGAATCAATCAGGCCGGCGTCATGCCGATTATCTTTGCCAGCAGTCTACTGATGTTGCCGCCGTTTTTGCTCAAAGCGTTCGGCGGCTGGGTCGGCGACAACTGGCTTGGAAACGGCGTGTCACGTGTGGGACAGATTTTTTCTGACCCCCTGACGCTGATCTATAACTTGACGTACATCGCCCTGATTTATTTCTTCTGCTATTTCTGGACTGCGATTACATTTAATCCAAAAGAGATTTCCGACAACCTCAAGGAGAGCGGTACATTTATTCCGGGCTATCGACCTGGTAAACGTACGGCGGAATACCTTGAAAATGTGATCGAACGGATCACATATGTTGGTGCCGGTTTCCTCGCCTTGGTGGCGGTGATCCCGATTATTATCATGCAATTGTTAGATGTCGGTTTTACGGTCGCAAACTTTTACGGCGGCACGGGGCTGTTGATTGCTGTCAGTGTGGCATTTGATCTGGTCCAAAAAATCGACAGCCATTTGGTAATGCGAAATTATCGAGGTCTCTTGGAATAACACAGAAATTTCTGCTTATTGACCAATCACCATCGGCAATAACCAAACGGTTGTTGCCGATTTTGTTTTGATTTATCCTGTTATTGCAATGTTAAGGGTGTGGCAACTCACCCAAACAGACAATCAGCCCTGATTTAGAAAGCCGTTTCGTTATGTTGCTGATTTTTGTGGGACCGCCCGGCTCCGGAAAAGGCACGCAGAGTTCTCGGCTCGCAACTCATTTTGGCATACCACACTTGTCCACGGGTGATATCCTGCGCGCAGCAGTTCACAAGCAAACATCACTTGGCCAACAAATTGAACCGATTCTGGCCTCCGGAAATCTTGTTTCTGATGATCTCATTGCAGGCTTGATTGATGATCGCGTTGATCAAATCGATTGCAAATCCGGGTTTTTGCTCGATGGATTTCCTCGGACCCTGGCTCAGTCGATCATGTTTGACGAAATGCTGACGCAAAAAAACCGTTCGTTGACACGGGCAATCGAACTCCGCGTCGAACGCGACGAGTTGATCCGCCGAATTTCGAATCGGGCCAACAACGGTGCACCGAGACCTGATGATGATGTCCAGGTCGTGACGCACCGGCTGGATGTTTACGACAAACAAACAAAACCGTTGATCGAACATTACGAACAAAAAAAATTGCTGACCGTCATCGACGGTATGGGAGATGTCGATGCTGTTTTCAATCGCATCGTAAATTCATTGCCCGACCGAGCCATCTCCGATTGATTCGGTAAGTTCGACATTTGCCAAATTGTTAATCGCCGTTTGGAACAAAATATGGGAATCGAGATCGAACGAAAATTCCTTGTCCAAAATGACTTGTGGAAAACGGTTGACCCCATGTATTTCTGCCAAGGCTATCTCAACCTGGATCGACAGCGCACCGTTCGAGTTCGTGTCGCCGATAAAAAATCGTTTCTCTCTGTCAAAGGGCTTACGACAGGTGCATCACGACTGGAGTTCGAATACGAAATCCCAGGCGACGAAGCCCGACAGCTACTAGATCTATGCGAAGGTCCGCTGGTCGAAAAAAACCGCTACGTTGTCCATTGTCACGGCATGCATTGGGAGATCGATGAATTTTTAGGAGAGAATCTCGGATTAGTGATCGCAGAAATCGAACTGGAGTCCGAAGACCAAACGTTTCAGCATCCAGAATGGCTAGGCACCGAAGTGACACACGACGCGCGTTATTTCAATTCCAATTTATCGGTAACACCATTTTCCCAATGGCCCAAGCCGTAGGGCCGGTTCCCACCGGCCATTTTGGCTGATCAGCTATCGAACGCCTTCGTCAATTCCATAGCATTTTCGCCCAAAGACAACCAAAACCTGTTCAACCCAAGAAACAAAAACAAAAAACAGCATCATCCTGTCAATCCTGTTCATCCTGTCTAAACAAAAATAGATGTACGGCCAATTCCCACCGGCCATATTATTCAACCGGCCGGTAGGAACCGGCCCTACCAAAACTTCGAAATACAATCAAAAAAATCATGTCACAACGCGTCTTGGTTTTTGATGCGGTCGGAACTTTAATTCGACCCGCGCGTAGTATCTCGCAGACATATTTCGAGTTTGGTCAGCAATTCGACAGCCAAAAAACTCAAGCCGAAATTAAATCCCAATTCTCCCAGCTTTTTCATTCGTTGTTTCGAACAAGGCTTCCCACCAACGAAGAAACCGAACGCAGCAACTGGCGACACTTGATTCAAACACTGTTCGACGACATCTCAAACACCGAACCGCTCTTCCAAGCGCTGTGGAACTATTTTAGTATGCCGAGCAGTTGGCAATTGTTTGATGACGTCAAACCGGTTTGGCCAGCAATCCAAAACACTCAAAGCGTCATTGCCATTGCCTCCAACTTCGACGCCAGGCTCCGCCCCATTCTGTCCGCGATCGCCCCGTTGGATCAAATCCAGCATCTCTTCATTTCATCCGAAATCGGACACCCCAAACCGAGCTCGCAATTCTTTGACAATATCGAATTCACTCTCAGCGAATCCGATAACTTCACCATGATTGGAGACGATCCCATTTGCGATATCGCTCCCGCAGAATCCCGAGGATGGCAAACGGTTTTAATTGATCGCCAGGCACCTCAAGAATCAAAGTCCGCAATCAACTCACTGCTACAATTGCCAAGCACGCTACATCGGTCGAAGTCGTAGCTCGTTTTTCATTGCGTTGTCAGCCTGTCACTGGACACTTTAGTTTCGTGGCAACCTCTGTCCGACAATTCGGCATAAAAACGCAAAAACATCTTTTCTAAGTTCTACTTCAACGCAGCTACCACATGCTGGACATAAATGATCGATGTGTTTCACTTTCAGGAATGTAAAAACATTCCTTCTTTTGATGTTGAAAAAAACAAATTCGAATCTTTGAATTCACAACACTTGTGGTTACAGG
>JANQLU010000097.1 GCA_028280445.1 Pirellulaceae bacterium | reverse complement strand
GCATGCCCCATCGCTAGGCCGCGGAACAGATGCAGTCAGACCGCGATAAAGAACAGACTCGCACCGTTGGCATGGGCATGGCGGAGGACGTGGCCGGCGACAAGCCAAGCCATTCAAAAGGAGTATGAGAAGGATGGTGCAAACCGGGCCAAAAAACGGGCAGCGCACACGTGATGAACGACCGCACAAAGAGGATTAAGAACGCCATCCTTTTTATAGCGAACCGGGAAGTAGGCGCACGCCACGCGGATTCGAAAGGGCGCAGACAGAGCACATGCGGGCCAAAAGGCCTTTCATGCGTTGGATGCGCCAGCAGTGAACAGCGGCCATGCATAGACAAGAGATGGCTCCCCAGAGCTGACCGATTCGAATGGCGTGGGGTGTGCAATGCGACCCAGACCAGCCAAGGATTCCGACGTCCGCTCCAAAGATCCATAGCAGATGTACAGAGTCCGCGTAGGTACAACGAGGTTGGCAATGGCGGCTCGATGGAGCCAGCGGGTTGAACCGGCCACCAATAAGGAACAAGGTGATGATTACCAGGGTAACAGCGGCTACCCCGGCATGCTTGTTGGGGATGCTTCTCAGGATGGCATACAAAGCCAAAAAATACCACTCGGGCACGATGTGCGCAGGCGTGGTGAGTGGGTTGGCGTGGATCGAGTTGTCTGGGTGGCCGAGGGCGATTGGGGTTCCGAAAGCAACCAGGCCTACACCGATGGCCCACACGACTCAGCCCACAAGGTCCTTTATGAGTGAATCGGTGAAAAAGGCGCTCTTGTCCACCGGGTTGGCGCCAACGAGCGGATGGTTTGACCCCACCTCATGCAGGGCAGCCAGATGCACCACGGAGTTGCCGGCGATGATGAAGGGCAGCAGGTAGTGCAGGCTCAAAAATCGGTTTAAGGTGGCGTTCTCTACGGACAGACCACCCCACAGCCACGACACGAGGGGATAGCCAACCACCGGCAATGCGCTGGCAAGGCTGGTGATCACCGTCGCGCCCCAAAAGCTCATCTGTCCCCAAGGCAGCACATAGCCAACAAAGGCGGTGAGAACACTCAGGAGCAGGAGGAGCACACCCAAACACCACACTCTCACGCGCCATGCATGCCCCATCGCTAGGCCGCGGAACAGATGCAGTCAGACCGCGATAAAGAACAGACTCGCACCGTTGGCGTGGGCATGGCGGAGGACGTGGCCGGCGTAGACCTCGCGCAGAATGTGTTCAATGGACACAGCGGCACAAACCACGTGCGGCGTGTAGTGCATCGCAAGAACGATGCCGGTCACGATCTGAACGTGCAAACCGATGCCGCCAAGGCTACCGAATTCCCAAAGGACGTTCAGGTGACTCGGGGTTGGATAGTCGTAAAGGTGGCGATGACCGGCCGAAAGAGCGGGTTGTTTCAAAAGAGTCCGCGCGTAAAGGAATGAGTGATAGGAATCAGGATTGAGATGGCATCGAAAAGGTGGATGACACACAAGGATTGAGTGGCCACCCCCAACGTAGCCAAAGGGTTGAAGCGGCGGCTGGTGCCAGTCCAAAGGTAGCGAAGTGCCTCGCCGCATCAGTGACGACCCGCACGAATGGAGTGAATGCCTGCACCGATGGCGTACGCCGGGGCGATGCGGAATGGATCTACTCCGCGCCTAGTCGGAATGGTCTCAAAAGTAGACGAGAAGACCTTGTGCACCGAGTCTGCGCTCAACCGATGTTTCGATTGGGATTACACCGCCATCTCGTATGGGATCACCCCCACGTCTAGGCGGCCTACATCGATCAGACGCGGCCCCACAACACCGAGGACACCCATCACAGAGTAGACGCCAGCCTCGACAGCGATCAGATGCGCCTCCACAGCGATACGGAATGCCGATTGGACGTGGTAGGACCAAAGAGGATGAATGCCCGAAGGAACGCGGGAGTCCACGCAGCCGGCATGACCAGCCACGCAACGCCGGGGCGCGTAGACCATCCACAGCGTGGAACAGATGGCTTGAGCCCACACTGACGTGGCCACGGAGTTGACGGTTTGGACCCCCTCATCCACGCCGGCTCTTGGGAGCTGACTGCACAGAAGCGACCTCTTCGATCGGGTTGGACCTTGGGAGCTGACTGAAGTCTTGTGGGCATCGAGGGGACGTCCACGCATGTAAAGGATGGAGTCAAGGCATCGATGAGTTGCCCCGGCAGTCACAAGGGAGATGGCAACCAGTGAGACGACTCGAGTGAACACGGGCACCCGGGATGGCGAGAAGAAGCAAGCCGCTAGACACAGAATGAAAGAGGACCTCCACACCGATGCACATCGAGAGCAGAGGCATAGCCTCAAAGAGTGGGCCACGAGGAGGTGGTGTACACACCGGGATTGGCGAACTAGAGAACCCCGCGGCCAGTAATGCCGAAGTGATGAACGAGTTGACCCATCGAGTAGGTGAGGCGTAGACCGAAGGAGCAAGCCGCCCAAAGGCACCACAGAGCCCACAGCCTCGTAGAGACACTGGGGATGAATGCCAGTAATGCCACCAGCGATAGGTGGAGTGAAGACCCCACGCCTCAACAGCGAGAAGACGCAGCACCGCAGAACAGATGTGACCCCACGACCCAACGGAAGAACCAGCTGGATCAGGACCTTTGTGACTGCGGGCAAGCCGGGCAGCC
>JANQLU010000096.1 GCA_028280445.1 Pirellulaceae bacterium | reverse complement strand
CACAAACCAATAAAGTCCGTTTACTGTACTGTACACTTAAAAATCAAAATAGTTCAAAGTGCATGCAGTTTTTCCGGACAATATTGGGCTCAGCCAGTGTTTTGGTTGAATAGGTTTTCGACAATTTCTAATCCAGTCACCTACCACCATAAATGGTTGAAGCTCCGTCAATATCGTGGTTGTTAAGTTCTTCTACTGAGCGAAATAAGCTATGAGTTGATGGATAAATCACTGGCTGGGGCCAGTGCCACCCAAAACGTTTTGTCGGATCGGCCGGTAGGAACCGGCCCTACTTGTGGTCCCTCACTTACGTTTCGGGTTATGATTTTTATCTTTGTCGTCACCCGATTTTTTGTTTAACTTACGGATGCATTGATACGCGCGCTCATAATACTCGGCCGCCTCTTTCAATTTGTGCTTTTTGCAAAACGCCGCCAGTTTTTTGAACCGCTCTTCCGATTTTGACTGTGTGGCAACCAGAATTTTTGGCAAACACTCGGGGCACAGAAATAGTGGATGCCGATCGCTTTCGTCACGACTGTTACTGCCATTCATGTTACATCGATAAGCGATACAGTGCTGAATTGAAAACATGTGTCCGGTCTCGTGCGTTGCCGTTTTCAATGTGCGATCCAGGCACAGCGCAAAATCCGTTCGAGGATCACCATTTCGATAGATGGACCAGACACCCACGCGGCCTCGCAATGAAGCTTGTCCAAAAACAAAATTCCAACCGCGTCCCGGCCAAAGATCTTTTTCTGTAAAAGCGATCATGGCAAACGCATCGTCGGGAAGTTTGGGTTTGAGAACATCGTCCAGGATGTAAGTTGAAAGCAATTGCCGAACGCCCCAAGACGGATGAACTCGTTTGGCCCGTTCTGGAAAATCATCCGACGTGATGTTTTTGTTGACCACCACTTCGCAACCGAAATAGATTTTCATAAACTCGGCGGACAGTTTGATAATCTCACTGCTTTTGCCGGCAAATTTTCCGATCGGTTGAACGTACAGCTTGTTTCGTTTTTTGGTCAGTGTGACGGGATTTGCTCGCAAGTATTGCTTGAATGTTTGTCCCGATTCATCGTGAGACGCCAACCAATCGCCAGATCTGGTGGCGGGCATATCGCGATGCAAATGTTTCACGGCCTTGGCAACCGATTTGACATCTTTGATTTCTTCGGTTGACGCTATTTTGCGAGGCCATTTGTAGGCGGCATACCCAACACCAGCGATGACAAACAACAGCAAAATGAGGATAATCACTTTTTTCATGATTTCACCGAAGATCCAAAAATGAATTTGATTTCATACACCGTTCGTTGCACCTTTACCGATCATTCGGTCGCACCAAAATGGCTGGAATGGCTCGAACAGGAACATTTACAGGAAGTCTTGGATGGAGGCGCTCATCAAGCTGTAGTTTACCAGATGGACGGTGAAGATTTGACTTACGAAATCCGCTACGAGTTCCTGGATCGCAACAAATTCGACGAATACGAACAAAAATATGCACCAGAACTTCGCAAAAAAGGGCTGGATAGATTTCCACTGAGCCTGGGGCTCGAATATCAGCGAACTGTCGCAACGGCGATCGCCAAAGCACAAACAAGTTGAAATTTCACCTTGTTTCTACCACCGATTGTGAGCCAAAATAGATGGCTCACAGATGATTTCCTCCAACATTTGAGAATTTGAATGTATTACAAACAGGCATTCCTGTTCGCCATTTCACTGGCATTCGTTTTTCTAGCCGGGTGCCCACAAACCGACCCAGAGCCAGACAATTCTGAAGACGGCAATAAAGAAAAAAAGGCCGCTGCCAAAGTAATCTATCGCGACGAACCGATCGCCGTTACGAATTGGCAAAATCCTCCAGAAAACCTTGTCGGCAGTCCTTGGGAAGCGGAACATTGGAACAACGTCGCATCGGCGCAATTAGAAAAATTGGGCCAAGTCATCGTTCACGCCAAAACACTGACTCCCACCCAAATCCAACAACAACTCAATACGATCTTTGCCGCGCCGGTTAGTTTTTCGGGTCTGAAACGCGCGGACCTCAAACCGCTGTTCAAAGAAGCTCAACTCGAAATCGTCGGTGCCGATCCGCAAACTCCGGTAACAAAAAAATGGCCAGAATCGACTGCCACGCAAGCAATCGGTGCGCTGATCAGCCCGTGGAACAAATGCGATCAGCGGCGGTTTGTGTTTGAAATCGACAACGTGGTCGTCAAAGATCAGACCTTGACGACCGACGCCTTGATTTCCATCGTCGGCGAAATTCCTAAGATTGGCGCTCGGCAAGCGTCGATGAATTGGAAAATCAGTTGGGAGTTTTCTCAAGACAAAAAAAATGTCAACATCAAAGCGATTCAAATTGCGTCGTATGACGAAACAACGTTATTGAACCCTGCAACGTCGATTTACAGCGACTGTACCGGATCCGTTTTCGAAAATACGGCGCCGGCAAACAAGCAATTCAGTTTCGGGATTTCACAATGGACTGAAAAACTCGGCACCCGTCGCATCATGGGATGGCACGGCATCAGTATTTGCGATGTTAACAACGACGACCTCGACGACATTTATGTGAGCCAACCGGAGGGAATCCCCAATCGCTTGTTTGTTCAAGTGGCAGACGGAACCGTGCGAGATGCTTCGCTCCAGTCCGGTCTCGCCTTTCAAGAATCGACAGGCGCTACGTTGTTTGCCGACCTGGACAATGATGGCGACCAAGACGCCTTGATTTCGTTGCAATCGGGTGTTGCGTTATTGGCCAATGATGGCAAAGGGAGATTTCACTACAAGCGCGTTCTGTTCAACGCTCCCAACATTACCAAGCTAACGGCAGCGGATTTTGATCGCGATGGAGATTTGGATTTGCTGTGTGCCGGATACTTGCCACAATTTCGTTCTGATTCCGATTTCCCCGCATTCAATTCGGTTTTGGATGCGGACAATGGTGGCGGGTTGGTGATGTACGTCAATGATGGCAACCTCAATTTCAAATTGATAGCCGAGTCAGCCGGAATCAAAAACCGTTGTTTTATCGTCAACGCATTTTGGCACGACACCGATCTCGACGGCGATTTGGACATCGTTGGCGCCAACGATTTTGCGCCGGCGACCTATTTGAATAACAAAGGCGATTGGTTTGCCAAAGGAAAAATTGCGCCTGGATTAGAGCAAGCGTACATGTACCGCAGTTTTAACTGGATTGATCTGAACGCGGACGGAGAATCAGAATTGATCGTATCGACTGGCTCGACACCGACCAATCGTCTGGTGGCCAATGCATACCAAGGGGGAGAGGATACCAATCTCAAGCCCGATGATATGAAAAAACTGGTTCGCTCGAGTTTTGTGATGCGGCTCAACAAGGATCGGCAATATGAAATCGCCGAACGTTTGACGCCAGTGCCGAAAGCGAATTTTACACTTGCCAGCGACACTTTTGATGTCAATGGCGACGGGATCGCGGATCTGTTGTCAACTAATTCCGGTTGGACACGACCGAATCTGAAAAACATGAGCGGGTATTATTGGAGACATATCATCCCGAGGTTGGGACGTGATAACCCCGCCGACAAAAAAGAAGTGCTGTCCCAAAAATTTTATCAGTTCACCAACGCCATTCATGGCGACTCAAGCTACGAACCTGGTCGACGGAATTCGTTGCTGCTGAATACCGGCCGGAATCGTTTGGTCGATATCTCGGCAATCTCGGGTTTGGATGATGCACTCGATACTCGCTCGCTGGCGAAAACCGATTGGGATTCCGATGGCGATTGGGATCTGGTTCAATACAACGCTTTGGCGCCGATGATCAAAATCAAACGAAACAATAGCCCGCCACGCCCGTATGTGAAAATCAAGTTGCGTGGAACGACGATCAATCGCGACGGCTACGGCGCCATTGTCAATTTGTTTTTGGAAGGTTCTGACAAGCCAATCGTTCAAACGTCGAAATGCGAAAGTTTATTGCTGACGCAGTCCAGTCGGACTTTGATATTTTCAATTCCCGAAAACGCCAAAATCGAAAAAGTCGTTGTCAAATGGTCCGCTAAAAAGACAGAAGAATTTTTCGGATTTAAAAACAACCAAATGTATTGCGTGATCGAAGGCGATCAACAAATCCAAGTTATTGAAAGACCTGAACCTGCCAGTAAATTCGTTCCCAAGCCCATCCCACACCAATACCAGGTTGTTCGGGAAAACCTGATCTGGCCAAAACTGAAGGGGCCGGAATTGGAAATCAAAACACCGGGTGCCAAACAGTGGATGGTCTATGCCGGCGATGGGCGAATGACACTCATTCACCTCTGCAAAAAATCTGATCCAAACTATTTGAACAACTTATCACAACTGGCAACTCTGAAATCGTCACTGCGAAAAATTGCGTTGCAGGACGACGGTTTGCCGCCGGTCGATGCCGCCAAAGTTGAGCCAGCACAGATTTCGGCAAGTAGCATCGATCGACTGAGAGTATTTGGATTGGAAGTGTTTGCAAATATTCATTCGTTTCAATCGCCCTGCTGGATTTTGCTGGACGACTCCAATCGGATTGCTGCGGTTTATCGAGACAAATTGGATCCCCAAAGCGTGGAACGTGACATTAATCGGACTGCAAAAGTTGTTGACGATTTTTACCAACCGTTTCCGCTCTATGAAACCAAACGCATTTCCAATTTGTTAGTTCCCGATTACATCCGACTGGCCGAGATATATGGCCGTGCAAAATACAAAGACGAAGTCAAGCGAATGCGACTTTTGTCGAGAGAACAATTGGCCCTGGCGCGATGTCAAATGGCGCAAAGTTTCCTCGAACAGGGAAATCTCGTCGAAGCTCGCAAAATGATTAGGCAGTCGTTGGGCTACAACAAGAATTGTCGCGAAGCGTATTTAATGGCCGGGAAAATCAATCTTCGCCTGGCAAAACGAAACACAGATTCCAGGGATGAATTGCTGGAAAAAGCGTCGCAAAATTTTTCAGATGCGCTCGATATCGACGAAAAAAACGTCGATGCCCGCATTGGCTTGGCTGAAGTCGCCGAACGCCGTGGCAAATTTGATGAAGCCATCGGAATTATCGACGCCGCCATTCGAAACGCTTCGGGGCAGGGATTGGTGATTGACCTGAAATACCGTTTGAACTGGATCAAAGGACGCCTGTTATATCGGAAAAAAGATTATCACGGCGCAGCGTCGGCGCTCACGGAGGCTTTTGACTTACGGCCGATCGAAGTCGCGTTGGTTACAGATTTGGCACTGGTTTATTCAGAGTCTGGCGATTTTAAAAACGCGTTGCGATTTTTCCGACTCGCCCGGCGGCTGTCGCCCAACGAACTCGGCTTCACGAGAATTATTGGAGTCTGCTATTTTCTGACCGGGCACGACAAAGAGGCAATCGAAGAATTTCAAAAAGTGATTGATAAATCGTCGCGCGACTATGCCACGAAACTCATGCTCGCGTGGATCCTGGCCACCTCTCCCGAAGATCAACTTCGCGACGGCAAACGGGCAATGAAAATCGTCAAACCAATCTATGACGTTTTTGGGGATACTGAAGTTGTTTTCAAAGAAGTCTATGCGGCGGTTTTGGCGGAAAACGGTGATCTTCGCGCCGCCAAATTCGAACAACAGGAAGCCGTTGACTTGCAGCGTTCCAAAGTGCGAGGGAGTGATCAATCGAAATATCTCGAAGGGATGCAACAACGACTGAAAACCTATCGATCGGAAAAACCCATTCGAATGACCGATCGCGGCAATCATCCGTTTCCGAGAATTACCGACGTACAACGATTGACCGGTGATGAGTCGAGATAATTCGGTCGGACTCCGCCCGTAGAAACCCACGCCGCAAAATCGGATTGTTAGTTGCGGTTCAACAACGGACGCGCCGATTTCACTGTTTTTCGTTGTTAGAGGTCTGTAGTTCCGCAACTTTCGTCCGTAAAATCGGAGGTTCGCGGTACGAACCCGAATATCGATAAATTTGTCTTACGAATTCAATCAACTGTGGCGTCCTCTTTTCGGAAAATGATCAATACGCTGTACCTTCCCGAAATTCGCGAAATGCTCGCGGAGCAAAACGTGGCAGAACTCAGAGAGTTTTGTTCAGCGCTCCACCCTGCACGCACCGCCGAATTTATGGATGGTCTGACTTCGACAGAATCCTGGGGAGTCATTCGTGTTGCCGATCGCCCAATCCGCAAAGAGATTTTCACCTATTTCGATATTGAACGGCAGCTGGAAATCCTCCGAACTCAGGATCGCGATGAGCTGGGCGAGTTGATCACCGATCTGGCCGCCGACGACCGGGTCGACATCCTCAACGAACTCGAGGAAGAGATCGTCGACGATTTGCTCATGCGGATCCCGGTCGAAGAACGTCGAGACATTCTTCGGTTGAGCCAATACCCCGAAGGCACGGCCGGCGCCGTCATGACGACCGAGGTCGCAACGCTCAGCGCCAATTTGACGGTGCGAAAAGCACTCGATGAACTGAGCCGCGAAACCGAAGAATATGAAACGATCTACTATCTGTACATTGTTGATGACGACAATCAATTGCGCGGCCTGGTTTCGGCACGCCAACTTTTGGCCGCCATGCGAACACCCGATACGCAACTCGTCGATTTGATGGAAACCGATATCGTCGCGGCTAACGTGATGGACGACCAGGAAGAGGTAGCTAACAAGGTTGCCAAGTTGGACTTGTTGGCAATTCCGGTGCTCGATGCCGAACGGCACATTGTCGGCATTATTACGCACGACGATATCATTGACGTTGTTCGCGAAGAAGCAACCGAAGACGCTCACCGAATTGCCGCGGTTGATCCGCTGGACGAAAGCTATCTGAAAACCGGTGTTTTGACTTTGAGTTGGAAACGCGGAATCTGGCTTGGAATACTGTTCATCTTTGCGCTGCTCACCGCATTGGCATTGAAACAATATGACGAAAAACTCGAAGCCTGGGCGTGGTTGGTTCCGTTTATCCCGTTGGTTATCAGCAGTGGAGGCAACTCCGGCAGTCAATCTGCGACGTTGATTATTACGGCGTTGGCTCGCGGCCATGTGACATTGTCGGATTGGTGGACGATTGTTTGGCGCGAGTTGCTGATGGGAATGTTGCTCGGAGGTGCGCTTGGCCTGATGGGTTATCTGGTGACGGTGACTCTGTTTTCAAGTACGATCCCCGGTTTTCTCGGAGCCTCGGTGGTTCCGTTGACGCTGTTTCTAGTTGTTATCTCAGGAACTTTGACGGGTTCAATCCTCCCGTTGATATTTGCCCGATTGGGTTGGGACCCCGCCATGATGAGCAACCCGTTCGTTGCCGGGATTATTGATATCCTCGGGATCATCATTTACATGAACGTGGCGATCGCCATATTGCTTTAGCGAGAATGATTCTTACGAGTACGAAGCGCGAGCGAGTGTTTTGTGCTCGTATCAGACTGTAGGGCCGGTTCCCACCGGCCGTTTTGGCGGATTGGCCTGTAGGAACCGGCCCTACAAAAAAACGCGCGCTCGCAGGTGATGCTTGCACGCGCAACGTTCGTCAGAACATTGATTGACTAGGCGATCGGCTGTGTCGCGTTTCCGGTGTAAAACTGCAACAACTGGCTTTGTACCTTGATCGCGCGAACGAGGACCCAAACCTGATCGGGTGTGTATTGTTTGGGATCGCTGCAGGCGAGCGTTTCAATTTCTTCACTCATTGCTCCGTGTTGATCCATGCACGCTTTCAGACGAAGCTTGATGTCGGCCCAAGCTTTTTCGAATTTCTCATCAGATTCCAGATCTTTCAGATCTTGATCGGCCCCGAGTAACAGCAGTGCGATTCGAGCAACGTCTTCGGGAGTAGACTCAGGTTCTTTGGCCTGAATTTTGGTGGCAAGTTTGGCGAAATCCATTTTTAGATTCCTTGATTGTCTGGCGAATTGTCGCTCGGCAAAGGCGACGTGGGTCTCCGAACGCTCATTTTGCGTTCACAAAAAATCGTAGGTTCGCCTTAATGGGTTGAGAAAAGAAATTTCATGAATTTGCAAATTTGCCAAAAATCATGGAATGATATGCGGTGCAGTTTTTGGCAACGGTTCGGTCAACCGTCATATCACTGATTTTATGCTCCAACAAATCGACAATGTTTCAATTTTGAAACATCGAATTGTTAGTTATTTCCCGCCGTTTTTTCCCGATTTCGGGTCTCCCGACTTGGAATCCGATTTCTTTGGCGGCTGCTTGGAATCTTCGAAAAAAATGTTTGGAATCGCTGGCAGCTGGGCTGCGGGTGCATTGGGATCGACTTGCTTTGGTTTGACGAACGCATCGCGTGGCAATTTCAAACTTTCCAATTCGCCAACACCTACGACGTAGTACCACGGACCAAAACGATCGTTGAGATCTTTGGCAATTTTTTTGCCGTTTTCAATGCTTTTGTTGCGCTTCTCAGTTTGGTCATTATAAGCCTGCAATTCGGCCTGATATTTCCCAAGTGCCGCGCGATAGGTCGCCAAATCCGCTTCGTATTGTTTGAATAATTTTGTTTTTTTGTCTTCTGCCGGAGGAACGGGAGGCTCTTGTTCGTTAGGGCCTTTTTTATCGTTTGTTCCGGTTTTGGGCTCGGTCGGTTTGTAGCCCTCGGGTTCTGTCGGTTTGGTTGGTTCGGTCGGTTTGGCTGGCACCGCACCCAACAGGCTTTCGTCAAATTTGACTCGGACCATCACAAACCGGCTTTTTTGACGTTTATCTTTTTTCGTCGAATCGTTTTCAACTTTGTTTTTCGAATCCCCTTTTTTAGAGGCATCGTTTTTTTTCTTGCTATCGACTTTTTCCAGTTTGCCGCCACCAATTTCGATGGACTCCGTATCACCTAGAAAAACGTCACCAAAATAGACCGAGTAACGGACTCCATCATTGGTCGTCACATCAACTTTGCCCTGTTGACCGAATAGCCGCTCGTCGGTTCCTTTGAGCGGAGCACTTGCCAGAAAAAATCCCTGTTGCGCCAGATCCCTTGCCGCTTGTCCCATAATCTGGCGTTGCACGCGCTCGGGAACTTGCCCCAAACCATCCAGGTTGAGTGTCAAATCGGGCTTTAACAACTGACGCCCGTCGGGCAAAGTAATTTTGGGCCGCACTCCGACAATCTCCATCTCGTCGAACATCGTTGCAATTTCATCAACTTTGTCACTGGCAACTTCTTCTGTTTTTTCGTCGATTCCGTCCAATTTCCACTGCCCGAAATCGGAGTCCCGTGTGAATTTAAATTGATCGCCAGGTTTGAATACGCCTTGAACGACCTCGTAGTTGTTCACGACCACCGAACGCAAATTACGTTGCGAAATTCGCAACAGGTCTGGTTTGATCCAATCCGTAAATTTCGTTGATAAATCGACTTCCATCTCGACCTTGTACGTTTGTTGTTCGTCAGGCCGACGAACGTAAAAATAGCTGGCCTGTTCGTCGTCGACTTCGGACGTCGGCCGATTTTCATCGGCTTTCACACGTTGCCCGACAATATATTCGACGAGCACATTACCATTTTTGTCCTTGACCGTAATGTGCGTACCAATTTCGTTGCCGCCCGCTTCGGAATTTTCCAGCGGATCGAGCACGCCATATTTGCCATGAGTGTTGGCCAGGCGTCCCACAACGGCGTCACGATTCAAACCCATCAAGGCTGCTGTTGTGTTGGCCAACCGTTCAGCAGCCTCGGCGGGATAATTGTGATGTGTTGGAATGACCCATGTATCGCCATCTTTTTTGACCTCGAACTGTATCAACTCACCTGATGGATTGCGCGCGCTGACCACCAGCGCCGTCGCCGATTTGGGGTCAAAGGTCTCAAAAAACGGCTTTCCGTTTAATTCGAATTCCGTACTGGTTCGCGGAGCCGTCATCCAGAATACAAGTCCGCTGAACAGACAGCAAATGACAGCTGCACCCAAAAAAATCGATGTTCGAGTTGTTTCTTTGTTCATCGTAATGTTGTTGATGTTATGTTATGCGCGGCGATTTGGACTCACAGATTTACGCTCATTTTGGCGTCGAATTACCAAAACCACGATGCCCAGGACAATGGCTGGCAGCGGTGTCAAAATCACGGATAGCCAACGAATTCGTTCTTCCATGGATTTGACCTGCGCCTGTTCTTTTGATTTGAGTTCTTCGACTTTTTCATTCAGCTCTTTTTTGAGTCGTTTTTGATCAAGTTCAAAAATCCGGCTTTCGGTTTTCAGCGACGTAAATTTGAGCTGGTCTTTTTGAGTTTCGCTGAGATCCGTTCGTTCATCTGTTGATTCGCTAGACTGACCGAAACGCTGCTTGGCATTTCGCAGTCTCCGTTCGATATCCAACTCGGCCAATTTTTGGGCATCGTATCGTTTTTTGCGGTAAACCGATTTTTGACGTTCCACAACCGTTAACGTTCGCGGTCGCGGGCGACGAGAGCGAAGTTCGACAAAATCATCTTTTTTAGCCAACTGATCCAGACAATTTTCAAAAAACAGAATATTGTCGGGGCGGCGAACGAATTGTGATTCCTGAATCAAGAACAACTCCGAAATAAAATCGCAATCCGCAATGAATATCGCATTAATCTGTTTTTTTCTGGCATTTTTGCCCGTGATTCGGGCAGCAATATGTTGACGCTGTCCAACGATATTTGATTCCAATTCGAAAAACTCCAAAACGTCGCCAGTTTTAAATTCTACTTCCTTGGCAAATTCCAATTCGATGGTATCGCCAGGCGAATAGGATTTCTTGGAATTGTTGATTTTCGAAATCGTGTATTCCAACGGCTCTTTGTCGCCGCGGACCAGCCGCATTTTTTGCCCCGCTTTGACTTCGGAACTTTGCGCGATCATAAATTTCGTGTTGGCGCTGTTTTCAACGCTGACTTGGGCTATCGCCCGGCCAGTCGTTTTCTCCGAAACATTTCGCAGTTCCTGACGCACGCGGCGGATCGGCAACCCCGTGAATGGTGATTTCGCAGGCTGTTTGGCTGTTCGAATGTTGCCGTTGGCATCAAATGCCGGACGATTACCAACCATCACCGGTTGTTCGCGAATAATTTGTTCGGTCAATTGGTCCCATTCGTATCGCCCGCTTTCCTCACTCAGCGAAATCAGCGGGGTGAATTTGGTTTTCGCATCTTTAGCTTTTTCAATGGTGCCGGGATAAAAGAAAACGACTTCGGACAATCCTGATGTAATCGGCGAATCCACCGCGAAACCGTCAAAATCACCCGAGCGTTTTGCGTCAACAATAAGCTTGTCTTTGGGACCATAAGCGGCTGGCCATTCCTCCTCTTGATTCTGTTGCGGCCAAATCGGTTCAAAGTCCAACGCCGAATCATCGGTATTCCAAACCGTGGCACCATTGTCCCATTGAATTCCGAGTGCCAACAGCAAATCAGCGGCAGTACCATTTCGCGCTTTGGGAGGAATCGGTTTGAATTGATTTGCTAAATCAAAATCGGCTGACAAAATTCTGAGGTCGGGGGGAGGTGTTTGAGAACGTGGATCATGCGCGATCCGCGACTGCCGAGGTGCGCCGACGATTCCCAAAATTGGCAGGTAGTGATACTCGTACAGCCAAGGATAAAATGGCAACGGATCATCCAAAATCAGTACCGGTTTTCCCATTTCGAGATATGCCACCAACTGGCTAAGTCCCAACTGAGACAAACTCGACGGCCCCGCCACAATCAAAACATCCGGGCCTTTGTTGAGCAGGTTCTCGCGAAATTGCTCGACGTCAGACAGTGCCTCGTCGCGTTTGGGCGCTTTGTAGCCTGGTGATTGACGGACAACCATTTCCGACAGATCGGCAACCGTCACCGTAACGACGTTATAGTTTTTTGCAATCTCGTCATTGACCGTCGCAAAATCTGATCGCAACACCATCGCCTGGTCTTCACCCGGTCGTTTTAATTTCCAGCCACCAAAATGAGTGTCTGTGCGCAGGATACCGACCACGGGTTTTTCCTGCTGATCGGTAACCACGGCCATGGCACGCGTCAATTCATATTCAAATGCGTCCGAGTGGATAAACGGCAGCAGCACGTCTCCAGTTGGACCGGAAATATAGGCACCGAGATAAATCGCCTGTTCGACGGTCACACCGCCATCTTTGGTTGTGACATTGCGGGGCTCGATTCCAAGTGTTTTGGCATCACGCGCTTCGTCACTTTCCGATTCGATTTCAATGATCTCAACATGAATCGAATTACTCATGCGACTGTATTGTCGCAACAGATTGATAAAATGGCGTTTAGCATCGACGTATTGCCGCGGCATATCACGACTGACAAACGCTTGAATCGTTACCGAACGTTCGGATTCCACGGCCGTGTCAACGGTATCTCGTGTTGTCGAACTCAATGAATAAAGTCGTTGACCGGTCAGATCGTATTGTGTTTTGAGATGTGAACTGAGCCGCTGATAGCCAAAAAACATGGCCAGCAAAACCGCCAGTAACGAAACGATCCGTACCGCAAAATGCCCGCCCATCGCAAATTGTTGGCCAGCGCTCCAATGCCGCTGAGTAATCACGACATAGTTCAGATACAGCATAAACACCATCGTTGCGACAAAGTAAAAAATGCCGTTCAGCGGAATCAGCCCATTGGCAAAATCTCTCAGTTGCGACGCAGTCGACAATTGTTGCACCCAAACGGAACTGCTCAAAAATTGAAACGCGAGCACAGGAACGGCACAAAAAATGGCGCCCAAAACGAAAGCGACCGTTGCGCTGCGCGTCAAACTGGATGCAAACATGCCGATCGCCAACAACGATAGTCCCGCCATCCAATACCCCAGGTACGTGGCAAAGATCACACCCCAATCGGGCGTCGAAATGCATGCCAAAGCAATCAATTGCGTCATCGAAAACAACAAGGCAATCGAATAAGTACAGGCGACGGCAACATACTTACCCAACAAAATTTCCAAATCCGTTGCCGGCAAAGTAAACAATATGGCATCAGTGCCTTGATTTTTTTCACCGGCCCATATGTTCATCGTGATCGAAGGAACAAAAAACAACAGCACCAATGGAAAAAACGTGGTCAGCTGATCGAGGTTGGCTTGATTCTCTGCGAAAAACTGACGCCGAAATGTTAACAACGCGCAACACGCAACAAACGAAACAATAAACACGTATCCAAGTTCGCTGGTGAAAAAGCTTTTCACATTGCGCCAAGCGATCGCCCAAACCACGTGGAACCGGGCCATAAAAAATACCAGCCCAATCAGACACGCCAGCAAGATAAAAAATGCAATGCCGGAAATGGTTTCCAGAAACATGCTCATGTATTGAATCTCCTGCGAATGTTTGTGATGAATTTCAAAACGAAAAACGTCAAAACATCAATTATCAAAACCTGTCAATTCGTGAAATTGCCGCTCGGATCCTTGAGACGAATTGAATTCCTCGATCGAACCGTCATATACCAATCGGCCTTCGTTGATCACGATCACTCGCCCGCAAACCAATTCGACTTCACGCAAAATATGAGTCGAAAGCAGAACAGTTTTCGACTCGCCCAAATCGCGGATCAATTGTCGAACTCCTACCAGTTGATTTGGATCCAGACCGCTGGTCGGTTCATCTAAAATCAAAATCTGTGGGTCATGCAACAACGCCTGGGCCATTCCCACCCGCTGACGAAATCCGCGGGAAAGCTTTCCTATCGGCTTGTGCCATACCTCTTTTAAATCACATTTTTCACAAACAAAATCCATCCGCTCCGTTTTGTGACCACCTCGGATGCGGCGAACCTGAGCTAAATAGTTCAAAGCGCTTTTGGGAGTCATTTCAGTGTACAGCGGCCCGTTTTCCGGCAGATAGCCGATGGCGCTACTGGCAGCAATTCGATCGGTCTCCAAATCAAATCGATCAATTGTGATTCGGCCGCGCGTGGGTGCCAAATAACCAGTCAGCAGTTTCATCGTCGTCGATTTGCCGGCACCATTCGGTCCCAGGAATGCACAGACCTGCTGCGCCGGCACTTCGAAAGAAACGTCTGCTACGGCAGCGAAATCACCATACAATTTGGTGAGACCGTCGGCTTTAATCATCGCCGAATTATTTTGTTGTGTCTTTTTGGATTTCGGCGAACCTGACGGCGGAGATTTTGATGCTTGGGTCATCGTCAATCAAAACTAGCTAAAAAAATACTCGAATGTTCGTCTTATTATTAACTCTCGAAATCTGCAACAAAAGGGGCAATCTGGTGGTGTGCGATTATTGTGCTACAGTTCCAATCGAAACCCGAAACGTGAGCGATGGACCGTGTTTTGATACAGATTCTGGTCCCTCGCTCACTAGGATTTTGCATTAAACAAAAATCATAACCCGAAACGTAAGTGAGGGACCACGTTTCACCGCAAATCAGCGCTGCTCCGGTCCCTCGCTCACGCTTCGGGTTTCGATTTTCTCGCCAACACTCAATTGCCAATTACCTGAATTTTTCGCAACCCGTAGATTTCCTTAAGCCAACTGCTTTTTCATTTGAAAACCGCGACCGATGTTTTCAAATCCAAGTTTTTCAAATAAACCGCAAAGTCCGACGTCGCTGCGGGGGACTTGAACCTCGACACAAGCAAACCCAAGTTCCAACAATTGTTTAAACGATTCGCCAACGAGCATGGTCGCTAATCCACTGCGTCGCAGTTTCTCGTCAATCGACAAAAAATAAAGCCCGGCAGTACGGCGGCCCCACATCGAACTCAACGGCTGGATTTCCCAATAGCACAAGTTGCCACAACATTCGTTGGTCTTGCGGTCCATTAACAAAAAATCGACACAGTTTTGTTTGCCAAAATTGCATGCGGCATACCACGACGCTGGTTTGGGGTCCGATTGAGTCAACAATTTAAACTGTCGTTTCGCCGTGATTTGCTTGCGATCGACTACCGACCGAAACTCGCTCAACGGCATTTGATACGCCTCGATTTGCTCCCCTTGGACAAATCCCTGCGAGTCCAGAAATTTTCGCAAGCTTGGTTCCAATTCCAACACACCGGGCACCAGCGAACCGCCATAGGCACCATCGAAAAACGGCGAGTCGGGAAAACGAGAACCGTAACAGATATCTTTGGAATTCAGAGATTTTGCCAATTCCAAACACGGTTCCAATAGCGCAAGCGCGATAGGTTCCAATTCGTGATCGGGGTCGACCATCAATCGAGAAACCACCGGCTTGCTCAAATCGAGATCGTTTTGATCGGCGTCGGGTGCAAAACCGACGACCGCCATCCCAACCATTTCGTTGTCGTCAAACGCAACAAAAAAATGACTTGCATCGAAATACGGTTTTGCAAACAAAACATCTTCGAGGATGGTCGGATTCATGGCGTCAAAGATTCTTTGCCCTTTCGAGCAAACGCGCCACAAATGCACGATATTGTAGATGTCAGTATTTAGAAATGTTCGAACGGTAGGCACAATCAATATTCACTTGCTAGATCATCAGCGTCGCCCATTATCGTATCAGCCACCAATTCGTTTTGGAAACGGGGCGTCGTCAAGCGGCCTTTGCCGGCGAACGTTTTTTGTCGGCCTTGCGCGGAGGACTGTCCTTCCAACGACGGTGAACCCACCAATACTGCTCGGGATATTCGAGTGCGAATGCCGCCAAGTGATCGTTATACCACTGGGTCAACGATTTGACGTCCGCTTGCTCAGGCAATAGTCGTTCTGGATCGGCCGTTCCCGGCGATGTGATTTCAAATTCGAGCGGGCGCCCCAGCCGACGGCAGATACACAAAACCATTGGTGTTCCGCCGGTCAAAGTAAACAACGCCACCGCTTTGTGGCACGATGCCGGACGTCCCAAAAAATCAATCCAGCATCCTTTGCGACCGGCGTGCTGGTCGCCAAGTACGGTAATCGTTCCACCGGCTTCCATCAATTCGGCAACTTTGTTGGCACTGCCGTCTTTGTCCAACATGAATTGCCCATTGCGACTGCGGAAATCATTGACCCAACGATCCAGATACGGATTGTCAAGTTTTCGAACCATCGTGTGCGTCGAAAAACCGAGCAAGCCCGTGATGTATCCACCCAACTCAAAATTTCCAAAATGACCCGAAACCAATAATGTCGGTCGGACATCGATCAATGGACCAGTGATCGTTCCAGGCTCCGGAATTTTGACATACTTGCGCCAGTTGGTTTGATGAATTTTTCGCGGAGCGTGCGCAATCTCGAACACTTTCATGACCAAATAACGCCACATGTCAAACGTCACCTGATTTTTTTTGTCTTCATCCCACTCGGGAAATACGGCTGACAGGTTTTCAGAAATGGTCTTTTTGCGAACCGGCAACCGGTAGGTAAACAGGTGGGCTAAGCCGTGAGAAATACGATCACAAAGATCCAGCGGCAACATTTGCACGATCGACAATAAGATTCGAACGGCAAGATACTGCAGGTACCATTTTATTTTTTGAGTCAATTGATTCATCCGTGAATCCAAAGCTGTTGAAAATTGTGTGGCAGTCAATTATCGCAGTTTTTCAAAACTGCCAAAACGCCAATTTGTAAGTAGAAAGTAGGGCCGGTTCCCACTGGCCATTTTGTTGGATTGGCCGGTGGAACCGGCCCTACTTGAGTTTGGGATCCCGCTTCAACGGCAATTGAACTCGTTTTCCGGTCTTGGCCGCTTGATAAATTGCCAAAATCACTTCGACACTGCGACGACCTTCGTGGCCACAAATCAACGGTTTCTCGTTCCGCTTGATCGCTTTCAAAACATCTTTGAATTGAGCCGTATGACCAGCGTGGCCAATCGCTGCGGGGTCGGCGGCGCCTCCGCCCGTTTCATTTCTGTCCGCCATTTCCGCCAGCATTTTTTTATCAGCTGCCGACATTTTTGCGAATTGCCAATTGGTAATCGATTCTTCTTCGATAGTGACCGAACCATGCGAACCGTGTATTTCAATTTTCTTGAAAGCGCCAGGCCAGGCTGCCGTTGTCGCTTCGATGACCCCCAACGCGCCATTTTCAAATCGTAGCGACGCCGTGGCGACATCTTCGACTTCGATCCTGTCATGAGCCAGCGTCGCGGTGTTTGCGGTAATTTCGGCGACTGGCCCCATCAACCAAATCAACAAATCAACGCTGTGGATCGCTTGATTCATCAGCGCACCGCCGCCATCCAATTCCCAAGTTCCGCGCCATTGGCCACTGTCATAGTATTCTTGTGTGCGAAACCATTTAACGTACGCGTCACCCAACGACAATGTGCCAAATCGTCCTTTGTCAATCGCCTTTTTCAACAACTGCGACGAGCGGTGAAATCGTGACGGAAAAATGGTGGACAGCGTCACGCCATTGGCCTCACAAGCTTCGATGATTTTGTCGCAACGTTTTAACGTGACTTCAAGCGGTTTTTCAACAATCAAATGCTTTCCAGCTTTGGCCGCAGCAATTGCCGGTTCGGCATGAGCACCACTCGGAGTACAAATCGTAACGACGTCGACCGCAGGATCATTCAACATCTCAGCCACATCGACGTAACTTGATATCCCATGCCGTTTGGCAAACGCCTTTGCCGTTTTCTCCGAGCGACTTTGACACGCTACAAGCTTTGCACCAGGCGTATCAGCGATTGCTTTTGCGTGAAAATCGGCAATCATCCCACAGCCGACAATTCCAAACCCGTATGCCATTGATCAGGCGTCCCAATAAATTCGTAGTGTTGCCCACAACATCGAATGCGCGTTCAAAACAAAATGAACGATGATGCAGGGAATAAGACTACGAGTTTTCTCGAAAATGTAGCCCAACGCAAGTGCCATCACAAACAACGGGACCAAAGCGAGTCCTTGGCCCAAATGTAAAAAGCCAAAAAAACCGGCCGTGACAATGATCGCCACCGCCGACATCGGCGAAATCGATTCGGTGGCGGGATCAAGTTCCTCGGCTAATTTTTTTGAATTCGACGGGGCGTCGTCGTTGTTTTCAACATCGTCCTCGCGGTCTGATTGTTCATCCTGTTTTTTGTAAATTCCACCCGCGATGATCGAGCTAAACTCTTCATTTGAGGACTGCAACCGGATCCGTCGCACCCAGCTTTGAATGCCGATGCGGCAAAAAAACTCTTCGGCGATCGGAGCATAGATAACTGCGGATGACCAAGCAATAAATACAACGTACGACGAGGGATCTTCCTGAATCGAACGCAAAGTTCCGTGTTGATAGGGGATTAATTGTGCCATGACCATATGAATCAACAGGATCCAAGGCAAAATCAATAATCCTGCAATCAAACCAATTTTTACATTCGCCCAAGGCCCGTTCGTCCAAAATTGACCGCAACGATCTCGATAGCGAGCCATCAAATACGCAAACGCAAGTAACAATCCAACCGCTTCGCAAGATTTAATGGTCAGCGTCAAATTGTTAATTTGACTCGCGGAAAGTTTTGCTGGCGAAAATTCTGCCAATGGAATTCCATTGATCCAGACAAAAATCAATTGCCCAAGCGCCTGTCCGCCGCCCCACAACAGAATCAACAAAAAGATGTCAAACAAGCCAATCGGAAAAACTTTGGATTGTGTTTGGCGGAGCAGCGGCTGTTTCTGAGAAACCGCACGCCAGCCGAGAAAAATCCAACCGCTCAAGCTGATGGATAGCAAGAATCCGAATTCGACAAGTGAAATGCGGTCAAGCATGAAATGTGGTCTGGACTAAAGCGTTAACAGCAAAATATCCCAACAGACTTATTCGCCGCTGAGAGTGATTTGCTTGGCCGCAGCCATAATATAACCGACTCCGGAATAGATCGTCGAGATGACAGCTAGCCAGATCGACGAAATCATTGTCACCAGTACCCACATCGGCAGGGCAATATCCGCTGCATGCAGCGCCAGTGCAACCAGGCAAGCACCAACGGCAACACATTGAAAAACCATTTTAAGCTTGCCAGCCATCTTGGCGGAAAAATCTCCGCCGCTTTGCTCAATAAAACTTCGCAATGCAGTCACCAATAATTCACGTCCGACGACAACAACCGCCATCCAACCAGCAATCGTCGCATACCAGGGGAAATGGTCCCGCATCGCAACTGCGATAGAAATAAATGCGCCGCAGATAATGATCTTGTCACAAAACGGATCGAGAATCCGTCCCAATTGAGTGACCTGGTCAAATTTTCTTGCGTACCAGCCATCCACCCAATCGGTTCCAGCAGCAATCACAAAAACCACCAACGCCGCCCAATAATAGGTCGGCGAATAAACTCCCAGTGGAATCAACGCAAACACAACAAACGACAACAGCAATCGCGCTGCCGATAATTGGTTCGGAACGTTCCAAACCTGATTTGATTTCTTTGAATTGGACTGGTTATCTGTCATGAGACCATTCGCCGAATATGAATTCAGGTTAGACGCGAAAACAACAGGTGAATTGGTTAACAGAATTTCAACCTACCGATCGGGCAGGGTATTTGCAAAGCTCAATCCACCGCGACGCCGATCAAATCATAAGCTTCCGCAGCCACCATTTCCACACTGGCAATTTGTCCGTTGGCTAATTCCGATTCAGAAGTCACAAACACCAGGCCGTCGATATCTGGTGCATCTGCGAACGTACGCCCCAACCAAACACCTGGTTGCTCAGGATGCGGCCGATCGATCATCACATCCATCTGATATCCCAATTGACGCTGGTTCCAGGCCAAAGAAATATCTTTTTGAATCGCCATCAACTGCTCGCGCCGCTGATCCATCACTTGTTGAGAAACATGGTCCGGCAGTTTTGCAGCCGGTGTATCCGGCTCCAGCGAATAGGTAAACACTCCCATCCGCTCGAATTCAGCGTCGCGAACAAAATCGGCGAGTTCGTTGAAGTACTCGTCCGTTTCGCCTGGAAACCCCGTAATCAACGTGGTTCGCAAAACCAGGTATTCAATCGAATCCCGCATCATTTTCACGAGATCGACAATTTGTTGCCGATTGACTTTACGACTCATCCGTTTGAGCATCGTGTCATTGACATGTTGCAACGGCATATCGATGTAAGGAATGATTTTTTCAGCCTGATCGATCGTTTTGAGCAGCGGCTGGTCAATGTACATCGGGTAAAAATACATCAACCGAATCCAATCGATGCCGCTCACCTGATCCAATTGTTCCAACAATTCTCGCAGCCGCGGCTGGCCGTAGATATCTTTGCCGTAGTAAGTCGTATCTTGGGCGACGATGTTCAATTCTTTCACACCGCTGGCGGCCAATTGTTCGGCTTCGGCAATGATTTGCTCAATCGTTTTACTCGCGTGTTTCCCCCGCATTTTGGGAATCGCACAAAACGTACACAACCGATCACAGCCTTCGGAAATTTTCAGGTAGGCAAAATGTTTTGGCGTGATTCGCAATCGATTGGTGTCATCGAGCGCACGAATCGGCGCCGGTTGGAAAACAGATCGCTGTTCCACCATATCCCCCAGCAAACGATCGGCGACTTGCGTAATTTCTTCGCGACCAAACACGCCCACCAGCGAATCGATATCAGGGCGGTCGCGCAGCATTTCCTCTTTTTGTCGTTCGGCCAGGCAACCCGATACAATCACGCCGCGCGTTTTTCCAGATCGCTTCAATTCCAACATTTCGTCAATCGCGGCAAACGACTCTTTGCGGGCCTGCTCAATAAATCCACAAGTGTTCACGATGACGAAATCCGCTCCGTCAGGCTGCCTGACAAGTTGGTAGCCGTCCAATTGCAACAAGCCCATCATGCGCTCGCTGTCCACCGTATTTTTGGCGCAACCCAGGCTGACAAAGGCATAAGTGCCTTTGGCGGTATCTGCAGCTACGGCCTGTTGGTATTGCTCAGTCAATTTCGTATTCAATCGTCTGTTCTGAAAAACTTGGCATTCGAGGTGTTATCGTTATTAAACGGGTTTTTATGGTATCACAAGACCGAGACTTCGCTAGCGCAAATGCACATTTTTGAATGGTGGTAAGCGCGAAATGTACGGCCGGTTCCCACCGGCCAATCCAACAAACGGCCGGTAGGAACCGGCCCTACAAAATCGCAACCCGACGCGTGAGCGAGGGGCCGGCAACACAATTGAGCGTGGTCCCTCGCTCACGCGTCGGGTTACGATTGGGTTTCGCCAATTGTTACCGCCGTTTGCAACACGAGCTTAGACGGCATCAGGATCGTTTCAACTCTCCAGCTCTTTGCGAATTCGCGCGTTCGTGTAATCGATCATCTCATTGAGAATATCGATCAAATCAATATGAATCTGGGCAAACGATCCAATTTTTCTTTCCAGCACCCCAACGATTCGCAACAGCAGATTCGATTGGGTATCCGAAAAATGTGCGGCAACTTCGCGGAGCCAATCCAGTCGGTTGTTCAACCGTTTGATTGACATCTGGGGATTGGCGTCTCCAGATGACACATTGAAGTATTCGCAAAACGCTTCCAGGATTAATCGCAGCCAGGCATGTTTTTCCAACATCTCTTGTGTGGACGGCGGATCTGAAATATCGACCCTCGACAATCCCGCATTGATCTCGCTGCGGACCAACAATACGACTGGCTGAGATTCACGGTCGGGGCAAGCTAACACCGCCCATTTTCTACCTCTGACAATCCAATCACCTGTTTGTGGTCGATCACCAAATTCCTGCGAAAGCCTTGCCAGCCCCATCAACCGTTTGGCAAGCGATGTACCTGACGACGGTGGCAAGCTGTCATCACGTTCCTGTCGCAGTCCTGCAACCAAATAGTCGATTCGGTAAGTCGGTCCATCCGGATAAACGAGAATCGCGGATGCGCCGAGATCATCGGCCTCGGTCATTAACAAATCGATAAAGCGAATCTCAGGATCATTCGACCTAGAAATTTCATCATCGTAGATTTCAAACATGTCCGCTTCAGGTTCTGTAAACTCACGAAGACACGAATCAGCGTATTCACTGACATCACTTAGCCCTCCGCCCGACTCCATGTCGGTCAAATTGAAATCACCTTTGCTCAACTTTCGTCGTTTCCGTCCAATTTTGTTCGCCATTCTGAGCGAACGTGTTTTAGGGGATGCTGGAGCAGTCGCTCGTCCAAAAATACTGCCGAAAATCGCTTGTGAAAATTCATTTAGCGATCTCGATTCAGGCACTTCGACAGGCTGGACCACTTTTTGAACCACTCCTCCCTCGTTGACGACGCGAGATCGGTCAACGGCGACATAAGCCGTAAAACGCGAGAGCACTTTGGCCAGTAGTGACACACTCACAATTTTCCTGACCAATGATTTTTTGGTGTTCCCCGAAACGTACTGATCTTCCAAATCTCGCAGTCGCTCACGTCCCCACAACGCCGTCAACAACTCTCCATCAGCAACACGAGAGCGAACCGTACGTGTCCATCTCTCGCCGCGCGCATCAAATCCCGCAACGGTGATCTCAAACGGCTCCTGACATTTTTTCGCGATCGCAAACAAACTGATCGGGCGGCCCGGAAATACATTGACAGTGCCATTGGCCGTCAAATCTTCGATTTTAACTCCTCGACTGGAACTCAAATGAATCTCGGTCAAAGCTGGATTTCCAATTTCACGATGAAACCGATCCATGACCTTGTCCAATTGCGTTTCCGTCTCGACGGTTTCACAAGTGCCGCCGGTCAGTCGGGCGATCCGATTCAACACACTGAAATTGACCGCTTCGTCGATGCCCAGGCAAAAGAAACGCGGTTTGAAATTGTTTTGAAATCTTTTGATGGTTTTCAAAACGGCGTCTTCAGCACCGATTTGCCCGTCGGTGATCAACACGACTACTGGATCGCGTCGATCGTCTCCATTTGATTCAAACTGCCGCAAAGCAGTCAAAATTGCCGACTCCATGGCTGTTCCGCCACGAGACTCAATTTCTCCAACCCATTGCACCACATCCCAACGGTTTCGATCGGTCCCGTGTAAAAAATTCGGGCCGGACTGTTGCGGGAATTCAATGTCGGTATCAAAGGCCAGCACACTGAATCGATCTTCGTCCCGCATGGTGTCAATCATGCGTCCAACAGCACGCCGCGCCGCCACCATTTTCCACCCGCTCATGCTGCCACTGCGGTCGAGGACGAACACGACGTCGCGCGGTTTCGCCTCATGGTTTTCTACTGGCGGAACAATGTTGACGGAAAAAACACTCGACTGGTTGTCCAACGGTGCGGCCAGCAGCGTAAAAGTTGCTTGGGCCGTCAAATAAGGAAACCGCAAAATGAAGTCGCGATTGAGCTTTTCTCCAGGTTGTAATCGGATTTTCAAAGGCAGACCGTCCGTAACACCAGTGTCGTTTACCAAAACCGAGTGCAGTGAACAACTCAAGCCATCAACAATCGATGCGAAATCAAACTCTGGCGGCAAGTGAAAATCGACTTCGAATGACAATTCAACCGGACTAAGCTTGCCTGGAATCAAGACTGGCGGAGTTACCCGCGATGCATCCGGTACCAGATCGGTGTCAACGGCGGTACCATCGCCCACCGAACGGCCAGCTAATGGCCGGCCCGATATATAACGTGGTGCTACGACCAATGGAAATCGATACAGGGCCTGGTCACCTGCAACCGCGAGCTGTCCAACAACCGTCATTTCGACTGAGACTTTTTCGCCCGGCGGAATATTCCCCACTCGCATCGTGAATGTCTCGCTGCGTTCTTCTTCGGCAATGGCCGCCGTATGCCCGGCCTGCACAGCTTGGTCGTAGGTCGCTCGGGCTTGTTCGCGTTCTTGCAATTGGCCGTCGATCACACGTCCATCGACTTGCATCACAAATTTTGTAACGGCATCGCGGCCTGGCAAGGGAAAGATATAAGTTGCCTCGATCGGTTCGTCAAAACAGTTAATAAACGTTTGACGGACGACCGATTTCGAACCCAAACCGTGAATTTGTGCGCGCACATCCAATGAACACAACGGCAATACACCGCGCTCGGTGGTCAATACACCTACACTGGACTCAGGGTGTCGGTCGATTTTGCAATTAAAACGATTAATGGTTCGAGACATATTTATTCCCCCGCGTTGAGTTTATACTGTTATTCCGCCTGACGATCGAGTCGCGCCGACTCAATGACTGCAAGAAATGGCTGAATGGAGACCGACAGTTGTTCAATAATTTCAGGTGTTACCTCCTGGTGAGTCAGTGGGATTGAAATTGCGACGCCGCCGGGAAACTCGATTCGAGTTTCGTTACGAATGACGATGTCGTCCTTGGGAGATTGGTTTGCCGCTTGAACCGGTTCGGCCCAAAACGATCGTTCGTGGCGAGGAACCAATCTCCATGAATCCTCTGCAGATCGTTGAACGGATTTTTTTTCTGATGACTTGTTTGACTGTTTCGCTTTTTTGGCAACTCGATTTTCGATGTTGTCCCAAAACGTTGCCGGTAATTTTGCCAAAGAGCTCAAACGGCGATCACTGGCACCGGTCAGTTTTTGCTGAATCTCTCCCAGCGACAGCCCCTCGGATTGCATTTGTTTGATAACAACTAACTGCAGGACATGACGCCGCCCATAAAAAGCGGTTCGGCCACGCATCTCCGTGGGCCGATCCAATAATCCTAGCGTCGTGTAATACCGAATGGCCCTCAAATCGGGTACGGACTGGATCCTAGCTGACGGCGCACCATCGTATTCCGTTTCCGTTAACGCGATTTCCGTCGCGATTTGCAATTGTTGAATTGGCCATTTCGCTTTCATGCCTTTATATTACACTGTCATATAACAGTGTCAACCACAAACTACAAAGTTCGGTCAAAAAACCAAAATCCGTGGAAATTGCGGCAAATTGATCGAGCCGCTCCAGCACAGACTGTTTGGCGACTAGACCGTATTGGGACGAGCTCCCAGCCATGAGCAAAGCATCGTAAGCGGCAAGCGCCTCGATTCATCGTGCGTTGTAGGGCCGGTTCCCACCGGCCTATCCGACAAAACGGCCGGTGGGAACCGGCCCTACTTCTTCGGAAAGAAAACAGCAACGCCATCGGCAAGAAACTCCGCTTTTTCGACCTGTAATTGGCAACATCGCGCGCTCACAAATCAGGCTCCCGTCGAACCAGGCGAACGTCGTCACAGTTAGACCATCGTTTTTATTTGAAATGAGTTCCAGTAGAAATCAAATTCTCGACGATTTACTGGCTTCGTTTAGTGGGGCAAGGTAGCTGCCTGAATGAACGATAAATGGCAAGCTAGTTGTTGTAGTCATCGTTCGCCAGCGATGGTCGGTACGATCTCATCTCGTCGATATTTGATTTGGTTTTCGTGGTGCAGAGTTGGCTGGATTAGTGCGTTAATCAAGCACTTGAGATATGTTGTGGGAATTCAGTTCACCGCCGCTTCCCCAGTTCGTCATTTTGTCCCCCAATCCAGTGCCGATCTTGTCTCAAATCATTGAACAAGTGCCGATGGTAACTAAACTGAGAAACCTGGAAACTCGTATCTCAAGCCACAAAGTTATCACCCTGAGTCGAAATGTACGCATCAATAAGTCGCATTAGCGGTATCTTTGTCACACTACTTGTTGTTGGTCAGTTCAATAGCGCATTCTCACAAAAAAAAAACGGAACAGGAAAAACAAAAACTACCGCTACAGCTCTCGGCGATTGAGTATCAACCCAGCGATGATCAGGGAAGCCTTCAATTTATTGTCGTTGGTGATGGAGAAACTGCTGAGAATCACTATTATAAATTTTCGGTTCCCGTAGATTTCTTTAAAGATAAACTGGGACAACAGCTTGAAACCAAGTCGATTCGTCTGAATAAAGACGATGCTAAAAAGATTTCCCAAACTGATTTCGCGAAAGATCTGGAAGCAACCGCGATCTGGAACAAAAGTGTTGTCGCAATCGGCGAAAAAAAATCGGGCAACTTCGTTCGACTC
The DNA here is from genome assembly GCA_028280445.1 of Pirellulaceae bacterium. GTDB lineage: Bacteria > Planctomycetota > Planctomycetia > Pirellulales > Pirellulaceae > JANQLU01. The sequence goes on along the minus strand of JANQLU010000096.1, from coordinate 28,819 downwards.
GTTGGCAAAGATAAGATATATGCAGAATACGATATTCGCCAAATCGAAACGGCGAAGACAGAAAACAGGTCACTTGAGGATACGATCGAGGGCCTCGATATTATCAATGACTATGTCGTCGTTCTAACTGAGGGAGGATATCAGCGTGATTTGAATCTACCCAATCAAACAATCTACCGCAGTCCGCAACTCTTTTTCCACAAAATCATCGATCGGACTCAACAATTTATACTTCCAGCCCAATCTGCCAACAATCCACTGGGAGCATTCCAAACTGGTCTCGATGAAACAAGTAACAAATACGAAGTACGTGGAACAGCTGCCTTGTTTGCACAGGATAAAACAGGCAAGCCGCTTGCTCTCGTGTTGATCCATGAAAAAAAGGCTGAAAGTCCAAACAAGTGGTTATGTGTCATCGCGCTAGATGGACAATCACCAACGATGTCCGAAGCGAAACCGTTGAGCAAATTAATAAAAGATAATTATCCTGAAGGTCGACAACCCAGTGACGATACTGTCAACACTACCGCTAAATACAACTGGGAGGGTATGTGTTGGCTCGATGATCATCACATTGTCCTGGTCAATGACGGGGGGATAAAAGACGGCGCAGCAATAGACGCAACCTATCTGATGAAACTCAAACTACCGGACAATTTACAAAAACCATCTGCAAGATTTAAAATTGCCGACAAGCTGCTCTTGAATACAAAATCCGTTCCCGTCAAAGAAACAACTCCCACCGAACTTCAAGAGCTCGATATTTTGATCGGCCCCCAAGGACAGGGAGGAATATTGAGTAATGTGATTGATCTCGTTGATCAACTGAAAAAAAATGATGTCGCTGATCAAGTCGATCTCAAGGAAATCAAAAATTGGAATGATGCTGAGAAACTCGGCAAAACGATTGATGATTTTTTGGCAACGGATTCCAAAAAAATCGAAATGCTGAGCTTCGCTGTTAACACAACTGCGTTTCCAAACAGCCCGGTTGCTGATGCACGAAGTGTATTATCACACCTTGTGGAGATCGTTGATCTGTCTGAGGCAATTCGAAGTAAAATCCCGGAACAACTTTTAATGGAAGTCACAATTGGCGGTCAAACCAGTAAACGAACACTCAAGGAAACTGAATGGTATCTGGCAAACGCCCGCTTGCAAAAACTTGCTCATCGACTGCAAGAACTCAGTGAAAAACTGGGGGATGCAGAAAACGATCGTCTTGCTCCCGATTTGGCCAAGGCACAGCAAATCGTAAATTCCTTCGATACCGAATTACAAAGCATTGAAAAAAAATACCGTGACGTCGTCGCGCAAAAGTCCTATGAACTTTTGCAGATCAGGCGCGCGGCTGCGGAGATGTTGCTGAATCGTTATGAAAACCCGGCGTTTGAACGGAAATTGGGACTCAAAGAACTGCTGAAGTTTGCGACGAAATTCGATTCGGAAAAAGCCCGGAATAAACTCAAAACCAGACTGTCAAATGCGAGTGTCGAAAGTCTGATTGTTCGCGTTATCAGAACGAGCAACGAAAATTACTTCGACGGTCTGCAGGCCGCAACGTCAGCCACCGATCGAAAAGATGAAATTGCTATCCGCAGATCATTTGACTGGCTCGGCCAAATCGCCGCTGAACATGAAGATTCCGCCGTTAGAGCAATCCTGATTCACGTGTTGTCGAGCAAGCTTGCGGACAAAATTACGTTCTTCGAAATCTCTCCACTATCTTCGAAAACGGAAGAGGCTCGCCAGTTGTTAGAAACTCTAGATCGAGTCGCCAAGTCTACGGGAGAAAATGAAACGGATTCGAGGAATCTCCTGTACGCAATGCGCAAAAAGATCCTTGAAAAATCGTTTGATTGACAAATCCTGCAGATCTAACGAATCAAATTTGAAACGGCACGTCTGGTATTTCGAGACACATTGTTGATCCGTTTTTCCAGTGGACGAACGTAGGCGCCAACTGTCGATGGCAACCGTGAACTGACAGGATAACGCCGACGACGTTCGATACGAAAACGGTCAAACAGACGGCGTCCTTCGGACAATTGTTGATCCCGGCGTTGTAAAATTTTCTCAATTCTGGGTTGCAATTTAGCTTGTCGAACTAATGGGATCGAGTCATAGCTACGATACAAAAATACTTTGTCTCCTGGCGACAACGTGAATCCCCGTGACCAGTCATCTGTAAATCCAACGATCGGAATCACCACACGCACGCGAAAATTCTGGTTGTCGTCTTGAGGTGCAAGTTCAACAATCGCCACACTGGCATCGTAGTTTTGATCTGGGAAATTAATTGTGGATGCCGTCGTCGCGTGCCGAAGCGTGTTGGTTGTTCGAACGAATTCTTGATTGAAATAAACTTCAACTTCGCTATTTGCAAATGCCTGTTCATCAAGCTTGCGCCAATCATTTTGAACTTTTTGCAAAGCCTGATTTGCTTTTTCGAAATTGGCAACATTATTATTGTTTATCGTCACCGGCCCAATTGTACGCATATTGATCAGTGCGCCGTTCCAGCCAGCACCGAGAGGATAGTCATTGGCGAGAGAGTTATTCGCTAATGGTTCTACGCATTTTTTGTAATCATCTTCTTTGAGTGCAAGTATTTTCTGATTGATTTCACTGGCCGATGCTTCGTCGAATTCAAGTTTAACGTATTTTTTAATGTTCTCGGCCATGGTGGCCAGTACTTTTTGCCTGACTTGCGTTTCAGCTGATTCGATTATATTACGTGCCCTAAAGTAGGATTCTTCTTGAACCTGAATCGAGTCGCCGTCGACTACGTGGATAAAACCCAGCTCTGAATACTCCGCAACAGACGCCGGCATCACTAAAAATGAACTACCGCGTTGGATCGAAACAAGCATTTTTTTGGAGTTGTTCGACGAATCAACCTTGTCCTTGTCATATGACTGATTCATCACTTCAGTCAAAGAAAGTTGACTTGGCTTGAATTTCAGTTGCTTGGGCCGAACATATTGCCCCGATACTGACGCGATCGACGTGGCTTCGTCGGTCGCAGGAACTGGTGCTGGTTCCGAACGTGCGCTATTGTTTCTGAGAATTTGACAGCCCGTTGTCGGTATCATGCATAAAACGATACCAACTAACATCCATGCTGTTTTCATTTGGAATCCATTCATCGTATCAATCAGTTTTAATGAGGTTTTGAAATCTTGATCGGGAACCGTGTTTTAATTTGGTCTAATGAGCAAGCGATAATTCGTGGCCCTTGAGGTTTCGAACTATCGACGCTTGCTTCAGACATGCCGTGAACCAGTCCGACGACACGATTGACTTCTTTGCCATCCACGACATCCTTGGTCAACAGTGCTGAGCCACTATCACCTCTTTTGACAAACGCGTCTTCTGGCGAGAGTGACTCTGGTTTGACAATAATTTGTTCTTTGTACAGCTTGGTTTTGCCGTCACTTTTTTGGACTTCCGCGGTTGGGAATGCTACAAACTCAACAATTCCAACTCGAACAACATCGCTGCCCGTACTGGCGCCGATTTTGTAAACAACGGTTTCCTCTTCGACCAAATCGCTTTTGCTGCCATCGATAAAAGTCTTTGGCAATTGAAACTGCGAATTGTTCAAGATCGTTTGTTTTTTCGGAATCCGACTGGAAGCTCCGATCTGGATCACAGCTGCATCAACAAATGGATCGGTTTCCGATGTAAATTCAAACACTCGACCAATGAATCGTTCTTCTGGTGTATGGCCATTTTCTCGATCAGGTTGCAAGACAGCGTTGCTGGCATAATCGATTACATGAGCATTCGTTAAATAAGCTTTCTCGAACGCGTTAACATCGGTAGGTAAATAGCACTGCAGTCCAAGCGTCCCAAAAAACGAACTTCCTGGGGTTGTGATGGAAATTCCGCCTACCGGATTTTCAATAAAGCTCCGATGATCGACTGGGCTTGTCGCTTTGAAAAAATTCCTTTCGATTACATTCACGCGCACGCCTTGAAAGGAATCCGGTAACAGCAGATCTGCCGAAATTTCTTTATTTTCAACACGTTTATGAACGGTAACCAGAATGACGTACTCAGGCGGTACGACTTTGAGTCCGTTTTTTTCCCGCAGTCCAACTCCCACACCAGATATGTCTGGATGCTTCCCAAACGCTCGCATAAAGTTTTTTAAAGCTCTTTCAGCTTTGTTTTTTTGACGATAAAAATGAGCCCAATCCTGTTTCAACATTTTTTGTAATTTCTGCTGATTGGACTGACATTGGCGAGTCGTAACTTGGCGGCGCAATACACGAGGTCCGTGCGACTGTTTTTTGAGCTCTTCCAACTCGGCCGTGAGCGCAACTACTTTCGCTTCGAGTTGCTCAACCTGTTTTCCGTAGACAGCTGCTTGCTGTTTTGAGGTTGCTTTTTTCTTCCTTGATTTTTTTGAAGCAGTCTTTTTTCGCTCGACCTTCTTTTTCGAGACAGGCTTTTTCTTCGCTACCTTCTTTTTCGCCGATTTCTTGGTTGATTTTTTTTTGGCCATTGCTGCCTCGCAGTTGGAGTCGTTGCATGTTGTTCAAGTATAGTTCGTATATCTCCACAAAATGCAAAAACTTCCAGCTGGTTCCCCACATGCTCCATTCACGGATGATCAACTTTTGCCGGGGGAAAACGACATTCGTGACAGTTGTTCAGGTGATGGCTGATAAAGGCATCGACGTTGGTCTCGAAATTGGGATCATTGACGTCGAAACGCTGATACGCAACATGCCGCGTGACAACAATCAATTTGTTTTTAACATCCGTTTCAAGCTTCTCAACGGTCAACGCTTTGGTTGCCAGAAATCGTTTGATAATGCCACTGGTGCGTCCGAGCGCGTAATTGATATCTTCTAACGTTTGATCATCAATTTTGTTTTTGAACGTCGTAAAAAATTGATCGCTGAAATCAGCTTTGTAGTCCAGCACGCCAGCACCAGGACGTTTGAAATCCACTGTAAACACTTTGTTCGTTCGAATCGGATTGGTTTCTACGTCGAGTAGACGTCGCCCCAACTTGACCGGCTGTAGTCCATTGGCACCGTCCGTGTAGTACAACGTTTCAGTAACCCGAACATCCAAATGTGTTAACACTTTGAGTGTGACCGGTACGCCTTTTGTGACGTGGTGCACGCGTCCAGCAGGTTTGTTCACAGAATAATCATCTGATTCCGAACGATTGAGCATCGTGCTGGTCATACCCGCACACCCGATTTGCAAGGTAACGATGCTCAAACCAATAAATGCTTTAAAAGTATTCATGTTTGTTTTCCACCCTAATGTGAGTCGCTCCGTTACTGATTTAGCGCGGGTGGCGCCTGAGAAACTTGCGATTTTTCTTTCAAAATGACCTGATCGTTTGTTCGGCATTCGTTACAGGAATTGAGGTGTTGATCAATAAACTCTTGTACAAGTTTTTCAAAACATGGATCGTTGAGATCAAAACGTTTATAGGCAACAACGCGACGCTGTGGCATGTATTTAGGTTGAAGGGTTTGACCGACGACTGGCTCAACAGGCAGATCCGCTCGTCCATCTGGATCTCTCGCCTTGCCTGAAACGCCTTTGTCTTTCTTGCCTGCGTTTTTGTCGTCTGCCTGTTTACTATCGGTCGTAATACCGAACAAAGACCCAACAGTCGCCGCGACATCAGCTGAACGACGAATTGTTTCGTCATCCGATTGATTGTTGATATTAGTAAAGTAATAGTCTTTGTTGAATTTTGCTTCGTAGTCCAACGTGCCTGCGCCAGGACGCACGAAATCAACGGTAAAGATCTTGTCGGATTGAATGATTTCCGTTCGCACCGTTAAATGCCGTCCGGGCAAATTCGCTTCAACAAGCTCTAGTTTGCCCAACTCTTTTCCTTCCGTTTTTTTCAAAAAAAATTGTTCTTCGATATATACATCCATGTGAGAATCCACAGCCAACCGGATTGGAACACCACGAGTTCGGCTGTTTCGATAGAATGAGTCACCGCCTGTTCGATTGAGCATCGTGCTGGAAATCGTGGTACAGCCCATGCACGCCAGGAACAGACAAAACAAACCGATAGCATATTTTTTGTGACTCATACTCTGACCCTAAACAGAGGATTTGTTGCGACGTTCCGCATTGGATTTACGAGGGGTATCGGAGCATTCAAAAAATTTCGTCCAGATGGAAAAGTCATGATGGCAAATTTTGCCATGGCAACCTGGTTTGACATCTTGGGGAACAAACAGTAAGTCTGGAAAAGGTATTCCACCAACTAATAGGATTGCTTTAGATACTTTGCGCAGTTTTACAGCCACAACACACCTGACAAGCTTATAGAATTGGAAAAATTCCCGTCAAAATAACGACAGAAAGCTTCTAGTTCACATTCGAGAAGAAGTGGGAGTGATCTCTCCGCAAGATCGTTCAGCGAGACTTTGAGCTCTCTGTTCAATCCCAAATGCCGCCATGTTTCATAACGCCAATTTTCAACATTATTGAATCCGAGGCTTTCTTCGTCGTCGTAATTCTTTACAGCGATAACTTCGGCTTCATCTGGAACGTCAGCTGCTTTGGGAATCAAACCACTTTTTTTTGAAAACACTTCAATTTGACGTTAGCTGGTTCACGGCCGAGCGTAACGTGGCCGGACTTATTGGTTTCCCGACAAAGCTTCTTTTAAAATCGCGTTGTCCAGATCTGCGGAAATTTGGGTACACTGTCAAAATCGCCGCCTCGCCACTGATGGCCAGCAGACCCCAACTGACGACGAAAACACCAATCGGCGAGAGTTTTATAACAGCAAGGAGATTGTTCGTGTTTCGCAGAACACAGCACGCATTTTTATTCGCATGGATAGCTTTGGGCCTCAGCAGCGTCGTGACTTACGGTCAGTCGATTGAAAATGAATTTCGCAAAGTCGCGCCCAAAAAATGGTTGGAGCTGCGAAAAAAGACGTTCGACAACTGCGCGATTGCGGTGGAAGTCTATTGGCAAGACACTTCGAAACGGGCCAAATCGGACTTTCAGCGACCCCGTGAAGTCAAAACTCGCTACATCCAATTCGCGATGCGCGATTTCAGGTATTACGAAAATGTACCGTTGTCCGATTCCAATCCCACCAATTCCGTACCGTTTGGTCATCGATTCGTCACGATTTACAACAAAAAACAGACATTTATGGTTTCCAAACCGCCCAAAAAAAATTGGAAACTTTTGCGAAGCGAAAAGGCCACAAAAAAATTCGAATTCAATCCAGAATCTGTCGAACCGGGGTGGTCCAGTCGAAATCGGCGCATGGTGTATAACAACCTGATGCATTCGTTTTCAATGGACCCGCGACTCCTGTCTAGCCGCACGACGTCGCTCGAATTCATCATCAAATCATATATTGAATATGACGAGAAATGCTTTCGTGATTTTAGCGTGCGGAAAGACAAATCATTGGGACGAATCGTGTCGGTGAAACTCGTGATGGATACTGATTTAGAAGACGTCCCACGACGCCGCCCAACGAAAGCTGTCAAACTGCAAGTGCGAGGTACATTTGAATTCCTGGCCGATTGGTATTGGGTTCCTTTGAGTTTGCAAACAACACGCCGGGAATTTGACAAAGATGGCCAGGAGGTCAGTGTTTCCAAAAGTTCGGCCAATTTCGATTACCGATCGAGAATCAGTCCGTTCCAGTTGTCAGGTGCCGACAAAAAACCCGCACAGATTTATCCAGCCAAGGTCCAGTTCAAATACGAATCGCCGCTGGACGGTCGCAACCACCAAAGGTCTTTCAAAATCCGACCTTTGTCCAAAACCGAAATCGAATCCATCAAAAAATCAACCGATCTATCCGATTTTGTACCAAAGTAGGGCCGGTTCCCACCGACCGATCCAACAAAACGGTCAATTCAACGAAACAGTTAATTCAACAAACGGCCGGTGGGAACCGGCCCTACTTTTCAACGGGATCAACGTAATAATTCCGATCGACGTTGAGTTTGGCAATGTCGTCAGAAAATTTCTTGGTTTGTTTCTTGTCGGTTGGCTTCAACTCGACAACTTTTCCGTTGACCGTCAATTTGATGGGGTAATTGAACCCGTCGACGACATTCGTGTACTGATAATGCAAATCTTTGCCGTCGATCGAATACTGGAATTTTGGAATTTTTGTCGTCCGCAAATATTGATCGAAAAACTTTGAAAAATTGATTCCCGACTCGGTGTTGATATATTGTTCGACTTCCTGAGTCGTCACCGTTTTGTGCCAGAATTTTTTGTTGAGACCGCGAAGGATCGCACGCCATTTTTTGTCATCGTTGATGATGTGACGCATCGTGTGCAACATATTGCCGCCTTTGTAATACATATCGCCTGAACCGCGATTGTTGACACCGTATTTTCCAATAATGGGTTTGTCATTTTGAACGCGTCTGCGACATCCGATCACATAATCCTGGGCTTCTTTTTTGCTGAAGTGATATTCGACAAACAGATTTTCCGAGTAGTTGGTAAAACTTTCATGAATCCACATATCGGCGGAGTCGCGCATCGAAATGTTATTGCCAAACCACTCGTGTCCCGTTTCGTGGACAATGATGAAATCGAATTTCAAACCGACGCCAGTCGCGCTCAGATCGGTTCCGCGGTACCCGTTTTGAAAGCCATTGCCATAAGTCACACTGCTTTGATGTTCCATTCCCAAATAGGGCACGCACACCAGTTTGTAGCTGTCTTCGTAAAACGGGTATTTACCAAACCAATGCTCGAACGCTTCGATTGTGCGGGGCGCTTCGCGAAATTGTTTGACCGCCGCCGCTTTCTCGTGTTCCAACGCCCAATATTGCATATCCAACTGGCCGCCTTCGCCTTTGTATTTTTCCGAAAAACTCACATAGCGTCCGATATTGACGTTCACGCAATAGTTGTTGATCGGCTGCGTGACGACCCAATGAAAAGTTTTCGTTTTGGCGGTTTTGTTGTGATCTGTTGATTTCAAACGACCGTTGGCAACTCCCGTCAAATTTTCAGGGACCGTCACGCTGACATTGACGCCGTTGTCCGGCTCGTCATAACCGTGATCTTTACAAGGCCACCAAATGCTGGCTCCAATGCCTTGGCAAGTTGTGGCAATAAACGGATTGCCTTTCGAATCTCGTTTCCAGGAAACTCCGCCGCTCCACGGTGGATTTCTACTTTCAACCGGTTTGCCGCCATAAAAGACCTCGATTTTGTGCGTGGTATCCTTTTTCAGTTCCTTGCCAAAATTGATGTAGTGGACATATTTAGCTTCGGCATCCTGCTCAAACGACAACTGCTTTCCATCGTGCATGACTTTTGAAATCGCCAACGGTTTTTGCAAATCGATTTGCATTTTTTTTGCTGGCTTGAGAACGCGAAACGTGATGACATTCGACCCGCCAATCGTTTTTTTGTCCGGCTGAAATTCAACCTTCAAATGATAATGCAGCAAATCCCACCATTGTCGCTCGGGAGTAATCGAACCGCGTAGTTTGTCAGCACGCGTAAACCGTCGGTTCCGTTGAGCGATGGAGGATTGGCACTGGATGACGACCAAAATCAAAATGAGAGTAAAAATAAAATGGGTGCGTCGCATTTCTGATCTCTTTTCAAAAACTGATGGTCAATTCATGATAGGCAAAATCAAACAGCCACGAAACAGTTGGACTTGGGCACTGTTGCGGTTGTCACGATGAACCAGTCCAAATCCATCGAAGACTACGTGGCAAGCACTGATCGATAAATTCAATTTTTTCGAGTAACAAGGAACTAAATATGGCAAATCCCGTTGTCCATTTTGATATTGGCTGTCGCGATCGCGACAAAACCAATGAGTTTTACACTTCACTTTTCGACTGGTCGACAACTGACTACGGTCCATTTTCCAAGTCGATCAATACCGGCAGCGGTGATGGCATTCAAGGTTTTATGACCGCGCTCGGACACGAGCCGCACAATTATGTCATGGTGTATGTCGAAGTGGACGAAATCGGACCGTATCTCGAAAAAGTTGTTGAACTCGGCGGAACCGTCATGGTTCCGGAAAACGAAGTGCCCGGTCACGGGAGTTTTGCCTGGATTCGCGATATCGACGAAAACATTGTTGGCCTATGGAAGCCAAAAAAAGCAGAAGACGGTTAGTCAACCGATTTGTTGATTGGTTTTTCAAGATCCTTGCCGCAGTAGGGCCGGTTCCCACCGGCCAATCAAACAAACGGCCGGTGGGAACCGGCCCTACTTGTATCAAGGCGATAGTCGTTGACGTTGCCAACCGTCGTCACCGGTTAATTGATACTCGATTCGATCGTGCAAGCGGTTAACGCCCCCTTGCCAAAATTCAAACCGATTGGGAATCACACGAAAGCCACCCCATCCCGTTGGCATGGGAATTTTGCCTCCTGTGAATTTCGCCTTCATCTCGGCCAATTTGTTTTGCAGGATCGAACGGTTGGAGATCACGCTACTTTGATGTGAAACCCAAGCTCCCAATTGACTGCCCCGAGGACGGCTGGCGAAATATTTGACCGATTCGGAAAAACTCAATTTTTCAGCCCGCCCTGAAATTTCGACTTGTCGCTGTAATTCGAACCAAGGGAACAGTAATGACGCGTTTTCATTTTTTGCCAGATGCTGTGCCTTGCGACTTCCGTAGTTGGTAAAAAACACGAACCCGTCGCGATCAAAAATCTTGAGCAACACGGTGCGTTGCGTTGGGCAGCCAATATCGTTGACAGTCGATAATACCATGGCATTTGGCTCGGTTAACTCCGCCCGACAAGCCTCGTTGAACCATTTTTCGAATTGTTGAAACGGACAGTCGTCGACCGTGGAAACGTCGATCGAATCACGTGAATATTCTTGCCTGAGATCTGCTATATCCATCATGCCGCCCTTCGCAGCCCGACGAGCACGAAGCGCCAGCGAGTGGTTTGACCGCGCAAAACCACTCGCTGGAGCTTCGTGCTTGTATTGTTCGTGCGGGTGCCACTGGCCCCAGCCAGTGATTTGCCCATTAACTCATGGTTTTTTGTTCAGTCGAATTACTGAACAACAACGATTCAACGACGGCACTGGCAGAGCCAGTGGCACCCAAAATGAGAGTGTCGAAACCGCTTGTTTACAAATTCCCTCGCCGTTCTTGTTCGATTTCTAATGACTCGAACAACGCTTTAAAATTACCTTTGCCAAACGACTGGCTGCCGCGACGGCAAATAATCTCGAAAAACAACGTTGGTCGATCTTGCAGGGGTTTCGTAAATATTTGTAACAAATATCCCTGGTCGTCGCGATCTGCGAGCAAACGCAAATCTTTCACCGAATCCGTGCTTTCTCGAATTTCGCCGACGCGCTCCCAAACTTGTTCATAGTACGTGTCGGGAATCGTCAAAAAATCAACGCCTCGTTGACGAAGTTGGGCAACCGAATCAATCGCGTCCGACGTCAACAGTGCCAAATGTTGAATACCGGGTGTGTTGTCATGCCACTCGAGATACTCCTGAATCTGGCTTTTCTTTTTTCCTTCGGCGGGTTCGTTAATCGGAATCTTGATCAACTCGCGGCCGGAATCCATCACTTTGGACATCAAAGCGGAATACTCGGTCGAAATGTCTTTGTCGTCAAAATGTTTAAAAAGTTTGAAATTCAGTACGTCCTCGTACCATTTCACCCAATAATTCATCTTGCCCGCTTCGACGTTTCCGACGCAGTGATCGACGTACAATAGTCCACACGGATGCTCTTCGTTGTAACGGTTGATCGCCAATTCACGGCACCCATGAAATTTTGGTGCAAACATGCCGCCTTTTTTGACCAGATCCAATTCGTACTGGCCCGTTCGCGAAACAAACGAATGGACAACGCGTCCAAAAGTTTTAATACCCGCCTTGGTCACCGTCCCAAGTTCGTCAGAAAATTCGATCGGTTCGTAAGCCGACTCGGCTCCATTTGCGATTGCTTGTTCATAAGCCGCCGTGGCATCGTCGACGGTAAAGGCAATGTCTTTAACACCATCGCCAAACCGTGCCACTTCACCATTTGCCGGGTGCTCGGCGCTCAACCCGCTGGTCAACAGAATCCGTATGTTGCCTTGCACCAGCAGATACGAAGCTTCGACTCGATTACCGGTTGTCAAATCTGAAACCTGGTCAATTTGAAACCCGAAACAGTGGGCGTAGAAGAATGCGGATTGTTTGGCATTGCCAACGTAAAAATGGACGTGATCAACATCCAGGAGTTTAAGTGGATCGTACGAATGACTGGGGGAAGTCGATTTTTCAAGTTTTGTTTGGGGCATGCTCATTTCCTTCGATTAGCAAACACAAACGTTCATTTCACCCGCAAAAAACCAATTGGAATGTTCTTTGCAGTGAATAACCTGTCAAACAGCAAATTTCGTTCCGAAACAACAGCAGCGGTACTGACTGCCAAATTATCAAATACCGTTCAGACGATTTGCGCGCGAATCCGCACGTAATGTCCCCAACCGCGCGCCACAAACACCTACCTACGTCCTACCACCTACTCCCTACCATCTGCTACCTGCTATATCATATCGCTCTGGAAAATTCACGATGAGCAACGAGATATGAGCCGCAAAAACAAAAATAAAAAATCACTTGCAGAGAAAGCCGACAAATACAGCCTTTATCAACAATCCGTACAATCGCCGGAACACGAAGTCGAGTTTTTTGTCCAAGCCTACAAAGACGCCTACCGAAAAAATCCTACCATGCTGCGTGAAGATTTCTGCGGCACATTTGCGATTTGTTGCGAGTGGGTCAAGTTGAAAAATTCGAATCAGGCGCTGGGAGTCGACTTGGACCCGGAACCGCTGGATTGGGGGCGGCAAAACAACCTCGCCAAATTGACAACATCACAACAAAAACGCGTGCGACTCGTCGAGCAAGATGTCCGCAAACGAAATCGGCCACAAGCCGATGTACTGGCCGCACAGAATTTTTCGTTTTGGATTTTCAAAACGCGTGCCGAAGTCGTCGAGTACTTTAAAATTGCTCGCTCCAATTTGAAATCCCAAGGGATTATGGTGATGGATATGATGGGCGGTAGCGATTGTTTTATCGAAGATCACACCGACAAACGCACGATCGTCAAAGGCAGAAAGGGTTTCAAGTACTATTGGTATCAAGCTCGTTTTGACCCGATCAGCCATGACACAAGCTTTTATATCAGTTTCAAATTTCCCGATGGCAGCAAATTAAAAAACGCTTTTGAGTATCACTGGCGATTCTGGTCGACCCCCGAAATTCAAGAAATGCTGGCCGAAGCGGGTTTTCGAGAAAGTCACGTTTACTGGGAAGAAACGGACGAAGACGGCGAGGACACCGGTGAGTTTCTCAAGGTCGATACGGCGGAAAATGCGCCAAGTTGGATCAGCTATATCGTCGCCGTTAAGTAGGTGGGGGCGGAATGGTGAGGCTTCAGGAGGGCGCGGCTTCGGGAGGGCGAGCCTCATTGAGATCAATTTTCACTCAAAGAAAAACCACCCGGCACCTTGCCACTCAGGATCCCTTGTCACTCTCAGGATTAGGCTCGGCGGGAGCCTCGCCCTCCCGAAATCTCACATTCCCGAAACCACCCAACATCATTTTTTGCCAACACAATACAACGCTTTGTCGCTACGAAGATAAAGCCGATTTTCCGAAACGGCAGGACTGGCGTTGAAATCGGTGTCGTCCCCGCGAATCACATTTTGAGCGATTGGTTTAAACCCTTTTCCAGGCGGGTAAACAATCGTGCCGCTGCGTCGCGTCACGACATAGATGTATTTGCCAATGAGAACGGGCGAAGCGTAAACGGGTCGGCCACTTTTCAGATTTTGAACGCGTTGACGATAAACCGTTTTTCCATCTTTGGCGTTTGTACAATAGGCCACGCCGCGATCATCGATCCAGTAAAAATTGGATTCGTGCAACAGCGGTGTCGCAACATACGAACTGCTGCGACTGGTCCACAGCCGGTGCGATTGTGTGACATCGTCTTTGCCGCCCAATTTGACAGCGACACTGCCAGATGAGCGATATCCGCCGAAACTGTAAACCGTTTTGTCGTCAACAATTACCGATGGTGAAACATTTCCCGTCATTGGCGTTTCGGCAAACCAGCGCAGCTTCCCATTTTTCGGATTGAGTCCCCAGATTTCGGACGGCACGCTGATGACCAGATCGGTTTGATTGTTGTTGGACGCGAGTCGAGGCGTCCCATAAGTCAATTCCAGCATTTCCGTTTCTTGCCGCCACAGCTGTTTGCCGTCGGATTTGTTCAACGCGATGATGGCCTTGGCTTCGTCGGCCGCATTGACGATCACTGCGTCCCGATACAGAACGAGACTGGCGGCCGAACCCCAACGTCGATTGCTCGAGCCTTTGCCAATATCGACGGACCATTTTTTGTTTCCATCCAGATCAAAAGCATGAACGCCACCTTTGCCGAAAAACACAAACAACATTTTGCCATCGCTGACTGGCGTGTTACTGGCGTAGCCGTGTTCGGTGATATACCCGCGATATCCGTCTTCTCGATAATTCGCACCGATTTCTTTTGACCACATCTTTTTGCCAGTTTTCTTGTTGACGCAAACGACAAAACGGGAAATCGAATCTCGTTGCTGTTTGAAACAGGTGACGAACACGCGATCACCCACAATAATCGGACTTGATGAGCCTTTGCCGGGCAATTGGTAGCTCCAAACCATGTTGTTTGCTTTGTTCCACTTGGTGGGCACGGTGTCTTGGCTGGTCCCACGTCCTTGGTCGCCGAGAAATTGCCGCCAATCTTGTGATACGGCAGAACTGGGAAATACAACACAAATGGTCAGAATTGTGATTTGTCGCAATGTCATCGTGTTACTTGGGTAATTTGAGGGACTGGAAATCAAAACGAGAAAACGTGACCGATTCATATTGTCTACACAAATTGCCTGCGGTACCGAGTGAATTCGCCAAGGTCCAACAAATCCTGGAAAATGCTCGAATTTAGCCGTGAAACCCGACAAAATCGTGAACTCTTCTGGCGATAAATCCCTACAAATGTATAGTGGTAAATTGTGCCACCATTTTTCATAAACCTACCCTTTATGTCCGATTTCGAATGAAGTACCCCCGATTTCTCTGTGCTGTGATTTGTTGCTCAACAATCGCTTTTTTGAATATTTCAGGCTGCAAAAAAAATCGACTGGCGGACGAAGAATGGTCTAGCATGTCGACGGTGGTCGCCTCGCAGGATCACCTGGAACGAGCTTTGAGCTACGTCAATAGCGATCGCCAATTGGAACAGGCCGAATTTGAGGAGCAAGTTTATTCCAACTTGAGTCGTTGGCAGGAAAACCGGACCGATACTGGCAATATCACCTGGACTCAGGATCCTTTGTTTGAAACGTTGCCAAAAGAGTATCGCGAAATCCAACTTGCCAAACTATTGAATTCAACAGCGTACGCTTACAGCGATTCGCAATTCCTGAAACAGTGCAGCTGGCTGAAAAGTGTCGCCAATCGGCTTGAGAAACAACCGGTCGTCAATGTTTGGCCTCCCGTCGAACCGATCGATTATTCCGTACAAACCAAGGACAACAGCAAAGACGCTTTGGCGATCGGCCTCAAAACAAAACACACTGATTTGAGCGACGCTGAAGTCGGAAAACTTGCTTCTGCGCTGCGATGTTTTGACTGGTCAACCCGCGCGATTCAATTGGCGGCTACTCCTGGCAAGCTGTCCGAGCAGGAAACCCAGGAACAAAAACTGGTTCGAAATGACAAAAAAATGCCACTTCCAATGATGGGTATTTTGGGTCCTGGATACCGCACCCACCCCTATCAGACCATGATGTATGGAACAGGCGATTATCTCGCGCGGGCTCGTGTGTTTATTGGATTGTGCCAGCAACTCAATATCGATGTCGTGATGTTGGGCATCGAAAAAGACAACGAAATCAAACCTTGGCTACCCGCCGCATTGATTGGAAAAAAACTTTACCTGTTTGACTCGCTGCTGGGGATTGCGATTCCAACTCCCGCTGGAAAAATTGCCACGCTGTCCGACGTCATCAAAGACAGTTCGTTGTTGACGCGATTGAATTTGACCACGGACGAACGGATTGTGTTGGGCGAAATGGCAAACACCACCAATACCGATTACCGCGTGACCAAAGATGATTTGGAAAACGTGGTTGTTTTGGTTGATGCCTCACCCGAGCAATTGTCGCGTCGCATGGCGATTTTAGAAAACGCGCTATCGGGCAATGAGCGAATGGAATTGACGGTTGATCCGACGAGCTTGAAACAGCAGCTTTCCAGTAACGAAGCCATCAAAAAGGTGGTACTCTGGGATGTGCCTTTCAAAACCGTCGTGTTCCGAAATGTATTGATCCAGGCAATTCGCGCTGCGTCGACTGACAATGAATTGCAAGTTCGCATTCGTCGTTTGATCCTGGATGAATCGGTCATCGACAATTTCACGCTATTCCAGACTGCAAAAACTCGCTATTTACAAGGCTTGTTTGATACGCCTCGCGGATCCAAAAAATATAGCTGCATCCGATTGTTGTCAGATATGCGTTACACCAATGAAGAAATCGCTGGCGTGGCACAAAATGACTGGCTATTGGCTGCCCTCAATATTCGTCAAGCGGGACAATCGGCACAAAATTTCGCTCGCCGCATTGCCATTCTCAAAGGTACGATGGGTCGGATTCGAATTGACGCGGCCTATTTCCTCGGTGTCGCCAATTTCGAATGGGGCAGCCCGTCTACGGCGATCAACTGGTTTGATCGAGTCGTCGATTTTGATCAGGAAGGCCGTTGGAATGACGGAATCAATTACAGTAAAGCCCGCTGTTACGAATCGCTCGGCGACTACGAAAAAGCGATTTCGCTATATCGCCAAGAGAAAAGGAAAACAAAATCGCGGCAAATCATCGGCAATTTGATTCGCAGCCGAATGCTCAAAACCAGCGAAACATCGAAGTAGTTTTTTGGCGACGACGAGTTGAGCCCCGAGTGCGAGGCTCTCGCCGAGCCTGATCCTGTGAGCGGCAAGGCGCTCACAATGATGAGAACTCATTCCAATACGGCTCGGCAGGAGCCTCGCCCTCCCGAAATGGCCAAAAAAAGGACCTGCATTCGGCGCAGCTCCTTTTTCTTTTTGTTGGCCAGAAACGTTTACCAACCGAATGTTTCGCCGGTTAGCCTTTCAAACGCTTCGACATATTTCTGACGTGTGTTGTTGACGATTTCTTCGGGTAACTCAGGCGGCTCGCTGTTTTTGTCCCACTGTGTCGTTTCCAGGTATTCTCGAACAAACTGTTTGTCGAACGAACGCTGGTTGCGGCCAGGCTCGTATTCATCGGCTGGCCAAAATCGCGAACTGTCCGGCGTCAACACTTCGTCAATCAACAACAACTGACCATCGTGCCAGCCAAATTCAAATTTCGTGTCGGCCAAAATGATGCCTTTTTCTTTGGCATAAGCCGCTCCACGCTGATAAATCTCAAGACTGCGATCGCGCAGTGTTTCAGCGGTTTCGCGACCGATGACATCGATCATTTGTTCAAACGAGATATTCTCGTCGTGCCCTTCGTCAGCCTTGGTCGCGGGAGTAAAAATTGGCTCCGCCAGCTGGCTGCAATTCTGCAAATCGTCCGGCAGTGAAATGCCACAGACGCTGCCCGTATTCTGATAGTCTTTCCAACCTGAACCGACCAGGTAGCCGCGGACCACACATTCGATCGGCACGACTTCACATTTTTTGACGACCATGCTGCGGCCAGCACATTCGTCGGCGGTCAACCCTTCGGGCAGCTCGATACCGGTCACATCAGTCGAAATGAGGTGATTTGGAAATTCGCTGAAATGGTCAAACCAAAACCGACTAATTTGGGTCAATACCCGGCCTTTGTCCTGAATATTTGTCGGCAATACCCAATCAAATGCACTAATTCGATCACTGGCAACCATCAAAAACTGGTCACCGATGTCATAAACTTCACGTACTTTCCCTTTACGGACCAAAGTCGCAACCATTATCCTGTAAGCTCCTGATTAACAATCCGATGTGAATCTGTTGAATATAATGTGTTTGTAAATTCTGAAAAGGAACCCTGCAAATTCGTTTTTTCGCGCAGTTGTTGAAATAGCAAGGCAAATTCAGGTTATCGCAAAAACGCCACGGCCACGTTAATATAGAGATGACCCAGAAACTGCGTCTCCAGAATTTTTTTAGGCTTTCTCAACAGTTGTTCTTTTCTGACAATCAAAACTAATGGGTCAAATTCGATTCGTTTTTCAAGATGAAAGACTGGCCACCCAGCGTGTGATTTCGTCAATCCACATGGTTGGGTTTGACGGATCAATATGGCCCTGCAAAGCACAATTGGTGGAAAAGAAACCGCTGGTGGCCTCCGACGCCGAAACGGTAGTGCTCGATCGAAATCACGAACTGATTGTCAGCCGAAACGAATCACAATCAGGACGCATTTTTCTGCTGTTTCCGTTCGAATCACTTGGCGAAATCGTGGTGGGAACGGGCACAATTGTCGAACGCGACGCCCCCTATCGACTGGATGTCGAATTGGCACGCGGTACGCTCAACCGACTTCGCAACCAGGCCAGTAATTGGCACGAAGGCGGATTGGAAATCACCGACAAATTCTCGCAACGCATCGACCAGGCCCAACAATTTTTGGCTTCGGCAATCTATGACAAATCGAATCAAGGTGCGGCACTGGAGTGTCTCGAAATCACCACCGGAATTATTCAGGACTTGGCGGCCGATTTTGGCAGACAAGTGTCCGATTTTCGTAAACAACACCAGACACGCCGAAAAATCCTGTTTGGAGTCGACGGAGACACGGCCAACGAAGCGGTGTATGCCAAACAATTACCGCGCATCAATACAGTCATCGCCGGTGGAGGGCTTTCGTGTCAGTGCCATTCTCCTACTGAGGAAACCACTTTATCCGAACCGTGGCTGCAAACTTCGGTATTGAATCGGCGTCGCGATCAATTCCAGATTATTGGCCCGCTGGTCAACATGCGGCCCAACGGTTTGCCGGACTGGATCCAGTCGATGGACCATATCGAACAACGTCGATCGGCCATCCTCGATGTGATCGAAAAAACCTGTGACCAAATGAGTGAGAAATCCTGCGATCTGGTTCACGCGGTCAGCGGAATCAATGGCGTTGGGCATCGGCATTTGTCTTTTTCACAACAACTGCACGTCACTATTGACATCTTGCAAAAAATTGAAAGTTATGACTCCGGACTGCCGGTCATGGTCAGTTTTGACCAACCCTGGGGAGAGCGGATTGCCTGGTCGGTGGGCGGGGGACACAGTTTGCAGATTGCCGATACGTTGCTGCGGCAAGGGTGTCGGATCGACGCGTTGGGCCTGGAATTGAATCTTGACTATTGGCCCAACGGCAGTTTACCGCGTGAAGCGACACAGTGGACCGAGTTGTTAGATTTTTGGTCCCATTTTGGTTTGCCACTGTTTATATTCTTGAGAGTACCCTTTGGCGAGGGCGCATCGCCTGACCGGTTTGACGATCGCTTGCCCAAACAGCAGGGACCGCTGGGGTCCATGACTCGAAACCAACGTGCCGAGTTTATAAAATCAACGCTTCCGTTGTTATTTGCTCGACCTAATATTCAATCCGTGATCTGGCGGCATACCGACGAAAATGAGTCATTTGTCCAGTGCCAGCCGGATTGGAGTATCGCAGAAACAGCGGATCAAGATGACCCGATTTCCGAGGCGATTCGTGAAACGCTGAATCGCTGGGAAATTTGATTCACCTCCGGAGCCATTCTATGTCAGAAAACCACGATCCTTTCCAACCTCCACAAATCCAACCTCCTCAACCGCCAGTTCAACACCCAGGCCAACAACAATCGGCTTCGGCACTGGACGCGATTATCCCCACCAACCCGTTAGCGGCAGTTTCGTGTTGGTCCGGCATTCTCGGAATGTTGCTTTGCCCGCTCGGCATTCTTCTTGGCCCGCTGGCACTCGTCACCGGTATTCTGGCGATAAAAAAATGGAAAATCCAGGAAACCGCTTATGGCGCCACGACTTCCAAAGTCCGCGCCTGGATTGGGATGGTGACCGGAACATTGGGACTGCTGATCAGCCTGAGCACCGTGGTGATAGCGATTCTGGCGAGATGATGTTTCGCCCCATCATGGAATGGAGTCCAAGTACAACCGCTGGCTCAGACCCCATTAGTTTGTTCGTCCAAACGCAACCATGCAAATATCGTCAAACGGGCTTTGATCGCCGATGTGTTGGTTAACATCGGTAATGATCGACTCGGTGATCGATTTCGGTGATTTTTCGGGCGCCTGTTTCATGACCTCGATCATTCGGTTAATCCCGTATTGATTGCCGTCGTGGTCCATACTTTCGTTGACGCCGTCGGTAAACATCAAAACATTGTCGCCGGCGCCAATTTCCAAAGTGTATTCGGGAAACGCCGCGTTTTGCAAAATGCCAATTGGGACGTCAGAAAGTTTTTCGTCGGGCACAAAAACTTGTCCGTCCGACCTAAGAATCAACGGTTGCATATGTCCCGCGTTGACTACCGTCAATTTGTTATCTTTGAAATCCAACAGTCCCAAAACCATGGTGACAAATCGATCGAGGTTGAGATCTTCGATCGCCCGGTTCAATTCCTGGACCGCCTGGCTAGCTGTATCACACTTGGCCAGTGCAAATCGGACTTCTGCTGACAATTTTGCCATTAACAACGCTGCGGCAATCCCGTGCCCTACCACATCGGCAACGATGACGGCGCAACGATCTGGAGACAATTGTATGTAGTCAAAATAGTCTCCACCCACCGAATTGGCCGGTTGATAGAAATCGTAGAAATCAAACTTGTCAAATTTGGGACGTTTCGCGGGCAACAACCGTGATTGAACTTCGTGCGCCAATTCCAGATCGCGTTGCAACTCGCGTCGTTCGTGAGCCAATTCATGCTTTCGCGCGTTGTCGATTGCCATCCCCGCTTGAATCGCCACCGTCACCAATAATTCCAGGTCTTCGTCCGAAAACGCAACACTGCGACGTAGCGTATCCAGTTGGATCACGCCGATGGGATTGTCGTCCGAATCCAGCAACGGAGCGCACATGATCGAACGAATGCGAAAATCCGTGATACTTTGGCTCAAATCAAACCGCTCGTCCTGGGCTGCATCGCTGCTGATCAAAGCCTGTTTGGTCGTCATCACGTGGCGAACGATGGTTCGGCTGACGCGAATTTTCTCATCATCATTTTCGTTGCGGATTTTCATTGCGATGGGCTGCGGGTTGCCATCGTCGTCCGTGAAAATCAGAAAACCGCGATCCGAATTGACAAACAATTCAAACAGACAGTCGAGGACTTTGGCTAAAATTTCTTCGAGATCAATCGACGCGTTTAACGCGCGGGTGATGTTCATCAAAGCTTCGAGTTTTTTTTCCGAGCTGACCAAAATAGATGATGCGTTGGATTGCAAATCCATTTTGTGCATGATCGACGACAAACTTTCGTCGTCTTCCATCGACACCGAGCTCATCTCGTTAAACAACCGTGAGCCAAACCGTGAAGAAGAAACGGATTTTTCTGTGGTTGGCCGCGATCGATTTTGTCGCTCGGCGGTCTCGCTGTGAAAAACAAAATTCTCTTCACAGATTTCAATCAGATCGCCGTCAAACAATTTGGTTGGACCATGAACGTTGCGTCGATTGAGCGTCGTACCATTTCGGCTTTTCAAATCTTCCAGCAAAAACTGGCCTTCTGCATCTATCACGATTTGCGCGTGGCGACGACTGACCGAACTGTCCTCGACAACGACTTCACATTCCGGATGTCGACCAATGACGGTCTTACTCGATGCGAGTTCGAATTTTTGCTTGATTCCGGATTTTTCCGAGATGAGAAAAGCCATAGATGATTCAATTGCAGTCAAAAAGCTATGATAAACCGATTTTACTTTGTCAGACTGACAATGGTCAACGTATCGGAGACGCTCCGCCGAGAATATTTGAATTCGCCGTCAGATCAGCCAAGTGACGTCGGCTGCTTGTCTATTTTTTTGCTTTCTTTAATGACATCAAATACTCAACCAAATCGACCAATTGTTGGTCCGTCATCGCTTCTCGTAAATTGTCTGGCATGATCGAAATTTTTTGGCGAACCTTTTCGTCGACGTTTTCGGTTTTAATCGTCAAGCGGTTCGCTTTCGCGTCGACCAATACGATTTCTTTGTCGGTTTCACTAACGAGAACACCGTCAATCAATTCGCCATCGGTTGTCGTCACGCGCCACATTTCATAGTTGTGGCTGATGCTGGCTGACGGAAACAGAATTGATTCATACATCGCGGTCTTGGACAATTTTTTGCCGATCTCTGACAAATCGGGGCCTACTGTTTTACCAACGCCATTGACCACGTGGCACGTTGCACAAGTTCCGGCTTTCGCGTACACAATCTGCCCTTGTTTCCGATCACCGCGTTTTCGGACCAGTTGGGCAACATTGGGCATCGGTTTGCCTTTTGGCGTTTTCAGTGGAAACAGCTTTCGCGCCTGAGCGCGAATATCGTTCCAACGTGCGGAGTAAATGGCGGCGACCATCGCAGGTTCGAGCAGACGATCGTATTTTTTCGACTCGGCCCATTGAATGATGGTTTTGCAACCGCCGTATAAATCACCCAGTTTTCGAACGGCTAATTTTCGCGGCTCCAGTGGATGGTTTTTATCGCTGGCGTATTTCACCAAAACCTGAACCGATTCCGTTTTCGGAACGCGGGCAATAGCGTGAATCAGTTGTTCGAATTCCGCCGTTTTATTTTTCGCTGCAGCATCGCGCTGCTGGGCTCGAACCAATTGCTGGTCCAACAGCTGCGTTTGCCGATGTTTATAAATCGCTTGAACGGCCTGACTGCCAAATTGATTGTTGAAATGCTTGATTGCGAAATCGGGCAGCAAGGCAAACCGCTGGTGGAGATCAAATTTTGCAATCGCGTTAATTTTGTCGGCGACGTTTGTCGATTTTGAATCGACAAATCCTAACATTTGCTGCTTTTCATCGTCTGTCAGCGTGATGTTACCCAGCCGCGAAACCGACTCTTGAAAAATGATATTTTTTCTGGGATCGTCTGCGTCGAGTTTTGCCGCGACGCGAAAAGCCAAGCGTCTTAGAATCACAGGCTTGTCTGCAGAACTCTGAAAGTCCATGGCACGAAACAATCGCAACAATTCCGCCGCCGACACTTTCGAATCGGAGATCCGTTCTGCCAATAATTGTGTCGTTTTTTGGCCCCTCGAACGCCAGATGATTTCAGCATCGATCGGTGTATCGGTAGCTGCTTTTGCCAAATAAGCATCCCAACGTTTTTCCAAAGCAATTCCCAACACCTCGACCAACCATCGATTATTTGTTGCCGTTTTTTTCAACGAATTAACGACCTCCAGCACAAATTCGTCCGAAAATTTGTGCTTTTGGCGATGGCTCATGGCCAGCAAAATTTCGCGGCTCACGTTGTCCGGAATCTCCTTTTTACGCTTGACGAATTCCGAAATCGTTTTTTCGACAAACTGTTTGTCGCTCATTTGACATAGCGCTTTGACTGCCGTCTCGGCCACCATCGCTCGGTCGCCAAACAGCGCTTTTTGAATCGGCTGTCGCGCATAGGTTTCGTCAAAATTCGCTAGCAGCCAAAGTGCTCGCGCCGCGTACAATTCATTGTCGTGCTGAATCCATTTTTCGATGGCTCGTCGTTTTCCCAGATCAATTTTTGAGAATTTCGCAGGCTCTCGCTGGCTCATCATTTTTTTCCAGGCCATAAAACGGGTCGCCATGTTGCAACTTTGCAGCGCCCTCAAACATCCGTCAAAGGTCGAAAAATCAGGTTTCACAAATTTGTACTGCTTGCCGTGCCCTTTGGCGGTCAAACGAAACAAGCGTCCGCGCTGGATATCTCCCATGCCGTGACCACCGACTCCCGGATCATACCAATCCGCAACCATCAATGATCCGTCCGGAGCAACGCAAACGTCCGATGGCCGAAACCATTTGTTATGCCGCGAACCGTCCATGATGTTGATGATTTTTGATTTAAACCCGACGCCATCTGGCAATACGGTATAAGCTCGGACAATATTCGGACCGGCATCACAATGAATGATTTGATTGTGAAAAACAGCGGGCAGGGCAGTACCTTCGTAAAAACATATTCCGGTGGGCGAACCGCCGCCAGTCTGCAACAAATTGGGAACCACACCGGGATCATTCAAATGCCAATGTCGATGTGGAATTTCTGTTTCGATATTGGTCCGCGGTGATCGCCAACCAGCTCGCGTAAACTCATCTCGATAACCGTAATTTCCAAACGGCATCACATAATTAATTCGGACTCCGCGATTGCCATCGTCATCATTGTCCGATTGCCACAAACGCCCCCACGAATCGACACAAACTTCCCAGTTGTTGCGAAAATTCCAGCCCAACGTCTCAAACTCACTGCCATCCATATTGCAACGGAACACCATCCCCTGTTGGTAAGGGCGGCTTCGCTCGTTAACAGTCTGACCGGCAACATCCACGATCGGCTTCCCATGTTTATCTTTGATCTGCTGGCCGCTGTTGCCAAAATTGAAATACAGTTTCCCATCAGGACCAAACACAAATGCATGGATGCCGTGATCGTGTTGAGTTCCACCGATTCCAGTGAACAACACTTCTTTCTTGTCCGCTTTACCGTCCCCGTTGGTGTCGATCAGATAGAACACTTGCGAACCGGCTGACACCAGCGCGCGATCGCCGAGAACGCAGATGCCGTGGACTGAATCGATATCACGGCCTTGATAAAACACCGTTTGTCTATCCGCTTTCGCATCGCCATCGGTGTCTTCGAGAATCAAAATGCGGTCGCCTTGCGGACGGCTATTGCGTCGCCCGCGATAATTGACCACTTCACAAACCCAAACACGTCCCAGGTGATCGATATCGATGTTGGTGGGGTTTACCAATCGCGGTTCCGCCGCAAACAATCCAATTTCCAAATCGGGATGGATATCGAATTGACTGAGCACTTTTTCCAACCCATGATCCGCCGATGCGTGAGTTCGCCGTGTTGCACCGTAGTATTTTTGCGGCGGCTTTTTCGTAAAGACCATGAATTTGACACTGGCGCTTCGACCGCCTCCCTGGTCCGTTCCATCATTGTCCAAACCGGCGGCGACCGAAAATTGATTGAATCGATGTTTTTTGGGCAATGCAAAATGGATCACAGAATTCGCGTGCGTTCCGAACCCGGTTGAAAATTTCTGATCGTTAATCCGCATCGGAGCGCCGCCGCAGTTTTTGTTAACGCGAACAGAACCAAATCCGGCAGTTGCCGATTTCCATTTCAACTGCGTCAAGTCGAACGATTTCTGCCCGTCTTTCAAAACAGGATTCACCCAGTTGCACCAATCAAAACTCATTCCGTCACCGGAATCGTTGGCCACCAAATACAGATCGGTTGCCGATTCAATATTGACCGTAATTGAAACACGGTGTCCCGGCGTTTCGTGAGTCACCGTTGGGGAAGTATAAATTGGCTTGTTTTGGGCAAATCCATCAACGCCCAGGCACAGCACAGCCACCAAAATCACAACATTCTTCATAGCGGATCCGAGTTTGAAGTTGGATTGAATACAAAACAAGGCCATTTTAGCAGAACCTTTGTAAATTGTTGTCCATCGACAAAATTCGCTGCGGTAATCGGAAAAACAGTCAGACACCGAGTTGATTCGACCTCGATGCTGCTTCTACGGGTTAAATGGTGTAGTCTGCGATCTTCAAAGGATATCTTTATTTCGGAGAAACAAATGAGAATTGGACTGGGAATCATTGCAGCGCTCTGTTGCTGCATCGTGTTGGTATCCGACCTGGATGCTCAACGACGGGGCGATCGGAAAAAACGAAGAAATTCAAAAGGTTTGAAGGTCGCTGAAATGGCGCCGGAATTCAAACTCAAGTCTCTCGATGGAAAATCTGAATTCGATTTGGCCAAGGCCAAAAAAGGCAAAAAGCCGATCGTCTTGATTTTCGGCAGCTACACGTGACCTCCATTTTTGGGCTCGGTCGGTACGATCGAAAAAATGTACCAGAAATACAAAGACGTTGCTGAATTCAGAATGATCTACATCAAAGAAGCCCATGCCGCTGACAGCAACTGGCCGATGAGATACGCCATTGAAAAAGGAATCAACCAGCAGACGAATTACAAAGATCGCTGCACGACGGCCAAAATGTTGATGAAAGAGAAAAAATTGACCATGCCCATGTTGATCGACGGCATGGACAACAAAGTCAACGCAGCTTATAGCGCTTTGCCCGATCGGGTCTTTCTCGTGCGAACTGACGGGCGGCTGGGCGTTGCAGCGGATCGCGGCCCGTGGGGTTTCAAGCCTGGACTTAAAGCGGTTGACAAATGGCTGAAAGAATACCGCGAAACGAAAAAAGAACCGGAACTCTCCGAAGAAGCTTTAGCAGCTGCCAAGAAAAAAGAAAAAACGAAAAAGAAATAGGCCGAAGCCGTCAGCGACAAACGGTTTCGCCGTAAGCCATTTCACATCAATAGCTCGTCAATGCCCGCGGATGACCGTGGGCATTTTTTTGTTGCGCCGGGGCCGGAAAATAATTACAACTCGGTATCGGTCAAACGGTTTTTAAGGCCAAAAAAGTGTGGTTTTTGCCACTGCCCGTTAATGGCGGCTAAACATTTCTGTTTATTTGAGACTAAAATTAATCAGGCCCTCAACGAAAAACCTTTGCTTTTGGAACCTCAATGACTCTGCAATCTGTAAAGATCCAATTAATATTCGCCGTTCTGCTCGCCTCGGGAATCGTCCACAACCTCTCCGCTCAGGATCCCTATATCGCATACGTCGTCGATTTATCAGACGCCAAAAATCACTATGTCGGCGTTTCATTGCAAACCAAATCGACCGGTGATACTACCGATTTAATGATTCCCGTCTGGACTCCGGGTTCCTACCTGGTTCGTGAATACGCCAGGCATATCGAGTCTGTCGTCGCAACAGATCGGCGTGGGAATCGTTTACCGATCAAAAAAACTCGCAAAAACCACTGGCAGGTTGAAACGAAAGATGTCGACCGGTTTAACGTCAGCTATCGCGTTTACTGCAATGAACTGTCGGTTCGCACAAATTATGTTGGCCGCGAGTACGCCGTCCTCAATGGAGCTCCAACGTTTTTGACCGTTCCCCAGTATCGTAACAATCGACACATCATTCGTTTGTTGATGCCCAAAGGCTGGAAGAAATCGGCAACCAGTTTAAAAGCCGACGAACACCGTTCCAATCAATATATGGCCGAGTCTTATGATGAAGTGGTCGACAGCCCGATTGTCGCAGGCAATCTGCATTTTTATCCGTTTACTGTCGCGCACGTTCCACACGTTTTGGTTAACGTCGGTGAAAAAGGGCAGTGGGACGGCGCAGCCGCCGCTTTAGATTTGAAAAAAGTTGTCAAAGCTCACCACGAAATGTGGCAATCGGTTCCGTATGATCGCTATCTGTTTATCAACGTCATCTGCGACGCAGGCGGAGGATTGGAACACGACAATTCCTGTTTGATGATGACCAGTCGATGGACGTATCGCGATCGGTTTCGTTACACGAGTTGGTTGAGCCTGGCGAGCCACGAATTTTTTCACACCTGGAATGTTCGCCGGTTGCGTCCGAAAGCGTTAGCCAAATACGACTACGACAATGAAAATTACACACCCAGTTTGTGGATCGCCGAAGGCGTCACGAGCTACTACGAAGATTTGTTGTTGGTTCGCGCCGGGTTAATGTCTGCCGGTGAATTTTTGGGGCGACTTTCGATGAGCATCGCCCAGGTTCAAGCCGCTCCGGGCCGGAAATTCCAATCACTCAGCCAGTCGTCGTATGATTCCTGGATCAAATTTTATCGGCCCGACGAAAATTCCGGAAACACGAGCATCAGTTACTATTCGAAAGGGGCCGTTGCGGCGTTCATCCTCGACGGTCGCATCCGAATGGCCAGTGACAACAAAAAAAGTCTGGACGATGTCATGCGACGACTTTTTGACAAATATTCGGGAGACACGGGATATACGACCAAACAATTTCGTGACACGGTCAACGAAGTTGCCGGTAAAGATCTGAGCGATTTCTTTAAAAACGCTATCGATTCCACTCAAGAGCTCGATTACTCGGCTGCATTGAGTTGCTTTGGGCTTTCGCTCCAAGGGTTCGAAGTGCAGCAAGCGGCCCAAAACGGTCAGCCACGAAAGCTGCGTAAATCACCGTGGGTGGGCGCGTCGGTCGACAGCAAAAACATTGTCACGCGCGTGGAAAGAAACTCTCCAGCAACCCAGGCTGGATTGAACACCAAAGATGAAATCATCGCGATCAACGGATTCCGCTTGAATGGCAATTTCTCGACAAAAGTCCGGCAAGCTGAAATTGGTGATGAGTTGGAAATGATCGTGGCCCGGCGGCAAGAAGTATTTCAACTCAAAATGACTGTTGGCGGTAAAACGTCCCTGTCTTGGAGACTTCGACGCGCTACGCGAGCAAGTCGCAAGCAGCAATCGCGTTACAGTGATTGGATTAAATCAAAGTAGGTTAGCTCGGGAGGGCGAGGCTCCCGCCGAGCCGCGGTAGTATCGGCAGACACAATGGCTCTGTTCCTGTGAGCGGCAAGGCGCTAGTGTCACGAACGTTAAATACTGTCCCACCAGGAGGAGATTCTTCCTTTCTTACCTATTTTGTCGTGACAAAAAAGCTC
>JANQLU010000121.1 GCA_028280445.1 Pirellulaceae bacterium | reverse complement strand
GAAACCGCAACCACTGGCTGGGGCCAGTGGCACCCAATCGACCACCCAAACTTAAAAAACCAACGACGCAACAACGAAAATCGCTCAAAAACCGGGAAGCTATTTCGTTACCAACGTTAAGCGGCACTCACGACTCAAAACAACTCGCTGGCGCTTCGTGCTTGTATCGGTCGTCAAGATCATGTTTTCCGTCAACTTACCGGGTGACCAAACCGGTCTCCGGTACTGGGATGTTGTTGATCACCAGTTGATGCGATTTCTTGACGGCGAACAGGCGATTCAAAAATGGACGATTCAATTTGCTGTTGAATTTCTTCGATCGGTGGACAAAGCGAATGCAGCTGCGAAATTGTTTGAACGCCATGGTCGCTCATATATTTTTTGAGGCCTTCTTTGAGCAAGCCGATCACCGACACGCCATTTCGGTAAAGCGCAGACGTTACCATTGCACCTTGGGCGCCACACATTAACGCTTTGATTAAATCAACGGATGATCCAATGCCGCCACAAGCGATCAATGGCATTTGGGGATATTCGTGGCGAGTTCGCATCAAGGGTTCGATACTTCGGACAATTGAACCAGCGGGTGTTAATCCCCACTGCGTTGATAGCCGCAAGCTGTCGAGTTCGATATCGACGACCGGGGCACGGCCAAACATGATGAGCCCTTCGACGAAAGGTCGAAGTCGTCTTGCAAGATCGCTGATACTGGTAAAATTCGGCGTCAGTTTGACAAACAGCGGAATTTCAAATTGTTTGTCAATTTCTTCGATCTGTTTGACGATGGCATCTTCGATTTTTCGTGGTGAAGTTTCATCCGAGTGGCAATTGCGCAGGCTGATTTCAATCGCTGCCGCGCCGGCTTGCGCCGCTTGTGCGGGCAGATCCCGCCACTGTTCGTCTGCGGTGCCATGAAAACTTGCAAAAACCGGAATCGAACTTTGACTCGAAACCATTTCGATTTGCTGCAGGTAATCCCCAAAGTCTTTGGCGATGTCTGATTCCGTTTTCGAATTTTTTTCGATAATAAACGACGGCAGCACAATCGCTCCAGCTCCGTTGCTGATCATCGAAATACGCTGCAGCTCGTCGATGTTCAGCGGACATGAACCGATGATGATCGGGGAACGAAGTTTGAGTTGTCCCAATTGAACTGATAAATCGATACTCATGATTGCCCTTGTGAAAAAAGCCCAATCGGTTGAGATTCGTTCATCGCATACAAATTCAGAATGCCCAGCGAGTGGGAGGGCGATTGCCAAGTTGTCTGTGCGAGAAACGGGGGGAGTTTTCTCATTCCGTTGGGCTAGATAGTTTGACGGTGAGATCTGGGATTCAGTGGTCCGTTTACCTTGACAACGCAGATCTTTTTTTCTTCGTCGCGTGAAAAGATATTGCAAGCGCCGTGCCAACGAATTTGACTTTGAAATCGACCAGCATTTCATGAACAAAGTTTGTCGTTGCGCGCGAATCTCAAGAAAACATGTGCGATTTCGCGCACCGAAACGAGATACAATCCGCAAAGCGTTTACAAATCTTTGTTGGCATCCGTTTTGCAAATCACAAGTGTAGAATCACACGTTTTGATACAGCACGAACCTGCGAGTTTCAAATGGCATCTATCGCATTGGCGCGCGTCGAAGACATCATGATCACCAAGATCGTGACTTTGAAGGAAACGGATAAAATGGATCATGTCGCGCGAGCCTTGGAATCCAACGATATCAATGCAGCACCCATCGTTGATGACGACGGTAAATGTGTTGGTATTATTACCAGCCACGACATCGTCGAATATGAATCGGCGCGGGCGATGGTTTCCAAGCACTTTAAAACGAACTCCGAGTATAGCCTCAGTATCGACTGTGAAGCGGAGATGTTTCGTCTGCCCGGTCGTCACTATCATGAAGCGGGTTTTCACATGAGCAAAACGCTGCAAACCGCCGCGATCGGAGATTCGCTCAGTCGCGTCGCGCGTCAAATGTGCCAACAGCATATTCACCATGTCATCGTTTTGGATCAAAACCAAAAACCTGTTGGGATGCTGTCCTCGTTGGATCTGCTAGGCTATGTGATTGACGAACCGGTTTGCCGAACTGCGGTTTGCCCAGTCGAGAGCGACTCGTCATAACAAACGTTTGGATCGGCGGTGCATCGCAACCACCGGAACGCGAAATGCTCGGGGGGTAAGAAAATGAAACTTCCTATTGTCAGTCGCCATCAACCAGAAATTTCTCAATCGGAAATTGACCGATCCAGAAAATTGGCCCAGGATCTGTTAACAGAAAATCACCAGTTTGAGTTGCCAGACGAATTTCGTGAATTGACCGTTACCGGAGGGATCACTGACGAACCCGTCCTGCATCTCGATGATTTCAGCGAAATTCCCGTGATTGGGAAAAACGACGATTCTCGAGCGCTGCAACAACGCGCGCGAATCAGAGCTTGTGATGGCGATTGGGTCGTTCAATCGCGAATGATCGAGCGCGGTTTTTCGGACTACTTTGAATACGACTTGGGGCTGGGTCGTGTGAAATGGTTTTATCCGGCCGTCAAGGAAAATAATCCGCGGCAGATCGCGTTGGCGTGTATCCGCGATCGGCGTCTGCGACACGACCTCGAACATGCGCTGCGTCACGAAGGACTCCGTTATATCCACCCACATGTTTCCAATCGTAACGTGTGGCAGCTGGCTGCTCATCTCCATCAATCGACGCGCATGCCAATCAGCGTAATTGGTCCGTCCCCTGCCCTGGCCGCTTGGGCCAATGACAAAATTGAATTTACTCAGGCGGTCGAAAGATTATTCGGCCAGGAATTCGTGCCGCATACCGAGGTGGCTTACAATTTTGCAACGCTTTCCAAAATCGTTGCGCGGCTTGCTGCCACTCACCAGAAAATCGGCATCAAGTATCCTTACGGAACTGGCGGACACGGGAATTTTCTATTTGATTCCCGATCAGTTCGCGGTCGCAGTTTGCGACAAGTCCGCGGGTTTCTCAAGCAGCAATTATACGGCGTGCGTTGGCCCAAAAAAGGACGCGTTTTGGTTGACGTTTGGCAAACAAACGTGATCAACAGTCCATCCGTCCAGACCTGGATACCACCTTTGAATTGTGGTGAGCCGATCATCGAAGGCGTATTTGTTCAGACCATCGCCGATGAGCAGGGGCATTTTGTTGGAAGTGCTCAATCAAATTTGCCCAATGAAATCGAACAGCAGATTGTGAATCAAGGGTTTCTACTTGCCACGTTGTTTCAGCATCTGGGATACGTAGGCCGTTGTTCATTCGACTTGATCTTGATCGGCCAAGATCTATCGAATTGTCGACTCGAGTTTATCGAGTGCAATGCTCGTTGGGGTGGAACGTCAGGGCCTATGACGTTGGCCAATCGCATTGGACTGGGAACGCATCAACGGTATTGCGTTCGTAGAATCGACGTTGCGGATCTCTGGCAGATGGAGTTTGCAGAACTTCAGCGGGAATTGAAAGATACACTTTATCTGCCCACAACCGGCCAAGGTCATCTTGTGTTGTTCAATCCGGCTCGTATCAAAGAGCAGTCGGCGATCGACGTTATTGTGATCGCCCCGTCACACGACGAAGTCCAGGAATGGGTTGCCCGCGAGATTCCCGACCGCCTGGCCGCAATTGCCGCAGCCCACAGAGACCCAAATGCACTGACCGGTTTTTTACTCAGTCACGCGGAATTCGATGATGCGGGTTTGATTTGAAGAGGTTGTTTAGGATGGCGCAGGGAGGGCGAGGCTCCTGCCGAGCCGGGGGCAAACCCACCCGTGAGCGGCAAGCCTTGCCGCCGGTCCGAAGCGCTAACGAACCGGCGCCTTGCCGTTCACAGGATCTGGCTCGGCGGGAGCCTCGCCCTCCCGGACAACCTCTCGAGTTTTTACGACCTCATTTCAGTTATTCGGAATACCATCACATGGTGATTTGGAAACTCCTGCCACTGTTCGTTGTTAATTGGCTCCGATGCGACAACGACTGCTCGATGGTTGACCGACTCGTGATGATGAATATGTGGTATGCCACAAATCTCACAATCGTAGATTCCTTGTCGACGGAGCAGGTACAAAGAATGGTTCCAACGGCACGCGATCAAATATTTTCCATCGGTAAAAATAAAATTGAGTTGTGGGGTTTTGTCTGGCTGCGTGGCGATGCAACGTTGGCTCAACATCTCGACGGAACTGCAAAGTAATTGTTCGAGCGGTGTTTGAGCTTGGTCGACAAATCCACGATCGTACTTTTTCAGTAGTCCGTCAAGTTTTAGCTGTGTCAGCAACCACAAAAAATATTGTTCGCTGTCCGTCGTTCCTGCTCTGTGCTGCTGGAGTTGCGAATCTGTTTCCTGTTCGAGTTGTTGGCGTAGCGATTCGAATCCAGTGATGGTTCCGTTGTGGGCAAAAACAAATTGTCCGTGCATAAACGGATGCGTATTTTCAATCGCCGGATTTCCCACCGTGGCATTGCGAACATGGGCGACGATCGCTTTGGAATATATTTTTTCGGCAGTCGCGCTAAAGGCCCGATCATCAAACGCTGCGATCGCGCTTTTGTAAAGCTGCGGTTGCCCATTTTCGTAAGTACCAATGCCCCAGCCATCCGCGTGATCGCGTCCGACTTCATCAGCGCGGCTTTGGAGCAACAATGCGTTTTGGGCAAACACCAAACTACAATCGACTTTTGTCGGTTCGTTTGCCAGAAATCCGTAAAGACGACACATGATAGGTTTTCATAAAACGGATGTTCATTGAATCGATTTGTTGCGGGCCAGACGGCAATCAAAATTGCTAGTTCGCGTTCTGATCGAGATCAGTCCAAAGTTGTTCGGTTTTACGCAGGCGGATAAGTTCACGCAACGATTCCGCTTGCTCATTTTCATCGAGTTGCGTCATTAAACTAATCAGTGACCCGCAATGTTCCGCGTGGGCTAGAGCGCGCTCGAAACCAGATTTGATCTGCTCGATCGTTTCTGGATTCGGATTTTTGACTTCAATCAGCATTCTCAAAACGTCAACGGCGTCACGATGTTGATCGACGAGGAGATCCTCTGTCACATTCCGTTCGCCGAGTATCTTCAAACGAGGATAGAGTTCTGCTTCTTCAAATGCGATATGGGGCCCTGCGAGTCGGTCCAGTTCGGCGGCGCGTTCCTGTGCCGCTTCGAAATTGTTTTCGTCGAGGAGTTTTTTGATTTGATACAACAGCCGTGAGAATTGCTGGTGATCTTTTAAAAACTCGGCGATCAGTGGCGATTTGTCAGTATCCAACCTGGGCATGATTAATTCTCGTTTTTACCGCGAAGTACCAGCACCGGGCACGGAGCAAGTCGCACAACACGTTCGGCTACCGAACCGAGTAACATTCGATTGAGCCCTGTTCTGCCGTGCGACGAGATGACAATCAAACTGGCATCACGTTCCGTTGCGATGTCGGCGATGCGACTGCCGGGATCTCCAAATACGGACGTAAATTTCAACTCGGGAAACCCTGACTCTTCCGCGTTTTTGCGAAATGATTTATCCAAATTGCTAATGACGGTGTCTTCGGTAATGGTGCCCCAAACAACTCCCGGCTCCATCGCAGACAAATGTGGCGTGACATGAACCACCTCGATTTTGTCGTGTTCTTCGACGAGATCCAATGTTGCCTTCAAAGCCGCTTTCGAGTTTTCAGAAAAATCCCACGGTACGATGACTGTTTTTGATGAGTAGTTTTTCATGAAACTGAACTTTCTGTTGAAGTTAAATCGGAATTGCCGAGTGCATCGGCCTGTGCTTTAGAAACGCACGCCAAATCGACCATGCCGACCGGGTGGTTGTCTTCATCCAAAACGACCAGGTGGTGGATTTCCGGATTGGCGTCAAAGATCGTCAACGCATCTTGAATGCTCTGGTCGTTGCGGATAGTAATCACCTCGGGCGTCATGTGGCGATTGACCTGGTCAAAATCATAGTTGCCAGTGCGAACGTGGTTGTATTTGTCAACCTCAAACATTTCCTTGACCACCGATTCATCTCCAGCTTCGTAACGCGCTCGCAACGTTTTGTATTTGTCGATGTCGTTTGTCGTCAAGATACCGATGCAATTATTGGAACCGTCGACGACCGGCGCTGCAGTTTCGTTCGATTTGTCGAGAAGTGAAATTACATCGTCGATTTTGTTAAATTCCTGAATGGGAACGACTTGACGCATCACATCGGTGACAAAATAAGAGTGTTTTTCCTCAGGCGTAGCGGCGGCTTGTTGCGTTGCATCGTCGGTTTGTTGCGGTTTGATAAAACCTTTGATCAAGATCACCGGGCATTTGGCGTGCCGTAGCACGTATTGGGCAACGCTTCCCAGAACAATTCGCGCGAGTCCACCTCGTCCGTGCGTGCTCATGATACACAGATCCGCATTTTTGGTGGCGCGCACGATTTCCGGTCCCGCATTTCCGCGCAAGAACAAATGTTCGTAGGAAACACCGCTGTCGCTGGGCCGGAGTTGTTCGAATGCTTGTTTGTCATCTTCGATACTGCGGCGCGTGACTCCCGAACCGTAGATGGCTTCCTCAGGCAAAATTGGCGGTGCAACATACACGAAACAGAGTGTTGCGTTGTTCAATTTTGCCTGCTGCGTTGCGATTTCGATGGCCGAAAGGCTGCATTCGGAAAAATCCACCGGGAGTAGGATTCGATTGTCGGTTTGCATAACGTGCTCCCTTGATCAAAATTTTTTCACGTGACATTACTCACGTTTCTTTTTCGGTTTTTGACGAAGTTGTTTATGACAGCGAACACAATTCAATGTGACTTCGAAGTACGCCAGTGTTGCGCCGTCCAAATTTTTCTCCTTGCCCGCACTGCGGAGTCTGGCGACTGTGTCGCGAAAATCACTGCTGGCTTTGAGGTACTGCGGCGTCGTGACGACTTTCCAGTCCGCTTCGTGACTCATTAACATCATGTTTTGCGCGGCCTTGGTGATTTGGTCGAAATTTTCTACCGACAGTCCTTCGACGACATCCCGAGAGTATTGCAATTTGCGTCGCATAAACTTTGACGTGGACTGGTCGATTTTTTCCTGTTCCTGAATCCCGCTAGATGCAAAAAACAATCCAATGACCAACAGTAAAATTTTTTTCATTATTAATCTCTCTCTATGCAACAATTCCTTTGAGTAACATCCCTGCGATGTATGCTAATCCGGCAGCGATGCCACCGATCACAAGCGTTTCTAAACCGGACCAATACCATTTTTGGTCCACAAAATAGGACTTGGCCGTTCCTACCAAAAAGAACGCAATGGCGGTCATGATCGTACTGGCGATGTACATCGACGCCGATTGAGCCGGAACAATCAATCCATACACGAACGCCAATAGCGGTAGCAGACCGACGATACAAAATGCCAGAAAAGTCGTAATGGCCGCCTTGAATGCGGATGGGCTTTCCAATGACAATCCCAGTTCGTCGACCAGCATGGTGTCAATCCATCGTTTTTCAGACGAAGTAATAATTTCAACCGCACGCTCCAAGTCTTCACCTTCGAATCCTTTTGCCGCAAAAATTTGTCGGACTTCCTCGCGTTCTCCTTCTGGCACGAGTTGAATATGCCGTTTTTCCATTGCCCGTGCTTTTTCCAACAGTTGTTGGTCGGTCCGCGTTCCCAAATAGTTGCTGGCGGCCATACTAAATCCATCGCCGACCAAACTGGCCGATCCCAGGACGATGACAATTTGTGGGTCTAATCCTGCACCGGCAATGCTGGTGACGACTGCGAAAGTTGTCACCGTGCCATCAATAGCTCCGTAAACGAAATCGCGCAAGTAACTGTGTTTCGCAGCGCCGGTGATCCGGCTTGCAATGGAAACGGAATCGTGAGAATGTTCGAGTGTTGAATTCATACCAGAACATGAAGCAATCGCTGTGCCATAAGAATGGATAGCCTGCCAACAATCGAACTTATTGAAATTGATTCATTTTTCGAGTCACGAATGGCCGGCATACGGCTGAACCGGATACCGCGCGCGCCAATTCGCGCGCGCATGGATCATGTTCGACGTTTTGGGGAATACTCTGGTCTGAAATTGCAACGGTAAGAGTTGTTAGAAGCTGCGCGGCACACGCTTTGCGTCAATGTTTTCGCGATAAAAATATATCGCTCGTTGACTCATCAACCGGTTGCAAAATCCAATCTTGCACTGACTGGCATTCGGTTTCAGCAGACGCTTTCTGGTGCCGACAAACGGTAGTGGGTGAAAAGGTGTTGAAGTTCTAATCAATACTCGACGCGTGAGCGAGGGCCAGACGCCACACTGATGTGCTGCGGAACATGGTCCCTCGCTCACGCGTCGGGTTGAGATTTTCTCGAGCCAACACTCAATTACCCACGACCAGACAAACGATCAACGACCGTCATAGAAAATACGTAAACGATCATCAAACCCGTCGAGACAAAAATGAATCCGAACCAAATTTTGTTCGCTACCGATTTTTCTGATCGTGATCTCAGAGCGTTCAAACATACCTGTCGCTTGGCATTGGATTGGCACGCAAAACTACATGTTTTGCACGTTGAACGTGACCATGAACCACCTTTTTCGACGGTTGATCCGAGTAAAGAGCTGAAGCGTTTTATCCCTGGACAACCCGCCATTGAATTCGAACAGACGGTCAGAACGGGCAATCCGGCCGATGAAATTTTAAAATTCGCGGACGAACAGCATGTCCGACTGATTGTGCTTGGGACGCACGGTCGGAGCGGATTAGGTCGCGTGGTTAGTGGCAGTATTGCGGAAAACGTGATGCGCAAAGCGAAATGCGCCGTGATGACATTGCGAGATTTGGACACACCGTGCAGTGATCGCCGGATGAACTATATTCTCGTTCCCGCCGATTTTTCGGTGTATGGCTACGCCGCAGTCGATTTCGCAAGTTGCCTGGCGCTGACCACCAATGCGGACCTGACGATTTGTTACGTCGATGACTCCGATCCCAGTTCCGTTGAGGATCACGAGCGCATTTGGAAACAGCTACGTCAATTTGTGCCGACGAATTCCAAGGTCCGCTATTCCCACAAGATCTTTCTAGGCAATCCCGGTGAGGAGATTTGCAAATATGCAAATTCAAAACCGTACGACTACATCGTAATCGGTACGCACGGTCGTTCCGGCATCACCCGCGCCGTCCGCGGCAGCGTGGCTGAATACGTTGTCCGACACGCCAACTGTCCCGTCATCTCGGTCAAACCAACCAATCAGCGGATTGCAATGAGTTGTTAGTTCAGCGTTCGGTTGTTGGCAATTTTTCGGGAGGGCGAGGCTCCTGCCGAGCCAACACGGTTCCTTGGCTCGGCAGGAGCCTCGCCCTCCCGAAAAACATTCGCCCTCCCGAAAAACATTCGCCCAACGTGTCGAACAACGTTCCGTGAGCGGCAAGGCGCTAGCCGCCGGTTTGTTGGTGCTTCATACCGGCGGCTAGCGCCTTGCCGCTCACGGGAGGCTTTGTGCGCCCCGCTTCTCGATAACTCTTCGTGGGAATACTCCGACTGAACTCTACTCACGCCCGTTTCTCAGAAATGCGGCGCATCGCTGCAAAGAAATGCAGCGCTTGGATGCAGCGAAAATGCTGTCAAGTTCGCAATTTTGTCATTTCGCTTACACCGATAGGGCGTCTTGTCGGCCATCATAATCGGATCAATCAGTACGACCGGACGACGATCGGTCAAAGTACTTTTTTGCAGGTTTTGAGGACGATACCGTTCACGATGTGGAAAATGATTTTGGCACATGTAAAAGTTTTTCACATTAACCCCACAAAAACCCCACAAAACGGAGTGTACGATGGCTATGACCCGGAGCCGAACTGTATTTTTTGCCTTGTCGTTAGTATTGTTACAATCGATCCCTCTTTTAGCTCAAGAGAAGGTCTCATATTCCGAGATCATTGAGGATTTGCAAAAACGTATCGACGTGTTGGAGCGCCAAAGCGCTGTTCAGCTGGATGATAGCAATGTTCGAGGCACTGGCCGAGGCGCCTGGATTGCATCCTTTGACCTGCTTGCCTGGACAGTGCGAGACCATGGTTTTGAATTTGGAATCAGTGACATCGGTGGAGTGCAGGACCGCGGTGCAGTTGGGAATGTTTTAACATTGGGTGGCGACTATGGTCCTGGGTTTCGCTTCTCCGCCGGACGACGTATCGGTGAAGGCGGACCGGAGATCAGTTTTGGATTTCTCAACCTGGTTACGACCGACACGGTATTGCGAGC
Organism: Pirellulaceae bacterium; assembly: GCA_028280445.1. Lineage (GTDB taxonomy): Bacteria > Planctomycetota > Planctomycetia > Pirellulales > Pirellulaceae > JANQLU01. Next base: position 15,718 of record JANQLU010000121.1, on the reverse strand, counting down.
TGGGCCGATTCGGGCAACCGTTGTTTCCGGTGACAACAGCGAAAATGATGATTCTGACAACATCAATACGTTGGGTGTGGAAACCATTACACCAGACGATCGGGCAACCAGCGCTGAGCCCTTGTTTGAATTTAGCATGCGAAACTATGACTTCGAATTGGCACAAACTTTCGATTTGTCGAATGCATTGACTGCAAGGCTGAGCAGCACTATCCGTATCACAGACATCGATACTTTGAAACAAGTTACCTACCGAGGCGGCGATTTCCAAACCGCATTCCAACCGTTTCAAACTTCGGCCTTTGATGGCGCTGGAGCTGTGTTGGGTGGGGAAATGAGTTGGAATCTAGCACGCTGGCTCTCCTTTAACTTCAGCACCAATGGTGGAGCACTTTTGGGACGAGTGCAAACGCGTACATTCATTCCAGATGACGAGCCTGGTGTGCCGACCGACGTGACATATGATGAGACAAGACTCATTCCATTGATTGAGACGCGAGTTTGGCTGATGACCAGAGCCCAAATCGGCAGATTAAACTTTGAATTTGGTGGCGGCTATGAATTCGCCAATTTGTTCAACGTTGCCGACCAGCGTGTGTTTACCGATTCCCACATTGAAGGTCAAAACGCGCACATCATTGGCGACTTGAGCCTGGATGGATTCTTCGGTCGGATCGCAGTTAGACGATAACATTTGGTCGGCTATTCGGGACAGCTTGAAGTAACAAAGGGGTCGGGAGTCAATTGCGCAGATGCGCCCTAAGGGGTCGTTGCGACAATTGACTCCCGACCCCGATCTTTTGGCTACAGGTAAATAAGTAGGGCCGGTTCCCACCGGCCGTTTGTCGAATTGCCCGGTGGGCGGCCTTACATGTTTGCCGGGAGGATTTGAAATCGTAAGCGCGAAACGTTAGTGAGGGACTGCATTCCGCAGCACATCAGATGGATTCCAGTCCCTCGCTCACTAGGATTTTGCATTAAACAAAAATCATAACCCGAAACGTAAGTGAGGGACCACGTTTTCGCCGTAAATCAGCGTGGTTTTGGTCCCTCGCTCACGCTTCGCGCTTATGATTGCAGGAAGTCGTTAGCTCAACTTGAGTTGCAATTCCTGATGCAAAATCCTATCACGCGTCGGGTTGCGATTGTAGGAAGTAGGGCCGGTTCCCACCGGCCGTTTTGAACGGTGAGGGCCAGCTCCAGTGATGCCAAACCCGCCGACGCCTGCTGTTTGCACATGGCTAGCAATGATGGCATTTGAAAATTCATTCTTTTTGTTCTTTGCGACCAATCTAAACTCAAAAAAATTGGTTTCGCTGGTAAATCTTGTCCGATAGAAAAACTGGCTTCGGATCCGCAAAACCGTCACGATCATCATCGGCTGTGGGGTCGGGAGATTGCAATCAGTCGTTAGAAATTACTATCGTTGACTGGAGTTCAGCAATGACGCGGGGCATTCGATTTCTTGTAGCCGTCCTGATTCTGGCAGGGACCAATTCCGCATTGGGACAAGCGCAATCCGTATTTCGGCGGACTAGCAATAGCGAGGGGCAAACAGAACTGAGTGCCATCATGGACCGGGTGACAGCGTTGGAAAACGAAAACCAGCGATTTAAAACCCAGCTCCAGCAATTTCAACAAAATAACGGCAGCTCACCCGAGTCACTTGCGACTACGGATCAATTCGCCACTCAAAGTCCGTTTGGAGGCCGCTGGACTGTTGGCTATGACCATGTCATCACCAAGCCGTATTTTGCTCGCAACATTGCGTATTGGAATGAAGTGCCTCCAGGTTTCACGATTTCGGAGATGACCAGTTTTGACTGGGACGCGAAATATACGCCCCGTGTCTACTTTGGCTATCGCGGTGAAAACGGAGCTGAAATGCGAGTCCGCTATTGGGCCTTCGATGGCGACTCTAGTTTTACGCGATTGGAACAAGCGGGTGAGGATTTGAACGTCGAAACGAATCTGGCAGACAACGGTGCTCTCATGTTTGTCGATGGAACATTGACAGGTCGACATTCAATCCAAACCAAAGTCTGGGATATAGAATTTGCGAAAAAGCGCGAGTTTGGATGGGGATGGCTGGAAGGTGTTGGTGGGCTTCGTTATATGCGGTTGGAGCAGGAAGCTTTTTGGAGCGAATCGGGCGGCGCGGAATTCATCCTTCTGCAATATGATTTCGAAGGATTTGGACCAACGATTGCCGTTGAAGGTGGCATACCATTGTTCAATACTGGCCTTTCCCTGTTTATGGGAGGCAGAACATCTCTGCTGTTTGGCAATCGGTCCGGTTTCGTCACCGACGATTTGCCCAACAGGGACATCATCCCAAGCTATGACTCGCTACTGCCCGTCATTGATGGACGAGTCGGCCTTGAGTATGGGACCTGTGTGCTTGGATCGAAATTGACCCTGCGAACCGCTTTGGAAAGTCAAACGTTGTTCGGTGGCGGTTCCGCTTCCGGAGGCGATGACGAAGGCACGGCTGCTGACCAGATTAACATGGGGTTCTTTGGAGCGTCGTTCATCGCGATCATCGAGTTCTAAAGTTTCATTCTCAAACTGAACTCAGATAAACTTCGCAGTCCCGTCGTTGTTTTAAATCGCTGTCGTTTTCAAGTGTGATCTTGTATTGCAAATCGATGCAGTCAATTGCGAGATTTGTTACTTCGCTTTTGTATTGACGTTAGAAAAATCCGCCCATTCTTTGTTAAGCAATGCAACGTCTGGTTTTCCGTCAAAGGCGATGATTCTCAGTCGTGTTTCATAAGTTTCATTGGGTTTGATTTGGAAATCACCTGGGACAACCGGAACGTATGAAAAATAGGGCTTAGATGGATGAAGTCGAACATGTTGCGGTGCGCGAAAATTATCTGGATGACAAAGGACGGCGATACCGGCCCATTTGCCATCGACGCGGCCGTACATTGCGACCCATTTCGCTTTGGTGTGATTGCCGTTGTGCCGTTCAAGCCCCTGGCTCGTCAAGAAACCATGTCCCATCACGGTGGCGTCCGGCGGAGCCGAAAAATCTGATTTTTTCTTGTTGGCGTTCTCTTGTTTCCATTTGGCTAGCGCTGTTTCTGCGTTCGAATTGAACCACTGACTCGATCCTCGGATTCCGACGCCACCGTAATGGTGCTTTTGCAGTTTGAGTGGTGTCTTGGCAATACAGGTTTGGCGGGATCTCAAATCGATGACTGAAAAATTAAATCCACGAGCATGAACGTCGACGTCCCACTGCTCCCTCAACACTTTTGCGGGAGCTTTGGGATTCGAAATATCTTCGTGAACGAGTTCGACAGTGAATCCAGTCTTTTGTTTAGAGTTATTGACCGCGTGAACTTTGACGTGAGAAATGCGGCCCGTTTTCTTTTTTTGATTCCAAAAATCAATGTTGCGACCATCGAAACGCGTATTTACCCAAGCCAAAAAAATTCCATGTTGGTGAGGATGATCTGGTGCGAAATCACCCGTCACGATTCGTCCAGAAGGAGTTCGCAATGGATGAATGTAACCGCTGCGTTGAAACAATTTATCGATCCCCTTGGGCGGTTGTTGAATTGATTTGTGGTATTTGAACATTGGTTTGCCCGCTTTGGTGACGGTAATTGCATCATCTGTTTCGCGGCATTCGATTTTGGAGTTTGAGAAATCAACTCCTAATTGTTTCAGGCGCGCTGTCGCATCAACGCGTGCTTGTGCTATTATTTTTTTCAAAGAAACGGGCGCACCATTTTTTGATTTACTAACATCCGCCGCCGACATGAATGCGTAGATTTCAATCGTTTCGGAATCCGGAACTGGAGAAATTCCACTTGCAAAAAAGTTTTTGATTTCGTCAACCAAACCACCGTATCCTTCATTGCCGCCGGTTGAAGCATTGCCTTTCGAACCGAAAACTGTCCCGCCGTATTTATGCGGTCCAGTTCGCGTGCCGCGAAATGTTCCGATTCGACCGTTGTTCCAAATTCCCACAACCACGTCGGTCGAATCAGTGCTTGAGCGCGAAACTGTTTTGCAGCCGGGCCCCAAAACGGTAAACAACTGTTCGACCCCGTGAATGCCATACCAATACAAATCCGGATGCGTCGGTTCGAGTTTCGCCGGACTGAAGGTTGTGCAACCAAGCACGTCTCCAACAAGTTCTCCAGTTCTGGCTTTCAGGGCCGGTTTCGCGAATCGCAAACTCGACGACGAAAACACGGGCGTACCGAAATGCGCCGCAGCATCGTAGATTGCGATGACATCCGGAAGTGATGCTGCCAAAGGTTTGTCAATGAAAACCGGTTTCTTGGCTTTCAAGACAGGTATCGCCTGTTTCAGATGAATGCGTCCATCGTTCGTTTCCAACAGAACCGCGTCAACTTCAGCAATTAGCGCATCAATGGAGTCAACGATTTTGACGCCGAGAGATTTAATCTGTTGCGTGTATTTGGGAATTCGACTGGTGCTGGATTTAATGTCGGCACTGCCGTGTGGATAGGCACAAACAACTCGAAATTTTTTCTTTTGATTCGAGTCACGATGCAATAATTTGGTGAATGCAATGGAGTGCGACGTGTCGAGCCCAATAATTCCAATGCGGATTGGTTTAGCGGACTCCTGTCCGTCGACGAACCCTGGCACTAACATCGTTGCCAACGTCGAGAGCAAAAGAAGTTTTTGTATAAATCGAATATGCACTTGATGCTCCATTTCACGTCTACTTGGCGTTGGTTATTTCGAGTGATCACCAGTTTCGTAGTCATTTGACTCGATGCAAATATCCAGTGCCACAGTTTGTTGGCAATTTTTTTGGCGACTCAGAGCTATTTGATAACCGCCGACAGGAATTTGATCGACGATTGGCCCCTTTTCCACCGAGCCTGTTGACACTACGTTAGTGCCGAATTGTTGGTCTGCAAAGACAACGTTTGTTTCGCTTTCACCACAACCCGCCAATCGGTGTTTACGATACAATTCATTTGTGATTGAGGTAGAACGTCTCTTGAGTTGACTTAGTAGATCGGGTATCGCCATCACTTCGCAAACACGAAAACTATCGCTTCGCTCAATCGGCCCGGCATTGATCATTGCAGCGGTCGTGCTGGGCCCCGGCAGTATCTTGACCAGCTCCAAAGTCGGCGCCCAATTCGGATACAGCGCGGTTTGGGTTTTGGTTTCGGCATGTCTGTTGATGATCGTCATGGTCTCGTTGGCGACTCGAATTGGCATTTCATTCGAACGCACTCCTTGCCAGGAGATTTCAGCAAGACTCGGCCGGCCTTACGCCGCTGTTGTTGGCATCGTGATGTTTTTGATCGTCGCTTGTTTTCAATCTAGTAACAATATCGCTATTGCGGCGGCACTCGATGCGTTTGGGTTGAAAACAGGAATTGGGGATTCCATTCGCATGCTGCTGTTGATCAACGCTGCGATTATTGTGTTCCTGTACGCTGGACGAAATCTGTATCGTGTGATCGAAACGGTGATGAAGTGTCTGATTTTGATGATGGTTATTGCGTTTTTGCTCAACTGCATCATCACGAAACCTTCGATTCCCGATTTGTTAGCTGGCCTCATTCCAACGATTCCCGACGGCGATCGGTGGTTGCTGGTCGGGTTGATCGCCACCACTTTTTCGGTGGCTGCCGCTTTTTATCAGGCTTACCTGGTTCGGGAAAAAAACTGGACCGAAGCAGACCGACAATCTGGGATGTTGGATTCCGTGATTGGCATCGCCACGCTCGGAGGGATCACTCTGGTCATCATGATGACTAGCGCCGCGATGTTTTACGGCAACGAACAAGTGCCGAAACTAAAATCGGCTGCGGATGTTGCGTTGCAACTGAAACCGCTGTTCGGAGTTTGGGCTCAAGTCATTTTTGGGATTGGGATTTTTGCAGGTGCTATTAGTTCGTTCCTCGTCAATGCCTTGATTGGTGGGCACATCCTGGCTGACGGACTTGGGTTGGGCAACAAGATCGAATCGAAATGGACTCAACACTTTACAACAGCGGCATTGTTGTGCGGCATGATTGTCGCGATACTTTCCTTTTCAACGGGCATGAGTCACGTCACGTTGATTGTTTTTGCTCAGGCATTGACAGTGGTTGGAGTGCCGGTGTTGGCATTGACGCTGATTTATCTGGGCATCGTCAAGCGACGTGAAAACAAAGCATCGATTCCGATCTGGGTGCTATTGGCAGCAACGATTGGTTTTCTGACCACCGGCCTGCTTGCCGCGCGAACCGTCATCAGCATTTTTAAACAGTTCAACCAATGACCGCTGGCCCTAAGAACATCGAACAGTTGAATGAGATGGCAAGTCGTCCAACCGAGGAAGTCATCGAATCACTCAAATCAGTCGACTCAGATGTGCTGGTTGTTGGCGCTGGTGGCAAAATGGGATTCCATTTGTCGCGAATGTTACAACGGGGGCTGGAGGCGAATCAGTCGAAACATCGAGTGATTGCTGTCTCGCGGTTTGGAACGCCGGCTGCGACAAAACTGTTTGATGAGCATGAAATTGAGACGATCAGCGTCGACCTGACAAAAGCAAACTCAATCGCTGGATTGCCGGACTCCACAAATGTTTTCTTTTTGGCCGGCGTCAAGTTTGGAACAAGTGACCGCCCAGAGTTGCTGCACCAGATGAATGTTGAACTACCGACGCAAATTGCACAACGATTTTCGGATGCCAGAATTGTCGCCCTATCGACAGGGTGCGTTTACGGATTCACAACACCTCAGAGCGGAGGCTCGGTTGAGTCGGACCGACTAGAACCACCTGGTCAATACGCTAAATCCTGTCTCGGTCGTGAGACGGCGTTCATGGAATCTGGAGTGAAAGTAAGTTTGATTCGACTCAATTATTCAGTCGACCTTCGCTACGGAGTATTGGTTGATATCGCAAGTAAGGTTCTGCAAGAACAACCAGTTGATGTCTCAACGGGTTTTGCCAATGTTATTTGGCAAGGTGATGCCAACGTATATATCATTCAGGCGTTAAACCGAGCGACCACACCGGCATTTGTCGTCAACGTCACTGGAGCCGAAACGCTGAGTGTCCGCGAGATGGCCAATCGTTTTGGCAAATTGTTTGGCAAACCAGTTTCAATCGTTGGAACAGAAAATCCAACGGCATGGCTCAGTAACGCTTCGCAGGCCCATAAGTTGTGGGGCCGACCAACGGTTCATGAAGACCAATTAATCGAATGGGTTGCTCAATGGTTGCTCAACGATGGGGAAACTCTGAATAAACCTACTCACTTTGAAGTTCGTGACGGCAGATACTGAACACCAATTTTTTGATTTCCATGGATATTACTACACTTCGAAATCGATTGCTTGAAGGCTTGGCGATTCCTGCCTGTCCGTTGCCGCTGGACGAAGACCGCTGCTGGTCGCCGAAACATCAGCGTGCCATTACACGTTACTATGTTGCCTCTGGTGCGGGTGGAATCGCTGTCGGCGTTCACTCAACTCAGTTTGCTATACGTCGTTCAGATATTGGGCTGTTTGAGCCAGTACTGGAATTGGTGTCCGGCGAGTTGGATGCATTGGGTTGTGAGTCAATGGTCAAGATCGCGGGGATTTGTGGAAACACTCAGCAGGCGTTGGAGGAAGCGCATACCGCAATTCGGTTTGGCTATCACGCTGGCCTACTGAGTATGACAGCGCTGCATGGAAACTCCGAAGCAACGATTCTGGAGCATTGCAGGAACGTTGCCGAAGTCATTCCTGTGGTCGGTTTCTACCTGCAGCCTTCTGTTGGAGGACAAATTTATTCGTTTGATTTTTGGAGACAATTTGCGGAAATCCAAAACGTAGTCGCGATCAAAATTGCACCGTTCAACCGTTACCAGACATGGGACGTCGTTCGCGCGGTCATCGAAACCGGACGGGATGACATTGCGCTGTATACGGGAAACGACGACAACATCATTGTCGACCTCCTGACGGCGTTCGAAGGAACGGTCAACGGCACAAAAAAACGACGTTTTATTGACGGAGGCTTGTTAGGCCAATGGGGAGTCTGGACGAGTCAGGCGGTTCGGCTGCTCGACGAAATCAAACGTGATCGATTGTTGTCAACCATTTCTTCCCGGTGGCTTTCGGAAAACGTAGCGCTCACCGACGCTAACGCGGCGCTGTTTGATGCTGCCAATGGATTTTCAGGTTGTATTCCAGGCATCATGGAAGTCCTTCGCCGGGGAGGGTTGTCTCCGTCGAATGCATGTCTAGATCCGAATGAAAAACTGTCGAATGGTCAGTCCGATGAATTGGATCGCGTCATGCAGTCGTATCCTCATTTGGTTGATCATCAATTCGTGTCCGAGAATTTGGACCAGTGGCTTTCTTAAAAAATGGATTTCGACCGTCGATTGCGGTGTCAATTTTCAAAGCTGGCGAGCCATGACTCTAAGGGCTGCATCGATGTCCAGTCCGGTTCTTCGACGATTCCCAAACCGGGCTGTTGTAGATTCGAAACATCGACCCGGCCGTTTCTGATATTCAAAAACAGTTCGTGGTCGGCGCAGCGATAGAGTTCTGGATAATGAGCTCTTGCAGATTCTTTCTCTCGTTCGGTTAGATGCTTGAGCCCATAAAAAAAGTGATGTCCGTTGCGTTCTGCGTTGGCCAGCCCCATCGCACTGACAACGGCAAAGTCTTGCTGTAATGCAGCCAATGGCATCGATGTCAAATCTTCGGCGCTGAGAAACAAAGAGTTCGTTCCAGTATTGCCATTGCGAAACTTGCAGAGTGCAAAATTTGCCAGTGATTTGAAGATGCCTTTGCAATTTTTATGCGACACACCCAGATATCCGATTTCAATGGCTTCAGCAAAAGCGTGAATGTAACCATCCGCTTCATCGATGATGAGAGGTTTTTGTTTGGCAGCTTCACAAATCGCCGGCCTCAGATTCTCGTTGTGAGTATCAGCTCGATTCATGGGTTGTTCGATGAATTGAATTTTTTCGATTAATCCGGGTAAGCTCTCGAGCATCGCCAAGTAATCCAACAATTTCTCCGCATCATCAAATGCTTCGTTACCGTCCAGCGTGACGCTCCCAGCAGAATCCTGAATCACATCCCAAATTTTTTGCAACCTCAGTCGATCTGCAGCGGCGTCTCCAGAAACTTTGATCTTGAAACTTGCGATCCCATCGTTTTTTACATAATCTTCCAGTGTTTGCGGCAAGCCATCATCCAGGCGCTCTGACGGGTCCAAGTCTTGATTGGTGAGCGGATCGGTCAATCCAACGGTGTGTCGAATCTCGATTTCGGCCAAAGGTTTTGTTGGCAAACAGCTGGCGAATTCGAATTTGCCTAACTCCGCGTGAATCCAGTCGGGCCGAAACCCTAAACGGCTTTGCTTCAGCATTTCGAAGAACGAATTTCCTTCGAGTCGACACACGGCATCGATCAATGCTCGTTCGATTAGCGCAAGTGCAAAACTAACGCAAAGTGGAACTGCCGATTTTGCTTTGTCGCACTTGTAAAATTGTTCTTGTGCATTCCACCAACAATCAAATGGAGATTCAAATTCGGAGTTGGCCAAGAAACAGGTGCGAGACTCAATGATCAACTGCAACAACTCTCGCAGTTTCTGTTTTGGATCGACATCAGGTCGTTTGTCGAGCCAGCCGAACGAAGGCCAGTCGGCGCTGCAACCAAATGCTGTGCGACCATCGCGTGATTCAAGCATCAATCGGGCTTCGACATTGAGTCGCATCCATTCGGGAAACAGCGATTTTCCTTTTCCGATGGCGAAGTCCATTCGTGGTGGCGTAATCTCTCGAACGAACAGGTCAATTGATTTGATTCGGTACACAAATATTCCTTTTTATGATTGAATCGTTAGTGGCGTGAGGCTCGACGATCGCAACCGCTCATCTGTTTTTAGCCATGGTACTCAAGCTTTGACGGACTCTGCCACGTAGAGTAAACGGTAAACGATGTCGGTTTTCCAATGGTCCAACAGTGCACTTGCAAATCAGATTATAATACATTCAGGTTTTTTGCAGTTGTCTTCGCAATACAAGGAAATAATGCATGGCCAGCAATGAAGCAGAACTTTCGCGTCGTCAATTCGTTGGTGCTGGTGCTTCGTTCGGTGCATCGAGCTTGCTTGCCGGACGAGCCAGCGCGTCATCGGCCAGCGGTGCAAACCAGCGAGTCCGACTGGGTGTTATCGGGGTCGGCAATCGGGGGACGCAGGTCTCCAAAGCGTTTTTGGCACACAAAGATGTCGAACTGGTTGCTGTCTGCGATGTCTATCAGCCTTACCTCAACAGAGCCGTCAGCACTTTCGCGCCGAAAGCCACGAAGTTCGCTGATTTTCGCAAGATGCTGGAACGAAAAGACATTGATGCGGTACTGATTGCGACTCCGGATCATTGGCATGCGCTGCAAACGATTATGGCTTGCCGCGCTGGCAAAGATGTCTACGTCGAAAAACCGTTGTCAATCACGATCCACGAAGGCCGTCGGATGGTCGAGGTGGCCAACAAAACGAAGCGAATCGTACAGGTCGGTACTCATCGTCGTTCGTCGGCGGTTTGGCAAAAAGCCATCGAAGTGATTCACTCCGGAATCCTGGGAAAAATAACGATGTGCCAGGCTTATCGAACCAACAACATGGCTCCTAACGGCATTGGCAAATTGAAAACAACCAGTCCGCCCAAAGATCTGGACTGGAATATGTGGTTAGGGCCACGACCCTTTCGTGAATTCCAAGCGAACATTGCACCCTACAAATTTCGCTGGTGGAACGAGTATTCGTCGCAATTCGGAAATTGGGGAGTCCACTACTTTGACGTGATGCGGTGGGCACTCGAAGAAGAGTCGCCCAAATCGGTTTGTGCGATGGGTGGCAATTATGCCGTCCAGGATGATCGCACGATACCGGATACGGCTCAAGCGATTTATGAATTTGGCTCCGGAACTCTGGCCTTGTTTGGAACCTACGAAGCGTTTGGCAACTCGATGCTCAAAAGTGGTGAGTTTGAAATCAGGGGCACCAACGGAACGCTGTTCAAGGATGGTTCAGGAATCCATGTGCTGCCTGAATCGCGAGGCCAGTTTCAGAGCAAGAAGCCACTGGGGAAGAAATTGGACATTAACATGAAATCGTCCAATCACGCCGATACCGTGGCCCACACTCGAAACTTTCTGGATTGCATCAAAAGCAGAAAGAAGCCCAATGCCGACATCGAAACAGGACACCATTCGACAACGATGTCATTGCTGGCCAATATTTCTCTCGAAGCAAAACAGCGCCTCGATTGGAATATCGATGACGAGAAATTCATCGAATCGAAAACCGCCAACGCGCTGTTGCATTACGACTATCGCAAGCCGTGGACTTTGGATTAGAGAAACCAAGCGGGTGCGAATGAGCGTTGATTAATGTGAGCGCCTCGCCGCTCACATTTAATCAACACTACTTAGTAAGCCGAATGGATCTGCGACGAGTTGTGAGGGTAATCGAAGTTGCCGACAAAAAAACCGATAGCCAGACTCTTTGCATTTTGGTGGGTTATTTGTCTGTCTTTTGTTTTTTCAGAACATTGATAACTTCTGCATCGACCGTTCTCAAATGAAGGTCTCTTTGCGGGAATGAAATTTCAATTTCAGCTTCGATGAACGCCTGATTGATCTGGGTGTGCAATGAATCGAGAACTTGCAAACGGCTATCAACGTCGCTGATAAAACATTTGAGTTCAATATTCAGAGCGCTATCTCCAAATTCTTTGAAAACAACTTGTGGAGGTGGATCACTGACAATTTTGGGATGGTTTTCGCAAATTTTCCAAAGTGTTGACTTTGCCAGTTCCACATCTGATCCATACGCAATCCCGATCGTAAGTTCCAGGCGGTTGATGGCATCACTCAACGTCCAGTTGACAAGCCGACCTGTGATAAAGTCCTTGTTTGGAATGACATATTCTTTTCGATCCCAACTAACAATTGTCGTTGCCCGCGTGCGAATTTTGGACACGATTCCAGTGTACTGATCCACGGTAATCAAATCGCCGATCCGAACGGGACGTTCGAACATCAGAATGATCCCTGCGACAAAATTAGCAAAGATTTCTTGCAGTCCGAATGCGAGTCCAAAGGTGAGTGCAGTAGCAAGCCATTGCACATTGGACCATCCAATGGACAAGGATCGAAATGCAAATATGGCCCCAAATAGAATAATCGCATAACTTGACAACGCCTTGATCGCATAACGGAATGAACGGTCGACTGGAAGCTGTTCCAAAAACAAAATTTCGAAAGCGTTCGGAAGGTTCGTTGCTGCCACCCACGTGATAACTGCGATCACTAGAAACAGAAGCAAGTCACGAACTGTCACGCGGTATTTCTCTTGGTTTGCCTTTTTTTCAATGGCACTTGAGCTGATTCCCGCATCGCTTGGTGCAGCGACTGCTTTGTCAGGTTTTGCCCCATCGCTGTTCGCTTTGTCACTATCGCCCAGTGGCTTCGCTTCGACGGATTCATTTGTCCAAAGTTCGTAGTTGTCTAGTGTTCGAAGCGCCGGCAACACATCAATCCAAATCATCCAAATGCCAACGACCCAAACGATCATCAAACTCAAGGAAATTAATTTGTAGGCTTGCCGGACGTTGTCCTCAATTTCTTCTGGCTGAATTTCAGCTTGAGCTTCGATCGATTCCGCAAGCGAATCAGATTGTTCAAGGTTTTCTTGATCCGTTCGCACACCATCTACTTTTTGTTCGTCTGCTTCACGTTGACGTTGTGCTTCGAGTTGAGCTTGTCTTCTCCGACGTGCCGCTTGAATCAATGCATTTCGTCGTCGAACAAGTACAAAACGTTGTGCAAATCCACGAATCGTTTCAACAACCAATGCAAAAACAAAGGTAGAATAGGCATAAAATGAAAGGTTTAGGGCCGTGTAGTAGTACCCGAGCACGGTGAGGACAGCCAAGGAAAATGGAATCAAAAGAATGAATCCAAGCCACAGAACAACGGTTTGATTCGCCCACGATTTTTCGTTGGCTCGTAGATAGAAACAAAAGATTCCGTTTTTTGCGTTCAAGGTTGAGTACAAAAACTGGATGGCCAGCACCATACCGCCAATGAAAAAAATTCTTTCGACCATATCGACGCGATGCACCATATCGAGACGGTAGAGCAAAGTAACCGAAGCGACCAGCAAAGATCCTGGCAAAACGACCCGATCAAGGTTTTGCTTCAATTTTTCCACACTTTTGTTGTTCCAGCTAAAGTGCTTGTTGGCAATTCCTTGTGGCCGACACATCTGTCGCAAGATTTCGATGGGTAGCGCGAACAAGCCGACATTGAACAAGGAATACCCAATCGCATAGAAAAGAACACTTCCGCGAAACGGCGCGAAGACCATGGAAACTCCCAGGAGGATTGGCAAAATCGGCATGACGAACGCGATTAAAATCGTCAACACGAGTGCATGTCCTGTTGGCCAAAATGAAGTGCAATTGCCCCGGGCAGCTTCGTTGCCAAATCGATCCACTTGGCGAAGCATCCTTGGTTTGGCAAGTAATAGAAAGAAACAAAATAACGATGAAATGAAGGTAAGTGTTAGCCGTAAAGGAGAAGCCTCGGCAACTTGAGAATTTGTTTCAAGATTTTTTTGATCCGATTGTTTCGTATAAAACCCGAAGACCTGCAAAACTTCCCTGCCAACAATTTGCCATTGTTGATAATCGAAAACTGTCAGATCAGACGAATCAATTGAAAGTTTACTGAACAGGACATCGTTGCTCCGAATCCAGAGAATACGTTCGTTGATGTAATCTCGGAATTTAAATGTTGTTGATTTTTGAACGCTATCAAATTGCTGAATATCGACTAATTGATTGAATAATCGATTCAAACTATTTTTGAGAGTTACTAGTTGTTCTTCGCGTTTTTTGATTACCGCGTCCAATTTCGGATCAAGACTTTCCCAGACTTGATTCGACTGCTGCCCACCTGAATTTTCAATTTCGCTACGGATTTGTTGTTTCGAAAGTTCTTCGATCTGTTGGTCGATGTCAAATATCTCAAACTGTATTTCATCGATTTGAGATGCAATGTCACCTGGAGTGGGATTTGCCAACGTAGAATCCAACAACTCAGATCGGCGTTTTCGAAGCAATGCACCTACAGAAGCTGTCAATCCGATCGAGTTGACCTGATTCGTTGTTTCCTGAAACTTTTTTTTCAGGTCATTCACTTTTGATTTTAGACGATCCGCATTTTGTTTCGCTTCACTTACTTTCTTTTCGACTTCATAAGCTCGTTGGGCAATTTTTGAATTAATTTCATAACTTGGAAGCAGCAAAGGTGTTGATTGCGCGATTTGGATTTGTTCGCGCTTTGCGGAATCCGCCAGACGTTTTGTGCTGAGTTCAAAACGGGAACGCTGGAGGAGTTCCAGTTGTGACAAAAGCTCCTCATTTTGTTTGAGTTGCAACTCCAGCACGTCACCTTGATACCTGAGAAGTCCGTGAGTGGATTCCGCGTCGTCTCGCTGAACCTGTGCTTGAAAAACGGCTTTTTGTAACTTCGCGAGCGCGAGTTCTGCTTGCTGCTTTGTGATATTTACCCTGTCTTTCAAGGTCGTGTTTTTAGCTTCAGCCTTTTTGACTCGTTCAAATAGATCGCTGACTTTTTTTGTAAGTGACGCAAGTTGTTCTTGCGAATTTTTTCGCCGATCCAGTCGCAGCTGCTCAGCTTGTGCGTTGGATTTGAGTTTGGATTTTAGAGATTCTACTTCGGATTTGATTCGAAGTATTTCGGAATTGAGTTGTGAAGATTCAATGTTCAGATCAACCGGATCTACGTCGCGAGACTTCAAAGTCTTCAAAGAATCTTGAAATTCTTTTGCCCGACTTTCCGCACTCTGAATATCGGACTGCAATTCGAGCAGCTCAGATTCCTTGGCGGCAACATCATCAACAACTGTCAGCGTCGATTTCAAAGAATTTGCCAACAACTCGTCTGAGTTTTTCGCGTTCTTGAGCTCCGATTCTAATTGTTGAACTTTGCGTTTGAGTTCTTTCGAAGTCAGTTCCGATTCCAACTGTTCCTGTGCAAAAATCGGAGGTCCACTACAGGAGACAATGATGGAAATTGCCAGAACGGCAATTCGCTGAAATAGTGCATGTGACAATTGCACGGATCGTACTTTCTGGATTGCAAAACGATCGATGTAGATTTCAAGATTTTTGCATTATGTCTACTCGAATAAATTCCCGCTAGTTGCAACCAAGCTTTGGCAAAAATTCGTTCAAATCTTATACTCTCCTCCGTTGGTTGCGATGAGCAAATTGAATTTTTAGAGTGTTTTTTGCACTCGCCCAGGATTGTACGCGAATGCGCAACAGGTCACAGCTTTTTGTCAACTCGACCAGCAATCGTATCTCGTTTTCCTGTTGCATGAACGTTTGCCAGATCGGCATTCGCAAATTCAGGCAGACGAGGTTCAGGCAGGTGAGGCGCAATCGCTGCAAACATGTTTGTCGCTAGTTCGTAGTCGGCAGTTATTTCGATCTTATCAGTATTATGTGAAACCGTCTAAATGCAAAATTCATCACGCAAGCCGTATGGGAGTTCACGCATAGCAATGCCACCAGTGAGCGGCAAGCGACTGTGTCGCTTGTCAAGTTGTCGCGGTCCCATTTTGTTTTTTTTCTTCATTTTTCAATAGTGTGTTGATTCTTGTAAGGAGCTT
>JANQLU010000114.1 GCA_028280445.1 Pirellulaceae bacterium | reverse complement strand
TCACGACGACCAAAAACATGGCGTGAAAAGACACAAGATGCAAAACTTGAGCAAATACTCGCCTTGGTGGCATAGCAATTAACGTTCGTGACACTAGCGCCTTGCCACTCACGATGGTTTTGCCCGCGGCTCGGCAGGAGCCTCGCCCTCCCGAAACAACAAAACGACTAATCCAACTAGACGGCCGGTGGGAACCGGCTCTACTTGCGAACATCAATTCCCTGATTTCTTGCGAGTCTTTTTCTTGCTCTCGCTTTTCTTTTCCACCTTGGCAGATTCGGTGATATAAGCTTGCTGTTTTTCCGCGATCAACTCATCCAGGCCGGTATTTCCGGATCGCTTGCGACCCGATTTACGTTTGGGCGCCAAAATGCCAGCAGTGATCGCTTCGTTTTCTGTCAATTGATTGTCTTCGATTGAACGAATAATTCGCCGATAACAATGCTCATGACATCCGCGAACCTCTTTTTGATGTGACGTAATTTTCTTTTTGCAGTTGAGGCAAATATGACTGGAGACCAAATCCATGGTCGAAGGAGGAGGAATGGCGGCCGATTCGGTTAAGCGCTTTTTGATTTGATGAAGTTCAAAAATCACCGAATCAATGCGTTTAATTGTGTCACTTGGATCCATGTCAGACATTTTGTCCATATCACCAATTAACACAACCCCTTGGAGGAAAAGGACTTGTGGCACAGTTAACGTCTTTCGAAAACTATTGAAATGAGCTTTTATTTGACAAGATTGTTGAAGAATAAATATTCTATCTAATAGAATCGAATTGCGATACACGAAAAGATTGTAAGTTAAAAATGCAAAAAACAAGGTAGGACACCGAGTTTGATTTTGTCGCGAATAGATGTCATTAAAGACTTCAACTCCGCCGCAAGCATGCGCGTTTTTGCGAAGACACTATCCTTCCCCATCATCCACATACTGAACAACGCACTCCAGAATATGGACTCACGCGATTTTCAATCGATTTGAAAAACTTGAGTTGATCTCAGGCGCGATTCAAAGCACATCGTCAATCGCCGTTCGCAGTTCCGCTTCGCTCTTGAGTCCCTCAAGTTTTTTGACAACCAACCCATCGACGACTAATAGAAAAGCAGGTGTCGTCGTGATTTCATACTGCTGAGCAAGTGCTTCGTTTTTCGAGACGTTAATTTGTCCAACTGTGATTTGGCCGTCGTAATTGTTTGACAGTGCCACCAGCGTTTTTCTGACTTTCAGATTCGCTCCAACATGGGTCGCCCAAAAGTGAATCAGCACGGGCTGCTCTGATTGCAAAACCAGTGTTTGAAAGTTCTCGGAATGAATCGTGCGAACCTGATGGTCACCAACGTCTCCGGCAGTGCTGGATCGATAATTACAACCGGTGTCGCAGAGAAACATCATGCACAAAATGGCGATCCATCGAATAACGATTCGGCCTGTAATTCGATTTCCAACCTGCAGCAATCTCATGGCTACCCTCGCATTTGCTCGACCCTTCGCTGAAAAGAATGATCGCCCCAGGCGGACATCGTAATTCAAATTCGGTGAACTCACAAATTGCATGAAGAGTTCCTCATAAACGGCAAGCCATCGCTCAGATTGTTAACTCACCGCATTGAATAAGGCTTGAAATGACGGTGGAAAAGCTGAGCCGTTGGGTGTGAGACGACTATTGCTGTGAGCGGCAATGCGCTAGGCAGTGTTGAATAAATGTGAGCGGGAAGGCGCTAACCGCCGGTAAAACCTTTGATACCGGCGGCTAGCGCCTTGCCGCTCACAACGAAGAATCCTGTTGTCGGACAATTATCCGCTGGGTGATGTCGGGCCGGGCTGTACCAAATTGTTATCGTCATCATCAGCCAGTTCGATGATGCCCAAGATCAGGCCACCGAGTGCGCCCCATCGAACCAAGCGATCGAATCCCGGTCCACCGAATCCTCCGAAACCACCGCCCGAAAAAGCGGGTGTATCAAACCCAGGACCACCAAATGGCGGTACAAAATCTGGCCCAATTGGAATCTCGGGAGTATCGGCCAGATCAATTCCGTCATCGAGTTGGCGAATGGTTCGCTTCAAGAAATCAGAATCTTCTGGCGGGCAAATGGCGATCGCCAGGAAATTGGCCAGCCGTGCTTTTCCGGCTGACGTAAAAATAAACTCGGAATCTGAACTTGCGGTGTCTTGGTCATCGGAGTTGTCGCCTTCGACCGCTTCGAAGCTGATCGCAGCGAATCCATCTTTGCCGGCCGCGGCAAAACCGTAGACACCGGGTTCGACATCACGAAATTCAAACGAGCCATCTTCACTGACCGTTGCCCGTGCGTAGACTTCGTCGTCGACAATCAGAAACGCATTCATTTCTCGAAGCCGAATCGGTTTATCTTTTTCAGTGCCGATCGGGGCAACACGCCCTTTCATCGTTCCATTTTCATCGAGCGTGATTTTGTAGCCGCCGGCAACAATCGATTCTTCGACATTGATCCGGACATTTTCAGAACCAACGCCTACGGCGCTGTTGACCGAACCTGGCAACAGATCCGACATGATTTGCCGAAGTGTTTTGAATTCTGGCGGAACCACGGCAGCCGTGACATTTGTTGGCGCGACCCAACTGGTATGAATTTCCAGTGACCGATCGACTTGAGCACCATCGGCGGGCGTCGGTGTCGGCGGTGCCTCGGCTTTGGCGTCTAACAAGTGCACACCATAAGCCAGGAATCCGTTTTTACCGGCAACGCAAAACGAATAAGTTCCTGATTTGATACCGGCAATTGAAAATTGGCCTTTGCCGTTGGTCATGGATTGTCGAATCACATTTGATTTTTGAACGAGATAAACTTTCAAACCAGATACACCGATCGCTTTGCCGGAATTGGCATCGATTCCTGTAATCACACCACTAAAGGTGTTGTCAGTATCCAATTGAATAAAGTGTGAGCGAAACGTTTCATCCAAACCTTCATCTTCCTGACGCCTTGGATGCGAATCGGAACTCCGGTTCAGCGATTCTGCACCCACGACAGCACCGGCGATAAATGGCAGAATCAAAATCTTGGCCATCAACTTCCAATTGATTTGTCGAATTCGGTCTCTCGTGGCGGACACAGTAGATACTCCTGGCAAAATAACGCTTGTTGTCAAATGTTTCGAAACGGCTGATCCATTTCACGAAATGTCTCGCAAGCAAACATTTAACACGAAAAACAGACTCCTTAAGCTTAGTTTTGGGTACATTTGATGCCTGATGATGCTGTAAATTCATGGCAATTAATCGCATCACGTTGCAGTCATTGCCTGAACAATCGTTACGTTCATTGGAACCAGCACTCGACTGCAAAGCTTTCTTCATAGTCGTAGATGGGATTTATCTACGCCGCTGGACGATTATTTTTGACGAAATCCCGTTATTTCCAAATAGTGATTTGTTGGCGAGCTAACATCGCGCGGCTGGATGGCTGCCCCGTCCCGCTCAACGCTAGTAACGAAAATTTCATGCATTCATGTATTAAACAAAACGTCTTGATACAGAACTTCGTGGGTGCCACTGGCCTCTGCCAGTGTTGGGGGTACCAAACCACCCGCGAAAACATCATAAACTGAATTTGAACTCAGTGGTTGATGCCAAGGAAACCGCAATCACTGGCTGGGGCCAGTGCCACCCAATCCGCTGGCATTCAAAAAACGCGGCCCTGGATAGCGGGATAGTAATTTGCTGGCGGGAATTACAAGCGCAACATGGATTGGCAGCGCCGATCATTGTTTCTGTGCTGGGTAAGTTCGCGCGATGCGAAACCCAACATTTTTCGAAGCCTCTGCTTCGCTCATGCTATTGCGATCATAAACCGCAAATTCAATGGGCTGGAAAGCAAACGACCGATCTCGTTGTTCATGAACTCCGAGAACTGTTTTGGTATTTTGGACGACTTGCCCGTCAATCCAATGTTTCGTACCCGGTTCAAAGTAATTGGCAGTGTCGTGACAAAGTTCGCCGATGTTTCCGTGAACATCAAAAAACCCAAAATGGTTGGGCTTCAATTGCGCAACAGCATGCGGTTGGTCGCGCGAGTTCTCAGCAGTCCAAGCATAATATTTCAACCATCGAATCTGATTTCCAAAATTCCATTTGGTTTTACACGCCGCGCGGGTGACGTATTCCAATTCCCCCGACGTGGGCATTCGATAACCGTTCCGCTGAAGTCGTTTCAGCGGATCGAGGTTTTCAGGATTTAAAATATAGGCCGCTGATTTGTTTTGAATGAAATGCATTTGATAAACCAACTCACCCGCCTGTAGCTGTTTTTCCAACGACAATTGTTCGCAGACCAACGCCGCGTTTCGCCAAGTCAAATTGGACATGGGTAAATTTGTTGCGTCCGTTACACCAGTACTGTTTCGCGATCGTTCGTAATGGCGAATGCGTTTAGTCCAAATGGGTTGTTCTGACTGGTCTGCTGCGTCGGCCAATTTTTGTATTCGCGCAAGAATTTTCTGATCCATTTGCAAATACATTTTTCGCGTCATCTCGGTCGTTGAGATACCAAATCGACGAGGTATTTCACGTTGATGATCAAACGGCACGGTTTGTTCGCCTTTGGATGTGCCGGGTTTTCCCATGCGAAATTGAACAGGATCGAAAATGGCAAAACATAAACCATTGGGATCTTCGTGCCAACGAAACCCAAGCTTGGGTTGGTCCGACTGCTGTGCCAATTTGATTTTTGCCAGGTAGACATCGAATCCCCATTGGCGGAGCAACCAGTCGGCAGAGCTGTGAACTCCAGGGTCTGGGTGGTTTTGAAAAACGTTTCCCACCAACTCCTTTAGATTGTTTTTTTGCCAAAGCATATTTTGCGCATCGAATCCGCCCAACATCTGCAAGGCGGCGACCTTGAGAAACTCCGATTCCCGGTTGTTGTCTAACACCTCGGCACACCAAGTTACTTTCAGACCAGCCGTAGGAGCGACATGGATCAGTGTGGTCCGCAAGGTTGGGTCGTCCGACTGGTTCAACGCGTCGCGAAACATCTGATCGTTGCCAAACCCGACGTTCAAAACAATTTGGTTGGCTCGGCGAACGACCTGCTGCCAATTGGTCGTATCGGCAGGCTCGTCTCCAAACACTTTGGCGACAATCGGTCGTGCTGCACCAGGAGCTTTCATCATTGGGCGACTGAGTTCGTACAGTTGCCGCGGCTCGGCAATGCGAGATTGCTCCGCGAGAAATTGAAAATCCTTTGGCAAGATTTGGGCCATAAAATAAGCGGCTTGGCGGCGGGTTTCTTCTCGATCGGCATTTTTGAATACGTCTTGTAGGGCCGGTTTGAGTTGCTCGCCAATGGGTCGAACCATGGGCAACATCACGGCCAGGGATTCGGGAGGTTCATTCAAAAGTTTGCCGACAATGCTTTTGCCGAGGGCTGACCACTGCGTTGAATCTGGATCCAGTTGTGCCAGTGCTAATGCCGCGCGCAATCGCTGAGCGTCTGGTTTCGAGTCGTCCAACATCGTCGGCCAAAGCCGTTTTGACAGCGAAACCGAATCGTCGGTCAACAGTTTGGTGGCCACGTCGATTTCCGCCGGCTCTGCCGTCAAAAACTGCGTCGCTAGATCATCGATGATTTGGGGCCGCGACGAATGATCCAGCGGTGTGAACTGGGACAGTCCCAGATTGATCCGTAACGCCTGCCGGGCCGAAGAATTTGTTCCGCGCATCTCAACCAATCGAGGTTGAACATTCGCATCTAGCGCCGCCAAGTCGTCGATGATTACCGGGACTGATGCAGCATCCGCCGTCAACAGAGATTCGAGATGGCTTTGAATCAAATTCGATTGTTTGGTGCGAAGTTGCCAAAGTAACAATGTCGTGATCAGAAACGCCGTCAACAGCGTTGCCGCCAACGCACCCCACATCGATGCCCAGCGTGGATTTCGTTTGGCCCACATCCACGTTCGTTCAATCGGATTGATACGTCGAGATAGCAGCGGCCGGCCATCGAGCCAACGTTGGAGCTCATCCGCCAATTCGCCGCACGAAGAAAATCGGCGTTCAGGTTCTCGGAGCAGGCATTTTTCGACGATCGTTTCCAACGCCGGAGCAACATTTTTATTTTTAGATCGAACCAATGGCGCATCGGCCACTTGGATCATTGCCAGAATCGACTGTGCTTTTCCAGTAAACGGCCTCTGCCCGGCCAGGAGTTCAAACAACATAACTCCCACGCTCCAGATATCGGTTCGAGCGTCCGCCTGATTCGCTTTGCCGGCGGCGACTTCTGGGCTCATGTAAGCGGGAGTTCCCAGCAAAGATCCGTCTACCGTTCGTTCTTCGTCACTTTCGATTTCCCGGGCGCAACCAAAATCAGCAACGTGAGGGATCCCTTTTTTGTCAATCAAGATGTTAGCCGGTTTGATATCGCGATGGATGATCCCTTGTTGATGAGCGTAATCCAGCCCACGGCATACATCGATAATCAACTCGACCCCTTCGCGGTGTCCGATACCTTGTTTCAAAATCTGCTGAAACGTGATGCCTTCGATAAATTGATAAGCGATGAAATGATGTTTTCCCGATTTTCCATACTCAAACACAGGAACGATATTAGGGTGCCTTAATTGGGCGGCCGAGCGTGCTTCACCCAAAAAACGTTTGATCGCTAAAGCCGAACTGACCGCATTGAATTTTGCCAGTTTGATGGCGACCAAACGATCCAATTGCATATCATTGCTTTTCAGAACTATTCCGAACGCGCCTTCGCCGAGCAGCGAAATTGTTTCATAGCGACCGATTTCCAGCGGGATATCGGCGGAATTTTCCAGTAATTCGGAGCGTGTCTGATCGTCACGTTGATTTTGTCCCGTAAAGATCGTGTTCGAATCATCTCCCAAGGTCCCGCCGCCATTGCGAGTTTTTGAAGAGTCCGCTGAATCGGCTGGTTCCTGGGCAACGGGTTGGGCATCTTGTTTGGAATCCTGATGATCAATTGCGTAGATATCGTCGGCGATGCTTGGATACGGTTCGTTGATCGTCACATGGCCTGCGATCGTCGCTTCGATGTCGTCCGAGTTCGATTTGTCGTCGCGTGGCAGTGCATCTGAATCTGGCCGCTGATCGTCGGATTTTTCGTCCGGTTGTAATCTCGATCGTTGTCCATGGGCATCGGATTCTCGATCGTCGTTGTCGTCGCCAAAATTCTTTTTTTCACTCATGAACGGTGCTGACGCTCGGTGGAGATACAGGCGAAAATTTTTCGTCCCCAGGGACTCCTGCTACTTCATTTCATCTTAGAGCGAACCGCGGTGTGAAACAATGATCAACGAAAGCAATCGTGGCTCGGCACCTGCCCGATCTTGTGAGCGGCAAGGCGCTAGCCGCCGGTCAACCCCGCATAATACCGGCGGCTAGTGTCACGAACGTTAATTGCTATGCCACCAAGGCGAGTATTTGCTCAAGTTTTGCATCTTGTGTCTTTTCACGCCATGTTTTTGGTC
>JANQLU010000049.1 GCA_028280445.1 Pirellulaceae bacterium | reverse complement strand
TCCCGAA
Source organism: Pirellulaceae bacterium (assembly GCA_028280445.1). Classification (GTDB taxonomy): domain Bacteria; phylum Planctomycetota; class Planctomycetia; order Pirellulales; family Pirellulaceae; genus JANQLU01. The sequence continues at coordinate 40,052 of JANQLU010000049.1, read as the reverse complement.
GCCTCATGCGAAAAACTGCTTCCAAACAAAAAGCAACCCAAAACCAGACCCAGACAACTGTAAGCATCCAAAATCCCGGACAATATTGGGCTGAGCCAGTGGCACACAACACGTCTGTTGCAAATAAATCACAAATAAAAAACGCGTGGCATTAACCACGCGTTTTTTTGTTTTCAGGAAACCAACTCGGCAAATTTTATCGACGCCATTCGACGCCAAATCCGAATCCAGCCGAAGTGAACGTTTGGCTGGCGGGACCGAGTTGACCGATAGAACCGACGCCCAGTACTGAGTTGGGGTTCAAAGCGGTCGTCGATGTATTGGCTCGGTTGACACCTTCCCAAATATACATAACTTGCATGCTGGTGCGAATCGAGAAATCACGCGACAGACGATAAGCAAACTCGAGCTGCAAATCGACTGCTGGCATGAAGGATGAAGCCTCGTTGGTTGCTTCAAAAATGGTTGGGAACGTTTGGTTCGGTGTTTGTTGGATGTCGCTGGCGATGTATCGTTGCGTATTGTATGAAGCGTTGATCGAACCGTCAGTTCGAACGGTCCAGCGACCACGATTCATGGCGTAGCGAGCACCAATCTGAGCACCGATGGCGCTGTTTCTTGCTCGTTGAATAAATCGGTTGGGAATCTCTGTTGCACCGACGAAAAATGTGGTGTCTTCGATTGTCTCGTCAGAAACCGAAGTGTATCGCAGACCAAAGTAAGGCTCGAGGAATCCACCGTTGGACAAACGCTCGCGGAAAATTCGATTGAGTTCAAAAACGTCCAACGAAGTTTCGGTGACGAATGGATCGGGCACGGTCGGATCCAAACCCGCCGAGAAAAACGAACCGGTGACCGACAAATACTCTGCCTGAATCCCTCGACCTTCATCGGTAATGAATCCAGCGTGATAGCGGTTACCCCAGTGGTAGTCAGTACCTCGAGGATGCTGTGTTGGACCAGCCGTTCCGATGGGGTTGGGACGCCCGATGCTCATATAGACGCGATCGTAAAGCGCGAAAAACCCGGATGGCGCCTTTCTGTCAGAAATATCTGACAGATCCAGTGGAGCAAACATCTGCGTGTCGTAATCAAAAATTCCTGGTCGTACCAGGGGATCAGTACTTTCAGTAGACTCCGACTGCAAAGGACTGTAACGAGCACTTGGAACGTGTGTTTGAGCTGACAATCCAACCGTCAACAGGCTGAAAGCGATCAAAGAGACTAGTAAGTATCTTCGCTTGGACATGTGTCGATTTCCCGTACCTTTTCGAGGTTTGTAATATGCCACACCATCCCCAGTCGTCGGCTGTGGACTCGTCGCAAAGGTTATATCGGGTAACACGTCTGTACAGGTTGAATAAGAAAGTCAAAATTTGACGAACATATCGGGAATTCTCAAAATTCCAGCTTATTTCCGGAACCTTTTACCGTCTGAAAATCTCAAAAATTGTCTATTTTCACGCGATTAGGTGGAATTTATAGATTGTAAGAATTTCAAAATCGAATTAATCTGGTTTTGAGAACAGAGAAAGCTTATAGCTGTATTTAGTTTCTTGTCGAAACTGGAAGCGGTTTTTTAAAGGGAGAAACCTAGTGAAATACTTCCACAGGAATATGGTGGTTGCCTTGCTCGCTATCTGCGGGCTATTTGGCCTCAATCAGGCCGCTGAAAACGCATCAGCAGACATTATTAATATTAATTTCGTCGGCGGTAGCGATATGGATGGACGCTACGCTCCAATCGCTCTAATGGCCGGTCAATGGTGGAATGATCAAATTGCAGGTTGGAATCGCAATTTGCCCGGACCTGTTTTGGATCGATTAAAGAAAATCGACGTCGATGTTATTGTACAGAACATCGATGGTGTTGGCGGGATTCTCGGTGGTGCTAACGCCACAGATTTCTTGACCTACCGCGGACCGTCGAAATACGGTCAAACGATCGTGCTGTCACAAGGTGGTGAATTCACCGGAGATGCAGAAGATTTCGAAGTCATGTCAAACTTGGATATCCTTGCTGTCATGGTTCATGAGATCGGACATGTTATTGGATATGTGATTCCTGAAATCGCTGAACCGATGGCTTTGACCGATCCAGATATCGACAACGGCAGTCCGGGTATTGTCAGCCCACGAGCATTGGCAGCATATCGAGAAGCAACGAACAACCCATTTGCTACTTTCGCAACACTGGAAAAACTAGGAGGCGGCGGTACTGCGGGTGTCCATCCGGATAGCTTGGACCCGGCCTACTTAGATATTCCGATTCCAGGCACCAATCGTACCAGTGACGATATCATGATCGGGTTTTTCGGTGGTGTGAATTTTTTTGATGAAATCCTGTTGAGCAAAACCATGTTGGAATTTGCTCATGATATGGGATTCGTTACCTGGGTTTCTGGCGAATTATTCTTTGAACCCACTGGCGGTGACGGTCGTATCGGTGGTCGACGACGCGGACGAAACGGTCCCAAAAATCCAGGTCCCCCCCCAGGAGGAGGATTTCTTCGTAGCCAAGGCGGAATTTCATCGGTTCCAGAACCGAGTTCTATGGTCCTGATTGGTATCGTTGGAGTTTGTGGACTGGGCCTTTATCGCCGACGCAAATAAACGATCGCAGATCAAACAAACGAAAATATTCAAAGCCGCTCTCATTCGAGCGGCTTTTTTTGTAGGACCGGTTCTGTTCTGAGCCCGATCTTGTGAGCGGCATCTGCGTTTCAGCGCTTCTGCGTGAACCTATCCGCAACGCCTGGTTGTCCACGGCTCGGCAGGAGCCTCGCCCTCCCGGATCTCGCCCAATGAAAGTAGGACCGGTTTCCACGGGACGTTTTTGATAGAATGGCCGGTGGAAACCGGCACTACTAAATTTGGTTTTCTTCGAACTCTTTTTCGATCTGCAATTTCGCTTTTTCAGCGTGTTCGCCTGGTACGACGACGTTGACTCGAATTTCACTCGTGTTGATCATGACCAATGGAATGTCGGCCGCTGCTAACGCGTGAAATGTTTTTACCGCGACACCCGTGTGACTGCGCAACCCGATTCCAGAAACCGAAAGTTTGGCGATGGAATCAATGATGTTGATTTCGCCGCAGGAAAATTGCTCTCGATATTCGTTTGAAATGCTGATCGCTTTCTCCAACTGTGTTTTGGGAATCGTAAACGAGATATCGCTGAGAGATTGGTCTTCGTACCCTTCGACGATCATGTCAATGAATACACCGCCGTCAGCGAGTTGTTCGAATAATTTGGCGATGGCTTCGGCTCGATTGGGAACACGATTGATCGTGATGCTGGCTTGACTAACATCGACTTGTATTTCATCGATGACCAAACCTTCGATTCCCACTTCACGCAAACGATCAACCACCTGAACTGCGTCGACATTTTCATCCCGCTTGGGATCCGTTTGGGTCAGGCACTGTGGCGTCTGTTCCAATCCAAAACAGGAATGAACCAAACGTAACGCATCCAGTGACTTGCTGCGTGGTACCAGCACCGAAAGTTTGATTTCGCTGGTCGTAATCAATTGAATCGGAATATCATCGTTGGCCAGCGCCGAAAACATTTGCTGAGCAACCCCGACCTGGTTGGCCATTCCGGCACCGACAATCGAGATTTTGGAAACCTGTCCGTCGATATCGCGGATGCGGGCATTGTATGTTTTCAAAATCGGCTGAATCGCTTCACACGTGACTGACATCTCCGCTTCGGGAACGGTGAACGACAAATCAACACTGCCGTCGGTGGCAATGTTTTGCACGATCATATCAACGGTGACTTTGCGATTGGAAACCGCGTCGAAAATTTCTTCGACTACCTGAGCTTGTTCTGGAAGGCTGGTCAACGTAATTCGCGCTTCGTCGCGGGTCAGCGCTGCGCCTGAGACCGCCGCGTTTTCAGACTCCGGTTCTTGCCAAATAATCGAGCCGGTGGAGTCGGTCATGCTGTTGCGAACATGAATCGGAACACTGAATTTTTTCGCAAATTCAATACTACGGCTATGCATCACGCCGGCACCCAAGCTGGCCAGTTCCAGCATTTCGTCGTAGCTGACCTGGTGTACCAGCCGCGCTTCCGGCAGGATGCGAGGGTCAGTCGTATAAACTCCATCGACGTCGGTATAAATTTCGCACGCTTCGGCTTGTAATACGGCTGCTAGCGCCACCGCCGTTGTATCGCTGCCCCCACGTCCCAGGGTTGTGATGTTGTAGTCTTCGTCGATGCCCTGGAAACCTGCCGCGATCACAATATTGCCGTCTTCCAAAAGACGCTGCAATCGCTCGGTCGAAATCGACTGGATTCTTGCCTTGGTGTGTGAGCTGTCCGTCCGGATTCCGATTTGACCCCCGGTTAAACTAACCGCTTTGTGCCCCATCGAGTCGATCGCCATCGCCATCAATGCGACACTGACCTGTTCGCCGGTGGACAACAGCATATCCATTTCTCGGGCTGGAGGATCCGCATTGACCTGCGAGGCCAGTTCGATCAGGTGATCGGTGTTTTTGCCCATCGCGCTGACAACCATCACGACCTGTTTCCCGTTTTGCTGCGCGCGTACCGCTTTTCTGGCCGCCGCCAGGATCCGGTCGCTGTCGGCGACACTGGTTCCACCGAATTTTTGAACAATGATTGACATGGAAATAACCGATGGTGAGAGGCGGTTGGGAAAACTCGCCAGTTTATTGAATTTGAAAGTGACTTCGAAGGGGGCCAAACAGAGTGTGCGGCACGTACTAACCCTTGATGCCGGAAGTTGAAATCCCTTGAACAAATGTTTTTTGTGCCAGAAAAAACAAAATGATAATTGGTAGCGTAAACAGAACCGCTGCCGCGAGGAGAAGGTGCGTTTGATCGGCATAAGAGCTAACGAATCGTTCCAACCCATATGCCAACGGGAATTTTTGTGGATCGTTCAAGTAGAGCAGCGGGCTGCCAAAATCATTCCAAACCTCAATGAATTTGAACAACGCCACGGTTGCCATCGCGGGAATCGACAGCGGAACAGCGATGCGTGAAAACATCTGCCAGAAACTCATGCCATCGATCTGAGCCGCTTCGAACAACTCGTCGGGAATCGAAATGAAAAACTGCCGTAACAAGAAAATAAAAAATGCTTCGCCTAAAAAGGTCGGCAAGATGATCGCCCACAATGTGTTGTAAAGTCCCAGTTTGCTGATGATCAAAAAACGAGGAATCATTGTCACGTGCCATGGCAGCAATAGCGCAATGATCACCGTCCACCACAACACAGTGCGTCCAGGCCAGCGGATTTTTGAAAGTGAAAACGCGATCAGGGCACACGAAAGCGTTGTGCCAATCACACACCCAATACACAACGTGAGAGAATTCAGCGTGTATTGCCAAAACGGCATCGCGGCTACGGCATCGTGGTAGTTTGAAAAATGCACTTCATCGCTGACCAGCGAATACGGATCTCGCGTGAGCTGCTCTTTGCTTTTGAGCGAACCGCTGAACAGCACAAGTAGCGGAATGGAAAACAGGGCCGCCAGCGAAATCAAAATCAAATGTCGTCCGATGTTTTCGAATCTCATGGCAAATCCTTTCGGTATTGCTGCCGGATTCGAGAAATCTGATTTTGAATGAGTTGCCGTGTGGCATCAATTTCCGGTTCAACTGGCGCATTGGGTTGCAGGAACACTTTTTCAGTCATCGCGTTGACTTTGCGAACAAAAAAAGTGGCACCAGGAACCATCGGGTAGGTAAATTGATTTTCACTTTGGGCCAATTCGACATAGCGGCGAAACAACGGGTTGTCGGCGAGAAATTTTTGAAAATACGGCTCAGCAACAACCTGTCGAGAAACCGGAATCCAGCCTCCCGCGGCGCAAGTCCGTGCAGCATCATTGGCATTGGTTTCGCCGATCCAAAATTTGATGAACTCCCATGCACCGGTTTTTGATTTGGCTCCTCGCGGAATCACAAAAATATTGCCGTTGACCCAACCGGCGTGTTGGCGGCCACCTGCAGGAACAGGCAACGGACAAACGCCGAATTCGGGATGCGGCAGTTGTTTTTGTTTTCGGCGATTGATGAAGTCGACAACATCGCGCGTATTCCATTGTCCTGCCAATGTGAAAATGTAACGTCCATGCTGGTCCTGATCGTTGACCGGCAATAAAGGAAATGTTTTACCGGGCAGCGACTGGTCTCCGCGACGAAACGCGGCAATTTGGTCGGGACCATACCAAGCGCTAAATTGTTTCATCCATCGAAGCGCAGCCACAATCGATGCGTCATTCAATTGAACGTCGTCACCCGACAAGAAACGACCGCCATGAACGAACCCCCAAGTCCACAACCGTCGAGAATCCGGCAGGTAGGCATAGAAATCCCGTGGTTCGTTTCCCGGTGGAGAAATCTGTTTGCAAACCTGGTCGAATTGTTCGAGCGTTTGGGGCGCGGTCAAGTTACGTTCAGCCAGGAACGACTTGTTGTAAATCAACGCTCGAATATCCAAGCCGTTGGCAACGGCAAAAGTCTGGCCGTCAAACTGGCCCAGTTTTTGAGCTGCTGGAAACAACGTCTGATTCACGCGTTTCAGTTCCGTCGCATCAACAAATTCGTCAAACGGTGTAATGATTCCCCGGTAAGCCCAGTCGGCCACAATCGGGTCGTCTTGATTGACCAGGTCCGGTGGATCACCACCAGCGATCGAGAGAAACAATTTGGTATCCAGGTTGTTTCCCGGCATCGCGATCGCGCGAACAAAATACTTGTCTTGGGAGGCGTTAAACCGCTTCACCACATCGTCGACAACATCACGATCTTTGCCGCCCCAAAAATGCCAGAACACGACTTCCTCGCGGGAGGCGATGTCATCCATTTTTTTGCAGCTCAACGTGCTGATCAGAATCGCACTGATCGAGACCGACATGCAAACGATTGATACGAACCGGTTTTTCACACTGACCCCGCTCGATAGTGAACCCAGTAACGCGACGTTCGAAACAACAGCACCGTACAAATCGCCAATCCCAAAAACATCAGCCACGCGATGGCCGAGGCGTAACCCATGTCCAAATCCGAAAACGCGCTAACAAACAAATGCAGTGAAATGACCAGCAACGATTCGTTGGGGGCGCCAGTGCCTTCGGAAATAATGTAAATCGATGTAAATGTTTGAACGCTTTTAATTAACCCCATGACGAGATTGAAAAAAATAACAGGCGATAGCATGGGAATGGTGATATGCCAAAATTTTCTCAATCCACCCAGCCCTTCGATATCCGCCGCTTCGTACAAGTGGTGAGGAACGTCACGCAGTGCGGCAAGATAAATTACAATCCAGTTTCCCACGCCCCATAGCGAGATCAAAACCAAACCGTCTTTGGAACCGAAAACGCGCAGCGGCCCGCCCGTCTGAATGGACTGGCCGATCTGTTTTACATTGTCGACAGAAATCGCTTCTCGCGATTGATTCAACCAGTTTTGTTGGCCCAAACCGATGAACGACAATAAATAGTTGATCATTCCGTCCTGAGGATCGAGTAGCCAGATCCATAAAATACTGGCCGCGACCACAGGAATGATTGACGGTAGAAAAAAAATCGTGCGATAGATTGCCTGCCCGCGAATTTTCCACGATAGAAATTTGGCCAGGATCAGCCCCAGCGCGATCGACAGCGGGACAGAAAACACCGCGAAGTATGCCGTATTGAAAACCGCTTTCCCAAATCCTTCGCCTGTTTTCAATTCGCGAAACAGACGTTGGTAATTTTCCGTTCCCACCAAGCGCGGTGGATTGACCATGTCGTATTGGCAAAAACTCCAGTACAAACTCGCCAGAAACGGAAACACAATCAGCAACACAAAACCAACCACCCAAGGCGATGCAAAACACAGTCCGGGTCCGAGGTTAGCAAATTTCTGGCGTCGTTCAGTCAAAGCAAGTTTGATTTCGTCGAGTTGATTTTTGTCCGATCATCTTAACACAATTTCACCTGACTAATGAAACCGATCGATGCCCAAGTGAACCTGTGACGCCCGGTAGTGCACTTGTTTGTAGGACCTTTTTAAAATGCGCGATTTGACATAAAACTTAATCAGTTCGACAAATATTCTCAGGCAAATTTTTGATGCAAGACATTATTTCTGAATTGACGTGGCGCGGACTGGTTTACCAGTCGACTGACGAAGAAAATTTGGGCGGTTGGCTATTGGAAAAACCACGCACAGTGTACGCCGGTTTTGATCCCACCGCAGATAGTTTGCATGTCGGCAGTTTGATGCCTTTGTTGATGTTGCGCCGTTTTCAAATCGCTGGCCATCGGCCGATTGCCGTAGCCGGTGGAGCGACAGGTATGATTGGCGATCCAAGTGGGAAAAGTGCCGAACGAAACTTGCAGACCAAGGAAATGCTTGAGGCGAATCTGGCCGGGATCGAGAAACAAATGCGCTACTTTCTGGATTTTGATTGTGGCCAGTCCAGTGCGTTGTTGGTAAACAACCTCGATTGGGTCGGTACGTTTTCATACACCGATTTTTTACGAGATGTCGGCAAGCATTTTCCGGTCAATGTCATGATGACCAAAGAGTCGGTCAAAAACCGCTTGGAAGGCGAGGCGGGGTTGAGCTACACCGAATTCAGCTACATGCTTCTGCAAGCTTATGATTTTGTCTACTTGAATCAACACCACCAATGTGAATTACAAGTTGGCGGTAGCGATCAATGGGGAAACATCACTGCTGGTGTCGATCTGGCTCGACGAATGCATCAGGCCAAAGTTTATGGTTTGACATGTCCGTTGTTGACGAAAGCCGACGGCGGCAAGATGGGCAAAACCGAGACCGGTACGATTTGGCTCGACGCGGATAAAACGAGTCCATACAAATTTTACCAATACTGGTTGAATATCGCCGATGAAGATGTCGGTAAATGCTTGCGTTTTCTGACGGAGTTGGATCGCGAGGAAATCGAGGCGCTCGATCAGTCGCGGCAATCAAATCCAGGGCAACGAGAAAGCCAAAAACGTTTGGCAGAGAGTATGACCGAGATGGTTCATGGTCCAGACCAACGCCAACGCGTCATCAAGGCCACCAGCATTTTTTTTGGTGGGGGTGAGATCGATTCGGTTACCGATGCCGTGTTAGATCAAGTTTCTGATGATGTTCCCAGCTTTCAAATTGCGCGAGATGTTTTGGAAAACGATGGGCTGGGAATCGTCGATGCATTGGTGATGTGCGAGTTGTGTGATAGCAAAGGTAAAGCGCGGCGCGCGGTTCAGGAAGGCGGTGCCTATATTAATAACCGGCGCTGCGAATCGGTCGATTATCGTTTGACGCTAGCGGATCTTGCCAGCGAAACGATTATCGTGCTTCGACGTGGTAAAAAGAATTATGCGCTTTTGAAGATTGTTTGATATTGCGCCGCGAGGGCGCTGTGAGGACCGTTCAGAAGGGCCGTTCGGGAGGGCGAGGCTCCCGCCGAGCCAAAAACAACCCGAAGCGCCGTAAGCAATCCGTGCCAAGTCGACGTTTTCCCTTGGCATTTCCCTACCCGCGGCTCGGCAGGAGCCTCGCCCTCCCAAAAGCGCCCTCCCAAATTCGCACTCCCGAACGGCTCCAAATCTGTTGAAAGTGCCAAGATTGCTTTCAGAATCACGCTAGCGGTCGATCGATCTGTGTGAAACTTTGCGTTTTATTTCGATCGTAGCGAAATTACTAATGAGTTTGTCCAGTCAATGTCGATCATTTCTATCACATGTACCTGTTTTGCGGGCGCGTGTAAGTCTGTTTGCGGCTCGGTGCTGGCAAACAGTTCAAATGCAAATTGATGAGCGTGGGAGACGCTGATGAAGACAATGGTCCGTTGCATAACAAGTATTGCCGTGGCAATGTTGATAACCGGTGCCGGTCATTTGGGGAATGCTCAAATAGTGAATTCCGTGTCAGACGGAATTTTCGGCCCAACGGCAAATGGCGTGGGATTCGGCCAGGGGACATCGCCTTTGTCGGCTGATATTTTACATTGGATGCCAGGCCGCATCTGGGTTGGTTTTACGGCGGCTGACCGAGGATTGGGCTACAGCGGTTCGTACGCGACAATCGGCTTTAAAAATCGCCTCGGTGAAGACATCATCGACGGCCGCTGGTTGTTTGAGGCCCGCGGACATGTCAGCGTCGAAAGCGGCAATGGTTTTGTCAACTTGGGGATCATGCGGAATTTCACTCTCCAATCCGCTGGTGCCGACGTTTCAACGGGTTTCTGGTTTGACTGGGACGGTGACGAGCAAGGTGCTTTTGCTCACACCTTCCGATCAGTCGGTGGTAACCTGACGATCAAGACACGACGCATTTTACACTCGACCAACTTTTACGCACCGCTAGCGACCACCGATTTCCAATTGGGTACCACTGGTGGCTTTTTTGGAAATCTGATTGTTCAGCAAGCGGGCATCGATTCGGCCCTGGGTGGTGTTGATACAACCTTGCGGATTCGACCAGACCAATTGGGCTTTTTGAACGGCTCGCTTGAGATCGGTGGATACTCTTATGAATCAGATCTGATCGATCAGTTTGCCGGTATCCGAGTCGGATTGGGTATTCAACCGCTTCGAGGAGCGATCTTCAATTTCCAACTGACTCATGATGATCGGTTTGACACAACCGGAATCATCCAAATGACCTACCTGATGGGCGGCAATGCACGAGGAACAGAATACTCATTTGTTGGAAACGATTTGGACCCAACGATTCGTAGCGATCACATCGTCCGCTATCAACAAGATTTTATCGCCGTCATCGATCCTGATACGGGATTGCCTTACAACGTAATTCATGTCAACAACACAGCAGCCGCAGGCGGAGCGGGTACGTTTGAAAGCCCGTTTTCAACCCTGGCGGCGGCTCAAGCGGCATCGGTCACCGACGATATCATTTTTGTTAACGAAGGAGACGGAACATCGACAGGTTACACCACAGGCATCGTTCTCAAAGATCGACAGTTCCTGTTGGGCGACGGTGTCGAACATCTGATCCCAACCATCGGTGGACTGTTCCGATTGCCAAACGCTGTTGACGGAAATACGCCAGTCATCAGTGGTGCACCCCACGCGGTCACACTGGCTAACGACAATGTTGTCCGTGGATTCCAAATCAACAACGACAATCCTGGCATGATCAACGGCATTGGACATACCGGTGGTGTTGGAAGCACGATCAACAACGGAACGATTGAGGATGTCAACATCACTGGCGCGATCCAGGATGGTATTCATCTGGACGGAATCACCGGCAACTGGACATTCCAGCGAATTAACTCAACGTTTAACGGTCGCGATGGTCTGTTTATCGACAATGCTTGTGATCCAAGTTCTATCTTCCTGTTTAACACGATCACCGCGAGCAACAACGGTCGCGATGGTATCCACATCGAAGATTACGACGGAACGACATTTACGTTTACCAACATTGTTGCCAACAACAACGCGGATGACGGTGTTGAGCTGTTGAGATTCAAAAACACCGGTGCTGCCGTAGCGACATTGGCGTTTAACACTCCGACGATCGGCAACAACATCGGGTTTGGTATTGTCGTTAATGACTTTGATGGAAACGCACTGTTCTTTGACAGCCAGATCACTCAAAACAATGGTGGCGGTTTGCAACTGGTCAACGTGAGAAACACGGCTGCTGGAACTCAAACATTTATCGGAACCACGAGTGTCGTGACCACCAGCAATTTCCTGAACAACGGAATCGGTGGTGGAGCAGGTATCGATATCCTGTTAAACGATCCTGGAGCCGTTCAACGCGTGACCATTACCAACAGCACGATTGGCGGCCAGCACGATGGCAACCTGGTCATCACGACAGCCGGTTTGGGTATTCGAGCGGTGGCCGATGGTGCAGGTACCAACCTGACCACGAACATCGTTGACAACCTGGCGATCAGCTACCACAACTCCGAAGGTATTCGACTGATTTCAACATCCGGTGCGACTCATACCGCACAGATCCTGAACAATTTCGCTCCACTGGTGATGGACGGCAACGGACTGGCCGGTGCGGGTGACAACATCGAGCTGATTGTTGGTAACAATAACGGCGGTGTTCTGGCTTCTCTGGATGTGTTGATCCAAAATATTACGACCAATGCAACATTTGACCTGGGAGGCAACCAAATTGCACCGGGAACAGGTGGAGCATGGATCCGAGCGTCATCCACCGACGACGGTGTGTTGCGAACGACGATGCAAAATGTTGCTGCGGATACGATCAGCGGTTCGGTTGCCGTGTTGAGCTTCAACAACGACGGAAACGGCGTTGGTGCTGCACGAATCAACCGATTCGTCATGAACAACAACCAGTTTTCCAACTTGGCGAGCAATGGTGTTGTGGCAACGACTGGACCGGACACGTTTACCGACATCTCGATCACCAACAACACGTTTGCCGTTGCACCGACGATCGTTGGTAACGTTGGCATCAACATTACAGCCAACGCTAACAATGGTGGCCCGATCGACAACCGAACGCGGGTTAACATTCAAAACAACATTATTGGTAATGCGGCTGGTCCATTCGATGCCGGTGGAATGGTGTTGACAGCGAACAACGATGCTCATTTCCTGATGAACATCGAAGGCAACACGATCAGCAACGCCGGTGCCGGTGGTGGTGCGACCAACGTCCTGCCATTCTTTGATGGAATCCTGATCACAGGAAACGGCGCCAGTCGAATTGACGCTCGAATTGTCAACAACTTGATCACCTTGAGTGCAGATCAAGGTCTGCAGGCCAACCTGACGGGAACGGGCAGCATGAATCTGTTCCTCGATGGCAACTCTGCGACCGGCAACGACTTCGGTGAAGATCCTGCAGACGATCCGATCATCAATGCTACGTTGCTCCAAATCCTGGTTCAAAACCAAGGTGCAGGTGGAAATGTTTGCTTGGCAATGACCAACAACTTCTTTAACGGAAACGGTACATTGTTGACCAACGGTGGTTTGGCTGCCAACTTCATCGTCGAACTCGATGGTCTGACAAACTCACCCAATATCAACAACGTTGGGCCACTGACAATTGGAACCTTTAGCACGGTTTGTTTGCCAGCGATCGTCACTGAGGAAGCAGCATTTACAGCCGCTGGATTCCCACCACTGCCATAGTGTCAACGATCACTGGAGATCATGGTTAAAAAAACCTCGCAACGGATTGAACCGCTGCGAGGTTTTTATTTTTTGAATCGAGGCTGAAACTGTTTTTCGTCTTCGAAATTTCCAGCAGTGCGAACGCCGGCTCGAAGTTGTTTGGCTTGAGATTCACGACCGGTCCGCGTCAGCAGCGTCGCGTAGAGATCGATGGTTTTTTGTGTTTCACTATGACGATCACCCAGTTCTTTGGTTTGGATGGTAAGCGCCTGTTTGAACAGCGGTTCGGCTTGTTTGTATTTTGCCTGGTAACTTTGAACGGTTGCCAGGCGGAACAAGGTTTGGGCATAAATTGGGTTGTTGGGCCACAATTTTTTTTGTGTCTCGGCCAATTGCGTCAGGATGGCTTCGCTTTTGGGATATTCCTTGAGCATGGTGAGGACGACAGCCAGTTTTGTTTGGCAATCCATGGTAAACGGATTTTCTGGGCCAAGCCGGGACATGAAAATCTTACAAGCGGCGTCATAGTACATGGTGGATTTGGTATAGAGCATTTGATCCTGGTAGACGACTCCGAGATTGCGGAGGTTATGCGCTAGTTGTGGATGATCGTTTCCCAATTGCTTCATGCGGATTTGCCGCGAGATGTTGAGGAATTTCAAAGCCTGTTCATAGTTTTTTGTTTGGTGATAGGCGACGCCCAGATCGTGAGTTCGCGTGGCATAAATCAAATGCAACTCTCCCCAGACCTGACGGGATTGGTTGACCGAGTCGGCCAAATAGGAAATGGATTTTTTGGCATTGCCCATTCGTTGGTAAGTTTGCCCGATTGAAAATGTCGTGCTTTCAACTTCGGGATGAATATTGCCCATTTCTGCTTTGAGAATACTTAGCGCTGCCTCGTAAAACGAAAGTGCGAGTTCCGGTTGACGATTGAGTGCAGCAATATGAGCCAATTGATTTTGCATCCGGGCGTAGAGATACGACTGGCTTCCAAACAGCGACTTGGTGAGTTGCGACGCTTGATGACAACTTTGGTAAGCCTCGTTGTTGTCTTTGGTCCGCAGTGCGGTGGCTGTTTTTTGTTGGAGTTGTGAGATCGTTTGCAGGACGCGACGCTGCGAGTTGTCGAATTTGGATTGTTGGCGGGCGGTTTTGATCGCCAGACGGACATTGGTGGTTTGCCAGGCTTTTTCTCCGAATCGTTTGGAAACAATTTTGTAGACTTCGTCCCAGTGTTCGAGTGCTGTTTTGAAATCGAATTTGGCTTCGGCCGCGTTTGCCTGGCCTGTTAGTTTCTGGACGCGCGATGCAAATTCGCTTTGCTGAAATTTGTTAGCTTCCGCAACTGAGACCGGTTTGTGCTGGTCGGGCTGCGCTGGTTTTTGTTGGTCGCCTTTGGCGGCGTCCGATAAAACGGTATCGACGTCATCTTGGTCCGCTTGTTCTGATTTTTTGCTGCAGCCAACAAAACATAAACAAGGCAATAGAAAAATTGTGGTTTGCCATCGCCAGATAGACTGAATTGGTTTCATGTCCGGTTTCCTTACCTTTAAACCATGAAACAGCGCGTTGACGGAATTCCATTTTGTGGGCACGCGCCGGTAGTGCCAAATTATTTGAACACAGCTGGACCGGACGACAAATGCCAGTTTTAGAAGACGGGGTGATTGCTAGCGAAGGGAGGGCGAGGCTCCCGCCGAGCCGGATTCTGTGAGCGGCAAGGCGCTGGCCGCCGGTTCTAAGCGCCAGCGGTCTGTACGAATCATCAACGTACCGGCGGCCAGCGCCTTGCCGCTCACAATGGTGTCAGGGATAGGAATTCGTCTCTATTCGGCTCGGCAGGAGCCTCGCCCTCCCGGCGCATAAAAAATGGCGGGGAATTTTCACCCGCCATTGTGTTTTTTTTGAGGACGAAAAATCTATTTTTCGTCTTTTTCACCTTCGGATTTTTCGGCAGATGTTTCTGTCTCTTTACGAGGTCTCAGAACGCAGATTTTTCGGCCAGTCAAATCGAGCATATAGACGGTGCTGAGGTCGTGGGTTGCGTGAACCGCGACGTTTTTGCATCCGCCAGTGATTTTGCCGTTGCCGATCAAGCCAACGCGCTCGCCTTTGGTGTTGAACTGCATAATTCGTCCAGTGCCTGACTCGGCAGTCAGGATCAAATTATCTTTGCAGAAGCACACGTTCATGGGGTTACAGCAGCTGCCAAACCCTTTTTTGCCTTTGGCGTCGCGTTTTCCGAACGAATGGATTTTTTTGCCATCGAATCCGTAGTGGACCACTCGGTGTCGAGAGTTTTCGGCAACGTAGATGCCGTCAGCTCGAGTTTGAACATCCATTTGTCCACAGCAACCGGACAAGTTTTTGACGACCTTTTTGGCGTTTTCAAACGAGTTGTCGGTTCGCCAAACGTCAAATCCGTAGCCTTCGGTCGCTTGGCATGCGACAAACACGCCTTCGTTGGTTGCACTGATCGACGAGATTTTTGATTTTCGCAAAATCATTTGTTCGACTTGCGCTTCGCTCATTTCAGTGTTTTTCGTGTTCGCGATATAACGCTTGTAAGCCTTGAGCGAACGCTCGTAGCTAGAGAGCTGTCGTTTGTATGTTTTGAGTCGACGATTCAGCTTTTTAGCTTCTGCTTCGGCGTCTTCGTCTTCGTCATCGATTTCTTCGATTTGCTTTTCAAGTTTAGCAATTTTGTCTTTGGTTGAATCAACATTTTTCTCGCTGGTTTTGACCAAACGCTCATAAGTTTTCTTGAGCGATTTTTGACGTTTGATGTGTTCGGCTTTCAGTTTTTTGATCAACTCTTCACGGTTGCCGAGGTTGGGAGCATCAACCATTTTCAAGACTTTGCCGTTGCGATCCAGTTTGGCGATCTTTCCTTCGCCGCCAACGTAGACGTGGTTGTCCGGACCGAACCCGATGGCTTGTGGAGTGAATTCCAAAGGCCAAGTGGCAATTTTTTCACCGTCTTTGTTGAAAACTCGAACGCCGCGTTCCAGCTTCATTGAGCTTTCTTTCGTGCGGCCATAGACGGCGACTGACTGTCCGACTGCGGCCAAGATATTTCCGCTGGAGTCCAGGCAGAACGCGTTTAGTCCCAACCGTTTGTTATCTTTACAAACATCGATGGTGGAGACCTGTTTGTGCGAGGCAACAAGTTCTTTGGTTTTTTCTTTTTTGTCTTTGTCTTTCTCGTCTGCTGAAATTGGGGCGGCGAGAATCATGCCAAGGGCGGCAATACAAGGGATCAAAGCTGCTAGTCGCTTCATTGCGATTTGCTCCTACTAAAAAAGTTGGTTCCCATAATGTGGGCGATTTGAGTTTTAATTATCTTGTGCCACTTTGCCTGTCGCAATAGCAAGCACAAAATATTTTCAAACTTGCTGTAAATGATTGACAAACTGAGGCCGTGTTTCGTTCCATCGAAATTGTGCCGAGTTTCCATCGGCCCTAAAAAATTGCCAAGAATTTTCAAAAAATTTAAAAAAATTGCCCTGTGGCTTTTGACAGAGTCTCATATCCCGTAAACAAGTAAAAGTTTCTGAACAGAAGTAACCGTTTTGTCTACCGAACGTATCATCGACAAACCAGATTTCAGTCCATCGCAAGCCCAGCAATTGTTGCGAGAAAAATATGGTGTTCTAGTTTCAAATATCACAGTTCTGCCAAGTGAACGCGACCAGAACTTCCGTGTGACCGACGAAGAATCTGGAAAATCACTCGTGTTCAAGATCGCCAATCCCGGCGCCGATCCCGGTTTGCTTCAACTCCAAAACGAGATGCTCGACCATTTCCATCGTGATGCGAGTGCTGGCGGATTTCGCTTTCCCGCGGTACAGCAAGCGTTGAATCGACAGGCGATAGCTCGCTATCACGACGATGAAAAAGAGTTCGTGCTGCGTCTGGTTGATTATTTGCCCGGCCGCCCGATTGCGTTGTTTCGTCCGCATGACGAAGCGTTGTTACAGCAGTTTGGCAAATGCTTGGGACAGATGACCAATCGGTTGCAATCATTTGAACACGCATCGGCCCGGCGAGTGTTTGATTGGGATTTATCGCGCGCGTCGGATGTAATTGAGTCTTACCAATCGATGTTGGTGGATTCGGATCGGCAACTCGTCGAAGCGTATTTCGGTTTCTACCAAAAATTTGTTTTGCCGGTCAAAGATGAATTTCGCCGCTCGATCATTCACAATGATGCCAACGATTACAATGTCGTTATCGATTCGGACAATTTGTCGCTCGGGTTGATCGATTTTGGGGATGTCGTTTTTTCGGAAACGGTGAACGAGTTGGCCATTGCTGCCGCTTACTCGATGCTCAGCGCCAAACGGCCGGTGGAATCCGTGGGAATACTTACGGCGGCGTTTCATCAACAATTTCCGTTGACCGAAGCGGAAATGGAAAGCGTGTTTCCGCTAGCGTGTATGCGATTGTGTGTCAGTTTGTGCATGTCGGCCAAACAAAGTGCGGAATCTGATGATCCGTATTTGATGGTGACGACTCAGCCTGCAAGGGATTTGTTAAATCGCCTCGTCAACGACGATTTCGAATTAGCCATTGCCCGCATCCGTGCGGCTTGCGGCAAAGGGCATTTTCGCAATAGCGCTTCGTTGCTTTCTTTCTTGGCGGACAACCGTTTTGCAGATGTGATGGGAACCTCCATTCACAGCGGCAACGCGGAAATGGTGGATTTAAGTGTGGCCACAAGTTCTGACAGCCAACTGTCGGATAAAAACGCGATGCAGCAATACGAAGATCGCTTGTTCCAGCGGCTGCACTCCAGGGGAAAGCAATTTGCGATTGGTCGTTACGACGAACCTCGGTTTTGTTATTTGGGCGATCAGTTCAAAACCGACGATGCGGCCAACGCGCGAACGATTCATATTGGTTTGGATGTTTTTGCTCCGGCCAGTTCGCCAGTCTATTGTCCTTTGGCCGGCGTGGTTCATAGTTTCCAGGACAACGATTTGCCGTTTGACTATGGGCCGACCATTATTTTAGAGCATCATGTTAGCGGCTTGGCTGAACCTTTCTTTACACTTTACGGTCACTTGAGTCGCCAGTCGCTGACGAACCTGTCCATCGGTCAACGGATTGAAAGCGGCGAAGCTTTTGCGACGTTGGGCTCGATCGATGAAAACGGAATGTGGCCGGCCCATTTGCATTTTCAAATCATTCAAAAAATGTTGGGCCGGGTTGGTGATTTTCCAGGAGTCGCCGATCCCGATCAACGCGAGCTGTGGCGAGAGTTGTGTCCTGATCCGAATTTGATTTTGAAAATGGATCAAGCGTTGCTCGAACAATTGGAGCAGTCCCCGTCCAACGACGACATTATGACGCGGCGTCGAAATTCAATCAGTCCGTCGTTGAGTGTTTCCTATCAACAGCCGATTCAAATGGTCCGCGGTCAAGGCGCCTATTTGTTCGATGCCGAAGGACGAAATTTTCTCGACATGGTCAACAATGTCTGCCACGTCGGCCATGCCAATCCAACGGTCGCAAACGCAATTGCGTCGCAGGCGGCGCGTCTCAACACCAATACACGATATCTGCATCAAAACCTGGTCCGTTACGCCGAACAATTGTGCGAAACGCTACCCGACCATCTCGAAGTTTGTTTTTTTGTGAATTCTGGAAGCGAAGCCAACGATCTGGCGTTGCGACTCGCACGAAATTTTACACAGCGTGAAAGTGTGATCTGTCTGGATGGAGCCTATCACGGACACACCGCAAGTCTGATCGATATCAGCCCTTACAAATTTAATTCGGCCGGAGGCCGGGGTTGTCCCGCAACAACGTATGTTGCACCAATGCCGGATGTATATCGAGGAAAATTTCGTGTCGCAGGGTCTTTGAACGAACGACAACAATCGGCAACCGCACACCAACAATGTGCTCAGCAATATGTCGACGATTTTGAGAACCTGGTCGATTCGCTGGTCGAAAACGGCAACTTGCCAGCAGCCGTGATTGCCGAGCCGATACTTAGTTGTGGTGGTCAAATTGTTCCGCCGCCCGGTTATCTCTCTGGCATATTTGCGAAAACCAGGGAACGCGGTGGAGTTTGTATCTCAGACGAAGTGCAAATTGGATTTGGTCGTGTCGGAGAAACGTTTTGGGGATTTCAGTTGGATGACGCTGTTCCAGATATCGTGACAATGGGCAAACCGATCGCTAACGGTCACCCGATGGGTGCTGTAGTGACCACGCGCGAAATTGCTGACGCTTTTAATAATGGCATGGAGTATTTCAATACGTTCGGAGGGAATCCAGTTTCCTGTGCAGCGGGTATGGCGGTTCTGGATTTCGTGCAGGAAAACAGACTGCAGCAACATGCAAATTCACTGGGACAGTATCTGGTCGAAAACTTGCTGGAATTGGCTGCTGAAAATCCAATGATCGGTGATGTTCGTGGAAAGGGACTGTTTTGCGGAATCGAGTTTGTGGTTCCAGAATCAGACCGCCAGCCCAATCCGCGTGCGGCAAAATTTGTTGTGAATTCGTTGCGCGAGGACCAAATTTTGCTGAGTACTGACGGTCCTGAGGAAAACGTGATCAAAATAAAACCGCCGTTGGTCATTCAACGATCAGATATCGAGTTGGTGTTGCGGCGCTTGCAGGCAGCGTTTCGCGAACTTCCATTGATTTGACATTGGTTGTTCGGGAGGGCGAGGCTCCTGCCGAGCCGTGGGCATGTGCGGCAGCCTCCATCCATGGGCAAGACCACCCGTGAGCTGCAAGGCGCTAGCCGCAGGTACGAATCACTAAACGAACCGGCGGCTAGTGCCTTCCCGCTCACAGGATCTGGCTCGGCAGGAGCCTCGCCCTCCCGATTTTGCGAATGCCAAATTGAAAACGCGCTAGTCGTTTTTTTTGTTCAACGTTTCTTGATAACGAATTCGCTCGAGCGCATCACGTGCTTCGTTGGCCAAATCGATGTGAGGATGCCCATCTGCCAGGTTTTGTAACAATTGGTTGGCAGGCGGCGATGCGGAAAGTTCCAGGGCGTGGATGGCACGTTGAAATCGGCGATATTGTTCGGCGTTGATTTTGGGTTTACCCAACGGTGTTTTGAGAATGCTGGTAACGCGGTAACGCGTTTCAACCGACTTGGTTTCTTTCAGAGCTTTGCGCAAAGCGGCTTCGGCGGCATTGCGCAGTTTTCTCAGCTTTTCGGTTGCTCGATGTCGAACGTCATAGCTTTTGTCATTCAGCTGTAAAATGTATTCCGCGATTTTCGTTTGATCGACAATGTTGGTGGTGTCGTTGATGCGTTTCGAGACATGTTTGACAACCGTGGGATGATGACGAACAAACTCTTTAACCGCGTTCAAGGATGTGGCCGCGGTGGAACTGCCCAGTTCTTTCCAGATTTCCTCAATGTCGTTCGATTCGATTTTCTTCGTCGACAACGTAAGGTCTCCGAATACGATCTGATTCAAATCCCAGATTAACATGCTGCTGTCGCGACGACCCGAGGCGCAAGTGGTAACGTAGCGGCCGTCAGGCGAGAAACCACAGGCGACAAGATTAGACGTAAAATCATGTCCGGTAAATTTGTGGATGTTGGTCGCGGTGATTGTATCCCACAGGTAGGCAGTGCTTTCCGATTTGTCCTTGGCCGATGACATGGTTACAAAAAAACGGCTATCGGTGGAAAACCCGAGACCGAGTACCGGATTTTCATGGACGTCCAAGGCCATTTTTTTGGACCGTTTGCGATCCCAAAGGTAGGGCCGACGTTCCTGGTCATAACGCGCGAGGATCCAGCGGTCGTCGGCTGAGAAGGTCACCTTTTTGGGATTGGCCGACAATCCGGTAATCATTGTGGAATGGGTGGCTCCATCGATAAAAGACCGAATTGAGATTCCGGAGTAGCGCCTGCCGGATCGAATAGCTCGTTGAGACGATGTGGCGACCGTGTTCCCCTTGGGCGACATGCCGAGTCCAAACTCCGAACGTGACCATTTTGCAAGTTGCTTGGTGGTGCGTTCGCCACCGGTCAGCAATTCACGGTCCAGCCGATTGGAGCGTAATGCGTACAAATATTGTCCGTCGTCAGAATAGCGTACGGCATCCGCTCCGAACGCAATTCGTTTTACTTCTTTTCCAGTTTCCGTTTCCCAGAAAATAATTCGTTCTTCATCAGATTTGCCGGCGGTGAGAAATGTTTTGCCGTCGGGAGAAAATTCGACGGAAGTTACGCTATTGTCGTGCCCGTCGACTTCACACAGTTTTTTAAATGTTCCCATTTCAAAAATGCGCACAATGTGATCACGCGCTTTGATCGCCAAATATTTTCCATCTCGCGAAAACCGGACATTGTAAACACCCATGTACAACGTTCGTTGTGATTTTTGACCAAGCCGGGCGATTGCAAATTTAGGCAATTTGTCTTTGTCGGTTACGACGGGGAAAAATCGATCCGTTCCCTGCTGTGCAGAAACAGTGGGGGCGACGGTCCAACTCAAGACCACCATCAAACAACTTGCCAAAACATAGTGCGGTCGTTTCAGAAACTGCGATTTTATCTGAAGATCCATTTTTGCCTTGTTTTGAATTGGAATGATCTCATAACCATCTTATGCCAAAATCGTTGCAATCTGCATCGACATACTAGGTGAAACACCGACTTGGGCAGAAAAGACTGAAAAAAGGCTTGCATTATCAATTCGACGTGCAAATCGGCAACAGGTTCCGTATGCTATACAGAAGAATTTCCGTGAAAAACGGCAAGAGAATTTTTGTCAAAAAAGACGGTTTTTGCGACGGATTACCATCTGTTGGTAATGTCGGGAACCAAACCCAATGACGGTGCGTCAACTATTCGACGGACGTCAGTGAATCACAAAACGGGACATTTCAAACGTGAAATCCAGATTAATCATTGTTGTATTGGGGATTTCCATCGGGCTGCTTGCTCGCGGTTTGTTTATGACTCAAACGAAGCCCCCTGAGCGAGCATTTGCACCGGCCCCAAATCTGCAACCCAAAGACGTTTTTGAACATTCCAATGATCTCAAATTGCTCAAGCCCAAGAAGCAGGATGGTTTGATCGAGCCGATCGAACTGCCTCCGGGCAAGGTGTTGGATCGCTATGTCTCGCGCGAAGAACTATTGCGAATGGCGCGCGAGGATCTGGAAAGGCATTTTGATGAAACGGCTCATGACGAGCGAGCAGTTCATCACGCCCACGGTGAAAAAATTTGTGCTTCCGGTTGTGCGGCCAGTCGCCACCCGACCGAACATTTGACCAAGTACAAATTCAACACCTTGATCAAAAAATACGCCAACGAAGAACTTCCCAAAATCTCGATCGGCCCCAACGCTGAAAAAGAAAAAATTGATGCCAAGACGGCATTGGACGAATTGATTTATTTCGGCAGACAAACTCGCAAATTGTTGTTGTCCGAAAAAATCAATCTCGATCAGGAGCATTACGATTTTTTGATGGCACAATTGAAACACAATCACGCCATGATTGAAATCCGCGTCGTTGACGAACATGGTGTGATTCGAACCTGGTTGCCATCGACCAAAGTGCCGTTTGATCGGCGCCATGTCTTCGATATGGAAGAAAAAAATCTACAACCGCTGGTGACCAGCGGCACCGTTAAACGAGTTGGACTCGATTACCTTTGGGTTCGATTGTGACTCGAGGGTGTGCACTTTGTTGCAGGACCGTGGTTCGCGGTCCACAAAAACGGTGATGATTGGCAGCGATTAGAACAGGTCTGGATTAGTAACGGCGAAACGGATTGCCGTGGTCACATCGAAATTCGTGTCAAGCTTGCAAATTAGTAGGCAGGTCTATGAAAACCAAATTAACTATCTGGCGTTTGTCTTTGGCAATTGCGTTAACAGCGCAATTTTCTTTTTCCGCTTTTGCAAATCACAACGACCCCTGTGGAATGGTGCCGCCGATTTATACCGGCGGAGGAGCACCGATTACTCGGACCGGGCTCCAGCAAACCTATGTGTTTTACAAAGACGGTGTGGAAACGTTTGTGATTCGGCCGGGCTTTCAAGGCAAAGTCGACAATTTCGGAATGCTGATTCCATTTCCATCAGCACCAGCACTGCGCAAAGTTCCAGACAACATTTTCCCGCATATTGCCAATGCTGTTGATCCACCGGAGATTCAAGTTTTCGCTGGCAGGTGGATGTTGCAACAAAATCAAAAAGCCGACGCTCAAAATGGCGCCGCGATGCCCAGTCAAAGTTTGTCGCTTAGACGCCAAGAGGTCCGTGTTCTCAAAGAAGAAGCGGTCGGAATGTATGAGGTTGCCGTGCTGCAAGCTGGCAGCTCCGATGCGCTCAAAAAATGGATGGACAAACACCGTTACAAATATCCCCAAGGAATGGATAAAGTCTGTGAAGAATATATCGGAGCCCGCTGGTGCTTTGTTGCCGTCAAAACGCGAGTCGGTCAGGCCGCCGGGGTCCAACCCAAACCAGGTCAGCGAAAACTGACCGACAAAATGCCATCAGGCTCAACATTTGATGGCCACGTTCAAGGCATGGGGTTCCGATTCAAAACCGACGAGTTGGTCGTTCCCATGCGACTGTCGGCATTTAACGAAGGTGAAACGCGAAACATCGTTTATCTGCTGACGGACAGTCCCAAAAAGATTCGCGCCATTCCCGAAGAATTTGTGCAACGTCAAATCAGCGGCGCCAATTTGATCAAAAATGTTACCCAGCCTTTGCCGTTGCGAATTGTCGGCGGTACAGAAAAAGACTTGCAGCCATGGCAAATCAAGGAATTGCCCAGACAAAGGAATCCCGTTCCATTTAATGGATTCGCAAGACAACTGTTCGCCGCCGATCTGTTGGCGATTAAAACCAAAGATCTTTCCATGCCGCACGAAGAGGCCGAGAAAGAGCTGTTACGGATTGGCGAGCATTTCGGCCTGCGAGGACCCGAAATCGATGCCGACAATGCCGATGCTTTAAAAGAGCAAGCCGAAAAAGTGGTCGCAGATGGTTTGTCATCGCTCAAAGGCATGACGCTAACCGTTCTGGATGGTGATTTTCCTCGCGAAGTTCTCGGTAGTAGAAATCTGAAGTTCGCCGAATATCGCATGCCCTCGCGCCGTAACAACTCATTGAACTACGATCCTAAAGTAAATGGACCGGGGCCAAAAAAAGAAGGCATTCTCAAAGTTGGGGCGATTGATTGGTCCCAAATCCAGCAAACGAAAACGAGACACGCGTCAAAAGGCTGGTTGCCGATTACGATTGGTCTGTTGGGACTGAGCGTCTGTTTCGGAATGGTGGTGATCCGCCGCCGTCGAGCACTTGCAGCGATGATCGCGGTCGGATGTGTGGTGACCGCTTCGGCAGCAACCGCCAAAGACCCCTGTGGGATGGTGCCACCGATTTATACGGGCAAAGGCGCTCCGATCACGCGAATCGGTTTGCAGCAAACTTATGTGTTCTACAAAGATGGCGTTGAGACGTTTGTGATTCGACCTGGTTTCCAAGGCAAAGTCGATAATTTTGGAATGTTGATTCCGTTCCCATCGGCCCCGGCACTTCGCAAAGTGCCCGACAACGTTTTTTCTCAAGTTGCCAATGCAGTCGATCCTCCAGAGGTTGTCGTCGATCTGAGATTGAGACATTTGCCAGCCGCCGGAGCTGCACTCAGAAATATCGGTGCAAAGGAAGATAAGAAACTCGCTTATGCACCAAAGAAAAAACCAGTACGCGTTCTCAAGCGTGAAGCGGTTGGGATGTACGAAGTTGCGGTTCTCGAAGCGGGCAGTTCAGCCGCTTTGAAAAAATGGATGGACAAAAACGGGTTTAAATACCCAAAAGGAATGGACAAGGTCTGCGACGAATATATCGAGCTGAAATGGTGTTTCGTTGCTGTCAAAACCAAAGTTAATCAATCCGCCGGCGTTCAACCCAAAGCCGGTCAGCGCAAGGTAAATCCAAATTTACCATCAGGTTCAACGTTTGATGGCCACGTTCAGGGCATGGGTTTCCGCTTCAAGACTGACGAACTCGTTGTGCCGATGCGATTGTCGGCTTTCAACGAAGGCGAAACGCGCAACATCGTTTATCTATTGACCGATAGTCCCAAAAAGATCCGTGCGATTCCTGAAGAGTACGTCCAGCGCCAACTAACGGGCAAGGATTTGATTGCCAATGTAACCAAACCTTTGCCACTGCGAATCATCGGCGGCACGGAAAAGAACCTCACCGACTGGCATCGTAAATCGCTTCCGGCACAACGCAAACCGGAACCCAAAAATGGTGTGGCCAAACAATTGTTCGCTTCGGACCTGACCGCAATCGCATCGGGTAATCTATCGTTGGAACACGAAGAAATGGAGAAAGAGTTCCTTCGCATTGGTGAACATTTTGGTTTGCGTGGACCAGAGATCGACAAATCGAATGAGGATGCTTTGGCCGAAATGGCCGACAAAGCGACTAAGGCAGCACTCAAAGACCTGAATTCAATGACGCTGACGGTGCTCGATGGCGATTTCCCTCGCGAAGTTTTGTCGTCACGCAATTTGACATTTGCAACGTACAAAATGCCAGCCCGTCGTAACAACTCGTTGAACTACGATCCAAAAACCAACAAACCTGGTGCGAAAAAACAAGGCGTTCTCAAAATCGGCGCTGTCGATTGGTCGCACTTGGAGCCCGCCAAAACGCGTCACGCTTCAAAAGGCTTGTTGCCGATTACTTTCGGTTTACTTGGCTTGAGTGTTTGTTTGGGCATGGTAATCGTGCGTCGTCGGAAAACATTGGCGGCGATGATTGCAGTGGGTTGTGTCGTGACCGCATCGACGGCAACTGCCAAAGACCCCTGTGGAATGGTGCCGCCAATTTATACGGGCAAAGGCGCTCCGATTACGCGAATCGGTTTGCAGCAAACTTATGTGTTCTACAAAGACGGTGTCGAGACTTTTGTGATTCGACCGGGTTTCCAAGGCAAGGTCGACAATTTCGGAATGCTGATTCCATTCCCGTCACCTCCGGCACTTCGCAAAGTACCCGACAACGTTTTCGCCCAAGTAGCCAATGCGGTTGATCCGCCAGAGGTCGTTATCGATCTGCGTCCAAGGCCCGAGATGGCTTTTGGAAGAGCTGGCGGAGGAGGTGTTCGGCAGCAATTTGACACTTTTTCGTATCAGACGCGAAAGAAAAAAGTCACAGTTCTCAAACGAGAAGCGGTTGGGATGTACGAAGTCGCAGTTCTCGAGGCCGGCAGCTCCGCTGCGTTGAAAAAGTGGATGGACAAAAACGGCTTTAAATACCCAAAAGGAATGGACAAAGTCTGCGATGAATATATCGAGCTCGAATGGTGTTTCGTTGCTGTCAAAACCAAGGTCAATCAAGCTGGCGGCGTTCAACCCAAAGCAGGTCAGCGAAAGGTGAATCCAAACTTGCCTTCCGGTTCGACGTTTGATGGCCACGTTCAAGGAATGGGATTCCGCTTCAAAACCGATGAGTTGGTTGTGCCGATGCGGCTGTCGGCTTTCAACGAAGGGGAAACGCGGAACATCGTTTATCTGTTGACCGACAGTCCCAAAAAGATTCGCGCCATTCCCGAGGAGTACGTCCAGCGCCAACTATCGGGCAAGGATTTGATTGCCAATGTAACCAAACCTTTGCCACTGCGAATCATCGGCGGCACGGAAAAGAACCTTAACGATTGGCATCGCAAATCGCTTCCGGCACAACGCAAACCGGGGCCGAAAAATGGTGTGGCCAAACAATTGTTCGCTTCGGACCTGACCGCAATCGCGTCGAGCAATCTATCGTTGGAACACGAAGAGATGGAGAAAGAGTTCCTTCGCATTGGTGAACATTTTGGTTTACGTGGACCGGAGATCGACAAATCGAATGAGGATGCTTTGGCAGAAATGGCCGACAAAGCGACTAAGGCAGCACTCAAAGATTTGAATTCAATGACGCTGACGGTGCTCGATGGCGATTTCCCTCGCGAAGTTTTGTCGTCACGCAATCTGACGTTCGCAACATACAAAATGCCAGCCCGTCGCAACAACTCGTTGAACTACGATCCAAAGACCAACAAACCTGGCGTGAAAAAGCAAGGTGTTCTCAAAATCGGCGCTGTCGATTGGTCGCATTTGGAACCCACCAAAACGCGTCACGCCTCAAAAGGTTTGTTGCCGATTACGATCGGTTTGCTGGGACTGAGCATCTGTCTCGGAATGGTGGTAGTCCGCCGTCGTAAAACACTGGCCGCGATGATTGCGGTCGGTTGCGTGGTAGCCGCGTCGACAGCAACCGCCAAAGACCCATGTGGCATGGTGCCACCGATTTATACCGGTAAAGGCGCTCCGATTACGCGAATCGGTTTGCAGCAAACTTATGTGTTCTACAAAGATGGCGTCGAGACTTTTGTGATTCGCCCCGGTTTCCAAGGCAAGGTCGACAATTTCGGAATGCTGATTCCTTTCCCTTCGGCCCCAGCACTTCGCAAAGTACCCGATAACGTATTCTCTCAAGTGGCCAATGCGGTTGATCCGCCAGAGGTCATTATCGATCTGCGTCCAAGGCCCGCGATGGCTCCGATGGCAGCCGCGGGAGGCGCGCGTGGACGTGACCGAAGCATTAAATTTGCTGAGAAAAAACGAGAAGTCAGGGTGCTGAAACGCGAAGCGGTCGGGATGTACGAAGTGGCAGTTCTCGAAGCCGGCAGCTCCGCCGCGTTGAAAAAATGGATGGACAAAAACGGGTTCAAATACCCAAAAGGGATGGACAAAGTTTGTGACGAATATATCGAAGCTCGGTGGTGTTTCGTTGCGGTTAAAACAAAAGTTAACCAAGCTGGCGGCGTTCAACCCAAAGCCGGTCAGCGATCAGTCAATCCAAATTTGCCATCGGGTTCGACATTTGATGGCCACGTCCAAGGGATGGGATTCCGCTTCAAAACAGATGAATTGGTCGTCCCAATGCGATTGTCCGCCTTCAACGAAGGCGAAACACGCAACATCGTTTATCTGTTGACCGACAGTCCCAAAAAGATTCGTGCGATTCCTGAGGAGTACGTCCAACGTCAACTAACAGGCAAGGATTTGATTGCCAACATGACCAAACCGCTGCCACTGCGAATTATTGGCGGCACGGAAAAAAACCTCAACGATTGGCACAAACGATCGCTTCCAGCACGACGCAATCCGGAACCCCAGAACGGTGTTGCCAAACGACTGTTTGCTTCGGATCTCAAAGCGATTTCGTCTGGCAATCTGTCGTTGGAACACGAAGAGATGGAAAAAGAGTTCCTCCGCATCGGTGAACATTTTGGTTTGCGAGGTCCGGAGATCGACAAATCGAACGCCGACGCTTTGGCTGAAATGGCTGACAAATCGACTCGTGACGCGCTCAAAGATTTGAATGCGATGACACTGACGGTGCTCGATGGGGATTTCCCTCGTGAAGTACTTTCGTCGCGCAACCTGACTTTTGCAACTTATAAAATGCCAGCGCGTCGTAACAACTCGTTGAACTACGATCCAAAGACCAACAAACCGGGTGTGAAGAAAGAAGGTGTTCTCAAAATCGGCGCTGTCGATTGGTCGCACCTGGATTCGCCCGAGCAACAAAATAAAACGCGATTTGCATCGACCTGGCAAGAGTTTGCAATTGGCTTGCTCGGCATCACAATTTGCTTTGCAAGTTTTCTGCTGGTTCGTCGAAATCGTCGCTAATAAAAAAACAAATCAATCGTTTCGTGATTGGAAAATCGAACGGAGCTCACAATGTTTACACGTCTTTTTGCATTTTGCCTGGCAATCGTGTTTGCAACCCATTCCTTTGCCAAAGACCCTTGTGGTATGGTCCCGCCAATCTATACCGGCGACGGTGCACCGATCACTCGCATCGGTTTGCAACAAACCTATGTGTTTTACAAAGACGGTGTTGAAACATTTGTGATTCGACCGGGGTTTCAGGGCAAGGTCGACAATTTTGGAATGTTAATTCCATTTCCTAGTGCTCCGTCGCTGCGCAAAGTGCCTGATAACGTGTTCCCGCAAATTGCCAATGCGGTTGATCCTCCCGAAGTGACCGTGTGGGTGGGGCCACAGTTTGGTGGCGGCGGATTCGGCGGTGGCGGTTTTGGCGGTGCGATGCCAAAAAACCAGGCCCTCAGTTTCCGAGACACGCGGGAAAGAAGTAAGGTGGTCGTGGTCAAGCGCGAAGCTGTCGGGATGTACGAAGTCGCCGTTCTCGAGGCTGGCAGCTCCGCCGCTTTGAAAAAATGGATGGACAAAAACGGATTCAAATATCCAAAAGGAATGGACAAGGTTTGCGACGAATATATCGAAGCTCGGTGGTGTTTCGTTGCTGTCAAAACCAAAGTCAATCAATCCGCCGGCGTGCAGCCGAAAGCTGGCCAACGCAAGGTCAAATCAAAACTGCCTTCGGGTTCGACGTTTGACGGGCATGTTCAAGGGATGGGATTCCGCTTCAAAACCGACGAATTGGTCGTCCCGATGCGGCTTTCGGCATTTAACGAAGGCGAAACACGGAACATCGTCTATCTGTTGACCGACAGTCCCAAAAAAATCCGTGCGATTCCCGAGGAATATGTCCAGCGACAAATCAGCGGCAAAAATTTGGTTGCCAATGTTACCCAACCGCTGCCTCTTCGAATCATGGGAGGAACAGAACGCGATATTCAAAAATGGCAACGCGCGCAAATCAAAAAAGATCGAAATCCGGAACCCAAAAACGGAGTCGCCAAAGAACTGTTTGCATCGGACTTAATGGCGATTAGCTCTGGCAAGCTCTCGTTGGAACACGAAGAGATGGAGAAAGAGCTGTTACGAATCGGCGAACATTTTGGACTTCGCGGCCCAGAAATCGACAAATCGAATGCTCTGGCAGTTAAAAGCGAAAGACAAGCATTGACAAAACGCGAACTGAAACAACTCAACTCGATGACATTGACCGTTCTCGATGGCGATTTTCCTCGCGAAGTCCTGTCGTCACGCAACCTGACCTTTGCGACTTATAAAATGCCATCGCGTCGAAACAACTTTTTCAATTACGACTCGAAAACCAACAAACCGGGTCAGAGAAGCAAGCAAGGCATTTTGAAACTTGGTGCGATTGATTGGACTGCTGTCGACGCTGAAAAAACCCGCATGGCTTCCAAGAACAATTGGTTGCCGTTGACTATCGGATTGTTGGGCATCGGACTTTGTCTCGGAGTCGTGTTCGTTCGACGTCGAAAAACGTTGGCGGCGATGATTGCGGTTGGTTGTGTGTTGACCGTTTCGACGGCGACCGCCAAAGACCCCTGTGGAATGGTGCCGCCAATTTACACTGGCCCTGGCGCGCCAATCACGCGGATTGGTTTGCAGCAAACTTATGTGTTCTACAAAGACGGTGTCGAGACGTTTGTAATCCGACCCGGTTTCCAGGGCAAAGTTGACAAT
Source organism: Pirellulaceae bacterium (assembly GCA_028280445.1). Taxonomy (GTDB): domain Bacteria; phylum Planctomycetota; class Planctomycetia; order Pirellulales; family Pirellulaceae; genus JANQLU01. The sequence continues at coordinate 9,483 of JANQLU010000049.1, read as the reverse complement.
TTTGGAATGCTGATTCCGTTTCCATCGGCTCCAGCACTTCGCAAAGTACCCGACAACGTATTCGCTCAAGTTGCCAATGCGGTTGATCCGCCGGAAGTCGTCGTCGATCTGCGAATGCGGCTGTACAAAAGTGGTGCTGTTCGAAGTGTCACGGCTGAAAAGCAATCCGGGATGAAATACGACGGCAAGAAGGCCAAAGATAAAGTCACCGTTCTCAAACGCGAAGCGGTCGGAATGTACGAAGTCGCCGTCCTCGAAGCCGGCAGCTCGGCCGCTTTGAAAAAATGGATGGACAAAAATGGGTTCAAATACCCAAAAGGAATGGACAAAGTCTGCGACGAATATATCGAGCTAGACTGGTGTTTCGTTGCCGTCAAAACCAAGGTCAATCAAGCAGACGGCGTTCAACCGCAAGCCGGTCAACGCAAGGTCAATCCGAATTTGCCATCGGGCTCGACGTTTGACGGCCATGTTCAAGGGATGGGTTTCCGCTTCAAAACCGATGAGTTGGTCGTGCCAATGCGGCTTTCAGCTTTCAACGAAGGCGAAACACGGAACATCGTTTATCTGTTGACCGACAGTCCCAAAAAGATTCGTGCGATTCCTGAGGAGTATGTCCAACGTCAATTGTCGGGCGCGGATTTGATTACCAACGTGACCAAACCTTTGCCGCTACGAATTATCGGCGGCACGGAAAAAAATCTGACCGACTGGCACAAGAAATGGTTGCCTGAGCAGCGAAAACCTGAACCCAAAAATGGCGTGGCCAAGCGCCTGTTTGCTTCGGACCTGACCGCAATCGCTTCGGGTAATTTGTCGTTGGAACATGAAGAGATGGAAAAAGAGTTCCTTCGCATCGGTGAACATTTTGGTTTGCGAGGGCCGGAGATTGACAAATCGAATGCAGATGCTTTGGCAGAAATGGCGGACAAGGCGACTAAGGCAGCACTCAAAGATTTAAAGTCGATGACGCTGACCGTGCTTGACGGTGATTTCCCCCGCGAAGTGCTTTCGTCACGCAATTTGACGTTCGCAACGTACAAAATGCCAGCGCGTCGTAACAACTCGTTGAACTACGATCCGAAAACCAACAAACCGGGAATCAAACGCGAAGGTTTCCTCAAAATCGGCGCTGTCGATTGGTCGCATTTGGAACCCACAAAAACGCGTCATGCTTCAAAAGGCTTGTTGCCGATTACGATCGGTTTGCTCGGTTTGAGTGTTTGCCTGGGCATGGTGATCGTCCGTCGCCGTAAAACACTGGCCGCGATGATTGCGGTCGGTTGTGTCGTAGCCGCGTCGACGGCAACCGCCAAAGACCCCTGTGGAATGGTGCCGCCAATTTATACGGGCAAAGGCGCTCCGATCACGCGGATCGGTTTGCAGCAAACTTATGTGTTTTACAAAGACGGTGTTGAGACGTTTGTGATCCGACCCGGTTTTCAAGGCAAGGTCGACAATTTTGGAATGTTGATTCCGTTCCCATCGGCCCCGGCGCTTCGCAAAGTGCCCGACAATGTATTTTCTCAAGTTGCTAATGCGGTTGATCCACCAGAGGTTGTGGTTGATCTCCGAATGATCTTTGCCAACAACGCCAATGCCTCAGGCGTTCAACTGCAAAGTGCCATGCAATTTTCACAAACGAAAAGCCGTCGTAATCGAGTCAAAGTGCTCAAGCGTGAAGCGGTCGGGATGTACGAAGTCGCGGTCCTCGAAGCGGGCAGTTCAGCCGCCTTGAAAAAATGGATGGACAAAAACGGATTCAAATATCCCAAAGGAATGGACAAGGTCTGCGATGAATATATCGAACTGAAATGGTGTTTCGTTGCCGTCAAAACCAAGGTCAATCAAGCTGGCGGCGTTCAACCCAAAGCAGGTCAGCGAAAGGTGAATCCAAATTTGCCCTCCGGTTCGACATTTGACGGCCATGTTCAAGGAATGGGATTCCGCTTCAAAACCGACGAATTGGTCGTGCCAATGCGGTTGTCGGCTTTCAACGAAGGGGAAACGCGGAATATCGTTTATCTGTTGACTGACAGTCCCAAAAAGATTCGCGCCATTCCCGAGGAATACGTACAACGTCAACTAACGGGCAAGGATTTGATCGCTAACATTACCAAACCATTGCCACTGCGGATCATTGGTGGTACCGAGAAAAGCCTCACCGATTGGCATCGCAAATCGCTTCCGGCACAACGCAAACCGGAACCAAAAAACGGTGTCGCCAAGCGTCTGTTTGCTTCGGACCTGACGGCGATTGCAACAGGCAATCTGTCGTTGGAGCATGAAGAGATGGAAAAAGAGTTCCTCCGCATCGGCGAACATTTTGGTTTGCGTGGACCGGAGATCGATAAATCGAACACAGACGCTTTGGCCGAAATGGCGGACAAGGCGACTAAGTCAGCACTCAAAGATTTGAATTCAATGACGCTGACGGTGCTCGATGGTGATTTCCCTCGCGAAGTGCTTTCGTCGCGCAACTTGAAATTTGCAACTTACAAAATGCCTTCACGTCGTAATAACTCATTGAATTACGATCCAAAAACCAACAAACCGGGTGCAAAAAAAGAAGGTGTTCTCAAAATCGGTGCGGTTGATTGGTCGCACTTGGAGCCCACCAAAACACGCCATGCTTCAAAAGGTTTGTTGCCGATTACGATCGGTCTGCTCGGCTTGAGTGTTTGTTTGGGAATGGTGATCGTCCGTCGTCGAAAAACACTGGCCGCCATGATTGCCGTCGGTTGTGTGGTGACCGCTTCGGCAGCAACCGCCAAAGACCCTTGTGGGATGGTGCCACCAATTTATACCGGTAAAGGCGCTCCGATCACGCGGATTGGTTTGCAGCAAACCTATGTGTTCTACAAAGATGGCGTCGAGACATTTGTGATCCGACCCGGTTTTCAAGGCAAGGTCGACAATTTTGGAATGTTGATTCCATTCCCATCAGCCCCGGCGCTTCGCAAAGTACCTGACAACGTATTCGCTCAAGTGGCCAATGCCGTTGATCCGCCAGAGGTTGTGGTTGATCTTCGAATGCGAAAGCTGGCCGCCATGAATGCGTTGGGTGCACCGATGCAAAACCGGATGCAGTTTGCTCAAGGTAAAAGCAATCGTCATCGAGTCAAAGTGCTCAAGCGCGAAGCAGTCGGGATGTACGAAGTCGCCGTCCTCGAAGCCGGCAGTTCGGCCGCTTTGAAAAAATGGATGGACAAAAACGGGTTTAAATATCCAAAAGGAATGGACAAAGTCTGTGACGAATATATCGAAATCAAATGGTGCTTTGTCGCTGTGAAAACCAAAGTCAATCAATCCGACGGCGTTCAGCCACGCGCGGGTCAACGGAAAGTAAGTCCGAACCTGCCATCGGGTTCAACCTTTGATGGCCACGTTCAAGGGATGGGATTCCGTTTCAAAACAGACGAACTCGTAGTCCCGATGCGACTTTCGGCTTTCAACGAAGGGGAAACACGGAACATCGTTTATCTGTTGAGTGACAGTCCCAAAAAGATTCGTGCGATCCCCGAAGAATATGTCCAACGCCAGCTTTCGGGTGCCGATTTGATTGCGAATGTCACCAAGCCACTGCCACTGCGAATCATTGGCGGCACTGAAAAGAACTTGACGGACTGGCACCGGAAATCGCTTCCGGCACAACGCAAACCGGGGCCCAAAAATGGTGTGGCCAAGCAATTGTTTGCTTCGGACCTGACCGCAATCGCTTCGGGTAATCTATCGTTGGAACACGAAGAGATGGAGAAAGAGTTCCTTCGCATCGGTGAACATTTTGGTTTACGTGGACCAGAGATCGACAAATCAAACGCAGACGCTTTGACCGAAATGGCCGACAAGGCGACTAAGTCGGCACTCAAAGATTTGAAGTCGATGACGCTGACGGTGCTCGATGGCGATTTCCCTCGCGAAGTATTGTCGTCACGCAATCTGACGTTCGCAACATACAAAATGCCAGCCCGTCGTAACAACTCGTTGAATTACGATCCAAAAACGAACAAACCTGGCGTGAAAAAACAAGGCGTCCTCAAAATCGGCGCTGTCGATTGGTCACACTTGGACCCACAAAATCAAAACAACAGACGCGTCGTATCGGCACGATCGCCGTGGTTGATTTTGACGGGGCTGATCATGTTGTCAGCTTCGGTACTACTGATTCGAAAACGTAAAACTAGAACAACAAGATCGAACAAATAGATTTTTCGAAAGGCATATTTGATGAAACTCCTGGCTCCCGCAATCGTCATCGCCATGATTTTTTCGGCGACGCAGAATTTGTCGGCGCATCACACCGACCCTTGCGGTATGGTTCCGCCAATTTACACCGGCAACGTGGTTCCGATTACACGAAAAGGTCTGCAAAAGACTTATGTGTTTTACAAAGATGGCATCGAAACGTTTGTGATTCGACCGGGCTTTCAGGGTAAAGTCGACAATTTCGGAATGTTGATTCCGTTCCCATCGGCTCCGGCCATTCGAAAAGTCTCTGACAATGTTTTTCAGCATGTCGCAAATTCGATCGATCCTCCAGAAGTTGTCGTCGATCTTCGACCCATGGTTCGATTTCGAGGCATGCGCCGCGCAGCGGGTGCCGCTGGCGGTGGATTGGAACTCAAATCGAAAGCGCTCGCCAAAGACGAAGTTCGGGTGGTCAAGCAAGAAGCGGTCGGGATGTACGAAGTGGCCGTTCTCGAAGCCGGTAGTTCGGCCGCTTTGAAAAAATGGATGGAACAACACAAATATGTCTATCCCAAGGGAATGGACAAAACATGTGATGAATACATCGAAGCTCGTTGGTGCTTTGTCGCCGTTAAATCCAAAGTCGGTCCGAAAGCGGGAGTCGATCCGACACCGGGACAACGCAAGGTTCGTCCAAATATGCCAAAATCGAGCACTTTTGATGGCCATGTTCAGGGCATGGGATTCCGCTTCAAAACCGATGAATTGGTCGTTCCAATGCGGCTTTCGACTTTCAACGGCGACGATACTCGCAACATTGTTTACTTGTTAACCGACGGCCCCAAGAAAATTCGTTCGATCCCCGAAGAGTTTGTACAACGTCAGTTGACCGGAAAGCAACTTATCGCAAACCTTACCCAACCGCTTCCCGTTCGTATCATCAACGGAACGGAAGAAGAGTTCAAGAAAATGTATGGCCCGGTCGCAGGCGATAAAAAAGCAATTCGTGGCAGTCGCATTGCGCCGGGTGGACGAATCGTCAGACCCATCTATTCACCTGAAGCTCTCAAACAGCGTCGCAATCCCAAGCCTCACATGCAAGCTGCATTGGAATTGTTCGCCGGTGACATGATCGCAGTCGAATCGAAAACGATGTCGCTGGTGCATGAAGAGGCTGAAAAAGAGCTGCTGCGAATCGGCGAACATTTTGGCTTGCGTGGAAACCAATTCGACAAAGCGATTGCTGAATCGTTGAATATCAAACGTGACGAAACCGTGAAAAAAGGTTTGAAGATGCTAGAAAAAATGACCATGACCGTCGTCGATGGTGACTTTCCTCGTGAAGTTCTGTCGTCGCGAAATTTGAAGTTTGCCGAATACCAAATGCCGAGCAAACGAAACCGCCGACGCAACTACGACGCCAAAGAATTTGGTCCGAGTAAAAAGAAAGGCGGTATCTTGAAAGTTGGCGCGATCGATTGGAATACCACGAACACCGAAACGCGACATGCTTCCAAAACCAATTGGTTGCAATACGCGTTGTTGGGCATTGGCATTGTCGCGTTTGGCGGAGTTTTTTACTGGCGCCGTTCACGCCGTATGGTGGTCGCCGCGGTCGCTATGGCTGTGTTGTTTGCTGGTTCATCGGCATTTGCTCAAGAAGATTTGAAATCGATTGATGACATTGTTGCTGCATTGAAAGATTCGAAGACTTCTTCTGCCGCGATTCAGGCATCGGTGGCTTATGCCAAAAAAGATGACAAATCTCGCGATGCGATTGTCACACGTTTGGTCAGTGTCGCCAAAACTGACAAAGAACTGTCGCGCCGCGGTTGGGCAATTGCTGCACTGGCGGCCATTGGTGGACAGGACGTCGACGAACATTTGCTCGGAATTCACGACGATGCCAAGCAAAAGAAAGTTGTCCGAGATTGGGCTGCGGCAGCTCGCGTTCAAATGACTCGAACGCTGCCTGGATTGCTTGAGAAAGCTCAATTGATTCAAAAATTCCCTGCTCTGGGGCGTCCGATTGGTATGCGAATTGTCGATATGATGGCCGACAGTAAAGATGCATCGGCTGGCGACGTTTTGAAGGTGACGTTGCGTGTGCCTCAACTGCGCCAAGCACTCGCACCTTCGATTCTGGCGTTTGGACCCAAGAAATTGGCCAAGGCAATGTTGACTCACGACGACACGAATGTTCGACGTCAGGCGGCAGCTTACCTCGGCACGTTGGCACAACAAGGACAATCAAAAGAGGTTGTCAAACAGGTCGTCGAGATGACCAAATTTGACGCGCAAGCGGACGAAACCCCTTGGGCCGGAGGCGGCAACGCTTTGTTCATTCCTGGCATTCGATGGGGAAAAGAGGACGCTCGTGCGTTGGTCGGCAACCTGATTCGTTGGCATCTGTGGGCGGACATCAACAAAGAAGATAAAGCCAAAGCGCAGATTCACAACAACATTCGATCATTGGGTTTGGCCCGCGCTGCCGGATACCAATCTCCAGGTTGGAACAACGTTGGAACGAAACAATGGTTGATCGCCTGGGGTAAATGTGTTGGCAAAGACGAACTCAAGAAAATTCTTGAAGAACAAGGTGTCGAAGGAAAAGATCAATATGCATCGGTTTTGAAAGATCTTTAATCGTTGTCAAATAGACACGTAGACATCTTTCACGAAAAAACTCGTTTGAAACGCATTTTGTTCGTTTTTTCCGAATACATCGTAAAAGTGCATCCATAATTAAACCGCCCGGTGCTTGCCGGAGCGGTTTTTTTGTTACAAGTTTTGCATTTGCGACAATCAATGGGAAACGTCGCAAGCAATAAAAAATCGTTAAATCAATCTGGAAAACACGCGAATTCACGAACTTTGTTTTTCACCTTGCTTAGTTTCCCTTATAATAAAAATGTTATTCGCGGCCTGGTTTTATTTCGGTGGGCATTATGCACGACGATAAATTTGGATTTGACGATTCCCAAAAACACCGTGAAAATATCAAAGATGATTTACTCGATAGCCAGTCAATCAATCCACCACAATCGGGCCCTTCGACTTCACCGATTTATTTTGGCTCTAATTCATTTGGCTCTGATTCCGAGTCGACCGGTGCGATGAAAGATTCGGCTGTCTCGCCAAGTGCCACGGAGAAAACTCCAGTGCGGACACAGCGATCAGGTAACCGCTTGTTTTTCTTTTTGCCGACGATCTGTCTCATCTGTTGCGTCGTTTGGCTCGGCCCATTGATTGTCGAGAAATACCAATACGCGATTACGCGGGGCAAAGTCAGAGCGGAGTACGAGAATGCAGCGGAAATTCTCAGTGACATGCCGCTGAAAAATGTTTCGCAAGCTTATCAATTGGTCGCTCAGAAAATCAGTCCAAGCGTTGTGAAAATCAGCGCGGGAATCGAATCGAAACGAGGTCGGTTTTCGCGATTCAACATTTTACAAGGGGGACAGGGTTCGGGTGTCGTGTTGTCGTCCGACGGTTACATCATGACGAACTACCATGTCATCAAAGACGCGATTCCCAGTAAATCAAATATGAAAGGCAAAATCCTGGTGGCTTTGTATGATCGAAGCCGCGAGCCCGCCGAGTTGGTTGGATATGACGAACTCGCCGATTTGGCCGTACTGAAAATCAATCGCAAAAATTTGATTGCTGCCGAGTGGGGCGACTCCAAAAATTTGCGTGTTGGTTCGATGGTTTGGGCGATCGGTAGTCCCTATGGTTTTGACAACAGCGTGACCGCAGGCATCGTCAGTGGGAAAAAACGGTCGGTCAGTTCGGACAGTGCTCTGCAGGAATTTATTCAAACCGATGCGGCCGTTAACCCAGGCAATAGCGGTGGACCGTTGGTTGACTCGCAAGGGCGCGTTGTCGGCATCAATACTCAGATCTTTGGCGACAAATTTCAGGGCATTAGCTTTGCTGTTCCCAGTGCCGACGCCAAATTTGTGTTTGAACAAATCATTGAAAACGGCGAAGTAAAACGGGGCTATTTGGGCGTCGAACTCTATTTGGATCAACAGACGCCTTCTCGGTTTTCAAGAGTTTCCCTGAAAAAACTGAATGAAATTAGCATGCAAAAACCCAATGGCGCGGTCGTTACACGAGTTGTCAACGATACGCCTGCGGCAAAAGCTGGAATGGTTGCTTATGACAAAATTATTGCTTGGAATGGCGTCACGATTGAACACGCTCAGCAGCTTTTTTCTGAAATAGGTCGAACCACACCGCAAACTCAAGTCGAATGTGTGGTGATCCGGCAAGGGGAAAAACGTAATTTGGACGTCTATCTCGATCAAAGAGAAAAACTATAGGTTGAGTGGCGGGCGCGGAGTTCTGGTAACTATTTTGTCTTAGGATAATCTAAACCTGAATTCTATGAAAATTACGGAACAAACGGCGTATCATCGCGCGTCTGATAGGCGTACCCAGACAAAAGGAATAAAGATGAAACGACTCGTTGTGTTGGGCTTGATTGCTGCTATCGCTGTTTGTGCCGGTTGTTCAAAATCGAAACCGGAAGTTAAAAAGCTCGATCCGGAGTTGCAGCCTTACAAGGACGCTTTTGATACGATTGCGACCAGTTCTGATCAGAAAACCGTCGGTGAAGCGGTCGAGAAAATTGAAAAAGGTGGTGTCAAAGCGCTTAAGTTGTTGTGTATGCATCTGGACGATGACCGGATCCCCAAAACGAAAGCGATCGAAAATACGGCTCGGGGGCAAGCTGATATGGGGATGCATGCCTATTGGCTCATTCAGCGAATCGTCGAAGAACCTGGACCCGATTTTTATTCATCGGCTTATGGCGCATTTTCGATGAGTACGGTCGAAGCCTGGCTGGCCGATCGTTTCGAAAAACCGTTGAAGGAGATCAAGCTCGATGCCGCAAAGGCGTCGTTAGCCATCGCCGAGAAAGAACTGAAAGACGAGCCGAACAAATTTTCCCAACCGGCCGTCGACCGTTTCAAGAAAATCATTGAGCAATTACAAACTCAAAGTTCGTCAAGTTCGGGTGACAAAAAGAAATCCGAAGACAAGAAAACGGAATCCAAATCAGGATAATTCAACCGCGAATTGTAGGGCCGGTTCCCACCGGTCATCCGGACTTTCTATCGTCGTAAGTGCGAAGCGTGAGCGAAGGACTTGAAGAGCCAAAGATGTACCGTACGTTGGTCCTTCATGGGTGCCACTGGCTCAGCCCAATATTGTCCGGGATTTTGGATGCTTACAGTTGTCTGGGTCTGGTTTTGGGTTGCTTTTTGTTTGGAAGCAGTTTTTCGC
>JANQLU010000042.1 GCA_028280445.1 Pirellulaceae bacterium | reverse complement strand
TGGCGTGAAAAGACACAAGATGCAAAACTTGAGCAAATACTCGCCTTGGTGGCATAGCAATTAACGTTCGTGACACTAGCGCCTTGCCGCTCACTGGATTAGGTTTTGCCGCTCACAGGAGGCTCGGCAGGAGCCTCGCCCTCCCAAGCCAAATTGAATGAAATCGCACTGCTTAACGATATCGTCTTTTTTTCTTGAGCGAGCGAAGGCTTTCGTATTTGCTTTTGATCTCGCGTTTTTGTTGGCCTTCGGCGAGCCGATGGGCTTTGTAATATTGAGCGCGAGCCAACGGAATGTTGCCTTCTTTTTCGAGCTTTTGGGCGCGTTCTAGCAAGCGGCTGATCTCCGCAGCATTTTTCGCTTTCTTAGCTTGCACCATGGCCTGACGTTGTGCTTTGATTTCAGCAACACTGATATCCGATGTCTCCGCGGAACTTGGTTTGCGATTGGAAACAACGGTGCTTGAGGTCGTACGCCGACGCGGTCTGTCGGGTGTCGAACTGAGTGCCGCACGAATTTGGCTATAGCTCATGCCACCGAACGTCGGGTTTGAAAAAGACCGGTCGGAGCCAGAAAAAATTGATGGACTGGTGCCACCGTAGGCCGAGGGCAGCGAATAACCGCCAAACGTAAACGGAGTCACACTGGTCACAAACGGTCGATTTTGTCCCGATGTAAACGTACCAATTCCACCATTTGGAACGACGACTCCCGGAGTGACGCTGGTTGCATTGCGGGTGCTACCCTTACCAAAATTCAATCCCAGGCTATACCCAATTTTTCCGCCGACACGTCCGAATCCAATCGAACCACCGGTCGCAGGGTCAAAGCCGCCAAACGGAGGCAGCGCTGCACCGGCACTGTTTTGTCCAAAAACGATTCCATTGGGGTTAATTTGGCCATTGGGAAAAATACCGACGATTCGGGAACCGTTGCCGGTCCCATTTGCCAAATTGAACCCAAAACTTACACCAAAATTCTCATAGTAAGAATCGCTGATGTTGTTAAACGGAGTTTGCACATGAATGCCTTGTCCAATAGCGTGGGTGCAAAGGCCAAGACAGAATACCAGCGACAACGTAGCCGGCAACGCTACTTGTTTGGCAAGTTTTGATATTTCCATGACATCCTCTTCTACTCATAAGCCCCTGAGTGGAAATAGAGACGCGCACCCCAATTGTATCTGATTTTCGGTTTTTTCGTCAAACAATTTTGAGGCTTTCGCGAGTTGGGAATAATTGACGCGTTTCGGGACTCTTGATGGGTACAGATCACAGGGTCCAGGCAAAATAGGAGGGCGGAATATATGAAATGGCGAACTTATTTGAGCCTGGCTCGACGGATTGCCAAACGGACATTTTACGTGATTGCTTGTTCGATCGGAATCTATTTCGCAATTGTGCTGGTCGGTTTGCTGCCGGTTAACAACGATTTTCTGGAATCCGATCAAGGTGTTGAGATCTGGGTTATTTCCAACGCGGTTCATTCCGATTTTGTTTTGCCGTTAGAGACAGAATGGATGGATTGGCGCGAGTATTTTTCGTCCGACTCGTTCACCAAACCATTGTCTGAAATGACGCATTGTGCCATCGGTTGGGGAGACCGTGGATTTTTTGTCGAGACTCCGACTTGGGCTGATTTGAAAATAGCAACTGCGGTAAACGCTTTGGCGTGGCCGTCAGGTTCGTGTGTTCATGTCGATCTAACAAAGATCGAACATTTACAAAATGCAGTTTCTGTTCGCATTTCGGTACAGCAATACAAGGATTTGGTCGCTTACGTTCAAAAGTCGTTTCGCCTGGAAAACGGTAAACCGATTCGAATCGCCAATGCCGGCTATGGCGACACAGACGCATTTTTCGAAGCGCGTGGCACCTATCATGTATTCAATACTTGCAATTGCTGGATTGGAAACGGCTTGCAGGCTGCTGGTGTGCGGACGGGCTGGTTTACGCCGCTGCCCAAAACCGTTTTTCTGCATCTACCCAAGTAGCGATTATTTGCTGAAGATTCTGAATCCAAAAAACACATTGTGCGATACGAATTCAAAATCACCCAGGTTGGCAGGTGTTGTAAGATCGTCGACCTGGATATTGTTGGCACCTTGAAAACGATATTCGGTAAAGAAATCGACTCGTTCGCGGATTGGAATGTTGATTCCACCTATGAATTGAAAAGCAAATGATGAATCTGCGATTTGATAGGTGGTTCCGCCAGCGACAACGTTACCTTCGGCGTACATGATGCCAATACCGCCACCGGCGTATGCGTTCATGCAACCCATTTTTCGAGGTGGGAAATCGATGATGAAATTGCTCATCCAGCTGTAGGTGTCCAAATCTCCAACGGCGGCCGTCGTTGCTGATGCGATGACGTTTCCGTTGCCGTCTAGCGTGTCGACTTGAAAAGCGTCAATGACATTGTTGCGGTAACTGAATTCCAATTCGCCACGGAACAATGGATGGAATTGTCGACCAACGGCTCCGCCAATTCCCCATCCGTCCAGGACGTTGAAACTGGTAATCGCGGTCGGTGATACCTGGTGAAAATCTTCGACGTTAACGTAACCGCCAAAAAAGCTGACATAGTTACGTCTGCAGAATTGGTCGAGATCAATCCAATCGGGTTTTCCACCGCCACAATCGGTGAACCATTCATCAGCAAATACGCTAGAGGTTGTCGTTTGGAATCCATTGCGACGACAGCTATTGCAACAACGATTTGCAGTACTGCAATCTGCGGCTCCTTGACTACAGTTATCGCATGATCCGGCGGCCTCGTTTTCAACGACGACGGATTCGACAACCCCTTGTGCAAACGCCAAACCAGGGACAAAGGCGACTACAAGTCCAACGACGAAAAATCGCAACACGGAAAATACTCCTGAAATGGGTTGGACAGGGCGCGGTCCACAATCACTCTAAATAAAACAACAGTTACTAACTTGAATTTCGGCAGAGATCGTCAATTGGTTGAAATCGTTAAGACCCGAATAGAACAGAATGCCTAACTTAACAATCTGATGATCAGTCTGCGGATTATGACGGTTGAGATTTGCTAGCGGGCCGCGCTGGTTCAATGACTGCGGTCGGTTCAACGTACGTAGGATCACACAGACAAAAAGGAAGTCAGTGGGGTTTCACATTTTGTAGGGCCAGTTCCCACCGGACAATCAATAAAACGGCCGGTGGGAACCGGCCCTACTTCGTTGGTCAGCAGCAGGTCAGTTCAACGTACGTAGGATTACATAAACAAAAGGAATTGAACGTTTTAAAATCTCACGATGTGAAAGCTCCGCTCAAAAACGATGGTTCAGCGCAAAAATTGATGAAGTTGAATTTTGGATGGTTGTTATCCACAAAAAAAATCTGCCACAATAACGACTGAAATAAAACTTCTTTTTGAAAAGGGATCGTCGCATGATATGTCTCAGAGTGTCCGCATTGATGGCGCTGTGTATGTTTGTTGTTTCTACCGCCTACGGAGACGACAACTGGTCTCAGTTTCGAGGGCCAAACGGAAAAGGCGTCGCGAAAGATGCGAAAGTCGTTGCGAGTTGGACGGAATCGTCAAATGTCAAATGGAAAGCGAAATTACCTGGGCCCGGGTCGTCGTGCCCAATCGTCTACGGCGATAACGTTTACCTGACTTGCTATACGGGTTACGGCGCAGATAGCAAAAATCCAGGAAACGTTAAAAATCTCAAACGCCATCTGTTGTGTTTTGATCGGAAATCTGGAAAAGAACTTTGGCGGTCAACGATCGATTCGGCGGCTGACGAAGATCCTTACAAAGGTTTCATTGTCGAACACGGCTATGCCAGCAGCACGCCAATCACCGACGGAAAACACATCTTTACGTTTTTCAGCAAGACCGGTGTTTGCGCGTTTGATATGAAAGGCAAAAAGGTCTGGCAAACCAGCGTTGGAACTAAATCGGATCCTTACAAATGGGGCGGAGGTTCCAGCCCGATTTTGTACAAAGACCTGGTGATCGTAAATGCTGGAAACGTTGGCCGAAAAATTGTTGCGCTCAACAAATCCGACGGCAAAGTAAAATGGTCGATGGAAAACGAAAAATTCAAAAACTGTTGGGGGACACCGATTCTGGTAAAAACAGAAAAGCGTACAGAATTGGTTACCAGTCAGCCTGGCCAAATCATTGGCATTGATCCGGAAACCGGAAAAAAACTTTGGTCAGCAAAATCACCCATTAATCAAACCGTTTGTGCATCGTTGGTTGAAAGCAACGGAGTTGTTTTCGCTCAAGGTGGTCGTCAAGGAAAAGCGATTGCCGTGAAGTGTGGTGGAGACGGCGATGTTTCCGAATCACATACGTTGTGGACCAAATCGGTTTCGTCCAGTATCGGTACGCCGTTGATTTATGACGGAAAAATTTTGTGGTCCGGTCGAGGACTTGTTTACTGTTACGATTGTAAAACTGGGGAAGAGGTTTTCCGAGGTCGTCTCCCCAAGGTGGAAGTTGCTGGTGGAAGTGGGCGCCGCGGCCCGGCTGGTGACTACGCTTCTCCGATCAAAGTTGGGGACAAAATTCTTGTTTCAATGCGGTCTGGAGCGACCCATGTTCTCCAGGCAGGCTCAGAATTCAAAATCTTGTCGACCAACCTGATCAAGGAAAGTGCACCAAAATTCAATGCAACGCCTGCGATCAGCGGAGACCAGCTATTTATTCGCTCACAGACCAAACTTTATTGTGTTGCGAAGTAGCGAAGTCGGAAAAAAAAGCAAAAGTTTAACAATTTCCTGAAACCCGCTTTTGGAATAATTTTGTCACATTTCTGGTTGGCGAGTTTTCAACCCTTGGTGATTGTGTTACTCTGATAACAGTTCAATTTTTTACCTTAAGCGTAAGTTTCATGAGGAGTTATAAAATGAAACGTTTGCTAGTTTGTGCAATGGTCCTCGGATTGGCTATCTCCGTTGGCTGCAGCAAAAAAGAAGAAGACAAAGATAATAAAGACAAAGGCGGAAAAAAAGAGAAAGCACAAGTTGCTTCAATCCGTTAAGTCTTTCTTTGATATTTTTCGAGTAACCCACGTGCTCGTACGACATGTGGGTTTTTTTGTGCGCAAAACCACAATTCAATCTTTGGTTAAAGGGGTCCGTTCTTGTGAGCGGCAAGGCGCTAGCCGCCGGTAAACCCTCGGATATCGGCGGCTAGCGCCTTGCCGCTCAAAATCTTTGACGACTATTCCTCCATTAGCTTATTTTGATAGCATCGATTCCAAGTGATTTTTCAGAACTCGGAGAGCATTAAAATTGTCGCCTCCCCGCGGGACAATCACATCGGCAAATTTCTTGGTTGGTTCAACAAATTGAAAAAACATCGGCCGCACCGTTGTTTCGTATTGTGTTAACACGGATTCCAGATCACGTCCCCGTTGTTGGATATCGCGCCGCATTCGTCTCGTCAAACAAATATCCAAATCAACATCAACGAATACTTTGAGGTCTTGCTCATTGCGCATTTCCTGCGAATCAAAAATCAGAATTCCCTCAAGGATCAGTATTTGTGGCGGGATGAGTTCATTGGTTTCTGGTTTTCGGTCATGTAGGCCATAATCGTACTGCGGGATTTGAACGCTTGTTCCAGCGCGCAGCGATTTGAGGTGTTGCACCAGGAGTTCGTGTTCAATGGCATCGGGATGATCGTAGTTGACTTGTTCGCGCTGCGCAAAACTCAAATCATGTTGTTGGCGATAGTAGCTGTCCTCGTTCAGGATCGCAATTTTTCCGGAATCGTATGTTTGTCGCAGACCTTGCAGCAATTGATCTGCTAACAAGCTTTTACCGGCTCCCGAAGCGCCGGCGATTCCAACAATGGTTTCGGTTTTACCCATTCAGCTCACTATTTGTCTTGCTTGCGCGTCTTGTTTTTGTTTTCGCTTCCGTCGTGTTCATCGACACCCAGTAATGTGGGATCCGTCGTGTTCTCAGAAACGATCTCGGGAATGGGCCGAAAGTCAAACCACTCGGTCAGCGGCAATTTGTTTTTTTCAGGAAACTGGATTTTTATTGGGTGATAGAGCGATCCCATCCAAATCTCGGAATCGTCTGTGATTTGTCCGTTTGTCGTGCTGAGATCATAGCGAATGCCATAATGGTAGATCGCTTTGAATTGCTCTGGATTGGCACGGCCAATATACATGTAGACCATGCCGCGGATCGTATTGTCAGAGTCGAGCGTCAACGGGTAATAGGCAACCCACTGCTCGTCGATTTTGGTTTCGTTGAAAAACGAGAAATCGCTTTTGACGGGTTGGTTTTTGGCCTTAGAAATCATCCGGCTGAGAAAAACAGTTTTCATAATTCGCGGGTCAAACAAACCCAAATGTGCTTTGTTGCTGCGGTTGATTTCAACGCCGAGCAGTAGGTCTTTTCCTTGTACCGTCGAGCCCCAGGCCAATTCCTTTTTTTGTTGATCACACAAAAACACGCGAAACATTGCGGTTTGATAAACACCGCCATTAAACAATTCAGTGTGACGTTCATCGTTTCCGCGATAGTATTTGCCACCGAGCCGTTTAGGGTGGTGCGGTCGAAACGGCACGGGACCTTGGTCGCCAACCGTTCGAAAAGGTTGCGGTGCGATCTTGTAGCGGTCGGCCGTCAGCGTTTTGATATCGTCGCGCAATTCCGCAATCTTGGAATCCTTTTTTCCAATTTGATTTGATAAATGCAGCCAAACGGCACTGGTGATCAATGTCAGAACTCCGACCAGGTACCAGGCACGCGAGATCATTCGTTTGTGAGTTTTTTTGTTTCGACGGGCTTTTTTCTTGCGGATTCGTTCGCACCAGATGACCAAGCCAATAAAAATCACCAGTGGCACCAGCAGTATTTTCGTATCGTCTAACAGTTCGCTGCACTGTCGCAAGAGTCGATCAAATTTGCCCCAAAACGTTGCAAAACCGCCAATGAAAGTATCGAGTTGTAATCGTGAACCGTTCAAGATGCGTATGCGGAAAAAATTTCGGTTTGCCTGAAATGATGCCTTTTTGAAACGTGGCTTGTCTGAAGACAACGATATCACAATGCGGCGGGATTGAAAAAGCGTCTGGCGGGGCGAATTTCAACATATTTCTGTTTAGGTTCGTTATGCAGGTGTGAATAAGTTAGGTTTGAATATCACGACTTGGTGGGAAGCGGGACCGTGCAGTTTTTTCTCGAAACAAAGTTTTTTAGCATCGCTGTTATTTTTTCAGCCGTTTCTATTTTTGTCGTTTCTCATTTTAACCAACAGGATTTTGAAATCGAAAATGAGCTGGAACCCGTTCGATCGCGGCGAACGATTCCGCCAACCGAACCAGAAACTCACGTGACGGACAACGATCGGGCCAAACAATTGCTGGTTGAGTGATTCATCTGCCGATCAACAGCTGATAAAATCGATGTGACAATCCATTCACAGTAGATTTTGATGCAGCATGACCAACCCACTCAATCGCCGCGAAATCCTGTTGGCGGCAGGAGCCGTGTCATTGACTCCCAGTCAATTGGAATCGGCGACGCAACGGAAAACGCCAGGCAATCTTGTTCGACGGAAACCTGCGATCCGCTATTGTCTGAATACCAGCACGATTCGCGGTCAAAAATTGCCTATCGACAAAATTGTGGCGCTGGCTGCCAAAGCAGGGTACGACGGAATTGAACCCTGGATCAACGAGATCAAGCAGTATCGAGAATCGGGCGGCAAACTTTCTGATTTAAAAAAACAAATCAGCGATGCCGGATTGATCGTCGAAAGCGCCATCGGTTTTGCCAATTGGATTGTCGATGATGATCGCAAACGCAAACAGGCTTTAGATGTGGCCAAGCGCGATATGGAAATCGTCAAAGCCATCGGTGGCGAGCGGATTGCCGCTCCACCTGCAGGCACGCGGGAGTCTGTCAATTTGGACAACGCGGCGCAGCGCTATCGAGCGTTGCTGGAGGTCGGTGAATCAATCGGTGTGGTGCCTCAATTGGAATTGTGGGGATTTTCGAAACCCATCAATCGCCTAGGCGAGCTGTTGTACATCGCCGCCGAGGCAGGGCATAAAAACGCGTGCGTACTGCCCGATGTCTACCATATCTACAAAGGCGGGTCTGATTTTGCCGGTTTGTCGATGCTCGAAGGCAAATCGATTCACGTGTTTCATGTCAATGATTATCCTGCCGAGCCGAAACGCGACAAAATCAACGATGCCGATCGCGTTTATCCCGGAGATGGGATTGCACCGATGAGCCAAATCCTCAACACCTTGTTTAAAAACGGATTTGCTGGTGCGCTTTCGTTGGAGTTGTTTAACCGAACCTACTGGAAACAGGATGCCGCAAAGGTCGCCGCCATCGGTTTGAAAAAAATGAAAGCCTGTGTTGCAAAAGCGACGGCGCAAAAAAAATAGAGGCGGTTTTTGATAGTGGTGCCAGCAATGTTGTAGGCAAAATCACAACCCGAAGCGTAAGCGAGGGACGACGTTCCACAGCACATCTATGTAGTTCCGGTCCCTCGCTCACGCTTCGGGTTATGATTGCAGAAAGTCGTTGGCTCAACTTGAGTTACAATTCCTGATGCAAAATCCTATTACGCTTCACGCTTACGATGTTATGGCACCGCTACCTATCGACTGCCTAACGCGGTTCTGCCGGAACGAAGCTGTCAAAAATCTTTTGCAGATCGGCTTGGCTCGCGAATTGATTGCCGTTTTCGTCGAGTTTTGAAACGGCCACAATCGAATATTTTCGATTGGAAATGGTGGCGATGACAATAAAACGATGGGCGTCTTCGTCATCTCGATTCTTGCAGAAGTCCAGAAAGACTTCTCGTTTTGCACCAATGAAATTCCAAATCAACACTTGGTTGTCCTGAACGGTCAAATGGCCTGTCGTCCCCAACGATCGCAGTCGAGATTGATTGACAATCTGGGCCTCGGAAACGGGTGGAAACGTAGTGTAGCGAGTAAATTCAACGACCGCCAAAACTTCGCGGTCTTCCGAAATACCGGAACCAGATTTGAGAACGTATTGCACCGATTGAGATCCCAGAATCGTCTGTGCTTTTCGCGGCTCCCAAGACTTGTCGAGTTTAAACGACCCAATCTGCTTGGCCATGTTGGCAATCTCACCAGGATCTTCGGTTCGATTGGAGATTGCCGCGACATACGAGGTAAAAATCATTGACACGATGCAGCAAGAGCTGACCGGAGTGAAAATAATCGATGTCCAAATGCCGATGATGGCCGCGATGCGACCTCGTGGAACAACATAAGGGCTCTGTTTGATGCGGAGACATTTGACCGCAAAATAAATCGCCGGAACGCATGTCAAAATCGAAAACAGAATGGACAACGCACCAAAGGTTGCCGCCAGTTTTCCAAATCGCGAAGCTTTCTGACGGATAGGTTCCTGGCTATCGTCCAACGAAATCGTACCGCATTTTGCACAACGGCGCGAAACGAATCCGCCCCGCAAGAATTCCATATCCACCAGTTCCTGTGAACATGTCTCGCAGTAGTACGATTTGGCAGCGTACGGCTTTTTCGAACTTTCAGAAGCGGACGAATTCAAACTAGTTACTTTCGTGCAAGAATTGTTCTAAGGACGAGATCCGGAATCGAGCGGTTGGGGGATAACACGGCATGTATGAATCCGATGACGACAATCACCATGCTGGCGAGAATGCCCAAATTGATGATCATCATCAGCCATACGTTTTCGACGGATTGCAGATTTTCCTGCTTCATGACAAAACCGGTGATTGCCACGACAATGAAACTGAACATCAAAATGCTGGGCGACCAGGCCAGAACATTTCTTATTCCACATTTAAATTTTGATGCCCGTGTGAAATTGCGATTGCGAATTTCAACACCACACAATTTGAAAACGGGGCCACCCTGGAATCGATAACCTAAATAGAACGTTGTCGAAATCATCGTGAGCATGGCACTGATACCGACGACGTAACTGCCAAAATCAAACACGTAATGCAGCAACAACGCCAGCGAAAACGCGAGCAGCCAGATCGCCGTGCTTTCGGTACTCATCGAAGCTGAAATTGAACCCAATCGATCATCCCACCGCCATTGCGAAGGCAGTTTTTCGGATTCGCGAAGTTCGTCTCGAATCCAAAACAGTGTTTCTTGATTTCGTTCCCGTTCGTTGCACTGTTTGGCGAAATCGACAACGTGCCCAGGCCGCCACTCATTTTCAACAACCAGGTTGACGAAATATCGCACAACGTCGACGGCCCGCTGTTGGTCCGTGCCCTGAAACTGGTCCGCTTTCTTTTTCAAATGCTGAGGACAGAAATCGACCAATTTAATATTGCCTTCTTCGTCCAACCAAATGTTCTCGACTGAAAAATCGTCGGGCATCGATTGCTCGGCCAAAGTCGCGATCAGCTCGTCACATAATTCTTCCAACACCAACCGTGCCGCCTGCCAACTGATGCGGCGAACTTTTTCGAATACGTCGACGAGCGGACTGCCCGTAATCGCTTCCAGGCAACTCCAGTTTTCGGGCAGATTATATTCCAGAATTCTTTGCCGATGAGGACGATTAATCAGCACCCTCGATTCCAGTAATTGGCTACGAGGTCGGTCTACCAACCAGACGAAACGATCCAGTTGATTATCTTTGGCGAGGAAAATCTTCGGCTGGCTTTCGCTGATGATGCCGCGAATTTCCAACGGAGAATCTTTTCCGAGAATCGTTTGGTCGACAAAAGCTGTCGGCAGCGTCACCGGAACCTCGAACCCTTGAGATTCCAACGCGCTGCCGATCCGGACGACACGTGTTCCAGTGATTTTGCCGTGAAAACCCTGGTAACCATTTTGTGTTCGAGCGGGAATCATCAGGCACAAAGCTAACAACCAACTGACGATCGTTGCGCCGACTTGCACGATCAACTGGTGCAATGCCGTTGAATCGTTGGGAGCGTTGTTCAATTGACCTGTTGTAAAAAATGGAATCAGGAAAGCGCCTGCCAACAGCGCTCCCGGCAACAAAAATGAGCGCAGCAGCGCGCGGGGAATGCCGGGCGGACCACCCGTTTCATCAACGGTCCTCATCCCAAACATTAATTTTCCAATCGTTCGTCCCCACAGCCCTTCGGCGATTGCGAAATATAAAACCGGGACGACAAAAGCGATGGCAAAGATAAACCAGTCAAACACACTACGTTCGGTCGCGCTGGTGGGCAGGGTGTTTAACTGGTACGGTTGATTTTCCTCCGACTCCTGAACTGAGTTGTTACTCGAACTCAACCGCGGTCCCGATTCTCCCTTGGCCGTTTTTTCCGAATTCGTGTAGTTGACTGTCAAACCCGAATTCTTGCGGACCTCAGATTTCAGTCCAAAGATCATCCCGACCAACAGAGTCAGGCCCGCAACCAACGGTACGATGGCAAAGTTGACAATTCCATAGTCCATGAAAAACGCTGCAAAACGTCGACCGATATCCGCCGTGTTTGCGCCGCGGGTGGCAAACGGCAACAATTGGCGTCTGACCTCGGCCAGGTTTGACGGACGGTTTTTCGGATCCTTTTCCAGCATCTGCATGATGATTCGACCGAGTCGCTTGCCAACATTGTCCGTTTCGTTGCGAATGTCGGGTACGGGATCCGAAGCGATTCCAGCGATCACTTGGGCTGCGTCGCCTTCGTAGGGCGCTTTGCCAGCCAACAGATAATAGAGCGTTGCGCCAATCGCGTAGATGTCCGTTCGCTCATCCACCTTGACCCCTTTGATTTGCTCCGGTGCCGCAAATTGCAGGGTGCCCATAAATGTTCCGGTTTTTGTCAGTTGAACGTCTGTGTCAAAAGTTTTGGAAAGCCCGTAGTCGCCAATTTTGACGCGTCCATCATGATCGAGAAAACAATTCGACGGCTTGATGTCACGGTGGATTATCCCGCGTCGATGCGCCGATTGAATTCCGGTAATCACGTCCAGGATCAGATCAACAGCGCGGCCGACGGGCAACGGACCTTCGTTTCTGACAAGATCTTTTAACGTGTCTCCAGGCATCAATTCCATTACGATGAAACGACGATTGGCGTAATCGCCGGATGCGTAGACAAATGTTGACCGCGGGTTGGAAATCGAAGCCGCAATTTGACTTTCCCGATGAAATCGTTCGGCCGCTTTAGGGCTGTCATTGGGGTTTTGATTGAGAAACTTGATCGCAACTTGTTTGCCGGTTTTTTCATGAGTCGCGCTGTAAACGACTCCCATACCACCGCGTCCCAGTTGTTCATCGATCACATAGGCGCCAACTTTGTCGCCAGGACAGAGCCAACCACCGCCATCGGGATCCACATGAAAATTGGCAGTTGATGGCTTGGAGTCGGCAGGCGGCCGAGTGACCGCATCAATTGTCGATTCGAATTCACCAGTGGTGGTCAGGGACTGTCCGCAATTGCTACAAAATCGTGGCGCATCGTCAGCGTACTGGATTTTGTGTTCGCAACGAGGACAGATTTTTTCCATGCCGTGATCCAAGAAATGAGAGTATCGCTTAATGCAATGCGCCGATACTTCCAGTTTAACAACGTTTGAATCGCATCGGGATTGGGTACACGTGTTTTCCAGGTAATACCCTGAAATCGGCGGCAAAGTTCCATCACCGACGATCACAACAACGTTCTATCTTTTTCGATGAGAAGATCTTTTGCGTTTTTTGGACTTTGACTTTAAACGATTTTTAATCTGCTCCTTGTCGGCAGGATCCGTTCGGAATGTTGTCTCGTCAGGATCGTCGGGTTCCGTTTGTTCGGCCGGTTTTCCATTGTCCGTGTGAGCCGAATTTTCATCCGCGTCGGTCGCTTCGGGGTTGTCATCCTGCTGATCGACCAATTTGTCGGATTTGCCACTGTCCCCGACGTCAGCTTGTTTGCCGAACCATTTCCCCAGCGGGCTGGCTAACAGCGCCGGCAAGAAAATCAAATCACCAATCAATGCAGCGCCGAGCAAAAACAACATCAGCGTGCCGAAGCGTTGCGTTGGTGTGAAAGTACTCAAGGCAAACGCGAACAGTCCGAATCCACCAATCAACGTCGTTTGCGTCATTGCCGTGGCCACTCGTTCGTAAGCCAGTTTGATGGAGGCGATGCGATCCATTCCCTGGGAAAGGCCTTTGCGATACCAATTGAGAAAATGAATCGTATCGTCAACCGCCACGCCCATGGCAACGCTGGCCGTCATCATCGAGCCAATGTCCACCAGAAAATATTCGGGCTTGACCGGTCCGAGGTGGCCCATGGCGCCAAAGATCAAAACGATGGGAAACACATTTGGCAACATAGCCAGCATTCCGCCGGGCACGTTGAAATAATCGGTAAAGCTGGTGGGACGTTTCCAGTTGGTCAACAACAACATCATAACAATCGCAATCATGACAAATGCCAGACAGATACTGTTGATCAGACTGTGTAGCAACGAACGCTGCGCTTTGTAGACGATCGGGACGATGCCGGTATAGGTGGCGATAATCGGCAGGTTTTCGCCGGCCTGTTTTCGCTGTTGAGCCGTCAGTATCCCCTTGGCCGGTTGGTTGGTTTTCGGATCGAGCAGGAATTGATAATCCGACAGGTCGATAAATTTCTTGGCGTGTTTCTGAACCAGATCAATATCAAATTCCGATTGATGATCGGTGACCACGACGTAGTCGAAACTTTTGATGTAGTCGACGTAAATCTCATTCTCGGTTTTCGGCGCTTTGCCTTTTTGTTTTCGCCACGCTTGTTCGCGACGATTTCGGTCGGCTGCCCGGGGACCGTCCAACCAGTTGTATTTTTTGTTCCGGCCTCGTCGTTGATAGCCTTGGTTTTCCAACAGGTCGCGAAAGGTGTTTGCAAAAACCAACGATTGATCGATACGGTTGCGATGGTCAATTGGAATGGTTTTTTCCGAATCG
Organism: Pirellulaceae bacterium; assembly: GCA_028280445.1. Lineage (GTDB taxonomy): Bacteria > Planctomycetota > Planctomycetia > Pirellulales > Pirellulaceae > JANQLU01. The sequence continues at coordinate 165,510 of JANQLU010000042.1, read as the reverse complement.
CCTTTGCCCGGACGAGGCGTCGGCATATTACCGAGGACGAGGATCTTGCCCTGTTTGAAACTTGCAACGCCTTGTGTTTCGTGAACAATTTTGACGAGCTTGTTCCGCGCTTCGTAAGCTTTCAAAATCGGCTCGACGACGGTTTTCAATTCAGAGACAAACTGGCCGTAATCGAGGTCTTTCATTTTGCCATCGATTTCGACTTTACTGAGCGCTGCCAGGCGAATGCTAATCCGCCACATCTCGGTACCGTCTTTATTGACACGCAGCGTTTCGGAATCACGCAGCATGCTATCGCGATGAGATTCGAACGCTTTGTTAATCGTCCGGCGTTTGGACAGCGGATAATCCAGTTGCGATTTGACCAAGAACATTGGAACAAGAACGTCAGTCGACATTCCTGCGCCAACGACATCTTTGCCAGCCGGGCCAAATGCATTCTCAAGGACCTGGCGAATGCGTTGCGACAATTCCAGTCGTTCCAACATGTTCAAACGATAGTCTGCTGCCAGTCGCTCCTCGGGAGTCAACTCGGGAGTCAACTCGGGCGGGGGTTGGGATTCCGTTTTTTCCGGTTCCGCTTTATTTCCGTCCGCGCCTTTTTTGTCATCTGCGGGATTTTTAGCATCGCTTTTGGCGATCGCTTTCGGAGGAATTTGGACGATTGATGGATCGAGTTTTACCAGGATCTCCATCGGGACCAGCCGCCCGATTTCGTCTTCCAACCAGCGATAGTCTTGCAGAATTTTCGCGTTTTTGTCGAACAGCTTGAGCAGTTGAACTGTCGTTTCGATACGTGTCACACCGTAACCGAAAAATATCAAAACAATGATACCGGCAACGCACACGATGCGATAATGTTTGATTACCAGGTCGCCAACGCGGCTCCAAAATGCGCCGACCAGCAAAGCGAATTTGGATTCAGTACCGGCGGATCGGCCCGTCTTTGTAGATCGTTTTTTGTAACCGGGTCGCCAGATGTGCAGCGAGGCCGGTAAATAGGTCATCAAAAATATCACGGTCGCCATCGTGGCCAACGCCGAGAACAGACCGAATTTACTAATCGGTTTTAAATAGGAAGTCGTCAGCGAAACGAGTCCCAATGCTGTCGTGAAAGCGGCGAGCACACATGGGAACCAGCCCAGACGGATCGCTTCCTCGGCAGCACCCTGTTCACCGTTTTCGTGACAGGCGTCCCGATAGTAATTCACGATGTGCACCGCTCCAGACAATCCGAGCACGTAGATCAATGACGGCATCGACATCAAAATCGCGTCCAAAGTGCTTTGGGCATAATGAACCAATGCCAAACTGGAGATCGCCGAAACGCCGCCTGTGAAAAACAGCATGATCGTGATTTTGAAACTTCGGAAACACAAATAAGCCAGACCGACGCCAATGATCGCGGACAAACTAACCAGTTTGAGCAGCGTAATCGAACCTTCTTCGTCGATGGCGACGTTGTCGGCTGGAGGACCGCCGATGTGCAGGTTTTCCGGGTCGATGCCACAGAGGCCGGATGCCAGTTCGCGAACACGCCCGCGCGGTTTGCCGAGCAATTTTCGACCAACGCCGCGAGCGAGTTCGTCGAGAATCGGATCGTTCAGATAAACCAGGATACATGTCTGTCGCGCGGGGGGATCGGTTTGCAAACGTCGCCAGAGTTCATACCAGATCTCAAGTTTCAACTCAGGATCTTTGGCAAATTTCTGGCGAAAATTTTTGCCATATTTTTGTTCGATTTCAGTAACAAAAATTTCGAATTCTTTTTTTCGCTTGTCGTCGAGTTGCGATTTTTTGTTATCGCTGACGTGGTTGATCAGGGAGTCCCATGTCCAGTCAAACGAAGCTCGAGGTGTGGGGCCAAACAACCAGCCTTCCAGACGTCGGTGTGCTTCCACTTGAACGTCGAATGTTGCAGCGTCCGTCGCCGAGTAATCTCCCGTTTTGAGAACGCCATTTTCACCCGCCATCAGTTTGAAAACTTCGGGACCCGATGTGACGCGTTTGAAAAAGCGGGCATAGAGTTTTTTAGGATTCGCGTAATACGGGTTTACTTCGTTCTGATTTTGCGGTGCCTTGCCAAATTGCTCAATGAACTTTCCGGTCGCCTGATTTTTTCCATTGAAAAAACGCTCGGCGGAACGCTTGACCGCGTCGAACAGATTGTTCTGGCCATCCCAACGGTACAGTTCACCTTTTTGATTGATGAAATACCATTGGCCATTTTTTCCCATCAGCCATTTTTCGCGGTGGTTACCCCAGTCTTCGTGGAAATTACCGGTTGTATGCAGACCGTGTTCATCGCCGACTTTGTGCGCGTATATTTCTTCCTCGGTCAAATTCATTGCCGCTTGACCGTCAACGCTTTCCTCTTTGAGGCGATTCATCAAACGTTGATAACGAGAGTCGTTAGCCGTACACCCCGGCCAACTCACCAGAACAAATTGATCCCCCAGAAAATACTCGCGGAATTCTCCGAGGTCTTTGGTTTCGTCATACGTACCAGGCAGCCAATCGGAGACGTCATTTTTCATGGACTCCACGGCCATCCGCGCGCCACGCAACGAAAAAGGCAGCAGAAAGAAAACCGCACACAACACGACCATCGCGCGGTTTCCAAAAAACGGAAGTCGACGTGAGAAAAATTGTTTATCCATGAATTATTTGCCACTGCGCGGTTTTGCTGTCAGATGGCCAAAAAATACGACGTGTCCTTTTACTTAAGTTACCGCGATCCCCTGCCATCGTCCATGCTAATCTTTACGTAAATGGTTGTAAAACAAGCGTTTGTGTTTAAAAACTACAAGCCGTTTGTTTCATGAGTAACAGCGAAAATCTTCCGATGGAATCACTGGTATCGAAAGGATCGGCTATTCGCCTGGCGAGATCGAGCGTTTCTCAGTTGGGTCATACCGATTACGCTAATTCACTAAAGTATCTTAGTGATCAATCGAATTCTATTCCCGTTTTGCGACTAATATCACGTAACTCATCAATCACTGGCATCACCAACGGAATACCGTTCTGAGAACGTTCGGCGTATGCAATTCGTTCCGGATCTCCTGGAATCAGAACACCATTGGTACCAGGCTGGGGTTTGGTGTTTCTGAACGTTTCAATCAAATCGTCGATTTGGTTTTTGAATTCATCTGGATCGATAAAAGCTTCGATTTGCATCGCGCCAAAGAAATGTCCGATGCCTTTGCCGACACTGCGAGATGGAATTTCCTGACGCAGCGCAAAAGGCGGCGCCCACGGTCCCCAGTTGGCACCGGACAAAACACAACACAGAACATCAACCATCATGGCCAACGCGTATCCTTTGTGTCCTCCCATTTCACGAAAACTACCCAGCGGCAAAAGCGCACCGCCGTCAATCATTTTTTCGGGAATGTCGGTGTTGGAACCATCGGAATCGATCACCCAACCTTCGGGAACTTTCTCGCCTCGGCGCCGCGCCATTTCAACTTTGCCATAAGCACAAGCGCTGGTTGCCATATCGATCACGATCGGTGGATGTTTTTTGCCGGGAAAGGCGATGGCGATCGGGTTGGTACCGAGCATTCGCTGGCCGCCCCACAATGGCGCCACCAATTTGGTGGTGTTGGTCATTGACCAGCCGATCAGATCTCGTTTCAATGCCTCCAGCACATAATATCCAGCGATGCCGTAATGGTTGGTATTGCAAACGCTGACCCAGCCTGTGCCCGCCTCGGAGGCTTTGTCCATCGCGATTTCATTTGCGCGCGGTCCCACCACCAACCCCAGACCGTTGTCGCCGTCGACCGTTGCGGTACTGGCCGTCTGCCGCACGATTTTAACGGTTGGTCGAGGGTTAATCCGACCCAGAGTCAACATATCGAAATAGGTGTGGAGCCGGGCGACACCATGCGATTCGATTCCTCGAAGGTCGCTGGCGGCCAACACGTCGGACGCCAGTTGCGCGTCTTCCGGGGGCACATCAAAGTGCTCGAATACTTTGGCGCAATAATCGCGTAGATGCTCACTGCTGTAAGTTTTTGTTTCGACCGATGACATGTTATTTCAACCTTTGTACGACTTTATCTGCAACCAGGTTTCCGATGTTCAACGATGCCGTGGCCGCGGGCGAAGGAGCGTTGATGACGTTGAGCATGTTTTCCGTTTCACTAATCAGGAAATCATCGACCAGCGAGCCATTGCGGAGAATGGCTTGCGCGCGAACACCGGCCGGCGCGGAAACCAGATCTTCGGAGCGAATTTCCGGCATCAGACGTTGGAGCGCTTTGACAAACGCTTTCTTGCTGATCGATCGCCACATTTCACCGCAGCCCATTTTCCAATGCTTGAGCGCCATGCGAATAAAACCTGGATACGTCAGACTTTCCAACAAGTCCCGCGGATTGAATGAAGTTTTTTTATAACCTTCTCGGGCAAACGCCAACACAGCGTTGGGGCCACATTCAACGGAGCCGTCGATCATGCGAGTGAAGTGCACGCCCAGAAATGGAAACTTGGGATCCGGTACCGGGTAAATCAAGTTTTTACACAAATGATATTTTTCGGGTTTGAGTTCAAAATACTCGCCGCGAAACGGAACGATTTTGGCGGGCGGTTTCGCGCCTCCCATTTTACTGACGCGATCACAATGTAACCCCGCGCAATTAATCACCAAGTCCGCTTCGAATTCACGGTCGGTCGTCACGACGCGACATTGGTCGGATTGCGTGATTATTTTTGTAACGCGTTGATTCGTTTCAACTCGATTGTCATTTTCTTGCAACAGTTCTGCCAACCGTTGGCAAACGATTTTGTAATTGACGATGCCCGCTTCGGGAACGTGAATCGCTTTGACACCGGCAACATGCGGCTCCAGCTCTTTCAGCCGATCTTGAGAGATAACACTGCACTGCACGCCGTTGGCTTGGCCGCGCTGGTAAATGCGCTCCAGAGCGGGAATTTCCTGATCGTCAACCGCCACAATGACTTTGCCGCAAATCTCATAAGGGATCTCATGCTGTTGGCAAAACTCCTGCATTGCGAGTTTGCCGAGACGACAATTAACTGCTTTGAGGGAACCCGGTTTGTAATAGATCCCCGAATGCAGCACGCCCGAATTGTGACCGGTTTGGTGGCGGCCAATGACCGGCTCTTTTTCGAGAACAATGATTTGGCGGTCGGGCAAACGATTCGAGATTTGGTGCGCCGTGGCCAAACCCACGATCCCTCCACCGATAATTACAATCGAAGTTTGTGTCGCGGGCATCGAGTGATCGAATCGTCAAACAGTGTGGTTGGCAAATATAAAACGGTTCTCGAATTTACGAAAACCGTTGAAAGTGTGCAATTCACTTGACCGCGAAATTATATTAACGGTAAATCTCGATCCCGAATGAGACTCCATGGAGAAATACTTCTTCGTCCGCCCGCGAGTTGGCTCCCGCTATTGGCGACAGAATGGCTGGGAAGTTCTGGTTGGCTGTGGCCGTTTCAAACAGCGCGAGAATATCGTAACCGGCCACCAATCGACTACGAGGCCCAAGTTTCCAGTGTGCTGAAATTGCCAATTGGAAATTCCATTGGAAATCCGCCGAGCTGGATTGAACGTCGACAAATTGAAGTCCGTTGGTGAACGTATCGAATCCTGAACGATGAAGATTGATACCGCCGCCAATGCTGGAGGAGAACGTAAACGCAGTTCTTCGCCCCACGTCGTAAAAGAAATCGATTCCAATTTCCGGACCAATAAAGTGGTTTTCGGCCAACAGGTTGAATGAACCGGTCCCAAATCCATTGATGCTGAGTAATTGGTAATCCTCGGAGTAATACATGTATCGCAAACCAATGTGCGATTTGACCACATCCCAACCCCACCAGGTTCGATTGAATTCGACACTGTGAAAACGCGATTTCAATCGTTGAGTTTGAATGCCCGCGTTGATAAACGGAGCTGTCAACACAAACGGAAAAATTGCGGTGGAGAAATTTGCACTCATTCCGATAAACGGAGTGGTTCGGGTGTCGCTGGCGACAAAGGCTGCAAAACCTGTGTAGACAAATTCGCGGCCTTTAACACCTTCCTTTTGACCAAACGTGATACGGCCGCCTGCTGCTCCGTCTTGATCGCCCGTGCTGAAAAATGTTGATCCGACAACACTGTCCGTTTCGGTGAACCAATACAGGCCTTCACCAATAAAGTACTGACGCGCGCCCGCAACGTAACCGCAACAATTGAAAGCGTTGGAAACGCTGGTAACATCGTACTGACATCGTGGCGAAACGCATCCTGATGTTGCCTGACAACTGCCACAGGCACAGCCCGGTGCCGAATCGTTTTCACCGAGAATGGCCATCCCGGAGTATTGCGGCAGTCCTTTGCCCAACTCAACTTGCTGATCAAAATAATTGGCGGGTTGTTTGTGTTCAATCGGCGGCGATATTTGAATCTCGGGCGCGACTGTGTTAATAGGCCCATGCCGATAAATTCTGTTGGTCCTTGGTGGATTGGCAAACGGATTTGAAACCAGAGTTCGGGATTGTCGGGGCACATCGTTCGGCCGCGTCATCAAAGTTGGCGCTTGTCGAGTGCGAGGTGCATTACCCATCATCTGGTTGTTGTATTCAATTAATCCTTGAGGTATTTGGCTACCCGAGGTTGGTGACACTTGGTTAAAAGCCGGCGGTGGCACGATCTTGGGAACGGGACCTGGCGGCAGTGTATCGTTGTTCGATTTGACTTGGTGCGGTTGCAAGATAGGAATCGTCGTATCAGATTTCTCCGACTGGTACGTTTCAATCGGCATCGCCTGGACGGGCGAGTGGTCCATTGCCAACGGCACATTTCGTTTGTGTGTTTTGTTTTTGGTCGCAATTTCTGTATAACTGGTGCGGGCGATTTGACCCGCTGGCACCGTCTTTTGTTGGTTATTGACCAGACGATTTTCGCGCTGTGGAGGCACGTTGTTTTGCTTTTTGTCCACAGTGTGAGTGTTGCCGGTCGGTGAGATCGGAATGATTCGAGCTACGGATCGTGACGTCGAAGAGTTGCTTTGATCTTGCGCAACGGAAGCAACTGACGTGCAAAACGTTGCGGCGATAGCAATGACGAATTTGTAAGGAAAGGTTTGCATTTTAGGTTTGGTTGAAAGTCCATATGCGGAAAAGCGGGCACAAAATTCACCCAAGTGTCTTTTCGGCTCGCACGAATATGCAACTTGTGACGATTTTTCTGGAAAATCTAAATCTGATATTTCTATCGAAAATCGCACCTCGTCATGTTTTACCTAAAACGCTTATTTCACCATGTTGCTGGCGAAGGGTTGGATCAAAGCAGATAATTCGACCATTTGTGTGAAGTTCGAAGTTTGTTTCGCGTATGCAAGCTTAGACGTAGTTTTTGAACCCTGTTTTCACTAAATTAGTACTTACAGGAAATGCAGTGACTTGCCGTGGTTTGGCAGTAGTTTGGAGAATTTAAGTAAAAAAGATATTCCATGAATTTCTTCTACCAAATCTATTACGGATTCATAAATTTTTTCTCGAGTCCGAGTCGGTTCTTTCAATCTCTGATGGAGTATCCACCAACGACTCGGGCGCTGATTTTTGGAATTCCATCAGTGCTGATTGCAATCATCGCAATTACGACTGCTGTTTTGGGACAAGTCTCGACCCGGCAATCCAAAATCGATAGTTATCAAGGCGCTTCAGCAAAAATTCGAGATCGAACCAGGCAGACGGTTCAGTTGCTCAGATACCGTTCGCTGATGGAAGAAATTCCGACGGCTTTAAAAGAAAAAATTGATGACGATCTGCTGGAACTGACCGAAGATGAGCTCAACGAGAAGCGCAAAGAGTTTTTGAAGGAGTGGGAGCTCTACCTGCACAAGTTGATCGAACTGGAGCCATCGAAAGACGATTTCAAATTCCAATTGGCCGAGGTCGCCACACAGCAAGGCAAGCTTGCATTACGACGAACGCTGCTCGACCAACTGGCGCCGATTGATAAACCGGGTTTTTTCAAAGCTCAGATCAATCGTGGCGATGACATGTTTCAGCGGAAAATTTATGACAAGGCGCGGCGGCACTACGAAAACGCTTTGCAATCGTCACCCAATTATGCTCCCGGAAAATTTCGGTTGATTCGCACTTTGGTGATGATGAAAGATTACACCAAAGCCAAAGAATACATCGAAGACATTTACGCCGAAAATCTCGTTCGATTTCCGACATTGTTTACGCTGGCAAAAATTGTTTACCAGCGGACGGAAAAAGAAGTCGGAGTATCGAAAGTTTTGGAACAGACGATTGTGATCGTCAGAGACCATTTGGAAAAAAATCCCGGTGACCCGAGGTTTTGGTCTTTGTTGCTGCAATCTTACATCGAGTCGGATAATTATGAAGATGCCGAGCAGTTCATAGTTCGGAAAATGAAGGACGCAAAATCCGACAAAGAATATGACCAGCATAAAGTGCGTCTGAGTGTTTTGTATGCACGTTGGGCCATTTTTACCGGACCTAATGGCAAACAGCCTGACATGGAAAAACACATGGAGTATTTAAAAAAATCCTATGTCAACAATCGCAATAACACACAAACGCTGCGGTTGATCGCGATGGTGGCGTTGGGGGACGACCAGCAAGCGGCCGAAAAAGCCAAGGTATTGTACGAACCACTCGATGACCCCAATCCGACGGCTGGAGTCCACATTGAAATTTCCTCGTACTTTCTCAATTTGATGCAGAAATACAAAAACGCCGAAGATCGAGAAAAAGCGGTCGAGATGCGGGATAAAGCAATTCATCATCTTCGGCAAGCTCACAAAAAAAATGCCAACGACAATCAGGTTCGAAACAACCTTGCGTATTTGCTGATTCAGCAAGGCGAAGATCGAATCGACGAAGCATTGCAACTGTCGACCGAAGCGGTCAAATCAGAAAGCAGACGGCGGACCGTCGTCGATATGACAAATTACTACGATACTTATGGCCATGTTCAAATGGCCAAAGCCATGGCATTGAGAACCAGCGAGACCGAAAACGCAAAACGTTATTTTTTGGGCGCCATCTCAGCGTTTCATAAATCCCGTCAAGGCCGACCGAATAATGTCACTGTCTTGAAAGCGGAAGCCGTTTGTCATCGAGCGGTCGGCAATGCAGCAGCCGCGGAAAAACTGGAGAAACGGGTCAAGGAAATTGAGGCTTCCAAAAACCAAGGTAACCAAAATAACAGTAACAATAATTAACAAGATTTGAGATGCTAGATCACGGTATTTGGGGATTCCTGCGACACCCACTCAAAACGATTTGGACGATGACTTATGGCGAAAGCGATTGGCTGACGCAACATGGTCCTGGCAAATTGGCGTTGGCGGTGTTGCTGTTTCCATTGGCGCTAGCGTTCCAATTCATGTTGTTCCTGTTTTTTACCTGGACGGTATCGCGCAGCGGTCGAGCCTTTGCTGCCGGACTACCAGCGGCGATCGTCGTCATAAACATGGTTTGCGCCTTTTTCATTTTCCAGTTTTTCAAGGACAACGTCCGCAATCGTTATCACGGAGCTTATATAAATTCACTCCGTCTGGGAGAGTTAGACAGCGCAGAATTGTGGTGCAACAAGGCTCGATCACTTGATCCGGAAAACGAAGGACTCAAATTTGCCGCGGCCAGTCTGGTTGATCAAAAAAACGAAGATCAACCGACGATCGCCGTTGGAATGATGAAATCTCTGGCACCGATTGAATCAGATTCAGACGAAATCGGCTCCATCGATGCCCATCTGTGGTGTGCCACGTTTCATTTGGCCCGCGATAAAGAAAATCCGAAAGAGTTGCGTTTTGAACTGGCTAAACAACACCTGCTAAAAATCATCGAGGGTCTGAAAACCGAAGAAAACATTGTGCTCCTGTTGCGAAATGATCAACATATTGAACACGTCTATTTTCATTCACATCGGCTCGTCGGCAGCATCCACGAAGTTCAAGGCAATATTCCAACGGCAATCGCATACTATAAATTAGCCGCCACCAAACGGCCGCAAATATTTCCTCGGATTCTCAAACTGGTCATTGAGCATTACGGCAAAGATAGCCAGGAATTTAAAACCGCACAAAGCACGGCCCAGAAAACAATCGAGTCCAAAGTCGTCGACAATCGGTTCACCAACAATTACGGCTATTGGCTGGCACTCATTCGTTGTTTCGTGATTGCCAATGATTACCAAAAAGCGAATCAGCAGATTATTCGAGCCCGGCAAATGGTCACTGACAATCGCGTCAGTATCGAGTTGTTACGTTTAAAGTCGGAAGTTTATGTCCATGCAGTTGATAATTTCAAATACAAAGGCACGGACGAGGACAAATTCAATCGAAAAATCCAGTTGTTAACGACCGCGTTGTTCAACTATCCCAAAAACCGAGGCGCTATCAGCAAAATGCTGGAGCAATTGGAACCTCCCAAGGGACCATTGACCGACAAACAAATTTCGCTGTTACAGGATTACAGTTTGCACCGCAGCAATCCGTTTGTGGCCCATCTCCTGTTGGGGTTTGACGCAGCGTTTCGGTCGATGAACTCGACCGAATACAAATACAAAACGGATGCGATTTTGCAGTGGAAACTGGCGATCAGTCAAAACAGCAATGCCAAAGATATTTTGGCAGAAACATGCCTGTACATGAGCGGACGCGTCAAAGGCCAGGCCGTTACGATGTTTGAAATCCTCGAGGAACGTGAAAACCTGGAAAAAACCAGGGAGAATTTCGATTCTGAAAAAGTGCTCAAGGAACAACAAAACAACCAGGCTAACAACCAGGCTAACAACCAAGCTAAAAACCAAACGCCAAACGCCAAGCCCATTGCCGAAGAACCCGAAGAAAAAGAGCCTGTTCTGACCAAAGAACAAATCGAAAGTACCAAGATAGCCGTTGGACTGATGAATTTGGCCGTCGACATGGAACCGAGCGAAGTAAGATACTTGCAAACGCGAGGCATTTTGTATTTGCGGCTGAAAGACTATACCAACGCGTTCGATGACCTGGAAACCGCGTACGAACTCAATCCCAGAAGCGGCCTGGCACTCCGCGGAGCGATGTTTTGTGCAAAAAAACTTGGCAAAACCAAAGAGTACAAGAAGTACAAAGAGAAATTCGACGAAATGGTCAAGCAGTTTAAACGCCAGCGCGAACGCCGACAAATGCTCTAAAATAAGGTCGCCGATCTGATCTGTAGAAAACTTTGTTGATCAAAATACTCTCAATACTCGGGACGAGTCCGCTGTCCAGCTAACCGGCCAGCATTCGCATCACCATCGCCGATGCGTCTTCGGCACCTTCGCCTTCGAAGTATCCTCGAGTCGCATAAGCGGTGACCGTTCCGACCCAAGCTATAATCAGAACAATCGACTGCCATTTGAGACCGCGCGTAAACCCGTAGTAAACGGTATAGACATCGAAAAATAAACAGGTAATCCCGTGTTCGACACCTTCGAAAAACGCGACAACGATGATCCAGATTCGCGCAAGGTTTAATATAAAGATGCAGCCAAGGATCGTGATGAACACGACACCCGTTGAATCAGCAACCGATTCCATCGTCAATACAACGACCACCCCGATACAGACCATCGCGGCAAAAATTGCCAGCGCGCCGGCAGCGATGACCCAAGCATCGGCTCCGTCACCAAAATCTTGACCCGCAGCGGTTTCGGGCGACTCATCAATCGACTGCTCCGCTTTGGCCATGATTCTTTGAGCATCCGACAATTCCCCTTTGCCATCCTGGGATTCTTCCATTTCGACATAGGTATCCAGATACTCTCCGGTCGCAACGTTGTATCCGCAGTTCACGCAGATGACAGCCGTCGGTGCCATGGCTTCAGCGCAGGCAGGACACTTGGGGCCCGTTTGAACCGATTTGACACCCGCCTCGTCGAGCAAGTCGAGCAACGGGTTGTTAGCCGAGGCAGAGGAGGAGGATGATCCCGCGACTTGAGAAACTGTTGGTCTGGCGGCAGGAACGTCAATGACACCCTGGCACTTGGGACATTTCACGCGTTTACCAGCAAGATGATCTTTGGCCTTGAAACTGGCTCCACAACTGCAAGAAACGGTAATGGCCATGAAAAAACTCTCAGACGAAAACAGGATAAAAACGGGGAACGAGGAAGGTGGATGCCCCAATGATAAAAAATAGGTCGCAATTACTCATTTTGTACAACGATTGGCGGTTTTGACAAGCTTTCCTGTGAAATCGGAGTCGTAGTTCTGCGGACAACCGAACCAAAACGAACAAATCTAGTCTGACGTCGTTGCTCGACCGGGATGTAAATTTCGGAATTTCCTGAGCGGTTGGCAGGTGACGAATTGGAAATTGTTCACCGAAACCGGCAGTTGGAGCCGTAGGACCGGTTCCTACCGGTCATTTTGTTAGGAACTGGAGAAAAAAATTGTGCCAATCTGTCATCTGTTTCGCGAGTGGCAATTTGAAATCTCAAAAAAGCTGAGCTGGCGATCGACGTCTCCAGCTGAGCTGAGAAGTCGAGTTTTTTCCGTTTGTTTGAAAGATTTGTCGCACGAAGGCCAAAAAACAGCTGGTTTTCGCCCCCTCCGTGATTCGTTGGACATTTGGTTTAATAGCCTGCGGCCATCCGCGAGCGATTGGCCCGCCAATTGCGTTTGAACGTGCCTTCGCACTCGAAGTGCGCAAAAATGACAGTTTATCGAATTGCATATTCAAATTGATCTAGCCACGGGCTCCGTCAGTTTTAGGAGATAGGAAAATGCCGGCTACCGCCAAAAAGAAAAAAGCAAAAATCTCAACTCAACTTCAACCTCTCGGCGATCGCATCGTTGTTCAGCGTGAATCTGCCGAGGAAACCACCGCAGGCGGAATTGTGCTGCCCGATTCAGCTCGCGACAAACCCTCCCGTGGCACCGTCATCAGCGTTGGGGATGGCAAACTGCTGGCCGACGGTACTCGATCACCTTTGCAAGTCAATGTTGGCGACACCGTTCTGTTCACCGTTTATGGTCCAGATGAAATCAAAATTGGCGATGACGAACTGCTGCTCATGAGAGAAGACGACGTGCTCGCCGTTATCGAATAACAAATCACTAAAACATCAACCGTGCAGCAAATCTTGCACGACTCAAAACTCAGGAGAATTTTCATGGCAAAAATGATTGCATTTGAACAAGAGGCTCGCGAAGCCATTCGACGTGGCGTCAGCAAACTGTCGCGAGCTGTCAAAGTGACGCTGGGCCCCAAAGGCCGCAATGTTATCTTGCAGAAATCATTCGGCTCGCCAACGGTCACCAAAGACGGTGTGAGTGTCGCCAAAGAAATCGAACTCGAAGATACCTATGAAAACATGGGTGCCCAAATGGTTCGTGAAGTTGCCTCGAAAACCAGCGACGTCGCTGGCGACGGTACAACAACGGCAACCGTGATGGCTGAAGCGATCTTTAACGAAGGTTTGAAAGCGGTAACCGCTGGCGTCAACCCGATCCAAATGAAAAGCGGAATCGAGAAGGCCGTTGCCGATATCACCGACAAGCTTTCCAGCATGTCAATCAAAATCAAAAACAAAGACGAAATGGCAAACGTTGCGGCAATTGCATCGAACAACGACCGCGCCATCGGTGAATTGCTGTCCGAGGCCATGGAAAAAGTTGGTAAAGACGGCGTGATCACTGTCGACGAAGGCAAGAGCCTGCAAACCGAAGTGGAATGGGTCGAAGGGATGCAGTTCGATCGCGGTTACCTTTCTCCCTACTTTGTAACCGATTCAACATCGATGGAATGTGTTCTCGAAGACGCCTATGTGCTCGTGTTTGAAAAGAAAATTTCGAACATCAAAGACCTGGTGCCAGTCCTGGAAAAAGTGGTTCAACAAGGTAAACCGCTGTTGATCATTGCTGAAGATATCGATGGCGAAGCACTCGCAACCTTGGTGATCAACCGACTTCGTGGAACTTTTACCTGTTGTGCTGTCAAAGCACCAGGTTACGGCGATCGCCGTAAAGCGATGATGGAAGACATTGCAACGCTGACCGGCGGTACCGCAGTCTTCGAAGCACTCGGCACCAAACTGGAGACGCTTTCAATTACCGACTTGGGTCGAGCGAAAAAGATCATTATCGACAAAGACAACACCACGATCATCGAAGGTGCTGGTAAATCCGCAGACATCAAATCGCGAATCGATGCAATCCGCCGCGAAATTGATAACTCGACCAGCGACTACGACAAAGAAAAACTCGAAGAGCGATTGGCGAAACTTTCCGGTGGCGTTGCCAAAGTCAACGTGGGTGCCGCGACAGAAAGTGAAATGAAAGAGAAAAAAGCTCGCGTCGAAGATGCCTTGCACGCGACTCGCGCTGCTGTCGAAGACGGCATTCTCCCCGGAGGCGGTGTCGCTTTGCTGCGAGCGTCGGTTACGGCGAAACCCGAGGGTCTGACGGACGATGAACTCGTTGGTTACAACATCGTCGTACGTTCATGTCGATCTCCGCTGCACATGATCGCATCCAATGCTGGTCAAGATGGCGGGATTGTTTGTGAAAAAGTCGTTTCGGGTAAAACGAATTTTGGCTACAACGCACTGACTGATGAATACGAAGATCTCGTTAAATCCGGTGTGATCGACCCGGCAAAAGTGACCAAGACCGCGTTGGGTAATGCTGCCTCGGTCGCAACATTGTTGTTGACCAGCGACGCTTTGGTTGCCGATAAACCCAAAGACGAAAAAGGTTCGAAAGGACACGGTGGCGATTACGACATGTATTAATGTCAGTAATCGTTGTCTGCACTTTGCGGCGAGACAATTGATCAATCAGCAAGCCCGTTGTAAAAAGCAACGGGCTTTTTTCGTAGGGCCGGTTCCCACCGGCCGGATTCGTTTTTTTGACAGGATGAACATGATTAGCAGGATTGGTTTGGGACATCCCCCAGCCACGGGCAAAGCCACCCGTGAGCGGCAAGGGGCTAGCCGCCGGTTCGAAGCGCTTACAAACCGGCGGCTAGCGCCTTGCCGCTCACTGATAATAGGGACAGCCGTTTTTTGTCGGATTGGCCGGTGGGAACCGGCCCTACATTCCTCTTCTCAAGGAATTTTTCATGACAATCGAAACACCACCTGAATTTCCAGCCGGTCCTTTTCAGACCCCCGAACAATTCGATGAAAGCTTGAAAAACGAACTGGTCGAAAGACTACAAACAGGTCCGAATCGCATCCGAGATCTCGTTACGGATTTGGATCAGCAACACTCGAAACCAAATATCGCAATTGGACCATTCGGCAAATCGTGCATCATATTGCGGATGCTCATATCAATGGGTATGTGCGATTTCGTTGGGCTTTGACCGAGCAGACCCCTGAAATCAAACCGTATGATGAAACTCGTTGGTCCGAAATCGTTGACGCGCGAACCTTGCCGATTGAATCGTCACTTATGATTCTCGAGGGGGTCCATTCACGTTGGGCGGGCTTGCTGCGAGATCTGACCGAGCAAGACTTTCAGCGAGGTTTTTATCATCCCGAATTGGACAGAATAGTGACGCTTTCAGACGCATTGCCCATGTATGTCTGGCATGCTGACCATCACACAGCCCAAATCCAGTGGATCCGCGAACAAAAACTGAGCGGATAGAAAACCAGTGTGAGCGGCAAGGCGCTAGCCGCCGGTATTGAAACATTAACGAACCGGCGGCTAGCGCCTTGCCGCTCAAAGCGTTGCTCCGGTGAGATGTTGATGAATGTTTCAAAACCTCCATAGCCAAAATGCTTGATCGTTGCATAATTGAACTTTTGAAATCACAAGATTGCAGATTCGCATGACCTGGTCCCCAGAATCCTGGCGCAGCAAAACCGCCAACCAACAACCTGTTTACTCCAACCAATCCGCGTTGGATGCTGCTATCGCGCGCTTGAATCAATTGCCGCCGTTGGTCACCAGTTGGGAAATTCATTCGTTACGTCAACAATTGGCCGAAGCGGAGCAGGGCAGGGCTTTTGTCCTCCAAGGTGGCGATTGCAGCGAAAGTATCGACGATTGTTCGACGGATTCGATTGTTCGAAATCTCAAAGTTTTGATGCAAATGAGTTTTGTCCTGACGTATGGGACCAAAAAACAAATTATTCGCATCGGTCGCATCGCCGGTCAGTATGCAAAACCTCGTTCGTCCAGCGAAGAAACTCGTGGTGAAGTGACGTTGCCAGTTTATCGCGGCGATATTATTAACCGTAGCGGGTTTACCAAAACGGAACGAGAACCCGACCCAACACTGCTGCTACGCGGCTACGAACACGCAGCACTGACATTGAATTTTATTCGCGCGCTGTCGGCAGGTGGTTTTGCCGATTTGCATCACCCTGAAAACTGGGAGATGGAGTTCGCCAAAGACTCACCGCGCGGCAAACAATATCATTCGATGGTCGAATCGATTACCAACTCGTTGCAGTTTATGGAAAAAGTGTTGGGCACCGGAATCATTGCCAGTCGCGGTGTCGAATATTTTACATCGCACGAAGCGCTCCATCTGACTTATGAACAGGCTCAAACAAGAACAGTTCCCCGCCGTACCGGTTGGTACAATCTCAGTACGCATTTTCCCTGGATCGGCAATCGCACACGGGAACTCGAAGGAGCTCATTTGGAATATTGTCGCGGAATTCAAAACCCGATCGGCGTCAAAGTCGATGCGATGATTGACGGCGATGAATTGGTGGAACTGACCAAAATCCTCAACCCACAAAACGAACCAGGTCGGATCACTTTAATTCATCGCATGGGTGCCAGCAAAATCGAACAACAACTTCCTCGATTGATCGAGGCGATTCAGTCCAACGATCGGCGAGTCCTCTGGGTTGCCGATCCGATGCATGGAAACACGTTTGCGACAGACAGCGGAAAAAAAACACGCGACTTTGGACAAATTGTGTCAGAACTACAGTCTGCTTTCAAAGTGCACACCGCTTGCGGTTCGAGGCTCGGCGGCGTTCATCTCGAATTGACTGGCGAAAACGTTACCGAGTGCGTCGGAGGTGCATCGCAGCTGACCGAAAGCGATCTTGATCGAGCCTATAAATCAGCAGTTGATCCTCGTTTGAATTACGATCAGGCCATGGAGATTGCATTTTCGATTTCCGATCAGATCAAATCGCAAAACGGCAATCAAAAATAACCCGGCATTCACAAATTCGGGTTCGCGACCGAGCCTGATCCTATGAGCGGCAAGGCGCTAGCCGCCGGTTCGAAGCGCTAACGAACCGGCGGCTAGCGCCTTGCCGCTCACGGGTGGTATTGCTATGGCTCGGCAGGAGCCTCGCCCTCCCGAATCGCCCTCCCGAATTATCCTCACTACAACAAAAAAGGTTTGGCTTTTTTGGCAATTGTCGTTATTGTTAATGCTGCAGGTAGTTTGGGGAAACTATAAAATATGAAGACTCATCAGTATGACAAACGTGGTTTCACGCTTGTCGAGTTGTTGGTGGTGATCGCCGTGATTGCGATCTTGATCGGTATTCTCATACCGGCGGTCATGGTGATTCGTTCGACGGCGCGAAGTGCTCAATGTCGCAGTCATCTTCGTTCGATGGCAGTTGCAGCGCACTCTTATGAAACGGCAAAAGGCTACCTTCCACCGGGAGTCGTGTCTCACGATTCTAATTTCAGGACGGGTTCTCATTCGGGGTTTGTCTATTTGTTGCCGCATATGGAGCAAACTCCCGTCTTTGAAAGATACGATTTCACTTTGGATTGGAATCAAGGCACGAACCTGGATGTCATTACGGCAAAAATAAATGTCTTTCTTTGTCCTGCAAGTTCAAGCGAGATCAATCAAAACGGCGGCTTGGTTGCAGGTGTCACCGATTATGCAATGTGCAAAGGTGACAATTCGTTTCTCTGTTTGAACCCCAACAACTCTCGCGGCATTTTTGACATCAATTCGAAAACATTGGTCACCGACATTATCGACGGGAAATCAAATACGTTGATGTTTGGAGAGGCGGCGAGTGACCCGAGCATCACCGCCGAAGCGACGTGAGGCTGACCGGGGAGAAACATCGGCCAGGTCTGGGCGAAAGCAAATTTTGATGGTACTTCGGACTCAACTTTTCTTGGCGGACGTGGTTCCGTTCTGGCAGTCACCGGTCAAAATCCCGGTCCGGATAATGTCTGGGGGACATCCGATGATGCGAATGACTGTATGAACAAGCAACCGGTCTGGATCAGTTTCGACGCCAACCCGGATACCAACTGTGGCGATCTGATGGACCGCGTGCGCGGGTTTTATAGCCTGCACCCCACAGGTTCAAATTTTTCACGAGCGGATAGCTCGACGACTTTTATTCCTAAAACCATCGATCCTGTTGTGTATCGGGCCATAAGTACGAAAAACGGAACAGAAATCGTAGCAACCGATTTTTAGAAACGTGGCGGATCGATCGAAACTGACGTCGGATCGATCGGGTGTCACGTTTCTGGTTGCAATTTTTGGTCCCTTTGCGGACGAAGAAATTTCACGTTTGCTGTGAGGTTTACAAGCACGACGCGCCAGCAAGTGGTCTTGTGCGGTCAAACCACTCGCTGGCGCGTCGTGCTTGTATCAGTCGCAAACGATTGTCCCACAAAGATTTGAAGCATACATGAAAATTTCCTCTCATGCGGTTCGGTGGAACACTTTGTTACACGTACAATCGCGATTATACGAGCGGACACGAGCAAATTGGCCGAACGTGCGGCAAACAGACGTATCTTGCCAGTCCGTTTGGCACTATAATTGACGTTGTAGTCTTGATTTCCCTTTCTCAAAAACAATTTCTTTGATTTTAGATTTTGTACGGCCAAATCTGGAATGAAAGAAATTCTTTTTGAGTGAACCATTGAAATGAGTTCCTCAAACATGTTGAGCTTTCCAGAAATCCAGTTGACAGAAAAACAACTGGAACATGTCATCAGCTGTGAAGACGCGCTTGGCGTTTCACTCGAAAACAAATCGCTATTGCACATTGCATTGACGCACGCTTCGGGCGCACAAACGCGGCTACACTCCAACGAGCGACTCGAATTTCTCGGTGACGCCGTTTTGGGGTTTGTCACCTGCGATCTGTTGTTTGAACGGTACCCGAAATGGCTCGAAGGTGATTTGACGAAAATCAAATCGATGGTAGTCAGCCGACGATTGTGTACGCATCTGTCAGAAAAATTGGGGCTCGAACCTTTTTTAATTCTTGGCAAAGGGATGTCTCGCGATTCGCAAGTTCCAGCGAGTTTGCTTGCCAATGTTTTCGAATCGATTTTGGCGGCCATCTATCTCGACCAAGGTCTCGATGGAGCGCGGCACTTTCTCGAACCTCTATTGGAAGTCGAAATTGAAAACGCCGCTGCCGGTAAATTTGAAACCAATCATAAATCACATTTGCAACAACTGGCCCAAAAGCGATTTGGCAAACCACCGACTTATGTTTTGACAAACGAACATGGACCGGACCATTCCAAAAGTTTTCAGGTTGTTGCCAAATTGGGGGTTCGTGTATTTGCACCCGCCTGGGGGAACAATAAAAAAGAGGCGGAACAGCGCGCTGCCGCCAATGCGTTGGCTGAATTAAACGAAGAACCGATTCCCTTTGCCGCCGATTCATAACGCAATCAGACAGGCGTTCATTCGCAGAACGCCAATCGAATGTCACAGAAATCGGTTTCAAAAAACTTCTGAATTCAAATTCGAAATCATTCCGAGTACACCCGCGCCATCAAACTGGTCACGATCAACGGAATTCGGCGTCACGTTTCAGGAAGTTCAATTACGGTCGCGGATCGCGATTTGCTCGGTTTTTTCTTTATTTTTTTGTGACAACAGCGATGTTTTGTGTTTGGCACACTTCATGCGTAAGTGTCAGTCGGTTGCCAACAGACGGCAAGCTGACCCAGATTTTCATAAACGGAAGGAAAAAACATGAACCGAATCTATTCTGCCATCCCTTTCGGTTTTGCAATATTGGTTGTTGGGCTGAGCGCCAATTCGACCGCATCAGCAGATACTCAACGACACCTCAATCAATTGGCAGCAGGTATCGAACGGCAAGCGAACGCGTTGATCGGCGAGTCTCGACACTATCGACATTCACCAAGTTATCGAACGATTATCAACGAGTCGATCAAAATGCGTAAAGCCGCGCGACACGTTCGCGTGACAACTTTTTGCGTTCGCTCGTTTCGTCAGCTGGAACAAGATCTTCGCATCCTCGACGCATGTTTCCATAACCTCGAAGCAATCTTTGATGGCGCCGAGTTTAATGCGGCACGCGGTATCGGTCACGTGCATGGAAACACACGACACGTCAAACGGATGTTGAATCGAATGGAAGACGACATTGTTCACATGCGATACCTCGCTCGTGTTTTGAGACGAGAATTGTTTGGCGGCCGACGCGGTTATGGATCAGCGGTTGATGTTTACCGATCGCCTTACCGCGGATACGGACGAGGATACCCAACGTTCAACAATCCTCCTCGTTGCGATTACGGACGCGGTGGCCACCGAAGTTATGGCGGAATTAATTATGGTGGCGGCGGTGTCACATTAAACCGCGGTGGATTTTCCGTAAGAATTGGTTTTTAAGCCAGAAATTCTAAAACAATCAGCTCCCCGGACCCGTTTACCCAAAACGGGTCTTTTTTTGTGCGCCAGGAGCCGTTTTAACGACTTAAGGGCGTTTTGCTGCACCAAAATGCTACCAAGATCTGGACAAACGACTTTTCAACAAAAATAGACCTCATCATAATATTAGAAGATTGCATGTTGGTTTCCTGAACGAGGAAACCGTCTTTTGAAAGGGAGAAAAGAGATGCATTGTTCGGACAACAGACTTAGTCGTCGGAATGTTCTTCAAGTCGGAGCGGTTGGAGGACTCGGTCTCACTCTGACAGATTTCTTTCGCATTAAATCGGCGCAAGCGGATCAGAAGCATTACGAAAGTAAAGAAGGCACTGCCAAGAGCGTCATTTTCATCTTCCTACCCGGAGGAATGGCCCATCAGGAATCATTTGATCCCAAGCCTTACGCGCCATTGGAATACCGTGGCCCGATGCGGAGTATCAAAACCAAGGTTTCAGGCGTGCAATTCAATGAGTTGTTTCGCAACGTTGCCAATGTTGCTGACAAAATCACCGTCTGTCGCTCGATGACTCACGGCGAAGCGGCTCACGAGCGCGGCACTCACAATATGTTTACCGGCTATCGGCCCAGTCCCGCGTTGCAGTATCCCAGTATGGGCAGCGTTGTGGCGCATGAATTTGGGCCACGCAACAATTTGCCTCCGTACGTATGTATTCCCAACCAGCCCAACGAATTTGCTGGCACAGGTTACTTGAGTTCATCTTACGCTGGATTTTCACTGGGTGACGATCCCGCTCGCAATGGATTCCGCGTCCGCGATTTGAATTTGCCCAATGGCGTAACGACGGAACGTTTTTCCAAACGTCGCAAGATGCTCGATATCGTGAACAAACAATTCCGCGAAGTTGAAAAGTCCGATGCACTCGATGCCGCGGATACGTTTTATCAACGCGCCTATAGTTTGATTAGTTCGCAAAAAGCGCGCGAGGCGTTTGATATCAACAAAGAAGACAAAAAAATTCGTGATCGCTATGGTCGCAACCAGGCCGGTCAACGAATGTTACTGGCCCGCCGATTGGTCGAAGCAGGCGTTCGATTCGTCACGTTGACTTACGGCGGTTGGGACATGCACAACAACATTAGCGGTAGCATGAGTCGCCAGGTTCCTGCATTGGACCAGGCGCTCGGCGCGCTGATATCGGATCTCGATGCTCGAGGTCTGCTCGACTCAACACTAGTTTGCCTTGCCTCTGAATTTGGTCGCACGCCAAAGATTAATCCGACGGCCGGTCGCGACCATTGGCCAAAAGTTTTCAGCATCATGATGGCTGGCGGTGGTATCAAACGTGGTTTGGTCTACGGCAGTAGTAACTCAACAGCCAGTGAGCCGGAAGACAATCCGCTCAGCGTCGCTGATTGGGCCACCACACTGTACCATTGCCTGGGAATCGTTGCTGACAAAGAACTGATGGCTCCCGGTAATCGCCCAATCGAAATCGTTGACCATGGAAAAATTGTCAAGGATCTTTTGATCAAAGCCAAAGCTTAAATGCACAACAGCTTGGGCATCCGTTCATGCGAGAGGTAAACGGTTCCAACACAGACCCAAACCGTTTCAGAAATCGAACGATGAACTTACCCAAATCAATGAAAGCGTTGACTGCTATGGCTTTCCTGGCAGTCTTGACGATCGCGCAACCACTCCAGGCATTGGCGACCGCTCCGGCGTCTCCCCAATTGTCAATCATTTTGCCACGCGGCATCCAGCGCGGACACGACCACGTGTTGCTGTTCGCCGGCGCGCGGTTAAACGATGCTCAGGAAGTTTTCTTCTACGATACCGGCATCACCGTTAAAAAAATCGAACAGGTCAACGCGAATCAAGTCAAAATTCACGTCACTGTCGCGGCCGACTGTCGCGTTGGCGAGCACGTTGCCCAATTGCGAACAAAATCGGGAATTACCGAATATCGAAACTTTTTTGTAGGCGTTTTGCCATCGGTGGCCGAAGTCGAACCGAACAACGCGTTCGACAAACCCCAAAAAGTGGCGTTTAACCACACGGTGACTGGAATCGTGAATACCGAAGACATCGACTATTACGCAGTCGAAGCCAAAAAAGGCCAGCGGCTCAGTGTCGAGGTCGAAGGGATTCGTTTGGGCGGCGCATTTTGGGATCCGTTTATCGCGATTCTGGACAAAAACCGATTTGAACTTGCCGCGTCCGACGATACGCCGTTGTTGCGGCAGGATGGTCATGTCTCGATTGTCGTTCCCGAAGATGGGACTTATACCGTTTTGGTGCGTGACTCGGCTTATCAAGGCAACGGCGCCTGTCGTTATCGATTGCACATTGGTAGTTTTCCGCGTCCGACCGTCGCCTATCCTGCGGGTGGTCCCGCGGGAACAGAATTGGAAGTTAAATTTTTGGGCGATCCCACCGGTGTGTTGACTCGAAAATACAAAGTTCCCGCCAAATGGACGTTTCGATCAGGCATTCACTACGAAGACAAAACAGGAATCACACCTTCGCCGGTTGCGTTCAGAATTTCCAATTTAAAAAACGCGTTTGAAGCTGAACCGAATAACCAACGCAATCAACCATCGCCTGCCGCTTTCCCTTGTGCACTCAACGGCGTTATTGGGCAGCCGGGTGATCGCGACTACTTCAAAGTCTCTGGCAAAAAAGGTCAGGTTTGGGATATCGAATGTTTTGCACGCCGCATTCGTTCGGGCTTGGACCCAGTGATTAATATCTACAATGCCCAAGGGCAACGCATCGCTGGTAGCGACGACGCGCGCGGCCAAGACAGTTATTTGCGTTACACGATTCCAGCCGATGGAGACTACTTGATTCAAGTTCGCGATCATTTGAGACGCGGCCAGGCTGATTTTGTTTACCGCATCGAGATTAAAGCTCCGACGCGTACTTTGTCCGTTGGCATTCCGCGCGTTGACCGCTATTCGCAACGGCGGCAAACGATTGTTGTTCCTCAAGGCGGCAAATTCGCTTCGTTGGTCTCGGCGCGACGGGCCGGTTTTGGAGGGCAATTGGTGCTCGACAAAAACGACATGCCCGCAGGCATTACCGCTAAAGCGGAACCGATGGCGGCCAATTTAAACATCATGCCGGTTGTGTTTACGGCGGCCCCCGATGCACCGATTGCAGGAAAATTGGTCGATTTCAAACTTCGTCACATCGACGAAAAACAAAAAATCAGTGGCGGGTTTTTCAACGTCGCGGACTTGGTGCTCGGCCCACCGAACAACTCGCGGTACCACGCAGGAATTGTCGACAAATTGGCTTTTGCAGTCGTCGAGAAAGTTCCATTTCGTTTAGAACTGGTTCAACCCAAAGTGCCATTGGTACGCAATGGACGCATGAATTTGAAAATCAAAGTGCATCGCGAACCAGGCTTCAAGGGTCCCGTCGTTTTGCAATTCCCATTCCGACCGCCAGGAGTCGGGACGCGAAACAGTTTGACGGTTCCAGCAGATAAATCCGAAGCGTTGTATCCGATCAACGCCAATGGAAACGCTCAGATTGGAAAATGGCCGATCTATGTGCTCGGCTCAGGCAACGTCAACGGCAACGCTTGGGTTTCAACCCAATTGGCTTACCTCGAAGTGGCGCAACCGTTTTTGACGGTCACCATGAAACGAACCAGCACGGAGCAAGGGAAACCTGCTCAGATCTATTGCAAAATCAACAAGATTGCTGATTTCGAAGGTGAAGCGACAGCTCGGTTGTTTGGAACGCCCGCCGGAATCGTCGTAGCACCCCAGAAGTTTACAAAAGACACACCGGAATTGACATTTACCGCAACGACCACACCGAAAACACCGGTTGGAAAACATCGAAATGTTTTCTGCCAGATCGTCATCACCAAAAACGGTGAACCGATTGTTTCGAGAGCCGGTGTAGTCGAGCTACAAATCACGCGCCCGATTGTCAAAAAGAAACCTCCGGCCAAACCAGCCCAAACAAAACCCGTCGCCAAAAAAACGGCGCCGGCGAAAAAGGAAAAACCTCTTAGCCGACTTGAGCAATTGCGAAAGAACCGGAACAAAAAGGATAAAACGCCATGACAAAAAATAGCTTGGCAATCGCAACCATCTGTCTCATCGTTTTTGCATTCCATGCGCAGACGCGTGGAAACGATGACAAAACGAAAAAAACAACAGTGTCAAAACCCACCGCGAAACTGGTGCGGTTTTCAGTCAGCCCGGTCGAAATCAATTTGACGTCCGCAAAAGATGTCCAATCGGTGGTGGCCCAGGCACAATATGCTGACGGAATTACGACCGACATTTCGACTGCCGTTCAATGGAAAATCGAGAATCCAGCAATTGCCATGTTTGGCAATCGCACGGTGTTGCCCAAAGCTGATGGCGAAACCAAGTTGGTCGCCCAGTTCGAAGGCCAAACCGTCTCGATTCCGGTGAAAGTGAAAAACTCGAAAATTCGTCCGCCGGTCAGTTTTGAAACGGACGTCATGCCCGTGTTTATGAAAGCGGGTTGTAATGCTGGAAGTTGCCATGGCGCGGCACGCGGTAAAGACGGATTTCGGCTTTCCCTCTATGGTTTTGATCCCGCCGGGGACTATCACCGCATTACACGAGAATTGCCTGGTCGCCGCGTGAATTTGGCGCTGCCCCGCGAAAGTCTCCTGTTGGAAAAAGCTGCAGGTCAAGTTCCTCATACCGGCGGCAACCCGATTAAAGTTGACGATCAAAATTACAAAACAATTTTGGAATGGCTCGAAACAGGAGCCAAAAAAGATGCAGGCGCCGTTCCGACGGTAACCAAAGTCGAATTGTTTCCTCGCGGCGGAGTATTAAACGGCGAAGGCACGACTCAACAACTGACAGTCCGGGCAACCTATTCCGATGGAACGGATCGCGATGTCACTTCGTTGGCCTATTTTTCGTCTAACAACGACAACTCGGCAATGGTCGATCAAGCTGGAAAAATCACCGCCGCCAATCGAGGCGAAGCGTTTGTGATGGCCCGGTTTGATACACATACCGTGGGTGTACCGTTTATTGTTTTGCCTAAAGATCTTCAGTTCCAATGGAAACAAACGCCTGAAAACAATTACATCGATCAATTGGTCAACGCAAAATTGAAAAACTTGCGCATTCAACCTTCAGGATTGTGTACGGACGAACAATTTGCTCGCCGCGTCTATTTAGATATTTGCGGCATTTTGCCTCAGCCCAACGAACTCGCCGCCTTTATTGCTGACAAGGATCCGAAGAAACGCGAAAAATTGGTTGACCAATTGTTGGGTCGCAAAGAGTTCGTTGAAATCTGGGTGATGAAATGGTCGGAGTTGTTAGCAATCCGTTCCAGCAACCGGGTCAGCTACAAATCGGCGTTGCTGTATTACAACTGGTTGCAAGCACAGATTTCCGACAATGTTCCGATTGATAAAATGATTCGCGAATTGCTGAGCGCTCAAGGTGGAACGTTTGCAAACCCCGCCACCAATTATTATCAGTCCGAACAAAACTCATTGAAGATCAGCGAAAACGTTGCCCAAGTCTTTATGGGAATGCGGATCCAGTGTGCCCAGTGCCACAACCATCCGTTTGATCGCTGGACGATGAACGACTACTACAGTTTCGCATCCTTCTTCACGCAAGTGGGACGAAAACGATCGGAAGATCCTCGTGAACAGATTGTTTTCAATCGTTTTCGTGGTGAAGTTAATCATCCCGTCGCAAGACGTCCTCTGCCGCCAAAATTCCTTGGCGGTGCCGCGCCGGAAACGCGTGGCAAAGACCGCCGAGCGGTGATGGCTGGGTGGCTGACGTCAAAAGACAATCCGTATTTTTCTAGAAACCTGGCCAACATCGTTTGGGCACATTTCTTTGGCCGCGGGATCATTGACCCCGTTGATGATGTACGTATCAGTAATCCGGCCTCGAACGAACCGCTGTTGGCCGAACTTGGTAAAAAGTTTGTTGAATACAACTACGATTTCAAGAAAATTGTCCGCGACATTTGTACCAGTCGAACTTACCAGTTGAGTACCAAAACCAATGCCACCAATGAAAAAGACCTATCGAATTTTTCACACGCACAATTGCGACGGATTCGAGCGGAAGTGTTGTTGGACATCATCAGTCAAATTACTGAGACCAAGAACAAATTCCGCGGTCTTCCGCTGGGGGCCAGAGCCGTCCAAATCGCCGACGGAAACACATCCACCTATTTCTTGAACACCTTTGGGCGCGCACGTCGACTCACGGTGTGTTCTTGCGAAGTGAAAATGGAACCGAACTTGTCCCAAGCGCTCCATTTGATCAATGGCCAGACGTTACAGGCAAAAATCCGACAGGGCAACGTGGTCAAAAAAATGTTGGATGCGAAAAAGTCTCCGCAAGAGATCATCGAAAATCTTTACCTGCGCGTACTGGTACGGAAACCCAATGCAACCGAACTCAAGCAACTGACGGATTTAGTGGCTGCCGAGAAAAACAAACAAGTAGCTTTGGAAGACGTCTTTTGGGCGTTGTTGAATTCCCGAGAATTTTTATTCAATCACTAAACGAGTATCATGAAAAATCCCGTTATTCACGCGATTGGTTTTTTGGTCACTGTCTTGTTCTCCGCAACGGTTACAGGTCAGGAAAAAATTACGTTTGACGATCACATCAAACCCGTCTTCCGATCCAAATGCGCATCGTGTCACAACGGTGACAAAAAAAGCGGTGGATTGGATGTGACGAATTACACCAATTTGATGCAAGGTGGCAACAGTGGTGCGGTTATTGAACCTGGAGATGCGTCTGATAGTTATCTGTTCCAACTAGTCAACCACGACGAAGAGCCGATCATGCCGCCCAAATCGGACAAGTTGCCGGACAAACAACTGAAGCTGATTTCGGATTGGATCGACAACGGCGCGTTGGAAAACAAGAAAAGCGTCTCAACGGCACCCAAGAAAACAAAAATTGTCATGGCGACCGAAAGTGCCGCCAACAAACGACCCGCGGTCGTGGCAACATTCCCTCGGCTGCCATTGGAACCAGTCGTGACCAGTTCGCGAAAAACGGCTGTTGCTGCAATGGCCACCAACCCTTGGTCGCCAATCGTGGCAATCTCGTCAACAAAACAAATCTTGTTGATGAATATTCAAACCAACCAGTTGATTGGTGTATTGCCGTTTTCAGAAGGGCAGGCCAACGTCCTGAAATTTAGTCGCAACGGCAGCTTGCTGCTGGCCGGCGGAGGACGCAGCGGCGCCAGTGGCAAAGTCGTGGTCTGGGATGTAAAAACCGGCAAACGCATTATCACAGTCGGCGATGAATTGGAGACCGTTTTGGCAGCGGACATCAGCAACGACCATTCGCTGATCGCGCTTGGCGGACCGCAAAAAATGGTTCGTGTTTACGATACCTCAACCGGCAAACTGGAATACCAAATCAAAAAACACACGGACTGGGTCACATCGTTGGAATTTAGCCCCGATGGTGTTTTACTCGCTTCGGGCGATCGCAACGGTGGAGTTTATGTCTGGGAAGCGGAAACGGGCAACGAATATTTGACGCTCAAAGGTCACACCAAACGGATTAGCTCCATTTCCTGGCGCATCGACTCCAATATTGTCGCAACCGCCAGCGACGATGTTTCCATTCGATTGTGGGAAGTTGAAAATGGTCGCATGGTCAAAAACTGGGGCGCGCACGGCGGCGGTGTTTCGGACATGAAATTTTCTCGCGATGGAAAAATTCTCAGTTGCGGTCGTGATCGCACGGCGAAACTCTGGGACCAAAACGGAAAACAACTTCGCGCGTTCGGCAATTTGACAGACATCGCAGTCAGTTGTGCATTTTGTTGCGAGACGCAGCGGGTATTGTCCTGTGACTGGGCTGGCGAAATGCGATTGTTTCAAGCCGCCGACGGTAAACTCCTCGGTTCACCCGCGATGAACCCACCCAAAGTTGCCGATCGACTTGCTCATTGGACGGCACAAAAAGCGGAACTTTCGAAAAAACTTCAGCCACTCAAAGTCGCTGCCGAGCAATCGGCCAAACAGTTTGGTGATTTGAAAACGAAACAGACCGCTGAAAAAACGAAATTGACGCAAACTCAAACCAAATTGAATCAAACCAATGGTGAGTTACAAGCGACAAAAAAATTGGTGACCCAGACGCAAACCAACATCCAGAATCTGCAAAAACAACTGACGGCACAACAACAAGCACGTCCGTTGGTTGCGGAATCGCTATCCAAAGCCAAATTGGCGCTGGCCAAACTGCCGGGCGATGCGACTTTGCAAAACACCGTTAATGAAATGAACAAAAAAGTCCAGGCGATTGATGCCCAGGTAACCAACTTGACCAATCAAATTAACACCGGCAAACAGAAACTGGCTACCAGCCAGAGCAAAATGAAACAGCTCAACACGGCTGCAACGCAACTCAATAACTCAAAAACGGCAATCACCCAAACCGTTGCAACGATTGGCAAACAAATGCCGACTGCATCACAACGAAACGTAGCAGCGCAAAAAGCGTACAGCGACGCCCAGCAACAGGTGAATGCAGCTGAAAAACAGATGCAACGTTGGCAAAATGAAATCGAGTTTTTAAAAAAACTCAATGAATTAAAAACCAAACTATCAGCCGCGCAAAAACAGGTGAACGATGCCGCCGTTGTTGTGACGCAACGAAAAAAAGAACTGGATACTGCGGAACAGAACTACACTAGTGCCAAAACGGTCGCCGCCCAAAAACAACAGGCCGTCAATCAAGTCGAAAACGAAATCCGCACGGTACAAGGAATCAAATAGCGGCGAATCAAATAGCGACGAACCAAATAGTGCGACAATGTACTGTTCCTTCTCTTTTGGGGTACCAAGGAGACAGGATCAACATGATTGACAGGATAAGGATACCTATCCTGTTGATCCTGTCCCATTGAAGTCGGTTGTATCTAGTTGGTTAAACCCGAACTGCGTCGGTTTTCTTTTGCCTGTGAGTCGCGTCCTCGTTTCTCGGTGATTGCTTCCCACTGTTTGGCAGCGGCGTTGAGTGCCTCTTGAGCGTCTTTGCCGTTGCGGATGCAATCCAAAACTGCTTGATCGAGTACCCGCATATACTCGTTTTGCCCCGGCAACCGCAAACAATGCATGACCAGCCCATTGGCGTTGACGTTTTTGATCAAACGGGCATATCCATCGCCGACCTGCCGTGGAACATTTTGACCGCACCACGAATAAGGCTTGCTGATTTGTGAGCCGCGAGAAATCGAGCAGTGCGGGCTGCGTGTCCAGATTTTGCCTGCCGACTCGGGACTGGCGACCCAGGAAATGAAATGCTCGGCTCCTTCCTTGTGTCGAGCGCGGGCAATGATTGAAGCCATTTTTCCGTCAAACCCCAACAGCACGGCTTGTGTTTTTGTGTCGCTGCGAGGAACCCATGACATGCGGATCACATCAAACAACTCTTTGCTCGCTGGAACGTCAGCCACATTCAAATGTTCGTTGACGTTTTTCAGTTTTACGGTGGCGCTCGGCCAAGTGATCGCCATTGCGGCCTGTCCCGATGCGATCTTTTTAAAAGCCTCGATGGGCGTGCTACCCGAACCCGCTTTGTTGCCGCCAAAGCAACTTTGCAGCGATTGTAACGAGCGAACGTACGGCGGTGTGTTGATCAAAGGCTTGGCATCATCCAATTTCATGATGTTTTCCATTTGTCCTCGCTGACACATGGCCGACGCAGTTCTCAACAGCAACAGTTTGCCGGCCCAATTTTCGACTAACGGTTCGATGACGGTTGTCGGTAAAGCCTCTCCTTTTTCGTTTTTCAGTTTTCCATCGTGCTCGGCAAGTTTATTGACAACTTTCTCATACTGTTCCCAAGTCTGCGGAACTTGTAATTCAAGTTGGTCGAACACGTCGGCTCGATAGATCAATGAAAACGTGGGCCCACCGAGAGAAACGCCCCAGGTTTTTCCGCCGTAAGTCACCAGGTCTTGTCGATGAATTCGCAAAATATCGGCGGGACGAAGTTCGTCGCCATCGAGTTGGTCATTGGACAACGATTCCAAGCAATCTTGAGCCACCAACGTTCCCAACATGTTGGGAGGATAGATGACAACATCAAAATCGAGCAGGTTCATTTTTTGAGCGTCGATCAGATCTGTCTCAGCAACGACTTTCAGTTCAATCGAATGCCCCGAAGCCTTCCATTGTTTTTCGATGATCTTGCCAATAGCTGGATCGCCAACAAAAGCCACTTTGACGGTGAAAACTTTAGCGGTCGCGCCATTTGAGTCTGTCGAATCTCCGCCGTTGTCCGAGTTCGTCTTACAACCGACGACCATCAGCGTCAGCAGCGCGGCGACGGCGATTGCCAGGATATTTTTTGAATACATTAATTTGAATGACTTTATGGAATGCATTGATATACAGATCTCAAGATGAATCGACCACAAGTGCTGGAATCGACCGGTCAGTCCCGCTAAAATCCACCAGCCAAATCGCCATCATATCATACGAATGGTGGGCGTCATCTGGTTCAAAATCAATTTGAATTGTTGGTGTTTGGCTGTCGATTCGTGTTCATGGGTTTTTAGTAATATCAGGACAAACGATGTCACTTGCGCTGATTGACTGGCTCATCGTCATAGGATTTTTATTGCTGAGTTTAACAATCGGGTTCGTGTTCAGTCGACGGGCTGGTTCGAACATCACGGAATATTTTGCTTCGGGTCGCAGTCTGCCTTGGTGGATTGCTGGAACGTCGATGGTCGCCACCACCTTTGCCGCGGACACACCGCTGGCCGTAACGTCGCTGGTGATCAAACACGGAATCGCTGGAAACTGGTTTTGGTGGTCTTTTGCTTTCGGCGGCATGATCACCGTATTTGTCTATTCACGATTGTGGCGCCGTGCCGAGGTGTTGACGGATGTCGAATTGATTGAGCTCCGCTACGGAGGAAAACCGGCGACCGTCCTGCGTGTATCCAGAGCCGCCTATGTCGCGCTGATCGTGAATCCAATTATCATCGGTTGGGTGATCAATGCGATGATGACGGTTTTGAATCAGACGGTATTTTTTAACGCGGAGGTCAAGCAGACATTTATTGGGGGCGCCGCTGTTTTTGACGGGCTCGTGTTGGTTGGATTGTTGGTGGCCGTGGGCGCCTATTGTACGTTGTCCGGGATGTGGGGCGTGGCTTTTACCGATGTCATCCAATTTTGCCTGGCAATGGTGGGGTGTATATGGCTAGCTGTGGTCGCAGTCAACGAAGTTGGCGGGATCGAAAAATTGCAGGACGGGTTTGTGGCGAATTTCGGTGAAAATGGCGCTGAAGCGTTGAACTTTTTGCCAAATGTTTTCGTTGCCGATCCCTGGATGCCCGCATACATTTTGATCATTTTGTTGACGGTCAACTGGTGGGCGACCTGGTTTCCAGGCGCCGAGCCCGGCGGCGGCGGATACGTCGTGCAACGGATGGCTTCGTGTCGATCGGAACGGGATTCGGTGTTGGCGACGCTGTGGTATCAAATCGCTCACTACTGTCTTCGCCCCTGGCCGTGGTTGATGATCGCGCTGGTGGCGCTGGTGCTCTATCCTGAGCTGAGAACGAATTACCTCGAAGCGACGGCCAAAGGTGAAAGCTACGATCCCGGGATCGGGTTTCCGATGGTCATGCGTCGACTGTGCTCACCTGGGCTGGCGGGTCTGATGCTGGTCGCTTTTTTGGCCGCGTTTATGTCAACGATCAGCACGCAAATGAATTGGGGAGCTTCGTATTTAGTGCGCGACGTTTATCAAGTTCTTCGCCCAAAGGTTGGCGACGATCAAGTGACCCATGTATCTCGTTTACTATCGGTTGTAGTGTTGCTCATTGGTGGCGTGGTGGGATGGTTGTTTTATCAATACCAGGTCAATGTTGATACTGCATGGAAGGCGCTTGCTGCGCTAGGCGCCGGTACGGGAGCCGTGTTTATGATGCGCTGGTTCTGGTGGCGGATTAATGCTTGGACTGAAATTAGCGCCATGTTTTCGGCGCTCGCGTATTTTTCGGTCATGCAATTTGTTGTTGCACCGAATATTGCGACGGATTCCGATTGGGCATTTTTAACGAAAAACGAAGTCATCATGGCAATCGTTGCCGCTTTGACGATCGTGACATGGTTGTTAGTCACCTTTTTGACGTCGCCGGAATCGACGGAAACATTGACGCGCTTTTATAAAAAAACTCGACCGGGTGGAAAGGGTTGGCAGCCAATTGCGAAACAGAACCCAAACATCGAAACGGAACAAAATCTTTGGATTGGCGTTGCTGCATCAGTTGCGGGCGCGTGTTTGATTTACAGTATTTTGCCGTTGGTCGGCGCCCTGATTTTCAAAAACTATGAGCAGGCCGCGATCTGTGCAACCTTTGCGCTGGCCAGTGGAATCGCTTTGAGTTTCTTGATCAAAAAAATCTAGACTTACTGGGGACACCTTTTTCTCGGCGTTTGCTGTATGGGAAATTTCTCAGTGAACAAAGTGCGCGAAATTAATCAGAAATTTCGTTCCTATAGGTTTCACGAGGCCTTCCACAGTTGCTTGACCGCTGGATTGGAAATGGGCGAATTAGCGTTTTTAGGGGGACATTTTCAACATTCAGCAACGGAAACGTGACTGATTGGCGGGTCGATCAGTCATGGGGGTCGGTTGTCGTGTTCCAGGCAAAAATACCCTTCACATTGGTTGCCAATTGTCTTCCCCATATGCGCAAATCATTGGGGTATTGGGGTTTTCAAAACGGTGCGCAAAAACTAATTTACGAGCAAAGGTTTCGCGAAATTTTCGCGAATCCGGCCCGGCGGGACTGCCCTCTTGTCGGGCTTTTTCATGCGCTTTTGGAAATAAAAAAGTGGGGCGCCGCTGCCCTAAAAGTCTGATGGAAAACTTTATTCGGCGCCCCATGTTTTGCCGGATAATAGATGAATTGCGCCAATCTTGAAATATCGATCTGCTCAATTGCATTGCCAAATGATAGAAATTTCGGAAATCCGAAATGACTTTGATAGCGAGATGCTACGTAAATGCGCAACACTATTGTTTTTGGGAATAACAGAACATAACGCCGGGTCTGCAATTTAATTGAGCTAGCGCATTGAAACAGACAATTATGAATCAGTACAAATTTCTATTTTACGCGTGTGCCATAATTTGTTTGTTGTCGGTCGTGGCGGCGACCGTATTTCTATTAATCTTACCCGAATTGCGCGCCAACAACAAAAATGATTCGGCTAATCGTGCCGTCGATGAATTATTTCGGTCATCCATTGCGCGACTGGAGCGCGACGGCTTGGCAAGTTTTGGGCAACCCGACTCGATCGACATTGCCCAGCGAACGCGGAC
Source organism: Pirellulaceae bacterium (assembly GCA_028280445.1). GTDB lineage: Bacteria > Planctomycetota > Planctomycetia > Pirellulales > Pirellulaceae > JANQLU01. Next base: position 131,532 of record JANQLU010000042.1, on the reverse strand, counting down.
ATGGCAGCTTTCACCTCAATTACGATTGATCGTCAAAGACATGTCAGGTGTTGTCGGCATCAAGTACTCGGCGGAAGACATCCCCAGCGAAGTGCGACACGTCAGGATTGAAGCTGAAATTTACCGCTACAACAACGCTAATGGCAAATGGGAAAAGAAATACAGTTTGCCATTGGCCGATCGGGAAATCTAAATCGCGAAATTGCGGTAATTCGGTTATCCAAAAATACTTGGAAAATAGCCAAAAAACCCCGGTTTCTTCTCAAAATCCAAGAGAACGTTCGAGTCCAGGCGATTGCCATTACCAATCGCAAACGAACCAGTTAAATTGCTGGTTATGAACAAGAAAAAAAATCGAACACTGCGAATGATGATCGCGATTGTGATCCTGTCCTCCTGTATTGGTTGTGATCAAGCGACAAAAACAATGGCGACACAAACACTTCAGGACAAACCGCCCAAGTCATATTTGGCCGATACGGTCCGACTGAGTTACGCTTTGAATCCAGGAGGATTTCTGAGTTTTGGAAGCGGCTTGCCAGATCAGGTACGAACGGTTGTCTTCATCGCGTTGAACTCTTGTTTGTTGGCAGGCATCTGTGTGTTTCTGTACGTTAAGCGAAATGTTTCGACGGCGCTGTTTGTTTCTCTGGTTTTGGTGCTGGCCGGTGGAATCGGAAACCTGATTGACCGATTGTCTAACCACGGGCTGGTGACCGATTTTCTCAATGTCGGAATTGGTTCGTTGCGCACCGGTGTATTCAATGTTGCCGATATGGCAGTGATGTTTGGGGCCATGGCCGTTGGTTATTTGACAATCCGACACCGGTCGGATGAACAAAAAATGGAAAGTGACGAAAAACACAAATAACTCGATGCAACGATCGAAATGTGATCGAGTTTGCTAACGGGTTTTGTCGTGTGATTGATCGTTCTTCTTCCCCTCTGTGTTGATATCGATCACGATGTTACAGACTATGTTGGCTATCGCCATGAACGAATCCGGCCGTCCGCCAATGGATAGAAATTTGCTTCGTTCGGCTTTGAGAATTTCCAGATCTCCAACGCGTTCGGCCAACCTGGTTTTGTAACCGGTTTCACCTTGTTCGATGGTTTTTTTGAAAATAGGCAGAGCGAATCCGGGAGGGCGAGGCTCCTGCCGAGCCAATAGGGCACGTATTTCTGTGAGCGGGAAGGCGCTAGCCGCCGGTACAGTAGCGCTAACAAACCGGCGGCTAGCGCCTTGCCGCTCACAGGATCAGGCTCGGCCACGAGCCTCGCGCTCCCGGGTTCGCTTTCACGAAACTTGCCTTACAGTTTCATGATTTTCCGTTGCGATTCGATTTGAACCAAAGAATGTAATTTGCCTTTGCCACTTCCCGGGCAATTTTGACAAGTCGCTTCCCAGGCTTCCGGAGAACGAATGTTGGAATCCCAAAATGGCCAGGTTTTGCATTGTCGCGGTCGAGCTTCGTAAACCGTGCAGCCGCGTTTTTCGTTGTCAAAAAACACGCAATCACCATTTGGGAATTCTCGCAAGCTTTTCCGAATGCCAATTTTACGAACGTATTGTTTTTCAAATTCTTCGACATCCATGTCGACCATTTTGGCTAAAGCGGCAATCTCTTCTTTGTTGACCCAGACAAAACCCGGAGCACCGGTACAGCAATCGCCACACTGGGTGCAAGTAAATCGAAGTCCATCGGCATACCAAGGTTGTTCTGTTTGAGACATGTTGGATGAGTATGGCGGTTAATTTTGAATTGTCAATCGAGTTCCGTTAGCCGCCGATTTGGTACATCGCACGTTGTGGGCGATCGAATTCGACAGAATCAATTCCATGTCCCTTTTTTTTGCGCGAGATGCATTCGACTAACAACCGAGCGATATCCGCGTCGCTACCGCCGGATCGCATCATTTTGCGAGCGTCCCATTCGACGGTGGAAAACAGACAGTTGCGAATTTGACCTTCGGCTGTCAAACGAAGCCGATTACAGGAACCGCAAAATGGCTGGCTGACTGGGTTGATGAATCCCACACACAGATCGAGATCCGTATAACTGTAATCGGTCGACGGTTGGCTCGGATCGACATCGGTCTTCGGCACTAGTGGTCCAAATTCAGATTCAATCATCGAACGAATTTTTTGTCCGGTGAGAACCTGATCCTGAGACCACGCATCGTCAGCGTCTAGCGGCATGAACTCGATGAAACGCAATTCCAGTCGGCGTTCTCGCGCAAACGTTGCCAATGGGAGGATGGACGATTCGGTCAATTGTGTAATGGCAATGGCGTTGAGGCGAATTTTTTTAAATTGACATTGTTGCGCCGCTTCGATTCCAGCCAGGACCGCATCGAGCCCCGACCGACGCGAGATTTTGAAGAATGTGTCCGGGTCCAACGTGTCGAGACTGATGTTCAATCGATCGAGCCCTGCAGATTTGAGCGCCTCCGCTTGATCGGCGAGCAAAATTCCATTGGTGGTCAACGCGATGTCGTCTATTCTGTCGATGCCTCGGATCGCGCGAACCAGTTGGTCGAGGTTTTGTCGAACCAGCGGTTCGCCTCCTGTCAGCCGAATTTTGTTGACTCCCAAACCAGCTGTGATTTTTGTAAATCGTACGATTTCCTCAAAGGTCAGGATTTCGCTGCGCGGTTTGAATTGGACATTGTGTTCCGGCATGCAGTAGAAACATCGGATGTTGCAACGATCGGTTACACTGATCCGCAGGTTGGTATGGACGCGACCAAACGTATCAATCAATTGTGTGGGGAGATCGTCGTTCATTTTTTACTCCCCCACCGAACAAGGTTTTTCGCCATGATGAATCCACTCGGTCGAGCCATCGATCCAATGTTCTTTTTTCCAGATCGGCACCGATTTTTTCACCGTATCCATCATCCACTGAATCGCTTCGATAGCAGCCAGGCGATGAGGTGAACTGATCGCGACTGCAATACTGGTTTCGCCCAATTCGACGCGACCCAATCGGTGTGTCATGGCAACGGCGACCAAATCCCAGCGGCGACTTGCCTCCTCGGCGACTTCGAACAATTTTTTTTCTGCCATCGAGGCATGGGCATCGTACTCAAGAAATTTTGTTTCCCGATCGTCGGTCAACTTTCGCGTCGTGCCAGTAAACAAAATATTGGCTCCCGCAAGTTCCGAGTTGACCAAATTCAACAACGCCTCACCATCGATAGGTTCGTGGGTCAGAGTCACGTGAATCGCAGCCGATTGGTTCATGAAGTCATCAGTTATTTACAGATGGATAAAAAGTATTGGTTCCCAAGTTGCCGATGTTGCATCGTGCGACGTCAGTCGTTTTTGTTCGCCCAACGTTTTGCTATTGGGCTTAACCGCCACTGACGGGCGGAATCAACGCGATTTCCAATGGCGATTTGATTTCATATTGGTCGTCAACGTAATTATTTTCAACAGCTAATGCAGATTTTCCAATCAATTCTCCAAGAGCGGGAATTTTGACTGCTAATGCTTGTTTGACGGCGGCTGCGGTTACTTCACCATCAACCGAAATCGTAATCTCCGATTTTCCGGCGATTTCTTTGGCCGCTGCAAACAATTGTACCGTTAGATTCATGATAACACTTTTTCGCCACTGCGTCGGTCGAACAAATCGTCCAGTTCTGACATCCCGCCATAGGCCATTGCCAAAAGTTTGATGGGATGAATCGTTGGTTTGACTGTACCGTGTTCCATTTGCATCTTGCAAGTGCTACAGCTGGTCACTCCGACAACAATCTCGGGAGCGCGCAAATCGGTAATCAAACCAATACCGGCACGGAGACTCCGTAAATAATTGACACTTTTGAGTCCAAACGTTCCGGCCATTCCTGAGCATCCGTTGCCAACATTCTGAATCTGCAGTTCGGGTATCAGATTTAACAATTTCAAAATCGGCCCATCGCGATGGACCGCCCTGGTATGGCAGGGCAGATGGTAGCCAACGGTCGCATCCACCGGTTGAAAGTTGGTGTTCAATTCGCCACTTTCATGGAGTTTCCAAAGATAGGCGCAGACATCGCTGCAATTTTCCGCCACCAGGCGAGTATCAACGTCATCGTTCAGATGCAGATATTCGTGCGTTAGCGCAAGATTGGCGGACGGCTCGGTCGTGACAATGTGATACCCCTGTCGAACGGCGTCAGCAAGGATTTCGACATTTTGTCTGGCCAATTCCCGCGCGCGATGAACCAGACCATCAGAAATCAGCGACATGCCAGAAAGTTTTTGTCGCTGAGGAACAAACACTTCGACACCATTGTGTTGCATCACATGGAGCAGTGCGTGGCCGATTTCCGTGTCGTTCCAATTGGCAAATGCGTCGACGAAATAGACAACCCGATTGCCTTCGATTTCCGCTGGCGGCTTGGATTTTTTGCGATGGCACCAACGCAGGAACGAGCGTTTGGAAAAAGTTGGCAGCTTACGACCTTGAGAAATTCCCAAGAATCGATCAATCGCCCAACGCGAGATTCGATTTTTCGTCAACAAATTCAAAAGCCACGGAAAACGTCCTCCGAATTCGTAGAGCACGTCGAGACGACTGATGATCCATTGAGAAAATTTTTGTCCGGTGGCCGCGACATATTGTGCTTTAGCTTCAACGACGAGTTTGGGAATATCGACACCAGCGGGACATTCGACGCGGCATTGATGACAATTGACACACAAATCAGAAACCGTTTTGAGTTGGTCACTGGACAACGTGTCGACCGAAAGCTCGCCAGATAAAACGGCGCGCATTAAATTGGCTTTTGCTCGCGGTGACGCTTCCTCTCGCGGATAGAGGCGAAAAATTGGACACATCCGTTCCAACGCTCCCTGCGTCCTGCACCGCGCACAACCGTTGCAACTTTGTGCCGTTTTGGCCAGCTGCTCGACGCTCCAATTGAGTTGCGGGTGAAGTACGGGCAGCGAAGAGTTTTTGGATTTTTTTTTGTTGACTGCCTCTTGATCTTCGTCCTCGATCAATTGCGGGGCTGTTTCCCAAGGCCGCAAATGGTCCGTGAGGTCCGACGGCGGGTAGTTGATTATTTTGCCAGGGTTTAACAAAAAATTTGGATCAAAGACTCGTTTTACGTCGCGAAAAACATCATACAACGGTCCGTAATGCGTGCGCAAATACCAGGTACGACTGAGACCGTCGCCGTAACCTCCGCTGATGGTTCCGCCACATTGCGTGACCAATGCATAAATGTCGCGCGACAATGTTGGCATCAAGGCGAGGTGCTGCGGATTAGTCAAATCCAGAAAAGGTCGAATGTCGACATGCCCCTGGAGAGCGTGAGAAAAAATGGTTGCTGTGACCTGATGTTTGTTTAAAACGTCGTGAACTTGTTTGAGAAATGTCGGAAGCTGTTGCCGGTTGACAGCGATGTCTTCGACAAACGGGACAGCGCGGCGATTGCCTTTCAGACGATACAAGATTTGGACCATGCGTCGGGCAAGTCGCCAGAAGAAATCGCGTTGTCGTTTGTCCGTGGTCGTCTGGACATCGAACGCCAGTTTATCGCGACGAACAATTCGTTTGATCGGAACATCCATGGTTTCGACCAATTCGTCCAGTGTTGCCGCATCGTGTTCGACCAACAGCATCGCTTCGGTATCCGTCGGAATGATTTCACGATAGGCCGGATCAATTTCAACCGCAATCGACAACAGGCGGCGGTCCAGCAGGTCGCATGCCGACGGACGGCTTTGTGCAATTTCATCAATTGCCTCGGCAGCTTTTTCGAGACGATCAAAAAAGTAGAGTGCAACACCTCGTTGTTTCGGTCTTTCATCAACAGCCAATGTCGCTTCGGTAATGATTCCCAAAGTGCCTTCGCTGCCAACCATCAGTCGCGTCAAATCGACACGGTCGTTGATTTGAATATCGGCCAAATGATAGCCAGCCTGGTCGAGCAACGTTGGCGAACGATATTGCTCGACGGTATCCGCATTGCGGTCCAGCAGTTTGGCCAAATTTTGTTCCAGCGTTCGACTATCGGGATTGATATAGCTGCCAAAGGCTTCGTTTTTGGCCGATGGTACGTTAAGGATTTTTCCTTCGGCAGTCACGATCTGTAATGCCAGAACTTTATCTCGCGGCGAGCCGTAGCGCACCCAGTGGCTGCCGGTTGCGTTGGTTGAAAGTACTCCACCCAGTGTGGTCACACTGCGGGTTGCCGGGTCGGGACCAAAGACTTTATTTTTTTGCGCCAATTGATCGTTCAGGTTTGCCAGAACGACACCAGGTTGAACTTTGACGCGATCACTATCCAGAACGATGGCCCGCCGCATGTGGACCGAAAAATCCAGGATGATTCCTTTGCCCAGTGACGCACCAATGACACTGGAACCAGCACCGCGCGGATGGACAGTATATTGATGCTGGTTGGCGTAGTGGATGGTTTTGACGACGTCTGCCGTATTGATCGGGCGAACAATGGCCAAGGGTTGGATTTGGTAAATGCTGGCGTCACTGGCATACATCTGCAAATAGATATCATCACAGCGCACGTCGCCGCGGAGGACGCCAGACAAATCGGCTTGAATTCGTGCGCGCTGCTGATCCATAAAATACTTTTGATTCGACGGTCTTTTTTTAGTGACGGTGACGGTAGAATCAATCTTATCGAGCGATACAATTTTTGGGATGTGCCCTGGGGACATTGAAACGACAAGTTTTGTAATTTATTGGCAATTTTGCGCGACTTGGAAGGGTTGCTGGCCGGTTTTTCAGTGCTAGGTTGTGTTGATTAAATCGGAAAGCTGTGAATTTGATGTGAGCGGCAAGGCGCTAGCCGCCGGTATTTGAGGGTTCACCGGCGGCTAGCGACTTGCCGCTCACATTTAATCACTACCTAGTGCCAAGAAGTGTTGCAGGAAATTCATAAGTGCGAAGCGTGGGCGAGGGGCCGAGATGAGTAGGGCCGGTTCCTACCGGCCATTCGCTGGATTGGCCGGTGGGAACCGGCCCTACAATGAGTGGGAACCGGCCCTACAATGAGTGTCGAATATGACGGAGTAGGTAATGAAAACATTGTTGATCATGCGACATGCGAAATCGAGTTGGGCTCATCCCGAACTGGCCGATTTTGATCGACCGCTCAATGATCGCGGGATGCGAGACGCACCGCGAATGGGAGCTCATCTCGAGGAACAAGGCCTTGCGCCTGACGTGATCATCAGTTCGACGGCCAATCGCGCCAAATCGACAGCGGAAATCGTTGCTGAGCACTGCGGTTATGAAGGTGAAATTCGTTTTCACAAACATTTGTATCACGGTATGCCGCGCGATTATTTTCGTTCGATTGGGCCGCTATCTGCTTCGATGAAATGTTGTCTGGTTGTTGGACATAATCCGGGCCTCGAACAATTGGTCGAAAATTTGACGGATTATTATGAAACAATGCCGACCGCTGCAATCGCCATCGTGGAATGTGCCATCGAAGATTGGGCGTTGCTGGAGGTCGAGGGTCCATTCAAGTTACGTGAAGTTTGGCGCCCCAAAGAGATTTTCTAAAAATGCTGTCATGGATTGGTGTTGGGGCACGATTTTAGTTTTGCTATCGTTGAGCCGTTGCAGAGCGCAGAACGGTTTTGATCAACGACAGGAGCAAACGTGGGTAAAACGATTCGACTATCGAACGGTCGCCGTTTGGTCGATGATGTGATTCGCGTTGCGCAAAAAACTCCGCTGGCCAGTTTTCGCCGTGATTTGGATTTGAGCGAACTCGTCAAGTTGCGCAATCAGATTCGTCCGCGAATTTCCTGGAATGTTCTGTTTATGAAAGCGTATGCGATCGTTTCGGTTGACAATCCGGTCTTGCGGACGGCCTATGCGTCGTTGCCTTGGCCCTATTTGTACGAACACGATGAAACCGTTTGTATTTTGACGGTTTCTAAAGAACACGAAAATGAAAATCGTTTGCTGTTTGCACGCATCACCCGACCTGAAATTTTTACTTTGCTCGAGTTACAAGAGAAATTTGATTACTTTCGCCGCTGTGATTTGAACGAGGTGCGACAATTTCGGCATCAAGTTTTTTTTGCCAAGTTTCCGTCGTGGATTCGTCGTCTGGTTTGGGCCACCATTTTCAAAGCGTTCCCAAGGCGCAGATTAAAAAACATGGGGACGTTCGGAATGACGTTGTCGGGCTATGGCGAAACCAAGGGGACGGGCAATGTGCTTGGGCCGGCGACATCGACGTTGGCCATCGATTTGCTGCCGCGCAAAGGCATCAGTTTTTTCGGTTACACGTTTGATCATCGTGTGTTGGATGGCAAGCCAGCAATGGACATGATCGAACAGCTGCGCAAAGCGTTATTGGGACCGATTGCCGACGAGTTGCGTTCGATTATTGAGCAGCGCAAGGCAGTAACGGAGCAAGCTGCCTAGTTCTTGTCTGACCCTTTATTTTGACCCGAGTTGTCAGCTTTCACGTTCGGGTACTGCTGGACGGCCCAGTGAATTTTTCCAATCTCCACTAGGGTGGGTATGATGAGTTTGCTTTCCTGGTCATGCGTAATGTTTGTTTTTGAAAGGTCGAGTGTTTTGATTTTGCCAGATTTGAGCAAGTTCAATACTTCCTGAACGCCGTCGACTGAAAATTGTTCGGGTACGACAATTTTTCCAATCGAGATTTTTCTTTGATCAATATCTTGGATTTCACATCCCCACTTTCTGGCGGTGTGGGTGAAATTTCTTAACTGTGTCGCTTCAGCTGAGTGTACTGGCATCTTAACCGAGCAGTGCCCGGCGAGGACAGTTGCTATTCCAAGTGGCAAAAAGAAAAACAACAGAAACAAGCCAGGTCGGATTGGTCGTAGTGAGCGATTGTTTTTCATGTGTTCTCAACTCCAATGTTGCTCCGTCGTTTTCTGACTCTCATTCATATGAAAATTCGTAGGGCCGGTTCCCACCGGCCATTTTGTTGAATTGGCCGGTGGGAACCGGCCCTACTCGGATTTCTGGACGAACGATAAAACATACTCGATCTTTTGACGAAGCTCCGTCCGCAATGGTGCGGCGATTTCGGCAATTTTTCTTTGTTCTTGCTCGTATTGAGCGCGGCCTTGTGGTGTTTCGACCTTGATCGGTTCATAACAACCGTATTCATTCAAATCATAAGGACTGGCCCGCATATCAATTTCACGCGCACACATAGCCATGTCAAAACAACGTTTGAGCAGATCGCTGCCGATCCAGGGCATCGATTTGAATGCCCATTTGTAAAGATCCATGTTGGCATGGATACAGGCAGGTTGTTCGAGCGAAACGCGGTCCTCCAGCGTCGGTTGAACCTGGTTCAACGGCTGTGCCTGGATCGCGAAAAAACGAAACGCATCAAAATGCGAGCATGTTAACGGACGCGACTCAACCAGTGCATCGATCTCCGATTGAGGCAAACGCAGTGGCGTTGTTTTTTCGTGACGGATTTCGTCACCACGATAGACCATTGCCCATTCATGAAGTCCGAGACACGAAAAGTTTGGTTTTCGATTTTCCGTTTGCTGCAGCAATTCGGCGGTCCAACGCAACCGACTGAGTGTTTTGGCGTCCATGAGATTGGGATCACAAAACGTCTTTCCATCAACGGTTGAATATTGCGCTGGAGCAACACTATTGCTGAATTCTTCGCCATCGCACAGCTGGATGCCAGCGCCGGGATGCCATTGTTCGAGTTTGGCTGGCGAGTATTGATAGTAAATGAACAGAAAATCATGGATCGGGTGTGATTGCCCGATACGTCGCCGCGCGCGAAACGGTTCGGTCCATTGGCTCATCGATTGCCGATGAGCGGTGGCAAGTGTTTGCCAGGCGGATTTGCTCAAGCAGGTTTCGGTTTGATGGAATTGGGAAACGGACATTAGACTTGAGCGATGGACTGGTGAACGGCTGATCGGATGCGCAACAACATTTTTAAAAGGTCTTCGAATTCATCCAAGGGAACCATGTTGGGACCGTCGCTGGGAGATTCGGCCGGGTTGGGATGCGTTTCAACAAACAAGGCATCGATGCCTACGGCGGTCGCTGCCCGCGCCAACGGAGCCACCATTTCGCGCTGTCCGCCAGTTGTTCCGTTGGCGTTACTCGGTTGTTGAACGCTGTGGGTCGCATCGAACACAACCGGCACGCCGAGTTGGCCCATTTGGATCAGCGCGCGCATGTCATTGACCAAAGCGCCATAGCCAAAAAATGTTCCGCGTTCGGTGAGCATGATGTTTTTACAATTAAATGCAGCAAGTTTGTTAACAACGTGTTGCATGTCCCAAGGGGCCATGAATTGTCCTTTTTTGACATTCACGGCGCGGCCTGTTTGGGCGGCAGCGGCCAACAAATCAGTTTGGCGAGCCAGGAACGCCGGAATTTGAACAATGTCACAAACCTGACCCACCGCAGCTGCTTGATAGGTTTCGTGAATGTCAGTGGTGACCGGTAACGAAGTTTCATCGACGACTTTGGCCAACACGGCGAGACCTTCGTCCAATCCGGGACCGCGATGCGACGTGACGCTCGTGCGATTCGCTTTGTCGAATGACGCTTTGAAGACCAGATTCACGTCGAGCGGCTGGCAGATTTGTTGCAGTCGGTTTGCGATTTGGAGCGTCAACGTTTCGTTTTGGATGACACAAGGGCCGGCGATGACCATCAGCGGCTGGTTTTTTCCGCATGAAAACGTGCCGACTTGCGCGGGGTTGTTGAAATTTGTTGGATCAGTTGACACTCGTTGTTTCCTGTGTGATGTCGTCTGCGTATTTGGCCAGCCATTTCTGAGGCACAATGATGTTCAGAAATTCTGGCAGTATTTCGATTGTAACGGGCAACTGTCCGCCGGGATCTCCATCCAATTGAAAAGGAACGATCTTTTTTCCAGCATCAATCGTAATTTTTTTGGCGCGGCCGGAGCGAGTTCCGGAGAATTTGTGGTGCTTGCGCAGAATCACTCCCGCCAGGTATTTGAGGCCATTCAAAAGATTGCCTCGCCGAAATGTACAGATATCCAGCAGGCCGTCCGTAGCCGACGCGTTTTCGGCAATTGGTAAACGCATGGCATATCGGGGAACGTTGAATACAAATGCCCAACGGGCGTGGAACGGCTCTTCGTCATCCATTGTGATCGTGAGTTTTGGGTAACGATAATTGGCAATCGATTTGATAATGGGTTTTGCATAAGACAAATGGTGGATGTGGCCCGTCCGTCGTTTATGAAGTCGGCGGACGACGTCGGCATCGAATCCACAACTGGCCATTACCAAAAACAATTTCCCATTGGCGCGGCCGCAATCGAGATTAATTTTGTTGCCGTCCAAAACCGCTTGAGCGACATCATCCACCGAATCGTTGAGCAGTAGATATTTGGCCAGCAGGTTTTCCGTTCCCAATGGGAGCAAGGTTATCGGGATCTCGGGACTGAACATACCGGCCAGCAACGACGCCGTGCCATCTCCTCCGGCCGCGACGACTGTCCGCAGTGTTCCATCTTTTTTGGCCTGAGTCGCTTTTTCATCCAGCTCATCGAGCTGCGTGATGATTTCTGTTTCCAGACCGTTCTGTTCAAGGACTTGGGAAAAATAGTCAACTTTGTCATGCGAATCCGTTCGTCCGGCTTTAGGATTCAGCGAAACCAGGACGCGACGTTCTGAATCGTTGCATTTTTCCAGATAGCGATTTTTTGTGTCCATCCTCGGTTCCATACTTCACCAATTCCCCATTTTATACTGTTAATCCCGAGATTGACGATATCGAATGGGCCCGTGGAAACGTGTTCGATTTTGAGTCGCGCCAGAAAATACAATGCACCGGAATTGAACAAACGTCGTTTCCCAGGTGGTAAATCGGGAAAAGCCGTGAAACTGATTTGGGAGAATTACGCGATAAAATCCAATAAATTTGAGGCGATTCAGCGAAATTTTTGGTGACAGGTCATTTTGGTACGGAAGCTGCTTTTGAAGCATTGTGTTGGACGAATAGATTCGTCCAGCTGGCCGTGAGGTCTTGGACGAAATTAATGGAAAATAGGTAGCCTTGCCCCTGGCCGTTTTCCTGCCGAATCGTTTTTGGCACGACCAAGGCCTCGCATGCAATTATATTTTCTGATGCAATGGGCAGACATTTTGCAAAAGGAGATGCTCGACGGATTGTAATTGAGCCCTCAAAAACATTGGTCACTGTTTCGTCTCATTTTTACTTCCCAACTCTGACAGTGATTGGTAATACTCCGGCCGACGATCGCCGATTCGATGAAGTTCGTATTCACCGGGAACGTTGATCGTCGATTTGTTTCTAGCCAGCTGGGGTACGATTTCTGCGTAGATGATTTCTTCGTCCGTATGATCGGCAAAAGCGAGGTCGACGCCTTTGGGATCACAGATTTTGCTTTTCCCGATAAAGTCGAATCCCCGTTCGTGACCAATGCGATCGACCGCCATAAAGTAAATATGATTTTCAATACAGCGGGCGTTGATGATGTAATCAGCTGTCCCTTTGGCGCCCGTTGGCCAGTTGGTTGGCAACACGACGAGGTCAGCCCCCAGCAATGTCAGCGCGCGAGCGCTTTCGGGAAACGAGCAATCGTAGCAGATGTTCATGCCGATGCGAATTTCGGCCGTTAGTTCGGGCAAGTGGTCTGTTGTCAGTTTGGTGATTTTGAATGGCTGGTTACCGGGCGTGGTAAATCGATCGACACCAAGAAACGGCAGATGGATTTTTCGATAAGTGTCAATCAGGCCATGCGGACCCACCAACGCGACAGAATTGAAGATTTGGTGTCCGTCCGATTCCAGATATCCGTAGACAATCATCGCCGCCTGTTCGGCGCACAGTGCTGTAAAACGCTCGACAGTTGGGCCGTTGTTGGGTTCGGTGTGAATTCGCGCTTCGTCAATATCACTGAAACAGTATCCCGTCATGGCGCATTCGGGAAACACGACGAGCTGCGCGCCGTTTTGCGTCGCTCGCACAAATCGTTCGGCGATGGCGTTTGAGTTTTTTTGTCGATCTGCAAACGCAATGTCCATTTGGACGCCGGCAATTTTGATACTTTTCATTTAACGATTTTTGATTGAAGTTACAGTCGGGCCGGTTCCCACCGGCCATTTTTCTGGATTGTCGTTCGGGAGGGTGAGGCTCCTGCCGAACCGAAACAGCGCGTTTGTGATTCGGCATGTACATCGATCTGTGAGCGGCAAGGCGCTAGCCGTCGGTTCGTTACCGCATTGTACCGACGGCTAGCGCCTTGCCGCTCACGATAGCCTCGCCCTCCTTTTTTTTGGCAAGTAGGGCCGGTTCCCACCGGCCATGATTTGGATTGGCCGGTGGGAACCGGCCCTACACGGTTTTACAGCGCATCGATTTCGTTGCGAAGTCGTTGGTAGCTCGGGTCATTCGGATTAATCGCCAGTAATTGCTTAACAAATCGTTGGGCTTCAGCTTTGTTTTTACGAGCGTGATAGAACGTTGCCAGCGCTAAAACAAATTGTTCTCGGCGCGGAAATTGCCGGTAAGCACGCAATAAATAAAACCGTGTTTTTTCCCAATTGCCGCGGCGATAAAACGACATGCCGAGTTGGTAGTCCAGATCGGCCGTGGGCGCAATTCCTTCGAGTTGTTTGACGTTGGTCAGCAGAATGTTGTGTTCCTGGTCTCGCAGCTGCTGGATTTCCTGAACCAATCGTTGATACGCTTCGGCTTGAGCGCGTGCCGCTCCAGTTGCGCCGCCTTGTGACAATTGTCGCGCATTTCTGGCGGCTTCATTAGCTTTTTGTTCGAGGAGAATTGCCAGGTTCCAGCGTGGACCGTAGAGCGATGGTTCGATTTTGATGGCATTTCGATAATGCTCGATGGCTTTATCAGTTTCGCCAATCGAATCGTAGATACTGCCTAGCGTTCGTTGAGCGGTGCCTCGTTCTCCATTGAATTCCAGCGATTGAATCAATTCTTGAAAAGCATTTTGAAAGCTCTTGGCGGTTTTTTTATCGAGAAACTGAGCCCCGATTTCTTGAGGATATGCAATCAATGTTCGAGCCGCCTCAATGCGCACGGATCGTCGTGGGTGTGACGTATGAGCAACCACTCGGTCAAAGATTTGTTTGAGTTTGATCAGTTTGGGATCGCGATTATTGATCGATTCAATCTGAGCAAACAGATCGCCGATTTCATTGTTGACGCGCAGCATCGACGCCTGGATCACCATCGGATCCGAATCGGTGAGTCCTTTCATCGCGGAATCCATTGACTGCCGGTCGTTGGTGTTGGCAAGTTCGAATGCGGCGGTAGCTCGAACGATGGCGGGGAACGATTCACGATTGATCAGCGATTTCATCGAGGCGCTGGTTGCCGTCGGCGCTTGTCGCGCACGATGGAACGACTCACCATAGTGCTGGCTGCGTTCTTTTTTTCCGTACCATTTCTCGACCGCGTCCTGCATCGCTTGATCGACGCGGGCAATCTCTTTGGCGACTTCCACGTTGTTTTGTTCGCGCAAGACAATCCAATCGAGATACTGTTTGATTTTGTCTCGGGATTCGGCAGGAATATTTTTGAGTTCGAGGTGGCATCCGGTACAAGCGTTGGGTGAGCCGGTTTTTAAACTCAGGTCAGGCCGCGGGACGCGCAAACTATGATCGCGGCGTGAGTCGACATGCATGTAAGTCGTTGCCGGCATGTGACAATTGACACATTGGGCGCCGGGCGAACCCGGTTGGTGATGATGATGCGACGGGTCATCATATTTGGCCGCCGGGTGTTGGTGGCAGGACGTGCAAACTTTGTTGCCCTCGTGTTTGAGTTTCGCCGTATGTGGGTCGTGGCAATCGGTACAACGGATATTGTTGTGATACATTTTGCTTTGGATGTATGACCCGTAGACATAGACTTCGTCCCGGATTTGACCGTCGCAATGGTACAGCCGGTCTTGGAGAACGCTGACATTAAAATAATCGCGGTAATTGCAGCCGGGAGTGTAACCATCTGCGATTTCATTGCGGCGCGAGTGGCACGGTGCACATGTCTCAATCTGTGTGACGTTGTCTTGGGTTTTCAGGTTGTGTAAACCTGTGTTTTTCATCGTTTTGCCAGACAGCCAATTCCGTTTTTTTGCTAACCGGACATGTTCGCTGGCCGGGCCGTGGCACGCTTCGCAGCTCACGTCGATTTCGCTAAACGTTGTATTGAACGTATTGGTCGTAGCATCGAAGTTTTTCTTGAGATTTGTCGAGTGGCAAAACGCGCAGCTGGAATTCCAGTTTTGAGTAATGCCTGTCCAGTGCAACGGATCGTCGGGTTCGATTTTTTCATTGACGTCCGGCGGCATCAAGTAAAACCATTTTTTTTGAGTTGTGTCCCAGCAGAGACGCAGCACTTGAACCGTGCCGATGGCGCCTTTTTCGGTCGCGGGTTTCGTTTCAACCATGTACTGTTGCAGCGGTTCCACGCCAAAAACATACTTCACGTGAAAATCGTGCATCTTTCCATCTGCACCTTCGGTGTGAACCATGAATTTGTCACCGTCTTTGAAAAATTTCGACGTGATCCCAAAATGCGTCAGCGTTTGGTTGTCAAATTTTGCCAACACGGTTTCGGGAGTCGCGAGATCCATTGCTAAATCATGATGGGACCCGTTAAACGATTTGCACTGGGAATCATGGCACTCGATGCAACTCGACCGTCCGACGTAAGTCGCGTTTCCGACGGCATCATCTGCATTAGAATTTTTACGAAAAAACCAACCGCCGATAATCGCAATCACGACCACACCAATCACCAAGAGCAGGATTTTGCGATCCAAAATTGATTTTTTCGTGGCTGTGTCAGTTTTTTTCATCGATGGATCAAAGGTGGTTTAGAAACAGCGTTCTCGAAGCTTACAAACACGAAGCGCCAGCGAGTGGTTCGACCGCGCAAAACCACTCGCTAGCGCTTCGTGCTTGTATCAGTCACGCTTCCCGCTTACGATTTGAATACCCTTTATCGTAGTTGACAAACACAATTTTCACTATGAGCTCATCAAATAAATGAAACGTTGAACGAATCCATTCCCGCCTCTCGTTTGAACAATCTCTTCAGAAACTATCCAGATTGTAGTACGTTCTTGACCGATTTGTCGCAACTCAGTGCACGACAATTCAGAATAGATTTCGATAGTGATCTGTTTGCATTCATTATAGCGCAACTTCAGAATTTCCCTGGCCCGTTGCTCAACGTCGTTCGAAAATTGAACGATGCGGGCTATCGCTTGAAATTATTGAATAATGGTGAGTGCGAGGGTTGGATTTTGATGCCACTGCTGGAGCAATGTCGACTTGTGGCGCCTGTCAGTTCTCGCTTGAGGAAAACAGCGGCTTCCGAATCGCACGTGTTTTCTTATTTACGAACTTTGGTGTCTCGGTTTGACGCGGAACGCGATCGGTTGTTAATTGCCAACGGGACAGCCATTTATCGTTATGTAAAGCATCTCGCCGAGATACTCCAGATACCGATTTTGGAAATTTCTCGAGCCGGGAAAAAGTTGGTGATCGATGACATTGTCGCATCCATTGAATCTCGTTCCGAGGCAAACGATGCACGCGCGTACGTTTGGGTTGAACCGACTGAGTCACTGGATTGGATGCAGTTTGAGATTGCTGATGAAATTCGTGTTTTGAAATTTCGCTGTCAGGGAAAAATTCAACAACTCGTTCAACGTACGGTTGCACGAGAATTCGTCAAACCACCAAAACGGATTTTTGTTGCGTCGTCTGGAACGACACCAAGCGAAGTCGAATCCTTTCACGAGTTGTTAAAGCAGGGTGCGATCGGCTGGCACTTGACGGAGAACGAGGCGTCTTCGAAATCTGAACCGTCACCAAAATTAGCAACTCGTGCGACAGCCAAACGCGGGCAATTATACAAGATTGACGACTTTGACTCGGCCGAGTTTCTCAATCACTTTACCCGGCCTGTTGGACATGACTCGCCAGTGCTGTCTGAAAGCCAGCGGCTGAACGATATTTTGTTTTCGGATTTTTCGGAAACTCACGCGGCGTTGACCGCTTTAACGCGAATCGTCGTCACCCAAACATTGCTCAGTTCCAACAAATTGACGCCGACCGATTGCAAAATGTGTTGTTTTACAGACGTGCCGTTACGATCTTTCGACGAACATCGCGTATTTCGTTCACATATTTCACGCTGGGATTTTCTGCCGTACGGTGTGTCGATTCGAAAATCCGTTTTGGTTGCAGGCGGCGCTCAACCCGTGATTTATGGATCGCCAGAGTTATTCGAATCGTTGGATTCCGAACGGCAGCCGTTTTTCCAAATGGCAGAGACCACAACGAAATCGGGTAATGTCATTGACTGGACAAATGAACGCGAATGGAGAATTCGGGGCAACCTCGATTTGTCTTCGATTGCGCATGAAAGCATTTTTGTATTTGTTCCTGACATCGATGCTGCCAATTACATTTCAGAGTTTACGAATTGGCGCGTTTGTATTTTGCAATAAGCGCCACTGAAATCGTTGTAAGTAGAAAAGAATACGTTAAGATGGTTTCGTTACATGCCGTGATGGTTTGTATTTTTCTGGCCCCTGTCTTGTGATCACTCGGAGGAAATTATGGCAACGGTCACTTTATCAAAACCTGAGGTGAAACAAACGGAGTGCTTTATCGATGGAAAATGGCTGCCTGCGGCCAGCGGAAAAACGTTCCAAACGATCAATCCCGCGACCGAAGAAGTCATTGCCGAGGTTGCCGAAGGTGATGCGGAAGATATCGACTTGGCAGTCAAATCGGCTCGCAGCGCTTTCGAGTCAGGTCCCTGGAAAAACATGGATGCCAGAGATCGCGGTCGATTGTTATACAAATTAGCAGATCGTATTGAGCAAGATTTGGACGAGCTTGCTGCGCTGGAGTCGCTGGACAACGGCAAGCCGATTTCCGATGCAAAAGCTGCCGATTTGCCTTTGGTCGTCGACTGTCTCCGTTACTATGCCGGATACGCGGACAAAATCCACGGACAAACGGTTCCGATTCGTGGAAATTATTTTTGCTACACGCGCAAAGAGCCGGTGGGTGTTGTTGGACAAATTATTCCCTGGAATTTTCCGATGCTGATGACGGCTTGGAAATGGGGACCTGCGTTGGCGGCTGGTTGCACGATTGTCATGAAACCTGCTGAACAAACTCCGCTGACATGTTTGCGAATGGCGCAATTGGCCAAGGAAGTCGGTTTTCCCGATGGCGTCATTAATGTTGTACCCGGTTATGGACCGACCGCCGGTGGCTCGATCGTGAAACACCGTGGAATCGACAAAGTGGCTTTTACGGGAGAACATTTGACGGCTCAAATCATCATGAAAGAAGCCGCGGATTCTCTAAAACGTCTCACGTTCGAACTGGGTGGCAAAAGCCCCAACATTGTTTTTGCAGATAGCGATATCGATCTGGCTGCAGAAAAAGCACATTTCGGATTGTACTTTAACCAAGGTCAATGCTGCTGTGCAGGAAGCCGCGTATTTGTTGAAGAAAGTATTCGCGAAGAGTTTGTCGAAAAAGTTGCCAAACTGAACGAACATCGGAAATTGGGGGATCCGCTCGATCCGCAAACCGATCAAGGCCCACAGGTCGATCAAAATCAGTTTGACAAAATCATGAAGTATATCGACATCGGTCAACAGGAAGGCGCAAACATGGTGACCGGTGGAAAACGGCACGGTGACAAAGGGTACTTTGTCGAGCCGACGTTGTTTGATCAGGTGACCGACGATATGAAAATTGCGACCGATGAAATCTTTGGTCCTGTAATGTCGGTGCTGTCATTTGACAATTATCAAGATCTGGTCGAACGTGCGAACAACACGTTTTACGGATTGGCTGCCGCGGTTTGGACCCGAGATATCGCCAAGGCTCACAATTTGGCAAATGAGCTCAGAGCGGGAACGGTTTGGGTCAATTGCTACGACGTCTTTGATGCAGCCGCACCGTTTGGCGGTTTCAAAATGTCAGGGATGGGTCGCGAATTGGGCGAAGAAGGACTGAAACCGTACGTGGAAACCAAAACGGTAACCGTTTCTTTAGGATAAAACGCAAATTCAAGCGAACTCCGGCGGTGGCTATTGCGTAAGCAGGCCACCGTTTTTTTTGCGCAGGTGTGATTCTGTGAGCGGCAAGGCGCTAGCCGCCGGTTCGGTAAGGCTTTGTACCGGCGGCTAGCCCCTTGCCGCTCACAAAATCAGGCTCGGCAGATGGAGTTCCGAAGTGGAGTCCAGTTTTTCTGCCAGCACTATCGTGCAGGCAGAATCAGGCTTGCGTAAAGAACTTGGATTGTCTAATTACGCAGCGTATCTATCGAGACGCGCGCATCGAGATTCGTCAAGGAAGACGTTCAGGATGACAAATTTTACAAAACTGTTTTTGGGATTGGGCATTGTCGGGGCCACCGCCGTGGGATCCGTCGGTTGCAAAATGTTCGAGAAACCCGAACCCGAGCGAACCGGTCCAACGTTATGGTATCGAGGACAAGATCCTGGGAGCAGTACGGGCCCACAATTACAGGATCCGCAGCTGCAGCAAACGACAAAACCTGCCAATCCTGCCAACATGGTTGCCGGCGTAAAAATTACGGGCAACTCAACCATCCCCGAGCATCATTTGATGCGCTATGTCAGAACTCGTGTCGGCAGATATTACGATCCTGACAAACTGCAACAGGATATCGAAGACATTTCCAAAATGAAAAAAGTGCTTCGAGTGAATCGCCCCACGATTCGTAAAACCGACCAAGGCGTGTTTGTGACGATCGAGATTATCGAACGTCGATTTGTTCGCAAAGTGTCGTATTTGGGAAACCGTGCGATCGCGGATTGGACATTGAAAAAACAATCCGGCATCAGAGCCGGCGAGCCTCTCGATACGCATGCCGTAAAAATGGCCCGTCAACGTATCGAGAATTACTACCACGAAAAAGGCTTTCCAAGAACCCAGGTTGAAATCGCCCAAGGTGACAAAATCGAACACAGCGATGTGGTATTTATTATCCACGAAGATAAAAAACAGCGAATCTTTAAAACCAATTTCGTTGGAAACAAAATCGCCAGTGACGGGCGATTGCGCAGTTTCATCAAATCAAAACCTGGCATCTTGTGGTTGTTTGGCGGAAGTTTTAACAAGGACAAAATCCTGCAAGACCAAAAACGCCTGACGGCTTACTATCGCAGCTTGGGTTTTTTCAACGCCCGAGTCGGACGCGAGATTATTGAACACGACAACGGTTTTTCGACGGTCAGATTCATTGTCGACGAAGGGCCGCGTTACAAAGTTCGGAGTATCTCGTTTGCCGGCAACCAACGGTATCGTTCGCAAGATTTGGCGACACTGGTCGATTTGAAACCGACCGGCGACAAAAATCCGTATTTCAACTCGGCCAAGATGGCGAAAGATGTCAACTCGCTGCGCGATATGTACGGTAGTCAAGGCCACGTTTTTGCGGACGTTCAAGCCGAACCGCGGTTTCTCGAAGAGCCGGGGCTGCTGGATATTGTTTACAAAATTTCAGAAGGCAAACAGTACCGAGTTGGACAAATCAATGTTCACATCGCCGGTGATTATGGCGTCACCAGGCGCGAGGTTGTTCTCAATCGATTGGGACTCAAACCGGGTGAACTCATCGATAGTCGAAAATTGCGAAGTGGCGAACGACGCTTGGCCTCGGCACAAATTTTCTCCAGTGGTCAGGGTGGCCCGCCACCCAAAGTTGTTGTACGAACGCCTGAAATTAAAGAACTTGAACGAATGGCCGGCAACCAAGAAAACTCCGGTGGATCGTCAAGCAAAAATTTCCGTTAAACCATTGCTAAAAAGCTCCCACGCATGCGAAAAACTAGAATCGAAAACCTGAGCCTGTTGTTCGTCGCCATCATCTTGGTTACGGCAGGGTGTAATCGTTCATTGTCGCTCCCATCGGCGACAGGCCCAAATTCGTACTTTGCGCCAACTCCGATGAAAACAACCGCCCGTGGAAGCGAGATCCAAAGCGGTCCCTCAACAACATCGCAAAGCGGTATGGCAGAATTGCCCGCGACCAGTTTTCCGCAACCGGACCCAACGGCAGGCAATCCATCAACTTCGCCTGTGAACCCATCGACATCGCCAATCAACCGAACCACAAATCCGCAAAACTACAATCAACAAAATTATCAACAGCCCGGTCAGCAAAGCCAAAATTTAGTTTACCGCGCACAAGATGGCGGGACCGGATCCTACCCTTATCCCGCTCAACAACAACCCAACGGTTCGGTCACCGGGCCGACGACAACATTTCAACAACCACGACCGCCCCAACAACCTGGAACATTTTTCGACAATACGGCCGTAAGTCCACGAGTTGGCGCGCCGGATCAAATCAATCCGTTGGTCAGCCCCAACGCGCCAGCAGGAATGCTTCAAGGTTTTCCTCAAAACTATGCCGACTTGGATGTTTATGTCCAAGAGGCACAAACCGGTCGCATTATGGTCGGCGGTGCGTTCAATTCGGACAATGGATTGACCGGTCAAATTACGATTGACGAAAAAAACTTTGACATTTCTCGTTGGCCAAGAAATTTCCGCGAGATTGTTGACGGGACCGCTTGGCGCGGGGCGGGACAAAGTTTTCGGATGGAGTTGATTCCTGGAAGCCAGGTTCAGCGCTATCTTGTCAGTTTTACGGAACCCTACCTGTTTAATTCGTTGGTCAGTTTTAGTGCCAGTGGATACTACTACAACCGACAATATTTTGATTGGGATGAACAACGGCTGGGCGGCCAATTCTCGCTGGGCTACCGATTGAATCACGACTTGAGTGTTTCCGTCGGAACAAAACTTGAAAATGTAAAACTTTTTAATCCACGCGTGAATACTTCGGCGCAACTCAACGGCGATTTGGGAAGCAGTTCGTTGTACACAGGATTTGTGTCGCTGACTCATGACACTCGCGACCATCCTTTTATGGCAACCGAGGGTGCTTATTTCCAACTGAGATATCAGCAGGCGTTCGGCACGTTTGATTATCCGCGTGGCGACGTCGATTACCGACGTTATTTCTTGCTCTACCAACGTCCAGACGGTTCGGGGCGACATACGGTAAACGTGGGAACTCGGTTAGGATTTTCCGGCGCTCAAACTCCAGTCTTCGAAAATTACTTTGCCGGCGGATTTTCATCGATGCGTGGATTTGATTTCCGAGGCGCGTCACCGATCGAAGGTGGTGTTCGCGTCGGTGGCGAATTCCAATGGTTGAATACCGTCGAGTACATGTTCCCACTGACACCGGATGACATGATCAAAGGCGTTGTGTTTGTGGACTTTGGAACGGTCGAAGAGAAAATTGAAATCAACAGCGAGAATTTTCGAATCGCGCCTGGAATCGGTTTTCGCATTCACATGCCCGCGGCCGGTTTAGGTGGAGCACCACTGGCATTTGACTTTGCCATACCCATTTCTGACGCCGCTGGGGATGATAGACAATTGTTCACCTTCTATCTTGGGGCTCTCCGCTAATCGGACCGGATGACCTACCCGCTAGCAGGGATTAAAAAAAATTATTTTCGGCATCGGAAATCGTTAGTTCACAGAGACTTCGGACAATTCCGCGCTGGAATCCGTCTCAGGTCTACCCAAATTAAGTTGACCACCAGACTTTAGCCGTTATCCTTGGATTCCCTTGGATGAATTGGCGGCTGAGACCGTGAAAACGCCGTTTTTTCAGGTGTTTTTTGTTCTCGGCGTGAATTTTGCGAGACCAACGTCCCTCGCAAACGGCAATTCCGTATGCCACCGCAATTCGACGAAAAGTTGTCAATTGAGGCTACAGTGTGACATCTTTTGGTCGGCCAGGAATATCCTGTTGCGAAGCCGATTCAACCAGGTTTATCGACGACCTTGATTCCGCTGAGTCAAGGTCGTTCTTTTTTTCAAACGCTATGCCTATTCATATTCCGGTACTACCGAACGAAGTCATCGAGGGTCTCGCTATCCAGCCGGGCGACACGATCGTCGACGGTACTTTTGGAGGCGGAGGACATACTCGATTAATTTTGGAACACGTTGGGCAGGAAGGAAATGTTATCGCGGCGGATCGAGATCCAGCTGCGATCGAAATTGCACAGCAGGATGAACGTTTTGCCAACGTTGTTTTGGTCAACCACAACTACGCCGATATTCCCGAAATACTTACTTCGATGGGAATTGAACAAGTTGACGGGATTCTGTTGGACCTTGGACTTTCCAGTGACCAATTGGCGGACCGCGAGCGCGGTTTTAGTTATCAAAGCGATGGCGATCTCGATTTGCGGTTTGATCCAACCAAGGGCGAACCGGCTTATCGATTGATTCAACGTTTGAGCGAGA
The DNA here is from genome assembly GCA_028280445.1 of Pirellulaceae bacterium. Taxonomy (GTDB): domain Bacteria; phylum Planctomycetota; class Planctomycetia; order Pirellulales; family Pirellulaceae; genus JANQLU01. The sequence goes on along the minus strand of JANQLU010000042.1, from coordinate 108,155 downwards.
AACATATTGCCGATTTAATTTATGAATTTGGCGAGGAACGATACAGCCGACGGATTGCTGCCCAAATTGTCAAACAACGCCATGTTCAAGAATTGCGCACCGCCTCCCAGATTGCCCAACTTGTTCGTTCAACAGTGCCTCGCTCCAAACACCATGCTATCGATCCAGCAACACGGACTTTTCAAGCACTGAGGATTGCTGTAAACGAAGAGTTGAAATGGCTTTCTGTTGCGCTGCGCCGACTGCCGGAGCATCTCAAACCCGGCGGGCGGTTTGTCGTCATCAGTTTTCACTCACTCGAGGATCGATTGGTAAAATCTGCGTTTCGGGAAAATGAAAAACTAAAGCAGATTACCAAAAAGCCAATTCGTCCTACGGAGATCGAAATCAGCCAAAACCCGCGTTCGCGCAGTAGTCGATTGCGAATCGCAGAAAAAATTTAATCCAGCACGACGCAAAATGAGTGAAACACGGACAAGCTCACAGCAGTTTGCACGCGAAGCGCGAATCGGTTTGACGATCGTTGCGGTGTTATTCACGTTATTGGTTTATGTGGCAGTCAAACGGCTCAGCGGTGGTTTTGATTCAAAGCCCACACACTACGTTTCGTTAGAAGATCAGCGGATGGCCGTTCAACCGGAAGTCACTGACCGAAATGAAACTCCAGGCTCCGTTTCGAAGGAAAAAACTTTGCCACCGGCCATGGCGAACAAATCGTCAAATGTATCAGAGTTGCCAAACCCATTGGCTCAGCAAGACCAGTTAAAAACGAATCAACAAATACCTCTGACCAATCAACAATTTCCTCCGAAAATCAACAACCTTGTCAGCGACGATCAGTCTTTCGATTCGCAACCGCGAACTGACGAAATTCCCCAACAGCCGCCGATCGTCGTTGAATCTGGCCAAAATCTATTGGCCAATGACCAACCTGGTCCCAAAAATTTGTTGCCAATTCAAGCCAAAAAGAATGCTGAGGAAAATCGAGATCAATCGAACCGTCCAAACCAGTCGCGATTTGCGAAAATGAAGGCGCCAGAAAATGCGAACGCAAATTCTGGCTCAGTCGAACTGGTGGGAGATTCTTCGCCAGCCAATTCAATTGGACAATTCGAACCAGGAAACATCGTCACTCCAAAATCATCGGCGGGCAACAAATCATTGCTTGTCGGGCCAGGGTTTCCCGTTCCTGAAAAACAATTGATGCCTAACAATCTCCGTCAGCCTCAACAAACTGAACGTTCGTTACCCACTCCTGCAGACTCCCAATTCCAATTGCCAAAGCCAGATGAATTGGACATGAGCTCAACGGCGAATAAAATCTCGAAACCAAATGTTGAGCATTCATCGTCACAGAAACAGAAATCGGTTCAAGCCAAAGATTTGGAAAAGAAAAAACTGGATCACAAACCACAGAGTTTGAATTCAAAACCGATCACACCGCCGTGCAAGTATCGAGTCACCGAAAAAGAAACCAGTTTCTGGACGATTGCTGCGGAAGCTTACGGCGATGGACAATGGTTTCGTGCTCTCCACCTGCACAACAAAAAAACACAGAACGTGGAAAAGCTGTTGCCGGGTACGCAGATCGATATCCCCACTCGCCAGTGGTTGAAAAAGCATTATCCGAACGCTGTGCCGGCGACGGAATCAAAAACTTCGACGTCCAAAATGTCGACGCAGAAAAAAATGTATACGACTCAACAAGGCGAAACACTGTTTTCCATTGCAACAGAACAACTCGGACAGGCTTCTCGGTATACCGACATCTTGAAATTAAACCGCGACGTTTTGCCAAACAACGCGAATCACTTGACGCGTTTGCAACCGGGGATTCGACTGATCTTGCCCATTCGATAAGTAGGGCCGGTTCCCACCGGCCGTTTGGTTGGCTTGACTGGTGGACAAAGCTATCGTGAGCGGCAAGGCGCTAGCCGCCGGTACGTTGCGCAAACGAACCATTGGTGCCAAGCGCAAAAGAACCGGCGGCTAGCGCCTTGCCGCTCACAGGATCAGGCTCCTGCCGAGTCATAAACGTGTTGTTTCGGTTCGGCAGGAGCCTCACCCTCCCGCCAATCTAAAAAAACGGCCGGTGGGAACCGGCCCTACATCTGTTGCTCGCTACCACTCTGCGATTAAGATTCACTTCAAACATTCTCACCTTCGCCAAAACTTTGTTGTATGTCTTTGCAAATCATTTCCGGCGGTCAAACAGGTGTTGATCGCGCAGCACTAGATGCGGCAATCGTTCTCGGGATTCCGCATCGTGGTTGGTGTCCACGAGGGCGCTTGGCCGAAGATGGCGCTATCGATGCCAAGTACGCTTTGAAGGAAACACCCGAACGTGACTATGCTGTTCGGACAGAAAAAAACGTCATTGAGTCTGACGGAACACTGATTTTGTATCGCGGCAAAATGACCGGCGGGACACGTTTGACATTTAAACTGACTCAAAAAAACAAACGTCCTTGTTTGGCGATTGATCTCGAGTCAGAAATTGACGACGACGCTCTCTCGCAATGGATGACACAATATCAAATCAACAATTTGAATATTGCGGGTCCGCGGGAATCGACACACCCCGGCATCTATGATCAGGTGTTCGAGTTGTTGAGATATTGGCTGGAGCCGCTTCAAAACATTTGAAATCCGAATGATTTTGCATGGATTTAGCCCAATAACCGAGAGAAAGCGTCGAATAAAGGGCAAAATCACAGCACAAGTATCGATGCCTCTAGGCATCCATCTTTCGGGAGATTTAATAAGCACTTTTAATTTTTGCGCTATCGGTTTGCGCCGAGCGAATTGGTGTCTCGCGCCCAATCGACTCTCGCAAAATTGTTATAACATGAACAATCCGATTTCAACGAATAATGAACTCGGAAGTTAGTAAATGTATTGCGCCATGATTGAGCATCCAATTGACCACAACCTAGATTTTCGAAATCCGGTTTCGAGGACTGAAAATGGCTGAGTTTCTACAAGAGTTGATCCAAGGCCCAAACCTCATCGCAACGAGCTTGCTGGGTTTGGTAACCCTTTATTGGCTGTTTGTTATTCTTGGTTTTCTCGGTCTCGAAGCGTTCGATCTCGATCTGGATGTCGATGTCGACGTGGATGCCGACGCATCATTTGACTTCGGTGACGTCCTGAGGTTTTTCCACCTTGGGGAAGTTCCCGTGATGATCTTCATGTCATTTTTTGCGTTGTTTTTTTGGATTGCAACCGTCATCACCAATCACTATTTGAACACTGATTTCAGCATGATTGTCATGCTGTGGTTCATCATGCCGTGTATTCTGGTGTCGTTGTTTGCAACCAAATTCGCAATCATGCCGATGGTTCCGCTGTTCAAAACAGGAAATGATCCATCGAAAAGTAGAGATGAATTAATCGGCCAGAAAGCGCTCGTGAAGACATCCGAAGTCAACGAGAAATTTGGCCAGGTTGAAATTAAACAGGATGGTCCACCGATCGTCCTCAATGTACGAACTGAAAACGGTCAAACTTTGAAAAAAGGCGATGTGGTCGAACTCGTCTCGCATTCGAAAGAGACTGATCTATTCATCGTCAAGTTGGCAAAATGGGAGAAAACTTAATGAGTAGCAACGTGTTGCTAGCGCAAGTTGATGTCTTACAAGGCGTGTTGTGGACCGGCGGAATATTTTTATTCTTTTTTGTAGTCGGCATCCTTGTGATGTTGATCCGACTGTTTCGCAAAGTAGATCAAGGTACGGCCATCGTCCGAAACGGAATGGGTGGCACCAAAGTCAGTTTTTCTGGCATGTTTGTCATCCCCGTGATCCACCGCGGTGAGTTGATGGACATTTCGGTCAAACGGATCGAGATCGACCGAAATGGCGAAGATGGTTTGATCTGTAAAGACAATATTCGTGCTGATATCAAAGTGGCATTCTTTGTTCGTGTGAACAAAAAAGAAGCCGATGTTGCCAACGTTGCTCAATTCCTCGGTTGCGAACGTGCGTCCAGTGAAGCAGCCCTGGTTGATTTGTTTGAACCCAAATTCTCCGAAGCACTCAAAACTGTTGGTAAGCAGTTTGATTTTGTCGATCTGTACAACTCCCGTGAAGAATTCCGGGATGAAATTATCAAAATCATTGGCACGGACCTCAATGGTTACGTCCTCGACGACGCTGCGATCGATTACCTGGAACAAACGGATCTCAACCAACTGAATCCGAACAACGTTTTGGACTCTGAAGGTATCAAGAAAATTACCGACTTGACCGCCCAGGAAATCGTCCGCGCCAACTTTATCCGCCGCGAAAAAGAAAAAACGATTACCAAACAAGATGTCGAGGCCCGCGAAGCGATTCTCGAACTCGAAAAACAACAAGCCGAAGCGGAAGAAAAACAATCGCGTGAAATCTCCGAGATTCGATCGCGGCAACGCGCCGAAGCGGAAATCGTCGCTCAACAAGAACGTAAACGCTCGGAAACCGAACGTATTTCGACCGAAGAAGAAATTCTCGTGGCCGAAGAAAACAAATTGCGATCGGTGATCGTGGCGGAAAAAAGTAAACAGCGAACCGATGCCGTCGAAACCGAACGTGTTGAAAAAGAACGCGGCCTCGAAGCGACAGAACGCGAACGCGTTGTAACCCTGGCCCAGATCGATAAAGAAAAAGCGGTCGAGGTCGAAAAGAAAAACATCCAAGATGTGATTCGCGAACGTGTCATGGTCGAACGAGCGGTTGTCGAAGAAGAAGAGAAAATCAAAGACACTCGTGAGTTCGCAGGAGCCGACCGTAGCAAACGCGTTGCTGTGACCGGTGCTGAAGAAATCGCGCAACAACAATTGGTCAAAGAGGTCAAAGCGGCCGAAGCGGGCAAACAGGCAGCCGAATTCGAAGCGGAACAAATTGTGATCCGCGCCGAAGCAGGCAAGACAGCCGCTTCTCGAGAAACCGACGCCAAGAAAATGTTGGCCGAGGCAACTCAAGCCGAACAAGCGGCCCCAGGTCTTGCCGATGCCGAAGTCACCGTGGCTAAAGCGACGGCATTGGAAAAAGAAGGTACAGCCGAAGCACACGTTGCTCAACGGAAACTCGAAGCTGAGGCCAAGGGTAAACAGGCTTTGGCCGTTGCGATCGAAAAAGAAGGTACTGCTGAAGCGAACGTTCTCGAGTTGAAATTCTCGGCAGACGCCAAGGGTATCACGCAAAAAGCTGAAGCCATGAAATTGTTCGATGGCGTTGGACGTGAGCACGAAGAGTTCAAGCTTCGCCTGAACAAGGAAAAAGAAGTTGAGTTGAGTGCGATCGATGCACAGCGCGAAATCGCTGAAGCACAAGCGGAGATGGTTGCCGAATCACTCAAGACTGCCAACATCGACATTGTCGGTGGCGACAACAAATTCTTTGAGTCGATCGTCAATAGCATCACGGCTGGTAAACAGGTTGACCGACTGGTCGGTGAAAGCGAAGTTCTGACGGACGTCAAAGAAACATTTTTCAATGGCGACCCGGAACATTTTCAAGCTGAGTTGCAACGCTACGTTAACATGTTCGGCGTTGACAGCAACGATCTGAAAAACCTGTCAGTCGCGGCGCTGATCGGCCAGATGATGGGTCTGACCGATGATGCGGGAGTCTACGGAAAACTTCAAGGGTTAATGAGTATGGCCAATCGAACAGGGCTTTCGAAAAAATCAGCCAGCTCGTTGAAATTGAATACGGTGAATAAAACTTAGGTGATCACGTTGGCTCATCATTGCAACGCCGATCGGTTACATGCCTCGTCGCCGGTCGAGCGGAGCAATGATAGTCACTTTTATTAAAACCGAACGGTCTACAATTTCGCTCAAACCCCTTGAGTTCTATGGCTGAACCATCCGCACAAGTCGAAAATAAAACAGCCCGGGAGAATTTCGATGCGTCTTCTGCTGACGCACAGCAGTCCGGTTCGACGCAACTGGAGCGCAGCACTTACGAAATTATCCAGAATCGTCTGGCGACTCACGCCGAAGACCTGCGGGAACGACTTCACAAACTCAACGAAACACGACGCGATGTTTTCGGATCCATTCCGACGGAATTGATTGCCACCGATCGTGTGACGACCGAAAACAACTGTGTTGCCTGCGACATGGTGGAGGTCGGCGAAAATTTTATCTTTGGCTACAACGTCCGTGTTGGACTTCGCTCGACCACCAAAATGTCGGATGTGTTCGCCGTCTATCGACTCGAAGACAATCATTTTCAAGAGCAATCGCTCGAGCTACTGTCCGATCCGAATTTCGAGCACGATTTTTCACAGCTCTATAAATACTACAAAGAAACGGCGTTTTCTAAATTTCAACAAATCGGTCCGCATCTGTTTTTCGTGTTCCAGGTTGGCAAAAGTGCGACCGATGTTAAATCGTTCAAATTTGTGGTGACCGACGATGGCCTGAAATACATTGATAACCGCAGCGACCACGAATTAAAATTTCCGCAGCAACACGAATTCCGCTGGGTTCGAACGCATCGCGATCAACATCGACAGGGAAAACACCCTCACATTTCTATCGGAGATCGACTGTTTGTTGAAACGATCGGCGGCGACCTGACGATCAAAATCGAAGACAATACAGCGGATGGACAAGGTATCTACAGCGAACCGGTCGAGGATGCTGACCAAACACTCGATGATGCGGAAATTTTGTATTCGATGGTCGGAAATCTGATCATCCTGAAAATGCGGCCTTTCCGCGAGGATCGATTTCGCTACCTCGTTTACAACGAAAAAACACAATCGGTCACGCGGCTCGATGCCATCGCGGACGCCTGCGTTTTGCTGCCCGAGGATCACGGATTGATCTTTAGCAAAGGTTATTACTTGCAATCGGGGATGCACAAGATCTTTGAAAACGACCTCGAAGATCTGCTGTTCGAACAGCGCATCGATTCAGGCAACGGTGAAGATTTTCTGTACGTCTTTTACACCCGTAAATCCGGCCACTACGTGTTGTTGGCCTACAACATGATCGAACGCGTCGTCGGTACGCCGATCATCTGCGACGGGTTTTCGCTGTTTGACAATGGTCATTTGTTGTATTTCAAAACAGATGAAACGCCGCAAAAGCATCATACGATTCAGATCTGGCAGACACCGTTTGTCGATACAGATTTCCAAACGTCAGCCAAGACCGATTCCTATTTGTACAAAATCGGCAACCGCGATATCGTTCGCGCGATGGCCGAATGTAATGAAATTTTGTCTTTGATCAGCAAAGACGACAGCTATCAAAATCTGTACGTCGATCTGTTGAAAAAATCGACCGACGTCATCGACACCTATTTCTGGTTGGCCGACGAGAAAACGCACAACCTGGCAGAATCGCTACGGAACATTCAGGAAAGTGCGACGGCGGCTGTCGATGAATTTGACAAAGTGGTTCGCGTCCGCCGGGCGACCAACGAGGCGTTTAAAAAAGCGAAAGCCGAAGCGGACGAAGCGGTAACGCAAAGTGCCGCACGGATGTATCGCACGATCGATGAATACGTGAAATCGCTGTCGGATCTGCGACTGGTTCGTGGGCAGGTGATCTCGCTCAAAGAACTCAAGTATATCGACCTCGATGCGGTCCAGGCGCTGGAAACCAAAATTGCCGAACAAACGGATCGTCTGTCGCATCGCTGTGTTCAATTTTTGTTAGGCGACGACGCACTCAAGCCTTACCATCAGAAAGTCAGCCAGCAAAATCAATCGATCGACGGAGTTGCCACTGTTGCCCAGGCTAAAAAACTGGAAGATGAGATTGACAACGCCGCTAACGAATTGGAAATGTTGGTTGACATTGTCAGTAATCTCAAAATCGATGACGCCACGCATCGAACGCAGATCATTGACAATGTTTCAGTGATTTATTCCAGCCTCAATCAAACCCGAGCCGGGCTGAAAAAGAAAACTCAGGAGTTGATGTCGGTCGAAGGTGCTGCCGAATTCAACTCGCAATTGAAATTGCTTGGTCAAGCGGTCGTTAACTATCTCGACGTTTGTGATTCGCCACAAAAATGCGATGAATTCCTGACCAAGATGATGGTGCAGATCGAAGAACTCGAAGGCCGGTTTTCGGAGTTCGACGAATTTATCGTTCAGCTTGCGGAAAAGCGCGAAGAAGTTTACGCCGCGTTTGACAACAAAAAATTACAACTCATCGAAGCCCGCAATCGACGGGCAACGGCTTTGATGAACTCGGCAGATCGCATCCTGAAAGGGATCGCATCCAAACTGCAGACTTTTGAAACGCAGGACGAAATTAACAGTTACTTTGCCGCCGACTTGATGGTCGACAAAGTCCGCGACATCATCGAAAAGCTCGGCGAGCTGGATGAATCCGTCAAAGTCGACGATGTGCAAAGCCGGTTGAAAACGGTCCGTGAAGATGCGACGCGCCAGCTCCGTGATAAAAAAGAATTGTTTGTCGATGGACATGCCATTATTCAGTTTGGCAAACACAAATTCTCGGTCAATACTCAACCGCTGGATCTGACAACTGTTCTGAAAAACGACGTTTGGAATTTCCATTTGAGCGGAACAAATTTCTTTGAACCGATCATCGACGATGCCCTGGAAGCAACCCGTGATGTTTGGGCGCAAAACATCGAGTCCGAAAATAGTGACGTTTATCGCGCCGAGTTCCTGGCTTACACGATTTTGAACGAAGCAAAAACCAGCGAAGAAATTTCACTGGATTCCCTTGCCGAGATGGAACTGGAGGCGTTGACCGCATTTGTTCAGAAATTCATGGCGCCGCGCTACTCCGAAGGTTATGTCAAAGGGGTCCACGACAACGATGCGTCGCGAATTTTGACGGAGTTGGTCGATCTGCATCGCGGCCTCGGGCAGCTGCGCTATTCTCCATCAGAGCGTGCGCTGGCGCTGGTCGCTTGGAAAGACCATCAAACCAATGATCGTGACAATGCAAAAACACTGTTGGAAAAAGTGAGGGTCGCTTCGTCGGCCGAATCAGTGTTCCAAACCAATATCGATCGGCAACACTACATCGATCAATTGATGGGTGTTATCCAAGCGTTTGTAAAACAGAACGACATCGGTGAAATCGCTGAAAGTGAAAACGCGGCAAGATATTTATACGAATTTATTGCTGGCAATAACCAAACGAAATGTAGCCAGGTGGCAGGCGAACTCGTCGAACAGTTTCGCCAACATCTCGACCGCGTCGGTGGCACCAAACAATTCGAGTCGTCCAAGTCAAAAAACCTCGCGGTGGCTGCCCGGTATCTCATCACGCGACAATGGCTCGACGCATTTGCCGAATCGAATCATGTCGAAGTCGAAGGCGAGACGCTCGACGAAGCGGCAATGTTGTTGGTCACCGATAGCAAATTTGAAATGACCTCGGTCCAAGCAACCCGTGAACTGACGGGTATGTTGGGAGATCATTCCAATTTGGACGGGAAAAAATATCGACTGAATTATCATCAATTTATGGGGCGAGTTTATCGGTTCAAACAATTCACGCTGCCAGCATATCGTTCTTACGTCGAACTCAAAAAACACTTGACCGACAATCGACGCCATGAACTGCGGCTCGATGAATTCAAACCGCGTGTCCTCACGTCGTTTGTCCGCAATAAACTGATCAACGACGTATATTTGCCGATTGTCGGCGCTAACCTCGCTAAACAGATTGGCGAAATCGGCGAAGAAAAACGAACGGACTTGATGGGATTGTTGCTCCTGATTTCGCCTCCCGGTTACGGAAAAACAACGTTGATGGAATACCTGGCGAATCGGTTGGGGCTAACATTTATGAAAATCAATGGCCCGGCGATTGGACACCAGGTGACGTCGCTCGATCCAACCGAAGCGCCGAATGCCAGTGCACGGGAAGAAGTCGAAAAACTCAACCTGGCGTTAGAGATGGGCGACAACGTGATGATCTATCTCGATGACATCCAGCACTGTAACCCGGAATTTTTGCAGAAATTCATTTCGCTCTGTGACGCCACGCGACGTATCGAAGGCGTATTCAAAGGACAAACGCGAACGTATGACTTGCGCGGCCGAAAAGTTTGTGTGGTCATGGCTGGAAACCCGTACACCGAAAGCGGCGAAAAATTCCAGATCCCCGATATGTTGGCCAACCGTGCCGATACTTATAACCTCGGCGACGTTATCGGGGATCGATCCGAAGCGTTTGAGTTGAGCTATCTGGAAAACTGTTTGACTTCGAATCCAACGCTGGCACGTTTGAACAGCCGTAGCCGCAACGATATTTATTCAATCATCGACATGGCCAAATCAGACGAGCCCCCAGGAACGTCGCTCGAAGGAAATTACTCGATCGAGGAAATCAACGAGTTTGTTTCGGTCATGCGAAAATTGATGGCGATTCGCGAAGTCGTTTTGAAAGTTAACCGCCTGTACATCGATTCCGCAGCCCAAGCGGAAGATTATCGAACCGAACCACCATTTAAACTTCAAGGTTCGTATCGCGATATGAATAAAATGGCCGAGCGCGTCAATCCGATCATGAACGATCATGAGCTGCAAGTTTTGATTGACGCTCATTTTGAAAACCAGGCCCAAACGCTGACCACCGGTGCCGAAGCTAATTTATTGAAATTCAAACAACTTACTGGTCATGCCAATGATGAAGAGTCCGCACGATGGGCAGACATCAAACGAACATTTAAACGCAATTTGATGTTAGGCAATGTTGCCGGAGACGACAAATTTGGCCAGGTCATTGCCCAAATGTCAACGTTTGCCGACGGGTTGAGTGAAATCCGAGCTGCCGTGGACGCTGGTGTCAGAAAAATGATTGATCAACCGGAGGATCAGGAAGACAATTCTGTTCAACTGGAAACACTTCAGGGAATCGGAAGTGCGGTTGCCGAACTGGCAAAATTCAACGAGTCGTTAGATGGCATCAAAGCGTTGTTGAACCAACACGCTCAGCAATCGTCACAACAATCGATTGAAACCGCCAAAGCGATTCAGGCCGCATTGGCCGAATCACGACAGGCCGAAGACGACAAACCGCGCGAACCGATGCGGATCCAGGTGGTCAACCGAGTTCCGCACACTTTTTTGGATGTGTTGCGAAATCAGTTTCGAGTTCTACAAACCTGGATGGACCCGATCCTGGCATTGGCCGAAGCGTTGCCAGAAGCCAAAGATCTCAAAAAAGCCGCTCGCGCGACGCGAAAGAATTACAAAGAAATCATGAAAAAAATCGGCGAGTCTGAAGAAAAGGAGCTTAAGGAAATCATCGACGCCGAGATCATCGACGATGAATAGTAGATCCAGGATGATCGATTGAAAACCAGCACTGCATTGCCGATGATCAATGTGTCTGCTTTTTGATTTTCCCAACAACTTTGGTGATGATTTTCACGCCATCGATTTCTTTTTTTATATTCAATTGTTGTGAAAGCTGTTGGGGCAACTCTTCAACAAGATTGATTTTTATCTGATATTCACCGCCCTGGTGCGACAGGCCGATTCCATTGACGAGATCGAGTTCGCCATATAACTCAAGTGCTTTTTTCTTAGCCGCACGAGCTTTTTGTAACTGTTCACGATGGTCGGTCACAATCGATCCCCGTTAATACAATGCAAGTTTGAAATTGTTTGGGAGGGCGAAGCTCCCGCCGAGCCGCAAGCTTATTGCAAAGCCACCCGTATGCGGCAAGGCGTTAGCCGCCGGTATTTAATCGCTAACGAATCGGCGGCTAGCGCCTTGCCGCTCGCAGGATCAAGCTCGGCGGGAGCCTCGCCCTCCCGGCAGGAGCCTCGCCCTCCCGGCAGGAGCCTCGCCCTCCCGTTTCGGCGTCAGCAAGTGATTGAAGTATTACCGATCAAATTCAAAAAACAAGATCAACATTTAGAGCATCCAGAACATTGTGAATATCGTTCGCGTAGGTAGCGTCAACATCATTACCGGCAAACAGTAAACCGACAGCTTTCCGCCGGCTATCGACAATGAGCGACCCGCTGTCGCCTCCCAGGCTAAACGGCTCGTTTCCAACAGGTTCGATCTCAATTTGGCTGTCAAACGTGAGGTCGCCGATGTCGAATCCGACTTTCAACTGATCGACTTCGATGGCAGACACTTTGCCTTGTGTGACTCCCGTTGTTCTACCAACTTTGAATACCGTTTCGCCTTCTTCCATGGGAGAGTTGCGAACACCGGTAATCGGTCCCAGCGTTTCAAGATGATTGAAAAAATATTCCAGTCCGGCATCGATGGTCGCCGTAGCGCAATCGACCAGGTTGCCTTTTTTCTTTAGACGGACAAAATCAACTAAATCTCCAATCTTGTCACGTGGATTTCTCCCGTTGTCGAATTTACCCGGCTGCAGAATATTGGCACCTCTTCGGGCTTTGTTCTCGTTTGCTAGAACATGGTTGTTCGACAAAATTAAATCATCGACGCCGTCTTTCGTGACAAAACATCCCAACGTTCCTGCCGTGATTTGAAAATGACCGCATGAACCGCCGATTTGCAATGGACGATTTTTCCGTTGGTGCCAGGGACGTTGTTGTTTCACAATATCGCCAATGATTTTGACATGCATCTCACCTTTGCACCGTGCGTGAATGTCATACAAGATTGCTTCCATGCCGCTTGCTCGGCGATGAATACGAACGGCAAGTTGATATTTCCCTTTTTTGCCGCGGACACCGAGTGCATACGGCGCACGGGCGGGCGCGACCATTGCCGGTTGAGCCGCTGCACGGATCAAGCTTCTGGATCGAACCACGTTGAGAGTACTTGCGACAATTTTGGTTTCGCTCAACAGCTCATTTTTGAGTCCGACGACCGACGAGTACTTCATGGACATCTCCTTGTTTGTAAAAACGACATCATGCAAAATGATGAATGAGTTGGACGCCATCGTCTAGGGAATCCTTGGGGATTTTCAATCGTCAATTTATCCATATCAACATTTCTCAAGAAATTGGTTATCTGTGGAAGCTGAATTTCTGCGTTGGTTATATGGAAATCTCAAGGCGTCGGCCAATGTTCCGATTGGCATTGGCGACGATGCAGCGGTTGTTCGGTCAGGACACCTAAGTGTTTTGGCAGCGGACGCGATTGTTGATGGGGTGCATTTTCAAAGCGAAGTCCACCGTTTTGATCAAATTGGGCACAAAGCTCTGGCAGTCAATTTGAGCGATGTCGCAGCGATGGGCGCCACACCCACGGCTTGCTTGCTTTCATTGATCGCTGGAACCGATCAGACTCTCGACCAATGCAAAAACATTGTCGACGGTCTCCTGCGAACAGCATCCAAATATCGTTGTCCGCTGGTTGGTGGTGATTTTGTCAAAAGTCCGGGCCCGCTGACTTTGGCCGTAACGGTCTACGGCGAAATCGATGATCTGAAAAACGTTTGGACGATCAGTGGAGCTCGCGTGGGTGACATCATTTTCGCCACCGGGTCGTTTGGCGGCAGTATCTTGCGAAAGCACTTGGAATTTGAGCCGCGACTGGATTTGGTAAATCATATTCGTCAACAACAGATACAGGTTAGTGCCGCGACGGATGTATCCGATGGTTTGGCAGGTGATTTATTGCGATTGACCAATGCCAGTTCCGTGGGTGCGGTGATCGATTTGGAATCGATTCCCATTAGCGACGATGCGATAACATTGTCGAAATCGTCGGATAAATCCAGTCTCCAGCACGCGTTGAATGACGGAGAAGATTTTGAATTGCTGTTGACGCTGGACCAGACTCAGGCAGAAAAACTGATTCGATCAAACCCGAATTTGACAATCACTCGGATCGGCCAGATGATTGAAAAACCGGGCGTTTGGTATCTTGACAATGATTGTTTAAATCCGGTCGCAGTTGAAAGTTACGAGCATTAAATGGCAAAATCGATTCTAGTTTCTGTGGATAGCGAGAGCGGGACAGAAGATTTGGGACGCTCCATCGCCCAATCTTTGAATACCGGAATAGTGATCGCGCTCATCGGTACGTTGGGTGCTGGAAAAACGAAACTGGTGCAAGCGATCGGCAGCTGTTGGGACGTGGATCAACGAGAAATTGTCAGTCCGACATTTATGCTGTGTACAAATCATCATGGTCAACGCGAATTCCACCACATCGACGTTTATCGATTGGTTGATGACGACCATTGGTTGGAGTTGGAATTCGACGAACTCATCGACGATGGCAAAATGGTGTTTATTGAATGGGCCGACAAATTTGAACATTTGTTGCCGAACGATCTGTTAAAAATTACCATCGATGTTCTTTCAGAACACGGTCGTCGGTTTACTATCGAAGGGACCGGTTCAAAATCTGAAACCATTGTCGGGACGATTGTAACGAATTTGACAGAAATGCAGCCCGCCGGCGTATCGGTCGCGTAGGGCCGGTTCCTACTGGCCAATTCGAAAAATCGGCCGGTAGGAACCGGCCCTACCGTCTTACTTATCGCAGTTTCTCGTGCAAATTCGGCTTGTTTCGAGTGTTGGGCCAATTAGTCTGGAAAGAGGAATGCCCGTTTTTTGGTTGGGCATGTTTTGGGTTCGTGTTGGTTCCAAAGTCCATGTTTCGTTCGAAACAAAAATTTACCTTTCTCATCGCAGGAATTTTCTGTGCGTTTTTTGCTGCGCTGTTTTTGATTAATCGCTCGAACGCGCAAGACGGCTTCGTCGTTCAAAACAACAACAACCGCGCGACACAACCCATTTGCAACGGGCCGAATTGTTCTCACCAACAACGACAGAATTACAACACGATTCCGACCGGGCGACCCCTGGTTCAAGAACAACTGCCATTGCCAGGACCGGCCAACTCGAATCAACCGCAAGGCAATGGACAAAACCAACCCTATTATCAAGGCGGCCAACCGGAACAGATTTTTCCCCAAGTTCCAAACAACCTGACTCAACAAGCTTTGCCTCAGGGCACCTTTCAAAATCAGATTCCACAAACGGCGACAACTTGCCCGACGTGTGCCCAACAACCTCAATATACAACTTGTACGGTGTATGTTCCGTATTGGGAGACCAACTACAACACGGTTTGGGAAATACGCTATCGCCAAGAACCACGCTTTCGACCCTACACCGTTTACCGAACGTTGACGCATCAAGTGCCCGTGGCCCAAGATTACACGGTGATGGTGCCAGAACAAAAATCCGTTCAATACACGGTTTATAAAACGTTCGAAGAAAAAGAACCCGTGGTTCAAAATTTTCAAGTTTATGTACCGGTCAAAAAGAAGCGAAAAATCACCACCTATCGAACCGAAGTTTTGCGGATCGAAGAAATCGAGCCGTACACCGCCATGGTGCCCGAGGTTCGTGAACGCACTGTCCCGTACTACCGCACCGTGCCCGTCACCAAAACCGTGACGAAAGAAGACATCATTTACGAAAACCAAACGCGAACGATCCAAGTTCCCGCTTACCGGAGAAAACGCGTACCCCGTAATGTGACACGGACGATTGAGTACTTGCAGCCGGTGGAAAGGACGCGACAAGAAACTTATACCGTTCGCGAACCGTACACCGAATACGAAAATCAAACGACCTCACGAGTCGTGCCGTATACCGAGGAAGTGGACAAGACGGTGGTTGAAAATGTTCCCGTGGTCGAGCAAGTCGAGCGCAGCTACACGGTCATGGTACCGGTTAAAAAAGAAGTACCGCGCAAGTATTTTGTCATGATGCCGCGGTACAAAACCGTCGAACAAAATTACACGATTCAAGTTCCCACGGTCGAAAATCGCACGGCCTATCGTACGGTCTACAAAAAAGTCCCGCGAACCTACTACTACGAATGCAAATACGATTGTGGTTATTGGAAAACAGTTTATGAAACCACGTCGGATTGTCACTGTACGACGGACTGTCGCGGCTGCGAGTCATGCTGCCCCGTGACTCGTACCGTCTGCCGTCGTGTGTGGTGTCCCAAAATTGTGACCCGGCGAGTGCCGTATACGATCTACCACACGGTTGCTCAGCAGGTGGCGTACACTTATCCGGTAACCGTCATGAAAACCGAACAGCGAACGCGACGATTTCCCATTGTTCAATTCGAACAAGAGGAACGAACCGTGGTTGAAACGGTTTATGAATACAACCCCGAACAGCGGGTCGAAGTGCTCAATGTCGCGAAAGTTCGGCAGGTACAAAAGCAGGTCAAGGTGCCCGTTCAGAAATATCGCTCGGCCAACGAAACACAACGCATCCCGGT
Source organism: Pirellulaceae bacterium (assembly GCA_028280445.1). Classification (GTDB taxonomy): domain Bacteria; phylum Planctomycetota; class Planctomycetia; order Pirellulales; family Pirellulaceae; genus JANQLU01. The sequence continues at coordinate 91,960 of JANQLU010000042.1, read as the reverse complement.
GACAAAATTTCGAACGGTCACCAAAACACGCGACGTGCCTTATACCGAGATGGTCAAACGCCAGGAAACGGTGACAACCCAACATTTCGATCTGGTAACCGAGCGTTACCTGCGTCCGGAACAAGTGACCGAAAAGGTTGCTCGCAAAGTCCAGCGGTCTTATCAAGTGACGGAATACGTGAACCAGGTTGCTTATAAAACTGAAAAGTATACGGTGATGGTGTCAAAGACTTTGAGTCGAAAAATCCCGAAAACGGTTTACAAGAAAGTTCCGATGACGACGGAAACGACGTATACCGTAATGGTCCCCGAAACGCGAACCCGCACCGTTTACAGAACCAGCTATAAACGTGTTCCCGAAGTTCAAGAACGAACTTACACGGTGATGGTGCCCGAGCGGCGAACACGAATTGTTCATCGCACAGTCACCCGCCGTGTGCCCGAACAACGGCTGCAGCAGTACACGGTCAACATTCCTTACAAGGTTCCTCGACTGGTTCCGCAAAAAAGTTGCAAGTTGGTTCCCAAGGTGATTCGAGTCCCTGTTCAACAATGCACCTGCGGTCGACAACATCACTTGACTCAAGCCCGCGCAGATTTCCAACAGGTTGGAAATGCCTACTCGAAACTGCTGGGCCAAGGGATCCAAAACGGGTTCCAGTGGTTTGGTCGTAAAGAAGATTGAGGCCAGACATTGTGAGCGGCAAGGTGGGAGGGCGAGGCTCCTGCCGAGCCGCAGGCGTAGCAAGTCTTTATGAACGTCGTCCCTCGCCGCTCACAGGATCAGGCTCGGCCGCGAGCCTCGCCCTCCCGAGACGCTACCAAATTTTCCAGCATCGATGAATGCGTCGATTGCGAAAATCTTCTGGAACGGTCTGTTTGCTGATTTCGATTGTTCGCGATGCGTTGATCAATGCGGGATCAAATTTGAATCGCTTGAAATTGGTGGAAAAATAGATGATGCCTCCTGTCGCGAGATGCTTGAGCAACTGGTTGAGCAACGCTGCATAGTCTTTTTGTATGTCCCACACATTTTCTGTTTTTCGGCTGTTTGAAAATGTTGGAGGATTAACCACGACCAGATCAAATTGTTGAGATGGTTTCAGTCGGTTCAAAAACTTCATGCAATCCGCGGCAACATACTGGTGGCAAGGTTGTGTGAATCCGTTTTGGGCCATGTTGTCGCGCGCCCATTGGAGATATCCAGATGACAAATCAACGGTGGTGGTCGCGACGGCTCCGCCATCCGCAGCATAGACAGAAAACGAACCGGTGTAGGCGAACAGATTTAGCATCCGTTTGCCAGATGCATCATCTCGAACCATCGAGCGCGTAATGCGATGATCCAAAAACAATCCGGTGTCCACATAGTCCGACAAATTGATTTTGAATTTCAATTCTGACTCGTTAACGATAGCTTCAGTCGAATGACTCCCTGCGGCGGAAAATGTGGTCTGTGTTTCTTTGGTGTAGCGTTGTTTTACAAATACATTTTTGCGAGGTATCTCCAATGTCTTGCTTGCCGTATTTGCCATGGCATCCAGCCATGCGCCATGTTGTCCCAAATCGCGCGTATGAGGTCGTTGGTACTCGGTGATATGTAGAAAATTTTCGTAACGGTCGACGACCAACGGTATTTCGGGAATGTCTTTTTCGTACAGGCGGTAGCAAGTGATGCCAAATTTTGTTGGCCAGCGTCGCAGATGTTTCGCGCGTTTGGTTAGTCTGGCGGCAAACAATTCTGCCTGCTCCGTTGTTTTTTCCAGCGGCGCGCCGAATACCGCAGCCGATGTTGTCGCGGGTGTTGCCGTTTCTTCAGTCTCCGAGCGATTTGCTGATGGTTGTTTAGGTGGTGCCGGGCCGTGGAATTGATAATACGTACATTCGATACGGCCATTGTAGAGCTTGCGACGCCGGTCTGCGGTCTTTTGAATGGTCGCCTCGAATCGAGGGAACGAAGTTAAAATAAAATGAGACCACGTCGGCAGTCGTTGCAGGATTTGCGGAATCGAACGATAGAGATCATGGATCTCATTTTTGTTTTGCAAACGTTCACCATACGGTGGATTGGTGATAATGCACCCATACTGTTTTTTGCTGAGCAACTCACCAAATGATTTTTGTTGCCAATGGATCAGCGCATCGACACCCGCCTGTTTCGCATGATATCGTGCCAACGACAACACTTGAGCGTCAATGTCCGTTCCGATCAATTTTTCATCCAGCGTCTCCAATTGTTCGGCTCGGGCTTGCTGCTGAAGCGTCGTCATCGTTGATCGAAATTGATCGCCCCAGGATGTGCACGAGAATTCACGGTTGATGCCAGGAGCCATGTTCAAACCAATCATGGCCGCTTCGATCGGCAAAGTTCCGCTGCCGCAAAACGGATCGATCAGCGGGCGGCCCGGTTTCCAGAAACTCAGTTGGATCATTGCGGCCGCCAAGGTTTCTTTCAAAGGTGCCGGGCCGGCCAGTTTGCGATACCCTCGTTTGTGGAGACTGGCACCTGTTGTATCGACGGTGAGTGTCGCAATATCGTTGAGGATCGCTGCTTCGATTTTGTAAGTAGCAGCGGATTCCGGCAGTTCGAGACGACCGTGACTATGTTGCAGGCTTTCGACTACTGCGCGTTTCACGCTTCGTTGAATGGCAGGAACACTGGTCAATGCCGAGTGCCGAGATTTCGCCGATACGGGAAAACAACCATCGACAGGAATCCACTCCGACCAATCGATTGCTTTTGTTGTTTCGAATAGCGCATCAAAATCGGCGGCGTCGAACTTGGCGATTTCAATCAGAATCCGATCAGCGGTTCGCAGCCACAGATTAGCGTGACAAATCGCAGTTATATCGCCGTCAAATGAAACCCTGCCGGGCTGCTCAATTTTGGATTCGTAACCCAGCGTTTGCAATTCACGGCGCACGATCGCTTCGAGCCCAAATGCACACGCGGCGGTTAATTTGAGAGTTTTTGAATCCGTCACTGAATTGAACAAAAATTAAAAAATTGAAATCGCTGGTAAGAGCTCGTTAGAATGGTCCTTTGTAAATTGAAAAGGCGTTGTTTGCGAGGCTCGGTAGGGCCGGTTCCTACCGGCCGTTTGTCGGATTGGCCGGTAGGAACCGGCCCTACAAAGTCATTCCAGTTAATCTGTCCGGTTTGCTGCTGTCCGAATCGAATTCGCATTAATCTGCGAGACGATGGAACTTTTGACGTTTCCGCAGCGACAGAACAGTGGAGATAGCCAGCAAAACAGGGACTTTTGGGACAAACTCCCAGGAAATGGATCTGAAATTTGATTTTTTTGCTGGTTGCTGATCAAATCAAGAAAAGGACTCTGACCGGACGGAAACGATTGTCAGGGGACTTCTTACTCAAATCCAAAGGAACGACGCGATGAAAACAGGCCTGCTCGCAATTTTATGTTTGGCGATTTTTTGCACGCCAATGACGGTCGAAGGACAACAGGATCGGAGAATACTTGCCGCGAAACAACGCGTTGAGCAGTATCTCACGCAGCAGAAACAAAATTCGGAAAATCGACTTGCCACCGTGGTCGATGAAATCCATCGCGTTTGCGATCTCGACGATTCGCAACTCAAAAAATTACGTTTTGCAGCCAAAGGCGCCGTCAGCAAATATATCGCGAAAATTGAAAAACAGCAAAACGATATGTATCGACGCCAATTCGGCGAAGCGTGGGATCGAGACGATGAAGAGGACAACAAAAAAGCCGACGATGAAAATGCTGCACTGAATCGCCAAGTTATGGTCGAACGCGTTTTTGCAACCAGTATCTATTCGTCGTATCCCGTTGAAAACGAAAAAATCTGGAAAGACAATTTCGCCAAGGTACTGACTTCGGAACAAACGGCGAAATACAAAGCGGCTATGGCCGAGCGGCAAAAATTTCAACGATCGGCTGCCGTCCACTCGTTCATCGCACGCATTGACAAACAATTGTTGTTGACAACACAACAACGCGATACGATCACAAAATTGATTGACGAAAAATTTGGTGACAAAATTGCTTTGCAAGGAAACCGCATGGGATTTGTCGTCAATCGGCGCGGCGGTTGGGAAAACAACGACCCACCGATCAAGCACGAATTGTTAGGGCTTTCCAAAAATCAACTTGTCGTCTGGAAAAGCACGGTGGAACCGCAACTTCGGAATCTGCGCAACATCGTTATTCGCGGAGCCAATTTGGGTGGCGGAGGTATGGGAGGTGTCTTGGCCGCACCGATTAACATATTGCCTGCAAGACCACCAATCAGGATTGATCCCAAGGTCGTCAAGGAAAAAAGAGTTGAGGATCTCAAGAAAAAAATTGAGAAGATGAACGCCGAAAAAGAAAAGAAGGCTCAAGAAGGTAAAAAGGTTCCAAAAGACAAGAAGTAATCGCGCTAGACTGTGAGCGGCTAGCGCATTGCCGCTCACTTTTTCGATTTCGAATTGGCCGACTTTGATTTGTTCGATGAGGGCTTGAGGATCTCGATCTCAAAGTGCTTCGCGATTTTCTTGACGAACGGTTGATGTCTTTTGGGGCAATGACGAAACCAATCGGACAGATACTGTTGAAACGTTTGTTTACTTTTTGGTTTGGCTTTGTTGAGGTAACCAACGGCTTGCCAGTGATCAGGCTCCGCTTCGAACATCGGTAGCAGTTGGGTTGCAACGACCAGGTTCAATTCACGGCGTGTGGCCGACGCATACAAGGCTTCAGAATTTTTTTTGAACCACTTGGCTAACGTTTCACCTTTTTTGAGTTGGCCGTCGGCGATCCTGTCCGCCGCATATTGGGTCAAATGTTTGGCATAAGATTTCCAATGCGGGTAGGGAGGTTTGGTTTTCCAGGTTTTGCCCATTTGGCGAAGCGTATACAACGACGCCAATTCGCAAATCGATTCTTCGAACCAATCATTTCCATGCGGATCGGGATCGTATTCGCACAACACATGGCAAAATTCGTGAGAAAATTGAAACGCGTATTGCGACCAGTAGGTCTTGCCCGTGTTCAAACGAACAACAATTTCTCCCTTGTCACTGCGTTTGAACAAAACAATGGGGCCTTTGTTCGGATGGACGAGCAACGGAGGCAATTTTCGCTTGGGAAAATGTTTCCAGAGATCGGCGGCAGTCGATTCGAGAACTTTTTTGACGGTCTCCGGGTTGGCTTGCCAGCCATCTTTGACGACGCGAATTTCCGGTAACGGATTTTGTTTCTTTTTTTCTTGGCCAGTTGATTTCGCCGGGTGCATAAAACAGGCAAATGCGATGGTGAAAAAGGCGCAAGTCAGAGAGATAGACAGGAGTGTTTTGGGGAAGAATTCCTTCATAGTGCATTTACTCGACAAACGGAATTGACTTGTTTGTTGATTACTGGTCGTATTGGCTCGGCAGGAGCCTCGCCCTCCCGAGGCTAATCCCGTGAGCGGCAAGGCGTTAACCGCCGGTTCGTTAGCGCCTTGCCGCTCACGGGTGGCATTGCCATGGATGCAAGCTCGAACCCGAAATCGAAAACGTAGATCACCAATATTGCACCTCACCGATGACCGCCTCCTCCCCAAATGCGGAGAGGAGGAACGATCGTATTGCGATGGTTGCCGTCTCGTCGATCGAAATACGACTCCGAGATACGTTGTTATTTTTCCTCGAGCACCTTGGTGAAACTTTTCGTTCCTCCGACGATGGGCAGTTCGAATGTTGTTCCATCGAGGTCGAGAGTCAGTTCCGTACCGGCTTTGGGCCACAGCGTGAAATCGCGGTCACTGGAAAAAATCATCAAACCGATTTGTTGGCCGGCAGGAATCACTTGATCATCCGGCTGTAGATCGAAAGTCATTTCATAAAACTGTCCAGGTTTTAGCGGTTCGCTTTTTGTCAACGATTTGTGATTTTGCAAATCGGCCCAACCCCGCGTAATGATGTTGTCGGTAATTCGACCGCGAGCTTTCCAAGGCAGTGACACGACCCAGATGGAAAGATTACAAGCGGGTTTGCTGGACGCCATTTTGATTTTGATTTTGGCGGTCCCTGAAATGTGAACATCGGATTTGAGTTTTGGTGTCACATACAGCAAACGGTGTTTGGATGAATCGGCACGTGCCAGACGTTCACCGGAAATCGAAACATCATCGATGAGTTTTTCCCGTCCTTGACCTCCCATGGAATCCGTGACCAAGGCGCCAGCGGTCAGGCCGCCTTTGTTCAAATGCAGTTTGACCATTTGGGCTTTTGGGTGAGGGTATTCAGCATAGGACGTCGGATTAGTGCGACGATCACCTTCGCGGACGATCCACGACTTTGGATCTTTTTCGACGCCGTTGTCCACGCCATGCAAGTATTTGGTGAACCAGCGGTTCATTTGTTTCATCGGGGGAGGTCCACCATGACCACCTTGATGGAAAAATGCCTGGCATGGTTTGTTTTGTTTTTTGAGTTCTTCATAAATTCGAACACTGTGTTCGGGCATCACGTTCCAATCGTTAAAAGCGTGTGCCATCAGTACAGCGGCTTTGATGTTTTTGACTTTGTGGAGATAGTCTCGTCCGGCCCACCACTCGTTGTAGTCCCCTTTAATACGATCGAAATTTTTCCACATCGCTTCGTCGCGATACGTGCAATTGCAATGTTCACGTTTTTTAGGATCGCCGCTATTAATGAAATCGTAAAGAACATCGATGTCTTCGCCCATGTAACCGCCCGGATGGCGAATCAAACCGTTGGAGCGGTAATAGTGGTAGTAAGAAGTGTTGGGTGCAATCGGAATAATGGCTTTCAGTCCTTTGACTCCCGTTGTTGCACAAGCCAAGGGCAACGTCCCGTTGTACGATGTTCCAGTCATGCCAACGTTTCCGTTACACCAAGTGGCTTTGACCTCAACGTCACCGTCGGGAGATGTGTATCCTTTGGCGCGGCCGCAAAGCCAATCGACAACCGCTTTGGGCGCCAGTGATTCATTTTCACCGCCGACGGTGGGACAGCCTTGGGATTTGCCAGTTCCGGGTGAACAAGAGTGAACAACGATATAGCCGCGAGGAACCCATTGGCCGATGTGTGACGAAGAAATATATTTTTGGGCGCGCTGTTTGACTTCGGGAGCCTTTTTTCGTTCCGGAGGATTTTCACCCAACTCGTGTTTTGGATCCCAGAAAAAACTGCCCAATCCAGCAGTTCCGGCAAAATACGGACTGGTGACATAAACCACCGGCAACTTCAACCCTTCGGTTTCCGTTTGCTTGGGGCGTGTGACCGAAACCCACATGCGATCTTTTTTCTCGTCGCCATCGGTATCGAATTCCGTTTCCACCCACAATTCGTGGCGAATCCAATCGCGCCGGTTTTTAAATCCGTCAACAATCTGAGCTTCGCCGTCCTTGAAGACCGGAACGGTTTTTTCCTTGGTCTCCTGGGCGAACAAACTGGAGGTTAACGCAACTAGGCACAGACAAACGATGGATGGAGCAAGCGCTTTCATGCTTTTATGATTCCCAAGTTGAAACTGATGTTTTGATTCCTTGATTCTCATAATCTAACAGCCACGGCGCGAAGTCTCAACTTTGGGTCCATGTGGAGCCTGATCCTGGGAGCTGCAAGGCGCTAGCCGCCGGTTTGTCAGTGTTTCGAACCGGCGGCTAGCGCCTTGCCGCTCACAGGATCAAGCTCACGCAGAGTCGCAGAGACGCAGAGGTCAGGACGGGAGGGCGAGGCTCCTGCCGAGCCGCGGACATTTGGTTTGACAAACAGGTTTGTGGTTCCTGCCGAATAAAAAAGGCTCACGCAGAGTCGCAAGGACGCAGAGGTCAGGACGGGAGGGCGAGGCTCCTGCCGAGCCGCAGACATTTGGTTTGACAAACGGGTTTGTGATTCCTGCCGAATAAAAAAGGCTCACGCAGAGTCGCAGGGACGCAGAGGTCAGGAAGGGAGGGCGAAATTTTTAAGACGATGTTGAGTGAAAAAGCAAACAGTGATCCGACTGCGCCCGTCGAATCACTGAATGCGGAGGATCAATAACACGATAGCGCACATCGAATTATTGAAAGCGATTGGAACTAGCGCCTGATTCGTTCCTAGCCCCGTGCTGTATCGACGCCGTTCCAATGGATCATCTACAAACGAAATTCAATCGACCTCCGTTTGTAAGGAAATGTATTTTGCGATCGGAATCATCGAATTTTGAACTCAATGGCAGGCACGATGCCAAGCAACGCGCCGCCGGCAAATTGTCAATCGGCAATGAATCGCGCGCACATGGCTTTCGCGATATTGCGCGAGAACAAAACATGATGAGGCTCCGATAGGATTGAGTAGAACAACTCAGCAATCAGCTCAGGTGGGTACGTTTCAAAATGGAAATGTGTTAAAGACTGTTTGCTATTGGAATGTTACGTGCTAACGAGTTCTGACAAATTGAATTTCCTGAATTCATTCAAATCTTTGGTAAAATTGGTCTACACGATCTTTACAGGCAACAGAACCAGAACTCATTTCGAGCAGATGTCCATTTGTAGTTAATGCAATCCAATATGTGGATTGTTGTTAGCCATCGGAAAGCTGTTTTTGTTGCTCGTGCAGTTGACCAAATACTTCAAAAAAATTCGGAAATGTTTTCGCGACGCAATTTGGATCTCGAATCGTAACGCCGGGTTGTCGAAGTCCCGCGAGGGCAAAGCTCATCGCCATCCGGTGGTCATTGTAGGTTTCAATTTCGGCGGGCTTGAGCGGTTGAGGAGAAATTCGCAGACCATCGTCCAGTTCAGTGACCTCGGCGCCGAGGCGACGCAGTTCGGTGGCCAAATCTCCGATGCGATCGGTTTCTTTGACGCGGTTGTGCGCGATCCCTCGAATCGTTGTTGTTCCTTTGATAAACAAAGCGACGATTGCGGCGGTCTGTACGGTGTCGCTGAAATTTCCCATATCGACATCGACGGCATGCAACGCAGGTCCGATCACGGTCAGCCCGGTATCGGATTCAATTGTTTTGCAACCCATCTGTCGCAGAACTTCGACGAATTCAAAATCGCCTTGGATCGAATCGCGATAAACATCCCGCACGGTGACGCTGCCGCCACAAATTGCTGCCGCGCCCCAGAAGTAACTTGCCGCCGTCACATCCGGTTCGATTTTGTAATCGATCGCGGTGTAAGATTGTGGTTCGATTTTGAATTGCGTCAGCGTTTCGTTGGTCTCAACCGCGACTCCAAACGACTCCATCAACTCCAAAGTGATTTGGATGAACGGAACGGAGACCAGTTTGCCATCGACATGAATTTCGACCGGCCCTTGAGCGCAGGGCGCGGCCATCAGCAACCCGCTGAGAAACTGGCTGCTGAGCCGTCCCGAAATGGTCGTTGAACCACCTGCGATTCCGTCTGCTTGGATTTTGACCGGAGGATACTGGTTGTCGTTTTCGGCCGAAACGTTGCAGCCCAGTTTTTGCAGTGCCACTACCAGGTCGCCGATTGGACGTTCGGACATTCTGGAATTTCCAGCCAATTCGAAATCACCCTGACCAAGGCAGCACAGAGCGGTCAAGAATCGCATTGTTGTTCCGCTGCCATCGACATGCAGTGACGCTTGCGAAGTGGGGATTTTTCCTCCAAGTCCAGTAACCACTATTTCGTTTTTTGACCAATCGCACGCCACATCGATGCCCAATTTTTGCAGACTGTCAATCATGACGCGCGTATCATCGCTATTGAGCGCACCGCGCAGGGTCGATTGACCGTTGGCTAGAGCGGCACAAACAAGTGCTCGATTAGTGATGCTTTTTGATCCGGGCACCGAAACGGTGGCGTCTAACGGGCCAGACGTTTCGATGCGCTGGATCTGAGAATGTTCTGACTCCGAATTATTCATCGCCAGCTATTTTCCAAATGTGGTTGTCACTGCGAATGTACATCGCGTTTTTTGACACTGCCGGAGTGCCCAGAAAAGTCTCTTTGAAATCGTGTTCGTAGGCAATCCGTCCGGCATCGTTGCTTACCTCGACAACTTTGGCTTTGCCTTTTTGCGTGAAAAAATACAAATGGCCGGCGACCAGAACCGGTGTCGACCAATATTGTCCGCCCAGTCGAACTTGCCACATTCTTTCTCCGGTTTTAGCGTTAAAGCAATTGGCGATTCCACCGCGATTCAAACTGTAAATTTTATCTTTGTCGACCACGATGCTCGACGATGATGGTGCCATGCGGCGCGAGTTCCAAAGTTTTTCAAATTGTCCGGTGTCGGAAACTTTGAATGCCGTCGTGCCATCAAATGCCAGATAAAGTGTATCGTTAACAAACACGGGAGATGGAATCGCGCCTCCGCGTCCTTTGTATTCCCAAATTTGTTTACCCGTTTTGGCATGATGCACGGTTGCTTTGGATTGCGATTGCAAAACGACGAGGTTGGGTCGCATCGAAGTGGCGGGAATGATGATCGGCGACGACCAAGCGGCTTTGGGTTCGCGTTCAATTCGCCAAACAGTTTTTCCCGTTTTGGCATCGATCCCTGCAGCAAATGATTCAGCCTGGTTTTCAATTTGTACGACCACAATTCCGTCAACGATCACGGGTGACGAAGACATTCCTGTATCGTTAGCCGCTTTAGGATAGTCGAACGCCAGTCCACGGAACCATTTGAGATTGCCATCGAGGTCCAGGCAGACCAAATCGTTTGAGGAGAAAAACGCATAAATGTTTTTCCCGTCGCTCACAGGGGTCGGAGCGGCATTCGCAGAAAGTGGATGACAAACGGTGCGACCTGTGGCCCAGTAATTCCGTTTCCAAATTTGTTTTCCTGATTTGGCATCAAAACAAAATACGACGAGCAAATTTTGTTTGTCACCATGCGATGCGGTAACGAACACTTTGTCGCCGACCACGATCGGGCTCGAGGGGCCGCGCCCAGGCAACTCGGCCGACCATTTAATGTTTTTCTTTTCGCCAACTTTAATGGGGACAACAGCATTTTTGGCCGAGCCGGTTCCACCCGGTCCGCGAAATTGAGTCCACTGTTGTTGGGCGTTTGCCACAGTGCAAAATCCCATCACGGCGATGACAGTCAGTAGTAATTTCATTTGATATCTCAATGTTTGTTTGATGGTAGATTTGGTTTTGTGTTTTGTCGAAGACAACATCGTTGGTTATTGTTGGGCGGCGTCTGCGTCCGCTTGTTGGATCGCTTTTCCGGTTTTATCGCAGACACGTAATTGGAACATCCAACGTTGTGCCCAAGATTGAGTTTGTTCGTTCTGGCAAACTTTGAACAAGATTTTGTTCACGCCTTTTTTCAATTTGGCCTTTCCCGAAAACTGATCTGGCATCATGCCGACATGGTAGACTTCGTTGGAAATGACGAGTTGACCGTTGACCCAGACCTTGTTGGCGTTAATGCAACCGATTCGAATTTCGACTTCCCGATCCGCGGAGCTTTCGAATTCGGTATAAGCGTAGATGATTGCCCCTTTGACTTTGCCGATCACCTGGTTGAGATCGGTCACACCGATTTCATTGTTGGTGTCGTAAGGTTTCCAGGTGACGGTTTGCGGTTTTCCATCTTTGAGTTTACCGTCCTCGTAGGATGCGTTGACATCAATTTCATTCAGTTTTTTCTCAGGGCCGTAGGCAACATCAAATCCTTTTTGGCCAGTGTTATCAAACGGGCCAACCAATTTCCATTCATTGAGGTAGCCCAATTGTTTGGTCAAATTGATTTCGACACCCGCTTTGGAAAGCGCCGACTGCAACATCTGCACTTGGTCGACATCGCGAGCTTTGTTGATGGCAAAACCGAGCAGGCCGATTTTTTCTGCATCCGATTTTTGTTTCGCCTGTTCCGCCAGCCACTTGATGCCAGCGCGGCGAAGCATCGGGCTCGGATCGTCATACAGTTTGGCAACGATTTGTTTTTTTAACGATTCGTTTTTGTCGGTCAGTAAATTGAAAGCCAGAAAACGTCCGAGGTGGCAATTAGATTCATCATCAAAGTAGGCCTGGATTTTTTCAGTTGGCAATGATGCCGCACGGCTAACCGCTGAATCGATAGCGCTGCGCAACCAGTTTTGCGCGACAGGATTGGCATCGTTCATAGCTTTGAGCAATTGAGGGATTTGTGCGGCTGTCGCCTTGTTGAGAACTTTCATCGCCTCGACGGCCGCATCGTGTCCAGCGCCTTTGTTTCCAATCGACTGGATTGTTTTGATCGCATCTGAAAATTCGTCAGCAACTGCTTGGCTGGAAATTCCGGTAAGCAGCACCGCGGCAATGGCAATGCCCATTATCCAATGCGGTTTTTTCAAAGTTGTTGTTTTCATTTTTTATTCTCGTCAGTTCATCCAAAACGGGTTCGGGTCAATCGCCCGATTTTAATTCAAATCTTAAACGTCCGAAACGATCTGATTGGTCGAAATGCTAACATTGATGATTGGGGTGTTGTTTTGGACCGGACGGCAAAGTGTTGGCGGGGAAAAATCGTGAGTGCGAAGCGTCAGAGGAAATTTCATGGATTCCGTAATTCATTCAAGCACGAAGCGCCAGCAAGTGGTTTGATCGCGCAAAACCACTCGCTAGCGCTTCGTGCTCGTATCAGTCGCAAATGTTCCCGTGATCTGTTTCCGCAGAGTGGAGGCTGCGGCTCGGCAGGAGCTTCGCCCTCCCGTCCTGAATCACGCACTACCTGTGAGCGGCTAGCGCCCTGCCGCTCACGATGGCTTCGCCCTCCCGCGATTAATCACCTACTCGATCGTGTAAATTGCTTCAGCGGTTTGGGGAGTTTATACTTTCAAATTCGCGATCAACTAACCAGCATATTCGGAGTTCATAGAAAATGAATCATTCCAAGACTCGTCGCAGTTTTCTGCAAGCCTCTGCGACAACGGCCGTTGCTACCGGAATCGGAGTTGCTTCGGCCTCGGCAGCCCCGGTGACCCGCCTGTTTTCCGCCCCCCAAGAAAAAAGACCCAGGTTGTTCGAAATTTCACTCGCTCAATGGTCTCTGCACCGCTCGATCCGTCAGAAAAAAATCGACAATCTCGATTTCGCCAAAACGGCAAAGAAAGATTTTGGGATTTCGGCAATTGAATATGTGAATCAGTTTTTTAAGAACAAGGCCAAAGATGAAAAATATCTTGCGGAAATGAAAAAACGTTGCAGTGATAACGGTGTCAAAAGCCTGTTGATCATGTGTGATGGCGAAGGCCGATTGGGTGATCCGAACGATAAACGCCGGACTCAGGCGGTTGAGAATCACTATCGATGGGTCGATGCTGCCAAATTCTTGGGGTGCCACTCGATTCGCGTCAACGCGGCCTCAGGCGGTTCGTACGACGAGCAAGTCAAATTGGCGGCAGACGGCTTGGCGCGGCTGAGCGAATTTGCGGCCAAGCAGGGATTAAACGTGATCGTGGAAAACCACGGTGGGCTTTCGTCCAACGGCCAGTGGCTGGCCAAAGTGATCAAATCGGTCGGCAAAGACAATTGCGGAACCTTGCCCGATTTTGGCAATTTCAATCTGGGCCGTGGGAAAAAATATGATCGCTACAAAGGGGTGACCGAACTGATGCCGTTTGCCAAAGCGGTCAGCGCCAAAAGCCACGATTTCGATGATCGAGGCGATGAGATCCACACCGATTTCTACAAGATGATGCAGATCGTTCTCAAGGCTGGCTACAAGGGCTACGTCGGCATCGAATACGAGGGTGGTAAAGTGGGCGAGTTTGAAGGCATTCGCTTGACCCGCAATTTGTTAAACCGGGTAAATGACAAATTGGCTGCCCAAGCCAACAAAAAAGGTTAGTGGGCCGAGTCAGCACATTTTGGATTTCGCATGGCGAATATTGAGTTTCCTGTATTCGCCTTTTTGTTTGCGCCCAGCCATCGTGAGCGGCAAGGCGCTTACTGGATTAGGCTCGGCGGGAGCCTCGCCCTCCCGTATGTGCTGTCGGCTCTGCTTTGCCGTCAGGCCGGGCTCGAAATTTCCAATCTAAGGCCCGTTTTGCTGCGATTCGTAGTTTCGTTCAGAAAAGCATGAACTGGACATCTGGTATCTGCAACAGATAGGGCTGCGCGCTTTTTGTGCAGCCTCGAATCGTGCAGGCGTGCACATTTTATTTGCAGATTTGCTGCAGCGTCCTAAGTGCAAGCAAAATAATGACATCCCTGGATTGAATTGACATCGGCGAAAGCATGACGCGAGACGCACAGAAAGTGTCGTCAGGAACCCTATTTTTGCTGATTTACTAATTGAAAGGAGTCGATTGTGACTGACACCTTAATCCGGGAAGATTTCGCAACACGTAGCCAAAAAGTCCACCAATTCGCTCACAACCTTTTCCAGAGCAACCCCGACTGGGTCACATTCTTTCGTGAGGTCCTGGGAGTGGCCGGAGCAGCCCGCAAGCTGTTCCCCTCCCAGCAAGAATATATCGCTTTCGAGAACACCGAAGAGTTCAAGCGAATCCAGCAAATGGTCTCGGCCCTGCGTGGCCGCAAAGGTGCTGGCATGAACGTCGATGAGCCGACCAAGGTCATCACGGTTCGTCTGCCAGAAAGCCTCCACGAAGCTTTGAAGGCCGAAGCCAGCGATCACAATACTAGCATGAACAAATTGTGTATCTCGAAATTGCTCCAGGTCTTGAGTCAAGTGACGGCCACTCAGAAACAACAGGTGAATCACCGCTCGATGACACCGCCGCAACCCCAGGTGCGCACCACGAGTTTTCAACCTCAGCCTCACCGACCTACTCCAACTCCGCAGCCAGCACCGCAACCTCAGCGATTCGGTCAAGCGCGACCCGGTCTGCAATAGATTTCTGATAGAATTTTGGGGTTCCGTCGTTGCCCGTCGATGATCCCAAGTTGGGCTTGGCAGTTTGCGATGACAACGTAAATAAAAAAAGAGGCGGCCGCTCGGTTCGGGCGGTTGCCTGTTTTTGTTTAAAACGAGCGCGGTTGTCCTGATCCTTCGTGGCTGATCCTTCGCAATTGATACAAGCACGAAGCGCTAGGCAGCGTTGATTAAATCGGACAGCTGTGAAATTTAATGTGAGCGGCAAGGGGCTAGCCGCCGGTGAACCCGCAAATACCGGCGGCTAGCGCCTTGCCGCTCACATTTAATCAACACGACCTAGCGAGTGGTTTGACCGCGCAAAACCACTCGCTAGCGCTCCGTGCCCGTGTATGACTTGCGACGAAACTTAGAAGAGCGATGAATTGAAAATCTGGGATGTCATTGTGATCGGTGCAGGCG
Source organism: Pirellulaceae bacterium (assembly GCA_028280445.1). Taxonomy (GTDB): domain Bacteria; phylum Planctomycetota; class Planctomycetia; order Pirellulales; family Pirellulaceae; genus JANQLU01. The sequence goes on along the minus strand of JANQLU010000042.1, from coordinate 76,725 downwards.
CTGCGGGCCTGGTGGCATCTTGGCGCAGTGCATCTCGCGGTCTTTCGACATTGGTGCTGGAGAAAAACAAAAAGCTAGGTGTCAAAATCTTGATGTCGGGTGGAACACGCTGCAACGTCACTCATCACACCGATCGCCGCGGCATCATTGACGCTTTTGGGCACCAAGGAAAATTCTTGCATTCCGCGCTGGCCAGGTTTGGGCCCGATGATGTTGTTCGCACGTTGTCTGGTTGCGGAGTCGAAACAAAAGTCGAATCGACCGGTAAAATTTTTCCCGTCAGCAATCGAGCAATCGACGTGCGAGACGCTTTTGTTCATTTGAGCCGTGAGGCGGGAGCCATCATTGAAAATCCTGTTGCCGCATCGCAACTCGAATGGAATGCGGGACAGTTTCGGGTTGCGACCGATCGGGAGACTTATGCGGCTCGCCATGTCATTGTTTGTGTGGGTGGCAAATCATATCCCGGTTGTGGGACGACCGGTGACGGTTTCGCTTGGGCGACTCAATTTGGACACACGATTGAACAACCTGTGCCGTCGTTGGCGCCGATCGTAACCGGCGATCGCTGGCCACGTGAGTTGAGCGGTATCACGATCGCCGATTGTCACGTCGCCGTGACCGACGCGGATCAAACGGTGTTGGGGTCCAGCCGAGGTTCGCTATTGTTGACGCATTTTGGTTTTTCGGGACCCGCCGCGATGAACGTCAGTCGATTTATCGATCTTCATGCCAACATCAAAACCATGTTGTCCGTTGATTTTTATCCCGAACGAAATCGAGAACAATTGCGAAACGATTTGTGGCAGTTTCGTGACGAATATTCGAATCAGCCGATTGCACGTCTGCTTGTGGAAAAATTACCAAAGCGATTGGTCGAGCAGTTGTTGATTCAAACCGACATCGCACCCGCACGGCCGTGTGCTGAATTGTCAAAAACTCAAATCAACCAACTGGTGAATCATTTGAAGCAGTTTGAGTTTTCGATTTCAGGAACTCGCGGTTTTGCCAAGGCCGAGGTTACGGCCGGCGGAGTCCGTTTGACAGAAATCGATAGTTCGACGATGGAAAGCAAATTGCAACGCGGATTGTATTTTGCCGGTGAGATTCTGGACCTCGACGGACCGATTGGCGGGTTTAATTTTCAATCGGCGTTCAGTACCGGTTACCTCGCGGGAGAAAGCGTTCCGTTGACGTCGTCATAAACGAGAACGGTGGCAGGCAGCGTCACTTTTAGAGGTCCAAAACGTACCAGCGATCACAACGGTCATGTCCAGTGTTTGCCAACGGGCGTTTGAGTTCTCGAAAACCGACTTTGGCGTACAACGTGTTCGCGCGCCACATCCGCTGCAGGGTTTCAAGATAACAGCGACGGTAATTTCGTTTTCGAGCTTCGTCCAACAACTTCATCAGCAGCGTATAGCCGAGTCCCAATCCGCGGATCGATGGCAAGAAGAACATTTTGCGAAGTTCACAAACGTCCTCGTCGCCACCTTCCAGCGGAGCAATTCCTCCGCACCCCACGATTTTTTCGTGATGGGTAATGATCAGATAACAGGATTGTTTGTTTCGGTAGTTGCCATACATATCGTCGACTTCCGGATCCACGATCGAATAGCCTTCGCCCACCGCCCCGAATTCCGTCAACACTTCACGAATGATCCGCGCGACTTGCGCGTTGTCCTGTTTTTGGATGGTGCGAATCGAGTATTCGGATTGAAGACGACTTTTCCGCAGCGCATTGGCATACAGTCGCATACCTTCGATGACCTGTTGCTGCTCGGAGTCGGTCAAATGGACCAGCGCGTCTTTGACTTGTTTGTCAGCGTTCTCCGACGTCTGACGCAGTATTTTCTCTCCCTTGGCTGTCAGGCTAAACAACTTTTGCCGATTGTCGCCAGACACTTTCTCGGTTTTGACCAATCCCTGCTCGATCAATTTCTTGACCGTGCGGCTGGTATTCGATTTGTCGATGAGCAGGTTTCTGGACAACTCCATGAGATGCAGCGATTTGTAAGTTGCCAATTCAAACAACACGTGACACTGGGTAAACGTGTAGCCAGAATCCAGGTAGATGCCTTTGACGACATCCAATTCCCTAACTAATTGTCGAGAGTGTTTGCGAATTTGTTGAGCCGTTGTTGATTTGTCAATGTTTGGCGCCGACATGTGAGCATTTCAAAAAATCGAGATTAACTTCACAACCATCCTGTTAACAACATTTCCTGGTGCTGCGACCGCACAAGTACGAAAACGGAACCCACCAGATGGCGATCAAGAAAAATTTAACGGTTTCCGCATACTGAGCATCTTTGAGAAAATACGAGGTCCCCAGTATCAAGCCGGCAAAAACAATGGAAATCAAAAGCATGCCGACGACAGATGCATTGGAACGCATGGTTTTGTCACTTTTCTTAAATGATCGATCTTATTCCGTAATAGGATTTTGCATCAGGAATTTTAATTCCAGTTGAGCTAACGACTTCCCGCAATCACAACCCGAAGCGTGAGCGAGGGACCAAACGACGCAGATGTGCGGTGAAACGTAGTCCCTCACTCACGTTTCGGGTTGCGATTTTTGTTTAATGCAAAATCCTAGTGAGCGCAGGGATCTGCGCAATTGTCACATGTATTCTATCGACAACAAAATAGTTGTCAATGACAACTATTTATGAAACAATCAGAAACGGCGACAGGTAGGTACCAAGAAATACAGGTAGAAAGCTATTTTCAGCGAGTAATTCCAGCAGCGAATTTTGATCGAAAATGGAGGGATATTTATGAATCGAGCACTGTTACTCATCGGCTACATCGTTTCCAGTTGCGTTTTTTTGTGTTACGCGACAGGCGCTTGGGGGCAGGAGAAAATTTTCTGGAAAGGAACCTTGGAGGCAGGCACACAGAAATTGCGGCTCGAAATCAATCTGGCGCAAACCGATGGCAAGTGGTCCGGTGAATTGACGAGCCTCGATCAAAACAATGCCAAACTCAAACTTGAAAAAATCAAAGTCGGTGACGATACATTTTCGTTTGCCGTTCCTCAAATCCGAGCGAGTTTCGAAGGAAAACTGGAAAGCAAAGGGCAGGTTGCCAAAGGTACATTTACCCAAGGTGGTGCGAAGCTACCTCTGGTTCTAAATCGATCGGCGGCGAAGCAATCCAATCCAAAACAGAAAGACGAGAAAAAATCGAAAGAAAAACTTGTCGAGGCTTGGGTCGGGAAATTGCAAATGGGAGGAATCCAACCGATCATGCAATTTCGAATTGTCGAGACCGAGTCCGGTGAGCGAACCGCTTATTTTGACAGTGTGACCGAGGGCCGTAAGGGGTTCAAAGCGATATGGTCCAAAAAAGATGGTTCGATCAAGTTTGTTGCCAAACAAATCAAACTGTCGTACGAAGGAAAATTGAACGAAAACGAAATGGAAGCCAAGGGAACTTGGAGTCAGGGCGGCCGCAAATTTCCATTGACGTTAAAAAAGCAGCTGACGGAATACGAAAGTAAAAACGTTTGGGAAAATCGACCGCAGCGACCAACCGGCCCGTATCCCTACGATGCATTGGAAGTGAAATTTGAAAACAAGAAAGACAAAATCACTTTGGCGGGAACGCTGACTGTTCCCAAGAAACCTGGGCGGCATCCAGCAGTTATTCTCATCAGTGGTTCGGGACCGCAAGACCGCGACGAAACTTTGATGGAGCACAAACCATTTTTGGTGTTGGCCGACTACCTTTCCCGCCGCGGCATCGCTGTCTTGCGATACGATGATCGGGGAACCGCTAAATCGACAGGGAAATTTGGCGGTTCGACCACCAAAGATTTTGCACACGACGCTTCGGCTGCCGTTGAATTTTTGAAAACACACCAGCGCATCAATCCCAAACAGATCGGATTGGTCGGACACAGCGAAGGTGGATTGATTGCCCCGATGGTCGCTGGCACTCGGGATGATGTGGCGTTTGTTGTTCTCTTGGCGGCCACCGGCGTCGATGGTGAAAAAATTATCTTGTCCCAATCCGAAGCAATACTGCGCGCAGCAGGAACGGATGAAGAGGATATCAAAACAACACTGACAGTTAGTCGAGTTGTTTTAAGCGTTGCCAAGAAAACCAATTTCGGTGACGATTTTGAAAAAGAACTGGAGCGTGCGGTTGAAAAAGTCATGCAAAGTTTTCCCGAATCAAAACGGGAAGCGTTGACCAAACAAATTCGCGAAGAAATCCCGATCGTTAAAAGCCGCATGAAAAGTAATTGGATGCGTTTCTTTTTGACCTACGATCCACGTCCCGCACTTCGCAAAATCAAATGTCCCGTGTTGGCGCTGATTGGAACTAAAGATGTTCAGGTGTTGCCGAAACTGAATATGCCCGAGATCAAAAAAGCACTTGAGGAAGGCGGCAACCAGGATTTTGAAATGGTCACGATCGAAGGACTCAATCATCTGTTTCAAAAATGCGAAACGGGTTCGCTCGACGAATACGCAACGATCCAGGAAACGTTTAACCCGGCAGCGTTGAAAAAGATCACAAGTTGGATTCGTGAGCACACCACGCCTATTAAATAACGCGTCACTACGGAGGGCAACAATGGGAGGGCGACAACAGGAGGGCGACAACGGGAGGGCGACAACGGGAGGGCGAGGCTCCTGCCGAGCCGCCGGTTCAAATCGCTACCAAACCGGCGGCGAGCGCCTTGCCGCTCACTGGATCTGGCTCGGCAGGAGCCTCGCCCTCCCGCCCTTTTTTTTAAACTAGCTTGACGGAGTCGTGGTGGCTGATTTGAGTTTATTGCGAAGCCATTTTTGCGACGCCAACAATAGATAGCTGCCCAGCGTTTGGCGTGGCGTTCGGAAATAAACGATTCCTCGTTGGCCTGCTTGGAATCGTTTGCTTTGTTCGGAATCCAAATTGATGGTGGCTGTAAATCGCTGCGACAACATCACCACAGATTCGCTGGCATCGCTTTTGTTGCCATCGTTGATCTTGTGCACAGGAATCGTGCCGCCATAAGCGACGGTTAAACTTGGATCGACTGGGCGGTCCGACGCGCGCGGATCCACGCGATCAATGGTGGTGGCAAAAATCGATTTTCCGGGGAACCCCAATTTGACTTCTTTGCCAATTCCATTTTCAAAGCTGTTCCAATCGGATTGGTCCACTGAAACTTTGATTTCTTTGTTGGACGATTGCGCGGCGATGGCAATCTCGTCGCCTCGTTCCAAATAAACTCCCAACCGATTCTCGAGTCCTCGCGCAAATACGATTCCATCAAATGGGGCCAGAATTCGCAAACCGCTTGCTTCGTCCAGTTTTTCAGCCAGATGCGTTTCCAGGGAGCTGATTTTTTTTTGCTCAGCCTGGAAACTTGCCAACTCCGATTTTTTACGAAAGATGCGAGATTGAATCTTTGATTTTTCGAGATCCGTTTTGACGCGTGCAATTTCCATTTGGAGCTCACGGTTTTCCAGTTCGAACAACAACTGGCCGCGCCGAACATATTGACCGTTCAACACATGAATTTTGGACAAAAATCCATTTGTCGTGCTGCGAATAATTTGTTCGTCCTTGAACTGCACAATAGCGGGTGCTGATTTGATCGCCGGCGCCTGAACAAAAGTGAACAGAGCGAAACCTGTAACCAACAGAAATCCGACCGTGCCAGAAAATCGGCGACGATTGAGTTTTGACTGCGCGCGAGCAGTCACGATTTGCATAACGAATTTATAAATTGGCAACAGCAGCCAAAGCATCGCACCGATCATGGCAAACAACAATCCAAAACCGTGCAATAACGTTGTCGCCGCGAGAATCAAACCGAGGCCGATCGAGATTCGCCACAGAAACGCAAAAATACCGTACACAAAAATGGTCGTGGTCGTGCGATTCCAACGACGAGCAAGTTCGCAAGGCAAACCAAACAGATAACGAATGCGACTGGATGTATCTTGTTGCGCACGCGTATACAGATTCACGATGCCAATGGCGTCCGACAACATGTAATATCCGTCAAAACGCATCAACGGGTTGGCATTGAATAATACGGTCGTCATGCTGGCCATCAAAAACAGGTTAAAGCAAACGTCAGCAACGAGTTTCGATTCCGTGTGACACCACCAAATCATCGCAATCGCCGCGATGAAAATTTCAACATACATTCCTGCCGCGGACACAATCATTCGTCGCTGTCGACTGGCAAATTTCCAACTGGATGACACGTCGATATAAGCCATCGGTGTCAACAACAACATCAATACACCGGTTTCGGGCGCCTCCCCGCCGTATTTTTTACAAGCCAGACCGTGACCAAACTCGTGAATCACTTTGAGCGCAACCCAACAAACGATCAACCAAATCCAGCGACCGTTGGCCAGCACTCCGCTTGAGGCTGAAGCCAGTCGATCGAGGTTTTGGCACATTTGCACTAGCGCAATCAAACAGACGATGAGCCAGCCGACAAAAGCCCAGCGGCTGAAGATCCAACCGAACAAAGGTTCAATTTTGGTGAGCCATCGGTCCGGGTTAAACAACTTGACCCGAAACATCAGTGGATTAACAAACGCCAACATCCGTTGGTCGCGCTGAAGCCGTTTGGCTTTGATGATTCGATCCGATGTGGCGACGCAGTCGGTTTGCACCAGATTCAATTGCATCAGCCATTGCACAATTTTTTTTGCCGAGTCTTCGGTAAACTCATTGCCCGTTTTATGGTCCGAGTGAATTTCAGTGACGACATCGGCAACGGTTGCCCGCCCGTCCAGACGCTGGATAAATTCGAACTCCAATGCACCGATTTGAAAAAATTTGCGGCGGGCGGAATCTTCGATGACGTAGTTGATTTGGCCGCCGGAGCGTCGAATTTCAAACCGCAAATCGGATCGAAGTGTCAGGCGCAATTTTTTCCAGGCATCGTCCTGGCTCTGCATTTCGCTCATTGTTGGGTTCACCGTTGACTCCTGCTACCAAACCAACCAGCCTCGAACGCTTTCATACGATCGGTGGAACAGATTCCAGCCCAGTGGTTGCCAATTGGATTGAATCCGGCAACGTCCTTTCATTCCGGGGCGCAACATCTCGTCATTGTTGGCGATTTCAACATTGGCGATAAAAACACTTTTGTCGTCACGAATTTCGGCGCGGGGATGGATGCGAATGATTTCGCCTGTGAATTTTTTGAAGGGAAACGCGTCGAACAACACGTGAACCTGTTGTCCCGGTTTGACATAGCGAATTTCCGACTCATCGATTTCGACCTCGACGAGCATTTGGTCCAACGGTCCGATTTCGAACAGATTTTGTCCAATCTCAATCGGCGCCCCTTCGACTTTTTCAAGATCGCCGCTGACGATAATTCCGTCGATCGGCGATCGGATCTCCAGGTTTTTCAGTTTTTGCTCGATTAACTGGATTTCAGATTTCAGCCGTTTCACTTCCAGCAATGCGATTTGTGAATTGGCAATGTCGCGCCCCGCCAAAGCGGCATCATGTTTTTTCTGCTCACTTTGCAAACTGGCCTGCAGCGCAGAAAGTTCGATTCGCAATTGTCGCCCATCCAATCGCGCCAGCAATTGATTGGCCTCGACGACTTCGCCGATTTGAACCAGGGAGCGATCCACCACGGCGTCAAACGGTGCTGCAACGAAACGGCGTTCGACAGGTTCGAGTTGGCAATCGGATTTGACCGTATACGGCCAGGGAACCAGCATGATGGCGAACAAAAATGCAGCGCAGCCAAGTAGAACTTTTACCGTCTTGCGTCTAAGAGTTCGGAACAAGTACTCTTTCGTGATCGATACCGCACCGCGATGCGATTGGTGCAGCAAACTCAGTTGATTGGCAAGTAGTTTGGCAAACGTGTTGGCCAGACCTTGGTGCGCTTGTGCCGTTTGTTCGTTGCGGTGCGCGATCACCAGTGCGGCTGACGTGCGACGGTCAATCGAAAACGGAATGGCAGTGGCAACATCCGATGAAGTCAGGTTGCAGAACCGGCGTTTCCATTGCGTGACCATTTCGTTTTCAACATCTTCTGCGGCTTCCACTTCGAGTTCACCTTTTTCAATGCCGGATCGCCACGTCGCGGATTTGCCGGATTGAATCGTGTTTTGAGCCAACGATTTGATCGTTAAACAGATTTCGCTCGAGCGATCAAATGTTTCGACATCCGAAATGGCCACCACTGATGTGCCGCTACCGTGTTTTGAACCGATGGCCAACGAAACTTGTTTCGCTTGCAACATTTCGCGCACGAAATTGGCAACACAAACGTAAGCTTCGTCCGCGGATTCGACCGTGGCAATAATGTTCGAGAGCTGGATCAATTTCTGATAAAACGACGCTTGCTGAGAAAACGTTTGATTCGCTTGTTGGGTGTTAAACGCTTTGACACACAACGCAAAATCGGCGAGAAACGCTTCGGTTTTGCTGAGCGATTGTTCTTTTTGAGGAACGACAGCGATGATCGATTCCGGATGTTCTCCGTTTTGCAGGATTGTCGCCATCAGGACTGACGAATCGTTGGAGGCGATTTCAGATTGAATGATCCGACCTTCGGGTTGAGGCTGGCTCAACAGACGCATCACGTCGTCGCTAATGATTTGCCACAGCGCGGTTTGGTCGGTTGAGGTTAACGCCAAAGCACGCAGGCCAGAATTGGGGTCCGACTCGATGTACCAAAGAAACGAGTCGTCGAGGATATCGCGGGACAGATTGGCAATCCCTTTGATCAAATCCGTTTTGTTTTGCCGACAGTATGCCAGGTCGAGAATCCTGCCCGAGACGGTGGTACAGGCATGAGTCAACGGCGTCGAATCGTTTGAAACCGGCGCGCGGCTTTCGGCAAACGTCTCCTCGACGTTTGCTCCGTTGGCCAGCTTGCTAAATAAAGTTTCAGACACGATTCATCCAGAGGGGCAAATGGAAGTGGTTTCAGGGCTGCGGTTAGAATCGGAGATAACATTCCTCGCCGCTGTGAAGTTTCCCTGACGCGTTGTTGATTTTGACTTTCAGACTCAACGTATTGCTGCTGGCATCTGCCGTCACGCCCAGCGAATGAATGGAACCATGTAATTTTGTACCGTCAGACAGGTACACCGAAATGTGTTTTTTGTTTTTCAACGTCGGGGCCAACGAGACGGGGACGGGAAAAACGGCTAACAACTCATCCACCTGGACCAGCTGCAACAATTCCGGTTTGATCGGCGAGAGGAACTCTCCCTGATGATAATGCAGTTTTGCAACGACACCGTTAAACGGCGCTCGAATCGTCCGCCGACGCAGCGTGATTTCGGCGCGGCGTTTTTCAATTTCGCGGCTTTTCAGTTCCTCGATAGCCGCCATGTATTTCGCTTTGGCAATCGCCAGTTCCATTTCTGAACGAATCAATTCACTTTCACTGGCGTTTCCTGAATTGCGAAGTTTCCGAATCCGTTCGGTGATCATTTCACGTTTGTCCAGCGCTTTGCGCGCGGCCTCGGCAGCGCTTTTGGAATTGGCCAGATGCTTGGCCAGATCGAGCTGGATCTTCTGAATTTCGTCGTCCAATCGAGCCAGTACCTGGTCCTTTTTAACCTTTTGGCCCTCGCTCACATTGACGGATTTGATGATCCCCGTTTCGGCGCTCGCCAATTCGATGGAACGAATAGGTTCCATGAATCCTTGGATTTCGTCGGCACTGGAGACACGTGCTAATCCCATCAATGTTGCCAGGACCACGAGTACAACGATGATGCCAAGAGGATTGCGAAATGTGTTGTCGAGAGTCGTCACGATTGCACTTGAGTGGAAAATGAAATGGGGCCACCTTAAAACGTAGCTTGCGACAAACAGATTTTCGGTTTTGCGCAAGAAAAACCGTGGGGAGGAACGATGATGGGCAGATCCGGGTGTCGATAATCGAGACAATCCTCACAACCCTCACGAGTGCAGAAAGTGGCTGGGCGATGAGACATTGGGTCGGAAAAAAAATTGCCATATATCGATACGGGGTCTCACGCAGAGTCGCAGGGGTTTGGAAGGTAAAGGACAGAGTGGCAATTCGGGGGCGGGAGTCTTTTCAGTCAGCGGCACAATCTGTTTTCAGTTGATCAGGATGTTTCGAAGCGCGGATCAAATCGGCAAATTATTGATAAGACTCCCCCTTTTTGTTCACCTTGCATTACCGTGTTGAATCCGGTTGGTGATGAGATAGGTCTCACGCAGAGTCGCAGAGACGCAGGGGTTTGGAAGATAAAGGGCTGAGTGGCAATACGGGGTCGGGAGTCTTTTCAGTCAGCGGTACAATCTGTTTCCTGTTGATCTGGATGTTTCGAAGCGCGGATCAAATCGGCAAATTATTGAAAAGACTCCCGACCCCCATGGTTTTACCCTTTTGTTCGCCTGAAGGCGCCGTTTGCGGTATTCGAATTATCGTTTTTATTTTTGCCGCTGCGGCGCGGGATGTTGACGAGGGTGAGATTGGTTTTGTGATCGATACACATCCGCTTGGATTTTTGGGAATTGGTGGTTGGTGCGTGAAAAACCGACCTTTTGGTTTTGTAACAACGTGCCCGAAACACGACGCAATTCAATTTCGGCTGATTTGAATTCCAGCTCCGAACGAGAAAACGTCAATTCAGCGTTGGTCAGCCGCTGCTGGGCGTCAAGCAATTGATCGAGGACTGTCGTTGGATTTTGCCCGTCGGCCAAATCACCTTCGACCAGTCCAAATGACTCCCAGCGTTTTTGTTGTTGCTTCAAGTCTTCTTCGGCGGCGCTAATGGCGACTGCAGACGAACGCAACGTTTCAAAGGCGGACTCGAAACGACGAACGGTCATTTGCGATTCTGAAATGACGGTTTGACTGATTTGTGCAATTTCGTCTTGGATTTTGGCGATTTGGATTTGCGATTGCTTGTAGCGACTGTTTGCAGCGCGATTTCGGATCGGGTATTTGAATTCGATTCCAGCATAGTAGCCAGGAATGGTTTCCGAATACTGGTTTTGCAGAGCACGAAAGATTCCCGAGTCACCATCGAGTGCTCGGTAATACATGCCGAGTGACAAAGTGAGATCGGGAAGGAGTTCGTTTTTGGAAACCGAAAGCTGAACTGACGCGATTTTTGCGCGCCGAAACGCTTCCTTGACTTCGGGCCTGAATTTCAAAGCATCGGCACTGACATGCTGAATCGTCGGTTTGACAAAAACAAACCGTGGAGATTCGGCAGGCACCAATTCCGTTGAGTTGGGAGTCACTTGAGCGATTCCGAGGAGCCGCCGAATTTCGGTTTGAGCATTTTGAATATCGCGGCGGGAATTTGCCAGCTCTGTTTTTCGAATCGAAACGGCAGCTTGGGCTCGGGCAATTTGACTAGGTACGGAGTCCAGGTCTCGTCGTTTTTTGAGAATGTTCAATATACGTTCGCCCCGTTGAACGGAACGATTTTTCTGCATCCAGACGCTACGAACGTAATATAAATTCCAATACGCGTTGATGATCGCTTCGAGTTCAACTTGCAGTTCGTTGACATATTTTTCCCAGGCTACGTCGGTGTTGAACTGGGCGATGACAATTTGGCTGCGATTAAAAACTCGCCCTTTGCCGCGCAGCAGGGGTTGGGAAAAATTTAAATACAGTGTCGACGTTCCCTGGTCTTGCGGGTCGAAAAATCTCGAATTGCTGTTTTGGAATCCAACGCGCTGCGAGATGTCGACATCAGCACCGGTAAGCAGTTTTTTGCGAAAACCGGATTCTGCATACCAGATGTTTTCTTTCAAGAATGCACCGCCGTCATTGGTAATTTGGAGTTGATTGCCGACGGGATCTCGTTTGTCGTCAAATTGGGATTGAATAAAAAATTCGGGATCAAAACGCGAACGAGCTTCGTCGATCGCGAATTCGCGAATCAACGGATCGCGGCTGATCGCGCGCAGTTTGGGAGAACTTTGCAGCGCCGCATAGATCAGTGATTCCGGCGTGACCTGTTCTGCTTTCGTTGAGAACGCTGTTGTGGCCCCACGCGTCCACCATTGCTTCAGTGTTGGGTCGATGACGGTATCGACGACTTGCTGAGGTTTTTTTTGTTGATTTCGCTGGGTTGGATTTTTTTGTTGGTTTTTCGGTGCGACCATTTCCTGGCGGCGTACCGAGCCAATTTTTGCGTTGGGATTGGCCCGAGGGACAAACCGGGGGACGTCGTCGTAAGTGTTTTGAGCAACTTTTACGTTCGACCGTGCGACTTTTAGGTTCGGCGGATTTCTAGTCGTCTGGTGGTTGCCACGAAGTGGACTAGAAGGCCGATGATTTTGTTCTGGCTGAAACTGATTTTGGAACTGTGGGTGGGTGTTCGAATTCGATGACAGTTGCTTGGAAGCCGCCGTGGAGTTTGGCGTTGACTGCGAGTTGCTGACAGCGTTGTTGATGCTGGCCGCTTTTTTCTTTGGGATACGAATGTTTTTCTGTAAATCGGGAATACTGGGCCAAGGTTGTTGTTTTTGCTGTGCTTGCAAATTTACGGATGCGCACCAGAGAGAGGCGATGCAAACAGTAAAACAGAGATACTTGGATGGATTCATCGGTGGGAATGCGCTTAAAAAATAATCGCCTTCCAGATTCATCGTCGTTTGAGTTCAGTAACCCAAGTCATAACGATCCAACTGAACGAATGGATTAATCCAAAATGGTGGGTTGTTCCGGTCATGACGGTTGTATTGCCTGTCGATTTAGCCAACAGAAAGTGTTTGTGTAATCGTTAAAAATTACCAGCGTTGGCATACGAGCACGAAGCGCCAGCGAGTGGCTTACGGCGCGCGGGAGGGCGAGGCTCCCGCCGAGCCGGTTGTGTGAGCGGCAAGGCGCTAGCCACGAAGCGGTAACGAACGGTGTCTGTACGAAACTATAAAGAACCGGCGGCTAGCGCCTTGCCGCTCACCGGTGGCTCATGCCCGGTCAAACCACTCGCTGGCGTTTCGTGCTTGTAAGATTCAAAATCGTGGCGGAAGACAATCCACAACAACCCGTTTCGCTATATCCGGCATGCGCGGTAAATCGATCGTAACCGCTAATTGAGAAAATTTCGTTCGTCATCATCTGTTTCATCGATGTATGCGGCACGTCATTGCGCACTTTGGCAGGAAAAAAAAGTACATTTCCAATGCCTTTCAATAGGTTCGCCAAATCTCCCACCCAAAAACGACCCAACGCCGTGATTAAAAACTACTTGCAGAAACTGCTCGCCAAAGCCCGCCTGCGCAATTGCAATCTCAGCGCACTTTTTTCACCACAAATTCGTTCCGTCGAGGAAATGGAAACCGTCATCTGGGCGCTTGAGCAACGCGTGATGATGGATGCTGCGCCGTTTGATGTCGAACTTGCGGCGGAAAACGTCGAAGTAGACCTCGATCAATTGGACTCAACGGCGGCCGAGTTTGACGAATCGAATCTACCGTCGCAACTGGTCCAGGAACTCGCATTCGAGGACGCCGTCACAGATCCGACGCTCGCCGCCAACGATTTACTGGTTGCCGATCTCGAAAACTCTACATTGCAATTGGTAGTCGTTGATCAAACGGTTGACGATTATCAAACGCTGATCGACTCGATTGTCGCCAATGCACAGCCGGGCGTTTTGTACGATTTCGTATTTATCGATTCCGATCAAAGTGGCGTGGATGCCGTTAACAACCGGCTCGCGACCAACGAGTTTGATGCGATCCATATCATTTCCCATGGTTCAGATGGGCAACTCAATCTGGGTTCGGATCGATTGAGTTCAAATTCGCTGAACGCGTATCAGGATCGGCTGCAAGTTTGGAACGACCGACTGGCCGAGGATGCCGATGTGTTTATCTATGGCTGTAACGTTGCAAGTACCAGCGCCGGCGAGTCTTTTGTCGAAGCTTTGGCTGTTGCGACAGGAGCCGACGTTGCCGCCAGCGACGATTTGACCGGCGCTGCTGATTTGGACGGAGACTGGGACCTGGAATACGCAGCAGGACAAATCGAAACCGAGCAGTTGTTTCTACATCAGCTGCCTGACAAATGGCACCAACTACTCGATGCCACAACTTTGGGGGAAAGCGGAAATACGACCGATTCGATCGCCGTTGATGCCAATGGAAATCGGATTATTGCATTTACAGAAACCGACGCTGGCAGCGGCGATGGTAGTGGTAACGGAGTGTTTGTCGTCCTCCAGTCGCGTGATGGCAATACTGTCGGTGGACCCATTCAAGTCAATCAACATACCACGGGTGACCAGCAATCGGCCAACGTAGATGCCGATGCCAACGGTAATTTTGCAGTGACCTGGACGAGCGACGCTCAAGCGAATGCTGAAAATCAAGTTTACGTTCGGTTGTTTTCCGCCGACGGCACACCGCTGACCAATGAAATCCTCGTCAGCGATGCTACCGACAACGCGTTTGTCGGCCAGGAATCCACGATCGCGATGAATTCCAGCGGTGAATTTGTTGTTGTTTGGGAAGGAAATACGTCAGACGACAACAACGGTGTGTTTGCCCAGCGCTTCAACGCAGACGGAACCAAGGTGGGAAGTATATTCTTGGCTGACACGGATACCAGCGGAGCGCAACACAATGCCTCGGTCTCGATGAATGATGCTGGAAATTTTGTCATCGCCTGGCAGGAAACCAATCGAATTCAATTCCAAACATTTGATTCCAACGGGGACAGGATTGCCAGTGACGATATCAGAATCAGTGGTTTGCTTGGTCACGAGGACCCAGCGGTCAGCATGAACGAGTCAGGTGATTTCGCAGTTTCGTTTACCTACGGACTAGCGATAGACAAAGGAATCCGCGCACAGGTTTTTGATCTTTCAGGTGTTGCTCAGACTGGTGTTGTTGTTGTCAGTGCAGGTGGCGGCGATGGAATGCAAATTAACAGTGACGTTTTGATAGGCGACGATGGTCGTTTTCAAGTCGTTTACCAAGGCAAGGGAACAGAGGACAACAATGGCATTTACACGAGAGCCTTTGATGCCGCTGGAAACCCGTTGACCGACATAACACTTGTGAATTCTCACACGACGGGAGATCAGATCGCCCCATCGATTGACGGAAATAGCATCACACAATTCGTCGTGTCGTTTAGCGGTGAAGGTGATAGTGGCACAGGACTACTTAGCGCTACGGTCTGGAACAACGTTGCACCAACTGGCGCGAATACAGCGTTGTCGGTTGCCGAAGGAGCATCGATCGGCATCAGCGAGTCGCACCTCAACTACAGCGATGCCGATGGGAATCTGTTAGAAAAAATCGTTATCGACTCGTTACCTGTCAAAGGCACTTTGTTGCTCGACAGTGTCGCCGTCGTCGCGGGGCAAGAAATCAGTGTCGACGATATCCGTTCAAACAAACTTACATTCGAACCGGGCAACGGCGATTTTGGGGACGCATTCGCAAGTTTCAATTTTCGTGTGAATGACGGACAAGATTTCGCTGTCAGTGCATCCACGATCACGTTCAATGTGAATCCACAAGATCTGCTGTGGTTTTCCACGGAAAAGAAAATCAACAACGGCCCAGTCGAATTGCCATCGTGGGAAGACGGAGATGCGTTGCAATTGGGTGGTCAAGATTTACAGTTGGGCACTACGACTAACGGAGAACTTTCCAAACAGTTTTCGTTAGAGACGTTTGTCAGTGGCAGAAACATCGAAGCGATTCATCACGTCAATACAACGGTCGTTGTCGGGGCCAGCAATCCAATCACATTGAAACCGGGCGACATCCTGTTTGCTGTCGACAACAACACGAATTTACCAGGGCTGGGCATCGTTTCTAAAAACGATATTGTCGCATTTCGTCCTACATCATCGGATTATTCTACTGGCACTTTTAGATTGGTTTTGGACGGAGGCGCTGCTACCAATTCGACTGGCGTTTTGCCCAACGATATTGGCGACGCTGTCGCTGTTCCGATTGGGACTGAAGTATTTGGAGTCGGCGAGTTTAGTGCGTTTACTCTGGTTGAAAAAGACACCATGGTCGGTGACACGTTGGTCAAAGCAGGTAACATCTTGTTTTCCGATAACAGCAACGATATTTTCTGGATGTCGATCGAAGATCCAGCAGCCAGTTCGGTGACCTTTACCGAATTGATCGAAGGCAACGACGTCGGCATTGGTACAAAAATAGATGGAATTGAATTAGTCGAACGTAGCACTACCATCGGCGGAACGACACTTGGTGGCGGTTCATTATTGCTGTCGACAGAAGCCAATGATTCCGTTGGCTCGAATAATCTGAACATCGACGACAAAGATGTATTCTCGCTGAACGTGTCAAAAACAACTTTGGGAAGCGGTACAGCTGTCGCATCGGCGGCAACTTTTTTCACCGGAACAGACGCCGGTTTACCTAATGGAAGCAATGCCGATGTTGATGCCGTCAGTCTGGTTGGCCAGCATGATCCCAACGTCGCGCCAGTAATTGTTGATCAATCATTTTCTGTCGATGAAAACTCTGCCAATGGAACGTCTGTTGGAACCGTCGTTGCGTCAGATTCACCCGGTGACCGGTTCACTTTTGATATCGTTGCCGGAACGGGCAGCTCAGCTTTTACGATCGATAAAAACACGGGCCAGATCACCGTCGCAGATACTGCTCAACTGGATTTCGAAGCCAGCTCTGCGTTGACTTTGACCGTGCAAGCGACCGATCAAGATGGCTTGGTCGGCAAGGGAACGGTCACAATCAATCTCAACGACCTCGGCTCGATCACCGGATCAATTTTCGAAGATACCGATGGCGATTCTAATTTCTTGGAAGAGTCCATCAAAATCGACGGTGTCGATGTTCGCTTATACGAAGATACGAATAACAACAACACATTGGACAACGGCGATCAATTGTTGACGACGGTCGTGACCAGTGGCGGCGAATATGAATTTGCCGATGTTGGTGATGGCGACTATTTCGTCGTCGTCGATTCAAAAACGGTGGCATCGAGTCAAACACTGCTGGGTGCCCAAACTGACGTCTGGGCACAACAGACCGCTGGTTCCCAAGGCAGTTTGGTGCATCGAGGCGGATCGGAATCAACGCTTGCGGCTGATGGAGCACTGTATGGCGGTCGACATGTTGGCGTTTCAGATGATTTGTCTGATTTGACAACCGCCCAACACGTGACGGCGGTCGAGGTTGCAGGAGCCAACGTCACCGGAGTCGATTCGGCATTCAGTTTTAATGTGGTGACCAACGTTCTGGGCGGAGACAGCCAGGACGATGCCGCAGGAAATCGCTCAGTCCAAGGTTCGTTGCGGCAGTTTATTCAGAACGCCAATGCCCTGGACGGCGACAACGCGATGCGGTTTGTCCCTGTCGATGGCGCGAACATGAGCAATGGCGGCGACAATTGGTGGCGCGTTGTTGTCACCGAAGCCCTACCGGTGTTGACCGACGAAGGAACAACGATTGACGGGCGCGCGTTTGATGCGAATTCTCCGAATCTGCAATTGAATACCAATTCGGGATCGCTTGGATCGGGAACTGCGGTTGGCACAAACAGTACGGCGCTCAATCAAGTCGAACGACCGGAATTGGAAATTGTTAACGATCGCGCCTCCGCCACCGTTGACAACGGACTCCGTCTGCAAGCCAGCAGTATCACGATTCAGCATATTGGCATTCACGGATTTGGTACCAACGCCGACAGCGGCAATATCAAAGTGGATGGCATCCCTGGCAGCAAAATCAGCGACATCCACATTCAAAACAATATTATTGGTTCGCACATTAGTTCGGTCGTCGATCCCGCAATTTTAGGAACAGATCCACTGGGCGCCGTTGAAAATGCGGCCAACAACATTGTGATTGGCCAGGTCGACAACGCTTCGGGCAACAACTCGATTCAAAACAACGTGATTGCGTTCGCAGGCCAAGCTGGAGTTGATTTGTCAAACGCCAGCAATTGGTTGATCAGCGACAACGAAATCCTGAACAACGGAAAATCAGACAATACCTCGGGAGGCATCGAGGTTCGACAGGGTTCGTCTAGCGTCACGATCGACGGGAACCAAGTTTCGGGCCATCAAGGTGCTGCAATTGACCTCGACCAAAGCTCGGGTCAACACTCGATTGTCAACAATACGATTGATAACAACGGCTCAGGTGGAGTTGAGACGTCCGGTATTCGATTGTTTGGCAACGACAATACCATATCACACAACGTGATTTCCAATCACGCAGGGCCGGGTGTTATCGTGACGGGACAGGGTTCAACGGCTGGCAGTGCATCGACAGGAAACAACATTTCAGAAAACACCTTTGCCAACAATGGCAGTGTTTCTATCGACTTGATTGAAAGCGGCAGTGGGCTCAGCGAAAACCAATCGGGCGATGGGCATTCGGTGAACGATGGCGGTGCTGACGCCAACGCGGGAAACCAGGGCATCGACTATCCTGTGATCACGGCGGCAAACCACAATGGCACTTCGACGACCATCGCAGGAACGGCAGCGCCGAATTCACGAATTGAAATTTATGTGGCGACTGGTGACGGAGTTGGAACGTCGCACGTGGTAACAACGTCGACCGATGCGACGGGTAATTTTTCAGTGGCCGTAAACTCGCTGACCGCTTCCCAGTCGGTGACAGCGATTTTGATAGACACCGCAACGGGTAATACATCTGAGTTTGGCCAGGCCTTTGACGTCAACGTGATTCCGCAGGTCAGTGATGGAAATGTTGCCGGCTTGCAAAATGGAACGATCACATTGTCTGTGGACGATTTCAATTACTCGGATCCCGATGGTGATCCGCTGACTCAAATCGAATTTACAGTGATTCCGGATCACGGAGAATTGCGACTCAATGGCTCGACTGTTTTGGGAGTCGGCGATACAGTAACCAAAGCACAGCTCGACGACGGTGACGTAACATTTGTTCCTGATGGACTTGAAATTGGCAGCCCATATACATCGTTCAAATTTGTTGCTTCCGACGGCCAGGGAAATTCGAACGTTGGCCAAATCGATGTCACCATTGTTTCGGCCATTCCAGTTTTCACCAGTCCGACCAGTTTCAATATTCATGAAAACCAAACATCGGTTGGTGCGGTTTCGGCGACCGATCCTCAATCTGGTGTGACCTACTCGATGGGATCGTCTGGAGATTCCAGCTTGTTCCAAATCGATCCAAACACGGGCGCGCTCAGCTTCCTGGCCGCTCCGAATTTTGAAAATCCGCTTGACGGAGCACCAGCCGACAATACCTACGAAATTCAGGTCGTGGCGACGGACGACGCGAGCAATGCCGTCACACAAAATATCCAGGTCAATGTCACGGATATCAATGAAGCGCCCGTTGCCAACGATCAAAATTTCCGAGTCGATGAAAATACGGCCAATGGCACGAGCGTTGGCACAGTTACCAGCGTCGAAGTCGATGCAGGTCAAACCATGGCGTTCAATGTTGTTGGTGGAAGCGGCGCGACTGCATTTGCCGTCAATTCGACGACCGGTGAAATCACGGTTGCCGACAGTTCACAATTGGATTTCGAAACGACGCCATCGGCGACATTGTTGGTCGATATCACGGACAATGGTACACCTCCATTGACAACTCGCATCGAAGTCACGATTGACATCGACAATGTGAATGAAGCGCCGGCCAGTGGCATGCAGGAATTTAACCTTGCGGAAAACAGTGTTGCTGGCACGATTGTGGGATCAGTTCAAGCGATCGATCAAGACACTGGCCAATCCCATTCGTTCAGCATTGTCGGCGGAGCGGATGCCGCGGCGTTTGATGTTGACCCGAATACTGGAGCCTTGCGAGTTGTCGATCCATCCGTTTTGGACTTCGAAACCAACGGCACGATTCTGCTGGATGTTCGAGTGACCGACAACGGCACGCCGCCATTGAGCAGTGCCGTTCAAGTCCAAATCAGCTTGACCAATGTCAACGAAGCTCCGACGGATATTACGATCGACAATGCCCAGGTCGTCGAGAATGCTCGAAACGGAAAAGTGATTGGAACATTCTCGTCGACGGACCAGGATGGTGGAGACAAGCATACCTATAAATTGCTCAATGACGCTGATGGTCGTTTTACCGTCGATCCGGTTTCCGGCAAGCTGATGGTTTTGAATAGCGATCTGCTCGATTATGAAACGAGCAAAGTCCATTCCATCGTCGTTCAAACAACCGATGCCGGAGGAATGACTTATTCCGAAACCGTTTCGATCACGGTACAAAACGTTGACGAGGCGCCCCATGTGGGAATCGATACGTTTTCAGTCGACGAGGGTGATCGGAAAGTTGTTTCGATTGCTTCGCTGTTAAGCAACGATACCGACCCCGAAAAAGACGCGATCTCTTTCGTCCAGATCACGAAGCAACCCGACAATGGAACGGTTGTTGTCCAGGGCGGTACGATCGTCTACCAACATGATGGCAGTGAAACGACCTCGGATCGATTTCGTTACCAAATCGTTGCCAATGGCAAATTCGACACGGGGTTGGTCGTAGTTACGGTTAATCCTGTCAACGACAAACCGATCGCCGTCAACGACACTGTCGCGGTCGCCAATTCGGATGTCATTATCATTGATCGCGCCGATTTGATTGGCAATGACATCGATCCCGACAGTCCCCATTTGGCGATTCAGATCGTCGAAGGTCCAATGAATGGATCCATATCGCTCAATGCCGATGGCGATATTGTTTTTGTCCCTACGGAATCCGTGACCAATAGCGAAAGTTTCAAATATCGCATTTCTGATGGTTCCCTGGTGAGCAATGTTGCCGAGGTCAATATTGCCGTGGTCGGAATCGTTTCAACCTCTGAAAAAGAACTTATTGAAGAGGAAGCGCCGGAAGAAAACCCGGCTGAAGAGGTCGACGGAGCTGAATTTGACGCCTCACCACAAACGAATTCAACAGAAACGGAACGTGAAGCGGAAGATGAATTTGGATTGTCATCAATCACGAAATCTGGTGCGGCAAGTGGTGATGACGCCAGTACCTCCACCGGTATCGCCGCAAGGTCCTTTGACGACGCGTTCAAAGACACGGCGGATTTATTGCGAGCCAATTCAGATCGTGCATTGAAACCGACACAATCATTGTTGGACGACGTGATTACGCAGACCGATACGATGAAACATCTGGTGAATAGCTCGATCTCCGAGATCGAAACCATCGCGTTTGCGAGTTTATTTGATCAGATCGACGGCACTCGCGATCAGATTGTCAACGCCGAAAACTCAGACATCGGTACGGTAGCGATTGTAGCGGGTTTTTCGGGGATTCTGACGGTAGGGTATGTCATGTGGTTGGCGCAAAGTGGGTTCCTGATGACTGGATTGATTTCATCGATTCCATCGTGGCAGTTGCTTGACCCGCTTCGAATTCTCGAACAATCGAACATCAAAGACGATTCTGTCGAAGACATGGTCAATAGTGACGTATAAGAATACTAACAAAGTATGTCTTGTACCGAAGAATGAAGTTCTTTTCCAACAAATTTCGAATTTGTGTGGGACTGGTTTGCATCTTGTCCTGCATCGTTTTTGCCGCATCGACCACCGGTATCTTGCCTGATGTTGACGCCGAGCGACTGCGCGCCCGCGCGCTGATTGTTGAGACCGTGGCCGTCAATTCTTCGCTGCTCATTTCAAAACGTGACCACCGTTCTCTCAAAACGCTTGTCGAGCAAACGGTCAAACGAAATCCCGAAGTGGTTTCAGCACGTGTGTCTTTTAACAATGGACGTCGTGACGTGATTTATGGAAATCACGACAAGTTGTGGATTGAAAACCCGGAGAAACAAAGCCAGTTGGACGAAACACAACTCGAAGCACCGCTGTATTTCGGGAAAAAACAAATTGGAAAAATTCAACTGAAATTCATATCGTTTCAGCAACCTTTGCCAATTCTCAATTTTACCGGCAGCTCGACATCCATGTTGTATGCCTTCATTTGCGCGTGCGGCTTTGTCAGTTTCTACTTTTATCTTTCCATGATGTTGGGGCGTGAAGATCCAGGTTCGCGACCTATTACGTCGCGTGTTCGGTCGGCACTCAATACATTGATCGAAGGCCTCGTGATTATCAACACCAACGGCCGCATTGTCTTCAGTAACGAAGCGTTCGAAAAAGTCGTCAATGCCGACGAGGATCAATTACGTGGCAAGCAACTGGGGCAATTTGACTGGCACGATGAATTCGGCAATATACTTGACGAGCTTCCCTGGGTCGTCGCGTCCCGAACCGGCGAACCGATTCTCAACACGATTCTTCGACTCAATTCCGAGGAATCCCAGTTTACGTTCAACGTCAACTGCGCCCCGGTTGCCGGAAAAGGTGCTGAGAGCCACGGTGCGATGATCAGTTTCGAAGACATCACACAGCTGGACGAAGCGAAAGTCGAAATCGAAAAATCCAAAGAGTTGGCGGAAGCGGCCAACCGCGCAAAAAGTGAATTTCTGGCGAACATGTCGCACGAAATTCGTACGCCCATGAACGCGATCCTAGGTTTTACCGACTTGTTACGGCGAAATGGAGCAGAATCTCCCGAAGACCAGGCAGAATATTTATCCACCATTCACTCCAGTGGCGTTCATCTCCTGGAGTTGATTAACGACATTCTGGATCTTTCAAAAATCGAAGCGGGTCGATTGGAGTTCGAAAATATCGAATGTTCGCCTTGTCAGATTGTGTTGGACGTTGTTGCGATTCTCCGAGCGAAGGCTGACGAAAAAAACATCACACTCGATTTCGACAAAAAATCAGAGCTACCCAATCTGGTCATTAGCGACCCATTGCGACTCCGCCAGGTGATCACAAATCTGGCCGGTAACGCCATCAAATTTACTTCCGAGGGTGGAGTCTGGATCCGCGCCAGCCTGTTGGAGGAAAACGGCAAGTCATTCTTGCGATTCGAAATTGTTGACTCGGGTATCGGCATGACCCCCGAACAGCAGGCGAAAATTTTTAATCCGTTTACTCAGGCCGACAGTTCGGTCACTCGGAATTTTGGTGGTACAGGATTGGGACTTTCGATTAGTAAACAGATTGCCGAAGCGCTCGGTGGCGGGTTGTCCGTCAACAGCGTTCTTGGCCAGGGCAGTTTGTTCACGGCAATATTCGAAGTGGCACGTGTTGAGTCCGAGGAGATCGTGACGCTGGGGCAATTCCAGCAGCAACAGCAAGAATCGAAAAAAGACACGAGTACTTTGGCGACAAGATTTCCAGGGGCTAAAGTATTGGTGGTCGACGACGGAGCGGCCAACCGCCGCTTGATCAGTCTCATCATGACCAAAGCCAAATGCGAAGTGACGACGTGTGAAAACGGTGCCGAAGCCATCGAACACATTTCGGCGATTCCGTTTGATTTGGTTTTCATGGATATGCAGATGCCTGTGATGGACGGTTACACGGCAACACGAAACTTGCGCAAAAGTGGATGCGAACTGCCGATCATTGCCTTGACCGCCAACGCAATGCAGGGAGACCGGGAAAAATGTCTGGATGCAGGCTGTACCGGTTTCCTGTCTAAACCGGTCAACCTCGACGATCTGTTGTCAACGGCTGGCAAGTATTTGCGGAAATATCTCGCGATTTTTATCGATGACAAGCAAGTCGGCTCCAAAGCACCCGACACCTCTAACGAACCGGGCACCTCGACTTCACCGAAAGTCGAATCACAACCAACCAATACAACCGGATCTACCGATTGGATCGTCAGTAATCTGCCAATGGACGAGCCCGAGTTTTTAGAAATTGCGGAAGAATTTGTGAGTGAGTTGAAGCAGAGAATCCATCAATTTAATGACGAGTTCAAATCGGGCGACTTCGAATCGCTGGCCAAATCGGCCCACTGGCTCAAAGGCGCCGGCGGCACATGCGGATTTGATTGTTTTAGTGAGCCAGCACGCACGTTGGAACAGCAAGCCAAATTTGCCGATGTCAAAGCCTGTGAGGCAGCATTGGCGGAAATAAATTCAATGGTCAACCGACTAAAAGTTCAGACGATATTCGAGAAACAATCCACATAAATGGCAAAAACAACATAAAGATCTCGCAATTGAACGCAGTTTATCGAAGTCTTCGACTAACTGCTTAGACGAATAAACAAAAAGCTACAGTTAAAAGTTAACGTTTTTTTACTCCAAAATATCAATGCTCGACCAAACTGCTAACGCGATTGCTCCTGATGTATCGGGGTCTGTACCCGTCACTGCTGTGGTGCCGAGCAATGGAGCGCCTGCCTCGAACTCGATTGCTCATAATCCCAAACTCGCCAAAGTCGTTATCATCGATGACGAACCGTTGGTAATTCGAGTGGTTCGCCGTTTTTTGAGTACCGCGGGATATCAGAATTTCACAACGATTTCTGATTCCAATCAGGCCATCGAAGCGATTAAACGCGAAAAGCCCGATGTCGTTCTGTGCGATATCATGATGCCCGATATCACCGGACTCGATATTCTGAAATTCCGGCAGGTCGACGATGAGATGAAATATATTCCGTTCATCGTCTTGAGTGCGTCGAGTGATAAAGAAACCAAACAAAAAGCACTGTCGCTGGGTGCCACCGAGTTTCTCAACAAACCGGTCGACCCCAATGATTTGATTCTGCGGGTACGAAACGCTTTGTTTGTCAAAGCCCATCAGGATCAATTGTCGAACAATGCGGATACGTTGGAAAAAGAAGTTCAGTTGCGAACTATGCAACTGCAAAAATCTCGCGAACAGATCATTCATTGCCTCGCCAACGCCGCCGAGTTTCGCGACAACGTGACGGGGCAACATGTCATTCGAGTTGGCATGTACACCGCCGTGATCGCTGAAAAACTTGGTTTTGACCAATTGTATTGCGATCGAATTCGTCTCGCGGCTCAATTGCACGATGTTGGCAAAATTGGAATTCCCGACAGCATCCTGATGAGTCCCGATCGACTCACTTCCGAAGAATTCGAAGTGATGAAACGTCATTGCCAAATCGGCGGGCAAATTATCGAACCGTTGGCGATTCAAGATCGACAAATCTATGGCAGCGATGATAAATCCATGTTGGTTCTGGCGTCGAACATCGCGCTGACGCATCACGAAAAATGGAACGGTCAAGGGTATCCTTACGGGTTAGAAGGCCAGCAGATTCCAATCGAAGGTCGCATCGTGGCAGTCGCTGATGTGTTTGATGCATTGACCAGCGCACGGCCTTACAAAGAGGCTTTTGAAATTCAACGTGCATTGGAGATCATTGCATCGGAACGCGGTTCGAGTTTTGACCCAGAAGTTGTCGATGCATTTTTTGCGGAAATCAAAGAAATCTGTCGCATCCGCGAACACTACGGCGATTAAGCAGCAATCGCAGACTCTAAAATCGCAAGCCGTAGGGCCGGTTCCCACCGGGCGAATCCAACAAAACGGCCGGTGGGAACCGGCCCTACAGCTACACTGAATCTCTCATTTTGGGTGCCACTGGCCTCTGCCAGTGCTGGGGTATCAAACTACCCACAACAACGTCACGAATTGAATTTGATCTCAGTGCTTGAAGCCAAGGAAACCGCAACCACTGGCTGGGGCCAGTGCCACCCAAACCGTAAAGCCGGTTCCCACCGGGCGAATCCAACAAAACGGCCGGTGGGAACCGGCCCTACTTGAGGTCCCTCGCTCGCGCTTTGGGTTGCGATTGTTCAACAACCGTACGACAGAAATTCAAAACATGATCGGCAATATCGACGTCGAGGCATTGCCCGAGCGCCTGCCAGCCTGGAACGGCGTTGACCTCGAGAATGTAATCCTGCTGGTTTTTTTGATCGGTGATCAAATCGATACCGGCGATTACGCAGCCACAAGCCTCTGCTGCACGTCGAGCCAATTGCAGTTGTGATTCTGATGCCTGGGCGGGATAGGTTTTTGCACCGCGAGATACGTTGCTTCGCCAATCGTCGGGGTTGTGACGTTGCATGACGAAATGTTCGTCACCGATGAGCAGGATTCGTGTGTCCCGCTGATCCGCTTCGATAAACTGTTGCAAATAAATAACAGAATTCGATCGTTCCAAAGTCTTGAAAGTTCGCCAGGCCAAATCTTCGCAGTCGATTCGCATGACGCCACGGCCTTCACCGCCAAAAATCGGTTTCACAACGACGTTGGAATCGAGTTCAAAAAAATGTTCCATGGCAAGTTCAGATTTTTGGCTGACTCGTGATTGGGGAACAGGCAGGCGGGCCGATGCAAGTTTGCAAAGGCACAGATATTTATCAACCGCAATTTCCATGGAGCGGGGAGCGTTGACGATCGGGATTTGCGTTTGCACGGCAAACTGCTGGATGGCGTTCATCCGAAAAACAACTTGTTCGAGACTGCCGGGAGGCATCGAACGGACCAATACTAAATCAATTTGATCTGTTTTGTGGGGACCGAATTGATCGGACTCGATACCAACTTGCCCCGTAATTTCCGAGAATTGGGTAACCAGAATTTGATCACCATGACGACTGGCGGCGCGTTTCAAATCGGCAACATACCAACTCGACGGTTGGGCAATGACACAGATATTCATTCGTTGTCCGAGCCCAGGTTCAGTGAGCTTTGTAGGATGTCCAATCGTGTTTCGCCAAACGTGAATGAATTTCCCGTACGAATATTATTAAAAGTGACTTGAGCCGGAGAGAACAACATTTTGTCAACTTTGTAAAAATCGCAATCGTATTTTTTAAACAATTCGATGAACGGCAGGCCAAAATCCCGCGATGACGCACTCGGAGTTTGAGGTCCTATTTTTTCTAGTTCATGATCGTCACTATCCACCCACACGGTCGCACTTGCTCCATACAAGATACAGTCGTTGGTCCATCCCAACGCGGCAAAATCGTCGCGACCGAAAACGGGAATGGGAGCTGATCCCATCGCTGAAACGACTTGTTTTAAATCAAAACCGATTTCGTGCAATTTGTGCAAAGTCGTTTCGATGCTGCGGGCAACAATTTGAATCGAACCTGCAAAACTGGCCGTTGGTGCAACACAGATTGCGACTCGCTCTTTGGAGACGCCACATTGTGCGGCGAAATGGTCAACCACCGATGCATCCGGCAGAACGCGCGTTTCCATAATACCGACGGCACAATCGGATGATTCGTCGATGCCTGACGCCACGATGATTTCTTCGGGATTCTCGTGAAGACAGCGCGCCGGTCCCGAAGTCATCGCAAAAAAATCACCGACCTTCAGTTCCCAACCGGCGTATTGCGATCCAATACAAGCGTGCCGAGGATGATCCGTGTGGACTTGGAGCGCCGGCAAGGCGGGACAATTTTCCATCTGTTTGAGCGTCACCGTACACAGGCCGGACAAACAGATTTCGGCGAGTGCCAATCCGGCTTCGAGTCCGCCGGTGACGTCGACGCCGAAATCAACAATCGTGGCTCCCTCGACTTGGTGTGAGTGAATTTTTAATCGTTCAGCGCGATCAACCGCTCGCTGAACGAGGTTCCAACTGGATTCGTTTAAAGAAGGCATTGTGAAAGTTTTATTTCGGGTTATGACAAAACCAGTGTGTGGTACACTTGGCTTCTTGTGAACCAGACGTAATTTGTACCATCGGTGATACTTTGGCCAGTCTCACGATTGAAAACTATATCAAGACGATTTATTCGCTGGGCGAGCGAATTTTGCCGCCGGTTTCAACCGGTGCCATCGCCGAATCGTTGAACGTGTCGCCGGGAACGGTCACCAGCATGCTCAAAACGTTGAGTGAATCCGGGCTGGTCGAATACAAACCGTACGAAGGCGTCCGACTGACCGAAGCTGGAAACGCTTTGGCATTGCGTGTTTTGCGCCGGCATCGATTGATCGAAGCGTTTTTGGTCGAGACATTGAATTTGGATTGGAAACAGGTGCACGAAGAGGCAGAAAATCTGGAACATGCGGTTAGCGATTTTTTAGTCGACCGGATTGACCAATATTTGGGTTATCCCGAAACCGACCCGCATGGTTCTCCGATTCCCAAAAGCGACGGTACGGTCAAATATCCCAAAACGATTTTGCTGAGCGAGGCGACGCCGGGATGTCAGTTTCGACTCGAAGCAGTCACCGATCAATCTCCCGAGTTTCTCAATTTTGTAAAATCGGCGGGACTCAAAATTGGCGGTCGCGGCGAAGTCGTCGGTCAAAACGCCGCAGCCGCAACCGTATCGGTCAGATCCAGCGACAAAACAACGACGGTTTCCATCCAGGCCGCCAAGAATTTTAAAGTCGTCATATTGTAGGGCCGGTTCCCACCGGCCGGTTAATCAAATACGCCAAATAGTTTAATTGGCTGACAAATAGAATTGGCCAATCAAACCATCAAATCGGCCGGTAGGAACCGGCCCTACGACCTTTACTTGCCAAACGATGGGGCGCCTTTGTTGAAACCGCCTTTGCCCATTTCTTTTTTCATTTTATCCATGGCACCTTTGAACGCCGCTTTCATCATACGTTCGGTCGCTTCCTTCATATCGTCTTTGTATTTTTCTTCGAGTTTTTTCTTTTCTTCTTCGGACAGCTCCAATTCATCGAGTTGTTTACCGATTTCTTTCATTTCGTCTGTCAAATCTTTGATGTCAGCTTCGGTAGCTCCGTTTTCCATTCGATCCGCGACTTTGTTCATCAGCTTGATCTGTTTTTTGATCAAGCGATCGGCTTTTGATCCGCAGCCAACCAGCGTAAGAGAAAGCAATCCAAGCGATACGTACAGAACGAGGTTTTTCATAGCAGATCTTTCTTTATAAAAATGGACGCCATTGTTAGTTGTTTGCGCCGGCACATGAAATCATGGACATAAACCGTTCAAACAAATATTGGCTGTCGTGGGGGCCAGCAGAAGCTTCCGGATGGTACTGGACGCCAAACGCTGGATGGGTTTTATGCCGCAACCCGGCAATCGTGTTGTCATTCAGGTTTCGATGTGTTATTTCCAACTCGTCCGGCAAATTCGATTCTTCGATCGCAAACCCGTGGTTTTGCGAGGTAATTTCGACTTTTCCGGTTTCCAAGTTGTGAACTGGCTGGTTCGCACCTCGATGCCCGAATTTCAGTTTGAACGCTTTCGCTCCACAAGCCAATGCCAATAATTGGTGCCCCAGGCAAATTCCGAAAATCGGAACCTTGCCGAGCAATTCGCGGATGGTCTGGATAGCGTAATCCAGCGGCTCCGGATCCCCCGGGCCATTGGATAAAAACACACCGTCCGGTTGATGTTCCATAATCTCGCTGGCCGTGGCTGTTCCCGGCAAAATCGTGACGCGACAGCCTTGGTTGCACAGATGCCGGCCAATATTCCACTTCATCCCAAAATCCAACGCGACCAGATGTGGCATGTCGCCATCCGGTTTTTTTTCTGAATTTTCGCTGACCAGATCCCACCATTGGCTTAGTTGTTGATCCCAGTGAACCGGTTGATCCGGCAAAACCTCGCGGACCAAATCACGTCCAACCAACCCTTGGCTCGCTCTGGCTTTTTCGATCAGCGATTGATCGTCAAGATCAACCGTCGAGATGACGCCTCGCATGGCCCCTTCGGTGCGGATCCGACGAACGAGTGCGCGGGTGTCGATCTCACAAATTCCCACGATATTGTGTTGCGCAAGGAATTCTGCCAGGGATCCCGTCGAACGGAAATTGCTGTGAATCCGACTGTGTTGTCGGACGATAAAGCCGGTCAAATGGGGATGTTTGTTTTCAAAATCTTCGTCGTTAACTCCATAATTTCCCATTTCGGGGTAAGTCATGGTCAGGATCTGGCCCCGGTAGCTGGGGTCGGTCAAAATTTCCTGATAACCGGTCATGGCCGTGTTAAAGACGACTTCCCCACTGGTTTCTCCTTCGGCACCAAAGCTACAACCGGCAAAAACAGTTCCGTCTTCGAGAGCAAGTTTTGCCGGTTTCATGTCGACAGGGTTTCGTATCATCGTTTTCGTTTTCCATTCCCCCGCTTTTCGGGGCATTTTCAAGGTCTTTGTTTTGGACCGCGTCGGGTCAGTTAAACTTTGCGCTTTGTAACGCTCACGACGGTGAGTTCCATGTTTTAAAGAATAAATGAAAGCATTCCGAAGTTAAATAATGGCTGTGGGTCTCCGAGCGTAGGAAATAAACTTTCCGATGTTTCGGACAGCCAAAATTGAAGGGTTCCTGTTGCGGCGAGCGGGAACCCTTCGTTATTTCTAAGCCCAATTTTTTCGTTGCCAATTCAAATTCCTCTCAAGTTTCGGCTGCGCTGGCATTTTTTGAGTCTTTCTACCCACACGCCTATTCTCGAATTATAACCCTTTGCGTAACATTCGGTACTGGTTTAAATCTACCGAGTTCGACTGTCTGACTGCTTGGGCCCCATTTTCATCGCCGCAAAATCTGATTCAATAAAATCAGGTGATGAGCCGTATTCACCCATTGGGCCACCGTTTTGCCCGAGCGAGAAAACGCCGCCAACCCATTTTCAAATAGTAAACGTTTGCAGCGCTAACAAAAAATGGGCCTGCACTCACGCTGGATTCAAGATGACAAATTCGTTCGTCAATATTTCTGGATATAAATTTGTCAGCCTCGGGGAATTGGAAGCTCGGCGGCGGGAGATTTTAGAACGCGCCCGAGAGTTGGAACTCAAGGGAACCGTGCTGCTAGCCGCCGAAGGGGTTAACCTGTTTGTTGCCGGTACGCGAGCAGCGATCGATGCTTTTCTGGAAATGATTCGATCGTACGACGAACTTGCCGATTTCCAGGCCAAAGAAAGCTGGAGCGATCACCAACCGTTTAGTCGGATGCTGGTGCGGATCAAAAATGAAATCATCGCCTTTGGGGTGGATGGAATCGCTCCCGAACACAAAACGTCGGAAAAAATTTCGGCAGTCCAACTAAAACGGTGGCTGGACGATGGCAAAGATGTTGCGTTGCTGGACGTTCGCAACGATTACGAAATCGAATTGGGAACATTCGAAAACGCGATTCCCATTGGACTGGACAACTTTAGAGATTTTTCACCGGCGGTCGACCAACTTTCTCCCGAGTTGAAACGAAAACCGATCGTCATGTTTTGTACGGGCGGAATTCGGTGCGAAAAAGCGGGGCCGTTGATGGAGTCCAAAGGGTTCGAAGAAATTTATCAGCTGGACGGGGGTATTCTGAAATACTTCGAAGAAGTCGGAGGAGATCACTACGACGGCGAATGTTTTGTGTTTGATAAACGAGTTGCGCTCGACGCGCAATTGCAGGAAACCGAAACAACTCAATGTTACGCTTGCCAACACCCGTTGACCGCCGATGATCAGGCCGATCGACGGTACCAACCGCCTCGCAGTTGCCCCTACTGTTATAAAACGCCAGAAGAAAAAATGGCGGTTGAAATCGAATATCGGCAGTCGCGGCTGCAACAGATTGCCAATCCGCTGCCCGGATCGATCCCTTATGAAAATTCTCGCCCGCTGAATGTTCCCGGGCGCTACGATCGATGGAAGTTGATTGAGTTTTTGTGCGACTACCATCCCCACGTCAGTCGTGATGCCTGGTTAGAAAAAATCGAATCGGGACTTTTGCAAGCTGACGGTGAGGCGTTAACCGATCCGGAAATGATGGTGCGAGGTGGACGTCGGATCGAACATTTGTTTCCCATGCAGACCGAGCCGGATGTGAACACCGACATCGAACTGATTTATGTCGATGACGACATCATTGTTGTCAACAAACCGGCGCCGATTCCGATGCATCCTTGTGGCCGATTTAATCGAAATTCACTGTTGAATCTGTTAAATCTCGCCTTTGAGACAGATCATTTACGGATTGTGCATCGCTTGGACGCTGAAACCACAGGTGTCGTTGTATTTGCTCGCAAAGGGCGGATTGCCAAAACGCTCATGCAGCAGTTCAGCGGCAACACCATCAGAAAAGAGTACGTTGCCAAAGTGGTCAGTCACACTACAGCTGACCGATTTGAATCGAATCAACCGATTTCAAATGCTCCCGGAAAATCCGGAGCTCGTGAAATCGATCCCGACGGCAGCCCGGCCCACACGTTGTTTGAAACTGTCTGTCGCAATGCCGACGATACGTCCCTGGTTCGGTGCCAACCGGTGACGGGCCGAACCAACCAAATTCGCATTCATCTTTGGGGTATGGGGCATCCGATTTTGGGCGACGATCTGTATCAGTTGGATGGAAAGCCAAATGCACCGGAAACAGGACTTCATTTGCATGCCTGGAAAATTGGGTTCAATCATCCGACGAGTGGGAAACCGATCGAGTTTACAGCGAAACTTCCCGCCTGGGCTGCTCAAGCCGAGCAGCAGTTGATTTAAACCGTGAACCCGAGTTCGTTTTTTGCGGTCATCGTTGTTAGGCAAAGATTGGTTGGACACTGATCGGTATCAGCCGAATTAGCCTGAAGGAAAACGGGCATCGTTGGGAAACGGTACGCGGCGAAATTGTGGTAAACCGTTTATACAGATAGACGAATTTGTCTTGGCACTTGACAGTTTTTCAGTGGTTCGTCATTTTATTGAATTCTGAATTGCCTCAAGACGATCAGCAGCTTGAGGTCAATCTAACAAATGAGAACGTAGCTCAGTTGGTAGAGCAACGGACTTTTAATCCGTAGGTCCTGGGTTCGAGCCCCAGCGTTCTCACTTCTTAACCAGCGGCATTTATAGCCGCTTTCTTCAGGTTTCTTTGAGTGCTACCGTTTGTTGTCAATCGACGCAAATTGGTTTGATCGTCTTGGCGGTATAAAATGGGGCCAGTGACCTAATGGCTATTTCGAGCGAACCGATACAAAACAATCGATGGGCCTCAAGTGCCGGTCGTTTCCAATATTCGAACAGTACACGCAAGTGTAGTCTGCTCCAGTGTCGAGCAATGAGGTTAACGATTTTTATTCGTCGGTTGATACGATGAATATGTTTTGAGTGATCGCATTTTGTTGCGTTTTTTGATCGCTGCGTAATCCGATTTTTGGGTTGCGTTCAATACTTGGGCTTCAGCCTTTTTTTCCAGTTCGAGGAATCCGGCTGCCTGCGGATTGGGTGTACTGCTGGTCTGTTTTGCGGCGTCGATTGCCAATTGATTGATTTGAGTTTTTTGTTCGTCGGACAGTTTTAGCGGTTCGGTCAGCTGAAGAAAACGGGCAGCTAGACGATGCCCCAGCCAACGATGACGATGGGACTCGCTGAGCGCCTGGAGTACTGCAGCATCCATCGCGGCGTGCATCGCCATTCCTTTGCGTTTCACAGCGCCCACCTCTTGTTGGATCTTGCGCACAGCAGCCAGGTTTCGATCACGCGCAGCATCTCTGATCTGTCGATCTCCCTCGGCAATCTTCGCACCGTTTTCGTCATACCATTGTTTGAGAAGATTAACTTGGTGCTCAAAGGTTTGTTTCAGTTTTTCCGATTCGTCATTGGACAGTTCGAGAACCTGCTGCATTTCCGCGAATACGATTTTCCACTCGTCGAGGGATTTTTTGATTTTGTTTTGTTTCGTTTCCGCAGCATTTGATTTCGATGGATCGGAATCTCCAGAATTCGATGAATCGTTTTTTGCCGACGGAGAACAAGCTCCGATCGTCAATGCCAGGCAACAAGTCAGAATGTGGATCGGCAAACGGCGCATGATGAAAACACTGCTGTAAAGGATCGTCATGAAATTTTGCAAAAGACCATTCTAAGGCGAGTACATGGAGGTTTTAAAGAAGGGCAGGGATGAAATGTTTGGCTTGAAAACTCTCCTTTTGGGTACCACTGGCTCTGCCGGCAAAGCCAGTGGTTGCGGTTCCTTGGCATCAAGCACTGAGATCAAATTCAATTCATGACGTTGTTGTCGGTAGTTTGATACCCCCCAGCACTGGCCGAGGCCAGTGGCACCCACGACGTTCGACATCAAGAAGCTCTATTTCAAGAAGCTCTATTTCAAGAAGCTCTGTTTCAAGAAGCTCTGTTTAATCCATGAAATTTTCGTTACCAGCGTTGAGTGCCACCCGACCGTCGGTGTCAAACAAAATCAACAACTTTACTTGGCCAGACTGACGCAAACGATTTCGTTGTCGTTGCGAACAAAAATGCACCGATGAGCAAATGCAGGATGCGCCCAACAAACACCGCCGCGACTTCTCAATTGAGCTTTGGTGGGTTCCAGCAATTTGGCCCGTGAAATTTCTTTAAAGCCTTTGGGAGTCAATTCGCCCAACAGCAGTTCGCCGCGTTCGTTAAACATCCAAGATTGTTTGCCGTTTTGGACAAAATGGATGGTGCTCCAGCGGGAACGCGGTACGGCGCTCAAGTTTTCCCAGATGCGTTTTCCAGTTTTGGCTTCGATGCATCGCAGCTCGCCATAGCTATCGACTCCGTAAATATGATCGCCGAGCCAGACTGGTGTGCTGATGATTGATTGTAAAGCCTTGGTTTGTCGTTCGTTGGGCCCGACTGCCTGCCAGACTTTTTCGACGGCCATTTCGTCAGACTTCATTTTCAGCATCAACGACCCGTCGTAAAACGAGGTCAAGTAGATGTGGTTGTCTTTGATCAATGGTGTGGCAATCCCGATTGGCATTCGCGAAGGCCGAAAGGGATAACGCCAGAATACTTTGCCGTCTCCAGGTGATAATCCGGCAACGCTGTCACCGGTCCAACAAATCAAAACATCTTTGCCATTTTGTTTCGTCAGAACTGGGGCCGAATATTGCCCACGATCTTTCAACGCCCGCCATTTTTCTTTGCCCGTTTTTTTGTCGAAAGCGACGATACAAGAATCGTCTGCTCCGCCAAGGTGAATGATGACAAGATCTTTGTAGATGATCGGTGATCCTGCGATTCCCCAGATCGGCATACGGCGAGTTGCAACAATGCGATATTTCGTGTTGAGATCGAGTGACCAGACGACTTTGCCGTCTTTGGCGTTCAAGCAGTGAAGGTGGCCCATCGTGCCGAGCGAGTATGCTAAACCACCGTCAATCGAGACCGAAGCACGCGGACCTGCTCGGTAACCAACCGCTTTGTACTCAGCATCATAAACATGTTTCCAGATTTCTTTACCCGTTTTTTGGTTGAGACAGATGACTCGTTCGACTTGTTTCGGTTCGGACTGACGATCCATCACAAACACACGGCCATCGGCCACCGTCGGGCCGGTATAGCCTGCGCTGATTTTTGTTTTCCAAACGACCTTCAGCGAGTCCTTGTCGAATTTGTCGACGATTCCCGACTCGGACCAATTTCCATCCCGGTCCTTGCCACGCCATTGCGGCCAGTCTTGTAGAGATTGCGCGGATGCCGCAGCTGGAGCCAGGCAAATGATCAGAAACAAAACCAGGTTTTTGTGCCAAAACTTCATGCGATTGCTTTCGTTAATATTGGTTGATGTGAGTTGCCGTCGAGATATACGTCGCCTAGCGGATATAGGTTTTTCGGAATATAAAATGGTGAAATTTCAATGTAACAAAACTTGAATCCAAAATGGTTAAAGGACCAACATAAATGGCGTTTGACAAGATAAATGTTCCCACAAGTGGCGAAAAAATCACACTCGTTGACGGTGTATTAAACGTGCCGGATAACCCAATCGTGGCGTTTATCGAGGGCGATGGAACGGGGCCAGATATCTGGGCGGCCAGCCAACCGGTTTTGGATGCGGCCGTTGAAAAAGCGTTTGGCGGTTCAAAAAAAATTGAATGGATGGAAGTCTACGCCGGTGACAAAGCCAATGATGTTTACGGCGAGGTGGTCTGGCTACCCGAGGAAACGATTTCCGCGATTGATGAATAC
Source organism: Pirellulaceae bacterium (assembly GCA_028280445.1). GTDB lineage: Bacteria > Planctomycetota > Planctomycetia > Pirellulales > Pirellulaceae > JANQLU01. The sequence continues at coordinate 40,994 of JANQLU010000042.1, read as the reverse complement.
TTGGTTGCCATCAAAGGGCCGCTGACCACGCCCGTTGGTGGTGGAATTCGCAGTATCAATGTCGCCTTGCGTCAACGTCTCGATCTGTATGCTTGTGTTCGGCCTGTGCGATATTTCAATGGTGTACCGAGCCCGGTGAAAGAACCCGAGTTGGTCGACATGGTTATTTTTCGGGAAAACACCGAGGATATCTATGCCGGAATTGAGTTTGCCGACGGCGAAGACGACACCCGTCAATTTAAGGAAGTGTTTAGCCAAAATTTTGCCGACCGTTTTGGCAAAGTCCGTTTTCCAGACACCGCGGGTTTTGGTATCAAACCTGTCAGTCGAGAAGGCACAGCGCGACTGGTTCGAGGCGCTATTGATTATGCTTTGGAAAAAGGACGCAAAAGTGTAACGCTGGTTCACAAAGGTAACATCATGAAATTTACCGAAGGGGCGTTTCGCGATTGGGGTTACCAGGTTGCTGCGGAAGAATACGATGCAAAACCGCTCGATGGGGGGCCGTGGCACGTGTTGCCCAACGGTTTGATTATCAAAGATGTCATTGCCGATGCGATGTTGCAACAAATTCTGTTGCGGCCCGCCGAATACGAAGTCATCGCGACATTGAATTTGAACGGTGACTACATCAGCGATGCTTTGGCAGCCCAAGTCGGTGGTATCGGTATCGCGCCAGGCGCCAACATCAGTTATGTAACGGGTCGAGCTATTTTCGAAGCGACCCATGGAACGGCTCCCAAATATACGGGACAAGACAAGGTGAATCCTTCGTCGGTGATCTTGAGTGGCGAGATGATGCTCCGACACATGGGCTGGGACGCCGCCGCAGATTTGATTGTCGCAGCCATGGAAAAAACCATCAGCGCGAAAACGGTAACTTATGATTTCGAACGATTGATGGATGGAGCAACGTTGTTGAAATGCAGCGAATTTGGTCAGGCATTGATCGAAAATATGTAAAATTGTAGCACTGCCGCCAAAACGAAAACCATAATCGAGGCGCCGACGATGACAGCTTTCGATGCAATCAATCGACTCGTTTGGATGTCGGCGCTTTTATGTTGCAGTTTTGTTTTCGGTTTCGGTTTGGCCGGACAAGATTTATCTGCTCAAAACAAATCGCAGTCGGACAAAAAAGGGGACTCGGCTGCGGGCCAACAGCGCAACGCTCTCGAATTGCCTGAGAAAATCTCGTGGCAAAAATATCGTCCCGGTATCACAATTGCAAAATTCAAATTGACTCGCCCGCGTGCGCTCCGTTTCGTTGTGGCCAAAATTGATTTGACAGCTAAGCTCAAGTTCGTGGTAACACCGGGAAACGGTGAACAGAAACTTGAAACCACCGGGCTGAAAACTTCGTCGTTTCTGAAAAAATTTGGATGTGATTTGGCCATCAACGCGGCCCCCTTTGGTCCCGTCACCATGCTGGAACAGCAACAACATGATGTCAGCGGTTTACAAATCGCCGACGGCGCAACGGTTTCACCCGTCGGCCCGAAACGCCCGGTGCTCGGGTTTGGAAAAAACAATCGCGTTTATTTTTACGCCAAGCCGCCTCAGAAATTGGATCATTTGCAAAATGCCGTATCCGGTTTTCAATTGGTTTTGACGAAAGGGAAAATTCTCGGGCAAGACAAAACATTGCATCCGCGAACGGCCGTTGGAGCGACAAAAGATGGAAAACAACTTTATTTACTGGTCATTGACGGGCGGCAAAAAGGGGCCAGCGAAGGGGCGACGACAAACGAAGTTGGAAGAGTGCTGAAATTATTGGGTTGTTACAACGGTATCAATCTCGACGGCGGGGGTACGTCGACGATCGTCGCCAAAGATCAGGATGGAAAGCCAAAAGTTTTGAATGTTCCGATTCACTTGGGGATTCGCGGAACAGAACGTCCATCCGCAAGTCATCTGGGTGTGATTTCACTGAAAAAGTGAATTTCTGTTTGGCTGCAATCCGCGTCTATACGACTACGACAGCTGGGGAACAAATTTGATCTCGGCGAACGATATGAAAAACTTGCTTGTTGATATATGTAGATGGATTAAACTGCGTTTTAAGTTTGAAATGCGTCAGATTTGCGGGATAAAAAGCCATGAATGAAAAATCAGCTGAAACTCCAAAATCACAAAGTGCAGACGCAGAAGCAGACGGTGGAAAGGCTTACGCCGCAAATGTGTCTGCTGGTGAACCTGCGCCAACAGAGCAAGAAGCTACTGCCAAAGCAAAAAAAGATGGTTCTGCCGTTGCCTTTAATATTGGTGGTAGCCCTCTGGTTGTTGGAATTATTGTTGTCTCGATTATCATCGTCGTTGCTGTTATTGTCTGGCTAATCTTGTTTTACCAGTAAGGCGACGCGCGACAGGTTGTATTGTCCTAACCACAAATGGCTCTGCTTCCATTTGCAAGATCTTTCCAAGGACGTTTGATCTGACAATCAGGGTAAAGTTAATCGGTGTTGAGTCAGTGCATCTGCCAAAAACAATCGAGCGAACGAATTGCGTTGGAGTTTAGCAATTGTTCCAAGTGTCAACTGAGGCTCATGAGGTGATGAACGATATTCAGAAAACAAACGCCATAGCACAATCTGGAGGAAAATCGACTGCCTTAACACTTGCTGGTTCTGGTTGGCCGGCAGTAATTGTTCTGTTGGCCATGGTATTATTGTTTGCCACTGTTTTGTTCTTAATACCAAAGATCGTCAAGAAATTTCATCGTTCGTCCCAAGCAGTTCAGGTAGTTATGGAACTACCACATCCCGATGCGAATTTCAGATTCATTTCAGCGCAAAATAATTCGAAGGTCAGTGAGATTCCAGCGCAGAAACGAACCACTACCGTGACATTGCTCGTTCAGTTTAATGGTTCGCATGAATCCGATATCATTACGCTTCGAACCTATTTCCACAACGGAAAATTTGAGGATATTCGAGAATTGAAATTCGAGGTTCATCGTAATGGCGATTTCTACAAATTGCCAGAAAAAGAAATTACCAAAAATGACTAAACCAATAATTGCATTGACATTCAACGAATTTCGAACTTTAGCATCAGTATATCGGGATCCCAAGATCAGAAAGAATTTGTCAAAGGGAATTGTCAAATTAATCATGAATCCGCTTACCGAAGCTGCAATTCTCATCAGCAACCAAGTGGACAAGAAAGAGAAAGACCATGTTTGGTGTTTCAAAAAACCAGGCTCGACCGAAGCAGATATTGTCGCGGGTTCCGAGTCAGATTTTGAGACGGTCACAAAAGCTCTCAATGCATGGAATGAATCGTCAATGGGAAAAATATTTCGATCAAACCCGTTTGATACACGCGCGATTGAAAGAAAACTCCATACGAAAAATCAAGCCATCCAACTCGAACATGATCTTCAAAATATATTGGCTGCTGATTTTCCTGAGAAACTCAAAAAGAAGACAAAATTGTGCATCGGCAGTGTCATTCATCGCGAAGAGTCTTTTCAGGTTGAGCAAAGTGAAATCATGTCGTTGGCTGGACTGTCTGGAGCATTGCGTGAATTTGAGGTTTATCTTTTTGACATATTGACTGATCTCAAAACGGCAAGAATTGTCTCCGCGAGTGATGTCCTGAGTTGGTTTTCCGCCTACGCTTGCGCACCCAGTGCATTTCCGCAGCTCAGTAATGAACTCACGTTGGCTAACAAGGATTGGAATCGGTGTGTCTGCGGTCCACAACAGTTACAAATGACACAAATTCTCGGTGATATTCTTGTGGTGCTCGCTGGTCCAACCAGCATGGGTTGCCTGCTTTCCAGGTTGCAGTTTTTTCCGCAAGACGAAATCAAGATCTATTTCGGCAAACTGGACTCGCGTAAATTTCAGCAAGTTCATTTTGAATTTGGTTTCGAGTTAGATGAGTTGTTGACCCTATTTGATGTTAATCCTCATTTCGAGTCATACAGGATTATCTGATTTAGTCAAACAACAGCTACCCAGCCTTGCCCTCCCGAATTTAAACACTCGGCATACCTTGAATGCGGCGCCAGGCGCTGATTTGGCCGAGGTGCATGTTCTCATGACACAGCATGACATAAGGCAGAGCGATACCGACTTTGGGCATGAGATCTTTCCAACGCTCCAGTTGAACGTCCATTTCAAAGATCGAGTCATCGGCCGATTGCAACAATTGACGAACTGTTTCATGTCCGGCGCTCCACTCAGCCAACAGTGTGTCTTTGTCGGCGTAAATCGACGGATCTAACTCTGGCTTGGAAAGCATCCCGAACGGATGATTTTTAGGATCGTCGAACGATTCGCCTTTGATCAGCGATTGAATCGGCGGCAAATAGGCGTTGAGATGGCTCAGGATCCACGCCGGATGATTCGCCGGCTCGCCATCGGCGGGTGCGATTTGGGCGGTCATTTGTTCAGCCGTCAAATCGGCGATCAGTCGTTGTGCGTAATCGTCGTTTTTATTCCACCCGTTTAACAAACCATCAATGATCGCCGACATATCGGACCCTGTTTCAAATGCGTTACTGAACAACCTGAACGGACATCATAACAATCGCCGGTGGATGCGTCATTCGGGGACCAACCCTCTCAACTCGAACCTGTAGGGCCGGTTCCCACCGGCCAATCCGATAAAACGGCCGGTGGGAACCGGCCCTACAATCGTCTTGCTTAAACAATCGGTGCAGGCAAATCGTCGCCTTCGGCAATAAAGATCATTGAAATTGAATTGACACAATGCCGCGTATTTTTTTGGGTAAACCCTTCGCCTTGGAAGACGTGGCCCAAATGTCCGTCGCAGTTATTACAAACAATTTCAATGCGTCGGCCATCGGCGTCGGGCTCACGGCGAACGGCGTCGGGAATCTCGTCATCAAAACTTGGCCAACCACAACCCGAGTTAAATTTGTCTTCGGAGCGATACAGCGGCGTATTGCACCGTCGACAAATATAGGTCCCTGGGGCTTTGTTATCGTTGTACTGGCCGGTGCCCGGTCGCTCGGTTCCCTTGTTCAAAATTACATACGCTTCGGCTTCGTTCAGTGGGTTATATTCAGGCATTGATGTATCGTGCAAAAAAATTCGGGTTGAGGAATCGCTTTATTGATTGTTCACAACTGGCGGAAAATTCAAAGTTGTGAATTCTCATTTCGAATGCGATTTTTTGTTTTTCGGCCTGTCGATCATTTCCGAAACATACGCGTCACCCAGTGATTTTTCCAGTTGCGCGAAACTTGAGTCGAGTTTCGAATGGAGCGGGCAAAGTGATTTGCAGTGGCTCGGCAAATTCAACGGACATGTCTTGATTCGTTTGATCGGATCAACGGCCGAGATGATATCCAACAACGAGATTTTGTTGGACGGTTTGGCCAAAGAATACCCGCCGCCTTTGCCCCGTTTGGATGTGATGATACCAACGCGAGTGAGTTGCTGAAGGACTTTAATCAGATAGCTTTGCGGGATGTCGGTTGTTTCGGAAATTTCTACGGCGCCCATGACCCGTTGTTCGTGGGTCGCCAGGCAAACAACGGCCCGCATTGCATATTCAACGGTCTGCGAAAACATGAATTTGATCTACGTGTTGGTTCAAGTCTGATCTTGTCCTGTGATTTTACGGACAATTGAGTGACATGTCGCGTACGGCGAGCCCCATCTGCACTTGGCGGTCGTCGCATCGGGGTATCGAATCGAGAACACTGGCTGGGACCAGTGGCACCCAAATGCTGCATGTTGCAAGACTCCTGTGCCTCATGGTTTCGGTCCCTCGCTCACGCTTCGCGCTATGATTGATGGGCAACGCCCTACGGCGAATGAACAAAACGACTTGGCATTCCCCTGCCAAATCCCGCGACTTAGCTGCACGATTCACCAGTAAACAATTGCTTTCCGCTTCAACACATTATGGTTTGGCTGCTATGCATCGTATGCATAGAAAATATAGGAACTATGCATTGGATTTAATTCAATACAACTCCAATACTAGGGTTCTGGAAAAAACTGAACCAAACGACGGAATTACTGGAGTACAAAAATGACTCGAAACATCCTCGGGAAATGGAGAATTGGCTTGGTCGCCGTCTTCATCGCCCAATTGTCAGGAATTTACGCGGGCCAGTCCTCGGGCCAGGAGATTGCGCCGGCGAAAAACGCGCGGAAAGCGGTCGGCGGCAAATGTCCGGTCACCGGTGTTACGAAATGCCCTGTTACCGGCCAGGTCATGAAACCGACATCCCGCAGCGAGTTGTTACAAGAAAAACAATCGTCAGTTGGCGGCCGGCAACAAACCATCATGTCGAACCGAGATTGGTGGCCAAACCAACTGGATCTATCAATCCTCCATCAAAACTCCCGCAAAAGTAACCCGATGGGTGTTGATTTTGATTATGCCTCTGAATTCAAAAAGCTAGATTTGAAGGCAATCAAAAAAGACATCAAGAAAGTTTTGACGACATCCCAGGATTGGTGGCCAGCAGACTATGGTCACTATGGTCCGTTGTTTATTCGAATGGCCTGGCATAGTGCAGGAACCTATCGTGTCGCCGATGGTCGTGGCGGTGCTTCGGACGGAACCCAACGTTTTGCTCCGTTGAATAGCTGGCCTGACAACGCAAACCTCGACAAAGCCCGTCGATTACTTTGGCCCATCAAGAAAAAGTATGGTCGCAAAATTTCCTGGGCGGACTTGATGGTGCTGGCTGGAAATTGCTCGCTCGAATCGATGGGATTCAAAACTTTTGGATTTGCTGGTGGACGTGAAGACGTTTGGGAACCGCAAATGGACATTTACTGGGGTTCAGAAAACAAATGGCTGGGAGACAAACGCTATTCTGGTGAACGCCAATTGGAAAACCCGCTGGCGGCCGTTCAAATGGGCCTGATTTACGTCAATCCCGAAGGTCCGAATGGAAGACCTGATCCACTCGCTGCCGCGAAAGACATTCGTGAAACCTTCGGCCGGATGGCGATGAATGACGAAGAAACAGTCGCGCTGATTGCTGGCGGCCATTCGTTCGGCAAAGCTCATGGCGCTGCAGACCCAAGTAAATTTGTCGGCCCCGAGCCGGAGGGAGCCGGTATTGAACAGCAGGGACTTGGTTGGAAAAACAAATTTGGTAAAGGCAACGCGGGAGATACAATCACCAGCGGTCTTGAAGGAGCGTGGACCTCGACACCGGCGAAATGGTCCAACGGTTTTTTTGAAAACTTGTTCGATTATGAATGGAAACTGGTCAAGAGTCCTGCCGGAGCATGGCAATGGACTCCGAAAAATGAATCTGCCAAAGGTACAGTGCCAGATGCTCACGATGACAAAAAATCACATGCGCCGATGATGTTAACAACGGATTTGGCACTCAAAATGGATCCGATTTACGCCAAGATTTCAAAACGTTTTCACGAGAACCCCAAAGAATTTGAAAAAGCTTTTGCGAAAGCCTGGTACAAACTGACTCACCGTGACCTTGGGCCTTACTCGCGTTTGTTAGGCTCCGAGGTTCCAAAGCCGCAAGTGTGGCAGGACCCTATTCCGAAGGTTGACCATGAATTGATCAATCGAGACGACGTTGCCAAACTCAAAAGTGCAATTTTGAAATCGGGACTGTCCGTTTCCCAACTGGTGTCTACTGCCTGGGCTTCCGCCTCGACCTATCGTGATTCTGATAAACGTGGCGGCGCCAACGGCGGTCGCATTCGCTTGGCACCTCAAAAAGATTGGAAAGTGAATCAGCCGAAACAATTGGCAGAAGTACTGCAAGTGTTGGAAAAGATTCAGAAAGATTTCAACGCTTCACAATCTGGGAATAAAAAAGTTTCCTTGGCGGACATCATTGTTTTGGGTGGTTGCGCCGCGATCGAGAGCGCTGCCAAACAGGCTGGTCACGATATCGAAGTTCCATTCACTCCAGGCCGAATGGACACTACACAAGAATTGACGGACGTAAAATCGTTTGCCGTTCTTGAGCCGGCTTCGGATGGTTTCCGAAATTTTGCACCGCAGAAAAAAGGGCGGCTTACCGATGAGGAACTTCTGGTTGACCGCGCCAACCTATTGACTTTGACGGCACCTGAGATGACCGTTCTGGTTGGTGGATTGCGAGTCTTGGGTAACAACTTCGGGCAGTCCAAACGAGGCGTCTTTACCGATAAACCTGGTGCACTGACCAACGATTTCTTTGTGAACCTGCTGGACATGGGCACGGTCTGGCAAAAATCAACGGATAACCCGTCAGTTTTTGTTGGCAAAGATCGCAAGACGGGGCGGGTCAAATGGCAAGCCTCCCGTGTTGATCTGATTTTCGGATCTAATTCGCAATTGCGAGCATTGGCGGAACACTATGCCAGCGACGATTCTCAACAAAAATTCGTCAAGGATTTCGTTGCCGCCTGGGACAAAGTGATGAACCTGGATCGCTTTGACCTGAAACGCGTCAAGAAATAACGCGTATTCCAATTGAAAATTGACAGCCGCAGTTGTTTCTCAGCTGCGGCTTTTTTTCAGTTGAATCTTCGGCCTTTGGGATGTTTGGGTTCGGATTGAGCACGCATCGGTACACGGGCTTGGTCAGCAAGCTTCGCCAGTTGTTTGAGTAACTCGGGATGTTTCGCGGCGAGGTTGTTTGTTTCGCCAATGTCGTTGGACAAATCGTACAATTCCCAGGGCTGGTTGTTGCGGGTCCTGGCAATTTTCCATTTTCCTTTACGCAATCCCTGCATCAGCCCGTTGTCAACAGCTTTGTTTGCACGCCAGTTCCAACGAACCCATTCCCAATAGTGATATTCATGGACTTGGGAAGGTTTTTTTCCAAACAGAACGGGGGCATAAGACAGGCCGGTGATATCCGCTGGAACATGCTGGGTCGCTCCTGCCAATTCAGCCAACGTTGGCAGTGCGTCTTGAGCGGAAATAATAAATTGTTTGTTGACTCCCGGTTTGATTTTGTTTTTCCAGTAGACCAGTGTCGGGGCGCGAACACCTCCTTCGTAGGGCGATCGTTTGTGGCCTCGGAATTTGCCTGACGATTTCAAGTCGGGGCACTGTTTGGGACCGAGCGCGGCGCCGTTGTCCGAATGAAAGATGATTACGGTGTTGTCCAGGATTTTGAGTTCATCCAACATGGCAACCGTCTCGCCGACATAGCGATCAATCAGCGTGGTCATCGCCGCGTGGCCGGTCTGGTTTCCTTTCCATTTTTTTTCTGCATACATTTTCCACGCCTTGTCCGTACGCGGAAAATTGTAATTACCATGAGGCGGTGTCCAGGGAGCGTAACAGAAAAATGGTTTTCCCGATTTCGCAGATCGGCGAATGAATTTTTTCATTTCGTCAAAAATCATCTGCGGAGCATACCCCTTCATCGTCCCGCGTTGAGACTCGGCAATTTTTTCTTTTTTGCCATTGCGAACCAAAAAATCGGGGTAGTGTTTGTGCGCGTGAATTTGATGATAGTAGCCGTAAAACAAATCAAATCCTTGTTTTTCCGGCACGCCGGTTGTGCCAATATCGCCAATCCCCCATTTGCCGAAACCTCCGGTCAGATAGCCGGCTGATTTAAGAACTTCGGCGATCGTGACGTCTTTGTCCAACAGCGCGACACCGCCGGTGTTCAAACGAACCGAAGTTCGGCCCATATGTTTACCGGTCATCAAAACGCTGCGACACGGTGCGCAAACCGTGCAACCAGAATAGGCTTCAGTAAACAGCAATGACTGTTTTGCCATTTTGTCCAAGTTGGGAGTTTGAATGGCAGACGAGCCGAGAAAGCCTGCGTCGGCCGGTCCCATATCATCAACCATGATATAGATGATGTTGGGTTGTTTTTCATGCGCGTCTAAATATGTCGATTGACATACGAGCAGGATACCGATCAACAAAAGACTTGTTTTTTGGCACATCGTCTCGATCTTTCAGAAAACGAATGGTTGATTTATCGACAGCTTTCCATCGAAACCATTACACGGGTCAAACCGTGAAATTTGGCAAATGAAAACAGGACGGCACGGTACAGCTAGAGCCGATATCGGTTTAGTTTATACGTCGCAAAGTTTAACCGCTTGTTGCAGCCCTTTGTAAGGGTCGCCCGTCGGAATAAATTCCTGTCCAACGTATCCGTTGTAGCCGATTTCAATCAATTTTTTCATGACGGCGGGATAGTTGATTTCCTGCGTTTCACTCAATTCGCCGCGACCGGGGCAACCTGCAGTGTGAACGTGACCGATGATGTCTTTCGTTTCTTCGATACGTCGAATGAGATCGCCATTCATGACTTGGACATGGTAAATGTCGAACAGCAGTTTGACGCTTTTGGAACCTACTGAGCGAATGATTTTGGCCACGTAATCCAAATCGTCACCTTGATAGCCAGGATGACCTTTCATCGGATGGCTATCATCGCGTGTGTTCAAATGTTCGAGGCAGATTGTGACGTTTTTCTTTTCGGCATAGCCGGCCAATTCTTTGAGCGCCTTGACGCAATTCTTAGCGCCTTCTTCCAGCGATATTTCGCCGCTTTTCGGATCGTCTGCGTCACGGTATTTGTAACCGGTGAATGCAATCACATTTGGGAATTTCGCGTCAGAAGTTTGATCGATCGATTTTTTTGTGCGTTCAATGACCTCTTTGTGATACCGTGTATTGTTTAACGCTTTCATAAACGGCGCGCCTGGCATGCCGTTGGGAGAAATCGCGCAAACCAAACCGTGTTTTTTCAGAAATTTCCATTCGTCCGGATTCAACAGTTCGACCGATTTGCAACCCAGTTTGGCGGCCACTTCGCAAGTCTTTTCAACTTTCCACTTTTCACCGGCGGCACCAAAACACCAATGGACGATGGATTGATTGATTTTGCCACTGGATTTTTTTTCTTGAGATGAGGCATTCAAAGAACTGGTTGAAACGCCAATCGCAGTCGCCGTAGCGCCGGCGAGGGCTGTTTTCATCGCGTTGCGTCGATTGAGTTGGTTAGACATATTCGGCCTCACAGGTGAATGATTAAAGTTCTCTAATGAAAACACAATTTGAATTCGCCGGGGGGCAAAAGTCAAATGAGGGGCGAGGGAAGAGGTACGAGACAAGAGTAAGTTCTTGGCCTCTTCTCTCTCACCTCTTCTCTCTAACCTCCTACCTCTCCCCTCTCCGCTACCCTCTGAAATGCCTTTTCGGCGGCGGCGATGGTTTGTTCGAATGCGTCGTCGTCATGAGCGGCTGAGACAAATGCTGCTTCGAATGGTGAAGGTGCGAGGAAAACGCCGTTGGCCAACATTTCATGGAAAAAGATTTTGAACTGCTCGGTGTTCGTTTGACTGACTTGCTCCCAATTGGTCGGAGTGTTTGACGAAAAATACATTCCACTCATCGAGCCTTCGCGGGCCAGTGAAATCTCGACGCCATTGCGAGCTGCGATGTTTCTCAACGCTTCATCGAGCCTTTCACCATAGGCGATTTTGGTTTCAAAATTTGAATCGGTCATCAACGTTTCGATGTTAGCTTTTCCCGCGGCCATGGCGATGGGATTGCCCGACAAAGTTCCTGCTTGGTACATCGGGCCGACTGGTGCCACCATCTCCATGATTTCTTGCCGACCTCCGTAGGCTCCGACCGGCAGCCCTCCACCGATCACTTTACCCAAAGTTGTCAGGTCTGGAGCAATGTTGTAGCGCGTTTGTGCACCACCGGGGTGAACGCGAAAACCCGTCATCACTTCGTCAAAGATCAGCAGACTGGAATTGTTGTCACACAATTTTCGCAGGCCACTTAAAAATCCATCGACCGGTTGAACCAAACCCATATTTCCGGCGACAGGTTCGACAATCACTCCAGCGATTTCGTTGCCGAATTGATCGAACAGATTTTCGACTGTTGTCAGATCGTTGTACGGAGCTACTAGCGTGTCGACAGTGGTCGATGGAGTCACGCCTGGCGAATCGGGCAATCCAAGTGTAGCGACGCCGGAACCCGCTTTGACCAGCAAGTAATCTGCGTGACCGTGGTAGCATCCTTCGAATTTAACAATCTTGTTTCGCCCCGTGAAAGCCCGCGCCAACCGCAATGCGCTCATCGTCGCTTCGGTTCCTGAATTGACAAAACGGAGCATCTCCAGGCTGGGCATATATTTCTGAATCAACTCACCCAGCTGCAATGCGTGTTCGGACGGAGTCCCAAATGTTGTTCCGCGCAGCACCATGTTGTTAATCGCCTCGTTGACCGCCGGGTGTGCGTGTCCGAGAACCAAAGGGCCATACGAGAGGACGTAATCGACATATCGATAGCCATCGACATCCAGTAAACAAGCGCCTTCGCCTTGCGCCATAAACGGAGGTGTGCCGCCGACCGATTTGAAAGCTCGTACCGGCGAATTGACGCCACCAGGAAAAATCTGTTTTGCCCGTTCGAACAAAATTTGTGAGTTGGTATTCATGCGCTTGATTTCTGGTTCGTAAAACTGACAATCTCGTCGGCGGTCAGTTTTGAGTTACGAATACAATCCGGGATACCGACGCCGCGATACGAGGCTCCGGTCAAAAATATACCTGGCAATTGTTTTAATTGATCTTCAATTTGTGCCAATCGGTCACAATGCCCCATCGTGTACTGGGGAGATCCATGGGGCCATCGTGTGACGCGGATTTCCAGCGGTGGAATGTCGATTCCCATCGTTCGTTGCAGCTCTGGTTCTAGCAGCTCATAGATCTGTTGATCCGAAAGTGAACAATCCAATTCCGCGCGAGCGCGACCCACATATCCCCGGATCAATTTGTAACGTTCGGGGACACGATCAAAATGTTTCGAAGACGTCCAAGTGACGGCGGTTAATCCGTTTTGCTGGTCCGATGGAATCACGAATCCATAGCCATCGAGGGTGTGAGTCATTGCTTTGGCATCATACAGCAAATTCACTGTCGCCGTTGAAACATGGGGGATCGATGCCAGAACGGTCGAAAGTTTCGCGTTGAGATCGCTGACCATCGTCGAAGATTGTCGCGCGCTCGTTGCCAAAACGACGATATCATACGTTTTGTTTTGGTCGTCCGATTCAATCAAATACTGATCGCCGATAGTGGAAATTTTTTTGATCGGTTGCTCAAGCGAAATTTTTGTGTGTTGCAGTTTTGCAGAAACCGATTCGACCAATTGTGACATGCCCGTTGGAAACGTGACGAAAGGCGGAAATTCTGACGTGGTCGATGCCGCACGATTTTGCAAACCACGAATCAAGCTACCATGTTCTTTTTCCAGTTGGCGTAACTCGGGGTAGGTGGCCGCCAAACTCAACTGGTCACCATCACCGGAATAGATTCCACACAGCAGCGGTTGGACCAGCCGCTGGTAAGCTTGTTTGCCAATGCGGCGAGAAATGAAACGCGCCAACGATTCGTCATCGTCTGATTTGGAAGCTGGCAAAAAACGGTCCAAGCCGACGCGTAATTTACCAAATGCGGATAACAACGTTGTCGATTTCAGCGCATTCATGTCACCCGGAACAAACCCACTGAGTCCATCGGGCAGTCGATGCATTTTTTCGCCGTGCCAGACAAACGTTTTTTTGGTGTCCGGGCGAGTTCCTCGCAAATCCTGAGTGATGCCCAACAGATCGCACAGCTCGATGGCCGCTGTTTTTCGACTGAGAAAACTTTCGGCGCCCGATTCCATAACAACACCGTTGTCAAATCTCAACGTGTGTATTTTGCCGCCGAGGTGATCGGATGATTCAAAAAGATCGATTTCGAAATCATGTCCGCGATCGATCCATGGTTCCAGATAAAATGCGGTGGTGAGACCAGAAATTCCACCACCAACGATCGCAATTTTTTTTTGTGGCATGATAGAACACTGGTTTAATAAATTGTTTTATTGACTCGGGAGCGATTTTTCGACGATCGTTCCCCCGGGCTGATCGAGGTGGCAGAGGCGCCAGAATTCACTATTTTTTCTGATAACGCCCGTTTTCCATGCGGTGAAGGTCAATGGCCGTTAAAATCACGCCGATATCGATCGATTCATTTTAGAATATTTGCAAAAAATTTTGAGTGGCCATGCGCAAGTTGAAAATTATCCACTTAGCGGATGTTTGAAGTACCGACAACGTCCATAAAGACTCGGTTGATTTACCACGCCTTACTTTCTCACCAATGAAACATAAAATAACCGCCCAACGCATGGGAATTTTCTAAACCACAATTCAGATATATGGCGACCCGAGTTTTACTGACGACGACTTCGTATCAAGACACGCCTGGTCAGCATCACGAATTGCTCGAATCTCAAGGTTGGGAGATCGTCCGCGAGCGTGGACCGTTGAGCGAGCAGAAAATGTTGGAGCTGGCCGGAGAATTCGACGGATTTATTTGCGGCGACGATTTGATTTCCGCCGAAGTGATCGACAAATCCTTGCCGCGGTTGAAGTGGATTTCCAAATACGGCATCGGAATCGACAAAATTGATCGGGATTACGCAACGTCTCAAAACATTCCCATTGGCTTCTGTCCCGGAGTGAATCACACGACCGTTGCCGAGCATACATTTGGTTTGTTACTAGGACTAACAAAAAAGATTTTTGACGTTGGGTGTCAAACACGGTCAGGCAATTGGAAACGAATCACCGGCAATGAAATCCGCGATAAACGTCTGGGCGTCATCGGAATGGGGCGGATTGGTAAAGCGGTCATCGAACGTGCCGGTAGCTTCCAAATGGAATGTTGGGCCTACGATGTGTTCTGGGATGATGCGTTCGCTCAGCAAAATGCGGTGCATCGCTGCGAGACTATCGACGAGTTAATTGCCGATTGCGATATCATCTCGCTGCACTGTTTTCTTGATCCATCGACCGAAAATCTGATTAACTCTGATACGATTGGCAAGATGAAAGACGGCGTCGTGATTCTCAACTGTGCGCGGGGCGAAGTTGTGAATTCCACTGATATGGTTGAAGCATTACGCTCAGGAAAAGTTGGCGGCTACGGTGCCGATGTGTTGGACGTCGAGCCGCCTCCGGCAGATCATCCGCTACTTTCGGCACCCAATGCGCTGATCACGTCTCACATTGGTTCGCGGACTTACGAATCGGTGGTGCGGCAAGCGACCATGGCGACCCAAAATGCGATTAATTTTTCCAAAGGTGTACCGCCGTTGGCTCAAGCGAATCAATTGCCCGGCGACGCAGCCGCCAAAGTTCGTTCTGAAACGCCTGCCGAAAAGTTTTACATTGTCGATCCAAAACAACACAACGCGCTGGTCGAAGCCGCTTATATTCATCGAGGATATTCTCAGACTGAAGCCCAGGCAGCGTCGCGATTTTGTGAAATGGCGTCGACTTATGGGATTCGAACTCACAATGCAATCAAGGCTTTGCACCTGGACCATCTGTTTGGCAGTGCCACGGGCGGGTGTGTACCCGGAGCTGAAATAGAAAAACGACCGAGTCGATTTGCAGCTTCGGAAATCTGGGACGCGAAACTCAAACTTGGACAGTCGGTGGCATTTGATGCGATGCAGCGTTGTATGGAACTGGCAGACCAGTACGGGATGGGGCAGGTCAGTGTCGACAACACATTTCACTACCTTTGGGGCGGCGGCTATGTGATGGATGCTGCAATGAAAGGTTATATCGGATACACCAACTGCACATCGACTTTGGCCGAAGTCGTTCCGTATGGCGGAAAATTTCCGACCCTGGGAACCAATCCGCACAGCTGGGCTTTTCCAACGCAAGACGCCGTCGGTTTTCCCATCATGATCGACTGGGCGACTTCGACGGTTGCCATGGGACGCGTTCAACAATACAAGCGCGAGAACAAGCCGTTGCCCGAGGGTGCAGCGGTCGATGCCGATGGCCAACCGACCACCGATCCCCACAAAGCGGTTTCGTTGCTGCCTTTTGGGTTGCACAAGGGGTACGGATTGTCGTTGATCAACGAGATCGTTGGAGCGTTGATTGGCGGTTCGCTTCCCACGATTCGCGGACGTCAGGTTGAGCAAGGAGAAAAGTCATCGACGAATTTTTATTTTCAGGTGATTCATCCCGACGCGCTCAATGCCGGTTTGTTTGCAAACAACCGTTCACAACCTGAAAATGTCAAAGCCGTTCTCAACGATATTTTGACGCATGGCAATGAATCCTGTCTGCTGCCGGGGCAGATCGAGGCAGAAGCGGCAAAGAAAACTCAGACGGCCGGCGGTTTGTTATTTAGTGAAGCGGAAATAGCATCCTTCAACGAAATCGCAAACGAATGCGGTCAACCGGCTTGGGGATTGGAAACATTGAAAATTTTTGAAGGATAGCTCGTGTCATACATCGAAGATTTGTTTTCACTGGCCGATAAAACCGCTGTTGTGATTGGAGGAACTGGCGAGTTGTGCGGTGCGATGGCCTCGACGATGGCCCAAGCGGGCGCTGAAATCGTGTTGGTCGGCCGCAGTGCCGAAAAAGCAAGTGGAAAAATTGCCGCGATCGAATCCGCCGGTGGTTCGGCCTATTTTGTTGCCGCCGATGTCGCAGCGCGTGAAAGCCTCGAACAGATGTTGGCGACGGTTTTGGAACGATCCGGCAAGTGCGATATTTTGGTCAATGGTGCCGGTGTGAATGCGGCAACTCCGTTTCTAGACGTGACCGACGAAGAATACGACCGGATATTTGCAACTAATGCCAAAGCGGTTTTCGTCAGTTGCCAAGTGTTTGGCAGTTATTTTTTGGAAAACAAAATCAACGCGTCCATCATTAATGTCGGTTCGATGTCGGGTGTCATTCCGCTGTCACGAGTGTTCACTTATTCGATGACCAAGGCGGCCGTTCACAACATTTCGAAAAATTTGGCCCGCGAATGGGCGACCGATGGAATCCGAGTTAACACTTTAGTGCCTGGATTTTTTCCTGCCGAACAGAATCGGAAAGTGTTAACGCCCGAGCGCGTCGAGCAGATCATGGGACATACACCAATGAAACGGTTTGGCGATGCAAATGAGCTGGCCGGAGCGACGCTGTTGCTGGCCTCGGAGGCAGGTTCGTTTATTACCGGGGCTGAGATTGTCGTTGACGGTGGATACGCATCGATGACTATTTAATTTGAACAAAATTTGAGCAAACAATGAAACTTGAAAAATACAGCATGGGAATGGGTGATCGATTTTTGCATCAGGGCAAAGCCCAACTGCAAGCGATCATCAATGCGAAACAGGCCGGAGTTGATATTACGCCGGTCTGGAATAAATCAAACCGCGAACACCAAACGATTGGAACCGAACCTCAATCGTTGCGCGACGAAGCAGATGCCGCCATCGCCGAACTCGGTTGGTCGGACAGCTATCGCGTCGATGCCGATCACATCAATTTGGGGACCGTTGATCGGTTTTTGAATTGCAGTGATTTTTTTACCATTGACGTTGCGGATGCGATCGGCCAGCGAGCCGATGAAGCGGAGATCAACGCGTTTGTCGAGCGCAACAAAAAATATATCGGTTCGATGGAAATTCCTGGTGCCGGATCGTTCGAAGTGACTCGAGAATCTCTCGAAGCAGTCGCGGCAACTTTTCTAAAAGCGGTCAATCAAGCTGGCGAGATTTACCGTTATATCGCGGAAAAAAAAGGAGCCGATAATTTCATCGCCGAAGTTTCGATGGACGAAACGGACAATCCACAAACTCCGTTGGAAATGTTTTTTATTTTGTCGGCAATCGCCGGTGAAGGAATCCCGGTTCAAACGGTTGCTCCCAAGTTCACCGGGCGTTTTAACAAAGGCGTCGACTACGTGGGTGACACAGCACAGTTTGAAAAAGAGTTTAATGATGACTTGGCTGCCATCGCTTTTGCCATCGCCGAATTCGGTCTGCCGGAAAATTTGAAACTTAGTGTTCATTCCGGATCCGACAAATTTTCAATTTACGAACCGATTCGCAATGCACTCAAACGGACTGGTGCCGGGTTGCACGTCAAAACGGCGGGTACGACTTGGCTCGAAGAACTGATCGGATTGGCCGAAGCGGGCGGAGATGGTTTAGCGATCGCCAAAGAGGTTTATACCATTTCGTTGACACGCAAAGACGAGTTATGTGGTCCTTATGCGACAGTCATCGACATTGACGATACCGCTTTGCCGTCGGCCGACGATGTCAACCAATGGACCGGACAACAGTTTGCGGCGGCGCTGCGGCATGACCCATCGAACGGAGACTACAATCCGTCGCTACGACAGTTGTTGCATGTCGGTTACAAAGTTGCTGCGGAGATGGGAGCGCGATACTACGACGCGCTCCAGCAGTTTGAATCCGACGTTGCCCGCAACGTGACTGAAAATTTATGGGAACGCCACGTCAAACCGATTTTTGTCGACTAAGACCGAGAAATTGAATTCATGAAGATCAAACCTGCAGAAGATTGCCAATTTGATATTTTGTCGCTCGGCGAGGTGATGTTGCGACTGGACCCAGGCGATGGTCGCGTGCGAACGGCGCGCACGCTGAAAGTCTGGGAGGGCGGTGGTGAATACAACGTGGCGCGCGGTCTGCGCCGCTGTTTTGGAATGCGAGCTGCGCTGGCGAGTGCGTTTGCCAACAACGAGGTTGGCCGGTTGCTCGAAGATTTGATTTTGGCTGGCGGCGTCGATATGTCTTTTGTGAACTGGATCGATTTTGATGGAGTCGGACGGCGTGTACGCAACGGTCTGAATTTCACTGAGAAAGGGTTCGGTGTTCGAGCGGCGTTGGGAACTTCGGATCGTGGACACACTGCGGCGTCGCAAATGAAAGCGGGCGATGTCGATTGGGAATACATCTTTGGCGAATTGGGCGTCCGCTGGTTTCATACGGGCGGGATCTTCGCAGCACTGTCGGACACCACACCATCGTGCATCAAGGAAGCACTGGAGTGCGCCAAGCGACATGGAACGATCACCTCGTATGATTTGAATTACCGGGCATCGCTGTGGGAGTCTTATGGTGGAAAACAGAAATGTCAGGCAGTCAATCGAGATATCGCGTCGATGATTGATGTCATGATCGGTAACGAAGAAGATTTTACTGCCTGTCTTGGTTTGGAAGTCGAAGGTGTGGATCAAGAGATGAAGGCACTGCCGGTCGATGGATTTTCAAACATGATCGAACGTGCAACTGAGGAGTTTCCAAATTTTCAAGTGATTGCTACCACTATGCGGGCCGTGAAAACCGCCACCGTCAACGACTGGGGCGCACTGTGTTGGAAAGACGGCACGTTATACGAAGCGATTCATCGGCCCGACCTCGAGATTTATGACCGTGTCGGAGGCGGTGACAGTTTCGCTTCGGGACTGATCTATGGATTGATGACGACCGGTGATGCACAAATGGCAGTCGATTACGGTGCCGCACACGGTGCATTGGCGATGACCACACCGGGTGATACGACCATGGCCACGGTGTCCGAAGTCGAAGCGTTGATGTCTGGAAAATCGGCGCGCGTCAAACGGTAGGGCCGGTTCCCACCGGCCAATGATGAACCGGGGATGGGTGGCACTGGCCCCAGCCAGTGTAAGTCAGCACAATCGCTGTATGACGATGTCATTGGATTGAAATCAAGTGTTGGATTTGCAGGTGCACTGGCGAAGCCAGTGGTACGCTCGGCGGGTGAATCGTTAGGGTCGATCTGCAATGATCAATTATTGGATCGGCCGGTGGGAACCGGCCCTACGAAAAAACCCCTGGTTGATTAACCAGGGGTCGTGTTCGGTCAACTTCTGACAGATCGGTTTAACGATCGTTGAAATCGAGGTACCACCAACCGTCATCCCATTCCAAGGTGACTTTACGCCATCCCAATGGAACTTGTGGGTAAGGATAGAATGGGCCAATGTAAGGCCATGCTGTTGGTGAGTATTGTTTTGGATAAGTTACTGCAGCGTAGTTTGGATGTGCTGCATAACCGGGCCAAGCGTAACCAGGCATTTGTGGATGGTCGGTAGCCATTGCAGCGCCGTGACCGGTGTAACCGACTGGCATGGGACCGCCAGCAGCACCCATTGGAGAACGAACAGGACGGCTCATTTGAGTCGGGCCTGGTCGGTTGCCCATTGGTGGCGTAACGTTTTGTGGCATTGGCGTGACATTTTGCTGGTAGCTGACACGTTGGGTAGCTCGTGGAGCTTGTTTAACGGGGCGAACTTCGATGTCGTCAATGATTTGAACGACGCCGAGATGTTTTGCACTCTGAGCGGTTCGGAAGATCAATGTTTCTTGTTTTTTAGAAGCACAGTAACCTTCGAACCAAACAGTACCTTTGTCGACTCGCATGTCGACGTGGAAACCTTTCAGATTTCCGCGTTGCTGTTCTGCTTTCAGCTTTTTCATGATGTACTGGGCGATCGCATTGTCGTCAGCGTTGGCGCTCATGGGTACTGACAAAACGCTCACGGCCGCAATTGCTAAAGTAAGCAATAAACGTCGCATTTGTTCCCTCCTGGAAAATTCGTTGACCGTTTAAACACGTGGGCTTCAAGGTGTTGCAACGGTTTGCAACTGGGTCGAACCTTGGAACCGTTTCATGATTTGGTGATCACTGGCGTGGCAGTGAAGGTCCGCAAGGGATGGGTAGAGGGGAAAATGGCGCGCGACGATAGTCGTGCACTGAGTGTGTTCGATTCCCCCCGACACAACTCATGCAGATAAACCTGTTTAGTTGTTTCGGCAGTAATCCTATTGGAGAGGGTACGAATTTTTGGATTTTATCGATCTTCGCAAAAATTCTTGGTATTTGGTGCAGCGGAGTCGGCGGCTCGCTAGCATCGCGCGGTTAACGGTAACGATTAGCTAAAATAATCGGAAAACCGTTTGCCGAATGTCATACAAGCACGACGTGACAACGAGTGGTTTGACCGCACAAAACCACTCGCTGGCGCGTCGTGCTTGTATTTGTCGCAAATGACTACTTCACAAGGATTTGGAACAAACCGTGAAATTTCTTCTCACGCTGCATGCGTAAAGATTGCAAAAACGTGTTAGCCAGATTTGGCTTAATGTTCGTCGCCGCCGGTCAATTTCTCTTCGACTTTGTCCGCTTGCCAGGCAACGGCGGTCATGATGCGGGTCACTTCGAGCAAATCCATCGTGTCAACAATTTCATTGGCTTGAACAACGACGACGTCGCCGGAATCCGTTGACCGAATGGCAAACGCGCCGTGGACCATATCGGCATTGAATTTCAACAACTGCATCGTATTTTCAGGTGTCGCCGGACCGCAGGTCGAACTGTATTTGACCATGTCCTGTCCTTCGGCGTCTTTCTCACCAAACTCAACGATTACCCGTTGTTTGCGGAGCGAACCGACAGGTACGACGACTTCCCAGGCGTTGTCCTTTTTTTCAACTTGCCAACCGCTGGCCGCGATCACTTGGTCAACGAGTTGCTGCGGATCGACATGAACGCGTTTTAGCGAGTCAAAATTCATTGCTGTCGCAGCGCCCGCTGCTGCACCGGCAGCGGCAACCGGAGTACCAGCGCCAGGAGTCGCGGGTGCGCCTGGTGTGGCGGCAGGCGCCTGGCCGCCTTGATACATCGCTTGTTGAATCATGCCGGGCATCATCATGCCGAATCCGGCTCCCATACCCATTTGCATGGCACCACCACCGCTGCCACCTCCAGGGTTCTCGGCCATTTTTTCCATGCTTTTAGCAGTTTGATACATCGTAAATGAGCGGAGGTCGCCGATGGCGCCCATGCTGCTTCGCGCGTCGATCGCTTCCTGGACTTTTTCAGGAACGTTGATCGAGTTAATAAAGAAATCGACGAGTTCCAAACCATACTTGGCGAACTCCGTGCCGACTTTTGCTTTCGTGCCGGTGGCGATTTCATCGTAGCGCGCTTGCAGATCGATCAAACCCATTTGACTTGACGCAATCAAATCTTTCATGCGAGAGACAATGACGTCTTTCATATACGACGTCACTTGCTCGGTTGAATAGATGCCTTGAGTTCCAACCAATCGGTCGATCAGAAGTGTCGAGTCACTCACCCGGTAAGAAAATTTTCCAAAACTTCTCAGTCGCACCAATCCAAAATCCTGGTCACGAATGGTGATCGGTTGGCGAGTTCCCCATTTTTGGTCGATGAAATCTTGTTTCCCGACAAAATAGACGCACGCTTGGAAAGGAGATTTGTCCCAGGGAATCGTCAAAATTCGTGTGATGATCGGAATGTTGGCCGTGGTCAACGTGTATCGACCCGGACCAAAAACATCCATCGCTTTACCGTCGCGATAAAAGACGGCTTCTTGCTGTTGTTGAACAATCAACTGGGCTCCAAATTTGATGTCCGCAGTTCCGTTGGCCGGAACACGTTGAACAAGTGAGCGGTTGGTGCGATCAAAGAAATCGATGACTTCCATCAAGGCCATGTTGTTATTTCCTTTTTATGATGTGATTTGTATTGTTGGTTGATATTGATTGGATTGGATGGGGCTGTTATTCGGATAGACCAGAGAGTATTTCGTTGCGTTTGTCGAAATTACGATTGATGTCGTCGAGTTTATCCGTCACGCCCGACAGCGCCTCGGCCGGTGATTGATCACTGGTTTTCAACGTCTCGATTTGAACGCCGAGTTCATCGACCGATTGAAACAGTGAAACGTCTGTAACATACACTTCGTTGAGTTGTTCTTCTTTGATGCGAACGTAATCAAAGAAACCGCTGTAACCATGCGGCGCGCTGCGGAATCGTCCCACCACGTGATCGAGTTTTGATCGGAATCGTTCGACTCGATCGAGACCATCGAGAACTCCGTTGCTGGTCAGATTTTGGACAAATTCGTCCAACGCTGGTTTGGCTTTGTCGAGTCGATCCGCCATCCACTTACGGGCTAACGCGTCAGCTTCGCGCCGATATTCTCTTTCTAAATAACCGCTGAATCCTGGAATCCAACGACCGATCGTTTCAAGGATACCGCGCGAGTCAGCATGTTTTTTGGGGTCAGGCACGTACAACCTCCGTGGTTTCAAAAAACGTTGGAACAAAACGTACAAGAATGAGCCGTAGGCAGGCCACTAACGCAGACCTGCAAAAGATGATTCAATGTGTTCACGGCTTTTATTGTTGGTGATTCGCTGGAGTTTCGCAATTATTGGCAAGAAAGTTTTTCGTGCCCAAATTATGGAAAATGAAGATCGTGCACTGCGGTTGGTGATTTGAGATAAATTGACGACGATGAGCTCTGAGTTGCACGACCAGCGGCGCAATAAAAAACCCCACCGACAGCTTTTGGCACACGGTGGGGCCGGAACAGAGAAAAGGCTATTGCTATGAAAGCGTCACAGCCAGCATTGATGATAACAAGATTGGGGTAAATTGCCAATTATTTCTCGATGGGTTTCTGGCAGGTATTCTGTGGAAAAAAACCGAAGCAAATCTCGATAAAACTCGAAAAACAGCGTTGTTTTGACTCGTTTAGTTAGCAAAAGGGAATCCATGTCGGAGTATTTGGACGTGGCAATTTTGGCGGCAAAGGCCGGTGCTGAGGTGCTTTTGCGATGGCGAAATAAATTCACGGTGACCGAAAAAAGCCATCGTAACCTAGTGACCCAGGCAGATTTGGAATCACAAAAAACGATCGAAGAGATTTTGAATCAACACTTTCCCGATCATGGTTTTCTCGGCGAAGAGGAGCATTCGTCTCGCAACCTGGATTCGGAGTACCGCTGGATCGTCGATCCACTCGACGGCACGACCAACTATGTTCACCAATTACCGTCGTACAGTGTTTCGATCGGATTGTGTCATCGGGACGAAGTGATCGTCGGTGTTGTTTACGATCCGGTACTCGATGAATGCTTTGTGGCGGAGAAAGGGCAGGGGGCCAAACTCAATGGCGAGACGATCGGAGTCAGTGGCATTGATGAAATGAATCGCGCGTTGATTGCGATCAGTTTATCGTCAACCGTCCAACCAGGTTCTGAAGAGATCAATCAATTTTTGGCCATTTTGTTTCGCGCCCAAGCGGTGCGGCGATTAGGTTCGGCCGCATTAAATTTGTGCTATGTCGCCATGGGACGATTGGACGGGTACTGGGCGTTGGCGGTTAACGCTTGGGATATCGCAGCGGGTTCACTTATTTTGGCCGAAGCCGGTGGAGTCATTCGGCATAGTGAAAATCGAACGCTAGATCTCGACGATCCCCGCTTTATCGCGGCTGCAAACGATCGCTTATGGAAAGAGTTTTTTGATGCGGTTCAAGTAACATCGTAGGGCCAGTTCCTATCGGCCGTTTTTGTTGAATTGGATTTGTTGAGTAGGGCCGGTTCCCACCGGCCGTTTTTGTTGAATTGGCCGGTGGGAACCGGCCCTGCTTAGTTTTTGAGTTTCTGCAATGATGCATAAGCCCAGGGAAAGAAAATCATCAGCGGTGCCCAGGCGGCGATTGCAGCACTTTTGATCATTCGCATCGCACCTAACGAATGAAATCCGAACAACGACAGTTGCAAAAAGATCACCACCGACAGGCAGACGGCGGCCGAGAAAAACAAGTTTCGCTCGCGACGCGAAATTACCAGGGGCAGACCGATCATCAAAATGGACAGATCCATCAAGGGGCGAACGATCCGCGCATGAATTTCAACTTTTTGCTGATTGCTGAAATCGACGCTGGGGTTTTTGGCTTGGCGAATGAGTTGAGGAAGACCGGAATATCGTTGCATTTGTCGGCCGTAAACAATTTGATCGACCGATAGGCCACAGGGAACAAAACATTGGTCGTGAGCCAACCAATTGAACTCGTCGGGGGCGTAAATCGAGTGTTGATTTTCTGAGTCCACCGAGCTGTTAACCTCCTGGGTCACACCTTGGAACAGGTAACCTTTGGGATGATTTTTGTTTTGGGATTTAAATGTTGCCAGTTCTGCAGCAACCAATGAACTGGCGGACCCCTTTCCCGTCGGTATTTGAAACTCAGGTTCGATGATGGTTTGTTTTGCCGGAATGACTTTGTTTCCACGAACGACAATTCCCGTGGCGTAGTCAATTTGAAACGGGAGTGGACGTTCCTGGTTGTCTGACCAAGTTTGCGCTGTCCTGGCCAAGCTTTGCCGATGTTTTGGCAAAATGAATTCTCGATTCAAGACACTCAGCGCGATGAGTGCGATGGCGCCAAAAAACAGGGGTCGAGCAATTCTGGCTTTTGATACGCCGCCGGCTTCGAGCGCGATGGTTTCGTTGTTTCGTTGCAGCAAGGTAAAAGCAAAGATGGCTGCGACCAGAATCAGCAACGGCGCCATTTGGTCAAAAAACAGTGCCAATCGCGGCAGGTAAAATTGCCGTGCGATCTCGACAACACCGCCCACTAATTGGGTGTTGGTGTTCATTTCCTCGAAGTTCGTAAATACGTGAACGACGATGAACAATCCAGCGATTGACACAAAGCACACCAAAAAGATTTTGGCGAAAAGTCGTAAAATGTACCAATCGAAAATTGTCATGATCTGCCGATGCAAGCAATTGGATCCGTTACCGTCGCGAATTGTATCAATCGACCTGTTTTGTGTTGATGCCAGTTTGCCGAAACTGTACTGGAAAACGCAGGTGATTGAAAAACGGTTCATTTCTATGTTAAAAATCGAGGGATCTCTGGTTGCCAGCATTTTTTTTTGGTGTGTTGGTAATGAAATCGTAAGCGCGAAACGTGATAGGAAATTTTCATGGATTACCTCGAATCTTACGAGCACGAAGCGCGAGCGAGTGGTTTTGCGCGGTCAAACCACTTGCTCGCGCTTCGTGCTTGTATCAGTCACAAATGAATACCACACAGGAACTTGTAGCAAACCATGAAATTTTCCTAGTGAGTGAGGGACCATGTTTTCCCGCACATCACTCACGTTTCGGGTTATGATTTTCCGCGTTAATAACACCACCTACCATTTTTTACCGATTGGCCGTGATGTTGAGACTGCGTCAAAAGCTTGCGAACCTCATTTTTCCACCGTGTTGCGTGGTTTGTGAGTGCGAGATGACGACGCGAGATGATGAGAAAACAATATTGGTTTGTGATCCCTGTCGCGACGATATCCGGGACAGGCAATTACAGGTTTGTCATCGATGTGGTGCCCGCGGGAAAATTCCATTGACGTTTGAAGATCAATGTCGTGTGTGCCGACCGAATCGGTGGCATTTTGAGCGAGCGATCAGCCTCGGCAACTATCAGAATCAATTGCGTCAAGCGGTTTTGAATTTGAAACGTCGAGGGCAGGGTAGTGCGGCGCGGCAAATGGGGCGGTTGTTGGCGCAACAAGAGGTTTGCCATGCTGAATTTTTTGACGCCTTGACGGCATTGGTCTATATTCCTGTTCAGTGGAGGCGATCGTTGTTACCGAAAGAAAATGTGGCAGAAATGATTGCCGAAGGTGTGGCTGATGTCACCGGTTTGCCGTTGGTTGACGACGCGCTGGAGTACAATCGTGTCACGAAAAAGCAGGGGCGATTGTCGGTGGGTCAACGATTTGCCAACCTGGAGTCGGCTGTTTCAGTGCGAACTCGAATTGATCTGGCCGATCACATATTGTTGATTGTCGACGATGTCATGACCTCAGGTGCCACGGCCAGCGCGGCGGCCAAGGCGCTGTATCGATCGGGTGCAAAAACGGTCTTTGTGGCAACCATTGCACGCGGAGTCGGGATTTATTAAAAAAATCACACCTGAAATCAAAATCTACTTAAAAAAGCAATACTTTTTTTATCCGGCGCCCTATGATTACGTGAAAATCTCCTTTGCCACGAAACATGGCAGACCGGTAAAATGTTTCGACACATTGTTCGCTTGGACGCAAAATCCCCTTAATGTCGATGTCTGATAATACTCCCAAAGTCGAAGATTCAAATAAAGAAAATGAACGAGGTTGGTTGAGCGCCTCGTTGGCTCCCGTTCGTAAAGCGTTGTTGCGCGGATTAGCTGTTTTGATGCCGCCGTTGTTGACGCTGGTTTTGTTTGTGTGGGCCTGGAAGACGATTGACGGTTATATTTTCAGCCCGATCGAAGCGACGTTGCGGCACGGAATCGTTTTTTTCGTGGCCGATATCCGTGACGAAAAAGGGATCAACGAAGAAATTGCGTCGATTCAGGACGGTCAGTCCCGTGTGGTGCACGATGGCGATCATGTTATTTTTCAATCTTCGACTGGCCCGATGGTCAAGGTTAACAAGACTTATATTCCATGGGAAATCGTGGATCGTGTCGAGCAAAATCCAGGCGATGAAAAACCGACAACGGCCAAAGCCTACTATCATCGATACGTTCAACTGCGATACTTGCAGCGGCAATATATTATTCCATTGTTCGTGGCGCTATTTATTATCGCGCTGTACTTGATTGGAAAACTGTTCGCGGCCGGTGCAGGTAAAATGGCTTGGTCGTATATCGAGTCGTTGATCAATCGAGTGCCGATCATTCGCAATGTTTATTCGTCGGTTAAACAGGTAACCGATTTTGCATTTAGCGAAAGTGAGATTCAATATACGCGCGTGGTTGCTGTGCAGTATCCGCGCAAAGGCGTTTGGTCGATGGGGTTTGTTACCGGAGAGAGTTTTCTGGATATTCGAACAGCGGCCAACGAGCCGGTGTTGAGCGTCTTGATGCCGACCAGTCCGATGCCGGCGACAGGTTTTACTATTACCGTACCCAAGAGCGAAACGATCGATCTGAATATCACCATCGACCAGGCGATTCAATTTTGCGTGAGTTGCGGCGTTGTGATTCCTCCACATCAGCAAGTGCGAAACACGATCGAAGGGTCGAGTATCTCGAAAAAAATTCAGCAGCAAGTTGCCGAAGCGACTGTCGGCGAATCGAATGAAGAGCACGTTGACAGCAACGAATCCGAAGGTTGAAAACGGTCAATTGCCGGGATGCTAGCTGAACACGGTCCTAGCACTTGAGTCAATTGTTGTGATTTCTTAAATCATGTTGGATTTGCTGAATCCCAACACGTGGGGGAACCGATTCAAAAAGAGACGGAATCCCACCTACGATACCCATACTCAGGTCGCCGTGAGATGAAAATTGAAACCAGCCGTTTTGGAACTGTGCAAATTGAAGCCGATGATATCGTGTTTTTTCGCAATGGATTGTTAGGTTTCGAAGATTGCCAGCACTGGGTGATCCTGGGAGATGGTGACAATTCTTCGTTGGCCTGGTTGCAAAGTATGCAGTTTCCAAAAATCGCGATGCCAGTTGTTTCTCCACGACGATTTGTGCCGTCGTATCAAGTCCGATTGAATCCCAAGGACGTTGAACTATTGCAATTGACCTCGGGCGAACAAGCGTTTGTGTTGAGTGTTGTTTCACGAGACGATGATGCATTGACACTCAATTTGCGGGCACCATTAATTATTAATCTCGACCGGCGGATGGGAGCTCAAATCGTGACGGTCGATTCGCAGCCGGTTCAATATGAACTTTCAACGCTGCCAAATAACCTGAGGCAAAGCGCATAATTTTGCGAACCATCGATCGCCGACAGTTTCTCTTGGTTGATCGAAAGTGTTTGCATGATCGATCCTCTTGGCATAACCGTCCGGGTTTCGTTTTCTCTTTCCTTTTGACAAATGTGCGCCGATGTTACACGTACGCAGTTAAAGCAATTTTTTAATTGTTCAGTTTGTCAGCCCGGTTGTGTATGGATACCAACCCAGCTTAATGATTTACCTGGCAGTTCTATCGTCCGAATTTGAAGGAATCGATCGGCCGTTTTGAATTGACCGAAGGAGCCTCTAATGCTGGTTTTATCGCGACATCGTGATGAGAGTATAATGATAGGAGATGACGTCGTGATTACGGTCGTCGATATTCGTGGAGACAAAGTGCGTCTGGGGATCGACGCGCCACAAGAAATCCCCGTCCATCGTCAAGAAGTTTATGAAGCCATCAAACGCGAAAATCGCAAGGCTAGTAATTTAGGGGCATCGGAAACGAGAGATATCGGACACTGAACAAACATAACAATCGATTGAAGCAAAGCGACCACGAACCGGTCGCTTTTTTTGTGCCATTATCCAACAAAACTTTTTTTCAAACTGCGGATAAAGCGTATCGTGCAGGTTGTCCGATAGCGATTCGGGCGATGAAAAGACTCCCGATCCCTTGTTCAATATTGTGAGCGGCAAGGCGCTAGCCGCCGGTTCGTTAGCGCGTGTGGCGCACGTTTGTACTTCGGACCAGCGGCTAGCGCCTTACCGCTCACAGGATTAGGCTCGGCGGGAGCCTCGCCCTCCCGGCGCTTTGCCGTTCACGGGATCAGGCAGCAAATTATTCGGGTGAATCGAACACGTCGTTGGCGGCTTCGAGCAGTGTTTCGATGGCCAACGGTTTGCAAAAATAACTGCTAATGCCCAACACCTCGACATATTCACGATGTCGACTTCCTTCGTTGGCCGTAATCACAATTACCGGGATCGTCGTTTTTGATTTTTGGCGAAGCTCTTCGAGAACCAAAAAACCACTTCGTTTGGGCATCATCAGGTCCAGGACCATCAAGCCTGGTTTTTTGGTTTCACATAGTGCAAGTGCTTCGTTTCCATTTCTAGCAACAATGACCTCGTAGCCATTGCGCGAAAATGCAAATTTGAGTGTCTCGACGATTTCAGGATCGTCATCAACCAACAAAACTGATCTTTTGGTTGTCATTCCGTTTGCATTTTCCGGGAGATTTTGAACGCTTGCCATTTTGCTCAATTTTTCGGGGTTTGAAAGAGTTTTTGAATGAGTTCGAAGAAAATATCTTTGTATCAGTTAAGCAACGATTTTCAAAAACACCAGCATATTAACGGCATTCTGTTCCACATTGTGGACATTTGTTGTTGCGGTATGTTTCGAACAGTGGAATTAGGGGCAATTTTACAACTTTGCTCGATTTTTTCGAAAAACAAAGCTGGAGGCATTTCTTAATCCTTTTGCAAGCACTTTCCGATGACTTTGTTGTGAACAAAGGTTTCTTGGACAGGTAAAAAATAATGTGGCGAGCTTTCTTTTTGGCATTGGGAATCAATTTGATCATTATTGGGGCACAATGTTTGGTGGTGGAGCAGGTGGTTCTGACCAGCAAACGTGACGCAAAACCAGCGATTGCCAATGTCGACAACATCTACACCCCGGTTTCTTACCAGCAATCGCCGGTCTCGTCGGTGTCTCAAAAACGGACGTTTCGTCCCAAAGACTGGATGCCATGGAGTTTATTGGCGGCCGGCGCGATCATCGTGATTTATACGTATTCACTGCCACGGCGCAAGTAAATCGTGCTGAAGTGGTCAGATTTGGACCAAATTGATAAGATGAAAATGTTAGCGAATGTTCGCTAACATTTTCGCTTGCGACTGATAGATCCAGCGATTTCCATTTCTATTGTCGTTGATTTAGCATCTGGCATGTCGTCACAAGCAACGTTAAAAGATCTACTCGAAGACAAACGCCGCGAGCAACGCGCGGTTCGCCGTTCGAAAGAAGATTCCAGTTCGCTGCTGCGAACATTTGGACGTTCATTGTTGTTGCTGATGTTGATCATCGGCCCTTGGTGCCTTGGTTCGGTTCATTCGCTGCCCCAGTTTTTGTTGCTGGGCACGATCACGGTGGTGATTGCGATTTGGTGGCTTGATTTTGCTTTTTTTGTGAAATCGGGGCGCGGGCTGGTTCCTTACATTTTCTTTCCTGTGTTCGTCGGTTGGCTGATTGCCATTGTTCAGATGGTGCCATTGAATCCGTCGTTGGGAAAAGTGCTGGCGCCTAAGCAAACTGAGATTTATCAGAATTTCACAAGTACTGAACAAGGCGACGGGGCATCGACTGTTCGACCCAAGATTTCCATCGATGTGGACAATACCAAACATCAGGCAGGATTGTTGGTATTGGCGATGGGTTGCCTGCTGACCGGCAGTTATTTTTTTAAGACGCGTGGCGGGCTGTTGGCGCTTTGTTGGGTGATGAGTGTCAATGGTGCCGCGATTTCGTTGTATGGAATTTACCAGCGCATCAACCCGCACGAAAAAATTCTTGGTTTGTACAAGCCAAAATTTTTCAGTGTTCCGTTTGGGCCTTATGTCAATCGAAACAATGCGGCGGGATTGTTGTTAATTTGTTTTGCTTGTGCCATTGGATTGGTGTATTTGGTACTTCAAAAGCGCAAGACTGACGGGCCCAAGCCGATTATCAGTAGCGAAATGCCGGCCTGGCGCCGTTTTCAATTGGCCTTTCACGATTTCGTCGCGCAACTGACAGTGATGAAATTCATTGCCATTGTTTTGGCAATGACGATTTCGATCGGTGTCGTGGCTTCGTTTTCGCGGGGCGGATCAATTTCGCTGTTTTTTGGTGGATTTGTCACTCTGTTCTTTTTTGGATTGGCGCGCAAGCCGAAAAGCACGTTAGGATTTTTCTTTGTCATCGTTTTGGTGACTGTTGTTGCGACTTCATATTTGGGGTTTGGCGACGACGTAGCCAAGCGGTTTAACGCGGTTTCCGGGGAAAAAATTGGCGATCAAATGCGCGTCCAAAACTGGACCGATACGTCGGCTGCGATCGGCCAGTACGGTCTGTTGGGCTCTGGCTTGGGGTCCTATAGCGCTGTCCATCGGTTATATCGCCAAGACCGCGAAGTGACGCTCTACGAGTATGCCGAGAACCAGTACTACCAGACTTTGATCGAGGCCGGATGGCTGGGTGCGCTCGTATTATTGACATCGATTGGGATCGCCATCTGGTGTTTCTCGCAGATTTTGCGGCTCGGCAATTCTGACGCTTCGGTGGCGGCGGGATTGATCGGGTTGTTTGTGATCTCCAGTATCGCCGTGGCTTCGTTTTTTGATTTCGGTTTGTATCTGCCGGCGAATATGTGCGCGATGGCGGTGGTCGTCGGAACCTTTTGTGGCAATGCCCATTGGCATGCGCAACGTTTGAAACGCAAAACCTGGCTGCGGTTTGCTTCGCCCAATTGGTTGACCGCGGGCATCGGCATGATTTTGTTTGCTGCGTCGATTTTTTTCGCACTCCATTTTTACCGACTTCACGAAATGTATGATCAGACGACATTTCGGCCGCTGGCAAAAAATTATCAGACGTTGACGCTCGACCAAACGCAACAAGAAATCGACCGGCTAGAACCCAAGGTATTGAAAACGCCCGACGCCAAAGCTTATTTGCATCTTGGCCAACTTTATCAACACCGCTACCGACTGGAGTTGTTTCACGACATTACCAATGGCCAGAAATTTCTCGAATCCGACACGGACGGCGCGCTGGCCAAACGATTTTGGCGCGAAACCAATACGGACCGCGTTCACGGCTGGATCTATTTGCCACGCCTGCAGGGCAACACCGCGCTGGAGACAACGCGCAGAAATTCATCTTTGATTAAACAGAATTTGGTATCGGCCCGCGAATATATGCTGCGCAGCGTCAGTCGACGTCCCGTTCAGCCGGAAACA
This sequence comes from Pirellulaceae bacterium, assembly GCA_028280445.1. Taxonomy (GTDB): domain Bacteria; phylum Planctomycetota; class Planctomycetia; order Pirellulales; family Pirellulaceae; genus JANQLU01. Next base: position 8,608 of record JANQLU010000042.1, on the reverse strand, counting down.
CACATGTTGTTGGCGCGGCTCGAACCGATCGGCGAAAATCCTGAGTTTGATGCCGAGCACATTCGACGCTCGGTCGAACTGTCACCCTCGAATTCCAATTTGCGATTCACGGCTGGAAAATTGCACTTGCAAGCAGGACGCATCGATCACGCTTGCGAACAATGGCGTCGATGTTTGGAACTGGATCCCAGAAGCTATAAGAAAATAATTTTGCTGGCCACACGCTCGGTATTTTATGAAATTCCCAATGAGAAAATTTACACATCGATACTGCCAGACAATCCTGAATTGATCTACCAATTTGCGTCGGCTTTGGAGAAAGACGAATATGAATCGTTACGATTGTCTGCGCTGAACAAGGCCAATCAGTTGTTGAAAGACAAAACGGCCACTGACTTTGAAAAAACACAATTATCGGCAAACGTCAAATTTGCCCTGAACGATATCGACGGTGGGCTCAAAGATTTGGCCGCCGCGGTCCAGTTGCGGCCTCAAAGCGGGGGTGTGCGATATTCGCTGGCGACAAAATTGCTGAAACACGGAAAAATAGAAGAAGCGAAGGAGCATGCCAAAATCCTCGTCAAATTGAATCGGAAATCACTGCAATATCAGAAACTTTGGAAGCAGATTCACCGCAAAGACAATTGAAAAAAAAGCCAATAGCGACTTAAATAAATCTTTAAACGCAGCCCTGGGTAAAGAATCATGATTGATGCCTTCATTGCACTTGCAATAGCGACTGTGGCGTCAATCGTCATTTGCCCGCTCGCGGCAAAATTCGCGACGATGGTGAATCTGGTAGACCAACCGGATAGCCATCGCAAATTGCACAAAACACCGATCCCGCTGATCGGCGGCCTCACGCTGTTGCCAATCTGTTTCGCGGTCCCGCTGGTTCTCTATTTGGTGCACTTTGGAATCGTCAAAAAAATCGAATTTGAAGACACCCGGCAAGTGGTCGGACTGGCGATTGCAACTTGTATTTTGTTTGTTGTCGGCTTGCTGGATGACCGCTTCAAGATCCGGGGGCGTCAAAAATTGTTAGGCCAGCTGGTGGCGATCACGGTGTTGATTGTCTTCAACTATCACTTTGACAAAATTTCGTTGTTTAGCACCGAAATCAGTCTCGGTGTTTTTTCGATCTTGTTCGTTTATGCCTGGATGTTGGGGACTACCAATTCAATCAACCTGCTGGATGGAGCGGATGGATTTGCGTCGACGATTGGAATCGTTTTGAGTTTGGCCGTTGCTGCCATGAGCGCGATTTTGGGTAACACTTGGGATGCCGTTATCGCCGCTTCGCTGGCTGGCAGTTTGATTGGATTCCTCCGATTGAATTTTCCACCAGCCAAAGTGTTCTTGGGTGATTCGGGCAGTATGCTGATTGGATTTATTCTGGGCGCCCTGGCGATCCGCTTGACTTGCAAAGAGGCGACAGCTTATACGTTTTTGGGGCCGGTTGCTATTCTGGCGATTCCGTTTATCGATACCGTTGCCGCGATTATTCGCCGCCGGCTAACCGGTCGAAGCATTTATGAAACAGACCGTGGGCACTTGCATCATGAGCTGAAACGCAAAGGGATCAGCAATCACAAAATGCTGTTTTACGTGGCCGTGTTGTGTACGGTAACGGCGTTTGGCGGCGTGTTGTCGTTAGTCACTGAGGAAAGCGAGTATGCCATTATTTCTGTAGTGGCAGTGGTGATTTTTCTGGTCGTCAGTCGGATGTTTGGGTTTGCTGAATTCCGGTTGTTGTCTGGCAAAATTGCGTCGGCATCGAAATCGTTTTTGGTCATTAGTAATGCCAGCCGTGTTCAAAACAATGAGGTTCGCATCCAGGGCGAAGGAAACTGGCAGGTCATCTGGAACGAATTGCGTAATTTCGCCGCCAGCAATCAAATTCATCGTTTAACGTTGGATTTGAATATCCCCTGGTTGCACGAAAGTTTTCATGCCACGTTAAAACAGGAAACAGGGTTGGATGAAACGGACGAACAAAGCACTTGGTGGTCAGAGATTCCGGTGATGGTCGACGACCGAATCGTGGGCCGCCTCGATATTTTGTCCAATCACACCGAAGAGTTTCCGGCCTACGACGTAATCAATCGTCTGCTTGCCAAAATTGATGAACTGCGCGGTGAATTTCGAGCGACGTTGCAAGCATGTGCGGTTGCCGAGCAATCGTCGACGGACGCTCTGGTGACTACCAAACAGGAAAATACGTCGGCGCAACAGGAAACACCGGCGCAACTGTAATAAAACGGTTTGAAAACGAGCTTTTGGGTTTCGATATCCCCGCTAGAAATCAATATTGACGGCTTAGTGAGCCGTTGAAGAAAATAGGCTGTTGTGATCGAACACCTTCGGAAATTCCTGTGGGGAAATGGATGCCCGAAAACATCTTTTTTGTCGACCAATGTCCGCATTGTAAAAAAAATAATCGTTTCTACATTTCATATCTTGGATGCCGCGTTCAATGCAATTCTTGTGCGTATCAATGGCAAGCTGTCGACCGGGAAATGGAGTCTTTGGCGATGAATCAGCCGATTTGTGCCTGGAATTGCCGAGATTTGGAGGCCGACCACCCCGATGAGACTCGGCAAATGAATCGCCCACGTTGAGATCCGTTCCTTTTGATTAAAATGATTTCTTGATAAAATCAGATTGATTGGATGTGTGTGCGTCACAGACACGAAATGTAGTGTTGTCGACGATGAACACATCAGCCAACTTTGGCGTATAATTTCTCGACAGTAATTGGAAAGAACAGAGGACCAGGATTTACGACTATGAAAATCATGTATTCACTCCTAGTAGCAGTTTGCTTTGCCATTCTTGTACCGGGAAGTGCCAGTGCCCATAAAGTTTTCGAAAAAGAGTTAGAAAAACAATACAAGGGGACGATCAACGCGTCTTGTAATACTTGCCACGTTGCCAAAAAAGAAAAAACGGTTCGCAACAAATTTGGTGATTTGTTTGCCAAGGAATTCAAAGGCAAAGACTTCAGCAAAAAATGGAACGAGATGGAGCGCGACGACCAAAAGGTTTATGAAAAATCGGACATGATTCCAGCGTTCCAAAAAGCGTTAAAGAAAATCAAGGCCATGAAGCCGGAGAAAAGCGAAGAGACTTACGATCAACTGATCGCCACATTCAAGCTGGACGGCATCAAAGAGAAGAAAAAGAAAAAGAAATAGATCTCGCAACGGATCGGTCGTTGCACGAATTGAGTTCGTAAAAAGATCGCAATAAAATAACAACCATCCGCCGGCTTTCTCGCCGGCGTTTTTTTATGGTGATTGAAGCGGATGTCAACTGTGGCTGTCAGGGCTGACGTTAATATGGCGATCGGAGTCGAAGCAACTTGGCCGATTGGATCCGCTGTGGTTAGCCGATAGAGTTCGTTGCTATTTGTAGCGATTGAAGCCAATCCCATAAAAGGTTATAACTAGTCGACCCGGGCGGTTAGCTCAGTTGGTTTAGAGCACCTGCCTTACAAGCAGGGGGTCACAGGTTCGAGTCCTGTACCGCCCACTCTTCCCGATTTTCGGCACCGATGATCCAACGATTGAATCCTGTTCTTCGTACTCTGGTAGAAACCGATCGATTAGCTCTTGCACTGTAAAGCAAATAAAAGTCCGCGATCACATTGGTTGTCTTTATTACCGCACATTGGTTGTCATTATTACAGTTTTTCGCGGTCGCGCAACACAAACCCCTCAATGGTCTAGGGAACAAACGTGCAACTAGAATTGTATTCCCCACCCGCACGAAGATAATTGAATCCGTTTCGAGAATTCTTGTTGAGGGCAGATTCTTGCAGATTTCGTGTGCCATCCATTCACCGCGACATTGGTTGATGGAGTTGATTGAAAGTTTTGTAAAAGAACATTCGGCTATTGTTCCATTGGTTGTCGATTCTGATCCCGGCACATTTGAAGGCAAACTGATCGAATCGAAAAACGAAGTTGGAGTTGTTGTTTTGGCTGATCCTCGCCCTGAGGCATTATTCAAAGCCAAGGCATACGGTTTCCCGTGCGTGTTGTTGTTGGGTGAATGCACTCGATCTAGACTGGCGTTCGAGCATTTGGACGGCGTTTCGGGTCTGATCACAATGCACGATAAAGCCAACTCCATTGTAGATGCCATTGCGATGGCAAAAACTGGAAGCTCATTTATCTCGCTCCGAGCAAACAAATACATCGACGATGGGATTGCAGAAAATCCTTGGATCACTGATTTGGAGGAAGACGAACGAACAGTACTTCGATTTCTTTCGCAACGAATGACTGAACAACAAATATCAGTAAGGTGCTTCATGACAATACGGACTGTAAGTCGACACATTCAACGGATGAAAAAACTACTCGCCTGCGAAACCATGCAAGACTTGGAACAAATCGCATGTACAATATTTGACGAGTAGAACTTAATGATTTAAACCACAATCTGCATGAAATTGGTAACGACAAATTTTTCGATTTTGTCGTTGACCACCGAATTGGAAGCACCAAAAACGATGTTCGAACTCGACGATTTACCGGAAGAATTTCGCGATCAAGTATGCGACATAGCGTGTGGTTTTGAATCGCAACTTCGCAAAGGAAAAGCTGTAGAAATCTCCGAGATATTGAAGGATTTTGACGGTTTGGAACGCGATGTTTTGAAGTTTGAACTCAACGAAATTTACCGGTTCCACACAAGCGATTTACTACGTGATCAATGCATCATCGATCGGTACGAAAACTTGGCGGTTTTGGGCTCTGGAAATTTTTCGACAGTTTACCGATGCTATGACCCTGCGACCGAGCGAGACGTCGCTGTAAAACTCATCCACGAGTCACCTCTATCAAGCCAATTTACGTTCCGATCCTTAGGGAATGAGATTGAAGCACTAGGGAAACTGGATAGTCCCCACGTCGTGAAAATCTACGATTCCGGCCATCAGGACAGCCAGGCGTACATCGTTATGCAATTGGTGGATGGAGAAACATTTAAGACGTGGGCGCCCAAGGTTGAGCTTGGTAAACGAGTGCTCGCGCTGGCACAAATTGCAAGCGGGATGATTGAGGTACATGAAAATCGCATTCTTCATCGTGACATTAAGCCGTCCAACATTTTGATTGACGCAGAAACCGAACGTGCTTATTTGGCTGACTTTGGTGTCGCAAAGATTGTCGATCAAACCAGGACGGTCGAAGGCTTGGGAAACCTCGTTGGCAGCATCGGGTATCTGTCGCCTGAACAGATCAACGGCCTGGATTTTTTACCGCAGTCCGACATTTTTTCATTTGGACTCGTTTTGTACGAGGCGGTTGTAGGTAAGAGCCCGTTTGAGAACTGCAAACACAATTCGGAAATTGCTGCTCAAGCGGTGGCCGGTTCGATTAGGGTACCGAAGGATGTAGACGCGGATTTGCGATCGATTATTGAAAAGTGTTTGCACGTCCAACCAGGAGATCGGTATCAAAGTTTCCGCGCGCTGGTTGAAGATCTGAATACGTGGTCGCGAGGCGGCAAGCCAATTGCCTCAACCGAACGATTAAAGCGGTTCATCTGGCCGAGTGTTTGGGTTGCGATGATACTCATTGGATTCTTTGTGTTTGACTTCGCCACTGGCGGTGCGGTCTGGCGTGGTTTTCGTAGCGACAAACCGGACCAACCTGGAGGAAACACTGTAACATCGATTCCAGGTGATGGCTCCCAACTGGTTTTGTTTGAAACAGATCCAGAAAATGCAGATGTTCGTGTCTATCCGCTGTTGAAGTCTGGTGAGCCAGATGGCAGCAAGGAGATTGACTTAGGTCAGGGGCGTGAATGCAAGCTTGATCCTGGTCTCTACTACGTTGTTGTTGTAAAAGGTAACGAGTTCATTGAAGTAATTCGCGAAGTGCCAAAACCCGGCTATGGAAATAGTGGAACAGCTGTCCTTGACTTCAAATTCGTTGAAGGAGGAGTATTGCTCAAGAAAGTCAGGATTGTTGACGCTCCTGAATTTGAGACAAAGATATCTGGGTTCTATGTGGGCAAAGATGAGCAAGTTGGAGCATTTCCAAACTGGAACAACGCGCTTCAATACGCAGAAGATCGAGGCTGCATACTTCCATCGGTAGCGTTGCTAAAAGCTGCCTATGGCCTTGTGGATGACAATGACAGGTACTTTGAATGGACCCTAACTATCCCAAACGAGCCAACTCCTACAAAGAAGTTCCTTGTAGCCAAGCCGGTAATCCAAAACGGAAATGAAGGGCGAGAAGAATTTCGATTTAGTAAACTCGGACATTTGTCGTACAGGTTCGCGCGACGCCTTAAGCCCTATTCTTCCAACTGAATTGTGTCGTCGATTGCAGCAAACTTCGTAGCAAATAATCTGGCCATTGCTGTATTCAGCTCTGACATATCATCCGCTATCACGCGCATCTTTCTTGTCTTTCCTGCGGCCAATGCTGCTGGCGAAGTTGGCCAACAACTCGGCCCTTGCGGATTTCCACAATCGCCGTTTGACAGATTTGGTTGAGCAATGGCAATGGCGGGAAGTTGTGTATCGCAATCAATTGTCGTGTACGCCCAAAATGGCCCGGTATCGTCTAAAACACCGGTAATACATTCCCATCCCATTTTCTATCCTCCTAATCAAAGGTTTAGCAACGTGTGCATTTTTGCTTACATAGTTAATGTTGCCAATTAGGAAGCAATTTTTGACAACGCTTCCCCAGTGGATTTGCGTTATCTGTAAGTTAAGGTACTTTGTGCAAAGTGTGTCGCAAAATTAAGCGCAAAGTTTAACCAGCCTCTCAATCATTAAGAGTGCGTGGAACACATTCCGTAGGCGCATAAAGTAACCCGTCGTCAGGGCTGTCACGTCGGGTTTTTTTGAGACAAACCGCCAACGAATCAAAACAGCGTCACAAATAACCAAGCTACAAAAACAATCCCTAGTATTGTGATAGCCATGATCAAAGTATGGTGCTTCTTTGTTGTGGATATCAAAAACTCTTCGACAGCCATCTGTTCCTGTATTTCCAAACGGTGGTATTCCTCTTGGTTGCGCGCAGATGGGAACAATTCGTTGTGGCAGTAACAGCACACGTCCATTGAAAATGGATCCGTGCCACGACATTCCGGCAGGTGATATGACGTGTGACAAATTGGGCACACGCCTTTGAAGCGATGCCTTACGACTTTCCTGTCCTTTTGGCAACAACTGCACCAAGCCATGATTTGGCTCCAAGTGAAAAGGGTTGCCCGCATCATACGCGAACAACTCTGCAAATGCATAGATGCTTCCCCAGTACCCCATCCAAAATTGTTAAAGTTAATAATTAAGGGTCATAGGAGCGCTTTCCTGAGAGCAGTGCAAATGATCTATGGCTGAGTTACCTACTGAAAAAGAATTGGTGTCAGGTATAAATCTGGAATATGTCGAAACGCAAGTGGCCTACAATGGTTCAACGAATGCGCTGCAACGTTATTGAGCCCCACTTCTTTGAAACCATAATTGTAAGCTTGTTGTTTTTGACCTCGATAAAAGCATACGATTTCAATTGACCAACGATCTGACCGGAATCTTTCGGTTCACCCGAAAACTTATTCCATTTGTCCCGCGGCAAACCAGTTTTGGCGAAGTCGGTCACGAGGCAAAATTTTCCGTTTTCAAGAATTTGATAGGAAAGAGCATCCCATTTGGATTTGAATTCGATCGTTGATTTAATGGTGGCAAACATTGAAGTCAACGGAGGACTTTCTCCGCCAAACCGTATTTTCCCATCAGCTGTGAATTCGATGAAATCCTCTCCTTTCATTCCTCCCTTGGTCCATACGCCGACGATTTCTGCTCGTCGTTGTGCTGCCGGAGTTCGACTGAACTTCACCATCCCGTTTCCCAAAGGGCCAACGTACTCCCAACCATTGTCCTTCAGTTGACGCAACTTAGCCGTGCTTTTCTTTTCATCTAGATCGTTGAATCGCACTGCCTTGACTTCGTTTTTCCTCATATCTGAGGACGCGTTGCTTTGTCCTTTGACTGGACAATTGCTGGCTAAAAATGCGATCACAAAAATTGTTGAAAGTAACGTTACCCGCAGCATTTTAGTTCCTCGACTTTCAAATGAAGATGCGTTTTGTTTTTTAACTGACGCAAACCCTCATCCAAAAATAATAACTCACCAAACCCGTCGACTTTGCGGCAAAAATTTACTCATGGCCTAATTATATAGAAGAAATCTTGGCCATTGCTCCTCAATTCCATTTCCATGTTTTTACGAGCTGCTCAAGAACTGACCAAAGATCTTCTTCTGAGCTTGTATTGGCCACGATGAAGCAAGCCTTGCCTCGATGATGCGCAACAATGCACGCACGTGGACCATATTTTCCGCTATCCGGAATCTTGACGCGGTAGGCTGTGTTTCCGTCAACATCAAATGGCAACTTGGAATATTTGCCTGAATTTGACTGCGCGTAGACTTTAGCGGATGTCTTGACACTGGGGTCCAGCGGAGACCCAATCTCTATCGTAATGCTTTCTTTTGGGTTGTTTTTGTCGTCGTCTGAGCGATACAGAGTAATGACAGAGTAGCCTTTCTTGACTTTGTTTGCCGACCAGCCGTTT
>JANQLU010000150.1 GCA_028280445.1 Pirellulaceae bacterium | reverse complement strand
TGCGTAATCCGCTCCACCTCGATCACTCAATCCACCGCAGTTGGATCACCGAATCCAGTAAACCTGGATCACTCAATCCAATCCGTTGGATCACCGAATCCAGTAAACCTGGATCACTCAATCCGTTGAGGTTGGATCACCGAATCCACCGCAGTTGGATCACCGAATCCAATCCAGTTGGATCACCGAATCCAGCGTTGAGATCGCTGCTCTGAGATTGCCCTTTTGAGGAAGCGAAGTTCCTTTTTTAGCCATCTTGTTTTCTTCATACTGCCCAGTTTGGAGTCATCCAAGGTAGGGAGTTATGAAGCAACGATCTGGGAAGGAACTTTCCATGAATAAAATCAGAGAAATATTTCGTTTAAGTCTAGAAAATGGTCTGAGCCAACGGGAGATCTCCCGCAGTACGTCTGTGGCTCAATCCAGTGTCAGTCGCTACTTGGCCCGAGGCCAAGAACTGGGCATCACGGGGTCCGATCTGAAGAACACTTCCGATGCGGATCTCTCGGTCTTACTGGGCCTCCAGACGGTGAAACCCCGCGAACGCCTGCGCAGTTTGCCCGATTTTGAATGGTTTCACCAAGAGTTGAAAAAGAAAGGGGTGACCCGTCAGTTGCTTTGGGAAGAATATCGTTTGGAGCACCCAGAGGGTTACGGTCGGACTCGCTTTTTTGATCTCTACCGGGACTGGACGCTGAAGTTGAATCCCTCAATGCGGCAAAATCATCGAGGCGGTGAAAAAGTGTTTGTCGATTATTGTGGTCCCACGATGGCCATCCGTGAGGCGAAATCGGGGAAATTGCGTCCCGCCCAGATCTTTGTGGGCGTTTTGGGAGCGAGCAATTACACCTTTGCCGAAGCCACGTGGACTCAAGGTTTGCCCGACTGGATTGGGTCCCATGTTCGGATGTTTGAGTTTTTTGGGGGAGTTCCTGAAATCGTGGTTCCTGACAATCTCAAATCCGCAGTCAGCAAAGCTTGTTATTATGAACCGGATCTCAATCCGACTTATCGGGATTTAGCTCAACACTATCAGGTTGCCGTACTACCGGCTCGGGTGCGTAAACCCAAAGATAAGGCCAAAGTCGAAGCCGGGGTGTTGTTGGTAGAACGCTGGATTATGGCCGTTTTGCGCCATCGCGAGTTTTTTAGTTTGGAGGAACTCAACCGAGAAATCGGTCACTTACTCCAGAAGCTGAATCAACGCCCGTTCAAGAAGCTACCCGGCAGTCGTCAATCGGCCTTTGAGCAATTGGATCGCCCCCAACTCGCTCCATTGCCAAGAGAACGGTTTGTGTTCTGCCAATGGAAAAAAGCGAAGGTGAATATCGATTACCATGTGGAACTCAATCGGCACTATTACAGTGTTCCCTTCCAGTACGTTCGTGAAAAAGTGCTCCTGCGGTTTACCGAACAGACGGTGGAAGTGTTCCATCGTTCACAACGCATTGCCTCCCATGTGAGGCAGGATCGCCCAGGTCAACACACGACCCTCAAAGAGCACATGCCGAGTCATCATCAGCAGTATTCGGAGTGGAATCCCCGTCGTTTCATTCAGTGGGCCACCCAAATCGGCCCCGAAACCACCGAACAAATCCAACGCCTTTTACAAGCCCGCCCATTTCCCGAACAAAGCTACCGCAGTTGTTTAGGAATCATGCGGTTGAATAAGTCCTATCCCACCGAGCGCTTGGAAGCAGCTTGTCGCCGAGCCAATCGTCTGGGGACCACCAGCTTTGGCAGTCTACATTCCATTCTGAAAAAGGGATTGGATCGTTTCGAAATCGAGAAAAACGAGGCGATTCCCCTCGAACATGAAAATCTGCGAGGGGCTGACTATTATCAAACCCAAAACTCAGGAGAACTGCCATGCTGATGACACCCACTCTGGAGAAACTCAAACAACTGCGGTTCGAAGGGATGTTTCACGCTCTCAAGGAACAGCAGGAATCCCAGCAAGCTCAGGCTTTAAGCTTTGAAGAACGGTTGGGATTGTTGGTGGATCGGGAAATCGTTGAACGCGAAAATCGACAACTCCAAACCCGGCTCCGACAAGCCACACTGCGACAAAAAGCCTGTATTCAAGACATTGATTATTCCTTACCCCGACATCTGGACACCACCTTGATGCAAGCCTTGTATTCCTGTCGGTGGATCAAGGAACACCTCAATGTCATCTTCACCGGACCCACGGGTGTGGGCAAGAGCTTCATTGCCTGTGCTCTGGGACATCAAGCCTGTGTCCAAGGCTTCCGAGTCCGCTACTCCCGATTGTCGGTCCTGCTACAACAAATGGTCCTGGCTCAGGGCGATGGGACCTACTTTAAGAAAATGCAGCAACTGGCCAAAACCGATCTGATCATTTTGGATGACTGGGGACTGACCGTTTTATCGGCTCAAGAACGACAAATCCTGCTCGAACTCTTTGAGGACCGGCACCAAAGAGCCTCGACCATTATCACCGCTCAAGTGCCACAATCCGAGTGGCATACCATCATTGGGGATCCCACCTTGGCCGATGCCATACTCGACCGCATCGTTCACAATGCCTATCACATTCCATTGAAAGGAGAGTCTATTCGAAAAAAAATGTCTCCATTGAACAATCAAACAGACTAGGTTAAACCGTGTCAAAACCCAGGAGCGTCGCTTCGCTCCGAGGGGCAATCATGAACAATCGATCTCACAAAGAATCGTCGCTTCGCTCCGAAG
>JANQLU010000052.1 GCA_028280445.1 Pirellulaceae bacterium | reverse complement strand
TGGTGACGCTTCTATCCGTGTTATTCCACGTAACACTGACTGGCGAACACTTTACGCTATGTTTGGTCACAACGACGGCATTGTCGTCGACATCGACTTTTAGCGTTAGCGATAGACTTTCTCGTTTGAATGTCTTGGCCGCCAGCTTCGAGCTGGCGGTTTTTTTTGTAGTGGCTCAAGTCAAAACACGAGTCATGAATGCCCGGCGACGAGATGTGGCCAATCCTTTGAAACAACAATGGTTGAGGTGTTACATACACGAATGTTCAATTGTCGTGATGTCTTCTTTGTTCGTCGTTAATTTGACTCTGCTCGCGCTTACGAAGCCGAGCCACTTCCTGCATGTCGATAGCCGAATCGACTTCGTCGACAATTTCCGCGCCGATCAGCGATTCAATGACATCTTCCAGCGTGACAATGCCAATCAGATCGCCAAAATGATTTGCAACTCCAAACAAATGTGATTTGCGTTTGAGGAATGATTTCAGCATGACATGTCCGTGCGTCGAATCGCTGACAAAATATAATGGTTGGCAAAGCGATCCCACGGTGATGTCAAATTCATCCTCGGCTAATTTGGCCAGGATATCGCGGCGGAGCACAAATCCGATCCACGTTTCCGGATCGTGGTCACTGTAAACGGGAATCCGTGAGTAGGTCCATTCATCAATTTTCTCAGCCGCTTCGGTAATGGTGATGCCCGCGGGAAATTTAACCACGACCGAGCGCGGAGTCATGATGTGGGCAGCCGTCACGTCGTTCAGTCGCAAAACGTTCCGGACCATTTCCGCTTCCTCTTCGAGGATGCTGCCTTCTTCTGCGCTCATCTTCGCCAGTTCCTCGATCTCTTCTTCCGGTGCAGCGAGGATCGGCTCATTGGGTTTGATTAGCTGCGATAATTTTTCGATCAGCCATACCAGTGGATAAAGTCCGATGATGGCTGCCTGGAGCGGCAAAGCCAACACACGCGCGAGCCGCTCGCTATATACGACGCCCAGGATTTTGGGAATGATTTCGGAAAAAGTAAGTACACTGAGCGTGAAGGCCGCTGCGAACCAAATGAGAGCCCATTCAGGAAGCACGGATTGGGCTTGAGCGCCAGCGATGGCGGCGCCAGCGGTGTTGGCCACGGTGTTGATAATCAAGATCGTGGAAATCGGGCGCTCGATGTTCTCTTTGAATTGTACCAGCAGCCGACCCGCCAACGATCCCGTGTCGGCGAGCGTCCGAATGTAAGGAATCCTGGCCGCATAAATGGCGGCTTCGGACAGAGAGCAAGCCGCTGAAATCGCAAGCACTGCGAAAACGGTAATCAGAAGTAACGTCATTTTGGTTTCGCCCTACGTCGAGGTTGTCAGTAGTTCACCAATTGTATGAGAAAAATCCCGCACATGTCGGTAACTGTCATAAAAATGGCTTTCGGCCTATGCAGGGTTGAGTAAACTGCGCAAAAAATCTAGAAGTTCAATAGTTTTTTTGGAGTTTCTGATGAGCAAGGATAAGCCCAGTAAAACATTTCGCGAGTTAAGTAATTTTGGTCTTGTTCCATTGCGCAAGTTTTTCGCTTCCCTTTTTATGCCAGTCATGGCCGCACCACAGGCATTGCTGGGCTTTGGGCGTAGCAACGATGCGTTGGCAACTGGGGCATCTGTTGATGAATACATCATCCCCTGAACTTTCGAGAACTCGCTCCCGAACCCGCTTGCGGAAAACTTCATGGCCATCTTTGAGGGCTTCAACAACACGGGAGCCGTTTTGCCCTCCCCATCTTTCCCGCAACACTTTCGCCATTCGCTCACTGGATGATTGTGCCTTTTGCTCGGCCATGACTGCTTTATCCGCAAGCGATTCCAAGTTGGTTAGCAAGTGGCGATAGTTGTGCCAGATGTATGCCGTCAATTCAGCATCGTCGTCGTAATTGTCAGCCTGATAACTCATGGTTCGGAATCTTTCAACTTATTTCTGGCAGAATGTCGCCATCGTGGGGAACTCGCCCGTTTTCAACAAAGAAAGCATACACTCGCAGGTAGCCTTCTGCTTCGCCTTGCAATGCCCTCTTCCAACGCTCAACACTCTCTGATTTGCACCATTCTTCCCCAATCTCTCCCAACAGAATGTCTTCACGGGTTTGCCACCACTCTCGAATCGTGGATAGCCGCCAATGAGAGTCTCCATCTGCTCCATAACCCTCGAAGCACTCACTGATCGCCGCACTTGCAAGGTCACGGAATTCGTTGGCCGTGGACGCCTGCTTGAACACGAATTCTTGGCCGATCTTATCGAGAAGAACATTGTCAGGTGCTTCTTGCGGCCCGGTGCAGCAGGTATCAGTTTCTGCTCCGTAGATTGGGCCGGGGATATTAAGAGGGTTCTTCTCCGAGAACTTGGACGGGAAGAACTCAGCAAGGTCGTCGATTCCAAGCCAGCCAGAAGTCAGTTGAGGCACGTTAGAAGCCTCGCACGCTTCGATTTGTGTGATTTCCTCGCACGTTTCGATAGACTCTCGACCACGATAGGGGTAAAGCGGCTTTGGCAGTCGCACACGAAACATCCGAATGTCAGCGAAACCACACAAGTTCATTGATTCTCTTCCTGATTGGTGGCCCGATTGCTTACATACAATTATCCGACGACCAGAAGGCCAACCCCACGTTTCAGGCGATGGCCGTAAGTGTCGCTGACGGCAATAAAAAACGCCCGTTGTCAATTTCTGACAACGGGCGTCATAAGCGAGGCCGACGGGACTCGAACCCGCAACCACCGGATCGACAGTCCGGTACTCTAACCAATTGAGCTACGGCCCCAAAAATCGTCTTTGAGGAATTTCTGAAAATACTATTTTCGACAGTTCTGTTCAAGGAGTCCAGCAAAAATATTTTGAGGAACCGGTTTATTGAAGCGTTTTTGAGCCAGCACAGATTCAACGGATTTTTTTCGCAATGCCCGCAGCTTGTATTGAAAGACCGATCGGCACCCAGTTGGTTCGCTAATTGTCTTCGGGAGGGCGAGGCTCCTGCCGAGCTGCAGGGATGGCAGGTATACAGTGGGAAGGCCAAAAAGGCGTGAGGACGGATTTGCAGATCGTGCCTTGGTTTGTCAGGCGTTAGAGCCCATGAGCAAAATCCGCCTCTTAAGTAGATGCCCGCGGCTCGGCAGGAGCCTCGCCCTCCCGATGCGCCTCGCTTCTGATGTGCCGCCAATGCCTCGCCCCGAAGATGCGTTGCCAGCACCAATCCATTCAACCGTCATGATCGATTGTTCGGATTCTGACGAAAGATTCGACAGGCGAGTCGGCTCTGAAACCGTTTTTTCTTTTCGGTCGGATCAGACGCCCGATTTTCTAACCTACGATTTTAGTAACATTGATGCCCCAAATTTAGATCCGATGAGAAAACAATGGACTCCATTATTAACAGAGTTAGTGACGCTGCTCGGGACGTCATTTCAGCATGCTCAGATTTTTCGCCGGCAACATGGTCGGTTATCGCCATTGGCGCCGTGATTTTCGGCTATGTCATGCTGAAAGGAATGCATCTCGGTCGCTAATCGCAGTTCTTTTTTTCAAGTCCTAATACAAATCCTCACCCGGTCGCTTTCCCATTGCTTTTAAGCGACGCTTGTCGAATTGTGCGCGGCGATAGTCGGATTTTTCTACTGCCAATCGGTGGTGTTCAATTAACACCGCAAGCGTCTGATTGAGTTGCTCGCGACTTCGTCTGATTTGTTTCTCTTGAGCGGATTGGCCCTTGAGTATCCGCGGAGAACGAATCAGCGAATCAATCCCCAGCAGTGCAATGTCCATATCATCGATCGCAAGTTTCGTTTTTTTGTTTCGATACCGAACATATCCGCGCGTGTCCAAATACGCCGTACTTTCGGCCAGGATGGCGAGACATGTTTTCTGATTCGGTATTTTTTTGAGCAGCTCCTCGGGTGTGTAACCCAGCCCCATCACATACTCGCGATTCAAATGACTTTGCTCGACGCAATCGAGTTTTTGTAATATCAGTGCGCGGTAAGTCAGTAACATCGCCAGCGATTCACGTTGCCGATGATTTTTTTTGCGGAGCTCGACCAGTTTTTGTCGTCGCGATCCTTGGGGTGGCAAACTGTCTGCCAGAACCTGGGTGGCAGCGGTTTTGAGTTTGAGATTTTGTATTTGAGTGTCGTTAATTTTTTTTTCGATGAATCGGTCGAGAATGTGCAAAGCGAGATGTGTTGTCGAGCACTTGTAAAATCCCCAAACGCCGGCCGTGGGGGAGGGCAGGGGTAACAAAAATTCCACTTCGTTTCCATTTTCGGTTTGTTCCAAAGCGGCAATCAGAATGGCATCGTCGATTGACAGCTCGATCTTGCTTTTCGTCGCCAGTAGATTTTCCCATTGCCGAATTGCGGAATCAATGTTGTTCGACGCTTCGTCCAGTTTTCGATTTCCCAAAGCACGCATGTAAGCCAGGCTGTTGAGATGGACAATGCGTTGAGCCACTCCGGTGGGCTTTTTATCGGCATGGAGTTGGTCATACAAAATCGACGCTTCCGTATGACGTCCACACATTTGCAGGATTTCAATGGCGTGCTGTTGAACCGCGGTGTTTTGGGGATGGCTTTGTCGCAGTCGGCCGACAATTTTGAGCGCCTCGTCCTCATGTTCTTTTTTTTGAGCCAGGATTTTGGAAAGCAACATTTGGGATTCGATATCGTCGGGATTTTCGTTGACAATATCGCGGAGCGACTGGACCGCTTTTTCGTCGTTGCCGGATTCGTATTCCCGTTTGGCCGAGTGCATTTGCCAAACCTGGGGCGGAAAAATATTGACAAAGACTGGTATCGCAACGAGTCCAATAAAGAACACGATCAGAAACAGTCCCAGCCAGCGGTTTGTAGCAAGTTTTGACATCTGCAGATTTATTTTTTCGTAGCCGCTTTGCGCTTTCTCAGGAATGATCGAGTCGATTTCAGGATCGATTTTTGAATTTTATCCATTTGTTCCTGGTCTCGGATTTTTTGTCGATTGGCATCGGTTACATAAACGACGCAAACGACCTGGTGACCATACGTGGAAATCCTGGCAGATTGAACATCCAGGTTCATTTCAAAAATCTTTTTTGAAATCGTATACAGTAAACCCAGTTTACGAAAGGCAAACACATCAATAATCGTCGAGTCTTCGACCGATTGATTGTCAATTAAGACACGGATCGGGGGACGAGAAAGTTGTTCTGCACGATTTTCCTGATTTCCCCAGCGATTTCGAAATCGTGGAGTTTCGTCGGGAGGAGCGATCGCAGCGGCCAATGCCAGTTTTTTGATTTCCTCCAATCGGTATTCTGGCGGCGGTCCCTCGAAATCTTCGTCTTCGTACTGGAACCAGTACCAAATCATGGAATCGCCCAAGCGACTGATATCGACACTTTTGATTCGCAGACCGAGGCGTGCCAGCAAACCGCAGGTTTTAAAGAAAATTCCACTGCGTACTTTTTCGTGAGTACCAATACACAGGTTAGAGATATTGGAATTCTCACAAAAATTCGACCAGCAAGCGATTTCGTTTTTCGGCAACTCCTTGAGTTCCAAAAGTTGATTGGCGATTTTCTCGATTCCCTGGTTCCGCAAATACATTGGCGGCACGTCTTTGATTTTGTCGGCCAGCCACAAAATCGTGATCTCGTCATCAAACAGCTGTGTGAGATCCGCTTCGACATTTTTCCGCTCGGCCAAATTGTTTTCTCGCGGATCTTCGCCCGTCAGAATGTTTTTCGCGTTGCGATAAAGTTCCGTGAGCAGACCCAATTTCCATTGATTCAGCGTATCGGGTCCGACGGCGGCGATGTCGGCGCAGGTCAGCACGTAGAGCATTTTTAACATGTTGACCGAGCCAACATTCGACGCAAATTCTGCGACGACAGCGTTGTCACTGATGTCGCGGTGCAGGGCCAGATGGGACATGACCAAATGGTTGTAAACCAGGTAGCGGACCGTTTCACCATCGGTATCGGACAAACCCAAGCGTTTGACAACGCGTTTGGCGATCCTGGCTCCGACTTCACTGTGATCTTCCGGGAACCCTTTTCCCAAATCGTGTAATAACAATGCGAGATGAAGAATTTGTTTGTCGCGAATCGAACGATAAACGTCTCCGAGAAATGAACTATCGTTTTTCAATTCGGAGGCGCGTTCGACTGCCAGGATCGAATGTTCATCAACGGTATATTGATGATACTCATTGAATTGGAGCAAACCCCGCGCGTGTCGAAAGCCGGGGATGATTTTTTCGAGCACTCGCATTTCGTGCAATCGTCGAAGCGATTTCCCCAATCCATCGGGATTGTCAACGAGCGCCATAAATCGATGAGCTGACGCTTCGTCCAATTTAATACGTGATGATGCGAGCATCCGATTACGAATCGCTTCCCAAGTTGCAGGTTCGATTTCGCGGTTGTGGAGATTGGCCAATTGTAACAACCGCAATACCGATTCAAGATTGCCTTTGACATGATCAACGGCGCCTGGGCGAGCACCGATTTGAAACGGTCCCATACGAAAATGTTCATCGACATTGCGGCTGACAATCGGGGCAAGCATATTTGCGATAGTTGGCCGCGGTTGAGCGTTTTGCACAAAATTATCGCTGCAAAATCGAACGTCGCTGGTCGAGCGAAAGTAATCGCGCATCAAGTTTTCGACCGACAGCAATTCATCCCGCGATGCGTAGCCAAATTTTTCCGCAATGCGAACTTGTTCGTTGCGCCCCAAAACATCGTTCAATCGATTGGCTTGAAAATGGAGGTCGTTGCGGATGCGCAGCAAGAATTCGTTGGAGGCGTTGAGTCGTTCGAAGTCAACTTTGGGAATCGCATTTTTTTTCAGCAGCTCATCAAATTCCGCTTCGCCATAGCGGACAAAACCGATCCAACGAACCAGGTGGATATCGCGAAGTCCGCCACGCGATTTTTTAACATTGGGACGCAGCAGATAAACGGTTTCACCAAATTTCACCCGTTCTTCGTCGCGGGCCTGAAAGATCCGGCGCATAATGGCGGAGCTGCGGCGAACGGCCAGTCGCTGCAGGCGGAGGATAAAGCTGTCAAACAGTTCGACGCTGCCGGCCAATGAGCGTGCGTCAATCAACGATGTAAATGTTTCCGGTTGTGCGAATGCCAGGCTACAAGCTTGTCGCGGTGTCTGAACCGTAAAACCCAGGGTGAATCCCGCGTCGTTGATGCCCTGGCTGAGCAGCGTGGCAAGTTCTTTGACGCCCGGTTCCTGTTGACTGTGGCACAGCAACATCAGATCGACGTCGGAGTGCGGGCAAACTTCTCTTCGGCCACATCCGCCATGCATCACGACGGAAATCTTGGAGGCAATTTCGGACGCTTGTGGATTATCTCGGAGGCAGGCGTTGAAAATACTCGTAACAACTTCGTCTAGCAAATCAGAAAACGCGATGGCAATTCGTTTTCCGGAAGCGCCCTGGTCATGCATTTCGCGCAGGCTTTCATAACCTTGTCGCCAACGCATGGCAGCTTCGATCACATAAGGCGGTAGGGTGTTTCCGCTCAATTCACTTACTCAAATCATCTCGTTTGTTTGAGTCGTATTATAGCTGAGAAAAACAGTTCGAGATGCAGGTGATTGTCGATTCGATGGCACTAAACCGCGTCGTCGCCACGTTCCCCAGTTCGAATCCGAATGGCTTCCTCAAGACTGGAAATAAAGATTTTTCCGTCGCCCATTTGACCCGTTCGCGCTTTTTCCAAAAAAGCGTCAACGACCGAATCGAGGTCTTCGTCGCTGCAGACCACTTCCACTTTTACCTTGGGCACAAAATCGATGGCATATTCGGTACCCCGATACATTTCCGTATGCCCCTTCTGACGCCCGTATCCTTTGACCTCGGTGGTGGTCATCCCGATGACGCCACAATCGTTCAGAGCCGCTTTGATGTCTTCGAGTTTGAAATGTCGGATGACGGCTTCAATTTTTTTCATGAGACTCCCCTCGATCGATGATCGTGATCCAAGACGATTGTTGGGCTGTGGTGCCACAAGTGTGCGGTCAAATCGTAAGTGCGAAGCGTAAGCGAGGGACCACGTAGAGCTTCACATCAGCGTGGTCGTAGTCCCTCGCTCACGCTTCGGGTTACGAAGTCACGTCACCAGCACTTGCGGTACTACTACCGATTGTTGGCTGCCACTGACACGACCAAACAAATTGAAGCTTAACGGCTGATGTAGCGAATGTAAACGGTGCAGTGGGCAATGTGGAAATGTCGGGCAACCCCTTTTTTTAATGCCTTTGTTTTTTCCAAAAAGTCTCGGATTGTCCGCCCCGATGGTTCAGGCATCTGGCAACGATAAACAGCCAATCACTGAGACGGTTCAAAAATGCGACGACCGTCGGCGGAATTTGAGTTTCGCTGCTTTCCCCCTGAAGATAAATGACGGCGCGCTCGGCGCGACGACAAACCGAACGGGCCAAGTGTGTTAGCGACGCAGCGCGGTTGCCCGCCGGCAAAATGAATTGCCGAATTTCCGGGATCGTTTTCTGAAGTTGATCGATTTGCGCTTCTAGATCTTGAATTCGATTTTCTGAAATAGGTGCAATCGAATATTTTTTTTGTTGCTCAGGTGTACTGGCCAATATCGCGCCGAGATCAAACAGATCATTTTGAATGGTTTGCAACCAGGATTCGAAATCGTCGTCCAACGGCTCGCTGCGGATGACGCCGATCAAGCTGTTGAGTTCGTCGACCGATCCGATTGCGTCAATCCGCGCGGATGCTTTTGAAATCCGTTTCGATCCAACCAGGCCTGTTTCGCCGCCGTCTCCAGTTTTGGTATAAATCTTCATGATGATCGAGGTCGTTTCAATTGAGTGGTTGTGATGGTCGATGTTAAATCTTGCGGCGTGATTGTGTTTCGCGGAAGCCCACAGAAGTCTTTTCTGCTCATGAAGCACAAAAATCGTTGGGATTTACCCAAAGGACATGTCGATCCGGGCGAAACGGAAATGGAATGCGCACTGCGCGAGTTGGCCGAAGAAACAGGTATTCTTGCCGATCAAATTCGAATTGATTCCGAGTTTGAGTTTCGACATCGCTATTTTGTCCAAGGGCATTACCCGCCCTCGTGTTATGAAAAAGAATTGGTGATGTTTCTTGGATGGCTGGTGGACGATGTGCCAATTGTTGTCACGGAGCATATTGGTTATGAGTGGTTTCCTTGGCAGCCACCGCATGAAATCCAGACTTTGACGATTGATAGTTTGTTAACGGAGTTGGAGAATTTTTTCGACGATCGAGAATAACAGGTAGGGCCGGTTCCCACCGGCCAATCTAACTGAGCGGCAAGGCGCTAGCCGCCGGTACGTAGCGCAGACAAACCGGCGGCTAGCGCCTTGCCGCTCACAATTGGCCCTACGGTGGCCCGCCAAATTCATTCACGCGTCTGGTGTTTGTTTGTGTTCGGGTGATTTAGCGACGGGGATGACGTAACGCGTTTCGCCACAAGCGAATGTCGCGCATTTGCCATTGTATTTCCAGCATTCATGACAATGTGGAGATTTGCAACGAATACAAATCACCATTTCACCTTGAATGTCGCAGCTGCAAACGGGACAGACCACTTCGTCAATCACAGCCGTCTGGTCTTGGACAAAATCGATTCCAACGGCTCGCGCTAACATGAGTTGATCATAAAGTTCCAATGACAAACGTACGAAATCGTCGAGCGCCTGTTGTTTGATCAGAAAACGAGGTTTCGAAATAATCATCTCGCCTTTGTTGATTGCAAAGTAGAGCCCCGGGGCACCGAGAGAAAACAATTGCATCAACTGCCAGCGAATGGCTGGAGTGATAATTTCTTCAGTGCTGGATCGATGAGACGACACGGAAACGAAAGTTTTGTCAAAATTCTCATCGCCCGATTCCCACACCGTTTCTTTGCCGATCCACCAGAGCCGCGTCTTTCCCATATTTCGACGAATTTCAATTTTGCTCGATCGGTGTGGAACGCGCATGCGAATTTCAGTTTGACGCCCTCCGAGTCCTGGGAATTTGCGGCAATACGTGACCATCACCATCGTATCGCCGTAGCGGAATTGGAGTTTTGCTCGGCCGAGAAAATGATCTCCAGTCGCGGTTCCGCCAAATCGATTGCCAACCTGTTGCATGGCGAGCGTTTTTCGAGAAACCAATCCCAGCCAGATGGGCACGATAATGAGCAATGCAAACATCCCAAAGCAAACGAAATAACCAATAAATTCGTCCACTGTTCGATGTCCTTTATCATGTGCGACGGCAATCAACCGTCGGTCGTCTACTCGATGATGAAAATGTCATCGTCGTCATTGGTCGCCTGTTTTTCAATAACCGGGGGCGCAGATTTTTCATCGATGACAAATACTTCGGGTTGTTTGACAGGCGTTTCAGGTTGAGGTTCACCTGAAATCTCAATGATCTCGGCGCTGACGACTTCGGGAGTTTCAACGACAGGTTGAGACGCGGCAGGATTGATTTTCTCGTAATGAACTACGTTGCCCAAGGGAGTCGTGTCGGCCGATTTCAACAACCGGTTGTCGGTGGGGGCCTCAAAAGCGCCTTCGTTCCATTTGCGTTTTGCCGAATAGTTGTTGGCCGATTCTGTATCGACCCAAGCGAATCGCGCGATGTCCCACAGCCGTTCGCAAATGACGACCAACGACATCTCAGGCGACCAGCGAAACCCGATATCGTTGATATCCAGGTAGCCGCTGAGTGAAACATTGGGATGAAAGATCGGCGTCAACCAACGCAATTCTGGTTCGACCGAAGGATAATTCACCGGCAGGTTCAATTCGATTTCGTGTCGGTCAGTTGTCTCGAACGTGTTGGCTCCCGAGTCAAAATCGGCGATGGAACTGACATCGAAAACAATTTTGTAGGACCGGTTGTATGAATCGAGTATCTCGACCGAAACGTGCTCGACTGATTCGGCGATAGCCAGCAAGTTCTGTTTTTCGTTCTCGAGTCGTTGTTCGTTACTCATGGGGTTGTTCCGGATTTTCGGTTTCTGGCGCTTCCTCTTCGTCAGTGACTTCACTGGATTGTCCAAATGAGATCACATCCTGACTGTTTTCCTGATTTTCATTTGGGTATTCGTCAGTCGCCTCCGAATCTTCGAGTTCATCTCCGATTTGCGTGTAATGTCGAGCCAGATATCCGCCAATGCCGCCGAGCAAGATCAGCAGGAATCCGCCGCCGGCGATCCACAAAATATTCGACTTTTTCCCTTTTTCCTTTTCCAACGCATCAATTTTTTTGTTTTTCGCAGTAATGGTTTTGCGAGCGGTCGAATATTTGCTTTTGAGCGCGCTCAAATCGCTGTTTAGTTTCGATTTATCACGTTTTAGCAGGGTTGAGTACTGCGTTTGGGCTTCGAGCTGCGTTTGTCTGTTTTGAGATTTTTCGGTGGCGTCCGACAACAGCGTCGCGAAATCTTTTTTGTCGGTTTTGCCCTCGGTCATTTTGTTGAGGATCGCTTGATAAGCTTCGTCGCGGGCTTGCTGATTGCGTCCATCGGCCAGCGCGGCTACGGAGTTTTCAATTTTGTCGATTTTGTCCGAGTTGGCCGTGGTGGGTGACATCATTTTCCAAGCGATGACCGACAGCACGATCATTTGCATCGTCAACATGGCCATGATGGCAATGTTCTGAACCGGGGTTCGCTGGTCGTTCAGATTGATTGTTGAATTTCCACCAGACGGGTAAGCCATTTGGTTGTATCGAGGATCAGCAGCCATAGTGACAGTTCCTTGATAAAGGTTTGAAAAGTATTCCAGTTCGTTTTGTCGAAAACGACTGGCGTACAGAAAAAATCCGGCGGTACGTTGGGTTTCGTTCGGTTTGTCAACATTCCATTGAAACCATCCGCGGTCGTCGCGACAGGGGTCGATGACCAGTGCCACGTCTAACGGACGATTGAAGAAATTGTCGCAGATGAACAAATCCATGCCGGACAAAAACACGCCCCAATCTGGGTGCGTATGATACCAACCCACCATCTGAACTCCTTCGGGATACAGATCCCGCTGGCGAGAGATGGTTTGCCATGTTTCATGAGTAAATTTAAAGCTGCCTTTGGTCGCTTCGTAGTGTTCGGCCCGCAGGCAGTCGGTCACCAGAACGAATGGTCGGTCGTCTTTGTCGTGGAACTGATGGCCCAACATGACGCCGCCCAATTCCACATTTGTATTGGTACGCGCATGGCCTTCCATATCGCGCATGACGTCGAGCTCGACAAAAATTGGCAAATTGTCGGGATCAATTTCTCCGACAGGAATAACACACATGCGCGGATCTTCGTCCGGCCTCAAAGCCTCATCAGGCTTCTGGTGTTGAACTTCGCCAAATTCAATGCCTGAGTCCATTAATGTTTCTGGTTCTGATAATACGTGTCGTCGTTGGTGAGTTGTGCGAACACAACCGAATGTTCGTAGGTCAGTCGAATGATATCAAACGGAGGAATTGTCAGTTCAGAAAGTTTTCGATTTGACAATTCGCTATCCAGTTCGATTCGACAGGTTGTTTCGGGCCGCATGGTCTGGCCGCAACCGTCACATTCGGCTTCGGCAATATTGACCGACTGAAGCGGCCGTCCCATTGGTTTTGTTTTGTCGCATTGCACGCAATGCAATTGCAAAAGCAAATCGCGATCCAACTCAATCGACCAAGCATGCTGCCCGTGTTTTTCTTGGGCCCATGCTAACAATTCGTTGGCACTATTTTGATAGCTCAAATCACAAGATTCAATTGTTTCGTAAAAATCGTGGCTCAAACAATCTTCGCGGCGTGGATATTTGGTCTGATAAAACTGGTTGGCAATACCATTGAAAACCAGCGCCGAGCTTTCCGCCGACGGCATTTCATGAATCAATTTGAGTGCTTCTTGAACTTGTAACCCGCCAATGATCGATGAAATGGTTGGAGCTGTCGGAACTTTGCCCGCCAACATGTCTTCTTGAGAGAGTAGGGGACAACTGTATCGCAACTGGATCAGGCGATAGTCGTTTTCGGTCATCGTACATTCGTAGCACGAACCATTGGGCGGAACAAAGACTTTGGCGACTCCATTAATCTCCTGAATTCCACCGTCGACCCAAGGCGTACCGACTTTCCAGCAACATCGATTAACCCACAAACGGGCTTCGCGATTATCGAGGCAACCAATCACAACGTCCACGTCGCGAAACAAGCCAAGTCCAATATCTGTAATGACGTTGCCGCGAATCGGATATACATTGACGTCCGGGTTGATTTCCATGGCACGACGAGCAACCACATGGGCTTTGGATTGCCCCGCATCGTCCGTGCGGAACATCACCGAGCGACTCAAATTGGAATGTTCGATTTCATCGAGGTCAACGACGTAAATGGTTCCGACGCCCAGCAGCGCCAGATTTTTGATGACTTCGTTGCCTAACGCACCGGCACCGACGACAAAGATTTTTGCCGCAGCAATTTTGTTCTGGTCCCACCAGGCAATGAGTTGAAAGCGCGAATAGCGGTCATTATCGCTAATGACAAACGGAGCAGGTTCAGGCATTCGTGAATCAGTGTTCGGTTCTGTAATTTCGTAATCTGCGATTTTGTTTTTTGTCAGGGACGACAACGAATCCGTTGTTGATCAACTCTCGCTGATTGTCCCCGATACTCCATTGGAAGATTCCGAATTGCTGTTGGCAAGGGTCGACAACCATCGCAATCTGCCACGGCAGTCCAAAAAAGTTCTCGTGGATAAACCGATCGTAGCTGGACAGGAATATTCCCATGGCCGGATGCGTGTGATGCCAGCCAATAACGCGCTCGTTGGGAAAACTGGATTCAATCTGATGATTGAGCCGCTGCCATGTTTCGTGGGTAAAAGTCACCGAACCGGGCCGCGAATCGGTGTTCGCTGCCGGTAAAAAATGTTTGAGATGAATATAACGGTGATTGTCGTGATAGACGTTGCCGATCAAAAACCCGCCGATTTCACGTTGTTGATCGCGCTCGGAGTATTGCAGGATCTGTTCCAATGTCGCTTCGTCAACGAATACCACCAGTGTGCCGGGAGCAATCGAACCGATCGCGCTGGCTTTCCGGCGTCCCACGAGGCTGGGCATTTTCTTGAAAGTCGGTTCAATTTCCAGATTTTGCATGACTGCACCGAGCCAGAATTCGCTGCTGTTCCGATTTTTTGATGACAGGAGGATCAGTTAATGAACATGATGTCGTCGTCATCACGTTCAGATTCATCGACCACCGAAGTACTTACAATTTGAATTTCATCGCTGGAAATCGCCGACGGTTCCGCAACCGGTTTGTTGTACGGACTGACGGGTGCCCCAACCACTGGCGGTGGTTCGACATTTCGAATCGGTGCCGCTTGTCCCGTCGTTGATTCACCGGAGATCTGGTTGCGCAGTGATCGCTCGTCGAGTGGGAACACAAATTGAGTTTGTGTTCGCGCCCAAATTGCCGCATCTTTGTTGTAGGGACTTTCCGTATCGTAGTTTTTGAAACGGATCATGTCCCACAACATGTTACACAGCTCATCGAGGGTCAGGCTGGGCACCCAATTGGTTCCATAACCACCGAGACACACAACACCGCTGGACGAGATGTTGGGATGAAAAATCGGTGTTCGCCAGGACAGATTGGGAATCAGCCGAGGGTAAGCCGCGGCCAATTCAATCGTCACTTCGTGGACGTTGCGCAGGCAGATTTCCCCGGTGGGCATTTTCCACACGCCGACGCCACGAAAAACCACGTGGTACAAATCGGGTGGATTGCGCATCGCGTTGTACGAAATAATCGTACTTTCACGTTCCAATTTTTTCATCGATTCATGATCGGCATGAAGTCGACGAACACGAGGTGACTGCCTCATTCGAATTCTCGTTAACCCGCAACAATTTCAGGGTAAATGATCAAGTGATCGCCATCGGCCACTTGCGCCTGAATCAGCGTTTGGTTTTCATGGAGCCGTTTGCCGCCTTCTTTGTGATCGAGGCTGTAACTCATCGGCTGTCCATCAGGGCCAACGACCGGCAAATTCATCTTGGTAATGATGTTTGGCAGAATTCGTTTGACAATAACGGTATCAGATACGACAGCTTCGACCGATTTAGCGCCGGTTTGGTCTAGAAATGTGACCCGTGTCCCTTGTGTCGTGCCCGCATCGGACATGTGCATCTCCTCTGGTTTGCTTGCCTCAATTTTCTATGTTTCTACGTACGCCGAAAAGTATGAGCCTCAACGAATACTCCGAATTCCCCGTTTTTTCAGCGTTTGCAGCGCTATTCGATCACGAGACCCTAATATTAGCCTTAATTTTTGCCTGTTCCAGTGTTTTTGGGAAACAGTTCGGGGCGTTCCCAAGGAAATCGCGTAAAACTGCTCTGGTCTGGCTATTTTTACCGCTCACCCCAATTCCGTTAATTTTTGCTCGGCAAATTGGCCTGGAAAGGACAGCCGGGCAGGGCAGGGGCCGCGATTTTGACAGATCGTGACGAAATTAGGGGTTTTTTCAATCTGTTAAATGAAAACAGAAAGATGTTTCGGGCAATTTCATGTGGTTGCGGTTTCAGTCGTGTTTGTGACCTAGATTTTGGTTCAACGACCACACAATTACGGAAAATTCCGAGCCGAAACAAATGAGTTTTTTGCAACAGTTTTTTCAGGATGTGTTTGAGCACAGTTTGGGCGCTGTCTCGTCTCGCCAAAACGCTTCCGCCGATGTGCAATCACATTTTGAAATTTCCAAATATGGCGATTTCGAGCTGACCGATGCGGTTCGACCATCGATGGATCTCCAGATTCAACCGACCGAAGGTTATCGACACGAGCTATACGTGGACGAAGATACCAAAATGGAAGTCCCCGTATTGATGGCCGCTGTCTCCAAGGAAAAACTGTTTCCCCTATTTATGGAAATGGTACGACGACTCGGAGATACGGTAGACGTTGTCTTGGAAACCAGCCACGACCACGCAATTTCCGGACATGTCGATTTGTATCGCGAACATATCGACATGCCCGTGCTGACCAGCATTTTGTGGGAGTACGAAGATCTGTTGACCAACGACGGCTGTACCGGGATCGCTGTTCTCAACCCGAATATTCCTCAAGAGATCCAGTTTGATGAACACAAACTGTTAATCATGTACGGTGAACCCCTTGGTGGGTTCGAAGACTTGATGAATTCGGCCGGTATTCAAAACGATCCTTCGATCCGATTTATTACCGAAGCGGAACACGTGCATTCGTCAACGCAAAAGTATCAAACCGAATTTGAAGATTTGCGTTTGCGTTTAGGTACATGTCTCGAAGCCAAGGAAGGTGAGCAGGGCGACGACGAAGGTTTCGAAGGCGCCTGGTAGTTTTTGACCGTTTCAGTTAAGGCATACAAGCACGAAGGCGCTGGGCGAGTGGTTTTCTCGCGACTCGTCCCTCTTACCTCGCCTCCATGCACTACCAAACGATGGTTGCGATGCCGCATAAGGCGATCAGGGTTCCACCAATGGCAAACGCCGAGGTGCGGTGACCTTGAACGAAAAAAACGATCGGTATCGCAAACAATGGACTGGTCGATAACAGCGTTTGGGCAATGCCAATATCTGTTTTCTGAACCGCCACTTGGCTCAACCAAATCCCTAGCCAAGTTCCAAGCGAGGCCGCCAGGAATACATTTTTTAAAGTATCGAATTTCAAAACGCGTTTAAAAAATTCTGCCACCTTTTTACGGCCGACCAACACGGCAAATGAACAAAGGGCAGCAAACAGAATTCGGATGAATGTTGCCTCCAGGGGCGAACAGTTGTCAATTTCCATTCCCATTTTGGAAAATGCCAATCCAATCGCCTGACACCCGGCTGCACACAAACCAAGGCCGATACCGGTGGATTGCGGACCTGGATAAAGATCGAGCGCCTCGATCTGTCCTTTTTTTTCTCCGACAACAATCGAGATCCCAGCGACTGTCAACAAAATGCCGAACAATTTGTAAATCTCCAAGTACTCGTCGAGTAACAACCAACCCATTGTGACCGCAAAAATTGGCGAAGTTGTCGCCACCACCAACGATCGGCGCGGTCCAAGGATTTGCAGGCTGCGAAAAAAACATGTGTCACCAACGACGATGCCAATGATCCCGCTGAGGCTCAGCCAAAACCATGCCTCGGGCGACGCGGCCAGACGAAACATCTTCGATTCACTCGGGGAAACCTCGCTGGGAGCTTTCGTGGAGTCGTTTGCCGCAACTGCGGCCACTTGCCCCTGCCCATCGTTTCCAGCAGTTTCACTCGGCGATATAAAAATATTCAGGCCGAGCATCACGGCGATGTGAAGTCCCAGAAGGATCGTGGCGACCAGGTTTTTACAGATGTTCAATTCGAACGCTGTCAACTTGACCCGTCCCCAGACAAAGCTGGAGATTGTCCACAAAAAAGCGGTGGTCAATGCAGCTATTTCTCCGATGCCCATCTGGTTGCCAGTCTCGTATACCCGATAAAAGAAAATTTCGATCTCTATTGAATTTCAATAGTATTCGGTTTTCGACAAGGGGGAGATGCTCGAATCGCCAATCCAGTGATGTAAATCACTTTCACGCTGAGAATTTCACCATTGAAAAATGACGATCGAAAACTGCGCTGACAAGATCTAGATGAAAAGGTTCACGCAGAGGCGGAGAGACGCAGAGAATTTTTTTGAGAAACAACAAATTGGAGCAGCCACGTTTTCTTTGAAGGACTGTTCGTATCTTTTTTATTAATTCGTATTCACTCTCTTCTCTGCGTCTCCGCGCCTCTGCGTGAGCTTTCTCAGCATACCAACAAGAAGTTCCATCAAACAAAACATCAGCCCGTCACCAACAACGCTTTTTGATCGGCGACGGTAAATCGAGCGATGGTCCCAGTGTTGAACTCAATCGAATCTTGCTCGATGCCATCGGAAAAGATGACGCCGTTTTCGGCCATTTGCGATCCAATTTTCATTTCGCTTCCAGCGCGGATGTAGCCGCAGACTCGCTCCGCTTTAGTTGCCGGGCTGATAAACGGTTCTCGAACGCACCAGAAAAGTTGCTGGCTATCGGCATTGAATTGGATAGGCTGGCATGACTCTGTTCCTGAAACGCGATTCACGCCGTTGACCATATTGAAAATCGATGAAAGCCAACCTGTTGAACCGGCACCGGTTGAAATGACAATGCCACTGGACGATTGCTGTTCGGTGATATCGTCAACGTCCAGCGAGTACCTTGCGGACACGTGCGAATCGGTGCCCACAAAAAAATCGTTGAACGCCAACATCGATTGCTCGTCGTTAGTCACAACTTTCGCCAGCGTAACTTTCCGAATACGAGCTTTTTTGTCGAGGACTTTACGAACCAGTCGCGCGGTGTCGTCGGCCGAGAAAGGAACCAGGATCCCTTGGTTTTGTTGTGGGTCGGGATTGACGCCGATGATTGGAATTCCCGTTGCATACTTGGCGACGTTCGCGACCAAGCCGTCAGGTCCGATGACGACCACAACTTTCGACGATTTGAAACGGTAGGTGGGAACGTCGTTGCGTTCGATTCGACTGACGGGCAAGATCTCTTTGAGTGCTTTGCTGATTTGGTTGATCGCCGCCGTGTTTTTTTGTTCTTCAGCAGCGACTTGTTTCAGTGCGAACATCTCCTCTGCATCTTCCATCAAATCCGCCAACTCGGCTTCATTGCCGACTTTGACCGCTTCCATAAATCCCATTTGTTGCACGGCATAATTTTGGGCTCGATACGACATGCCTGTCGAAAACGCGCCTTGCGTCGACCACCGCTTGCTCAGCTTTCTTCGCCGACTCGGCTTGGTCACCACCGTAATACACTCGGAAAACGAGAGACCCATTTGTTAATCTCCGTGTTCCTGTAGTTGTTCTCGTTTCTGCGTCAGCGTTTCGAGCAACTCGGGCGAGATATTCAGATTTCCAATTTTCTCTGCATTGTCTGCCAAGTCCCGAAATGCCATGGCAATCAGTGAATCGGATTCGAGATTTCCGCGGGCCGCCATCAGCAATCGCCAATCGACTTCTTGCAATGGCTCCAGGTTGGCCTTCAAACCGTAAGCTTGTGCGTCAGATTCTTTTTTGTCATTTTCCACTTTTTGATCGATCAATTCGGTACGTTGTTGTTCGATCGAGATTTCTGTTTCCATTTCCATTTCCTGAATTTTGCGTTCCATTTCCACACCCGTTTGCCGGCGCTCGTGCATCGCCTGATCGGCTTGCATCAACAATTTTTCGCGGGCGTCAGCCTGTAACGCTTTGGTCATATCAGGTGTCGCGGAAATCGACTCGACCGTCACATCGTCGATTGTCACTGCGAGTCGCGTGAAAAGCTCGTCGAGTTCCAGACCCGATTTGACATGTGCGATGAGCGCGTCGTTGGAGTTGAGAACATCGGTGAGAACTGATTTCTGAATCAACGTTCTGGCTCGCGCCTGAATGAGATTCGTCAATCGCTCGCTGAGCGTTTGCGGGTCGTCACTGCGATACGACCCGCGGGCATTGACGGTGAAATCAAGCGACTCTGAAATCACTTTGGCATCGGTGACGCGGTAATTGAAATTACCTTGAACGGTAACCTCCTGAAAATCCGAAGTGAGTTCCTGGAAAACAAACGGAACGGATTGACTGGTGACCGGAATTTTGGCCAGGTCTGAATTGGGGGCGTAGTAGAAAAAACTGAGTCCCAAGCCATCTTTTTTGATCGCTCCATTTTTAAAATGGATGACGTGATGCGTGGGAGGAAATTTGCAATAACGAATTCCAAACATGTATTTCATTCTCTCCGAGGGTCATGTGTTGACGCTCGAATTATATTTGGCGATCAAGAACAAATTGGTGTTTGCAAATCACATCGCCAGTGATGATGAATTCGATGATCATGTAAAAATCTCTTGCAACACCGGGGTGTTCGTAGCGAGTCGAGTCGTTGTTTGAACGTCGCGCGCTTTTGTTTTTACAGCCAAGTCATGCATTGTGAGACACCTGGGAAATTGTTTTTTGGTTCTCTGCAAGATGCTGTCAGTGTTGCAAACGAGCCTGCAATCTGCGTGCAACACGACACTTGGTGAGGTTCGCAAAAAAATTGAAGTGGACACTAATATTCCGTGGAAAAAATAAAAACCGGAATTTTTGAAAGCCTCCGCTTTGGCACGACATTTATTACCTGTCAGTCACTTTGCTCGTTCAAAAAAGTGACAATTTTTCCTTTTTTTCAGCCAATCATGCCAAGGCGGATGGTTGGCTGGTCCTCACACTTCTCTTCAAAGGAATTTGATATGAGTACGAATTTAACAGCGAGCTTTCCAAGTAAAGCCGCTAACTATTTTCAAGTTGTAAAAAAAATCCTGGCTTTCTACGTGATGTTCGTTGCTTTCACGCTGCCAGGTCTGACCGACGCACAGATACGCGGACGGCAAACACAACCCCAGAAGTTTGGACGTCTGACAAGGCAAACGCCTGATTTGACAGTTCAGATTGAACGCCTGGGCCAAACGGCAACGTTTCGCCAGGGCAAGTTTGTCGTTCCGTGTCGTGTGTTGGTCAAAAACCGTGGCAAAGTTGCTGCCGATCGAATTAGGATTGAGATGTTTTTTGACACCAATTCCAAGGTCGCGATTCCAACCGGCCAAGCAACGTTTTCAACTCGCCGACCACTTCGACGAATTGCCCCAGGCCAGTCGGTAAAACTGGACGGCGTCATCTCGATACCGGGAATTCAAAGTCTGCAAGACAAAACGGTTTACGTGCGGGCGAAAATCAAAACGGCGATGCGGGAAACCAATACGCGCAACAACTGGTCTGCCATGGCAAATTTCAAAACGCCCAAGGTAACGCCAGGCGGCAACGGGAATTCACGTCCCAATTCGCTGCGACCCAATCGCCCGAATACCCGACCGGTTCGCCCCGGAAATTGGCGTCCCGGGCAAGGGAAACCACAAACCGGGAGACCACAAACCGGCAAACCGCAAACGGGAAACCTGGTGATTGGTCCAACGCGGCCGACACGACCTGGCAGTGTTGTTGGCAATGGCGGAAACCCCAAACCAAATCCGAACGGTTTTCCTGGCGCTGGCGAAGTTGCAACTCAGTTTGTGATCGCTAATGCTTATCGTGGCAACGATGGCGGTGCTTACTATTTTCGACGTGTCGGCTCCAAAGTTTATTTCTTTGGCGAGCACCCCGGCAACAAAAATTACGCTTGTGTTTTCACCGGTGAGTTTCAAAACGGGAAAATCAAAGGTTACTGGTGGGATCTGCCAAAAGGCGGTCGAACCGGAAAAGGCCAAGTCCATTTTTCGATCAAAAGCAAAGGTGACCGCCTCGATGTCAGTCATCAAATCGGTGGCTTTGGCGTGACGCGTTTAGAGAAAATCAAAATGGGCAGCTTTCAACTGCCCGGTAAGCGCAGCCCCAGTTTTTATTCGACCAAATCGTCCGACCTCGATGGCCGTTGGTTCAGTGGTTCGACCATGATGTACATTCGCGAAATCGATGATTACATCGTCGGTGTCAGCGAATCTGAAATCAAATCGAATCAGCAACCGACCACCGTTCGAATCATCATCGGAAAACGCAAAAGCGGTTCGAACATGAGTATGGATTACGTCGACGTACCAAAAGGTAAAAGCACGTTGCACGGTCATGTTAATTTGCATATCGACGACGCTTTTAGAATCAAATTGGGTAACCAAGCCTACCTGCGAGATGTCGTTGATTTTGCCAAACTGGAACAGAACCTGATTAACAAGTTTAAAAACAAATGTGTCGGGTTTGGCTACGCGATTGCTTTTAACGGTAAAATTGTCCACCACGGCGGACGAGGGTACCGCAAGTTGTCGCAAGATGGCGGAAACAAAGCGTTTGATGGTAAAACTCAAAAGCCTTGTCAAAGCACTTCGAAAACTCTGACGGCAATCGCTGCGATGCACGCGCTTCATAAGCACGGCATTTCGGTGGACGATCGGATTTCGCCTTACTTGCCTCGTTACTGGAAACTGGGACCACAAGTCTCATCGTTAACGTTTCGAGAGTTGTTGACCCACAAAAGTGGACTCAAGGGTGTCGGTGATCCGGATGAATACGGAAACTTGAAAAAATGCATTGCCAACGGTGTTGTTGCGTCACGTGGAAGTTATGACTACGAAAACGCAAACTTTGCCATGTTCCGTGTGATCTTGCCGTACATTACGCATAGCCAGGACATGCACAATTTCGAGGAAAACGGAATTCGTGGCGACAACCTCAATAAACGTTGTGCCAAACGATTCCTCGATTACATGCAGAAAAACGTTTACAACAAAGCCGGTATCAATTCGTTGATCGGCACGGCGTATACGTCGCAAAATCATGCGTTTCTATACAACTACAAAAAGCAGAGTGCTAAAGGTCATCAGCAACAGAGCAATCAGTTTTATGAGTGCGGTGCGGGCAGTTTTGTATTGTCGGCACACCAGTACACCCAAGTGCTGGCGGCATTTGATAACGGCAAGATTGTTCCGAAAAGCGTTGTGAAACAGATGAAGGATGGTCGAATCGGTTTTCGCGGTGTCACCGGAAAGCTGGGAACCTACTTCAACCACAATGGTGCGTTGGGCAGCGAATCCAATGACGCTTATGGTCACGGACGCGGCGGACGCGCATCGCAAATGATCTTTTCCAACAACGTTCAGATCATGGTTCAAATCAATTCAGCAAACAATAAAACGGGCGCTGAATCCAGTAATCAATTGACCAACTCATTGAAGGACGCTTTTGACAAAGCACTCCGCTAGAGGGCTTCTTCCTTTTTCATGAGGGAGGACAAACAGAACGGCGTCGCATTTTGCGGCGTCGTTTTTTTGTTGAGGCACGAAAAACCGCAAGTGCGAAATGCCGTAGGGCCGGTTCCCACCGGCCAATCTGGCAAACCTAAATTCCATTCGTTGAATCTTACAAGCACGACGCGCGAGCGAGACAAACCGGTCGGTGGGAACCGGCCCTACTTAAATGATCAACCACAAACGTGTTCGCTAAAAATCCAGATGCGTCGTTTGTTGCTGGATTTCCTGAACCCCTAGAACACGTCCTGCCGAGTAAACGGCAACTGATTTTTTCAACGACGAATTTTCATGCGCTTTAATAATCAAACGCTTGGGCGCGTGATCCGCGATCATTTGTCGCAACAGTTGCTGCATTTCCAAATCGCTGGCCGCCTCCTGCCGCTCGACGCCATGGCTGGTAATGTGATAGGTGTCAAAACGATCGATGGAACATTCGATGAATTCAGTTTCATCTTTGAGCTGGTCACGCGTTGACACTTCATCGGTCAGTGAAGCGGGTGTTTCAATGCTGCGAATGGTTACAAACGAAGCGGTCACCATGAAAAAAATAAGCAACAAAAATGTGACATCCACCATCGGTGTCATGTCCATTCCTTGACCAGCATCATCCGCGGAGTGCTTTTTCTTGTGGCGTTTGTTGTACGAATCAAACATGTTAACGCTTTCGTAATGCTCAGGTGACCGTTGATTTGGTAAAATTGGTGTCGTAATCTCAAGTGCGAAACGTGAGTGAGGTGAGCGGCAAGGGGCCAGCCGCCGGTACGAAACACTACCGAACCGGCGGCTAGCGCCTTGCCGCTCACAAGGATTTTGCATCAAACAAGAATCTCAACCCGAAACGTCAGTGAGGGACCACGTTTTCACCGTACATCAGCGTGGTTGTGGTCCCTCGCTCACGCTTCGGGTTAAGATTGGAGTACCAAAACCGTTTTTGATTATACGGAAATTTTATAAACCTCTGAAAATTTGTTGGGTCGTTCCCACCGACCGTTTTTTTATCCATTGGCCGGTGGGAACCGGCCCTACTGATTCCAATGTTCCAATACAAAAACCCAATTGTCGTTTTAACTTTGGCTGCAACTGTTTGTATCTCGTGCGGCGAAACCGGGGCACAAACGGATATTAAATCGCAGCTTGCCAAAATCGATGCCGCCTGGAACAAAACATTTGAAAAATTCAAAACAGGGTGGACCGGTGGCGATGGTGCTGGAACGATCGACTTGGGAGATGGCAGAACGGTTTGGTTGTTTGGCGATTCGTTGATCGGCACGGTCAAAGAAGGAAAACACGCGGCCGGTACTCACATGATCAACAACGCGATCGCCATTCAAAAAATCAACGACGATCGAAGACCAGCAGCCGATCAATTTCAATTTGCCTGGGGCGCCAAAGACGCTGCCGGGAAACCGACAGCCTGGGTGGTTCCCGATCCACAAAAAGTCAAACCGACCGTTCCGATTACCAACAAAAAATATCCACACGGCTGGTACTGGCCGGCTGGAGGTGGTTGTCTCATCGAAACGGCTACGAAAGACAAGAAACAAAAAAAGCTGATTACGTTTATGTTTCACGTTGGTCGTACGGCACAAGACCGTGGCGTGTGGTCATTCAAAAACATCGGCGGTGCAATGGTCGTCGTCGATCATCCAGAAAAACCTGTTAACCAGTGGAAACCTCGACAACTTGATTTGCCGTTTACTGTTGACATCGATCAAGTCGAATTAGCTCGCAAAGAAAGTCGCAAAGAAGTCTACGAAACAACTTGGGGCATGTCGTGCCTGGTTGAACCTGCGAGTGATCGTTCTGGCAACAAAACTGTTTACATCTTTGGCGCCCGACAAAAAACAAAATTCAATCGACAATTGTTAGTGGCACGTGTTCCGGCCAGCCGGATCGAAGACTTCAAATCATGGCGATTTTTTGCGGGTGAGAACCGTTGGTCAAAATCAGCGAGTGAGGCCAAGCCGATTGCCAATCAGATGGCCGCCGAGTTTTCAGTTCACGTGGTTGCTGTCGATGGCAAACGAAAATTCGTTTTAATTCAAAGTGACCCGATGCTGGGCACCAAAATCTACGCGCGAACCGCCGATTCACCTGCGGGTCCATGGTCCAAACGAATTGTGCTGTACGACGTACCTGATGTTCGCAAAAGCAAAAACTATTTTACTTATGCCGCAAAAGCGCATCTGGAACTTTCACCGCGTGGGAAATTGGTCGTCAGCTACGTTGTCAACTCACAGGATTTCTGGGAGATGCTCCGTGACGCATCGATTTACCGGCCGCGGTTTGTCACCGTTTCAATCAAAGAACTGTTTAAGGAACGATGATACGATTCGATTCATTTCAATTTTGAGTCGTGTGTGATTGAGTGTTGCAGTTCCAATCACAAGCGCGAAACGTCAGCGAACGATTGTGTTTTGTCGGGTGCCACTGGCTCTGCCAGTGCATTGTGACTCCAACCTGTGGTTTAAAACGTTTGAATTGTTTTGCAGCCGTTCGACTGAACTTTCTACAAAACAAGCCTCCTTTCACTGGCAGAGCCAGTGGCACCCAAATCGCCACAGTAACAAATCATTGCAGCAAAAGAATTTCCGGCGTAACTCCCATTTTGTGCAATTGGTTCACGATCTCTCGCTCGTAAATTGGATTCATCACAACAACACAATCCGGCCTGTCAATTTTTACATGCTCAGGGCCTAACACCCGATGTGCCGAACCTGGCAAAAATTTACCTTGCTTGAAAGGGTTGATGTCGATTGCGTAATCAACTTCCTGCTGGAGTCCCAAACTGGTACAAAATGAAACCGCTTTGGAGCCTGCTCCCCACAAGACGACACGTTGACCCTGCTTGTAGCGGCGTTCAATTTCACTGCGCCAAATGTCCATGCCTTGACGTACCTTGGATTTGAACTGTCCAACCATGTCGCGAGTTTCACTCAAATCTTTTTCGAGCAAGTGAATTTTCCCGCCAGTCGTTTTTGCGATCGCTTTTTGCGCGGCAAGAACGATGTATTGATCGCGATAAACACGTTCCAAATCGACAGGCTCGAATCCAAAACGACGAAACAGCCTGGCCAATGAGCCAGCGGTGAAGTAGGAACAGTGTTCGTAGTAAATGTCC
Source organism: Pirellulaceae bacterium (assembly GCA_028280445.1). Lineage (GTDB taxonomy): Bacteria > Planctomycetota > Planctomycetia > Pirellulales > Pirellulaceae > JANQLU01. Next base: position 122,400 of record JANQLU010000052.1, on the reverse strand, counting down.
CAGAAAGCCGTTTCATCCAGGATCCTGCGCGTATCCGGCAATTCAAACAGCAGCAGCGCATTCGGTTTGTCGTCGAGCGCCAACCGCAATTCATCCAACAATTTCCCAGGCCGTCCAATGTGTTCGAGTGTGTGCCGACAACAGACGACTTCGTCGATAAACTTCAAATGTTCTCTGGAAAAATACTCGGGTATCAGTGTGACCAGTTGTTTGAAACGCTCAGGTAATCGTTCTGGATCGACCGTTGGATCAATACCGATTCCGCGATTACCTCCCAGTTCGCACATCAACGTCAGAAACTCAGCTTTGCCACAGCCGATTTCGACGACTTGTTTTCCCTGCAATTCGTATCGGTCGAGCCAGGTCTGCGCGAGTTCGACGGCAAACTGGTGAAAAGTTTCAGAGAAATGTTGAGTCTCTTCGTAAGTAGCATCGTAGGCCAGTAGACCGTCATTCCAAGCGGCGTTGAACAAAAATCCGCACGTATCACAGAAGACCCACTCCAAGTTGCCGGTAGGGTAGTCGCGTGCTTGCTGCGCTGAATCCATCAACAGGCAACTTTGCGCCGGAATACTTTCAATCTTGTAGATCGATTCGATGGTATCCGCCGCACAACAGGGACACTCGTTGGCAGAAGGGGTGTTGTTCATTGTGCCGACTGTACCACGACGGGATCAGGAATGGGAACAATAAACTTGCCACCCCGAGCCGAGTATTCGCCTTGCTGCTGAATAATTTCATCTTTCAAGTTCCAGGCCAGCAACAACAAATAGTCTGGTTGATCTTGTAATATTTTTTCCGGCGGATAAATTTCCAGATTCGTGCCTGGCATAAAGCGACCTTGCTTGAACTCGTTCCGATCGACAACGTAGTCCAGGTGTTTGGCGATGCCTGTTCCGTTGAGCAACATCGCGCCCTTGGCTGCAGCCGCATAACCAACGACCGTTTTGTTATCCCGTCGAATTTCCGTCAGCAAATCTCTCAGTCTTGAACCGATGGATTCGATTCGATCTGAGAAAGACTCGAAAAAAGAAAATTCGGTGAGGCCGTTGTCGCGTTCTTTCGCGAGCAATTGATCAACGCAACTTTTGCGACGATCGATTTTTTCCAGAGAGACTCGAACGGACCCGCCATGCGTTGCCAAGGGCCGTACATCGTTCAGATAAAGCCCATGCTGTTGTGCCAGTCGATCGATTGCCGTCAACGAAAAATAGCAATGGTGTTCATGGTAAATCGTGTCAAATTCGCAATGCTCGATGAGATCACCCAGGTAGGGAAACTCAAAAACTCCGGCACCATCTGGCTTGAGCAGGCGAGCGACACCGTCAATCAGATCGTTCAGATCCTGAACATGAGCCAACACGTTGTTGCCAATGATCACATCGGCATGTCCATGGATGGGCACCAATTCGTCCACCAGAGCGGATCGAAAAAATTCTTCGCGGACGGGAATTCCTTTTTCACGCGCCGCCGCGACGGGTTCGGGTGCCGGATCGATTCCCAGAACTGGAATGTCACGCGGCAAAAAATGTTGTAGCAAGTAGCCGTCGTTGCTCGCGATTTCACAAACCAGACTGTTCGAATTCAAATACCTGGACTCAATCAACTCTTCGACGTGTTTGCGATTGTGTTCTACCCAGGTTGTCGAACAAGAAGCAAAATAAGGATAGTCGCCGCCAAACAAAATCCGCGGGTCCACGTTTTCCAATGTTTGCACCAGCGAACAATTTCTACAGAATGAAACGGTCAGTGGGAAACGATCTTCGTCGGAGGTTGAGGGCGCTAATCGTAAACCATCCGCCAATGGCATATCGCCAAACTCACGAATCGCTTGCAGGTTGGGCTCGCCGCAAATTCGGCAGCCGTCGATCGTACGCAATTTTGTAATCATGACGTTACTGAATTTGACACCCAACACAATTGCAAATCCAACTCGCCGTTCGCCTGACGTTCTTTGACACAGTTGATCCTCAAAAATTTTGTGCCCAGAAACGCTTCCTCAGTTAAACCGAATTCCAAATAAGCTCGGTAAATCTGTTCGATTCCGGCTCGCAAATTCCATTGGGGCTGGTAACCGGGAACCGTCTGTTCCAATTTAGAGAAATCAACGTTGTAACATCGTTTGTCGGCCGAGGCTCCTGCGGCAAACTGCACTTCACAGTTGGTCACTTCGGAAACTTGATTCGCGACGTCTCGTATTTGATAATTTTCGCCGCTGCGACCAACATTAAATGCTTCATTGCAAACTTGTTCGAGGGGCATCTCCAGCAAAGCAGTGTAGGCGCGGGCGATATCTTCGACGTGGACCAAAGGCCGCCATGCCGTCCCGTCACTTTTCAGAAACACCTGGTTTGTGGTCACGGCGTATCCCGTCAAGTTGTTGACGACCAAGTCACCGCGTAGTCGTGGCGAGATTCCGTAAACGGTTCCCGCACGCAGATAAGTGGGTGCAAAAGTATCACTGGCAAGTTCCTGCAAATCCTGTTCAACAAGAATCTTGGACTCGCCATACGGAGTGACCGGATTGAAATCTGAATTTTCATCCAGCAACTCATCGTTGGACGCACCATAAAGACTGCAGGACGATGCGAACAGAAACTTTTGCACGCCCACGTCTTTTGCCAGCCGCGCCACGTGAACGGCCGCCCGATGATTGATTTCATAAGTGGCGTCGGGATTCAGATCACCCAGGGGATCGTTAGAGATACCCGCCAAATGAATCACTGCTTCGAAACCTTCCAGATCCGATCGCTCGATGTCGCGAATATCTTTGATGATCGTCGGCGTGTCAGGAGGATTCGAAAAATCTCCGTCGCGATACAGGTCGCTATCGAGACCCACCACGTCGTGCCCCGAGTCCAACAGCATCGGGGTCAAAACCGTCCCGATGTAACCAAGATTTCCGGTTACTAATACTTTCATTTTAGTTCCATCGTTTCCAGGGCGCGTTGCCCGATTGCCAAAAGTCTTCTAACAATTTTTGTTCCGTGACCGTGTCCATGCACTGCCAGAAACCGGAATGTCGATACGCCATCAATTGACCATCACGCGCGAGGTTTTCCATCGGCTCGCGTTCCCAGGCCACGTCGCGATCGGGAATGTAATCAAAGATGCCCGGTTCGAGCACAAAGAACGCTCCGTTAATCCATTCTTTTTTCAAGTGTTTCGGTTTTTCGTGAAAGGCCGTGACGCAATCACCATCGATTGTTAATTCGCCAAAGCGAGCAGGGGGATGCACCGCGGTCACCGTCGCGAGTTTTCCATGCGAGCGATGAAAATCCAGCAAACGGTCGAGGTCGATGTCCGCCAACCCGTCACTCCAAGTCATCATGAAAGGTCCGTCGTCGAGATGATCCCGGAGCCGTCGAACACGCGCTGCCGTCGGCGTGTTTATTCCGGTATCGACGAAATCCAGCTGCAGCGGTTCGCGATTATTCCAAACCGCCGAACCATTGGAACCATTCGAACCATTGGAACGAAGGTGACCGACCGCGACAGGGGATCGGGATCGGGCACGAAAGTGTTGTCGAATCTGGTGCCCACGATGCCCCAAGGCAATCACAAAATCATGGAATCCAAACGACTGATAATATTTGAACAGATGCCAGAGTATCGGTCGGCCTCCGATCGGTGCAAGTGGCTTCGGTACTTTTTCGTTGTTGCACGAATAGCGAACGCCTTTTCCACCAGCAAGTATTGCGACTTTCACGTGATGCTACCTCAAATGGACTCGCGGGCATTTTTTGCAATGATGGCTTCAGGATCGACGGAGCCGACCATGCGGATGTCCGTCGGTGAATGAATCTCAAGTTGAATCCCACGCCACCGAACTTTTCTGCAAATCATTGCTGCCAACATTGCAGAAAACTGAATCAACTGCGTTAACGGGATCACAAGTAACAGCTTGATCCCACGCGTTGTATTGAACCATCGTTTTTCTTTACCAGATTCCATCATGATTGGCTCCATGTTGGATTGCAAATAATAAAGCAACATCCATTGGACCAACCAATTGAAAATCAATCCGCCAATCACCAACCATGCGGTGAATGGATTGCCCGTTAGGAACGATACGGGAATCCAAATCAAACTGAGCAGGGGAACCAGTCCGGCGACGATGCCGTACATGGCAATCACGTTCCACGCCGGATGATAGAGCCGCGTCCAAGTCAATTGTCGTTGAAAAAAATTGTGACAAAAACTCAAACGACATTCTTCATAATTTGGCATGATCAGCGAAGGCACAAAACGAAGTTTCAAACCGGACTGTTTCAAATCGCGCGGTGTCGATGCATCGAAGGCCAGGACTTTGGCCCATTTGTCAATCAAACCCATTTCGCGCACAACACTCATTCGAATCGCGTAACAGCCTCCCCACGGCGCGTTTAAAAAATACATGGAAACCACGGCGACGGAATTCCAGACATAGCGAACCAGCGAACCCCAGCGGCCAATTTCCGGCATGAACCAACGGTTGCCAAATGTGGCTCCGACGTTTTCTTCATTGACCAACGGCGACACCAAATCGCGCAGCCAGTTGGGGTGAGCCATCAAGTCACCATCGGCCATCGCGACAACATCGATCGAATCATCCAATCCGCGGAGAATTTGAACTTGTTTGGCGTTAGTACAGTTGACCGGACCCGTGTCTCGACTTGGGCGATAGACATCGACGAAAACGTGGTCCGCCGCCGTCGCCTCGATCGCTTGTTGAACAACCGGCCAGGCTGGATCGTTTCGACTGTCAACAACAATGTGGAATTCGAAATCCGGATAGTCTTGTTGGATTAGCCGCTGCAAACCTTCGGCCAGATCGGGATCGGCACCTTTGAGTCCCATCAGTATCGCCGCTTTGGGCAACTGTTGGTCATTCGCGCGAGTGACGGGAGCTCGGCGCGTTTGAAACAGAAAAATCAACGCGCAGACCCAGGCATGCAAAACCAGAAACAGCAATAGCGCTGCCAGCGCAATTCCAATGATGCTGATCATCGACGAGTACAGGAAATTGAGACGAAGGAAACCGGGTTCGACAAGGGCGGCTAATTATACGAGCCGTCAACTCCAGTTTAATTACCGGATTGCAAAATTCGACCTGCGAAACGATGAAATTGGAAGCCAGAAAGGTAGGGAATTCGACGAAAACTGCTTGGAATTAGTCGGCCAAAGATATTTACTTGCGATGACCGTTTTGCCAAGACGTTTTTGCCGGACTGCGACGGTTTGAAACGATTCATCCGAAAATAAGGCTATCGATTGACCGATGCCGGACCCGTCATCCAATTTTCACCCAAATGGACTCTGCAGCGGCATTTCACGCACCACATTGAATCGATTCTGAGATTACTTTTTTGGAACACATTTCCGAAGCACATTTTTTGTATCCGCTACTGCGAAATTTCGTTCGCGGAATTGGGAACTGGGAGAATGAATTTTCTGTTGGCATCGCGCGATGGCGCAGTGATTTTGAACCGCTTGGAAATGCGCCTTTGCAAGGCGCCCAGCGCTTCTTGACGCATCGATTTATCGACTCAATCAGACAAAGCAAAGCGACCATATTCGAGACTTTGAAAAGCGTAGGAAAGAACAGTGCAGAGTCTATTATTTAGGCCAATCCCCAACGTCCGATAATGTTTGTTATGTTCGGTTCGTGATACAAAAATGCCTAGACGTATGAAGATTTTCAACGTCGCGATAATTCTTCCCCACCCGTTTTTTGAGTCCGATTTTGGGTGTTTTTGGTGCATCCAAAAAGTGCACGTTTTTGTCAAACAACGGCCCGAATCAGAGTAGGCTAGCGGCGGGAATTTCCACTATAATTTTTCTCGTTGACCAGAAATTTTTTTTCTGGAAAATGGCTATATCGACGTTGATAGTTGTCGTCGATCGGTCGGGGTCCGTGCGTGGTAACACGGCCCTTTTTTTTTGCTCTTAGCAATAGAAAGTATAGACGTCAGAGTGGCGGGGCCAACTCTGGGTTTCGAGTTGTGAATCATTCGCGTTAGCTCGGTGGTGTACCCTTCAAGTATAGGCTTGCCATTTCCTTCCTTCGGGCTTGACTATCATCTTCTTGCTTCCCCACACTCCTAGCAAAATTTGTACTTTCAATTTGCAACTGATAGCATTTCTGTATCGTGGCGAAACATTGGTCTTGCCGAGATTTGTTCTGATCTAGCTTACACCCACCTCAACTTGACAGTTGGGAACAATTTGGAGTTGTTTACAATGCGATCTATATACACGTGTTTCGCAAGAAGCGTAACGAGTACTGCACTGTTCACAATTGCAGTATTTGCTTGGACGCCATTTATTTCCCAATTAGCTGCGCAAAAGGAATTCCAACGCGATGACTTGGTCGTCACACGCCGCGGCTCGATACCCGTTATGTTTAGTAGAAAACAAGTAGGTTTACTTGATGCAGGTGAAGTATTGCGCATACTCAGGATCGACAAGGACGAAATTAAGATTCAAACCGCCAAATTCTCAGGGTACATTAAAAAGAGAGACGTAATTAAGCTCGACAAGCATGCCGACGACTTCTTCAAAGGTCAACTTGAAACCAACTACTATGCTAGAGGCGTAGTCTTGTTCGAACTAGAACGATATCCGGAGGCCAGCGAAAACTTTGATGCTGCCTTGCGCCTTAATCAAAAGAATGCTAAGGCGAGCCGTAAACTTGCAGTTTCGCTGGTATACTCAAAACGGTATAAAGATGCCATTGCGGAATTCGACCGTGCGTTTCGACTCGGGCCCAAAACTTCAGTACTTCTCCATTATCAAGGAATGGCATATAGCGGCCTTGATAAAGAAGACAAGGCAATAGACGCGTATACGCTTGCAATCAATATAGGTGAGCCCGAATACGCCATCTACGCGAATCGAGGTCAAAGCTACGAATCCTTGGGCAAATACGATAATGCGATCAGTGATTACAATTTAGCGTTGAAACTTGCACCAAAACTCAGAATTGCAATCGCATCTCGTGGATATTGCTACCACCAAATTGACGAATACGAAAAAGCGATTAGTGATTATGAATACGTCTTGAAATTGGATCCCGAATACTCCTTTGCACTCAACCATTATGCATGGTTATTGTCAACCTGCAAACACAAACGCATGCGAAACGGAAAACGTGCTGTGAAACTTGCAAAGTCTGCATGCGACTTGTCCAAATGGAAAAACTATGATCATTTGGATACACTTGCCGCAGCCTACGCCGAAAATGGTGAATTTGAAGACGCGATCAAATATCAATTGCAGGCCATCAATCTAGCCAAAGACAAGAGTGTTTCAAAAAGGAATTCACTCGATTACAGGTTGGCTCAATACAAAAAGAAACTCGCTATTCGCAGTCAGGACCAAAAAAAACCGCCTGGCAAAATAGACCTGCGCCAAAACTTGAAGCGTGACAAGTAATAGAACGAAGCTCATTGCCCCCGGACCCCAAGGGAGCTATCTTACCGGGCAATCGACAGACCAAATGCCCATCGAACTTGAGACTTTGAGTTGATTGAAAAGCCCAACGCTAAAAGCGGATTGCTATCATGATCAACATGGCCACCCCGCAAATCACCATTTCCCCAGCCAACTGCCTACAAATGTCCGTAAGGCAACGCTGTTTGGGAGGAATCGGGGTGATAGAACCCCCCATGTTATAAAGGTCTGGGGGGCTTTGCCAGATGCGAGGCTTTATGTTTGATTGGTGCGACATTACGAGGTAATGGCTTATGCGAAATACGCTTTTGTGCCCTGACACCGGACCCGATTTTGTACGGTGCTTAAAGCACTCAATCTTTTTCTCTGAGAAGACTTATGTGTTTTCAGGTTTAAACCCAGGATGGGTCCCGACATTCAAATCCGCGTACAGCTACCACGCGTTCAAAGAATTCAAATTTCAATTTTACAAAGAGCAGCTGGCCAAAGGCAAATCGAAGGAAGACATTATTCAAGAACTTGGCAGCATGAAGGAAACAGATGCGACGCTTTTGGAATCGGCGGAGTCTTTTCGATTAAATACTTTACCAACACTTCCCCGTCACGATTTCGAAGATTATGAAGAATTTGTAACTGATTTTGCACCTCAGTTGCAAACTGCAGTCAACAAAGGATTCGTCATTCCATTAACGGATAATTTCTTTGTGGGACCAAAAAATCAGATCGAATTCAATAAAATTATGGATGAGACTTTTGAGCGTTTCACCTATAGCCTCAATGCAAACCGTGAACGCTTAAAACGAGACCGTGAAAAACAAAACAGGTATTCTTCTGCAAAGCAAAGGCGTTTAAGAAAATCAGCACGCGAACGCATGGAAACTGCAATTGAATTGTTGTATACGCATCAAACTGCCTGTCCTGCGTCATTGGACTCGATAATTCTGTCCATCATCTATATTTTCGAAGCAAAAGCACCTCCAGACATTCTAGATCAAATATATGAATTAGTAGACAAGCAAGACACAATTGACATAGACGAAGCATTTTGTTTTTTGCTTTACATCTTGATTTGTATTCAAGTTTTGGCTGATAAGCATGCGGTTCTATTAACTTTTGATGAGTCTTTTTTTGCTGCGACCCAATTTGTATCCAATCTTTTCAAAGTGGAGTCGGAAATAGACAAAACAAATTCATTGGTTTCTGCAAGGGTTACAAAAGTGATGATTGAAGAGCGTTTTCCAAACATGGAAAAATACTCTGTGGAGCAGGTCGTCAAACTAAGGACAAGGTTTCAAAATGAACTAGTTGTTCTTTGGAATGCCGTTGATGATTTGGTGAGGTCAGACGACAACAACGACACAATCGAAAAAGACGTTGACAGAATTATTAACGACAGCATTCGACCTGCCCTACGTCAGTTAAAACTACAACTAGAGGCTGTCAAAAACGAAGGCGATTTTAAAGTATTAACCTCCACGATTACGCCTGCATTCGTGTTTTTATCGGTATCACTGTTTGCGGGGAGTGACGTCAACACGAGTTTTATTGCGAGCGGACTTGGAGCTGTAGTTGGAGCAGCTGCTCAACTTGTTTTTGGAAAACGAATCCAACTCAACAAGATCTTATCACAAAGCAAATACGGCGTATTGTTCAAACTCGGCGAACACCCCGATGACTTGAAGTAAACCAAGTCTATAAATTGAAAGCGGGTTTTGCATACCAACTGTGCTTTGGTATCGTACGCGGCCTTTGTTTTTAAACACGCCTGCCCCATCTTCGCGAGAGTTTTATCCGCACGCGGGAGCAACCTGTCAAGGTAGTAAACGCGGCTTTGTAATTTTCTTTGAACCTCCCACAACCAACCTACCAACACACTGACACCGGTAGCGCAACAAACCAACCAACTACCCAAACACCTAGGCTTCAAAAAAATTACCGCCTTGCGTTTCTCCACCTGGACAGAACGCCCCGCTTAGCTGGTTCGCTACTCGCGTGAAGAGTGGGGCGGGTGGTGTAGCTCACCCGCTGCTAGATTTGCTTCCCCAATATTGCGAAGCCTTAGATTCTCATCCTAAAATCAGTCCAGGTCTCACTGACAAATCACGACGAAAATCATTCTCAAATCCCATCAAATCAACATGAACATTCTACTGCTGATTCTCATGGTCGTGTCGCCTGTCCAAGAATCCAAGACTGACGAAATCAAGGCTCTCAAAGCAAAATTGGCGGCGGCTCAAAAGGAACTTCGAGAGCTACGTCGCCATGTCGAAAAAGCGGAAGCCGCCGGCTACCATCGGACCGACAAAACACTTGCATCGGCTTTACCAATTCTCAAGTCGTTGCCCGATCATTTACAGCCACGCAAAAACAAGAATTGGGACGCGATTGAAACCAAAGAAGTCAACGAATTTGTCCAACGTTATGTTGGGCATTCGATTGTGCACAAAGCTCGAATCAAATCGATTTCGCATGCCGTCAATCCATCACATCGATTCAACGAATCCCAACCCAAGTACAAAGCAACTATTGAATACTTTGTGGTAACGATTCCATCGCGTGGATACACCATGGTCCAGCGATACGGATCACGTTCTGGACTGTATCACAACAGACTCACTTATTCGGGCGATGATGAATTGGTTGCGGCGGCCAAGAAATTCAAAAACAAAAAGACGCTGATTGTCGAAGGTGTAATCAAATCGATCAGCGTGTCTCGCAGCAAAAATAATATTTACGTTGATTTGTCACTTGAGCAAACAGAGACATCGCCTAATTTGAAAGCGAAGTAACAGCCGTTGTTTTGCACTGGCGAAGCCAGTGCCACCAGTCGGTTGTAGCTATTGATTGCGTTTGCGTTTTGATCGCTGCTTCGGTTGGGCACGTACTCCAGCAACAAAGCAAACTACAAAAACATAGCAGATTTTTTTGCTTTCGACTTTCGCTACCACGGGGAAAGAATGACACGCAAAAAATACCTTGACCAACATTCCACTCGTAGCCAGTGGCGATTTGCTTTTTCATTCACCGTGATACGCAAATCACCGAAAATGGCTGGAAAATTGGAAAAATAGCCGATTCTCTGGTAGGTTATACGATCTGCAGACGCGGGATAAACTTCCAGCCTGCACACGTTAATAACTAGTTATCGGGTCGATTGATTCCTTTTAAGTGCAGCACAGAATTTGCGTTTAATCAAAAAATTCTTTGGTTTGGTTTCGTTGTTGCTTGGTGTTCTGCTGGCTGCGATGATTGTCGCTTTCATATTTGGCTTTGAGGTCGGTCCCCCCGGTAGGCCCTTCGGCGGCCGTTCCGTTTTTACTGCAATAGGGATGGTTGGGGCGTTTGTTTACGTTGGGCTAAAGTGGTTTTTTGATTGATGGCTGGGGTGGCACTGTCATGTGCTTGAGTTTGATTTTGGGTGCCACTGGCTTTGCCAGTGTCTTTGTTGCGATTTAGCTCGTGGCAAAAACCTGAATTTGTTATCAAAGGTTTTGAATCCCAAATCTTGCTGCCATGTATGTAGAGAAAACTAAGCAGCAAGAGGTAGTTTTCGAAAGTGATTGTGTCAATGCACTGGCTGAGCCAGTGGCACGCGAAGCGATTCTGGGAATTAACGTCGCCATTCAAGATCCCATTGTTTCCAATCGCTAGGTGTGTCGGTTTTTTGATGATACAGTTTTGTAATCCTTACTGTCTTGTTGTCCATGAGCATTTCCACCGAGATATGCTCTCCATCATGGCTTACCCGGACCGAAATTTCATTGCTAGAAATTTTGTCACCAGAGCTTTCTTGCACAACTTCGCCATCTATATCTATTACAATTCTTTTTGGGTATTTTTCAAAAGATAACGTCTCTAAGTAAAACTCAAGTATGTTTCTTTGGGAATAATTGTTTGCTGGAACGAAGTCCCAATAGTTTCCAGCTTCGTATTTTTTGCGAGGTCCATAGTCTTCTCCCACCCACTTTTCTTCCAGCATTAGCTTACCACTGTTTACAAATCTCATACCAAGAAAAACGGGGAGATTACATTCGACAAACTCTTTTGGAGGGTCGTTACCTTTGTTGTCGAGTTTCGTCCGCTCGTCCGGAGCAAAATTCGACGTGCATCCAATAGCGAGCAAAAGCAAAAAAACGAAAATTAAGTTGCGCATCGCACGGTGTTTTTAATCTACAGGTCACTCAGTAAACTTTAGTTCTATCAATTCTGCATCTTGGATTTGAAGATTTCGGTAATTTTTCTGCAGAGTCAATGTTAAGTGTCGTAAGAGTAGGCATAACAATCGGAGGCAATTTTGCTTTTGGGCCTGTCGATCTTTGTTGGTTAAGCGAGATAGTTCGGATTTTTATCGCTTTGGGCGGCTGGGGTGGCACTGTCAAACACATGGAATTGTTTGGGTGCCACTGGCTTTGCCAGTGTCTTATGCCATTGTTGTGATTCAACACTTGTCAAAATTCTGAATTCCACTCAAATGATTTGAACCACTCCCCTTTTCATTTCGAAATTCACTCCCCTGCCTTTCATTCCCATCCAACATGCCACATCGCAAAAAGCTCAGGCGATTTCATGAGCATGGTCATTTTCATGAATTGACTTTTTCCTGCTATCGCCGAATGCACTTGCTGACAAACGACACTTGGCGATACGAACTGTGTCGACAAATTGATTTAGCTTGTACTAAATTCGATTTCAATTTGCACGCTTTTGTTTTCATGTCGAATCATGTGCATTTACTGGTTTATCCAAATCAGAAGTTGCCAAATATTGGGCAGTTTTTAGCATCTTTGAAGCAGCCGTTTTCCAAATACGTCAAGCAAATGTTGGTCGACAACAATTCACCACTGCTTGAAAAACTAACAGTGAAAGAACGGCCCGGAAAATACTGTTTTCGATTTTGGCAAGAAGGTGGTGGGTACGATCGTAATCTTTATGAATCGACTGCTGTCGAAGCATCGATCACATACATTCACATGAATCCCGTAAAAAAGGATCTGTGTCTAAAAACAACTGACTGGAAATGGTCGAGTGCCAGATTTTATGAACTTGGTGAGATTGATAAGGATTTGCCAACAATTACGAGCTTGCCATTCGAGCTGTTTGATTGAGATTGAATTCAGGTTTCGAATTTGTAAACGATGGAAATTGAGTTGTTGCTCAAGCAATGGCATAGCCAGTGTAAGGGTGACAATCCACTGCAACTACGGCATATGTTGAATGTGATCTATTCCAAGGAAAACGCAATCACTGGCAAAGCCAGTGGCACCCCAACTGGCCCCAAAAAAACTTAAGAAACAAGTAACTCTATTCACTCCGGTCATACGCTAACAACTTTTTCCTGAGCCGCATCTTGATATTTTTCAATCAGACCATCATTCGCAAAACTGTAGAAATCATCGTCGCCAATGATAACGTGATCGTGAAGCGGAATCCCAAGTGCTTCACATACAATGGTCAAATGCCAAGTAAAGTCCTTATCAGGCTCACTTGGCTCGGGGTCACCCGATGGATGATTGTGAACCAGAATCATTCCGGTTGCGGCGACCATTACAGGAGTCCGAGTGCATTCGCCGGGTTGGGCGTAGATCGCTTTGGGAGAGCCGATGCTGACGACTTCGAAGGCGATGATCTTCAGCTTGGCATCCAAACTGATCACAATCAGTTTTTCCTTGCCCTCGTTCTGCAAGTCGCGAAATAATTCCACCACTAAATCAGGACTGGTCAACGCACGAGCGGTTGGCGATTTGGAACTGACCCGCTTTTTCTTGAATTTGATCTCGACCTCACGCAAATAAGTCGGCTTGGCTTTCCGTCGAGTTGTTTTTTTCTTCTTGGACATTTGTTGATGAGGTTTTAGGGGCGAGGTTCGAGAGAAGAGTGCCCTGCCCCTGCGTGATATTGTCTTTGGTCAGAGTATTGCGTGGTGGGAGGGGTTCTGCAAGTACTGTCTGCTGACGTTTTGAATCGTGATTTTTAGACAGGATGAACAGGATTTTACAGGATGTATCTTGTTGATCATGCTGATCCTATTAATCCTGTCCAAAAAAAGGGACTAATGACTAGTTGGGTTGTTTGGCCCGGACCGGCCGAGGCCGGCTGCCCAAGATTTTCGAACCAATGGATTGAACTAGATTCGTTTCAACGTGGTATGATCATTTCTTTTCAAATTGCCAATGTATTGAACCGAACGATGCCCCATTTATTTTTAAAACAGAGCCGTTGGTTTCGCGTCGATCTAAAGACTCTATTGGTAATGACAATTCTTGCTAGTTTCGTTTTGGCAAGTTTTTATTCATTTAACAGAAAGCAAAGACTCGCAGTTCGGACATTCGAAAAAAATGGATGGCAATTCACGTTTGAACATGAAATCTCCGATTGTGCACCGCCGGGTCCAGCATGGGTAAGATATTTTGTAGGCGATAATTACTTTGCAAATGTCGTAGAGGTAGTTATTTGGCATGAAAAAGGTTTCGAATTGCTCAACGACTTTCCGGAACTTCGGTCAGTAACATGCGCTGGCAAAAAGGCCGACTTCGAAGCATTGGCAAACTTGCCAAATCTAAAACACCTGGTAATTGGGGATGCTGACCCGTTAACTTCCGATTGCGTTACGGAAATTTCGGGCCTCGACAATCTCACGTCTTTGGAGATTCATAACGAAAGATTGCCGAATGACATGAATTGTCTTTCAAATCTTCAGAATCTTGAACACATCTTTTTTTGCGAATATTCTTTTTCAGATTCGCCACGAGCTTTCGATTTCATTTGTAAAATGAAAAATTTGAAAACCGCAGTCCTGCCGAGTAGTGTAAGCGACACGACACTAAAACAAATTGTGCTGAGCTGTAAAAACAAAGATCTGCAAATCACGAAGCATTTTGAAAAAAGGGCTGGCGAAAACTGATTGCTGAGTTGGGCACAAGCGGAATAAAACGACGCTTAACGGCTGAGGCGGCCCTCCTGAAATTTTTGATCGGTCAGAGTATTGCGTGATGGGTTCTGCAAGTGCTGCCTACTGACGTTTGATTCGTGATTTTTAGACAGGATGAACAGGATTTTACAGGATGTATCTTGCCCGTCCTGTTTATCCTGTCAAGAAAAAAAGGGGCTGATGACTGGTTAGGTTGTTTTGAATTTACAGAGAATTTTGAAAAATAAATCAGAGTGACTTTGCTAATCAACCTGGACGCAGACGCAAACACTTGAGTTTGATTTTGAGTGTCACCAGGCAGCGTTGATTAAATCGGAAAGCTGTGAATTTGAGCTGAGTGGCAAGGCACTAACCACCGGTATTTGAGGGTTTACCGGCGGCTAGTGCCTTGCCGCTCACTTTTAATCACCACTACCCAGTGGCACCGGTTGCATCTAATCTAATTGTTATCATCATTCTCAAGTTGGGGGATCAACTTTAGATTTTGAATGTCGTAAAACTTATGCTCGATCCAAGGTGTGACGGGAGGAAAGTATGGACAAGAAAGATTGTATATACCATTAGTCTCCTCGACTCGAATCTTGAATCCACCCTTGGACAGCCACTGGCCAAACTCAGACAATAGTTTCTTTTCTTCTTCAGCTGATTGGACCTTGCTCAGCGCAACAAAGTAATTTTGGGCTTTGTCACGTTTCGCGTTCTTGCCTGAACCACCCTTCTCGACTTTGGTTTGAGATCCAATTTTTTCTGATTCCAGCTCAGGCATACCGGAACACCCAACCAAAATGCTTGCGAAAAGAACGATTGCAATACGGTTCATTTACTGCCTGCTGACGTTTTGAATCGTGATTTTTAGACAGGATGAACAGGATTTTACAGGATGTATCTTGCCCGTCATGTTGATCCTGTCCAAACAAATTAGTAACGAAGGTCCCTGATAGCCATCAGGCTAGGAAGACAATGCTCCTTATCTACTCCCTTAAGACCTACAACTTCAACCATGGAGTTCCCTGCCCTGTTTGAATTTGTCTTTGGTCAGAGTATTGCGTGATGGCGGGGGTTCTGCAAGTAGTTTTGCCGACGTTTGATTCGTGATTTTTAGACAGGATGAACAGGATTTTACAGGATGTACCTTGCTCGTCATGTTGATCCTGTCCAAATAAATTAGTAGCGAAGGTCCTGATAGCCGTCAGGCTAAGAAGACAATGCTCCTCATCTACTCGCTACAACCTACAACCTGTGACCCGCTCGCCATGGATCATTTGGATTTTTTGATTTTCAACAATGCTTGTTGTGCATATTTCTTGACGCGGTCGTCAGCATCACCGAGAGCTTTCATAAGACTGTGGATGGCATCGCTCGCTGGCGGACCGATGACGCCCAAGGCCTGCGCGGCTCGGCGACGGCGGGCGACGTCTTCGTGCCCGAGTAGCTTGATCAGGCGCGGCACCGGTCTTTTCCCAAACTTAGCCAATGCCTCGGCGGCTTCTCGACGCTTCTTCGACTCGCCAGACTGCAATTGCAAAAACCACTGAGCCATCGTCTTGCCGTCCACTTTGTTGCTGCCTGATTTCGCAAACTTCGCAGACTTTGCTTTCGACTTCTGCTTTGCTTTTTTTGAGCCGGACTTTGCTACCGGTTTCTTCGGCTTCGCTTTCTGCTTTTCTCGCCATTTCGAGAGAAGTTTCTTTGCATCGAAGATGTAAAAATGGTTCCAATCGTACAACGCGGCTAACGTGCTACCGTCCGTACTGACGCATGTTCTCTGCGCTTTATGTTTACTGCCATTCTTGCCCGGAATCCTTGGCAATATCGTTGTTTTTTTGTGTGTCTTCAGATCAATGAACGCGTCGCCAATAACACAAACGCGCCCGTTTTCCAAAAAGCCGCCAATTCTTTGCGCTGAAACCTTGAAAACTTTAACAGGCTCTTTGCTGTCAAAATTACATAGTTGCAACCCGCGATGGTCTCGAATCAACACCATCGGTTTGCCTGGTACAAAGGCCATGTCAGAGAAACCCTGCCCGTTAGATTTGATCGTACCGTCAGAGTTTCGATTCAGGAGAGCTGGAAACTGGACAACCCGCTTCAAAGTGGTTGCATCCCACACTTCTGTGCCATTGTTGTAAGTATATGTTGCCAAATACTTGCCATCAGGGCTAACGTATAAATGCTTAGTGCCGAAACCGAATCGTTTGTCGATTTCGAGTTCGCCAGCGCGAATGGTCTTTCCTGTCGCAGTTTCAACAAGTGCTATTTTTCGATGGCTCATCAGTCGTGCGAACCACTTTCCTTTTGGACCGAAAGTTATTGCATTGAGCCTACCCTTTAATTCTTCGACTTTTTGTGATCGGATTTTCTTCCATTCCGGAAGACTGGCTACATCGATCACGCCCTTGAACACCTTTGGACTGTAGCACACGACTGCCAGATTCTCGCCCGGTGAAAACGCAAAAAAAACTGTTCTTGATTCGCGGACTTTTTCATCGAGACGAATTTCTCGACCAGTGCTCGTGTCCCAGATCTTTAACACGTCTTCCCTGGAAGGCCGACTCGTGTTAGCGACCACGGCAAAATAACGACCGTCTCGGCTCAATTCCATCTGATTCGGTGCGCTATCGATGGACACCAGTAATTTCTGTCCGGCGGAAGGCATCGCGAAGGATAATACAATCGCGAGCGCGAGCAAATGTTTCATGTTTTTGCGATCGAGAATTTTCATTTTTCAAAGTATGTAGTAACCAACCGGCGCGCATCGGCAGGTCTCCCCTGCCACTTCGGGCAACAAAGTATAACTCAATTGACGTGAAGATCTTCCAAGAGTTCTTGAGTGACGCAAATACGCCATTGATGTCGCAAATCTGACATGGGTTAGGCATTGTTGAAAAATATGAGCGGCTAGCGGCTGGGGTGGCACTGTCAAACACTTGAATTCTGTTTTTGGGTGCCACTGGCTTTGCCAGTGTTTGTGCCATTGTAGCGATTCAACACTTGTCAATTTCTGAAATTGATACCAACGATTTTGAAATCTCATATTTTATTGTCATGCATATTCTGGCGAAAACTGAAGCAGCAAGAAGTAGATTTCAAAACTTGCTGTGCAACTGCACTGGCATAGCCAGTGGCACCCGTTGCGCCTTGCCGCTCGGTATTCGAGAGTTTACCGGCGGCTAGCGCCTTGCCGCTCACATATATTCAACACCACATAACAACGATTTTCATTTTGCTTTTTGTTTCCATCGTTGCCATTTTAGACGTGCGGCTTGTCGGTGTTCGGGCTTGTTAAACCCGTATGCGGTGTAGTCCCACCAACTTTGCTTGCCGTCAATTTTCCACGCGAAGCCATAGTCGGAACATTTTTGGTCGGTCAAAACCAGGCACATCGCCAAGACAACATCTCCGAGCCTGCATTCATATTTCACGTCGTTCTTGGTACGCGAGTTAACTACCGTTTCGTCATTGATGTGCTTTTGAAGGAACTCAAGATCTTTCTTCAACCCCACTGCACCAATCGTGACGAAAGCATGCCCTTTGTAGCCGGAGTCCAAGTTGGCTTCGATTATTTTTCTGGCAAGTTTGGCGCCCTCGGTCAATTCATACTTTCGGGCCATTGAAAGCAGCGGATAAAAATCTTCGGTATTTGCATGTGACTCACAAAGGTTGCTCAGCCACTTGCCCAGTAATTTCCGAAACGCTTTGTTTTTGCCCAACGATTTATGGTTAAATGCCGCAATACTTGAACACCGGCTTAGAAAGGATGAGTAACCCGGTTGGCTGCCTGCAAATACCATCGCGGCAACCTGGCCCTTGGGCAATTTGCTCCCGCCCTGGATTCGAATACGGTAGTCTTTTTCAAACAAAGTACCGAGCATCAGCTCGCATTGCTTTTTGTCTGTCTCCGCAGCATTGAGGAGCTCACGTCCATGATTCTGCATTTCCAGGAATAGTTGTCGAGCCTCGCGCGAATTGCCAACCATCTTCTTAAATCGTTGCCAACTTTTGTTATTCGAGCTAATCTGATCAACTTTGCCGTCGAGAAAGTTTTTGCGATCCCATTCACTTCGCGTGGCCCTGAGCACCTGGAGGATCTTTCTGGCACGATATCTGGTTTCCAGGTTTTGGGAATTAGATACGGCTTCAAGAGCAGACTCGGCAGGTGGGCCAATATCAATTAACTTGGCCTGCGCCGCCGCACGAACACGGAATGAATCGTCTCCCAACTTCTTTACTAATTCACGAATTCCCGCCTCATCAATGTCCTGTGCGTTTGCTTGCTTTTCGGCACACACCATCACCAAATGTGCAATGACTAGAACGAGTATTAGTCGGGAAAATGAAAACATAGCAAGGGTGTGAAATTGACGTAAACATTTTCGAGCGATTCGTTCAGTATTGTATCTTGGAAATGGTCACAAAGAAATGAAGATTACTGGTGAAGAATTGAACAAAACTGGGTCGGCTGAGGTGGCACTGTCAAACACTTGAGTTTGATTTTGGGTGCCACTGGCCCCAGCCAGTGTCTTTGTACGTTTGTTGTGATTCAATTCTTGGCAAAACCTGAATTCGATACCAATGATTTGAAACCCCATATTTTGTTGACCATGTATGTCCAGTCAAAAACGGAAGCAGCAAGAGGCAGTTTTCAAACGAATATGTAGGCAATGGAAACTGAGTTGCTTGGATTGCAACGTTTTTGAGTTGAGCGTGAGCTAAGTCTTTATGCCAAAGAAAACGCAATCACTGGCTGGGGCCAGTGGCACCCAACCGCGAATTGTGATTCGTTTTCTGACAGGATGAACAGGATTTACAGGATGCATCTTGTTGATGCTGTGGGTTGCCCCATTTTCAAAGGTTATGAGAGTACGGGTTGGTAATTTCCAGGTTGTTTGCCTTGATCCCTTCTACAGTGTTTTGTTGAAGGAGTGGCTGAGTGTGCCACCCGCTGCGCCGGACTCAATCATGTGTACTGATTTTATTCTATTGCTTTACCGATCCAGACATACTGCTTCATCTTTGGATTATAGATCCACGTTTTGTACCACTTGTTTCCAGCCTTATCAGTACCACCAAGGATCATCATGTCTTTATACCCGTCGGCGTTGAGGTCAACAAACCGTAGATCTTTGAAGGCAACTGCGACTCCGTTGCGGATTCGAAGTGTTTGCACATGCTTCGATGACGACGAAAATTGGATTTTGTAGTTAAAACGGCTTCGATCGCTTACCTGGACAACTTCGACCGACAACGCAGGCCGTTCGATGGTGTTGTCAGCTTTCGGATGATCTTGAAGATCGCTACATATGAAAAAACTACAGAGCAAAACCATAGAGTTTAGGAACATGGATACAACCTCCATTGGGCGCGTTTTCAAAGAAATAGCGTCGCGTTGACCTGATAATTAACAATCCAATTGTTGGACGAGAATCCAGACGCCGAGTTCCGCTTCTGCTCCATCTCTCTGAGAGGTTTTTGGCAGCGAGGTTCGAGAGAAGAGTGCCCTGCCCTGTAAGAGTGCCCTGCCCTGTGTTCGAAACAGTGATTTAGACAGGATGAACAGGATTTTGCAGGATGTATCTTGTTGATCCTGTTTATCTGCCCTCCAAACGGGATTTTTTGTTCATTGGAATGCGCGCCAAAGATGTATCCGCCATTGCCACCAAATACTCTTTGCCGAAAGTCTTGCTGTCAGTGAGGGATGCGAATTACGTGGCCTATGTATACAACGATGAGACGATTTATTGTCGATTCGATACCAAAGGTGGAGAAGTAACAAAAATGTATCGAATTCTGCCCCACGGTTTCGGGAAAGGAGACGACGAATGGATAGCGATCAAAAAGGCATCGAAATTATCAAGAAAAAGTAGTTTCTTGTTTTTGCTTCTGAGTAGAGTTCGCCGTGCTGTTATTTAAACAGGATATAGATCTCGTTGATCATGTGAAAAAAGGAAGACAGAGGTTAACGATTTTTGTTTCGCGAACGTGCGATCAATCCCAATATGCCGAACATGGCTAAAGCGAAACAGGATGGTTCGGGTATCGCGATAAATGGAGTTACGTCTGCAAAAGTAGTACCGATTCTGATTTCATCCACGATCGCATCGCTTCCGCCAACCCAAACTTGCGCTTTGCTGATTTCGAATTCTTTGACCGAGTCTCCCAAAGCACCATTGATCGAAGAACTTTTTGAAGGTTCCGCGTCAAGCGATGGATTGATCCAAAACCATGCTCGCTCATCTCCTGAGGAAAACTCAATTAATGACACCAAAAGAACTGTATCTGAATCGACCGCCTGATTGCTATTTCTAACCAGACCATCTTGGTCGTACATCGTCCACGTCGTCCCGGCAATGTCACCGTGTCCTTGGCCAATAAACAATTTTTGGTCGAATGAGAAATTGGCAACGCCAGAACCGTTTTTGCCATTGATCAGCACGCTGGTCCAAACGGTTGTTGCAACCACACTGAGATCCCGTTCAACTTTTTTTCCATCTGATACACTTCCGCGGGCAGCATTCCCACTGACGATCAATTCATTGCCAGCCGTGTCGAAATATGTTAATCCGCTGTCCGCGACTCGCGGTTCCGAATCTCCATTCCAGTCTTGGGACCATCCGACGCCGCCCCCAAGCGTTTTGATTTCAATTCCTGATGAATAATCAAACGATTCGCTCGAAATCAAATCAGCAGATGTGTTTGAAGCAAGCAGCGTAATTACAAAAATGAATGAAAGGAAGTAGAAACGCTTCATGGGATTTGCTCGATGTGAGAAATTCAAAGGTGCTGATCATAGGTGTACCAATGATTTTGGGAACTTCCAAGTTATGGTCAAGGGGCAGCTCGACGTTGTTATTCGTAGCACCTGGTTTAACGAAGCAGATTTTTCTATTACCAAAAAAGTTAATCAACAATTAACAACATGGGGAAGCAAAACTCAAAGGGTTAAGTGTGATACCTTCACGCAACATTCATTGCCATCAAGGCACTGACCGTGATTTAGACAGGATGAACAGGATTTACAGGATGGCAACGACGAAAAACATCCTGTAAATCCTGTTCATCCTGTCCAAAAAAGAGCAATTGAGTTTTCCAAGACGATAGATGCGTTCAACTGTTTGTTGATAAAATATGCGCGATGTCTTCTATGCCGCGATGGTGATTAAAAATGGCGTTTGATACGCGAATTGTCTTCTGCTTTTCTGTTGTACTGTTTGTTTTTTCAACAGGATGTTACGAATATCCGCATGAAAAAACGGCACCCGAAACGGAAAATTCTGTTAACGAAAATGCTGATCTGGTGACGCCGGAGATGACCGAACATACACCGGCGGCGGGACGGCGTGTTCGACAAACGGCTCCTGAATATCGCGGTACTGATGTCTATCACGCGTTGTACTTGCCGGTGGATTGGAAACCGGGCGGCCGGTATCCCGTCGTCGTTGAATATACGGGTAACAAATTTCCTCAAAGCGGTTCGACGGGCGAGGTGAAAGATGCCAATTTGGGGTACGGTTTGACGGGTGGCAAAGGGTTTATCTGGGTCTCGATGCCGTATATCGAAAAAGGCGGACAAAAAAATGCACTTCGGTGGTGGGGCGATAAACAGGCGACGATCGACTATTGTAAAACTAACCTGCCCCGCATCTGCGAACAATTTGGTGGCGATCAGAATCGTGTTTTTATCTGCGGGTTTTCGCGCGGAGCCATTGCCGTCAGTTACATCGGCTTGGCAGATGATGAGATCGCGTCGTTTTGGAAAGGTTTCATCGCACACGATCATTTCGATGGCCATCGAAAATGGGGATACGCCGACAGCGATCGCCAGTCAGCGTTGAAGCGATTGGCTCGTTTAAATGGGCGCCCGGTTTTGGTGTGTGGCAGCGCCAATGATTTTCTGAAAGAACATCAGAATCTTGCAAAATTCACTTTTCTACCTGTTCCGGTCTCCGAGATATTCCAAATTCCCGAAGGCAAAGTGATTCATCCGCACACCGATTTATGGATGCATCGGAAGAGTCAATGTCGCGATCAAGCCCGGCAATGGTTGAATCAATATAAGTAGGGCCGGTTCCCACCGGCCGATCCAAAAACGGTTTTGACAGGATTTACAGGATGAACAGGATGTTTTCCTGTGAGCGGCAAGGCGCTAGCCTCGCCCCCGCAAGTAGGGCCGGTTCCCACCGGCCAATCTAAAAACGGCCGATGGGAACAAGCCTGATTTTGTTGGCATTCAATTTTCAAACCGGTAAACTAAAAATGTTCGATCAGTGGTTCGCCCGATCATCGATCAGGTCAGCATTGTCCAGTCGCAGGAGTGCCGTTATGCAACGTCTGTTTTTTATCGTCACAACCATGATTCTCGTTTGCCCATCGTTTACCGTCGCGCAAGAAAAACCGGGCAAAGAAAATGAAACTGTCGAGCAACAAGAACATTTGACTTACAACCGCGGTTGGAAAAATGCGATGCCGGGCGAGGAAATCAATCGTGGACAAAAAGTGACCCGAGTTGCCATTACACGTGTAGAGATCAAATTCGATGATCAAAAGAAATTGCCAAAATTTTTGGCGATGATGCGTCAATCGGCAAAGCACTTGCGAAATGTTCCGAACAAAAGCGCGTTGTACGATTTACAAATGATCATGGTCAAAGACAAAACGGTTCGGTTTGGTGTGGCCTGGTACGACGACAAATTTTTTGTCAAAAATCGTGAAGTCGAAATCCCCAGCATGAACAAAAAAATCGCAACCAAGTATGGCGTCAAACCCAAGAACATTCGAGTGGAACACGTTGTTCTGCAACAAATAGCGAAGGAGAAATGAAAGGAGGAGCGAGGGGCGAGGTTTGAGGGGGAGAGTTGTTGCTCTTCTGTGTAACGGCTGCATTTCTGTGTAATGGTTTTTGACAGGATGAACAGGATTTACAGGATAAGACTTCATACATCCTGTTGATCCTGTAAATCCTGTCAAAAACACGATTGCTGTAGTGTTGGTTACTGGTTTTTATTTTGTTTGGAGTTCTTGGGTTTTGATGTGCGTTTTCGACCGAACATGGCGGTATAGTAATTGCCGACACGCCCGACGCCGATAGTGTTGAACCCTTTGCCCAACATGTTTCTTTTGTGCGGTTTGCTGTTGAGCCACATCAGTACGGGTGATTCCCCCTTTTTACAGAGAACGATGTTTTCGGCAAAAGCAACCGTTCCAACGCGATAAGCCCGATGACCCAAAGTCTTTTTTCCGCGCACCGGTGATTGGTGTGAAAAAAATTGCTTTTTTGACATGTCATTGGAATGATCGCGGGCCGCAAAACAGAGTTTGTAGTCGATCTCCAATTTGTTCAGTCCCGCTTCCGTTCTCAATTGGTTGATTGCCGCGATGACCGCGCTCTCGTCTGGCGTCAGCCTGCCGTATCCCTGGCTGACCAGCCATTTTTTTATAGCACCCTCTTCTTCGGTCTGCAGGAATTTTTCGAATTCCGTTTTCGAAGTTGATTTCAATTTCGCTTCGGGTTTCGTTTCAGCATCCTCGTTTTGCTTTTCATCCATCCCTAGTTTCAAAGGGGGATCGAGAAACGTTAGCAATTTCGTTTCGATCGTTGCCAGTTGTATCAGTTGACGGCGCGTTTTTTTAAGTTTTTCGCTTGACGCAACGACACCTTTCGCCGTAATCCGCTTGGCTCTGTCGATCTGTTTGCTAAAACTGACGCCGTAGGATTTTAGCAATTTGGTTTTGTCATATTTGACGACCGAAAGAATCTTTTCGACAAACGGTTTGCCTTGCTGAATCGCTTCGTCGGCAATTTGCTCACGTTGCTTCCAATCGTTACTCGCACGACGAAAACGCTGCGCGAGCTTAGCGGTTTTTCGACGAACACTTGGCGGCACCGTTTTTTCCGATTTGGAATTGCCTGTTTGATCCTGCCCTGTTGCGATGGTTGCCGAGACGAATACGATTCCAACCAGCAAAAGAGGTTTTAGGGGCAAGGCTCGAGGGGCGAGTCGCTGTGAATTTGACAAATCGCAATCATTCATCCTGTTGACCATTTTATCCTGATTTGGTTTGCTTTATTTTACCTGTCTGCGCAATGGATATGGTAATTAAAAATTATCGCGGGATTGATGTTGTCTGTTGGGTAATCGGATTCGAATGCTTGCGAGATTTACAATTCGACAGCTTTTGTGCTTTACCGTGATATTTGCGGTGATGCTGGGAGTGGGATTTTCGACGGATGCTATCTATCGAGACGGTGTTTGGGAGATTGAATCCATCTCGAAAACTGAGGCTGGAACCTGGAGCGGAGTGACCGAGGACGGAGATGACATAGGAGGAATTTTTTTTGAATACAATGCCGTAATTCGCGATGGAGATCGAACACGTTCGATTTATATCGGCAACGAATTGCAGCACGAAATTCCAGAGGTCGGCGCAAAATATCGGTTAACGAATACTGTCGTCAAAGATTCAAATATTGCCGACTTTCAATTTTACGATCTCGATGACAGACGAGTCTTGCTGCCAACGATCATTGACAACAAAACCATGCTCGTGATCAATCTGACAATTACTGCAGCAGTGTCGTTTTTGCTGACCGTTGTTGTTTCAGTGTTGTTCCGAGTTTTCTATCACGTTGTGAAAATCAGAAACGGTAAAGTGGATGAAGGAGCAACGGCCGACGCAAGTGAAGAATGAAATGGCAAGTTGAATCGACCGAGGATCCGATCGATGTGATGACAATTAGTAGAAGAAACCAAACCAACCCTTGAGCCAACTGAAGAATAATCTTCCAATCGTTCGTCTTTCTCGTCTTTCTCTGGCAGCCCGCAACGCTTCCGCTTCACGTTGGAGAGCAAATTCCGGTCCGTGTGGGAAGTAATTCACGTCGTCTTCGAGGTAATAAGCAGACAGTGGTGCTTTGTTGGAAACCGAGACATCGTGATCTCGATCGACGTTGGTTGTTTCATGAGAGGCCGGTTTGTTGCATCCAGCAAGCACGATGAGCACGATAAAACTTGCGCAGCCGAGCAGTTTGATCAAAGATATTCCTCGCGAATGATTCGTTGAGCGTTGTCCAATTGATCGTACTCGTTCGAGGATTTGCGACCAATACCAATCATTGCAGTCGGGTTTGGCTAGCGTCGCCACGGAGTGCGAGTCTCCTGCCTTGCCGCTCACAATGAACCGGGCGTTTGTTTTTTGCGCAGGCGATTATTTACCGTTTTCGAATTTATCGCCGATCATTTGTTTGAGTTTATTTCTTTGCGAAGGGCGTAATTCGCGGAACAGTTTTTCGCGATACTTTTGTTTGAGTTTGACGATTTCCTGTTCCAATTCCTTTTTGAGTTCCGCCGAACGTTTGCGAAGATGTTTTTTCTGGTCTTCGTCGATTTCCAGTTCGTCTGCCATTTGTTTACCGACCAACGCGTTCACATCGCCTTTGTTTCGCATTTCCATTTGCAACGCAATCTGCTTCAAGCGTTTGCTTTGATGGGGCAGCAACACGGCACCCATTGCTGTTTTGCGTTCTTTAATGATTTGTTGCAGCGTTTTATTCCATTTTTTTGAATCAAACGATTTGCCTGTACGCGCTTGTTTCATTCCATCGTTGAGTTGTTGGCTAAAATTTTTCTGGATTTCCTGAATCCGTTGAATCTGACGATCATCGAGTTCCAGTTCCTTGCGAACATTCGTATTTGACATGAGTCGCGTTGGATTGGACGACATGTTGTGAGTGGATAACCGGTGACGAATCGAACCATCACCCAAAAAAATAACTGAATCCACTTCGTTCGAGAGGGCGGTACTCAATTGAACGGCACGGTAATACGGAATATCAACTCCCGGTCTCGATTGAGCGGTAGCAGATGAACCGACGGTCAGGATTAGGAACGCAATGACAAAACTGTTGGCAGCAATTCTCATCTCAGCACTCTCGATTTTTTGGGAAAAAGTTATGTTGCGATGATGGACTGTCGACATGTATTTCCATCAATGTAAAAACTACCGACGTTCTAAAACAGAGTCAACAGAAATCGTGGCTTGGCGTTTGTTTTCAGCAACATCACAAACCATGTCGAGTGATGAACTGCAGACCAGACGCCCCCGACCGTGTCGTGAATTAAGTATCGTCGTCGAAACGCTTGGATGATTTTTCGTCACTTGGCAAAACGCGGATGTCATACGAAAACGCGCCGAGCAGATCATCTTTTTTGACAGAATGGCACTGGAGACAAGAGTCTTGCGCGCGGATGGCACCGAGCATCAAGATTTGATCATCGATTTTTTTGAAAACGTGATTTTTCCCGGCTTGCAATTTTTTGAGCGCCTCGGTTTCAAATTGATTCAAGGCTCGGTTAGGAGCATTTTCACTTGAAAGATCTTCCATGTTCGGAAGTTGTTCCGAAAGATAGACTCGCGGCTCGTCGTGTTTGAGCAGGCTGACCAGTTGCAAATGTTTGAACTTCCAAACCGGCGACTGTTTTTTCTGTTGGTCGGTCAGCTCTTTAAATTGATTGCTGGCGCCTGAATACCAAAGCTGGGATGGAGTTCGAACGATGTTCAATTTTGTCGTCGTCTTGTGAGGACGAAATCCAGCAACTTGATCGATACTCTTGACGTACGCACCGATTTGAAATGTTGGAGTAAAACTCTGAAGAAAAGTGTTGTGAAGCGGCTTGAGTAGATCGGGATCATTCGAATAAGGTCCAGGTCGAAACGTGAACAAGTGAATATCGTCCGGCTCAATATCGAAAGGCTCTAAATAGCGCGGCGAGGGAGCTGGAGTTCGTGTGAGACCAAACCCAGGCGTTGAAACAAAAAGTTTTACATGTTCGGAATGCAAAGTTTTCAAAGCGCGAGATCTTAGATCGTATGACGGAGTCCTCGTTTCCTTGTTTTGTGTGCGACCAACTTGATCCTCATAACTCAAGCGTTTACGAAGAGATTCAAACGGATATTTTGCACGCAATCGGCGAACGAGCTTTTCCATTTCAGCATCCGAAAGGTCAATAATTTTCGAACGCCATTTAAACTTGCGGTTTGCCAAAGCTGCGAGGTACTGGTCAGCGGTTTCTATTTTGGTTGGGCCACCGGTTGATTCCGATGGAGTAGATTCAATTTGCTTCGTCTGATTCGCCTGCTCGACGTTCGACGATTTTTCAACTTCATCCACTTTGGATACTGACGCAGGTCGACAACCGACAATCGATAGCGCGGTGACAATCAACAGGGCAGGAACGATGTTGGCAAAATTTGGACGGTGTTTTCGATGCATCAAACTCATGAGAACCTCTTTAGATAGATTCAGGGAGAACTCAGATCGCGCAGTTGAGCCAAACATAAGACGTTGAGCTAAAATGTTCGGTTCCGCCGTTTTTTTGACCTTTTATTTGTACGTTCATTTTCTCTTTACAGTTCGCATTGTCGGCGCGATTGAAAAATATCGCAATTGCGGCTGATACGAGCACGAAGCGCCAGCGAGTGGTTTGATTGCGCAAAACCATTCGCTGGCGTTTCGTGCTCGTATGATCCAAAGAAATTTATGAATTCGATGCTCCATGATGTTTTCCATTTTTTGCAAAAATGGTGTAAAGCGTCGAAATTGCAATGATGTTACACCAACGGCTTATTTTTCGTTTTTTGAGCGAATTTTCGTGGAGGTGTTGTGAGGTCGGTCAGTGTTCTCCGTATCAACAAACCACTTTCTATCAGGAGAAAAAAATGACCAAATTGAAAACCATGTTTTGTATTGCGATGACATTGATCGGCGCGTTGGCGACTACTTCGTTGCACGCTGAATGGGATTGGGACAACAGTCCGGACGATCAAACGTTTGACAAAATGATGACGCTGGACGTCAACGATGACCTGGATCGAACCGAGTTGGACATTCTTAAAAACGGAAACGAAGTCGATTTCTTTATCCGGGAATATCGCAATGGCATACTCGTCGATGCCGACCATTTTGATCGGTGGATTGGCAATGGACTTATCTTGCTGATCGAAGGCGGGAATTCCATCGACGATATTTATGTTGATCCAACGCTGGCCGATGATGACGTGTTGGTCGCGGTGATTGCAAATGATGGCGACGATATGGTTGAGGGCGCGTATTATGCTCAAGGCAATGATGGCAAAGACACGTTGAAAAATGGGTTCGTGATGTATGGCGGAGACCACGACGACCGCATTTATGCCGGTTCGAATACCGTCGGAATGTTTGGGGATGACGGCGACGATTACATGAACGGAACTGCCGCTACGGATGATTTGATCATGGATGGCGGGGATGAAGATGATTACATGATCGGCAGCCCATATTCGGACACCATGATCGGCGGCGACGGAGATGATGATATGTTTGGCAATGGTGGGTCGGACGAGATGTACGGTGACACCACCAACATGAATGATACTGGAAATGATCTCATGATCGGCGGCGACGGTTGGGACAAAATGTATGGAGGTCCCGGTAACGATTTCATGTTTGGGGGAGACAGAAAAGATTACGTTTACGGTGAAACGGGAATCGATTTCATCATTGGCGGTGGCGGTGACGATGTGATGAACCCGGGTCCATGGGAAGGTTTTACTGAGTCGGTTTACGGTTCGAGCGGTAAAGATCTGTTTATTGCACCGACATGGCCAGGTTACTACTACCACGATTACAGTTACCAAGCGGGTGATGACTGGTTCGTCATTCGAATGCGGTAATGTCCAGAGTGCTTTGATCTGTTGGTCGGCAGCGACTTTCTCACCAGTCCGCCGGCCAACACTTTTTTTGGAGCCAGAGGTGTTGGGGTTTCGCAAAACGCCTGAGCGGCGAGGCGTTAGTTGCCGGTATTTGAGGGTTCACCGGCGGCTAGTGCCTTGCCGCTCAGATCAAATTCATAGCTTTCCAATTTAATCAACACTGCCTAACCTAGCGCGCTCTCGCGTCGGTGAATTTTTCGAATCGGTTTCTCAATTTGTCAACGATCTCATTAGGAATGTCAGGGTTGATGACACAGATGCGGGCCGTATCGTTGAGTTTCAAGATGTCGAGCAAATTTTCCGGGGTCGGAATTTTGTTTAAATAAACATTTTTTACTTTGAGCTGTTCGAGTTTCGAAAGATCAATCTTGTTTTTCCCTTGAAAATATAGATCGACAATTCCAGCTTCTAAATTTGGCTTGATTGGGACGCCCCGGTCGACCAACTCGTGAACCAGTTTGAGTTGTCGAGCGCTGTCGGGCACGAAAAATGTTTGCGAATTGTATTCGTTGTCGAAGCGAAGCTCTTTCGATCCCTGTTCGGTAATAAAGGTTCGTCTGAAGCGAAATCTTTCGAGTGTTTCCAACGCATTGATTTTTTTGATGATTTGATTTGTCAAAGGTGATTCTCCGATATCGAGATATCGAAGATTTTTCATCTTGGCCAAAGAATCGACGACCTCGTTGGTGACTAATGTGTTGTCGAGGTCGAGTTGTTTCAATGCTGGCAGTTTACTGATGATCTGGACATCTTCGTTGTAGCAGTTTTGGTGCAAAGTAAGTCTACTCAGGTTGGGAAATTTGTTCAGATACTTGAGATTTTCAGTTTTGAGTCCCGTTGAATGGAAATCGAGAGACTTGATCAATTTGTTTTCCGCAAAATCTTTGAAGCCAGCCCCGCTGATGTTTTGGCAATTGATGAAATTAATGTGACTCAGTTTTTTATGTTTTGCCAATCGACTCAGGGTTTCATCGGTTGCTGTTCGCGGCAGCGTGATTTGAACAAGGTTGGTGAGTTTTTCAATTCCATTCAGAGCCCTGGCGTCAATCACCGCAAAATCGAGAGACAGTTCTGTGAGATTTTGACAGCGGCAAATCTGCTGCATGGCAGCGCTGACTTGGTGTTTGAGTTGATCATTTTTGACAACTTGCGAATACCCGTCGCGTAATTGAATCGCCGCCAAATTACACTTGGGTAGAATATCAAACAATTCGTGCCGTTTTCTGATGTTAATTTTGAGTCGGATCGGTTGTTTAATCGCGACGATATTTTTGAAGTCCTGTTTAGTGCCTTTGAAATTTTTCGCATCGATGGTGATGCCTTTGACTCGTCGACTGGGCGTAATGCTGCAACCGTGTTCGCGCAGTAGTCCGATCGCTTGTTTTTCGCTGATATTGACTTCACCCAGGATTTTGAATCGCAATTGTTTGAGTTCAAGTGAGGCGTGTTGAAATTTTTCAGCTTGGTATTTTGGCAGTTGCTGTTTGAGTGCAGCGTCGATTTTTTGATCTTTTCTGGACGCCAATTTCAACAGAATTTGTGCGCAGCGTCGACGTGTTTCGCGCGCTTGTGTTTTGCTGACGATGGCTTGTAACAGTGGCGTGACAACCGTTTCGTCGCCCTGCGATAAACCTTCAGCGGCAGCTTGTCGAACTGAAAAACTGGCATCGTTCAAATCGTCGATCAGTTGCGATACTTTTTTTTCTTGAGCGTCGATACCGCAACACAGGAAACACAACATGAAACAAACATTGAGTGATTTGAACGGCATGTCTCTATTCCTGGATTTCGAAATTTTTTTAAAGAATATTGGGCGCTGGATTTTTCCATTGTACTGATAATTTAATTTGAAAATCCAATAAAGAAAAATTTCATTGGCGATGGAAATGTTCTATTTTGATTATCAAGTCATGATTACCAACAATTTGTTCAGAGGACTGTCTATAATTGAGTTGCCGCTCGTTGAATCTTCACAAGCTATGCCAACGTTTGAACAGAATGTTACATTTGACCAGACGCAACGGCCTTTTGATTCTATTCGCGGTGACAGCTAACGCTGTAATGTTTTCGTTGATACCGGTGGCTTTACCGTCCTACCTCGAAATGTTGTCATTTCCATATGCGACGAGTTCGCCATCCCGAAACGCAAAAACCGAAGCTCAACTGTTGGCTGATGAGTGTCGGAGATTCAATTCAAATGTGGGCCGGTATCCGACGGACCTCACCGAACTCATTGTCAAACCAAAAAAAATTGAAGCGTCGATTTGGCGAGGGCCTTATCTCGACTACAATGTTGTCCCGTTCGATCCTTGGGGAAATCGATATCAATTGATCACGCAACGCGAAAACGTGTTTGTGATATCAGCAGGTGAGGATGGTGTATTGGGAAGTCGAGACGACATTCGTTCAAAGTGAGTTCAAAAAGCATGTTGATTCGATGTGTTATTGTGTTTTCAAGTTGTTCGGGAGGGCGAGGCTCCCGCCGAGCCGCAGAGATTGGGGTGAAGAGCCTGATCCTGTGAGCGGCAAGGCGCTAGCCGCCGGTACGAATCCCTAACGAACCGGCGGCTAGCGCCTCGCCGCTCACGGGTGGCTGGAAAGATTGTTGCGATCCAGTTTTAAACTAGCGAGAGCGAATACTTGTCAGAGTTCAAAGAATTTCTAGACGCAACCATCGAAAAAATTCGCGCGTTAAAAAATGTGGCCTGCGAAATGGAGCATGAACAGGTACTCCGCGAGCCAGACGGTTTGCGGCCAAGACAAAATTCTGCAGTGGAGCACGGATTTCAACGCGCCGACTATTGTCCGATGGAGGTGCGAGCTGCCAGGCTCGGATGTGCTCACACACCAGCGCGCACCAATCTGTTGCGAGATCTCAAAGAAATTTCGAACCGCTATCCTGACAACCAAATGCTGCAGGAATTAATCTGCCAGCTAGAACAGATCGATCGCGAGATCATTGAGGTCGATTGGAAAAAGAGCGATCAAGAGTTGGATGATGCCAGACAATCGATGGTTGTTGTCGAACTTGCAGCACCGTCGCTGGGCGAGCAGGAAAAACTGGAGGAAATTCTTCGCGGAACTCGTGTGTTGAATGATCAGCATACTCGGCTGGTCGGGCAGTTGGACACTTGGCGAATGAGAACTCTCAATGAGCTACAAAGTCTGTCCGATGCGCTGCAAAACGGGTAATGTGGCGGTGTTGTGAACATTGCATTTTTGACCGTTGGTTTGTCAGCACGAAAAATACTTTTCGGTCTGCAGAAAGTTGATATTAAGAATCTGTCAGGGAGCCATGCCATCAACACGTTGTTAATTGTTGCGTTGTCGATCATCGGTCTCGTAGCCATTTGCCTGGTAATCTACGGTCTCCATCGATTTTTGATTGCACTTGAGCGACGCGGGTATATTTACTATCGCGAGAAACCTCGAGGATCTGGTGCGGGCGCGTTATTTGAGCTCGACAAACTAACGCGTCCTTCGGTCGAACATGTTGTCGAGGCAATGGATACCGAGGTCGAATCGCAGGAAAACGATGGCGAATAATCGGCGAACTGGAAATACGAGTGAACGAGACTCAGAACAACCGCGGCCACGGTCTGAAGACCAGTCGACATCAAGTGATCTTGATCGCCACGTTCATTCCATTTTGCTGGTTGGCGTTTATGGCTGTTCATGAACTGGGCCATGTCGTTGCTGGATGGTCGACCGGCGGCACGGTCACGAAAGTGGTCGTTCACCCGTTGGCGATTTCGCGAACCGATGTATCTCCCAATCCACATCCATTGATTGTGGTTTGGGCGGGACCGCTGTTGGGGGTGATTCTGCCAATGGTGATTTGGGGAATTTTTTGGGCAGCCAAGTTGCCGGGTGATTATCTGGCCCGTTTTTTTGCTGGATTTTGTTTGATCGCTAATGGCGCCTACATTGCTGCGGGATCGTTTGGCCAAATCGCGGATGCCGGTGATATGTTACGACACGGGTCTCCCATTTGGCTGCTTTGGCTGTTCGGGTTTGTTAGCGTACCGATCGGTTTGTTGCTGTGGCACGGACTTGGTCCGAAATTTGGATTGGGAAACGCAAGCGGGCAAGTTGATCCGTGGGCAGCTTTTATATCACTAGCGATGCTGGTTATTCTCGTGGTTGCTACTGCGCTGATGAGTCCGATGTTTTGATCCGCAGAGATTTGCTATATCTGATAGCAGCCGAAAGATCATATTGCCACGTCAAATGCTGGCAGCTTTTGGCATTGCTCAGACGTCGTTACTGGCCTATAAGTCGCCATATTTTTTTCTTTAAACGAAATCGTCTTTTAGATTTCGGTTCAGTATTCGGCTTGGTGGAGATTCTCGATGAACCAACGAGAAATGAACGAGGGGCACAAAACATCGCGATTGCGGCGTATCTTGACACGGTGGTGGCCGGTATTCTTGATCACTGGCGCGGCGTTTGCCGCAACTCCCTGGCTGCTGGGGCCACGGTGTCCCGATCACATAGTCATTGCAACCGGTAGCCAAGACGGTGCCTACTACGCTTTCGCCAACGAATACAAAAAAATTCTTGCCGAAAAAGGAATTACATTAGAGATTCGAACCACTTCTGGCTCGATCGAAAATGAACAATTGCTGCTGGATCCAAACAGCGGCATTTCACTGGCAATGATCCAGGGAGGCACTGCGCCGAAAGAAACACCGCTTGAGTCACTAGCAAGTCTTTACCCGGAACCCGTTTGGGTTTTTCAACGAGCAGAGAATCCGGTTGAACAACTCCGTGAACTCAAGGGCAAACGCATTGGGGTAGGCCAATCGGGAAGTGGTACTCGGGCTATTGCATTAAAACTGTTAGCGGACAACGAAGTCGACGATAAAAACCAGTCCACGAAGTTTTTAGCATTGAGTCCAAAAGAGGCGTCACAACAATTGCAGAGCGCTGAAATCGATGCCGCTTTTTTTGTGATGTCTCCCAATTCGAAAATCATTCAGCAGCTCCTGAACGATCCAGAGATTAAAGCTTTTCATTTTGAGCGCGGCGCAGCTTATCGTCAAAAGTACGGGTTCCTGGCCGAGGTTGTGTTGCCTCAGGGAATCGTTGATTTTCAAAACAATGTACCGACTCGTGATATTCACTTGGTCGCGCCAACTGCTAATCTGGTCGTTCGCGAAGATTTTCATCACGCGTTGGTGCCGCTGTTGTTAGAAGCCGTGGAACAAACCCATGCGAAACGGGGAGTGTTGGTTCAAACCAGTTCGTTTCCAACGCCACGGTTTACCGATTACCCGTTGAACACACACGCGGACCGTTATTTTCAGTCGGGTCCATCGTTTCTGTATCGTTATTTTCCGTTTGGAGTTGCGGCCTGGCTGGATCGTATCAAGTTGATTCTGTTGCCGCTATGTACGCTGTTGATACCACTGTTGAAACTGGCACCACCAGTTTATCGTTGGCGGATTCGTTCCAAAATTTATCGCTGGTACCGTGTGTTACACGAAGTCGAACAACAGATGAAAGACCGCGAATTGATTTATGATCGTGCGGCCGGCGTCGAAAAATTGCAGCGTATTGAACAGGAGCTGATGGCGGTCACCGTGCCGCTTTCATATATGGAAGAGTTTTACAATCTCCGTGTCCATATCGAGTTTGTCAGAGAACAGCTCGCAGCTTCGGTGCCAACTCGTTCGACAGATCGACGTTTGGCAGCGTAACAAAATCAATCCGCGTCTGAGGGTTCAGCTGGAAAACACGATGTTTGACTGGATCGATTCCAAATTAGTGATGAGTTCAATTTCGCTGATCGTGACCGCGTATTTCTGGTTGATCAAGTCGAGAAAAGAGCAACCCAATTTGGAATTTCACCAATTGTCAGACTACCGCGCAATTTGTCGAACACATCCATCGAAAACGAATGTCAAGCGTTTGATTGTTCAGCAACTCGACACGGGAGGTGTTTTGATTGTCAATCATAGTACGCGTCAGAATTCGGTGGTGCTGTTCGATTGCATCATCAAAACTGCTCAAGGCAAAAAGATTTTTGGAGATTGGGGTTTTGGCGGCGATGACAAACCACCGTGGAACATCAGCCCCGAGTCATCGATCGCCTTCAGTCCCGCTTGTTTTTTTGATGTGCCTGACGACTACGAAGTGCCAAATGATCTGGAGTTCACGATGATTTTTCATACGGCGAGTGGGAAAACGTTTTCTGAGACGTTTGCGTTGAAAGCTCCGCGGCGAAGTATGGTTGCCAGTGAAGACAAACAGGCTGCGTGACGAGTTGACCTGTGAGCGCCGGCTAGCGCCTTGCCGCTCACAGGATTAGGTTTTCCGTCCCGACCTCTGCGGCTCGGCGGGAGCCTCGCCCTCCCGAAACATCACTGATGGGTTGGTGGCATACCGAATTTTGAAGATTTTTTCGAGGATGATGTCCCCTGCCCCGCCTGTCGTTCGTTAGTTTTTTGTAGATCAAGCAAAAAATCTGTACACTCACTTTAAAATTTAATGCAATCGGGGAGCTAACGAATGGCCAAATTTATATTCCTGCAACGCGGTGGTTGTGATAATCGTCCTCAAATGACGCCCGAGGAACAGGAGGCGGCAATGAAATCATGCATGGAATGGATGCAAAATGGACAAGACGAAGGATGGTTGTTGGACCCGGGAAGTCCGCTGAGCGGAAATGGTGCGGTGGTCCAGTCAGATATGACGGTGATGGACGGACCGTTTGCCGAATCCAAAGAGATCGTTGGTGGCTACACGATTGTCGAAGCACCCGATTTAGCTACCGCATGTGAGTTGGCCAAACGCACCATTCAAATGGCGGGGGCCGGTAAGATCGAAGTGCGTGAAATTATGAATGCCGGTGGTGGCTAAGTTTTTTAAAATTGTCTAGTAGGGCCGGTTCCCACCGGCCAATCCGACAAAACGGCCGGTGGGAACCGGCCCTACTCATGAAGCACTCAGCAGTCGATTCCGAGCGGTCCGAATTGTTCGATTGCATCGATTTGTCGATCTCGTTTTTCGATTGCCGCATCCACTCGCTTTTGCCAACCGTCGCGCATCAAGCCGTGGTCTTCGATGTCGAATTCGGGCTCGGCGACCGAATGACGCAGAATTTCGTGGCAAGCATCAATGGTTTGTTTTTCGCGATCGAGCCATTGATCCATGGAATTTTGATTGACAAACATTGGCATTCGATGGTGTCCGCAGTCCATCATTTGCGAATTGGCAGGGCGTGTAATCAGGGTCATCGAAACATCAGAGTTCGATTGGTTGTAAATACCGGCGACAAGTAACAATGATTCGTCGCGGGGAAAAAATTCCAGCTTGTGACCTTGATATTCGTCACCCCAATAGCTGAACTCCAAAAAGGACGTCATTGGAATGATACAACGCGATCGGCCAACCGATAATTTCCAAGGCCAACTACTCAGTTTTTCAATCGTCGCGTTGTTGTAAGGCCGTTTTACTTTCGCGGGATCTGAACCTGGCGGAATCAAACCAAATCGCATGGGGGCGATTTCCCGCTGCTGGTCGTTGAGCAACAATCCCGGCGCCTGAGCTTTGGGCACCACCAATTCCGGAAAATCAAACTTCAACTGGTAAAAGGCCTGAAGTTCGATGCCCAAATCTGTCGACGGACGTCCGATGTTGTAAAGGTTGCACACGTTTTGTGAACTCCCGATTTACAGAACTGCGCCGCATCGTGCCACAGATATTAGCGACGTGAGAATTGTTTTGCTAAACCTGTCCATTGGGGCTGGCCGCTTGTGTGGTGTCGGCCTCGGTGGGAACATCTTCAGTGGCCGCGGTTTCCTCGATCGATCGTTCTTCGAACACACCGATGCGACGGAAGCGATCATAGCGAGTTTGGACCAATTCATCGATCGATTTGCGATTGAGTTGGCGAAGTTCTTTGAGCAAATAGTTTTTGATTTGCAGTGACATTTTATGGTGGTCACGATGGGCTCCGCCCAAGGGTTCCTCGATGACGTCATCGACGACGTTGAATTGGAGCAAATGTTTTGAAGTGAATTTCAATGCCGTTGCCGCTTTTTCGGCGTGTTCTCCACTTTTCCAAAGAATCCCTGCACAGCCTTCAGGGCTGATAACCGAATAGTAGGCGTGCTGCAGAATGGCGACCCGGTCACCGACTCCGATTCCGAGTGCACCACCGCTTCCTCCTTCACCGATCACAATACAAATAATGGGTGTTTCAAGTCGCGACATTTCGAACATGTTTTCGGCAATGACTTGAGCTTGTCCACGTTCTTCGGCGCCGATACCGGGATAGGCACCGGGTGTGTCGATAAAGCAAATCACAGGCAAATTGTATTTGGCGGCCATTCGCATTTTGGCCATCGCTTTACGATATCCTTCGGGATGGGCACAGCCGAAAAAGTTTTCCGAGCGGTCTTTGAACGTGCGGCCTTTTTGGTGTCCGATCACCATCACTTTGAGGTCGTCGAGTTTGGCGAATCCGCAACGAATAGCGCGATCGTCTCCAAAATGTTTGTCGCCAAACACTTCAACAAATTCGTCAAAGACCAGGGACAGGTAGTCGATCGTGTGCGGGCGATCTTTGTGGCGAGCGACCTGGACGGATTGCCAAGGTGTCAAATTTTCATAGAGCTGATGCGTCTGGTCGGCCAACTGGCGACGCAACGAGCGCAGGTTTTCAGCAGTTTCCGCCGAGTCATCTTGAGCGGACTCGATTTGCTGAATTTGTGCATCGAGTTCGGCCAAGTGGTTTTCAAATGCCAGGTATTCAGTGGTCATATTATTTTCGTCAACGACGTCAAATTGTTTTGCTGCAAAAGTTTCTATTTTGTGCCAAACCTGCGACGATGTCCACGCGATGAACTTTGGCCGTGCGGGAAAAATGTCAGTCTTCTGAGTAGCTTGGCCGCATTCCAGCACGATAGATACGGTTGTTCATTGTTTTGTAGGCTGTCAGAAAGCTGTCGAATGACTTCGGGCGTTTTTCCGGATTTTTAGACAGCATTTGTCCTAACAGGTGGGCAAAATTATCGGAGACCGCTCTGTTGGCAGCCTGAATACTCGGCAGCGGGGCGCGGAGATGTTTGTTCAGCACTTCGTCTGGTGAAACTCCGGTAAACGGCGGTTTGCCAGCCAGCATTTCAAAAATCACACATCCCAAGCCGTAAATATCGGTAGCCGGCGTCACAGCTTTGCGTCGGATTTGTTCGGGAGCCATATAAGATCGCGTCCCCTGCAAAACTCTGGTTCGCGACAAAAACGCGGAAATTCCAGTTTTCGCTTTTTTGGCGATCGAAAAGTCAATCAGTTTCACATTGGCACGTTCGTCAACCAGAAAGTTGTCTGGTTTTACATCGCAGTGAATCCAACCTTGTGAATGCAGATGACTCAATCCTTCGGCACAACGAATGATGATTTCTTCGATATTGGCGCCAAGCCGATCCGGTTTTTCGCGCAACTCTTGTTTCAGGTTTCGAGCATTAAACAATTGCATGGAGATAAACGGCAGCGCGTATCGATTACTGAATTCAAAAATCGTAATGACGTTTTGATGTTTCAGATTTTTGCCAACATTGGCCTCGTGACGCAATTCGTCAATTTTAGAGCGGTCTTTTTTGAAACGGTCCAGCAAAACTTTCAAGGCAACCCGATCTGACCCGCCGCCGGTCTGCATTGCTTCGAATACTGTCGTCGTGTTACCGCTCCTGATCATACGAAGGATCTGATACGGTCCAATAAAATCTCGTGCGCTAGCCACGCGTTCCTCAGTCGGCGAATAAAAATAGTCTTCGTCCAGTCTACTCCATGGAAAGCCGATTCAAAAGGGACGCACGCGGAGGGCTGTTTCGGCAATTGACTCCCGATCCCAGTCTGGTAGCACAACCACATCATCGATTGTCATCGAACGCTTCATATTCGACATCGACGAGATAGAGTCCATGCGCAGGTGCTGTTGGCCCGGCAAAATTGCGGTCGTTTTTTTCCATGATGGACAGCACCCAGGACGGTTGCCGTTTTCCTTTGCCAATCTCAACCAGGGTGCCGACGATATTTCTGACCATGTTGTAGAGAAAGCCGTCTCCGCGAATTGTGATCGCGATATTGTTGAATTCCCTCTCGTTCGTCTGTCGGATGTCGAGGCGATAGATGGTGCGAACGGTCGTTTTGGTGACGGCACCTGATGCTTGAAAACTGGCAAAATCGTGTTTGCCAACGAGATGCCCGGCGGCTTCGGTCATCTCTAGAATCTCGAGCGATCGCGGAACAAACCAACACCGGTCGTGTTGAAACAAATCAAACGTTGCACCCGTTTGAATTTGGTAGCGATAGGTTTTTGCGATGGAGTCACGGATGGCGTGAAAATTGACTGGCGCCGTCTGGACATTCAAGGTGCGAATATCGTCTGGAAGTTTGGCATTGAGTGCGCGGCAAAGTGTTTGCGTATCGAGTGATGAAGACGTCGTTAAACTGCATACCTGGCCCAGTGCGTGAACACCCGCGTCGGTGCGTCCGCTGGCAACGATTCGCGCTTGTTCTCCGGTAACTTGGGTCCAGGCCGATTCCAATTCCGCTTGGACCGTGTTTCCGTTGGGTTGGATTTGCCAACCCGCGTAGTTGCCACCGTGATAAGCGATGGTGAGTTTCAAAAATCGCATCGGGTGAATTACCCTGTTGTTTCTGCGCTACGCTTTACAACCGATCAGGTTTTGGTCGAGCACCAATTCCGCAATTTGCACAGCATTCGTTGCAGCCCCTTTGCGGAGATTGTCGCTGACGCACCAGAAAGTCAGTCCATTTTCTGAAGACAGATCGCGGCGAATTCGTCCAATGAAGACTTCGTCGCGCTCGTTGCAGTTGTCTGGCATCGGATATTGTTGGGCATCGAGTTCGTCGATGACGGTGATTCCCACGGCATTTTCAAACAACTCTCGTGCACGTTCGACGGAGATCGGTTTTTCCGTTTCGACCAGGATCGATTCGCTATGGCAATTTTCGACCGGAATCCGAACGCAAGTGGGACAGACTTGAATGTTTGGGTCGTCGAAAATTTTCTGGGTTTCCCACACCATTTTCATTTCTTCTGAAGTGTAACCGGCATGTTTGGCCGATCCGATTTGCGGAATGCAATTGAAAGCGATGTTGTGTGCAAACGCCGAATTTTCAAAAGACTGGTTGTCCAATCGCGCGCGGCTGGATTGAACCAATTCGTCTTGCCCGGCGACTCCCGCGCCGCTGGTTGCCTGATAGGTACTGACAATGACGCGTCGAATCGTTGCTTCGTCATGCAGCGGTTTCATGGCAACCACCATTTGTGTTGTTGAACAGTTGGGACTGGCAATCACGCCCTGATGGTTGGCGGCCGCTTCGGGATTGACTTCAGGCACGACCAGGGGAACGTGTTCCAGCATGCGGTGGGCGCCGCTTTCATCAATGACGAGCGCGTTTTTTTCGGTGGCCCATTTGACAATATCGATGGCAACGTCGTCAGGTGTGCTGGCAATGACGATATCGACATCCTCAAATGCCGCTGGTTCGAGAAGCTCAATTGTGTGTTGTTGCCCGCGGAACTCGATCTGTTTGCCTGCCGAACGTTTCGATGCAAGCAGCTTGAATCGATCAACGCCGAGGTCGCGTTGTTCAAGTAATTGCAAAACGATCGTTCCAACAGCTCCAGTCGCACCTGCGACTGCCAAACATTTCGACACGAGTGATCTCCCATAAAATTTGACTGGTTGAATTGAACAGTTTACTCGCGCAGCGCGGCATTGCGTAGGCGTTAAATTATTCTTTGTCGTCGAGTGGGATGTGTCGTGGTGGCAGTTGTGGTCGCTTCGAATTACCTCGTGCGTAGATTGTGGACCTGAGTCGGGGATGAAGGGCGTAGAAAATCACAACGGTAGGGTCGGTTCCCACCGGCCGTTTTTGTTGGATTGGCCGGAGGAAACCGGCCCTGCTTATTTCGCTTTGTTCCAGCGAAGCATTCGTGTGAGTTTTTCGACAGATTGATCGGACAAGAATGCGAGATTGCCAAAAATCATGATGGATGCAAATGTGATCATTCCCATGCAAAGACCGATGCCGAGATGCATGGCAATGGCGCTGGCGAGCATGATCGGACGCGCGAATCGGTTCCAGACCAGCGCGCAATATCCAATTTCAAAGACGAGCGTTCCGATGGTCAACACATTGATCAGCCAGGCGTGTTCGGCGGTCCACGTCATATCGAGTGTTTGGTATTCATAACTGGCAAATGCACCCCAGATCGCGTCGCCGAGGACCCAGGAATCGCCCCGCAGTTTCGCCAAGCCAGCGAACAAATACACGACGCACATGTGAATTTGCATCATCCGAAGACTGATATTGGCCAGAACACTTTCATTGATTGGGTTCCGATTGCGCCGTCGGCGAATCCAGGCGTCCACTGAAAATGCTGCGCCCGAGGGTGCGATGGCAAGGTACATGGTCAAAAAGGCATTGATTTGATCCAGGCCAAATTGCGCCGGCGCCAGTCGATTGGCGTACGAAACGATCAACAAAAAACTGAGGATCGACGTGACCCTGGTGAACAGTCCTGCGGCAAACATCGCGAAAATGATTAGTGCGATGGCGTGAACGATGTACAGCGTCGTCGCGGATTCGATGCCAAACAGATGGCTCCAGAAGTACGCAGATTGATTAGCTTCGGTTTTGACAAACAGCGACGGGATCATCCCGTTGTCGAGGACAAAGGAATCGATTCCGATTGTCCAAACGATATGGGTGTACAAAACCATGGCGCCGACCAGAATTCGCAGGATGCTAACTAGTTGAACATCGCGCGGCGTAAACCAGAATTGGTTCCAGCGGTTCAGCAGGTCACCAAAATAGCTTCCGGCGGGTTCGGGTTGCGGAGGAAATGCGTTCATTTGATTTCCTCCGCATCGGTTGGCGATTTTGCAGGCGACCGCAGTTTTAATTTTCGGTCTTCAGGCAAATAGATTTCGTCGTCGAGTCGACGTTTGTCTTCGGAAATTTCAAAAGGTGCCGGTAGCAGTCTTTCGACACAAGTGATTTCAACATCGCTGAGATTAAATTTACGTTCAATCTCTTTTTTAAGTGCCGCGGTCAAAAGCTCGGCCTGCTGTTTGACGAGCAGATGCGTTTCACGGGCTGATTTTTGTTCACGTTGTAAATTATCGGCGGCGCGATTGTCACCACGTCGAAGCGCCGTGGCAATATCACGATTCATGTTGGCAATCATTTCGGCAAAATCTTTGTCGGACATCAGACGACTGTTGAGTTCGTACAGGCGTTCCGAAAACATGAACCAGCGGTGGTAATGAAGTCGCGGCCAGTGTTTGTCCCGGTTTGGAAAATGGCCGGTGACGTTGTTGCCAGCGGAATCAGTACCGCGGTACTGAACGAAGTGGCTTGGGCCAGGATCAGGCGCAAAAAACTGGTACCCATGACCCAAATAAGTGAGCTGATGATAGGGTTCAAATTTTTGGCGTAGCGGTTCGATGAGACTTGCCGTCGGCATCATCATCGACAGTGGCGCGATGACAACTGCCGAGAGATGGAACACGATCAGCAAACTAACGATGGCGCGTACGACCGGTGACCAAGCTGGAGAACTTGAATTTGCTGCTTCGTTGGTTGCCGCGAGAGTTGCCGTCGCGCGGTCTGTTTTTTTTTGCCTGGACATGTTTGTTTAACAGTTCCAATGATCATCTACCGAGAGGTGCTATTTGTGTGCTTCATAACCCGAAGCGTGAGCGAGGGACCAGAACCACACAAAAGTGCAGTTAAACATGGTCCCTCACTCACGTTTCGCGCTTGTGATTTTGAATGCAATATTCATGGCACTAACACCGAGAAAGAATACTTCACGGTTTCTGCGCGGCATCGAAGTTGCGCAAAAATAAAACCCTTTCATTCATCGAACGAAAGGGTCTTTAAAATTTCAGATTTTCAGGTCGTAGGGATTACACCTGAAAATTGCGATTTATGGTCGTTTGGACGCAATTTTTACCGGAGCCGGTTGAGCAAAATCGAAAGTCAGACGAACCGACTGCCCGGCCTGGATGTTCACCGTTTTGACCTGTTTTTCGGTTTTCCCGTTACGATTAATCGTGACCTCGACTTGGTAGTCGTCCCAAACTTCGCCTTGAGCGAGTTCCTTGGTCGAATAATAACGCAATGGACCTTGGGTCGTCGTGGGAATGCCGCCGAGAACAACTTTCGCGTCCTCTGGAACATTCAGTGTTACCGAAGTAATCACTTGCGACTGTGGTTCAAAATCGAATTCGATTGATTTATTGGTACCAGCGTACAGGTTGACCAATTTGGTTTGCGTCACTGTTTTTCCATCACGCTCGACTTCGGCACGAACTTCGTACGGATAGGTTTCACCGGCGATCAAGTCGCGTGAAACATATTGTCGATTGACCCCGGGCGTTTTGGTCAGAACACCGTTGACGTAAACTTTCGCGTCAACAGGAAGTTTGACATTCAAGTACCCATTGGCGGTGGCCGCCGTATTCATATTGCCGCCATCGCTGTTTCCTGAATCATTATTTCCCGAATCGTTGTTGCCCGAGTTACCGCCTTGGTTCTCAGAGCCGGCACCGCCGGGAATCGGAGGTTTTTGTTGTGATTCCGTTCCTCCGGCAGGCGTTGGATTAACGGCTGGGTTGTTGGGAATAATCAAACCATCATGAATCGTCGTGCCACCGTAGATCGGCGTTCCGCTATTGTTATAAACCGGGCCCGATTGATGGACCGGCGTCGGCGAATAATTGGTGACCGGTTGGTAATACGCCGATGAGCGACCGCCACTGGAGTGTCCATAGCTGGTGTAATAGGTTCCACCACTGGAACCGCGCGACGCATAGTAACCTCCCGATGAACCACCGGACGAGTAGTAACCATACGAAACATAACCACCGCTTGAACCGCGGCTGTAATGATGGCGAGCGTGAACGTTGCGGAAGAATTGGCGAATCGGTCCAACCCGACCACCACTGGAACCGCGCGATGCATAATAACCGCCGGACGATCCATAGCCTCCAGAAGAACCATAGGAGACGTAGCCGCCGGATGATCCGCGCGAACTGTAATACGATCGGTAGCTGTAACCACGCGAACCGCGGCTGGATCCCCAGCTACCACCGCTTCCGTAGCTGCCATACGAGCCACCGCTGCCCCAAGAACCGGAGCCATAACCCCAACCATTTGCTTCGGCAGTCGATGTGATGCCGATTGCAAAAAGTGTGGCCGAGGTTGCCAACAATGTACGTGCAATCAATTTCATGATTGAAGTTTTTCTCCCAGCGCCCTGATTCGGGTGCTTACCACGATGAATATCTAGATCATTTGCAAACGAGAGTAGGAGGTTGTCAGCCAAGCGCGACAACCGATACCCATTACTCAGCATAATTAGCATGCCTTGGAATACAACCATTTGCAAATGGTTGTTGACAAAATTGAGTTTTTGCTCAAGGTTCAGAAATTCCAGTATTTCCAGTTCTTTTCACTGAAATATTTCTGGCGCTGGGGATCGCTACAGATGTTGATTATTTGCAACATGTGTTTATTTTTTGGTGTCGAGTTTGCGAATCACGACGTCATCAAAAGCGGCTTTTCCGGTACCACCGAACATTCCAATGCGAACCAGGGCTTCGCGCGTTCCTTTGGGCACGCGGATATCGCGCGAATAGGTACGCCATGCGCGCGTGCCTTTCATGGTGATGGGGACGATGCCAAGTCGTTTTCGCTGTTCATCGAAAAACTCCAAATTGGCCATGGCAACCTGATCAG
The DNA here is from genome assembly GCA_028280445.1 of Pirellulaceae bacterium. Classification (GTDB taxonomy): domain Bacteria; phylum Planctomycetota; class Planctomycetia; order Pirellulales; family Pirellulaceae; genus JANQLU01. Next base: position 77,504 of record JANQLU010000052.1, on the reverse strand, counting down.
GTGCCCAGCCTTTTTTCACGTCGTCGCATTTTGCGGAAAATGAAAACCGGAGTTTTTTGACGTGCCGGCCGTCGATGGCAAATGCTTGCATGACATGCGATGGTTTGCCTTTGGTGGTGTTTTCAAACTGCACATAATATTGACCACTGGGGGCCAGTACTTCGTCTTCGATATGTTTGAGTTGGCGTTGATAATACCAGCCTTTGACGAATCCGTTTTTGTCCAGTTCTTGTTCAAAATCGCCATTGAGCAGTTTAGGATTTTTGGGGTCGGGTTTAACTTTGCGATTTTTTTCTGCGGTTCCCGTCATGGGTACGAATAACGTTGGGCGAAGTGCTTCGCGGACCAGCTTGCCGTCTTTTTTTCGCATCAGGTAAAGCGTTTGCTGATGTCGTTGGCCGACCGGGACAACGATGAGGCCGCCTTCTCGAAGTTGATCGACCAGCGGTTGAGGAATTTTTTCGGGTGAACAGGTGACGATAATTTTGTCAAACGGCGCTTTTTCTTTCCAACCTTTGAAACCATCGCCGATTTTTGTAAACACGTTTTTGTATTTCAAACGATCCAGTGTTTTCTTGGCGCGTTTTCCCAACTCTTCGACGATTTCGATCGAATAAACTTCTTTGACCAACGGGCTCAAGACCGCTGCCTGATATCCGCTGCCTGTGCCTATTTCCAAGACTCGGTCCGATGCCTTTGTTTCGAGAGACTCCGTCATATACGCCACGATGAAAGGCGACGAGATTGTTTGTTGTTCGCCAATCGGAACGCCCGCATCAATATGCGCGAGATGCCGAACGTTTTTGGGCATGAATTCGTGTCGGGGTGTTTTGAACATCGATTCGATGACCCGCTTGTCTTTGACACCTGCGCCAATCACAGCGACCTGGACCATTTGGCGGCGCAGTTTATCGTAATCCAGTTGGCGATTCCGCTGGCCGCTCGACTGGACCACTGCCAATCCCATCACGATTAACAGGAATACCGATAGTTGGATTTTGATTTGCGAAATACGCATCATTTTGTTTCTCAGTTGGCAAAATTAGTCCCCTGCCCTGCTAATTATAGCGAATACTGGAACAGGCCAGATAGAGTTTGAGCTGGTAGTTGTGGTTTTGCAAAACCTGCACTCCATTGAAAAGTGTTTTTCGGTTTATGATGACTTGATGGACGAACACACTGATATCGCTGAAAAACAGTCGGAACCGTCGATTTGGCCCTGGGTTGTGCCGTTAGCCGTCTACATGGTTCTGCTCGTGCTGGATTCCAGGATTTCGACGAATCCGTATGCTGCGACACATCCTGTTTCGAATCAAACGACCATCGTTCGATATTCAGACGATGCCGAGGCTGGCGAAAATGATCGGCGAGAACCGGTCGAATCGTCTGACGTATCGCCTATCAAATATCTGATTTTGACCATCGTACGCGTGTTGGTGGTTGGAGCGTTGTTGATTTTCTGGTGGAAGATTTATCTGTCGCAATTCGAATTCAGCATCGGTTGGGCGTGGTTGCCGGTTGGAGTTTTGGGGTTTTTGATCTGGATCGGTTTGTGTCATTTAGATCTGGAGCAAACAATTTTGTCGTCGTTAGGATTTTCGACAGATTGGTTGTCGTCCAGGGCGGCATTCAATCCTATCGATGGGTATGACAACTCCGGATTGTTGATCCTGTTTTTTGTGGCAAGATTCGGCTTGATGGTGGCGGTCATCCCGTTGGCCGAAGAAATATTTTTGCGCGGATTTTTAATGAGGTATGCCGATCGCGCAGATTGGTGGGCAGCCCCGCTCAATCAATTGAAGTGGTTTGTTTTGTTGGTGGCGCCGGCCTATGCCGTGTTGACGCACCCCTCAGAAGCGTTCGCTGCCATCGCCTGGTTTTCTTTGGTGACTTGGTTGATGGTGCGCCGAAACAACATCTGGCCTTGTGTGATGGCGCATGCGACCACCAATTTGCTGCTCGGAGTTTATGTCGTCAGTTTCAAACAGTGGCAGCTTTGGTAGAGTGGAATGCGTCGACTTCGCCGTACGATTCGGTTGCACCGGTGAGTAGCCGCGAGTAGTTTTCATTCGAAATCCCGAACCAGAAAAACATCAGCGACCCGATCATGGGAATGATCGAAACGTCGTGGAACATGCCGTTGCAAATCCAGGCTGCTAATAGCATCAGTGCCGCCAACATGGCCGAACGTGTTGTTTCGCATTTCGATTGGTTCAACACGCGATAGGCGGCGTAGGTGACACTCAAGATGATGGCCATCAATGTCAGCAGACCGAGCAAGCCAAGTTCGGTCAGATAAGAGAGAAACAAATTGTGTTGCATGTACGGCAGTACTTTTTGCAGCGAAGCGCCATTGACGGTTTTGTGGTGATACGGGCCTTTGGCTTTGGTGTATTGTCCAAACCCAAACCCGGTGAGGGGCCGGTCTCGAAACATATCCAAGGCAACGGTTGCCAACATCGGCCGAAGCGTAATGGATTCGGCGGTTTCCGCAGCTGTGACGTGTTTGTCACGTTTGAAATTGTTGAGCGTATTGCCCGCCAATCCAACCAGCAAAGCCGCACTCACTAGACCACCAACGAGCAATCCGCCTCGTCCACGCGGCGACAGTTGCCGCCAAACATAAGGAGTAATGACAATCACAGCCGCCAGCCAGACACTGCGCGTTTTGGTGGCGTAGATCCCAAATAGCAGAATCAACACAAACGCGATCAGCAAAATTTTTTGCGACAGGTTTTCATTCAATGTGGAGTTTTCGCTGTTGCGTGGCCAGAGCGACAGAGTGCCAACCAATCCGGCGAGCATAAACATCCCGTTGGCGATGGGGTTGATCAATGGACCTCGAGCACGTCCCAAAAATTCAATTTCTGCTGAATCGGCGATATAGCGAGGCCAAACAAATTGATACTTTTCGAAAACTTCGGCCGTTCCCAGCAACGAAAGAAAAACGCCCAGTAGCGCCATGGTCCAAAAATGGTATCGCAGATCTTTTGGTGTGAATTGGACAAATCGGGCGACTACATAAAATCCCAACGGCATCAAATTGAAAAACAACAGCCGCCCCATCGGCAGGTTGTCCTTGTAACGCCAGTCGTGGCTAAATGTGCTAAAGGTGATCAGTAGAATCAATCCAAACACAGCGCAGTCGATGTGATTGAATTGCGGAATTGATACTTTTTGATTGATGACCAGGTAGCCAAAATAAACCAGCATGCCGCCCCAGATCAGGCGGTCAATGGTAACCACCGATTGGTGGTAAAAATCGTATCCCAAGACAACTCCCGAGATCAGTGCCGCAGTGATGACCAGCGGCAAATTGACTTGCGGGCGGGAGTTGAATTTGCGAAAGGCTACCAGCGTCCAAATTACGAACACCGGGATCGCCATCAAAAGCAAAATTGACATGTCGAATCAGCCAGTCGCTGCAAATTGCGCAAAATCAAAACAGTTTTACTTACGATCAATATCGGAAAATCCGCTATTGGATTTGCAAGGGATTTTTTTGGCGGCAACGATTGGGTGGGATAAGGTGTTAGGTTTAGGAAAGTTTGACGATTGCGCAAACAATTTGCTTTCGAAAGATGCAGCGTCGACTAGCGAACGATTAATTCCGTCGAAGTTTCGGCGATTTGATTCTGGGCCGAATTGCGCTTTCGATTGAGATCACGAACGCGAGCAATGATTTTGTAGGCGCCTGATTGTCGTGGCGTGCGGATGGGGAAATAAACAAAATAATCTCGGCGGAGGCGCCGGCTGGAGTCCGTCACGATCGGAAATTTATGGTGGCTAATTTGTTTTCCGCGACCATCGACGATTTCAATTTCACCCTGGATTTTTGTTTCAAAGACGACTGGTTTTTGACGGTCAGTTTGAGTGTGGCTGAGGTTTTCGACTTCGCAGTAGAGCAGCAAATTCGAATTGGACGGCTGCTCTGTCTGCACCGATTTGTATTGGCCAAATCCGCGAATTTCAGTGCATAGTTGTGGGTTTTGAATTTGCAATGGCGTTTGTTTCACCATGGCTGCCACGGCCGTTTGCAAATTGGAGAGGCAATCGCGAATCAACACGGATCTTTTTTTTGCGTCCGTTTGATTCCAGTCCTTTTCCGCCAGTTCAATCATTTTTTCGATCGCCGACATTTGTGCGATAAAAGCTGTTTGTGTTTCAGGCGAAATCGATTCGATCGGCTCCGTGGCACGGATAATGTTGTCAGACAACAGCCGCAACAATCGGAGCTTGCACGGATTGCATTGCTCATTGTTAAACTCGACTTCGTTTGCCAGCGTCTCTAACGTTTGTTGCAGATGTTCGTTCCAATTGGCGTCGGGCGATTCCGAGTTGACCCAGTCTTCTAACGGATCGTTGAAAACCTGTTTTTTAGGATGTTCGTCGACGACCTCGTTGTATCCGATGGTTTGAATAGTCTGTCGGCATCCGCAATGGCGATTGCAGCCGTCTTGGCATGGATTTGCGGGAATTGCCATAGGTGCCATCGGCTGATTGGGTGTCGCAGGGCTGACATGATCCAACGGATGATTGGCGGCGGGCGCGTTGTAGGAAGTCAGCGAGGTGTTATGTTTGACGGCAAATGAATCGAGGTTGTCAGCAGAAACGTAAGGTGCCGCTACGAATCTGTTTGGTTTTTTTTTAACGGGATTGCAGGTATCACAGTCGATGATGGGACACGGTTTGGTGTTGGTCGAAGCGTTTCGAGATGCCAATTCACTTGACCACGTTTTTACCAGCTCTCGCAATGTCCATTTGGGACGGGGGTGTCGTGGCCTCAACGGGTTGGACTCGTTGTTTGGTTTACCCGCAATTTTGATTTCCGAGTTTTTCGGAACGATATATAGTGGTTTGTATTCTGGTTTCGGGTTGGGTGTTCGAGTTGTCGGAGGTTTGATTTCGTTAAGCCCCGAGCCGATGACTGAGTCGACCGAACTCAGTTTAAATTCCGCTTTTGAACTCGAGGGTTGAATGGGATTCGAAACCTTGGTCGTCAAGTCAGCGTTTTTATTAGTTGTGGTCGAATTGCCAGCGAGTGATTGGTTGGATACGTCTTGCACGGGATCGGTTTGCGAAAGAAAACGATCGATTTCCGACTTCTTGGAAAATCCTTTACATCCACAGCAGGTGGCCAGTGCCAACAACGATATCCATAAAAGACGCATCGAGATGCTCCACAATCATGTTCAAAATTGAGTGGCAGATGCTAGAAAATTTGCGGAATTCAAGCAACAACAATTTGTAGGGCCGGTTCCTACCGGCCGATCAAATAACAATGGCCGGTCGGAACCGATCCTCGAACTGTTTTTGTTCTGCTTTTCGACAGGATGAACATGATGAACAGGATCAGTGCCGCGCCAACACATCCTGTTGATCCTGTCAAATGATTCATCACGTTGCGCCAAGATGACAAAAAATGTATGGCCGGTGGGAACCGGCCAACTGCTATCACTTTGTTGCAGGCATTGCCAAATCGGCGAACAACATTTCGATGGCAAATCCAGCGCGATCGGGTTGTGAATGAGTGCCTTTGAGTTGCAGATCGATTTCGAGAAGCCGTCGGCTAATCTGTGAGATTTTTTCTCGACCGATTGATTTCATGCGGCGTTCGGCATTTTCAAGTTCACCGCCCCAGGATCGAAATCCTGCCTGCTTGAGCGCTTCACGAAGACTAATGGCGTCGCCTTGCCGCTGAGCTCTGGCAAATGCCTCGTAGGCTTGTCCGTATCGGCGGAGCGACCATGATAGCTGGCCATAGAGCGACAACGGGTGTTCGCCTGAAAGCAGTATTCGGTTCAGCAAAACCAGCGCTTCGCCGGTGTTTCCATCGACCGCTTGATCGACGGCATCCCAAATCGATTTCGCTTTCCAACCACCGACAATCTCAACAACATCCTGCTCGGAAACACTGCCGCCGGATTTCAGCAACGAGATTTTTTCCAATTCGGTTTCGATTCGGCCAAAATCATCACCGATCAGGTCAAGCATTTGGCGAGCTGATTTTTTTGAAAATTTCAGATCACAATCCGCACCTTGGCTGATAATCCAGTCAATAATTTTTCCGTCGTCACGAGATTTGCTTTTGCCGCGACGCGAAACCGGCGCGTCGGCTTCGATTTGAAGTCCGTTTTTGTCAACTTGCTTGTAAAGCTTGGTGTTGGCTGGCCAGGATTTTATGCACACGATCAAAGTGGATTTGTCCGATTTTGTCGAAAGCAATTTTTCGATGTGATCGCGGTTGTTTTTGACAAATTTGTCTGCGTCGTTGACGACCACAATTCGATTGCCGCCGCCAAACAGTGAAATCGTCGTGAGTTCGTCGTAAACCTCGAACCACTGTGTTTGATCGCCATCAAAAGTCGTTGCCGCAAATTCGTCGGACGATTGGCCGCTCAGTTGTTCGACGAGATGTTTGACAACGAGCGAACGGAGGTAGCGATCGTTTCCAAACACTGGCACGACTGCGGACGTTTTGAAATCCGATTGAGAGAGAAAATCAAATGCGTGGATTGTGCCCGACATCGATACGTTCAGTTAGCGGTTTTTCGGTTCAAACAGGTTTGGCGATTGCTATTCTGTGTAACCGTTTTTTTTTCGTCAATCGGCCGAAGTCGCTAACCGGTACAAGTTACGAATTTTGGCAAGTGATAGCACGAGATTCAGCCATTTGCCGGCAATTAAGCCTTATTTTCTCGTCCACCCAGGACGAACAAACGAAATGGCTTGGAATTTTTTTCCACTAGCGTTTTACAAATTGGCATTTGCCGGCTTTCGACCACGGCGCCCAAGAGTTGTGTTTTGGTTGCGGATTGACCAAGTAAGCCGGACGTGAATGTCAGTTTGAAAACACTCGAGTGGAGATTGCGCTGTTTATGACTCGTATGGCGGAACGATGCTCAATTTAATTCGGATTCTGATTCTGGTTTCAACGATCGTGGCGATACCATTGTCGGTTCGTGCGGACATTGCCATTGACGTTAACAGCGAAGGAAGTCACTTCAACGGGAACTGGACATTGGGCTTTGAGTTTATCGCCAATCACGATATCGAGTTGGTGAGCCTTGGGTTTTTCGATGATGGCGCGGATGGATTGACGGATTCTCATGACGTTGCGATTTGGGATTCTTCTGGCAACCTAATCGCGTCGGTTACCGTTGATCCGTCGGACCCACTGACCGGAAAATTTCGGTATGCGACAATTGCACCGGTGACTTTGACCGGCGGCACGACGTATATCATTGGCGGTCACAATTATTTGAATGACGCTGCCATTCGAAATGATTTGGGAGTCACCGGTTTTGTTCACTCCGATATCAATATCACGGCGGGCCGCTGGGTGAATGGAGGATTGTCGTTTCCCTCGAATCGAATTAACGACTCCAACGTCTTTTACAACACCGTGAGTTTCGAATTTCATCCGGCTTCAGTTCCTGAACCTGTTTTTTCAGCAGTCTTGATGAGCTTGATTGTTCTGGCGTGGTGTTGGGGATGCCGCCGACGAACAGTCATGGTTTAAGCTGTTTCTTGTAATCTTACGAGCACGAAGCGCCAGCGAGTGGTTCGATCGCGCAAAACCACTCGCTGGTGCTTCGTGCTTGTATTAGAGACCACTGTATCGGATTTAAATTGGGCATTCGGCCGATCCGATTGAAACAGCCGGTGGGAACCGGCCCTACGACCAGAGATTGACAAAACGTTCGGTTACGAGTTTATTTGAAAGTTCGGTTCTTTAATATCGATAAACGTTGACTCATCGAGACGGGATTGTCGTGGCAAAAAAAATTGATTGGTACTACCACCGCGGTGGATGAAAAAGTTGTGTCAAAGCGCAAGAGGTTTTTGCGCAGGTAGGCGTTGAAATTTCCGAGCAGGTGGATGCTCGCAAAAACAAAATCGGTCCAGATCAGGCGGTCGAGATGGCTCGCAAGGCGACTCAGATTCTGGCGGCCAAAGGGAAAAAATTGGTGCAGTACAGTTTGAAGAAAGACAAACCGACCGACGAGGATCTGATCAAAATCATGATTGGTCCAAGCGGTAATCTTCGCGCGCCAACGATCAGGGTCGGCAAAAAGATCTTTGTTGGGTTCCACGAGGAAGAATTGGCGACGTTGCTATCGTGATTTTGTCGCACCAATCGATTCGTAGCACGGCCTGCCTGATGTTTAATCGCGGGCGTGCAACGATCTGTTGAAAAAACGTTGTTTTAGGCGGCTTGTGCCAAAGATTTTCCGGCCACATTGATGTCCATTTGTGGATAAGGAATGTTGATTCCCGCATTGTCCAAGGCATCTTTGGTCAAGCTCACCAAGTGTTCGCGGACCGACCAAAAATCAGCGTTATGGCACCAGACGCGCAATTGCCAATCGATCGACGATGCGCTCAACTCTGACAAATACACTTGGGGAGCAGGATCGACGACCATCCCAGGAATGTTTTGAACCGTGCTCTCCAGGACCATACGAACCTGATGAATATTATTGGCATAGTCAGTGCCAATCGTGATATCGACTCGCCGCAAATCGTTGTGCGAAAAATTCTCCAACAGGTTTCCAAAAATCTGATTGTTGGGAATGATCAAATGGCGGTTGTCGACCGAGTTGAGTCGTGTTGTGAATAAATCGATTTCTTCGACCGTCCCTTCGGTGCCAGCGACTTTGATGTAATCGTTGACTTTGAACGGCCGAAAAATGAGCAGCATGATACCGGCTGCAAAATTAGAAAGCGTTCCTTGCAATGCCATGCCGATGGCAAATCCAGCAGCGGCCAGGATCGCGGCAAAGCTTGTCACATCGACGCCAAAAAATCCCAGAGTGCCGAGAATGACCATGACCATCATCATGTTTTTGATTAATCGGCTCAAGAATTTGCCCAGCGTTTGGTCGACGCGTTTGGCAACGACGCTACCAATCATTCTCCCAAGAAACGAAGCGATCATGTAACCGATAAACAGAAACACCAGTGCCATGAGCGCGGGCATCGCGTAGCTGGATGCCATTTCTGATATTGCAGAGCTGTCACCCTGGATCGCTTTTTTGAGAGTCACAAATGCATTGTTGGCAGCTTCATTCGCCTGGTTGGCTAGATCAGCCCCGGTATTCCCAGCCTCTTCGGCGTTCGCAATACAAGGTGACATGATCGACGCGGCAATGATCGCGATCCATACCAGGGTTGTTTTTGAGTTCATGATTTACTCCTCGGGTGCACCGAACAGCGCGCAAGATAGGCTTGGTTCAAGAATTTCGCGGAGGTTAGAAAAACTGGGGGAAACGCTCAAGAGCGTTTTTACGCCGTCTTGGAGGGCAAAATTTTTGGAGCGAAAACCGTAATTTGGGTGCGGATATCGTTATTTGATATGTTTGACGTAAGCGTAGTAGGCAGCGTGTTTTTTGCCTTTTTCGTCGGTGATAAAAACAGCCGTCATTTTCGTTTTTCCCTTTTTTAGTTCAGCCCGAAAAACAATCTCTTTGCTGCCTGACGTGACTGCTTTTTTGAAATTTTGATTACCGATGGTCAATTGTGCATGCGTGATATTGAGTTTTTTACCGGGGCGGTTGCGCATCGCTTTGACTCCTGGTACGTCAGGAGCTGCCTGGAGCCCGGCATCGATTGCCGCATCCGCTTCACGAGGCCAACGACGAAGTGCAATTTCGTAAGTTCCCGCTCGGTGAACTTCGATATTCCAAGGGCCAATGAGATTGGCGTTGCTTACGCCGTTGCGGATTTGTGCCTGGTTCCAAGGCGTTGACCCGCGAGCCACCAGGTCATGCGACGTGAGTACCGAAGGGCTTTCCGCCGGGTGTCCAACAATGAGATGAACATCACGTTTAAACGATGGTTCGATGTCTTTCCACCATTGTTCGTAATGGTTGCGCAATCGCGTGACGATCGCGGGATGTTCGGCAGCAATGTTTTTTTTCTGCGACGGGTCGGAGCGCAGGTCATACAACTCTTTGCCGTTGATCAAACGGTACTTGTCTTGCATCACGGCACTTTTGCGCCATTTGATGGGGTTTTTGACACGCTGCGAATCGGTGACCAGGATCCGTTTTTTCCAATCGATTTTAGAGTCCGACGAATTTTTCAATAGCGAAGCGAGGCTTGTTCCATCAAATCGAAGGTTGGCGGGTTGTTTCAGTTTGCATAATTCGATCAGCGTCGGCGCGATATCGACGTGAGCACAAAGTTCATTGATATCGCCGGCCTGTCGTAGTTTTCCACCGGGCCAATGGATAAACATCGGAACGCGATGGCCTCCTTCGTATTCACTTCCTTTTCTGCCGCGCATATTGGCATTAAAGATTTTGGCACCAGCAGCAGTCCCGTTGTCGGTCGTGAAAATAAAAATAGTACTTTCGGCGAGCCCGTTTTCTTGCAACATTTTTCGGAATCGACCGACGTTGTCATCGATGTTGACGATCATGCCCAAAAAATTAGCTTGTTGCTGCGGCAAATTGTTAAACATGTCCGAGTATTTTTTCGGCGCGTGCATCGGGCCGTGCGCAGCGTTGGTGGAGATATAAGCGAAAAATGGTTTGCCCGCTTTTTTTTGCTGGAGAACAAATCGCGTGGCGTATTCAAACCAGACGTCCGTACAAAATCCTTTGGTTTTGGTCGGTTTCCCATTGTGCCAATAGGTGTCATCGAAATAGGCGTTGTTCCAATAGTCGGGAGTTTGACCGACTCCACCGCCGCCATGACGCATGACTTCGGTAAAACCACGATCTTCGGGGCGGCAAGGGTAATTGTCTCCCAGATGCCATTTCCCAAACATTCCAGTCGCGTATCCGTTGCGGCGAAAAATCTCGCCCAACGTAATTTCATCAGAACGCAAAATCGAACGGCCCATGATCGTGTGCCAAACACCCGTGCGATTAGAAAAATGGCCTGTCATTAGCGCGGCGCGGGTCGGTGAGCAGGTCGGTGAGACATGATAGTCCGTCATCCGCAACGATTGTTTCGCCAGTTGATCGAGATGCCGGGTCGGCAACGTTTTGTTACCGTGAAAGCTCAAATCGCCGTAGCCTTGATCATCGGTAATGACAATCACAACATTGGGTTTTTCGTCGGCCTGGCAGGGCAAAGTCAATTCGATAAAGCCTTGGGACTGCCAAATGGCCGCGAGTACAAACAAAATCAGGGTGCGCATGATGATCAAACTCCAATGACTGGTTTTTGCCATTGTGGTTGCAAAAGCGGTCCAAAACAAGCATTTGGGTTTCGAGTTGGTGATGGAAATTCGCAAGTGCGAAGCGTCAGCGAGGGGCCAGAAAAACATACTGATGTGCTGTGAAAGGCGGTCCCTCACTCACTAGGATTTTGCATCAGGAGTCGTAACGCAAGTTGAATTAACGACTTCCTGCAATCGTAACCCGAAGCGTAAGCGAGGGACCACAACCACGCCGATGTGCTGCGGAACGTGGTCCATCACTAACGTTTCGCGCTTATGATTTCGACGCTCGCTCATTCTGCGACAAGCGCGCCAATGTGCACAGCGAGCGGATTTGACGCACCATAATCGGGCGCGTGCGATGGTGATCATAACGGTTGCAACAATCGCAACGCAGATTCACCCGTGACGACTGCTTGCACAATTGTCGACATTGACTTGGCCTACCCTTTGCTGTGAAGATGCCCAATACTCAATTGGAGATTATTGAAAAAACGTCGGGAGCGATTCGGATGGAAAGCAATACAGAATCTTCGTCGCCATTTGTTGCAACTTCGATTACCGAACCTTGTGAATCGACGTTGGAGAGCGATCCGGCCTATCGTTTCAACTACGTTGCTGAAGTTGTCGGGCTATCATCGTCAGATTTTGACATTCTGCACCGCAATCGCGAAGTTACGAAACCGTTGCTCAGTTCGATTGTCGATCGTGTCTATGAAAAGATGTTTCAGTTTTTTCCAATGAAAAGACATTTTCTGGAACAGCATCATGGGTTCTATGGTCACGCTCCCGAGTCGATCGAACAATTGACGCTGGAACATGAACAAACAAAATTTCGCAAAATGAAACTCGAGGAGTATTTTACGAAGCTCAGCACGGCTCCACCGGATGACACATTCGCCATTTTGCTGGACATGATTGCTCGCATTCATACACCGCATCAAGGCAATCAGTCATTGGCGATTCCGATCGTGCAACTGGCAGCGTTGCTCGGGTTTGTGAATGACCAATTCACGTTGGAGATTTCGAAATTGGACGCACTGTCCGCCGACCAACGAACCGAATTGCAACGGGCCTACAGCAAATTGTTTTGGGTTCAAAACAATATGTTTCTGCGCCACTATGCCAAGTAGTTTTATTGGCAAACGGAATTGCAAGATGATTGGTCGTTGATCGACCTTGAAGATTCGAGAGAACGCAGCAGATTTTGCGCGTTTGTGAAGAAAGTAGCACGCCTGGTAGGACTCGAACCTACAACCCCTGGTTCCGAAGACCAGTGCTCTATCCAATTGAGCTACAGACGCAAAAGTAATGTTCTTTCTTGTGCAGCAGGACCACCAATTTTATCTCGAACCGTTTTCCACGCAAGCTCATTGTGTGAACGCGGCGGAAGTTGCGTTGGTGCGATGAAAGGTCACTACGGCTGACGATTTGCTCCCAACAGTGAAATAAATCGATGGTTGTGATTGGCTGTTTTCTAAGTGATTTTTCGCCGCTCGCCTGTGCCAGACATTTGCGATTGGAAAGCAATTTGGCTGTCAGTCCGATTCCGGTGTTCACAGATTTTTGAGGCTTTCGAATTTCGAGAGACACGTTTTTCCGGCAGGTCTTGCTACGCGGATGAGCTGGCCTGATGAGATCGTGTCTCAAAACTAGATTTGCCGATCGAACGGTTGAGTGTCCGCTGAAACTCACAAAAATCGAGAATCAAACGGTTTCCGAAAAACGCCCGTGGATGTGCCTGACAATAAAGGCCTTCTTAACTGCTATAATCTGTTGTTTTTTAGTTCCCTGATGGGGTGAGAATTGAGCCGCAAAGTTCGCGGAATTCCGACGAACTACTAGTTTTTGAGCAAAAATAACACTTATTGTTGGGCTAATACTCTGCAATGAATCGAAATTGGGCTAAAATATACCAACCGAATTCCTTGCCCAAATCTTGTCGGTAACTTTTGTGGACGTTCGGTCCCAACAATGAGATATATTTTTGCCCACCGGAATCTCTATGACTTCGATTACATTACGAGTTCTCGAAGGTGCCGATAAAGGCCAAGTGTTTTCTGATATTACTCTTCCGGTGACTCTCGGCCGCGAAGAAGGCAATTCGATTCAATTGAACGATGAGCGTGTCAGCCGGTACCACGCAAAAATCCAAGTCGACCATCAAGAGTTGGTGTTAACCGATCTGGAAAGTACCAATGGGACGAAAGTCAACGGCGAAGATACTCAGTTGCGGATTCTGCGACACGGCGACATGATCACGATCGGACGCAGTACGATTTTGTACGGTTCACGCAACGAGATCGATGCGCGGTGGAACAAATTTAAAACAGATTTTCGCGTGGACGCCAAAGATTCCAGCGAATTGGCGCATGTGATGTCTCGAAAAATGGCGGAGGATTCACACTATCAGCTGTCGTTGTTGGAAAAAGACCCACCGCATCTGCCTCAACGTTTAACACCGGGCCAGGCAGCTCAGATGGCAGAAGTCTTGGAATACATCCATTTGCGAATTCGAAAAATGGTTCGGCGGATCGAAGTTTCAAAAAATGGCAAGGTTGTCCAATTGAATTTCAATGAATGGCAACATCTGCTGGATTTGCAAGCGAGAATTTCGGAATACCTGCGGGAAACAGGCCATCCGAATGAAACCAGCGGCAGTTGAGGAGGCGCGAGGTAAGAGGGACGAGTCGCGAGAAACCACTCGCTCGCGCTTCGTGCTCGTAAGATTCGAGGTTATCTGATCCCTTCACTCACGCTTCACACTTGCGGGAAATCGTTGGCTCAACTGGAGTTGCAATTCCTGATGCAAAATCCTATCACGCTTCGCACTTGTGATTTTCAGTCCTACGCCCATGGCACCACGACCGATCGTTTGCCAGTGCCAATAAAAAAAGCCAGGTATTAAAAACCTGGCCTGATGGTTTGTTGCACTTAAGGCAATCGCACTTTCAGTGTGCGAAAGTCCTTAGACGAATTATTCGCGATCTGATTTTTCTTCCGAAGAGCGATTTCGGACTCTTCTGATGCGATCTCGCCAATTGGTGCGTTTATATTCGAATTTGTCGCCTGTCATTTCTTTGAGTTTCTCGCGTTGCGAGCGGCTCAACTCTTCGAGCAATTCTTCTTGCGCTTCTTGTTTAATTTTGGCGATTTTCTCTTCGACTTGTTTCTTAAGTTCTTCGGCGCGTTTTTTCAGACGCTTCTTTTGCTCGTCGTCGATATTCAACTCTTTGGCCATGGCATCGCTGGTCAGCGTATTGGCCGCTCCGCGATTTTGCATTTTCATTTGCGTCGAGATTTGTTTCAATCGTTTTGATTGATGAGGCAGCAGCACGGCGCCGATGGCTGCTTCACGCTCAGCATTGATGGTTTTGAGCGTCTCGCGAATGTTTTTGATTCTGTCGACGTCCAGTCTGCCGCCGGAGCCTGGATCAAATCGGAGCTGCTCGCGAAGCTGTTTTGAAAATTTCTTGGAGATATCTTTGAGTTTGGCGACTTGCTCATCACCCAATTCCAACTCCTTGCGAACTTGCGGGTTGAACATCATTTGTGTCGGATCGCTGTTCCATCCGCCCATGGAAAACGGCGAAGACAAAATCATACTGTCGCCACCTGTACCGTCGGTCGACATCGAAAATACCTGGACCGGGCCGTCTTTACCTTCCTGTTGAGCTTGGACAACAATGGCGCCCTGTTGTACGACTTCGACGTTTTCCTGTTCCTGTGCTGCCAGAGGGGCTGCTGAAATTGCCAGCAATAAAGCTGACAGACCAAGGTTTTTGAGCATAATTTTGACTCCAGATACGAGAATATTGCAAAGATTGATTTTAGCTGCAGTTGTTCTAAAACCTAGTCGAATGTTGCCGACTGTTAGCACTTCTTACACAGATTTCCGAACATTCTGGGAATTGTTTAAATTGTGTTCAAACCTCAGGATTCCTTTCAAAAACCCCCTCATTTCGAGGCATTTGGGAACCAATGCTGGCAATTTTCGTCACACACAGAGATACTTGAATTTTGCAGTTGTTTTAAAAAATAGAAATTGGGGCATGCGATGCACACGAAAGCTAAATGGGTTGGTCTTTTTATCGCCGCAGGATTGATTTTTAGTTCCGCTGCACAAGCCCAGAAGATTTTTAACGCCATTAACGCAGACGACGCGGATGCCATCACTAAATTGTTGAAAGAGGATTCGAGCCTCATCAACAAAGCCAGTCGATCCGGCATGCGCTACACGCCGCTGCAGCACGCTGTCTATCACAGCAAAAAGAAAGCCCTGAAGTGTCTATTGGCCAACAAAGCAGATCTCGAAGCCAAAAACCGGTACAGCCAAACCGCCATGCATATTGCTGCCCAACGCAATAATCAAGAGGTTGTCAAAATGCTGTTGGAAGCCGGCGCCAGTGTCGATGTTCAGGATCGCAACGGCTACTCACCGCTTTGGTACTCAATCGCCTACTACAACAATAATAAAATCACTCCGCTGTTGATTGAAAAATCAAAAAATCTGAATGCCAAGACCAAATACGGCCAAACTTACCTGACGACGGCGGCTCAATATGGCCGTGATGCAATCGTCAAAACGTTGATCGAAAAAGGAGTCAGTGTCGACACGCCCGATAAAAACGGAGTCACGGCTCTGATGTACGCAATGCAACGCAGCCGCATGAATCTGATTGATCTGCTGATCAAAAAAGGTGCTGACATCAATCGCGTAGATAATGAGGGTCGAAACGCATTTACTTGGGCGGTGATGTCAAACAACCTGGCGCACATCAAAAATGTCTGGAAGAAATTTCCGGATCCAGAGAAATTGCTGAACAAGTCTGGCAAGAGCGGAATGACAGCGTTGTACCCGGCGGTCCAATACAACAATGTCAGCTTGGTCGAATGGTTGATCAGCAAGGGTGCGAACGCGAAAACCCAACCCAAGAAAAACCATCAGGGGTATTTGCATTTTGCCGCTCAACACAGAAATTCAAAACTCTTCAAATTGCTGATCGAAAATGGTGCTGCAGTTTCCGCATTGGATTATCAGAAAAACACACCCATGCACTATGTGGCCCATGGAGGAAATCCAACGTGGGGCAGAATGGGTCAAATGAATGACAGTTTGCGAAAGCAGTTCGGTGAAATGGCGAAATTGCTGGTTGCGAATAAAGCGGAAATGGAAAGCAAGAATCAGCAAAAGAAAACACCGCTGGAAATCGCCATGGCACAAGACAACTATATGGTTGTCGATGTGCTGATCGAAAAAATGGATACGATCCCCAAATCGTTTGGCGACGGTCGAAACCTGGTGCAGTGGGCATGCGAAAAAGGGTTGTCGAATACGGTCAGCAAGATTTCGGACGAAATTAAAAAAGAGCTGAACGATACTAACTCCGAAGGTCGCACGCCATTGTTCCTGGCGTCCATGAATGGACATACATCGGTTGTCAAACAACTGCTTAAGCTGAAACCCGACCTGGGCAAAAAAGATAACAATGGCGAAACCGCGTTGTTGGCCGCCTGCTGGAACGGACATGGCGATGTTGTTAATGCATTAATTGACGCAGGTGCTTCGACGTCGATGGTCGATGAAAGTGGCCAGACGGCTTTACATTTGGCGAGTTGGCAAGGGCATTTGAAAGTTGTCAATTTGCTGATTGAAAACAAATTGGATGTCAATGCAAAAACATCGAGCGGCTACACACCACTTCACGGAGCGGCTTGGCAAGGCAAATTGGATGTAGCAAAGGTCTTGTTGAAAGCGGGAGCAAAAGTTGATCCTAAAGATTCCGATGGTTCGACACCGTTGCACAAAGCGGCGTTTCGCGGGGATGTGAAAATGGTGAAATTCCTGCTCGAAAACGGTGCCGACGTGAATGCGAAAGATGCCATTGGCTTTACAGCTCTAAGAAAAGCCAAAGGAAAAGATGCGGTCACTAAGATCCTGCAAGAAGCGATGAACAAGGGCAATTGATACCGATCGGGAAAGTAGGGCCGGTTCCCACCGGCCGATCCAAAAACGGTTTTGACAGGATTTACATACAGGATGTTTTTTCGGATCTTATCCTGTCCATAGATTTTTGGAGAACTGCAATTGGTAAGTAGTAAGCAAGGCCGGTTCCTACCGGCAGCTCGGCGGGAACCTGATCTTGTGAGCACCTTGCCGCTCACGATACATCGCCCCCACGAGTAGGGCCCGTTCCCACCGGGTGAATCCAATAAACGGCCGGTGGGAACCGGCCCTACCCTTTTTACGCTGATGCCTTGCCGATGGTTACAGGCATTTGCTACACTAGTTGGTTCCGAATTTGAGAACTAAAAACATCTTCCTGGAGCAGACTGAGTGGGAACGAAACGAACTGGTAAAGGCCGCCGCAAAATTGGACGCAAGAAACGTCGGATGCGGGCCAAAATTCGCCATCGCAAAAAATAGTTGCGGCGATTTCTTGGGGCATTCCTAAAATGCTTTGCCCATGACCTTCCTGGAACTGTGAACGCGTTTGAGCATGCGCCGCAGTCTAGTGTTAAATCACTTCTCGGTAGATGTCCATCAAATTGGAAACGGTGTCCTCAATCGCAGAGCTTTCGGCGGATTGGAGAGTGGATGCCTTGAGCGCTTGTAATTTTTCTGGCTCATTCAGCAATCCGTTAGTGATCCGCGCGATCTGATCGCGTTGGCCAACTTCAAACAGCAGTCCGTTGATCGCGTCTTGAATCGCGCCCGTTTCGCCCAACAGCATCGGTCCCAGTGTCGGGCAGCCACCGCGCGTTGCCGCCGCAATTTCAAACGGGTGGGGATCGTGTTCAAACGCATGCCAATACAAATCGAGTTCACGAAACCAGGGTAAGACATTTTCCGTCGGAGGCAGGAAAATTGTTTTCCGATCGGCGTGACTTTGTTTTGCAAATCGCTTGAGCCGCCACATCTGTGGCCCGTCTCCAAACAGTAAAAACCGAAAATCGGATCGGATGGTCTGCAACAGATCGGTTGCCCACAACAGATCTTTCAATCGATTCAGCGGGACAAACTCTGCTTTGGCACCAATCAGAAACAGATCCTCGGTGAGGTTGAATCGTTCTCGAAGCTCGTCCAGTGCGTTATCAACTTGATCAAATTTTGCGTCGGGTGCTCCGATGCTCAACACGCAGATTTGCTCGGAGCGACAGCCACCGTCGACGAACATGGATTGAATCGATGGATGATTAACAACGATTTTGTTTGACCGTTCGAAAGCCAATCGATCCAAAAATTGGTTTGGCAGGAGATTGAATTTATTGGCGACGTACTTCCAGGGCGCGTGCCATGACGCGAGACCGACGATCCGAGTCGTGGTTTGCCCCCAGCTGTGAATCAATGTTGCGCCAAATCGTTTTGCGATTCGTCGAAGTGAGATGGCGCAGCCCAGGTCATTTCGGAAACGTTTTGGTACGAACCGAATTTTGATTCCAAGTTCCTCGGAAATCGAACGAACGACTGATTTGCCCAAATGATTGGGTTGCAAGACGACGACGTGAATGTCCAGATCCTGGCGCAGCAACAAATTCAAAACTTCGCGAAAGAAATACCCTTCACAAAGATCGTTCGGAGAATCAATCGCAAACAGGAGTCGTGGGTTCAAAGGCGTCGACCGGCGTTTTCGACGAGGTTTTTCATGATCGAAACGTATTGCTCAACAGTTTGTCGAAAATGGTGTTTTTCAGCAACCTCCGACGGACCGCTTTGGTCAACTTTCGGAGCACTCAGTTCGCTTTGAAACACGTCAATGATCAGATTTGCCAGATCGACCGAACTGCGATTTTCGAAGACGATGACATTGCTGGCATCAGCGATAGTGTCGTAATGCGCCATGGTTTTTTCGACCAAGATGGCTGTGCCGGATGCCAATGCCAGCTTGAGATAGCGGCTCGATGGCGCCCCACTACCTCCGAAAACAACGAACAGATTCGCGGCATGATACAAATCCAAGATTTGGTCGAATTGGCCAGGCATGATCACTTCTTGCGTCAATTCATAGTGACAGATGGTATTCCAAATTTCTCGCGCGCCAGGTCCTTGGCCGACGATCCAAAGTCGTGCGCGTGGGAAACGCCGTCTGACTTGATTCCAGGCGACAACCAGCTGTTTGGCCGGTGAACCAAGATTGAAATGTGAGGCGAGCACGACCAGCGGCTGGTCATGTTCCACTTGGAAAATTGGATGTGCGTCAGCCAGAGATTTTCTGATTTCCTGTTGATTGCGATCGTGATCAAATTCCGCTTCCGTCGTCAACACTCCGTCTTCGACCGTCGCCGACGGCAAAGCGTCAATGTTTTGAAAATTTCCACGCAGCGAGTCCGCTGAAAAAACAACCTGAATTGTATTTTTCATTTGTTGTGCGGCGATAAAAATCTGTTCCGCTTTACGTTTCGTTTTGTCATCCTGGAGCCAGCGTTCGTTGACTCGCAGAACCACAGGAATTTTCAAACGTTTTGCCAGATTGAGCGTCGTAATGGCGTTTCTGGCGGATTGATTAATCAATAGACAATCAACGCGCTGGTTCGTGGGAGACAGTGCCTGTTGCAGCGGTCGGGAACTGCGAAACCAATTGAATTGTGACTGCGGCCGCGAAAAAATTCGCTGAACTTCGACGCCGTGCCAACAGAAATTTGCCGGGTTGTCTCGCGTCGGTCGCGTGGTAATGACTCGGAGCGAACATTCCATTGACGTGGCGGTACGACAAAAATCGTTTGCCCACCAGGAAAACGTATCGAACTGTGGCCAGAAACTCTCGGAGCACAATGTGATTGAGAGTTGTTGGGACGCACATTCCCGGTTCATTTGACAACGCTTTGAATATCTGCCGGTTCCAATGCGGCGACGAAGGGTAAATTTCGATACTCATCTTCGTAATCGAGTCCATAGCCAACAACGAATTCATCGGGAATATCGAAAACGACAAAATCGGGCGAACAGTCGACTTCCTGGCGACCTGTTTTGCTCAACAACACCGCAGATTTTAAACTGGTCGGATTTAGTTCATCCATCAGACGCAGGACTTCTTTCAATGTATGCCCCGTATCGAAAATATCATCCATCAATAGCACGTCGCGTCCCGTGATATCAGGCATCATTTCTGAATTGATCTTGAGCCGCCCGCGATCGACTCCATCATAGCTGCTGGTTTGTACAACCCCGACGCGCAGCGGCATTTCGAGCAAACGAATGACATCGGCCATAAAAATAATACAGCCAGTCATCACTCCAATAATCGTGAGCGGCCGTTCTCCGTAATGATCGGTTATTTCCTGGGCGAGTTTCTCAACCCCCTTTTTGATATCTGCCTGGTTCAGCAAAGTTTTCACAACAAATGTACCTTTCTAGCGGTGTCTAACTCGCCCATTTTAAACCGAAATTGTGGCGATGATAGCTGTGTCGTCGAGTTCGTTGTGGAATCTGCTATCAGTTTTGGGACGCGCCATATTTTCTCCGCTAATCGTAAAACTTTGCCGAATCCGAATCACCACAATTGCCGATTTGACAGATGACGATCTTATTCAGTCGCGAGTACCTGCGCGAAACTGTCGCGCACGCTTCACAGCCTTGAGGAATATATGAAAAACGAAGATTCACGTTTTACTAGAAAAAATCGAATGAAATTGGCGTTTGACGCAGTTTACCCGTTGTTTCGTGAAACGCCATCGACTTCAGATTTTGTTGAATCGCAATCCAACACCGTCTCCGTCAGACTTCACGATATCTTGCCGGCCCTGTCATTCGCTTATGAAAAAGGATTGTTGTGGGTCGAGGATTTCGAAAATGACCAGGTGGAAATTCCAAAAGACTTGAGCGACGTCATCAACGTGATTCGAGAATTACAAAGCCGTAAACCCTCCTAGCCATCTTTTCTTTTTTGAATGATTTGAATATTGGAACAATCCCATGAGACGAATTCAAACATCACATTTGCCTACTCGAATTGGACTCCTGGTTGCCGCGCTGGGGATTTCGTTTTTTCCATTTGCCGACGCGCCTGCGCAAACAGCAAAATGGATTTGGAATCCGGATCAGCAACAAGGCGAAGTGCCTCAGGGTGATTGTTATTTCCGGAAGAAATTTAAAATCGAGCGCCCCCGTCAGGTTCTGTTAAAAGTCGCGGCAAACGACAAATATGAAGTTCACCTGAACAACCAATTGGTTGCCGTTGGCGAGTCGACGGAAATCAAGACGTTTGATGTCGGTAGCGCCGTCAAAGCGGGTACCAATACGCTTGCTGTCAAAATCACCAACACCAAAGGGAACACGGCTGGGTTTGCCGCGGCGATTGTCATTCAGCAACCCGATGACGATTGGCGCGTGATTGCGACAGATAACACTTGGAAAACGAGTACCAAATCAATTTCAATCTGGCGCACGTCCGTCTACAACGATAGTAAATGGAAACTGGCGTATATTTTGAAACCTCGCGGCCAGGTTAAAAGAAAGAACGCGACACAACCGAAACCGTCGGGCAAAAAAATCGTTATCTCTGACTCCGAGAAACAGGAATCACCACAAAAGCCAGCTGCAAAACCGCAGCCGCTGCGACCTCGCGTGGTTGAAAAGAAACAAAAACCTCAAACAAATGATTCGAGTCCTGCCATTGTCGAGGCGCGGAAATCAAAAAAAGAATCTTACAAGATCCAAGATGAATTTCGGGTCCAGCGAATTCTCGGCGGCAGCCACGGTTCCTACATCGCAATGGCTTTCAATGAATTTGGTGAAACGATTGTCGCTTGCGAAGGTAAAGGATTGATCAAAGCCGACTTTACAGAAAAATCTGCCAACAAAGCGAATCGCGTGACGACGATTTGCGATTCCATCAAAAACGTTCAAGGTATTTTGCCAATCAACGGCAAATTATTTGTGACGGGCGACGGACCTCAAGGTATCGCACTCTACGAACTATCCGACAAAAACCGTGACGGTTTTTTCGAGACCACCAAATTGGTCCTGCAGTTTACTGGCAAGGCCAGCGAGCACGGTCCCCACGGTCTGCGTCTGGGGCCCGATGGAATGATTTACGTGGTCATTGGAAATCAAAGCGGTGTTGAGCCAGCACGCGTTGCCAAATCAAGTCCCTATCAAGGTGCCTACGAAGGCGAATCGATCAAACGTTACGAAGATCCGGGCGGACACGCTTTGGGAGTGAAAGCGCCTGGAGGAACAGTCGTACGCCTGAGACTCGATGGCAGCAAAGTCGAAGTTGTGGCAGGCGGTATTCGCAATGCCTACGACTTGGCGTTTAACCAGTACGGCGATCTGTTTATCCACGACAGTGACATGGAAGCGGATTTGGGTTTGCCGTGGTATCGCGACACACGACTGTTTCATATTACTGCTGGCGCCGAAATCGGATGGCGGCGAGGTTGGGCAAAATGGCCTGAGTATTTTATCGATGGCAGCGAGGCGGTTGCTAAAACTGGAAACGGCTCACCCACTGGCGCGGTCAGTTATCAACATGTGATGTTCCCGATCCGTTATCACGACGCCCTGTTTCTCGGCGACTGGCTCAATGGACGCATTACCGTCGCGAGGCTTCGTCCGGATGGTGCGACTTACAAAGCGACAATTGAAACATTTTTTGAAGCCGACGGAATGACCATTACCGATTTGGCGGTGGGCCCCGACGGAGCACTTTACTTTTGTACAGGCGGCCGCGGAACTGAAGGCGGAATCTATCGAATCCACTGGACGGGACAGGTACCTGATGCGTATGTCAATTTGAAGGGCGAAGTGACCAAGATCGTGCGTTCTCCGCAGCCGATGAGCCCTTGGACGATGCAGCAAAAAGCATTGTTGAAACAAGAAATGGGTGCTCGCTGGCAAGACGTGGTGCGAGGTATCGTCAACGAGTCGGCAAACAAGCCGTTGTATCGCCAAAGTGCCATCAACGTGATGCTGTTGTATGGTCCGAGACCATCGGTCGACGAAGCGATTCAGTGGACGCGCGATCCGAGTTCAACAGTTCGCCGCGCTGCGACACAGTTGTTGGGAAGTTTGGCAAACGCACAAACACCAGGCACGGCACGTGACCAGGTAAAATCCACGTTGATCAAACTGATCGGCGATGACGACACATTTGTTCGTCGCACCGCTTGTGAAACGATGCTGCGGCTTCGGCTAAAATGTGATCCTCAGATCCTTCACTCGATGCTCAAATCAGACGATTGGTCACAAGCCACGGCTGCACGACGTTTACTGGAGACCATTGATACCGCGCAATGGCGAAATCAATTTGAAACCACAGAAGATATTCGACTGTACTGCCAACTAGGGACGGCGTTGATCAAAGTCGAGCCGACTCTCAAAAACGCTTATCAAATCATGGTTCGCTACACTGAATTGAGCCAAGGTTTTGTCAGTGACGATGATTTTGTGGCGATGCTGCGAGTAAACCAGTTGGCGGTTGCTTTGGCCGGTGTTGATTCCGAGAAAACCCCAGCCTTTACCAAGCGAGTTGCCGACGAGTTTCCGTCAAAAAATGGACGTATCAATCGAGAGCTGGCGCGGTTGTTGGCACACCTCAAGGATGTTGAATTGGATGGCCGTGTTGCAGAATATTTTGAATCGGCATCGGATTCGACTACGGATCAATTGTCGGTTGCCATGCATTTGCAAACGATCAGCGACAGATTCAGCCGCCGTGACCGGTTGGCGATCATTGATTTCCTGGAAAAACAAAAAGATCGAGTCACCACTGGTAGCAGTTTTCCACACTATATCTCGCAAGCGATTCGCGACATGTCGGCGCATCTGGAGTCCGATGAATTCGACACGGTTCTCGAAAATGGCGCCCGTTGGCAAATTGCCGCGCTCGCTGTGTTTTACCGCATCCAGGATTTTGAAACTAAACAGATTGAAAAAATCATCGAGATCGATCGAGCACTTGCCAAACGAACTGACGCAGCCAGTATTAAATTGAAACTGGCGATGATTGCCGTTTTGTCACAAGCAGATGACGCTTCGGGGATGGAGTATTTGCGAGCGGCATGGCGAAAGCAAAAAGAGCGACGTAGCGACATTGCCATTGGATTAGCGCAAAAACCCGAGGGCAAAAACTGGCCTTACCTCGTTTCCAGTCTGTCCGAAGCGGACGACGATTCTACGGCCGAAATCATTTCGAAACTAGCGACCGTCGATCGACGTCCACAAGAGTCCAAGTACTACCGTTTGATTCTCGAAGCGGGCTATCGACTTCGCAAAAACGGCGGTCTGGAGGCCGCACGCTTGCTGCAACATTGGACCGAACAACCGATCGAAATCGATTCGTCATCGTGGAAAAAAACGTTGGACCGCTGGCACCAATGGTTCCGCGAATCCTATCCCGACGAAAAACCGATTCTGATTCCGACGGATGAAAAAATTGGAAAATGGTCAACAGGAAGCCTGTTGGGATTTCTCGAAGAAACCCACGTTGGCAACCCTTCGCAAGGAAAACAAGTGTTCATCAAAGCCAATTGTGCCAAATGCCATCGCTATGGCAGCGAAGGAGAGGTCATGGGGCCCGATTTGACTTTGATCGCACGCCGTTTTTCAACACGGGAAGTTTTGGAATCGATCTTGAAACCATCCAAAGTTGTTTCTGATCAGTACTCGGCACATCAAGTTGTGACCACCGAAGGTGAAACCATGGTGGGAATTATCTCGCGCACCAGCGATGGAGATCTGGTTGTATTGAAGGAAGACGGTACGAAAGTTGAGATTGCCAAGGATGAGATCGACGATATTTCCGAAGTCAAAACTTCGGCGATGCCGGCGCATTTACTGGACAAATTCACCAAGGAAGAAGTCGCACATTTGTTCGCCTATCTTGAGTCGGCAACAAAATCCAAACAACGCAAGGCCGACCGCCAGGGAAGCAATCAACGCAAATAGCGCGTGACAAAGACGGGGTCGGGAGTCTTTTCAATCAGCAGCAGCATCATCGGTTGCAGAACAGCAAACGATTTGAAGTGCGGACCGTGCTTGCCAAAATTTGAAAAGACTCCCGACCCCTTTATGCCGCCATCTGTTTCTCGGGTCCTTTTGCACAATTGACTCAGACCTTGTCACTCAATCCTGCCGGATCTGGGCTCTGCGGCTCTGCGCCTCTGCGTGAGGCCATTCCGACCTGAAATAACTCACGCAGAGGCGCAGAGGCGCAGAGGTTTTTGACAACTCGATTCAAACTTGTTGGAAAACGTCGGAGTGTCTTGCCCGATTCGTAACCGCCAACGACTGTGTTATGATCTGATGATTCAGTCATTCACAGGAAATCTCGGCATGTCATCAACTCCGACCCACTCCCCTTGCCCACTGTCCAACGAAGCGACAGACGATTCGACGACTTTGGCCTGTCTCAAGACGACCGTGCAACAGTTTGTTGCCGAACGCGATTGGCAACAATTTCATTCTCCGAAAAACATCAGTATGGCTTTGTCGGTCGAAGCGGCCGAGTTAATGGAAATTTTCCAATGGGTTGAGCCATCGGTTTCTCGCGACATTGACACCATGGGCAAACGCCAGGAAGTCGAGGAAGAGTTGTGTGATGTAATGTGTTATTGCGTCGCGATGGCCAACGAATTGGATATCGATATCGCTTCGTCCTTTGCCGCAAAAATGCAAAAAAATCGCACGAAATATCCAGCAGAAGAATATCGCGGCCGGTTCGGCAAGGATGATTTAGGGACTGGGAAATAAGCTATACAAAACAATAGTAGGGCCGGTTCCCACCGGCCAATCCAACAAACCGGCCAATCCGACAAACGGGCCAATCCAACAAACCGGCCGGTGGGAACCGGCCCTACTTTGAAATGCGGATATCGATGGCGTTCATTCCGGCGCGTTTGGCGGCTTCGAGTCCGAGATCACTGTCTTCGAAAACACAACATTGCGTTGGATCAATGTTCAAGCGACGAGCGGCTTCGAGAAATACGTCGGGGTTGGGTTTGTGGAGAACGGTGTCTTCGGCGGTTACGATGGCGTCGAACCAATCGATGATGCCTAGTGACGTCAATTGCGTGTGAACCGAACGACGGACGCTACCGCTGGCGACGGCCAACGGTTTTTGGCGATGGAAATGACGGGCGATGCTGATCACTGGTTCAATTCCCACCACGCGATCGCATAGTTTTTCAAACTCGATTTCGCGATTGTGAGAAATTTTCGCACAATCGAGTTCGACGCCATTTTCGTCGCCAACGGTCTTGGCAACTTTTTCTGCGGGGACGCCGGCGAGTTCGTAAAACCGTTTTTCCGTAAACTCGATACCTTGCTGTTGCATCACGATTTGCCAAGTCTGATAGTGTAGCGGCATGGAGTCGGTCAGTGTTCCATCACAATCAAAGATCAGCGCGGAGTAATTTTCAAATGCTTCGGGTTGCATCGACAGTCCTGAACGTTGACTTCTTTTCATAAGCCTTAGCCGACTGCGCGTGCTACCGGGACATCACTCAGCGTCTTGGAGTTTGACAGCCGTTCCAAATGCGAGCATTTCAGCAGCGCCGCCGATGATCACCGACGTGGTGAATCGAACGCTGACAACGGCGTCGGCTCCAAGTTCACGAGCTTGTTCGACCATCCGGTCGATCGCTTGCTCGCGGCTTTCGGCAAGGAGTTTAGCGTACTCATGAATCTCGCCGCCGACTAGTGTGCGCAATCCGGCCAAGATGTCGCGACCGACGTGACGGGCGCGGATGGTGTTTCCCCGTACGAGCCCCAATGTTTCTGTGATTTTTTTGTTACTGATGGTTTCGGTGGTCACAACGATCATATTTGAACATCCTGATAACGGTCGGTTTTCAACGCAACGAGGCGTTGGCGAAGAACCGAGATAAACAGACTGAGTATGCCGAACGCAACGGCACAGATGGCAGTTTTGATAAACCATGGCGGTTCATCGGAAATGGCAAACTGCCAGATACCAAATCCAATTAAAGTAATCAGGCCGGATAGCAATAATATCCAACCGAGCCCACGGGACCCTTTGGCAGGTAAATCATTCATAATCATCTCCAGTTGTTCGGTGGAAAACTCCATTTCGACTGAGCTGTTCGCGACGGCGTCGCGCAGTTTTTTCATGTCCTGATATTCGCGCTGGCAATACTCACACGAACGCAGGTGGATTTCGACGAGTTGATGGTCTGACTGCACCAGTTCGTTGTCGATGTAGCCAGAAAGCAGTTCGTTAATTTTTTCGCATTTTGACATGGCTAAACGTTACGGTGTTGGGGTGGCCTTTTTATTTGACAGAAAATTTCGCCTCCATCAGGCAATTTTGGATCTTGATCCGCCGAGCGAGCGCCGAAATGTTTCATCAGGCACTGCGAGGCTGGGTGACCAGATTCTCGCTGATGCGTCGGGTTGCCAATGTTTTGAAATTTCCAATTTGTCATACTTGGTTTTTAGTGGTTTTCCATTACTTGTTTTCGAAGTTGTTGTCGAGCACGATGGAGCCGCGACATGACGGTGCCGCCAGGAATCGACAGAATTTGTCCAATCTCCGCGTAACTCAAATCATGAAAATCACGAAGCAACAAAATTTCACGAGATTCCGATGGAAGTTCATCCATTGCTTTTCGTGCCAACTCAATCATTTCACGTTGCTCGGCCGATTTGTCCGGTGTTACAGTCGAATCATCGACCAGCGGATGATCACTGGTGTTGGCTGCAGGTTTTGATTTTCGCTGAATATCGATGCAACGGTTGCGAACAATTTTCAGAAACCAAGCCTGCAACGAACCGCGCGATTGATCGAATTGATTTTGTTTTCGATACAGCTGATGCAGTGAATCTTGAACCGCGTCAGCGGCGTCCTCGCGATGCCGCAGAATTTGAAATGCCAACGAGAAACCACGATTGGCCAACTCTTTGATATCGTCGGTCGTAATGGTTCTGAGGGCATTCATGCGGGGCTCGTCTTGAGCGAAGTCTGTGTTTTTGATTGATTGGTAGTGTAACTACGTGCAAACCACCAGTTTATTCCCTGAAATTACAAAATTATTGATCTCGGTGAAATAAATGTTGGTGGAAATTACCGGCGCCAGTAGGCCAGTTCCTACCGGCCAATCCATGAACAATGTGGGACAGGATTTAGAAACGGTTAGAGTTCCGGGAGCCTCGCCCTCCCGAATACCTCGCCACTCGAAACTAATTTGAAAATGTTCTAGCGCACAAAAAAAGCGGCTCAAAGGCCGCTTGGTAGTTTCGTCGATTTAAAATCAAATCATGACATCGTCGAGCGATACCGGTTTTACCGCCGTGGTTGTGTTGGGTGTTGTTGCCGAGCGTTTTGGATGGCTTGGCGACCTGCTTGGCTGGTGCCGACGATGAAATTGTCGATCTGTGCGCTACTTCGCAATCGGCCAAAGTATTTGTTCATGGCGATACGGTATTTTTCTTCTTTGAGGTCCCGGCGCAAGATGTCTTTGACATCATCAAAATTTTTCACTAGAGGTTTGGTGCGGCCTCGGCAATAGAAGATCGCCCAGAAGTTTCCAACTTGACAAAGTCCCGTCATCTGGCCCCTCTTTAACTTGAAGATTTCCTGAGTGACATTTTCGGGAAACTTCTTATACCGTGGAACTGGATCCATCATGCCGCGATTGGCCCGCAAATCAGGATCGTCAGAGTATTGACCTGAGAGGTTGCCAAAGAACTCTTCGGTAGGATTTTTACGCGCCATGTCCCAGACTTTGTTGGCGCGTTTGGCATTGGAAATCACGATGGCCAGAACTTCAACACGTTCACCAAATTGAGAGACGAACTCTTTTTGCTCATCTTGCGGAGTAATCTTGATCGTGGATGCGACCAGTTTTTTGAGAGCAACCGTCGGCCAGACAATATCTTCGACATAAAACGGAATTTTGCTGCGATCACCTCGTGTAAACACCTGCAACCATTTTTCGATATCCGCTTTTCCATTTTTTTCAAAGCCATAAGATTTTGCGGCGCGAGCAATTTCCGCTTGCGTGTCGGCATCGGTGACTTGGAGCCCCGCTTTTTGGAGAGCCTGTCGAAGCAGCGTCCGATCAATGATGCCATTGAGCACTTCGGGGCCGTACCGAACGATGCATTCCTCGCTCAAATAACGCAATGTAATTTGCTGATTGTCAACGGTTGCAGCGACACCCGGCATTTTTTTGCTGAGTACCGGATCGTTGTAGACGTTGACGATTTTGACGGATTCTTGAAGTTTTTTGAACAGATTCGTCGCGGCGACGCGCAGTTTGTTGTTGCGAATTTCGTCGGTAATGCGAGTTTCATTCAACGCTTTGCTTTGAGCATTGAGTTTCGCAGCGGGGTAGCGCTGCTCGCATTTCATGATGAAGTATTGCCGTTCTTGGTCGAGTTGTGGATCGCCGAGCTGAACCACTTGTGAGATTTGCCCAGGTTTGAGAGCAAATGCCGCTTGTTCCAGTTTGGGATCGCCGGTGTGTTTGCGAATCGGTGGCAGTTGCCCGCCTTGGGCTGCACTATTGGAATCGACTGAATGTTTGATTGCCATTTGACTAAAGTCTTGAGGCGATTGCATCAGATGTTGTTGAATTTGGATGGCCTTGTCTCGACTTTTCAAGGCGATGATTCGAATCAGAACTTTTTCACCGAACTCTGTTTCAAATCGTTTGTTAATTTCTTCGTAGGTGACGTTAATTTGATCTTTGGCCAATGTTTTCAACGCCAGTTCGACCCAAAAAATATCGTTCTTGATTCGATCGACAGAAATGTTTCGTTTTTCTCGAATCACGTTGAGGTAATGTTCGGTTGAGAAATTAAGCT
Organism: Pirellulaceae bacterium; assembly: GCA_028280445.1. Classification (GTDB taxonomy): domain Bacteria; phylum Planctomycetota; class Planctomycetia; order Pirellulales; family Pirellulaceae; genus JANQLU01. Next base: position 47,562 of record JANQLU010000052.1, on the reverse strand, counting down.
TGGCAGCTTGACGTTTGATTTCACGATTAACGTCGGCGACGGTGATTTGAATGTTGCGACGGCGAAGTTCGTTCAAAATCAATTGTTTGTTAATCACACTTTCGATGACCTGGTCCCCAAATCGTCGAAGGCATTGTTGCGCCAATTGTTGTCGGGTAATTTGCTGACCGTTGACAATCGCGACCACCTGCATCATTTGCTGTTGGTTCGGGCGAGTTTGGGGCGGAGTTGTTCGTGTCGCGGGTTGCTGCTGTGTAAAAGCGGTCGATCCTGTCATGGTCGCGATGATGGCGATGGCCAACAGGTTGAATAAACGTCCTGGTCGTTTCAAGATTGAGGACTTCATCGAGTGACTCCATTACTCGTTGGATTAGCGCGGCCGAGAAAGTCGGCGCGCAGGGTATACGTTTTTTTGAGGTGGCGGAGTATAGAAACGTGCGTTGAGTATTGCAAGAGATTTTTGAGCGGATTATTTTCGAGATGGTGGCGTGTAGATGATGCTTGAAAAGAGTTTGCCAGCATGACGTGTGGCAGAAGTTAGTAGGGCCGATTATCACCGTCAGTTTTGTACGGATTGCCTGGTGGGAGCCTGCACGTTGTCCCTCACTTACGTTTCGGGTTATGATTTTGCTAGCTAGTAGGGCCGGTTCCCACCGGCCAATCCGAAAAACGGCCGGTGGGAACTGGCCCTACTAAGGAACTCACGATGAAGAAGATAAATTTTGAACATGCATTTGCGCAGTTTCAGGATCATTGGAACCCGCGGATTGTGGCTGAGCTAAATGGCCAACAGGTCAAGGTCGCAAAGTTGTTGGGTGAGTTTGACTGGCATCATCATGAAAACGAGGATGAGCTGTTTTGGGTCCATCGAGGCGAGTTGGAATTGAAATGGCGCGATGCTGATGACGTCCAGCACTCGGTTGTTCTGGAGCCGGGCGATTGTTTTGTCGTCCCACGAGGTGTGTCCCATCAACCGATCGCGCGGGACGAGGTCGAAATTGTTTTGTTTGAACCGGCGACAACTTTGAACACAGGCAATGTTGAAAACATGCGAACTCGGCGCGAACTCGATCGACTTACTTGAGCGATTCGAAACTACTAATTGATCTGGAGAACACTTTCCAAGTTTCCTTGGTAAGGTTTTTGAGTGTCCACTCTCTGGACTGGTGCGTTTCTCAGATATTGTTGGGTCGTTGTATCATCACTAGGACTTTTCTGTGGCGGAACTTTGGGCTTGATGTTTGCCGGTGGGTTTGGCTGCGATTGGGGCCTTTGATTCTGTTTGACACCCGGTGCGGTTGGTGCCGTTGGTGGAACGGGAACGTACTGCCGGTAAGGTTGAGTAGGCACGTAATGATAATTTGGTGCCGAATAAATTGGCGCCGAATAGGTTGGTGCTGGATAAGTGTATCCGTATCCGCCGAAGTCATACGCGCTGGTGTTGTATCGCGATGTGTTGGTGGCCGAGTACGGGTTGTAGTAGTTGACATTCGGTCCGCGCGTCGCCGTGTGATATCCGTCACTGTAAAACAATCCGTACAATCGATGGTGGCGATTCAGCGGGCCGCGTGCCCGCCAAGGCCGTTGTGCGACGGATTGTTCGGTCAATATGAATAGGCCAAGAATACCAGCGAGTAAAAGCGTGACGATTTTCAGATTCATAACAGACGGGTCCCGGACGATGTACGATTTGTTTTGATCTACGTCTGTTATCGATAAAACCAGTAAAAGGATGAGGCAAAATTCATTTTAGTTGTATTATGACGCCGGGAACGCTTGTTGCAGGACCGATCGCGTATTCCATATCGGTTGCAACGATTGCAGCGCGGGAGGTTGTGATTTGTAGGGCCGGTTCCCACCGGCCGTTTTTGTTGGATTGGCCAATGGGAACCGGCCCGACACGCGCAAAAAGAAACCGCCACAGGGGACGTGTGACGGTTCGGGGATTGGGGAAAGCGATTTCACCCAGGGTTGCGTTGGAGTTTCGTGTTAATAACACGAACTGTTCGGTTTTGGTTATTCGTCTTCCATCGAAGCACGTAGTGATTTTTCGGCCGTGACTTTGCCCGCGATTTTGATTGTCAAATCGTCACGCGTTTCGAACTCTTGGTCGGCACCTGCAGAACGAAGAATGCAGTAACCGTCGGCTGGTTCGTAACGCAGCTCAGTGTCCCAGCTGTCTTTGTGTTCGACCGCCATCAAATTTCCGTTCATCGGAGTTGGCAGTTGATCACTGTGTTCCGCTTTATATTCGCGGAAAGATCGTGCGGCATCGGCTAACAATTTTCGTGTTTCTTTGTTTTGTTTTTCAATTTCTTGATGCATCACCCATTGGCGATGTTGATGTTTGCGGTGAGTTCGTTCGATCGTATCGCCCGCAACTCCGAGCGCCATACCGACGATTGCCAACGACGAAAGAATCGTTCCACTGACAGCAAAGAAATTGGGGCCTTTGCGAAGTCCCAACAGGCTCATGATCAAAGCGAATGGTGCCAGGGCCCCACACGACAAAACCACCATCAAAAACCCGCCAAATCCGAGCCAGCTGAATTGCCGTCGCGGGCGTCGGGGATTGTCAAACCCGATATAAACTGGTGGTTTGGGATTGGGTTGGTTTCGTAAATGAAAAGGTACGTGATATTCCATCGCTTCGTCCTCGAACAGTGTCCCCGTCGATTTTCCAAGGTTGTTTTGGGGCTATTCGCCGCAATTTTTCGAAGATTGGAGGAAATCGGGCGATTTCCAAAGAAATTTTTAGGCTAAAACGCCCGAAAACCGAGGCTTTTGTCGAGAATTCGTGTTTCCTGCGGTTTTTGAGATCTGACTGCCGCGCGAATTGGACTTCAAGTCAATTCGTGGTCGCGGTAGCCTTCTTAGTCGGTGAAGTGAATCACTGTGAAATTACCTAATTTAACAGTGGCGATTTGAGAACGCGGCTAAACGAGGTGTGGTTTGAATTTGGCAATTATTCCTGCACGGGGCGGGAGCAAACGGATTCCCAAAAAAAACATCCGGGAGTTTGCCGGAAAGCCGTTGATTGCCTACTCGATTCAGGCGGCGCAAGAAAGCCAGTTGTTTGAAAAGGTGATTGTTTCGACGGACAGTGAGGAAATTGCCGAAGTTGCCGTGGCGTTGGGGGCCGACGTACCGTTTTTGCGGCCAGAGCATTTGTCCGATGATTTTGTGGGCACCAACGCGGTGGTGAAACATGGGATTACGTTTTGCGCGGAGCATTTTTTCACGCCCGATGTTACTTGCTGCATTTATGCAACGGCTCCGTTTATTCAGACTGAGAAATTGGTCGAAGGCTATGAAAAATTGAAAGCGTCTGACGACATGGATTTTGCTTTCTCGGTCACCAGTTTTGCTTTTCCGATTCAACGAGCGGTTAAGTTAAAAGGCCACGGGGTTGTACCGTTTGAGGCGGAACAAATGTCAGCGCGTTCCCAGGATTTGGAGGAAGCGTTTCACGATGCCGGTCAGTTTTATTGGGGCTACTCGACTGCTTTTTTGGAAGACAGGAACCTGTTTTCCCAGCGGAGCATCCCCATTATCTTGCCAAGATTTATGGTGCAGGATATTGATACGAACGAGGACTGGCAGCGAGCGGAATTGATGTACCAGGCCTATGCTCGCCAGCTGCAGAATTGAACATGGTGGTCCATCAGCAGCCGCATTTAACGTTTGTCATTTTCAATTTTTTCGATGGTTTCTTCGATGATTTTTCCCAGGCTCGTTTTACTTTGTCGGGGATCACCATTGAATGAGTTGTCCTGGAGTAATTGATTGAGGACCGGAATCGATGTTTTTGCATCAGATCCGTGCCGCCCCAACCATTGAACAATAGCCAAACGGCGATCGGATGTTGCAATGCCAGGATTGGATCGCCGATATTGTCGCTTGGTGAGCAATTGAGTCATTGGACCAATTGCCGGTTTGGTCGATTTGAGGTCTGACATTTCCATAATGGTTTGAGACGCTGTTGTTGCGACATAATCTTGAATGCGCGCAATTGTTGTCTTGTTACTTTTGTTGCGTGCTTTGATTGCGTTAATGGACGTTGGTAGCAAATAAGGAGACTTGGGAGACATTTTGGAAACGGCGATGATCATGTTTTCCAGGTCGACAGTATCTTGCTGAAGTTGAATTCCAGCTTCGACAATCGAGTTTGCTGTTTTTCGGTTATCCCATTTTTTGACTTTTCCGACGTCGATGACACGCAACAAATTGGCAAGGTATCTCGTTGCCCACTTGGAGTTGTCTGTGTTTTTATCCTGATAGATTTTGGAAATAACAGTGGTAAATCGATCGATGTTTTCGATATGGGTTTTCTCCAATGCATCATATTTTTCTTGAATGACATTTTGATTGGCATCGAGATATGGAATGCTGAGGAACAGGAAGAGAGATTCGCGAGTTTTGGTGTTTCCTGTTTCAATTTCCTGGATGACAAAATCGGTAATATCCTGGGGAGGGATGGACGCAAACAGCTTGATCATGGCCTGTAGCAATCCACGACTTTCGTCATTGAATGTTCGGCTCCCGTAACTTCGGAGTAGTTTTGAACAATCCGACAAAATGGCTTTGCGATTTTGATCGTTACCGAGAACGCGATAGGCATCGATGCATTCTCTGATGCGCGAAATCTCTCTTTCACCTTCAAGCGCCGATTGCCATTGGTCAAATGATTTGCCATCGTATTTCACCCAGGCAGGAGAATCGTCTGATGCACTTCCCAGTTTTTTATCGATCGCGTTCACCAGCTCTTTCATAGGACCAATCTGATCTATCGTGGCGATCAAAACACATTCCTTGATCGCCAATTTATAGATTTTGAGTTTTGCCTTGTCACTTTGAATGATCGCGTCTTTGAGACGCAAAGCTTCCTGCAAAATCCGGGTTTTTTCACTGTCGTTTGCACGGCGGTATTGGAGACATTGCATCAGGTCATCGAGGATCGACACACGCTGGTGTTCCGGCATCGCGGCGTATAGTCTGATTGCTCGTAGCCGAGTGTAATAATTGCAACGCCAGGCGTTGTGTAAAACATACTGGCAAAATCCCACCTGACGGTCAGGGACATGTTCGAGACGATTTAATGTGACAAGTAATAATCCCAATTCCGCCAGATCGACCAGTTTTCCCTGGGAGGCCGGTTCTCGAAAATCCTTGACCTGCTCAAGTTTGACTTGAGAGAGCTTGGGAATCACTTCCATCCGTTTCATCAGGATTTCAATGACCAGCTGTTTTTGGGCAACCTCGAATTTGCAGGTTGTAAGCAATTTAAGCATGAACGATGAAACCCAGCTTTGCTCCGCAACTGTCCCCGTTTGATTCAGAGCCAACAAACCGTCGAGGATCTTTGACAACAACTGTTGGGACCGTGAATCATTATCGAAATTCCTTTTTTTTCTTCCGGTCAACTCAAGCATCGGAAATAAAAACAGCCGGCTGGCGGGTGTCCCTTCGGCGATTTCCGTGGTGATGAATTCACAGCATTGCTCGAAGTCGAAAGCGCGATCATACATCGTCATAATTCGTTGCAGCAGTATTGCTCGGCTATCGAGATCCGCAACGCGTTGATCAAAGTGTTTTTCCGAGGTACGCGGGACAGACATTTCCAGCGAACTCATGCCATATTTGCGGACCAACTGACGAAAGATTTCAGTGTTTTCGCGTTTTTCGGCAGGAGTGTGAGTCAGCAGTTGAAGGCCTTTGACAAAATCTGCAACTTTCTGAACGCTGCGTTCGGTCTGCATCGCCGCAATGATCTGTTTACGAGTGCGGCCATCAAATGTTGGCGCAGGTTTTTTGTCCGGAAATGATTTTTTTGCGACAGAAAGATCGTCTTTCATTTCGGCCTTGGGCAAACGTTTGATTTCAACGATTTGTTTGCCGCCGCGGGTCATGATGACTTTGTTGGCAGACAGGTGAAATCCGTTTTTGTCACTTTGCGGGATAATCGAATATTCGCCAGATTTGATGACGATTTTTTGTTTGGTATCTAGATCGACCAATTCAACCAGTTTTCCGTTTTGCCGGATTTCCACTTTGACGTTAGGATCGTCCGTTCGAATTTCAATGATTCCGGTATCGGTCGCGATGCGGATGATTTGAGGACCTGCGAACCAGACCGCTAACAAGATCAATGGCAGCAATGCGGCAGCAATGATCCAGGAGCGTGTCGAGCGGCGTCGGTATTTCGCGTCTGTGTCGGCCTTGGCGGCGAGTTGATTTTTTGGCCGATGTCGAAATGACCATTGTTCCATCGGTTTTTCGAAAGCGCTGGCGACTGCATTGGCGCCCGAGGGGCGATGGACCGGATTTTTTTCGAGCAGACAATCGATGAGATTGGAAAGGTCTTCTGGGATATCGGGATTGGCTTCGTGTGCGGCGGGCGGGTCAATGTTTTGAATGGCTTGCAGCGTGCCCAGGACATTGTCGGCATGGAAAGGCGGTTTGCCAGTCGCCGCCTGAAACAGAACACATCCCAAGCTAAATAAATCGGTTCGCGTGTCGAGATTTTCGCCGCGCGACTGCTCGGGTGACATGTAATTGGGTGTGCCCGCAATCAATCCAGTTTCGGTGACTTTCGTCGCTTCGTCAGTGACTCGCGCCAAGCCAAAATCCAAAATCTTGATCCTTTGGCGATTGGATTCAATCCAGATATTTGCCGGTTTAATGTCGCGATGAATCAAGCCTTTGTCGTGCGCAGCTGCCAGACCGACGGCGATCTGTTTGCCGAGTTGTGCGACCAACTCTGGCGAAAGGATGGGTTGCGTTTGCAGGCGTTGCTCCAATGTTTCACCCGGCAACCACTGCATGGCGATAAACGCGAGATTGTTTGTTGAACCCACTTGGTAAATTGTGACAACATTTTCGTGATCGAGTGCGGCTGTAGCGCGGGCTTCGGCAATAAATCGTTGACGGGCATTTTCTCCTAACGATGGACGCAACACTTTGAGTGCCACAGGCCGGTCAAGTTGTTCGTCGAGTGCACGATAGACGACGCCTGTTGCCCCGGCGCCGATCAGTTTTTCAATGCGATAACCTCCGAGTCGTCCGAGTTCACCCGGATGATCGGTTGGTTCCAACAAGCAAGTGACTTCGGCAGCGCGGCTGTCCAAACTGCGGTCAGATTCATATTGGGATTTGAGTCGTTCTGGATCACTGAGATTGTTAATTAAATCTTCGATGAATTGATTGTCGTCGGCATTTTGTGGCTTTTGATCGCCCAGTGCTTGTAAGCCCGCTTGCGCGAGATCGACAAACGTATCGCTATCGTCGAGCAATCGCAGGGTATCGTTGCACGGTTCGCAAAGGGACAAATGTTGCTCAACCGTCAACGCTTCGGATTCCGGAAGCTTTCCAAGCACGAAACTGGAAAGTGACGTTTTGGGTGGACAGTCGAGTTGTGTGTGTTTTGTCATCATTTGAAAAATCCACGTTTCCGAAATGAAAATTCATGCCTCAACACAGACTATGCGCCTGGCTGGGGGAATTTGTATCGCTAACGCAAATTTTTTTTCTGCCTCGACCGCTGGACGGCAAAGGCGAGTTTTTTAGTCTAAAAAATCACCAATTTCAGTTCGCAGCCTGGACAGAACTCGCGATTTCGCGGAGTAAACCGTCCAAATACTAACGCCATAGGCCTGTGCGGCTTTGGCGGCTGGAGCACCCAGCAGGTAATCGCGCAGAGCTTTCCAGGTTTTCGGATCGAAATCCGGCTCCATCAATTGCAGATAACGTTGTACCAGTTGTTGTTTGTATTCGTGTTCCCAGAATTGTTCCGCGTTCTGGCTGGAGATATCGACGAATTGCGAAGGTGATTCATCGACGACTGTCAGTGTTTTTCGCCGCAGTTGCTCGGCGCGTTTGTTGACCGTCACTCGCCGAAGCCAACCGCGAAAGCTTTTGTGTTTCTGATATCGAAACTCGGGCAGCTTTTGAACCAACTGTGCAAAAACCTCTTGGACCAGATCCGCGGCATCATTTTGTTGGAGACCCGTTCGACGCGCCCAATAAAAAATCAGGGGAGTATAGATTTCGACGAATTTGGCCCAGGCTTGCTGGTCGTCCGGGGATCGGAGTCGAATCAAAAGGCTTTCTGATGTGGTATTCATTTAGGTTTGGAGTCAGTTCGAATAGTTTGTAGATATCTTAGCTGCCACGCATCGTGTTTCAAAATAGTGACGCGTCGGATGATGTATAGGGCCGGTTCCCTCCGGCATTGGTTGGATGGCCACCGGCCATTTTGTTGGATCGGCCGGTGGGAACCGGCCCTACATGCGCATAAAAAAAGCCGACTGATTTTAGTCGGCTCGATAAAATATGGGTCGATTGTTACTGGCCGCCGCCATCATCGATTTTCTTGTCTCCTCCATCGCCATCATCTTTTTTGCGTTTCTTTTTCTTGCCTTTTCCTTTTCCTTTGCCGCCGCCTTTGATTCCGCGAGCTTTGACTTTTGATTTTTGGTCGTCATTGAGCATGGCATAGATTTCGCGTTGCAATTTCACGCGAGCTTGATTGAATGCCTTGCTTTTCTCCTGAATTTTTTTGACGGTGGCTTCGTCGATTCCAATTTCTTTCCAGATGAATTCAGCAGCTTTTTTACCTTTGAGCCCTTGTTCTTTGGCTTTCTTTTGTGCTTCGCGACGGGCTTTTCGTTTGTCATTGCTCAGCATTCCATTGAGATCTTTTTGGAGGGCCACGAGCGATTCAGAATTCTTTTTGATCAGCGCTTGAGCTTTTTCCTTTTGTTCGTCCGTCAATTCAGCTTTGGCAAATGGTCGGAGGAGATTTTTAACGAGTTGATTATTACCTCGTTTGTTTTTTTTCTCCTCGTCCTGGGCAGATGATTGACCCGTAAAAATAGCAAGTGCAAACGCGCACACGAGCGCAAGACAGAGTTTTTTGTACATCGGAAGCTCCACGCAAAATATCAACAAAAAAAGAATAGAGGCGGTAATGTATAAACGATTACCGCCGCTGAATTATTTTCGTTGTCGAAAATCAGAGTCGATCCGGAGACTGACGCTATTTTCCGCTTTTTGATTTGATTTCGCCCGACTGCACCTGACCCCAATATTCGTTTAGCGCTTTACGGACTTTCCCACTGAGGAAGTACATACCGAGCATATTGGGAAATGCCATGCCGAGGATCAGCATATCGCTAAAATCCTTGATGGCGGTGGTGGCGACGATGGAGCCCAGGAAAGTGAACCCTAAAAATAGCACTTTGAATACTAGTGACGAGCCATCGCCGAACAATGACGTGAAACATCGTTCACCGTAGTAGTACCAGGAAATACATGTGGAGTAGGCAAACAACATGACGGCCACAATCAAGAACCAGACAAAGATTTTTTGGCCGGTGGTTGCGAACGCCAGTTTCGTAAAAAACGCACCTCGGTCTTTGGCAATGTAATCCTGGACAATCAGTTTTCCATCGCCGTCATTATCCAGCGAGCCATCGTATTTGAGCAGGTAGCTCTCGGCCTGTTGTTGCGTGAGTTTTTCAATTTTGGCCTCATCGGCACCTGCTGAAACGAGTTCGATTTTGAGAGTATCTAGTGAGACTCTTTCCTCGGGTTTGTCACAAACGCCAGTAATGATGATGACCAACGCGGTCATCGTGCAAACCACAACGGTATCGATAAATGGTTCGAGTAATGCGACGAACCCTTCTTTGACGGGGACATCTGTTTTTGCAGCCGAGTGAGCAATCGACGCCGAACCGGCACCTGCTTCGTTGGAAAAGACGGCTCGTTTGATACCGATGACCAAGACACCGAGGAATCCGCCATAGGCAGCTTTGGGGCTAAACGCTTCGACAAAAATCCGTGAAAACGCACCTGGAATTTCGCCAGCATTGGTAAACAGAATGTACAACACGCAAATGACGTAGCCCAAGCACATAAACGGAACAATTCTCGAAGCGACTTTTCCGATCGACCGGATGCCACCGACGATCACCAATCCAATGGCGATACACATGATCAATCCGTAAACCCAAGGGTACGCGTCGAAAAAACCGACTTCGCTTTTAACAATATCCAGCGATTGGCTGATTTGGAATGTATTGCCGCCGCCGAACGAACCGCCGATACACAAAATGGCGAATAGGACAGCAAGGACCGATCCAAGTGGTCCGAGTTTCATTTCTTTGAGGCCCGTGCTGAGGTAACGCATTGGGCCACCCGATACGCGACCATTTTCGTCGACGGTACGGTACATTTGACCCAACGTACATTCGACAAACTTGCTGCTCATCCCCAGCAAGCCGACCAAGATGATCCAGAAAGTAGCGCCAGGACCCCCCGCACCAATGGCGATGGCGACGCCCGCGATGTTACCAAGCCCAACCGTTCCCGATAGCGCCGAAGACAACGCTTGAAAGTGAGAAACCTCCCCTTCATTACTGGGGTCATCAAAGTCGCCTTTGGTTAGCCGAACCGCATGCCAAAAACCGCGGAGGTTAATGAATCCCATAAAGATCGTGAAAAACGTAGCGCCAACGAACAGCCAAACCACGATAAACGGAACCGCTGTCCCCAACCAGTTTTCAGTTCCCATCGTGTTGAAAATGACGTTCGCCATCGGGCTAACGACCGCCTTGCCAAAACCTTCGTCGGTTTTTTTGATCCATTCCGGCTGTTCTTTTTTTGACTCTAAACCGATGTCGGCGAGTTTGACGTCGTTGTTGTCAGCTTTTGCGTCGGTCTTTTTATTGTCTGACTGTTTTTTGCCATCCGATTTTCCGGCCGTTTTTTGATCGTCAGCTTTTTTGTCGCCCGACTTTTTGTCGTCCGATTTTTGATCGCCGTCGGGTGTTTTTTTGTCGTCGGATTTCTTGGATTTTTGATCGCCCGTTTTTCCCGATTCCTGGACCGAAACGGTCTCATGGCTCGAGACGCTATTGGTGCGATCCGCAGGAATAAAACTAGCGGCAATCAATCCTAAAATCGTAGCTAGCGTAATCAGCAACGTGGGACCAGCAGCACCACGGGAGGTGCGTCGTGTTTTGAGCATGAGTGCGTCCGAAATCGAAGATTTTTTTCTAGAAGGCGTTTTGATCAAGTCCGAATTTGTAATTGATAAGGTGTTGATAGTCAACCATTTACGGCAATTGGCAATCTGCGAGTTGACATTGCGTATGATTAAAAACACAATTAGTTGTCAAAAATGTGAAAAATGGATAAGATCACCTATTAAGTACTGAAAGCTCCTGCGGGTAAGCCCTTTATGACTAGCCAGATTGCACAGACGGACAAAAGCGTAATTGAGTTGTTGAGAAACTCACACGCTTTGACCATCACCCAACTGGTTGACCAGCTTGGAGTTACGGCGACTGCGGTTCGGCAACGGCTGAACCGTTTGGTGGCTGCGGGATTTGTTCAGCGAGTTGAGGTGAATTCTGGGCGGGGTCGTCCGGTGCATCACTATTCGTTGACGGAGTCCGGATTTCAAGCTGCGGGCAATAACTTGGGCGATTTAGCCAAGGCCCTGTGGGAACAGATTCATGAAATCGAAGATGAAAATGTTCGAAAAAAAGTAATTTCAGGAGCTGCCGATCGTCTGAGCCAGATGTATTCCGACTCGATCGAAGGCGAAACGGTTGATCAGCGACTGCAATCGATTGCCAAGCTTTTTGGACAGCGGGAAATTCCGTTTTCGACTGTCGAGAAAGATGGCGAGATATCGTTGCAAGTGGTTGGCTGTCCGTATCCCGAGCTTTCTGAAACGGACCATTCAATATGTGAAATGGAGCAGGAACTGCTTTCCAAGCTTACCAATCAACCTTTGACGGTCAGCCGCGATCACTGTGGCTGTGGTGGGCAATCCTGCACTTTCCATGCAATTCGAGACAAACAAACGAAACCTGTTGTTGAAGATTAAAAAATGACAAACACACTCAAAATTGAAAATCTCCACGTCGCGGTTGACGGTAAACCGATTTTGCGCGGCGTTAATCTGGAAATCAAAAAAGGCGAGACACATGCCCTGATGGGCCCCAACGGTAGCGGTAAAAGCACTTTGGGTTTGGTGATGATGGGACATCCCAATTATGAAGTCACCGAAGGCAGCATTTTGCTCGACGGCGAAGACATTTTGGAGATGGATCCCGATGAACGCGCTCGCGCCGGAATCTTCATGGCGTTTCAACGGCCAGTTGCAATTCCCGGCGTCAAAATGGCTGACTTTTTGCGACATGCAACAACCAATGTTCGCAATCCCGAACGAGGCGAAGGCGAAGATTTGATTCCAATGCGAGAGTTTCGCAAAGAGCTCAAAGACAAAATGTCGCAACTCAAAATGGATGGCGAATTCGCACGTCGTTATGTCAACGACGGATTTTCCGGCGGCGAAATGAAACGCGCGGAAATTTTGCAATTGGCGATGTTGCAACCGAGTTTTGCGATTCTCGACGAAACCGATTCGGGTCTCGACGCCGATGCCGTTCGTTTGGCCAGCCAAAGTATTGCTGAGATCGGTCATGGAAAAATGGGGCTGTTGATCATTACTCACCATGACAAATTGTTGGCTCACAACACTCCCGATTACACACACGTCATTCTGGGTGGAAAAATCGTCGAGACCGGCGGCAAAGAGCTGGCCGATGAATTGCACACGCAAGGTTACGAGCGTATCCGCAGCGAATATCCAGATGCCGCGGCTGTGAATGATGAACTCGAAACTGCCGACGCAGCCGAGTTGGTCAGTTAGTTAAATCCCGTTTTGATTTTGAATAGCAATTACCCCGATTGAGGAAAAAATATGGCAACCGATGCCGCTGCAGAAACAGAAGTCGTTGGCGATATCAATAAATATGATTTTCGCACCGAAACCGAAGCCGTTTTTAAAGCACGCAAAGGTCTCGATGCAGAAATCGTCAACCAAATTTCGGATATGAAAAAAGAGCCCGATTGGATGCGCCAATTTCGGCTCGAAGCACTCAAGATTTTTGATTCCAAGCCGATGCCCAAATGGGGCGGAGAAATTGGTTTGGATTTTCAGGATATCTATTACTACCTGAAACCGACCAACGAGCAAGGAAAATCATGGGACGATGTTCCCCAGGAAATCAAAGATACTTTTGAAAAACTTGGTATTCCAGAAGCCGAACGGAAATACCTGGCTGGCGTTAAAGCGCAATTTGAAAGCGAGGTGGTTTACGGTTCGCTCAAGGAAGACCTGGCCAAACAAGGTGTCATCTTTACCGATACCGATACGGCCGTTCAGGAACACCCTGAATTGCTGCGTGAGTATTTCGGAACGATCATCCCGTCGACCGACAATAAATTCGCAGCTTTGAACTCTGCGGTTTGGTCGGGTGGTTCGTTTATCTACGTGCCCAAAGGTGTGAAAATCGAATTTCCGCTGCAGGCTTATTTCCGCATCAACGAAGAAAACATGGGACAGTTCGAGCGGACGCTGATCATCGTCGACGAAGGTGCTCAGGTTCATTACGTCGAAGGCTGTACCGCGCCGATGTACACATCGGAAAGCCTGCATAGCGCGGTTGTCGAGGTGTTGGTCAAAAAAGGTGGTCGTTGCCGATATACAACCATCCAGAATTGGGCCAACAATATCTACAACCTGGTGACCAAACGAGCGTTCGCTTACGAGGACGCGGTCATGGAATGGGTGGACGGAAATCTCGGCAGCCAGCTGACGATGAAGTATCCGGCCGTTTACATGATGGAACCGGGAGCTCGCGGCGAAATCTTGTCGATTGCTTTTGCAAGTTCCGGACAACATCAGGACGCAGGTGCCAAATTGGTTCATGCGGCTCCCAATACAACCGGACAAATTATCTCCAAATCGATTTCAAAAGATGGTGGACGCAGCAGCTATCGAGGGCTGGCGCGGGTCGAAAAAGGTGCGGTCAATGCAAAATGTAATGTAGTTTGCGATGCGTTGATTCTGGACCCCGAAAGCCGTAGCGATACGTATCCGTATATCGAAATCATGGAGCAAGACGTCTCGATTGGGCACGAAGCGAGTGTTTCACGCATTGGCGAGGAGCAATTGTTCTACTTGATGAGTCGTGGATTGAGCGAAGCGGAAGCCAGCACCATGATCGTCAATGGCTTTATTGAACCGCTGATTAAAGAACTGCCCATGGAATATGCCGTCGAACTCAACCGTTTGATTCAATTGCAAATGGAAGGTTCGGTCGGTTAACCGAATATGAAGGTTCTCATTTTGAAACGCGAAACTGAACGTTTGGGTTCAATTTGAGAATTCAAAACGACCAACCGCTAGCTGGAGTGATTTCAGCTAGCCACATTTTTTACATATTATTCAACAATTTCGATTTTAACTAAAGTTTTGGAGTAATGGCTTGAGGATTGCAACGGTCTTTTAGTTACCAACAGGACAGCTCAGAAAGGATTTTAAACAATGCTTGTTCTTTCCCGTAAACAAGGCCAGCGAATTCAAATCAGCGACAACGTGACAATTACGGTCACACAAATCAAAGGAAATCAGGTTCGACTAGGTGTTGAGGCACCACGAGATGTTGCCATTCGTCGCGGCGAGCTGCTGGCGAAAACAAACGTTCGTTCGACCCAAGTGGATTCTGGATTGGTGATCGATGTCGACCCGAACATGTTGTTGTCGTTTGATTCCGCCCCAGTCAACTAGCTTTTCAAAACGGTGTTGAAATCGAGTAATCCCAAAGCTGATTATTCGAACGATGACACAAACGACGACTCAAATATCTTTTGACACCGAAGGTTTTAATGCTTTTTTGGCACAGCGCAATGAACCGGATTGGCTCATTCAGCTGCGCCGCGATGCTTGGGCAAAATTTGAATCCTTGCCTTGGCCGAGCCAGCGTGATGAAGAATGGATGCGAACCGACATTCGTCTGTTCAAGCTGGGGAAATTTCAATTAAGCCTGGAGTCAGACTTCCAGGCCCCTGAGCCCGTTCTTTCTCAGGGTGTCGAACTTGCCGGTCAAACGTCTGCCATTGACGGCGTTGGACAAGGAATCAATTTGGAAAGCCGATTTGCGGATGCCGGTGTATTGTTTGGCTCGATTTCTGAACTGGCAAACGAACACGAAGATATTGTTCGCAAGCATTTCATGACTCAGGCATTCCAAGCCGACTACGACAAATTTGCAGCACTGCATGCCGCGTTTTGGGCAAACGGAACGATGCTCTATGTGCCACGTGGCGTCGCCGTTGATTTGCCGTTGCATTTGTTTGCAGCGATGAGTGATGGCGGGACCGATTTTTCTCATACGCTTGTCGTTTTGGAGGACGGCGCCGAAGCAACCCTGTTGGCCGAGAATGCGAGTTCCACGCCAGATGCCGCCGGACTGCATTGTGGGGGTATCGAATTGATCGTGGGCGACAATGCACATTTGCGTTACGTGAATCTCCAGGATTGGGGACAAGGCACCTGGCATTTTGCCCATCAAAAAGCACTGGTTGGTAAAGACGCCACGATTCAATGGACGATCGGCGCACTCGGGTCGCGGTTGGCCAAAGTCAATCAACATGTGGCGTTGGTCGGCGAAGGGGCTCACGCGCAAGTCAATGGAACGATGTTTACCGAGAACAAACAACATCTGTCTTACCATACGCTGCAGCAACATTGTGCCCCGCATTGCACCAGCGATTTTCTTTACAAGGCGGCACTGCAAGATCAATCTCGCACGGTTTGGCGAGGGATGATCAAAGTCGACGAAGACGCGCAGAAAACGGACGGTTATCAGCGCAATGACAATTTGTTGTTGTCGGCAAAATCGCGGGCCGATTCGATTCCCGGTTTGGAGATCGAAGCGGACGATGTGAGATGCACTCACGGTTCGACCAGCGGTCGTGTCGATGAAGAGTTGATTTTTTACGCTCGGTGTCGCGGCTTTACTCGAAAAGAAGCGATTCAGATGATCGTCACCGGGTTCTTTCAACAAATTTTTGATCGAATTACCATCGAATCCGTCCGCGAAGCGCTGGGTACGGCGATTTCACGGCGGGTCCGAGAGTATGAATAAATTTGAGGTTGCTACTGCGAATTTCAGGCAAGCGGATTAGAATTCTGTTTTCCGTTTTTTCGTAGTGGCGCAGCTTCCTCAAATGACAGAACAATCAACTGCCAGTGATTCGCAAGATTCCGTCGTCGTTCCAGCGAATCCCGACGCGAATCCCAGGAAAAAGAAAAAGCGCAAATCGGCATTGCGGGTGATTCGCAATCGCATCATCACGGGCATGTTTGTCGCGCTGCCCGTGTTAATCACTTTTCTGGTGATTTTGTATCTCTGTAATTTGCTTTCCAAGTATGTGATTGGGCCGATTGCCAGGTTACTGATTCAATTTTGGCGAACGCAAACGGTCGAAGAATTGCCCTGGTATGTCGAGTACCTGGTCGCTCCGTTGGTTGCCGGGATTATTGTGTTGGCTTTGTTGTTCGTCGCCGGGATGTTGTTCCGCTCACGAATCCATCGATTCTTGAATTGGTTTTTATTAACCGTTCCGGGCGTCAATACGATCTACTCGGCGGTCAGCAACGTTTTTGATTCCATTCAACGTTCGACTGGCGAAGGCATCGAATTTCAACGAGTTGTACTCATCGAATTTCCGCATCCGGGTGCCAAGGTGCCCGCATTTGTAACTAACGAATGCACCGAAGCGGCGACGGGCAAGCGAATTTTGTGTATTTATGTGCCGACTACGCCGATCCCGACAAGCGGCTATATGCTGATGATTCCCGAGGAAGACGTGGTTCCGCTGGATTGGGATATTCAAATGACATTGCAGGCGATCGTTTCCGGCGGCATTTCCGTTCCAGAAACGGTAAACTATTACCGCGAAGACAAGTTGCCAAAAAAAATCGATGTAGAAACAAGTTAGGTGAATCATGTCTGTACCTCCAAAACCACCTTCCGGACCTTCCGGTGGAATGTACCAACAACCAGGCGGACCCGAATTCGCTTATGCTCCCCAGCCTCAGCCGCAAAACACTTGGGGGTTGATGGGGTTGATTATTTCCGTCATTGGCTTGGTGGGTTCCTGCGGACTATTGAGTCCGATTGGTTTGCTGTTGAGCATCATTGGAATGTTCAAAGAGCCGCGCGGGATGGCCGTTGGTGGTTTGATTGTCGGATTGATCGGAACGATATTTCTGGCGGTTGCTGGTCTGGCAATTATCGGCATGTTTTTGGCGATGATGGGTTTGATTGCCGTTGCCTCGACAGCGCTGGAGCACGCTACCCAATATGCGCCATTGATTGACGCACAGGTTGTGTTGGCTGACGCTTGGGGGGACAAAGATGGGTTGCCCGATGAAAAAACCGGCAATCAATTGTTGGCCGGCAAGACTGACAAATGGGGAAAAGCCATCAAGTATGAGACCGACGGTACAAAGTATTCGCTGCGAAGTGCTGGAAAAGATTCAAAATTCAATACCGCCGATGATGTTGTGTGGGGCCCTTTTCGGGAAGTGGTTCGTCCATCGAGATTTGATGCGCGGGACCCGTCCAAATATCCCGACGATGTGCTCGACAAACTTCCGCCAGATGTTCGCGAGGAAATTCGTAAAGCCAAGAAGTTGAAAAATCGAACAGAAGTTTTGCCGGATCAGGCCGATCCGAAATCCAACCAATCAAGTGACGGTGCGGCGTCTGTGGCCAACTCCCCGTTGTCTGCCGGGGATAACAAATAGACGATGGCAGCTCGGGAATTTAATTTTGATGGTTTGGTTGGACCGACGCATAATTATGCCGGTTTGTCGTATGGCAATGTCGCGTCGACTTCACATCGCAATCAAGTCTCCAACCCCAAGGCGGCGGCCTTGCAGGGTCTGGAAAAAATGAAACAGGTTGCGGCGTTGGGAGTCGGACAAGCGGTATTGCCACCGCTGCCCCGCCCGCGAATTTCGTTTTTGCGTGAGTTGGGTTTTTCGGGCTCGCGACAATCCATCATCGAACAGGTTGCAAAAACGGACCCCGTGTTGCTGGCTTCGATTTACAGTTCATCAAATATGTGGACTGCCAATGCCGCGACGGTCTCACCGGCGGCCGATTGCGGCGACGGACGTTTGCATATCTCCGTCGCGAATTTAGCCAGTGGTTTGCACCGATCGATTGAGGCCAATGGTACATTCCAAGTTCTCAGCGCCATTTTTTCGGACGAAGATCTGTTTTGTGTCCACCCTGCCCTGCCCTGTTCGATGGCTTTTACCGACGAGGGTGCTGCCAATCATACAAGACTGTGTGACGATTATGGCAAACCGGGAATCGAGACTTTTGTGTATGGGCGGGCGGCGCTGGATGTTCAAGCTGTCGCTCCCAAAAAATTTCCTGCCCGACAAACTTTAGAAGCGACACAGGCCGTGATTCGTCGGCATGGTTTGACTGACGATCGAGTCGCGGTGTTACAACAAAATCCCGATGCGATTGATGCCGGTGTGTTTCACAACGACGTGATCAGCGTCGGAAATCAAAATGTTTTGCTATGCCACGAGATGTCGTTTCGGAATCAACAACGCGAATTGGATTTGATTCGCCAGAAATTCGAAGCGGTTTGTGGTGACTCGTTGTCGATCTGTGAATTGAAATCAACCGATATTTCGATTGACGATTGTGTTTCGAGTTACTTGTTCAATAGCCAGATTTTAACGCGACCCGACGGAAAGATGATTTTGGTTTGTCCGACGGAAAGTCGCGACAATGCCTCGGCGAAACAATGTACCGAAAAAATCGTGGCTGAAGTTCCCGCGATCGACGAAGTCATCTTTATGGATCTGCGGCAATCGATGAACAATGGCGGCGGCCCGGCTTGTCTGAGATTACGCGTCGTCCTGGACGATGAGCAGATCAATGCCATCCATCAAGGGATTCTGTTTAACGATAATTTGTATGGCAGGCTGAGAACTTGGGTCGAGACACATTACCGTGACGAATTGCATGTTGAGGATCTGGCCGATCCGAAGCTCGCGATTGAAATCGATGCCAGTATTGTTGCGTTGAGTGATATTTTGCAGTTGCCGCTGTTTGAATTTGCAAAACATGATCGATAGGACGCTGGTAAGGCGACAAAGGGAGGGCAACAAAGGGAGGGCGAGGCTCCTGCCGAGCCAATACGCCAATACAACACGCGCGGCATGTTGGGCGCGGCATAGTGGGCCAATACAGCAACCGGCTCGGCGGGAGCCTCGCCCTCCCTCGTTGGCGCATGACAACTATTTGTCGTACGTGGCGATTTCGCCGTTGTCACGTGAACCGAGCGCGCTCCAAATTTTGGGATCGATGGTTTCGATCACATATTCAATATGGCCGTCGGCGAATGCCATGTTGACCCCGACGCGATGGGCGCTGCCAAACGAAAGTTCTTTTTCATTGATGTCCGCGTCAACGATCTTTAACGCATTGATGCGACATTTGGTCGATCCGAGACATTCAGAAACTTCGGCGGATAGACTGGTTGCGTAGATCTCGTACGAATGGAGTTCCCTCGAACCGATGTACCAATGGTCAACTTTCTGCGGATTACCGGCGTGGTCAATGTCAACAAAATATTGATCGGGCAATGATTCGCCCAGCAAAAATGTATTTGACAAACCATCTTTGATTTCGGAGTGTCGCGTTTTGCTATTCTGATAAAAAATACCGTCGGACTCAGCGTAATCGCCGTATTCGTTCATGCCAGCCCAAGGCAGATCTCCGGATTCGGAATCGTTCAAGCCGCTGCAACAACCGAGGTAGCTGCAGGGAATGCGATCGAGATTCGACGTGTAATCAAATTGAACAATATCCAGGTCGGCTGTTGGACATTGAAAAACCGGCAGGCGAGTCGCCATGGCATCACCACCGGGTGTTCCGTCCCACCAAGGGCCATTTTTAACATCGATCGTGTTGTACAAAGGTGTTTGTTCGAGATGCGGCAGAATAAAAGCTGACCACATGGCACCGCCGTTGTCGCCATTGTTTCCGGTCAACTGAAATCCCGGCGGGAATCGTTTGCGAATTTCCTCGAACTGCATTACGGCCAAGGTCAGTTGTCGCACGTTATTGGCACAATGCGCGCGGCGAGCTGTTTCACGAACCGCCTGTACCGCAGGTATCAAAAGAGCAATCAGAATTGCAATGACGGCAATGACAACCAATAGCTCAACGAGAGTAAAAGCATTCCGGTCGTGAATCAAAACACGACTATCCCTGGCCAGATTCTGGCGCGCGATCGTTCGCATAATTTCCCCTATTCCAACCTGACGGTGGCATATTTTTTATCAACGATTGGCAATATTTGCAAAGAAAAAATGCAAACATTTACTTCAATCGCGGGTTTGCATCAGAATTTGCGTAATCCGTTACACAATTACGTTGTTGGCGATGTCGGGCTATCAAAATATTGCCTGGTGCGACGTGCTCGTATGATTCAAGACTTTCTGAAGTAGGGCCGGTTCCCACCGGCCGATTTTGTTGGATTGGCCGGTGGGAACCGGCCCTACTTATTTCGTTTTGCGAAGGACAAATACAGTTAGGAAAACACCGAGCATGATGCCGAACAGCAATACGCCGAGTAGTGGCCAGGGAGGATTGAAGTTTTCGAGACCGCTGGGCAAGTTAGTTCCAAAGATGGCACACAAGGTGGCAATCGGAAAGAAAAATGCAGCGAACAAATTGAGCTTGTGAGCCGAGATCGACATGTCGTGTGCAGATTTCGCTTGGCTTTCCGCTTGATACGCGATTGAAAAATCCATCGCGTTTTTCGCGTCTTCGGCCAACAGCTCCGCAGCCCTTTCCAAATCAACTGTTGCATCGCGAAGGTTAATCAAATCGCGATCCATCGGACATGCTTTGCGAGCGTCTTGTAAAACGCCAGCCATGTGTCGAACGGTTCGCTTCAGAGGTGTAACCGTTCGCAGCACTTCGAAATGCGATTTGGCATCCGACGCCTGGTTTTCCAGCTGGTCGCACGATTCAATTTCGGTTTCAAATTCCAGGATATGGCGCAACAACGATTCTGACGTCTGACCGCCCAACGTGGATTCCCAGGAACCATCAGGCTTGCGCCAAAAGAAACGACCTTTTCGATGGACGTCGTCGGGCTTGGGAGGAGCGTGCAGGATGATCAACAAATGGCCGTCGGCCGTCATGATCCTTTGACGACCGGCTTCATTGCCAAGTCGACGTCGAAAGATTTCCGGGACGTTCCAGTCGGCAGGTAGATTCATGGAGTTCGATTTTTAAAATTGCTTGATGTTTTTTGACTTTTTGTTTTTCTTGCGATTGCCAGTTTTACGACGTTTTGCCTTGGCGGGCCAATAGCGACTTTCCGTGCGACTGGTGTCCATGATTTTTGCAATCTCGGTGACCACCATTGGATTTTCTTTGGCAAGATTGTTTTTTTCCGCGGGGTCTTTTTCCAGATTGTACAGCTCCACTGGTTCGGCCGTGCCAAACCGAATGCCTTTCCATTTTCCCATTCGTACGGCTTGTTGAAACGGTGAGTGCATTTCCCAATACATATGGGGCCGCGGTTTTTGAGTTTTTCCCATCAGTGTCGGGACAATTGAAATGCCGTCGAGTTTTAATTGTTTTGGTATTTTTGCACCGGCGAGATCGCAAGCGGTAGGAAAGACATCGCGCATGTCCCAGACATAATTGCTCGACGTCTTTTTCGCAATTTTGCCGGGCCAGCGAACCGCCATTTTCGCGCGAATGCCGCCTTCGTACAGTTGCCGTTTGATCCCGCGCAGTCCTCCGCCACTGGACGTCGGTTTGACAAACGGGCGGTTGGGGCCATTGTCAGAGGTGTAGAATACAATGGTGTTTTCATCGATCTTCAACTCGCTCAGCAGATCGAGAATTTTGCCGACGGTTTGATCGGCGCGGGAAACCATGGCAGCGTAGTTTTTCGTCTGTTGCGACCATTTCTGATTTTCGTAGTGCTTCAGATTTTTGTCGTCCGCCGGAATATCGTATTTTCCATGGGGGAGTGTGTATGCCAGATACAGAAAAAATGGCCCCGATTTGTTTTTGCGAATATACTGTAGCGTTTTTTCTTCGAATAGATCGTGAACGTAAGTTCCGCGTTGCTTGTTTTTGTTTTTGGGCAGGCTGATTCGTTTTCCACCGCTGATCAAATAGTCCGTGTAGTGGTCGTGAGCATGAACTTGATCGAGGTAACCGTACCAATCATCAAATCCTTGTTTTTGAGGTTCGCCGGTTGAGCCGGGATTGCCGAGTCCCCATTTACCAATTCCCATGGTTTTATAGCCTGCTGTCTTGAGAACTTCGGCGACCGTGACATCCTCGTCTTTTAGAAACACCAAAGGGCGGCCAGCAAAATCGGCTTGGTTAGCTTTGGCCGTGTTGTCGCGTCGGCGGCAATGGCCAGTGTGCAGCCCCGTCATCAAAACACAGCGCGTCGGAGCACAAACGGATGAACCGCTGTAATGATGATGAAACAGGATTCCTTCGTTTGCCATTCTGGCAAAGTTGGGAGTTTTCACTTTTGCTTTGTCGTCAACATTCAGATCGCCGTATCCCGCGTCATCCAGCATGATGTAAATGATATTGGGTTGGGCGTTGGGTTCGCCGGCCAACAATGGAATCGAGAATAGTAGAAGACAGCACGGGATGGAAACGATAAACGATTTCATGTTTGAGGCATCCGATGTTCGTGACGGATCAATTGGACTGCGAATCGGCGGAGATGTAGCCGCGCCAACTGTCCAGTTGTTCTTGGGTCATGCTATTGGGGCGTTGAATTTCTTGCTTGAACGGATTGTGATTCCCGACTTGAACGGTGATTTGCAGGCGTCCATTTTCTTGATAGCCAAATGACACTTCAATCGGCGTACCGACCGGCATATTTTCTGGGATATCCCAAATGGAGCAACTGCCAACTTGTGAGCAATGTTGCGGGGCGGCGCTTTCACCTTCGACGATTTGAACCAGGATTGACTCTTGCGAATCGCGGTGGGTTTTGAATGTTCGCTTTCCGACGACGGGCAACGGCGTGTTTCTGGGGATGATGATGACCGTTCGAGGTTCGCCTGTTTCGACATCTTTGGCAACAACGCCGAGCGAATGCGAATTGACATTTTTGATTTTAGGCTGGAGTGCCCTTTTAGATTTTTCAGCCAACAAGATTCCGGCGCGAATCGCGGCTCCCTGGGCGACCGCTTCGTCGGGTGATACCGACGTGTTAGGTTCTTGACCAGATTCGTCGAGTAACATTTGGCGGATCATCGGCATTCGCGTGGAACCCCCAACGATCAAAATGTGATCAATATCTTGCCATTTTTTGTTACAAGCTTTGATCGTTTCCCGCGTTGTAAAAGCTGTGCGTTCGACGAGATCGATGGTCAATTCTTCGAACTGCGAACGGGTCAACGTTGTTTTGTGTGATTTATCAGCACAGTTACAAGCGATCGTTGTTTTATCTCGTGTCGACAGCGTTTCTTTGGCGTCCTGGCTGTCTCGCAAAAGTCGACCGAGTGAATCCTGATACTCGCGCGGATCAACGCCATAGGCGCGAATAAAATCTTCCGCCACAAAGTCAACGATACGTTCGTCCCAATCGCGTCCGCCCAATTTGTAATCGCCGTCGGTGGCCAACGTCGTAAAATTTTTGCCGTTGATTTCCATCACGGTGACGTCAAATGTTCCGCCGCCTAAATCGTAAACGAGCAATGTCGTTTTTTTCACGGCGCTGCCCGATTCGTCGAGAAACCCTTGTTTGAATCCGTAGGCTACGGCCGCCGATGTTGGTTCATTGATGATATCGATCACGTTGAGGCCGGCGATGTATCCCGCGTCTTGTGTGGATTTTCGCCGCACCTCGTCAAAGTATGCCGGAACGGTGACCACGGCATTTTCGAATGATCCAACTTTGGCTTTTGCATCATGAAACACTTTTTTAATAATCCAGGCCTGGAACGCCTCGGGTGGATATCGTCGACCATCAATGACTTTGTCGTAGACTCGGTGACCGACCTGACGTTTGGGTGATTCGGCGATATTGGCCAAATCGGTACTCATCGCTTTGGCAGCTTCTTTTCCGACAATGGCTTCGTTGCCATCGAGCAGCACCAAACTGGGGGTCAGCAAATCGCCTTCGGCATTGGGAATGGTTTCCGGACGACCGGAATCGTTCATGTAAGCGACAACAGAGTAAGTGGTTCCGAGATCAATTCCGACGGCAATTTTTTTCTTTTGGGTCATTTATTTTTTTGTAAGTTTGGCAGCAAACTTTGGCTGATCGTTGTGATCGATTCGACACATCCAATTTTTTAATGCGCGAGGGTTTGCATCTGATTTTTGTTAGGTTTGAAATAATGGCCAAAAATCGGCCTCTCAACATGTTACCAAGGAGTATCCGGTAAGCGAAATAACAAAAGCATCGTGAACCTCGGGCAGATCTGTGGTCTCGCGATTTTTTAGCGATGATTCGGAGGTTGCGGTTCAGGGAAAATCGTTTTGTCAGGAAAGAAAAAACGCTGTAGAAAAAATTTTTTTAGCATCTACGATTAGCGGTCGATGAAAACTCGAACATGGATGATTTATGTCTCACGGATGTCTGTTTCGATCCGTTTTTGAAAGGGTTATCCATGTCAATCGATTGGATGCATTCTCTCATTGTTGTCTCATTTGTCGCGATGTGGGCTCTGATTGGCCAGTTTGGCATTGCACGTCCGTAGCGATCGGCTCGCGAATCTGCGAGGGCTTCCGCTAGTCGAAAACGACCGGTTTGTGATATCCTTGAAAGGGCTGTTGTTGAAAGACAGTTTTTTCAGTGCGCTCAACGTGCAGAGTCTGGAAACTGGTTTGTATTGAAGTTAATCGCATTGTCCGAGCCGACAAAAAACAAAATATCTGATTCAAAAATCACAGCCGCCGCTGAAATTGGCATCGAAGATTGGGAACAATTCCAGACGCGGCGCCGACGCAAAATGGCTTTGCCTATTTTGTTGTTCTTGGCGACTTGCGCGTCAACCTTTTGGGTTGGGATCACCGGTTGGGAGCCGATTCCAGTAGATTTACTGGAAGTCAACGGATGGCAACGGCTTCAACAGTCGTTTATGGACAATTGGCAACAGGGTTTGATTTACACCGCATGTGTCCTGGCGATTTTGTTGATTCATGAATTAGGGCATTTTTTTACGACGATTATTTATCGAGTGCCGGCAACGGCGCCGATTTTTTTACCGTTTCCGTTTAACCCGATTGGAACTTTGGGTGCCGTCATCGCGATGCAAAGCATGGTGGCAAATCGAAAACAGATTTTTGATATTGGGATTGCCGGGCCATTGGCTGGATTGGTCGTCGCGATTCCAATCGCGATTGTTGGGATCACTCAATTGGATGTGTCCGCACCAGGGCGCGGACCGATTGGATTTCAATGTCCGCTGGCGTTTCACTGGATGATCCAGTGGTTTGGTGTCGACGGATATCAAGCGGGTGATCCAATTTGGCTCAATCAATTGAATCCCTACTTTGCTGCCGCCTGGGTTGGATTTTTGATCACGGGACTAAATATGTTTCCCGTGGGACAATTGGATGGCGGCCATGTGACGTACACTTTGTTTGGTCGATTTTCTCATTGGGTCGCTGACGGGATCGTCGTCATGGCGATCGCCTACATGGTTTATATTCAACAAATCGTTTTAATTTTGATGGTGGTGTTGTTGCTGATCTTTGGCACTCGACATCCACCGACTGCCGATGACAAGGTGAAACTGGGTTGGTTTAGAACGACTCTTGGACTGGCGTCGTTGACGATCCCCATTTTTTGTTTTCCACCTCGTATCTTTATTTTTATGTAAGCTTACGAAAGCTACGAAAACGTTGCCGCTACTTTTGCAGTGGTTTCGTGGCCCTTGACGCTTCGCAACTTGAAACTTGGCTGAGCCTGATTCAAAATGTGGCTCCCAAATCATGTAT
The DNA here is from genome assembly GCA_028280445.1 of Pirellulaceae bacterium. GTDB lineage: Bacteria > Planctomycetota > Planctomycetia > Pirellulales > Pirellulaceae > JANQLU01. The sequence continues at coordinate 21,655 of JANQLU010000052.1, read as the reverse complement.
ACATCACGAGACAAAAATTAATGAATAGGCGGAGGTAAATATGGCGCGACCAGTAACTCTTTTTACAGGTCAATGGGCTGATCTTGGAATCGCGGAGATGGCGGAAAAGACTCAAGAGTTTGGGTATGACGGCATCGAGTTGGCTTGTTGGGGGGACCATTTCGAGGTCGACAAAGCGCTGGCTGATGACAACTATTGCGCCGAAAGACGCGTTTTGCTAGAAAAATTCAGTTTGCGGTGTTACGCGATCAGTAGCCATCTCGTTGGGCAAGCGATTTTGGACAATATCGATGAACGGCATCAAGCGATCCTGCCAGATTATGTTTGGGGCGATGGAGATCCAGCCGGTGTCAATCAACGGGCTGCCGAGGAAATGAAAAAGACAGCTCAAGCGGCTCAAAAATTTGGCGTTGATGTAGTCAATGGATTTACAGGTTCGAGCATCTGGCATTTGTTGTATTCGTTTCCCCCAGTTCCCGAATCCATGATTGACGCGGGGTTCGAATTGTTAGCAGATCGTTGGAACCCGATTCTCGATGTGTTTAAAGAATGTGGTGTTCGATTTGCGCTGGAAGTGCATCCGACCGAAATAGCGTTTGATATTTACACTGCGCATCGAGCTTTGGAAGCGCTCGATCACCGGCCCGAGTTTGGATTTAATTTTGATCCCAGCCATCTGATTTGGCAGGGCATCGATCCAGTCGAGTTTATTCGAGAGTTTCCCGATCGGATCTATCACGTCCATATCAAAGATGCGATGACGACGCTCAATGGTCGAACGGGTATTTTGTCCAGCCATTTGAATTTTGGCGATTATCGTCGAGGCTGGGATTTCCGTTCTCCGGGGCATGGTGAAGTGGATTTCAAAGAGATCATTCGCGCGTTGAACGACATCAACTACCAAGGGCCGTTGTCGGTCGAATGGGAAGATAGTGGTATGGATCGTGACTACGGAGCGGCCGACGCGGCTGTGTTTACACGCGACATCGATTTCGATCCTAGCAACCGAGCATTTGACTCGGCTTTTGACGAAGGTAATGCATAAAGGCCAACGGGCAGATGATTGCCAGCAACAAGGTTATCAAATTACGAAAAGATCTTCCCAGCGGGACGATTATTTTGAATCGTCCCGAACGTCGTAATGCGATCAACCGTGAAACGATCAATGCGTTGATCGAGGCTTTTGACGATTTCCAACAGGAGCGTAAAGTTCGCGCTTTGATCTTGACCGGCAGCGGAACCGCATTTTGCAGCGGTACCGATTTGCGTGAAATGAATGAAACACGCAACGAAGACAATGCGTTGGAAATCTGGCATAACGAAGTGATGCTGTTCCAGGATCTGATCGAACGGATGTTGCGGTTTCCAAAACCGATTATTTGTGCGGTCAATGGGCCGGTCATGGGCAGCGGTTTGGCGTTGGTGTTGGCTTCGGATCTGGTGATTGCCACCAAAAGTAGCAAGTTCGGTTTGCCCGAAGGTAAACGTGGGCTGGTTGCCGGTTTGACTGCGCCCCTGATGGCTTTTCGGATAGGCGTCGGAAACGCGGCGTCAATGTTGTTTACCGGCGAAGATGTTTCGGTTGCTACGGCGCAGCAAATCGGGCTGGTCAACAAAGTGGTTAACGATGATCTGATTTGGGCGTCCGCTCAAGAGTTGGCCAAAAGCTGTGCGAGTAACGCCATTCAGACAATGCAAATGACCAAACATTTGTTAAATGAAACGGTCGGTGAAACTCTGTTTACACAACTCAGCATTGGGTCGGCCAATATGGCGACCGCACGGACAACCGACGCTGCGATGGAAGGCGTAGAAGCGTTCTTGGAAAAACGTGTGATGAAGTGGGACTGACAAATCCGCGCATTGGCTGCTAGCGACCGTTGTTCCGTCATGCTCTTTACCATTTTGTGCATTCGGGATAAAACGCAGTGAATCGTCGAGATTCAGTCGGCTAAAAAAATCTGTCAAGGAAGTCAGTTCAATCATGCGAATCATGGAGATCGTTTCTGGCACCGGTGTGAACGGTGCGGTCATCAATTGTCTGGAGATTGCTAAAGCTCTGCATGTCCGCGGACACCAGGTCACTATGTTGACGCGTCCCAATGCCTGGGTTGGCAAACGTGCCGCAGCGGCGGGGATCGAAGTCCTCCAGTCTCATCTGAAACGTTATCCGTCAGAATTGAAACGTGTGGCCGATGACATCCGAAAACGGCAAATCGATGTTGTGCATACTCACATGAGTAGCGCGAATTTCTTTGGTGTCATCTTGCGGCGGATATTGGGTATTCGAAATGTCGTAGCGTCAGCACACAACCGATATTTTCAATTGCACTGGATGTTTAATGATCGCGTGATCGCGGTTTCTGAAGCGACTCGTAAATTTCATTGCCGATACAACGGTGTTGCCAAATCGCGCATCGACGTCGTTCACAATTTTATCGATCAAAAACGTTTTCAAGATCTTGATCCACGTGAACGTAACGACATTAGAAACGAGTTTGGATTTTCTCCGGAACATCGCCTGATTGGGATTATCGGCGATGTCATTCCACGCAAGGGATTGATTCATTTGGTTCGCGCGTTGCCTGAAATTGTGCATCGTGTTCCCAACGTCCAAATTGTTTGCGGTGGTAAACCGAATAAAAAATATCAGATGCGCGTCAAGGCGGAAGCTGAAAATTTGGGAGTGGACGACTACATTACTTGGTTGGGACTGCGAGACGATGTCGCACGCATTTTGGCAATGCTGGATGTCTATGCTTTACCGTCTCTCGAAGAAAATTTGCCGTTGTCGATTCTTGAGGCGATGGCTTGTGGCATTCCCGTTGTTGCCAGTGCCGTGGGTGGGATTCCAGAATGTGTGCTAGACGGGACAACGGGATTTCTCGTCCCACCAGCGAATCCGAAAAAATTGGGCGAATCTATTTCAACGGTTTTGTGTCAGCCGCAATTGGCCCAATCGATGGGGCATGCTAGCTCTCGTCGCGTCCAAGATCAGTTTTCAATTGGCTCACAGGTGGAAAAGATTGAAACGATCTTTCAGCGTATGGTGGCTTGATTGTAGGGCCGGTTCCCACCGGCCAATCCCAAAAAAAGCCGGTGGGAACCGGCCCTACGTGGTTACTTGCTGCGCGTGATGACTTTTGAACCAATGTGATAACTGTGGCAGGTGGTGCAGCTGCTGGAAGCTTGCTCTTTTCGATGACAATTCATGCAGTTGTCGATGGTGATCGGTTCAAAATTTCCTCGCTCCACATTGGGATTGAATCCAATAAAGTTATTTTTGATTTCCGTTGTCGTATCGAGCTTGTGACACGAACTGCAATCGGAGGTTTGAGGTTGGATCAGATGCGGGCGATGCGAGAATCGCGTCCAACCGCGAACGGTCGGGTCGCGTGTGATGGATTTCCAGTTGACGATCAGTGACTCGCTGTTGGGTGATTGATCGATCGTGTGACACGTGGCACACAACCCGATCGATGTGGGTTGTGAAAGTTTTTCAAACAGCGGTTTTGATGCTGGATGATTTGCAGAATGAGCCGCAAATGTCAACAGTGAACTGAGGGTGCGATCAGCGTGTCCGGTAGGTTGATACTCAATCGAAAAAGTCTGGCGATTGACGATCCAGTTTCCTTGATCTCCGCGCTGAGACCATTCGAGAAACTTTCGAAATGTTTCTTCGGAAATGGTGTTGGGAGACTCCTTTGTTGATTTGTTTTGAGTGACGCCAGTTTGAGGTGGAGTGGGTTGCACGGGGACTTGAGGAAGATTGGGTTGCTTGTTTGCTTTGTCTTTCCCGTCACCTGCTGGCTGCATCCGTTTTTTTAACGGGTTGACGGCAAGTAATTTGCCGTCACTCGCCTGTTGTTGTGAAAATTGATTGGGAGTTTTTTTGACCGTGTTTGTTTTTTTCGAGTCGTCTGTTCCCGATGGTTGACGGGCTGAATTTTGGTTGTCGATAGCCGGATTAGGTGTTGCCGAATTTTTTTTGCGCAGTGACTTGAGAGGATTTTCAGCCAGCAGTTCGCCGGCCGATGGTTCTGCAAATTTGCCGCTGAATGGATTGTCGACTTTGCCCGGGATGACTTTGTCTTGAATGTTGGTAACGTTTTCGATTTTAGGTTGTTTGTTGGCTGGTTTTTGGGATTTGGAAGGCGTGGATAGTTTTGATTGAGTTTTTTTCGTTTTGCTAGATTGGCGGCTGACTAGTTTGAGCGGATTTTCGGCCAGTAGGTCATCGTCGAACCGACGATTGGATGCTGACCGAAACTGAGAACGAATGGTGGCTCCAATTTCATTCTTGACGACAAGATCGGGGAACCAATTTTTGATGGCTTGTTTCACGACGGGGGCGGTGATTTGTTGCGCCAACGTTTTCGTGGTCGATGTCATGTTAGGGTCGTCGGCAATTCGGTCAAGTCGTTTGGCAATAGCACCCTGCCCTTCCGAAATCACTTCTTTGAACAATTGTTTGAGGCCAAGGATGACGGTTTGCGCCGCTCGTAATTGTTCCGAATTTTCGGTGTCGAGATCACAAAAATCAAAATGGGGTCCCAGTTGTTGAAGTGATTTTGCAACTTGTGGATCTGCCGACAGCAAAAGTCGTGTGACTTCGGACAGCGGGCCATCGCAATCTCCAACGCATTCCTCCGGCCATGAACCGACATCAGCGCCGATGCGTTTAAAAGCGTCGACGTCGAGCATGGGCAAACTGAAAATTTTGAGATTCGCAGCAACACTACTGCGAATCGGTTGGTCGTGGCATTGCGCACAGCTCTGTTCGTAGGGCACCAGTTTTTTGACATTTTGATATTCGTCATCCTGATGACACATCGCGCAATTGAACGAATGGCCTTTGGCCGGAAAATGTTTGCCAAAATGTGAAGCGTGATCAAAAGCGATTCGTGAACGACGTTTTCCGGCGAGGTAGTTCTTAAATGGAGGGTGTCCGTTTTCAAAACTGGCAAATTTTTGACGATGACATGATTGGCACTGCGCATCGGTCATCGCCGCCAAATCGTGTTTGGAACCGTGGTGTTCTTTGTGACATTTAGCGCAAGCCAACGCTTGATCCGGCGTATGGCCTGAGTTTCGGAACGACGCGAGTGACAGCGGTGGCGATTGAGAATCGGAGTTTGATTCTTGTTCCTGGCGAATTTTTTCAAGGAGTTCCGGCGAGACGTTGTGGGCTAACAACTCGTTTGGCCCCGCCATTTGCGAGTGACATTTGAGGCAGAGTTCCGATTGAGGTGTTTTCAAATGTTTGCCGCCAGTAAATACGTCGGTCAACCAGGCGTAAAACGGCTGATCGCCGGCGTCATGGCAGTTTGCGCATCGCTTAGTGCCCTGCCCTGCTAAAAGCTGTCCGTGTTTTGTTGTCAATCCGCCGGGGACAATGATCTCGTTGCGTTGTGGAATCGAAAAACTGATGACCAACAATCCAATGGTCAAGCAAGTGCAACCGAGTGTAAATCTTTGCCGTCGTTTTCTGACACTGGGAATCGGGCGGCATTCGGGCAACGACTCTTGCTCGAAATCGACTTCGGATTGAACGGGCTCGATGAAGTCGACATCCGTGACCGAACATTTGGTCTCGTTTTGATCCGAATTTGAATTGGCCTGCGGCGGTGCGGCTGGCTGGCTATGAATCGAACAAACTAATTCGAGGTTCGGACGATTGTATTGGTTGTCGTGGAACGTATTGGTCATCGCATTCCTCCATGAAACGCCAACGCCATCACGCCGTGAACGACTCCGATAATGAGCAGGCTATAAGTCAGCCCGATATGAATGAACAACCAGTATTTCAATCGGCCTTGCATGGCCTGGTGATAATCCAAATTGTCTTTGCGCTGAACCATCGAAATCAGTTTTTCGCTCAACCCCGCTTGATCGCTGGTCAGGTATCGATCGAGCTGGTTGATTTCGTTTTGAAGTTTACGGCTTTCGCGTGTCGTTGGCCGGATGATATAAGCCAGTGCCCGTGGTTTTTCAAAAAACGGGGAAAGTCGATTGACGTAAAATCGCGCGATGGTCTCGGATTTTCCAAAAGCGGAACTTGCTAGTGCATGAACTTGCGCCGCGAGTTGTTGGCGAATGACAGGGATTTGCTCGTAGATAACTTCGTCGTTGACATGCGTTAATTTTTTGGGAATCGTTCGAGTTATATAAAGCCCGTAAATTCCGCTTGATGCCACGATCAGATAGAGAATCGCTAACGTGGATTCCAGTATTCCATCGGGGATACGAAAACCGATATGTACGGCAAAAATCAAAAACGTACTTAGGCCGACGTAAATATGCAGTTGCATCCAAAAACGACTTGGCCCAGCAAATGACGCAAACGGGATTTTTTTTCGCAGGCTATAGCCTGCCAAGAAAAACAAACATGCCAACAAAATAGCGCCGCTGGTATAAGTGGCGTTTTGCAAGTTGGCTCGCTGCCACAATATCAATCCCACCAGGCAGGCTGTAACGACACTGGTCAGTGCCAGGCTGCAAATCAATCGAATTTTCAGTTGTCGTTGGCGAGTCATTTTTTCTTCCGTGAATTCCCGTTGCGCAGGTTATCCAAACCATTTTTCAAGTTGTTCTGAGTCTGACAGATCAATACGGTACAACGCGTCATGTGGACATGCGCGTTGGCAAGCGGGTCCGCCCTGCTGATCAGAACACAAATCGCATTTCGTCGCCTTGGCGATCGGTTCACCCGAGTGAGTGTCCACCATCGGGTTTCCTTTGCTATCGCGAACGTTGACCATTCTGATGTTTTGGTAGGGACAGCTATTTGCACACGTGCTGCAGCCAATGCACGTATTGTCATTGATCGTAACATAGCCCGTGTTTTGATCGCGGCCGATGGCACCGGTTGGGCATCCAATCATGCAAACAGGGTCGACACAGTGCATACAAGCACCGGCGATCATAAAATTATCATGCTGTTTGCCTTGTCGAACGAACCGCGGATTGTTGTCGTGTGTCGATGCACAAGCACGAACGCAATCGTCGCAGCGCGTACAACGATTCATATCGATCATCATGGCTTGTGTTCCGTTGATGAATCGATGGTCCATCAAGAATTCCAATAGGTCTGAGTTGACGGGGCTGCCGCGCCGTTTCTTTTTTTGTTGATCACTGGAGCGCGCGGAGATTGTTCCTGCGGCTGGCAGCAGCGCGGGTAGTTTTGACGATGGAATATTGGGAAAAACGAATTGTTCGACCGCAAAGGTTGGGATTCGCAGGATATCGACGTAGCCCACGGCACGAAGTGACAATGACCAATTGCGCTGTTGGCCGGTTTGCCAGTTGTGTGCCAGTTCGCGAAACCCAAACGTTTCTCCTTTGCCCAAATAGGAGATGGTTTGATGTCCATTTCCGTACGGTCGGCTGAGTCGGCAAAATCCGTTTCGAATCAGGATCAATCCGTTTGGGTACTCTCCGCGTTCGGCAATCACCGGTTCATCATGAATGCGCTGGCGAATATCTTTTTTCTGAGCGGCTTTAAATTGCACTTGCCAATCAAAATTCCCGAAAGTTTCCAAGCAGGTTTCGGCTGCAATTTTTTCGATTTGATCTTCGGACAGGGATTGAAGCAGATCTGTTTCCCGCAGATGAGATTTCAAACTGAATTCACGGTAAATCTGATCGATGTGGTTTTTCAACGCGGAGTCGCGTTTCATCAAATCTCGTAATCCCTGCCAACGAACTTCCAAAACTCGCGCGTTCCCTTTGGAAACTACGGTGGCGGTTCGAGGCGAGCGCGTCAGTGCCGCCAGTTCACCAAAAAACTCTCCCGTTTGTAACGTCTCGGAACGATCCGCCGTAATGACTCGAGGAACATCCTGGATAAAAATGCGTGCGCGATCTTCTGCGTTACTGATCCGGCAATCGCTGTTTTGATCGGAGTAGTTGCGCACTTCCGAGTGTTTTGAATTCGTCCAACCCTGGGCAAGTGTTTGGAAAAAGTTTTTCTTTTTTGGCGTTGCACGCCCGAGAATGTTGGCCGGTAAACTGTCCAGTGAAACCAAAAGTTCTCCGGACAAAATCAAAAACGCGCTGTTACCGTAATCACCTTCGCGAATCACGATTTCGCCATCCTGATAGTTTGTGATCCGGCAATCATTTTTGAGCAGACCGCGAAGTGGAACGTTGGTGCCGAACGCTTGTTCGTCCATCGAGGCAAAGGGATCGATTTGTAACAATTCGTTGACCGCGCGATCATCCATGCGCTCATCAAACGGCGTATCCCAACGCTGCGGTTTTTCGAGTTTCAAAGGTGAATTCATCGTCCACTCCATTGGACAAATCGTATTTTGGATTATCGATATTTATCCGGTGTCGGTAACAGACCATCGATGGCGCCGAGTTTTGCTCCATTGGTTTGGGTTGCAAACTGGTTGCCCCATTTCATGATTTCGTTAGCGATCTGGTTGAGTTGTTTTGCATTTCCCACTCGCAACTCTGCTTGTGCGAATGCTTCAAGTGCATTTTGAAGATGGCTGTTTTTGATTTTTTGTTGGATTTCGTAAAGTTTCGTGGCAACTTTTGCAGCGCGCTGCGCGGACGTTACTCCATACGTCGACTTGCTGGTTGCTTTTGCCGTTGCGCGAGTACTCAATTCCAGATCCGCCATCAGCCCGACGACAAACATAACGCGCAGGCGTTCTTGCGACGAGCGCGCGTTTGATTTTCCATCGGTTCGCAAGAAATTGTGTCGAATGGTGCCTTGCGACCAGGCGACCAATTCAAAATCGCTGCCGGCTTGGTGTCCGCCGATGTTAACGAGTTTTTCGTTGGGGACGGTGTGACAAGTCAAACAACCGCGGGCGATTGAATAGAGATTTTTTGGATTGTTCATCCCGTTTTCGATGGCTTTGGCAATCCGGTTCGCACGATGGGCTTCGGTTTCCGCGGCTTTCGTCGCCGTTGGCCCACCATAATCGCTGTGGCCATTGACCCAGTCCCTGGCGGCTCCGTGGCACGATTCGCAACTGATTCCCGAAACAGCACGGAGTCGATCACCCTGTTTTTGAACGGTGTAGTGGCAGCCGATGCAAACATCATTTCGTTTGATCGAACCTTTGAGGCCGAGTTTTTTGACAATTTCTTTGGCGCGAGGGTTGCGATGCAGTTTTTCGAAAGTTTGAAAATGTGGCGTCTGTCGCCAGCCCATGACAGCTTGGCCATGGCATTTGGCGCATGCTTCGACCGTGACAACTTTTGTGGGATCGCAACGGTTCAATTGACCCGTGGTCGTTGTAGCGAAGCAACTCCAGGCAACACCGAGTGAGACAACAAGTAGTAATTTGAAATGCATCGAGTTACGCCTCAAGCTTCAAGTTTGATTTTGGTCGAGCAACGCATGTTAAACATTTATCGGTGTTTGCTTTTGCATGATCGGGGTGTTGCACATCGCCTTCGAGGAGATCCAATTCACAGGTGCCACAATTGCCCGCGCGGCAACCAGATTCCAATTCAATTTCGTTGGCTTCGGCCAACTCCAGTAAGTTTTCGAATTCGTTTGACCAGGTGATTTTTTTGTTCGATTTACAAAACTCAATTTCATAATGCTGCGTCGATTGATCGTCGGCTCCTGTGACCGCGGTTTGTTGACGCGTGCGTTTGATCGAGGCAGGACCGAAAGCTTCGAAGTGAATTTTTTCATCGGAAACGCCATGCTCGATCAAGCCGTTGTAGATTTCCGACATAAATGGAGGTGGGCCGCAAATGTAAAATTCGAGGCTGGGATTGGACAGGATCGGTTCCAAAATGTTGGCGGTGGCGTAGCCCGGCAAGTCGTAATCCGTCCCTTGCTGATCCGTGGCGATTGGATTTGAGTAAAACGTTAATGCTTTCAGATTTTGGAACTGCGCCGCCAATTCTGAAAGTTTGTTTTTAAATGTATGTTGTGTCGAGTTTGACAAACCGTAGACCAACAAGATTTGTCGTTTTGAATTTGCATTGAGCAACGCAAGGATTATGCTCATCATGGGCGTGATTCCAACGCCTCCGGCGAGCAAAACAATCGGATTCTGTTTTGCTGGATCGAGGAAAAATGAACCGCCGGGTGCTTTGACGTCGATAATTTCGCCAGCCGCCAGTTGTTCGTTGATATAGTGGCTGACCAACCCGCGCGGTGCGTCCGGTTGGTGAGACGGTGGCGGACATCGTTTTACCGTGATTCGATAGTAGTTTTCGTTAGGTCCGTCGGACAACGAATAGCAGCGAACGACTGGTTTCGTTTTTCCAGGAATCTGGAATCGAAACGTCAAATGCTGGCCAGCGTAAAAGGTCGGCAAAGGTTTTCGATCTTCGGGGACGAGATAGACCGATGATGATTTTTCGTCTTCGGCGATAATTTTTTTGACAATGAATTTGCGAAAACCATCCCAGGGTTTTTCTTGTGCTGTTTCTGTTTTGCGAAATTGATGATCAATCTTTTTTCGCAACTGGCTTTGCCGTTGATCGAGGTGGTTGACGCAGTTGCGATGGGCCTGAAATGTGACAGCTGTCCACCAGCAGAATTGTCCAAAAACCAGGATGCAGATGAGGGTACCCAAGATCGGTAGGAGGTAGTCCATGTCTGCTAATCGTCAAAGTCCATATGAACAGAAAAGTCGGGCACAAAAGAAGGGAGCTTTTTTTCATCATCGACCTCAAACAGCCCACGAGGTAACCGGAATCACTCACCTGACCGTTTTGACGACGTAAGTTTTGGTAAACGTTAACGAAAAACGGGATGATTAGGTGATCCAGATCTCTTATTACTGCCCAGTTCAACATTGGCAAACGACCTGGCGTGACGGTCGTTTGTTGATGGGACATGCGCCTCAACAAACAGCCGAGGGTTTTTGCCAGCTTCAAGATCCGTTTCTGGCGGATCAGCAGATCGCAATTGAATACGTGGCAGAGAAAAAAACCGCTTTGATTCACTGCCTGGGTCGTGCCTTGATTCTCGAGTCGGGCCGCCGAATTTATCGTGGCAATCAGTTGGAAGTTGCGTTGCCGACGAAAATATCCATAGGGCAGTCGGTTTTTGAATTGCGTTATGTTTCATCCGAGAAACGGGAAACCGACGCGTTGTCGTTGTTGGATTATGATCACCCCGAAGCACTCTCGCGATTAGAAAAACAACGAGCGCCGTCAACCAACCAATTGCGACTGTGGTTCGAAGCGATTACCGATTTTCAAAAAACTGTGGCGGGTACTCAGGAGTTTTTTCTCAACGCTGCAAAGTGCGTTATCGACCCGGGCGGTATGGATGTTGCCATGGTGGTGCAGAAACATGACGGGCGCCTGGAGATTTCGTCGAGTTATGTTCCTTGTCCTGAGATGGGAATTTCGTTTGATGCATCCATTGTCGAACGTGTATTTGAAACGGGAAAAACCTGTTTTCACGACGCGTCGAAGATCGAAAAATCGAAGGCGCCAGAGCACGGCGAATTTGTCGTCGCAGCGCCAGTTGTCGACCATTCCAATCAAGTGACCGCGGTGATCTACGGTATTCGCAGCACGCGACGCGCCAACAATCGCGTGGGGATTCGCGCGATGGAAGCCCATTTTGTCCACTTGATTGCAGAATCCGTCTCTGCGGGTTTGAGTCGTTTGGAATCGGAATCCAAGGCAGCGCAAAACCGCGCGCTGCTTGAACAGGCGTTTGCCCCGAGCGTTGCAAAAATTTTGCAGCGAGATCCAGGGATTCTCGAAGCGCAAGATCGATTGGTTACCGTGTTGTTTGCCGATATCCGCGGATTTTCGTCCATTGCTGAGGAGCAAGGGACTCGGGTTACTTATCAGTTGTTGGCCGATCTGATGGATTGTTTCACTGACATCATTGTCAAACATGATGGCGTGATCCTCGATTACTATGGCGATGGTTTTTCCGCATTTTGGAATGCTCCTATGGAAAACCAACGACATGCAACACTGGCATGCGACGCAGGTTTTGAAATGCTGGCCGAAATGTGGCCGATCAACGAACGATGGAATACCAGATTGGGAAAAAATCTGGCGATTGGAGTTGGTGTTTCGTCTGGATTGGCACAGGTCGGCAATTCGGGAAGTCGAAAGCGTTTGAAATATGGTCCGCGTGGTTCCGTTGTTAATCTTGCGTCCCGGATCGAGCAGGAAACAAAACGTATCGGGATTCCGATTTTGATTTCCAAGGCGACGGCTGATTTGTTGGACGATTCCTATCACGTCAGACGTGTTTTCAAATCACAAGTCAAAGGGTTTGCCCAGGGCATCGATTTGTATCAACCGACAAGTGCCGACAACAGCGTTCGCCGAGAAGAACGTCGGTTTGCTTCGTATGAAAAAGCTCTTGAAGCATTCGAGGCACAAGATTTTGTTGTGGCTTTGCAGATTTTGTTAGAACTTGAATCTCGCAATCAGATCGATCGCGCCGGTGAGTTTCTGTTGCAGGAAATTAGCCGAATACAAACGGAAACGAATACGTCGATCAAAGCCCAGCTGCAAGAAAACCGCCAATCGGATCGTGCCAAGCCGCGCGATTAAGGTACCAATTGGTCGATCTAAAAAACCTGTGTGGATGCGGTTTCGTATTTAGAGGATTTCCGCACGTCGAATGACTGCTGGAAACGGGCTAAACCCAAACACTTGTTCAACTTTTTCCGCGATCGGCACCAGGTAGCCATAAATTCGAATGGCCATGCGATCAAAATTTTGCAAGAGTTCGTAGGCAGCCTTTAACATCGCACCGGGTATATTCGGGTCGAGTTTCGTTTGTGTCAAATATCGCCCAATGGAAATCTCGCCTTCGGCGTGTCGAAACGGATAAAAAACGGCTGATGTGATCTGCATGATTTTGTTGATGCGTTGTCCAACACGGATCACGATTTTTCGTTCGATTTCGCGAGCCAGTGAAACGGTATCGACCAGATTGCGAGCGTAATTTTCTAATGCCGCCAGAGACGTTGCTTCGAAGTCCAGTTTGGCGCGTTCCATATTTGCTTGCTGCAATACTTTCAGCGCCTCGAGCAGTTGTTTGATATGCTCCATCAATGCAGGAGTGATCCCAATCGGTGTCGCAATATTTTGAAATTGAGCGAGTTCCAGATTCTCGATGAGCCGAACTCCGGACAATTTTTTAAATGCGTTGAGTTCCCGTTGCAGGTATTGATACTCGGCGAGCAGTTTCTTTTTCAACGACATAGCCTCTGTACCGCTGGTCACGCCAACGGTAAATCGGCTTTTATAATACTTGAGACCGGCGTAACCCAATGCAACCGCTTGTTCGCATTCAAACATCTGGGGATAGATCGTTTTAATTCGCTCGATGCGAATTCGACTTGCCGGAACCAATTCCAGGATCGTATTGCGTCGCTGTAAAATTCGTTGCGTCAAATTGGCCGTGTCGATCTGCTGCGATAGTTCCCATTTGGGAATGGTCAGCGAATTGACGTCAAAATAGTTGCCCTGCAAAAATCGATCGACGGCGTCGAAACCATCATAGGATTGGGAGTCAGGGTTCATGCAGGTGGAAGTCGAATTCAGTTGGACAGCGAACGAAGATATTCCAGAGTATATACTCCGGAGCTATGCGAGTCACTAAATTCGATTCGGTAAGCGTAATTTCCGGCGGGTTCCATCGAGTTGATTCGGAGCGGTTGTGCTTGTTCGGCGGTGATGATCGGCAGCGAAGATTTGGGCTCAGGAGGCGATAATTTTTTTTCCAAACACGTTGCACAGGGGCAGTTGTCTCGCAAGAAACGAATGGGCAGCGTCTGCATCAGGTCATCCGACCAGCGGATGATCAGGCTTCCGCTATCGTCAATTTTTAATTCGGTGGGAGTAGGATCATCATGCATAATGCTGTCAATCAAAATGAAGCCGAAAATTTTTTCGCAGAATCACGTTATGTCGAAGCCAGCGCACTGTGTAACACGTCCATCATCGAATCAATTTCAGCGATTGAATTGTAGTGCACCAGTCCAATTCGAATCATCCCTTCGGGTTCCAATCCCAACGTTTCAGTGAATTGCAATGCATAATAATGCCCTCGCCAGACAAAAACGCCAGCATCGCAAAGGATTTTTGAAAGCTGCGTTGTCGGAATATGTGAATGTGTGATCGAAAATGTCGAAAATCGATGGGCAAGATTTTCGGTATCGGTAATACCGTAAACTTTAATTCCGTCAATTTGCGCGAAACGGTCTAACATGTGTGCCGTCATGTGTTGTTCGTATTCCAAAATCATTTCGTACGATTGTTGCAACAGCTGTCGGCGATTTTCCGGTGTCACTTCGACATCCGGATGACTGAGTTGACAGATGTAATCGACACAGGCCAGACCCGCTGCGATCGATTCAAAACTTTGGGTACCGGTCATCCATTTTCCGGGCAAATCATCTTCGGCCGGCCGGACTTTGTAGGCCGTCAATGATTCGAGCAATTCGCGACGCCCCCAGAGAATGCCGAGATGAGGACCGAAAAATTTATAAGCGGAGCAGGCAAGAAAATCGCAATCCCAATCGACAACATCGATCAACCCGTGCGGTCCATAGTGCACGGCATCGACGTAGACCAGTGCTCCGACGGCATGCGCTATTTCAGTGATTTGCTTTACCGGATTAACACCTCCGGTGGCATTCGAAGCGGCACCGATCGCGACGAGTCGCGTTTTTTCGTTTACCGCAGCTCGCAGCGAATCGAGGTCGAGTGTGTAATTTTCTTGTTCAAACTCGACATAACGCACCGTGACACCGGCATCCTCGGCCGCCAAAACCCACGGTGTAACATTGGCATCGTGGTCCAGTCGTGTGACCACAATTTCATCGCCAGCGTTCCAGGTTGTGGCCAGCGCCCGTGAAAAAGCAAACGTCAACGAAGTCATATTTTGGCCAAAGATGATTTCACCAGGGTCGTCGGCGCCGACAAATTGGGCAAACGCTCGGTGTGCACGATCGATCCACTGATCATTTTCGCGGCTGGTCAAAAAATCTCCGCCATGATTTGCATTGCAACGCGTAAAGTAATCTGAAAACGCATCGATGACTTGCTGTGGCACTTGAGTGCCAGCCGGACCGTCAAAAAAAATGGCGGGTCGGCCATCATGCTGTTTTTGCAAGCCAGGAAATTTCGCTCGAATTTGCTGGATGTTCTGCTGGATCGTCATCGTTGATCTATAAACCTTTTCCCTTTCAGTTCGAATCGAGGAAGCGTTCCGATTTCGACGCATTTAACATCGATATGCAGTCCCAGTCGCAAATGGAGTTCCTCGGCAACCCGTTTTGGATCTTCCAGACGATCCTCAATATCAATTCGCAACGCATCCATCGCGCCGTTTTTAAAAGCCGTCATTCGAAATTCAACAATCTCTGGAAAACTTCGCAAGATTT
The DNA here is from genome assembly GCA_028280445.1 of Pirellulaceae bacterium. Taxonomy (GTDB): domain Bacteria; phylum Planctomycetota; class Planctomycetia; order Pirellulales; family Pirellulaceae; genus JANQLU01. The sequence continues at coordinate 6,296 of JANQLU010000052.1, read as the reverse complement.
GTTCGATCGAACTGGGAAAGATATTGACACCGCGAATGATCATCATGTCATCGCTGCGGCCCAACACTCCGCCGGATAATAACACGAAACGACATGATTGTTCGTCGTCCCAGACGGGTTTGACCAAATCACCAGTTCGATACCTGATGATTGGACTACCGGTTCGCCCAAGACATGTCAAAACCAATTCTGAAAGTTCACCTTGGTCGGCATAGTTTCCTGACTCGACCGACAAAAACTCAGCGATAAACTCCGCTTCGTTGACATATAACCCGCGGGCCAGCGGATCTCCAAATCCCCACGGTCCAACCTCGCTCGCGCCGCTGTGATCCAGCACCCGCGCATTCCAATGTGTTTCAATTTGATGGCGAACGGCAGGAACCGAGCCTCCCGGTTCTCCGGCAACCACGATGCGTCGCAATCCCAGTTCAGAAGCCTTGATCTGGTTTTCACCGGCAATCTGCGCCAGATGGATGGCGTAACTGGGAGTACAGAACAGCGTGGTGACATCCATCGTCCGCATCAACTCCAGCCGAGCGACCGTCGACATGCCACCGGTTGGAATCACCAAAGCCCCTCGGTGCGCGACGGCATCATGGGCGCTCCAGAAACCGATAAACGGACCGAATGAAAACGCCATCAACACGCGGTCATCGGTTCGAATGTCGGCGGCATCTAAGACGTATTGCCAACTGTCCATCCACCAATCCCAATCGTCTCGGGTATCGAGTACCACCATTGGACGCCCTTTGGTCCCACTGGTGCGATGGAACCGAACGTATTGATCGATTGGAAACGTTAGGTTGGCGGCAAAGCCTGAATGTTCCGCTTGTTCCACCAGCTCGCTTTTCAAAGTGAACGGTAATGATTCAAGTTGATCGAGTGATTCGAGCGGAAGATTGATCGAAGAGAATTTCTCCTGATAGAATCGATTGTCTGGCAAAATATCAGCAATCAACCGGTTGAGCCGATCCAATTGATAATTTGCCAATACATCCGGACTGGATTGCATCAAGGATTCGCGTTGTTGAAAATCAGTTGCCATAAGACTGATGATATTCTTCGACTGAAATATGTAACAGGACACGTCAACGAAAGCTGGAAAAAGATGCCGATTGCTGCACAACATCTCCGGGCCGCGCGCCTGCATCTCCAAAAATCCGACCCTGTGATGAAACGGATTATCAAAGCGGTTGGCCCGTGTAACGTAAAAATAAAAACAAACCGGTTCCAGATGCTGGTCGCTTCGATTATCGGGCAACAGATTTCCGGCAATGCAGCACGCACGATTTATAACCGATTGCTGGACGCGATTGAAAGCAAATCGATCAAACCCGAACACCTTGTCGGCTATACGGTCGAGGAATTGCGAGAGTTGGGAGTTTCGCGACAAAAAGCAACGTACTTGATCGACCTGGCCGAAAAAGTTGATGGTGGCCAAGTGATGCTGACCAAATTCGCAAAAATGGAAAACGAAGAAGTCATTGAGCAGTTGACGCAAGTCAAAGGAGTCGGTCGTTGGACGGCGCAGATGTTTTTGATGTTTTCGCTGGGGCGGTTGGACGTTTTTCCTGTCGATGATTTGGGCATCAAAAATGCGATTATCTTGAATTACAAACTTCGAAAAGAGCCCGACAAAAAGCGAATGGAAAAAATCGCGGCGCCATGGAATCCGTTTGAGACTATCGCCAGTTGGTATTTGTGGCAGTCGTTGGAGTTGCCGAAAGCGTGAGGTGGTAGGAATTTTTTTGACAAGATTTACAGGATGAACAGGATTTTTTTTGATAAGACTTTTAGTGATTGATTCCGATTTTTCTTAAAATTGAAGTCTAAAAAAAACACCAACAAGCCGCCGTTTATTCGAATCGACGCAAGTGGAATGCTGATCATTAATCCTGTTCATCCTGTAAATTCTGTCCAAAACTCCGCAATGGCCCAACCGAACAACACATTTCATTAAACGAGGATCGTTCATGTTTACTATCGATACAGCGTCACCCATCATAGTCACGGGCGCGACCGGTTTTGTGGCCGGCCATATTGTTAAACAATTGTTGGAAGCCGGAGCGACGGTACGCGCGCCTGTTCGCGATCCCGCCAATGAGTCGAAACTCAAATATCTGAATGCGATCGCGGAAAACGCTTCTGGGCAAATCGAATATTTTAAAGCGGATTTGTTGGACGAAGGTTCGTACCATGACGCGATGGTCGATTGTTCCATTGTTTTTCATACCGCGTCTCCTTTTGTAACGGCGGTCAAAGACCCACAAACACAACTGATCGATCCGGCCTTGCTCGGTACGCGCAACGTTTTAGAGGAAGTCAATCGTACGCCGAGCGTCAATCGCGTTGTGCTGACCAGCAGCTGCGCAGCAATTTATGGAGACAATGCGGATGTGCAAAAGGCACCAGGTGGTATTTTGACCGAGGAGATCTGGAATACGAGTTCGTCACTTTCGCATCAACCCTACTCTTATTCGAAAACGGTTGCCGAGCGAGAAGCGTGGAAAATTGCTGAGGCACAATCTCGTTGGGATTTGGTTGTCGTCAATCCTTCGTTGGTTATTGGGCCGGGGATCAACCCTCATGCTACCTCGGAGTCGTTTAATTTGGTTCGGCAGATGGGCGACGGGTCATTGAAATCCGGGGCACCACGTTTCAGCTTTGGCGTTGTGGACGTGCGCGATTTGGCACAGGCCCATTTGGCGGCAGCCTTCAAGCCGGATGCCAAAGGGCGGCATATCATTTCGGGGCATGACACCGATTTGTTTGAAATGGCCCAAACACTGGTTGAACAATTTGGCAATGATTATCCGATACCCCGCAAGGTCATGCCCAAGTGGTTGGTCTGGTTGATGGCACCGATGGTGAATAAAGCGATGACGCGCAAAATTGTTTCGCTCAATGTGAATGTTCCTTGGAAAGCCGACAACAGCAAAAGTATCAAGGAACTGGGGGTTGCCTATCGTCCGATGGATGCATCCATGAACGAAATGTTTCAACAGCTAGTTGATAGCGGGTCATTCAAAAAATAGCAACTCGATTTCGGAGGGTTGGCTACGATTGTTTTCGAGGATGTGGTTTTCCGTGCTCGACCCGGTACTGCATTTCTTCGGTAAACTGTTTCAAGTCGGACTTTATCATGATTCTCATCAAGGGATTAACCAGTGGACCGAACCAACGAATCAAGCCCCTGGTTTTGATCTCACCGTCGAAACGGACGATACAGTTTTCGTCGTCGACTTTGTGAATCGACCACCGGTTTCCTGCCTCGGCAATGAATCCGGGCAAGCCAGAAATGGCTCGATAGGCAAACGTTTTTTGAACGGGGTCGAATTCCGTCAGCACTTCCCTGACGACTCCCGGTTTGAAAGGTCCGAACGATTTTGCGGTTTTACAGGTCCTGGTTGCGCCAATGTCTGGCTCGCGATCGATTGACGATTGTGACAAATTGCTGGACCATTCTGCGATTTGCCCAAACCCTTCTCCAAAAATCTTCCATGCGTTTTCGGCCGAACTGTTTAGTTTTGTTTCCAATTGAATTTTCATTGTTCACTTTCTAGATCGCTTTCCAGTTGTTGTTCGGGAGGGTGAACCTGATCCTGTGAGCGGCAAGGCGCTAGCCGCCGGTTTGTCAGTGCGTCGTGCGCTCCACGCACACAAGTGCGGTAGCCCAATACCGGCGGCTAGCGCCTCGCCGCTCACAATGGTTTTGCCCGTGGCTCGGCGGGAGCCTCGCCCTCCCTGATTTCATGCACCACTGGGGACGTGGCCGATGGCCGAATATTGAGTCGTCGATTCATCGGTTGATTCGATGTGTCGCTGACGCAGAGCGAGGAACAGTGGCAACGCGCAGGAAAGTCCGACCAACAGGTTCAGGACAACGTAGATCCACCAATGTCGCATGCCTCGTCGACGTGCTTCGATAAACGACCAGATCCAAAATGTTGTCGAAGTAATCAATAAATCGGCAGTAAACCCGCCAGCGGGAGATGTCGCAAACAGCTGCCGAACAAACTCTGTCAGATCCGCACCGTCTTGAAGCATGAAATTCCCAAAGAATACGTAGGGTATGATTGTCCCCAAGGCAGCCAGCAGTAAATAAAATTTGGTCATGTTTTTTCCTCCTCGTCGATCGACTCAACCAACACTTCGATCGCTCTCAGAATACGTTGTTCACCCACACGATTTCGAATGGCCAATGCTAAAACCCACAAAGCCAGATTGACCCAGACCAGCATCGTCGCAGCAAAAATCAGACAATGCGTTGAGTTGCTCCAATCGACCAACCACAACACGGCGACAACACCAACAACTTCGGCGACTCCACAAAGTCCAAGTAGCAACTTGAAATAAGATTCATTTCGCGCCATGGAATTGAGTGTTTCGCTGCGTATTTTGTTCAACTTTTTATCTTCGTTCATGTTTTTAACCCTTTAGCGGATTTGATCTGGCTGCGAATGCAGGACAACGCGTAACTGATTCTCGATTTGGCCGTGCCAACAGGAATGTCGAGGATTTCGGCGACTTCTTCGTTCGTAAAACCTTTCAAGTAATGGAGGATGACGACCTCACGACCCTTGGGTGTCAACCATTCGAGCCACTGGGGGATTTGCTGGATCAAATCGGACAATTCCGAATCGTCAACTTCTGACTCGGTGGCCGTATCGATCAGTGTTGTATTGGAGACCTCTTTTGTTCGCTTCCGTTTTTTGATCATTCGAAACGCAATCCGCCCCGCAATGCGGTAAATCCATGGTCGAAAGTAACTGGGCTCGCGTAACCAACGGAGTTTCTTGACGGCCTGGATCATCGTCGCTTGCAAAGCGTCCTCGGCGTCGGAGTGATCGCTCAACATTTTTGCCAAATACCCGTACAATTCGGATTGATGGACTGCCAACAACTGATCGACCGCTCCCCGATCGCCCGCTTGCGCTCGCAGAACCAGCAGCGTTATTCGCTTGGTTGTCGGTTTTTTTACGTCCATCACTTTCTAAGAGGCTCGTCGGTTTGAAAGCGATCGAAACAAAACTTAGATTTTCGTAGAAAAATTATGACTCAATTTGAATCGCTCAGCGATTAGGCCGAGAATATTTCGATCATGATTGCATCCAGAGTTTCTGTGGTTTGTCATCAATTTGGACGTAACCGGGAGAAGTTTTCCAATACTTTGACGTTTCGTGCGAATGAATACTGTTCTTTGACATCGTAAATATTTTGGGGGATTGAATGCGACGACCGCGCAGTCGGATCTTGGGCCAGTTGATTCTCATTGTGGCCGGTACTTTAATTCTTGTTCCACCGTCTAACGCCCAGTTGCGTGGCCCCGTTTCCGGGGGCCCGAACGTTCGCAAATTTCAATTGCCCCCGATTCCGGTCAACGGTCAGCTCATTCAGGATTACGCGTCGGTTTTGGACGAGGACCAATGTGCTCAGATCGATCGTTTTCAGGAACAAACTTTTACGAATCACAATACGCCGATCGTTGTCGTTACGATTCATTCGATGGCGCAGTACCGTGGCGGGCATTTTTCGATCGAACAATTCGCGCGCCAGTGGTTTGACAACTGGAAATTGGGTGTCATCGATGATCAGGGGCGGCAATTCAATCAAGCGATTCTGGTTTTAGTCAGTATTCATGATCGCAAGGCGCGAATCGAACTTGGGGCCGATTGGGGATTCCGCTGGGACGGACATTGCGACAAGATCATGCAGTCGCGAATGGTTCCGCAGTTCAAGAAATCTAATTATTCGCAAGGGGTTCTGGATGGAGTCGCTGCGTTGGCAGAAATGGCCGAGCGAGGACCGGATGGCGACCCGCCGCGGTCCCTGCCCTCTATCTCTTGGAACTCAAAGCCGTTTCCAGGTTCTCCAGTTCCACTTTGGGGCTGCATCATTTTGTTTGCCCTGGGCGGGTGTTGTTTTGTAGCTGCCTATTTTTTCAAAGACTTTCGCAAACCGTTGATCTGGGCCGGAGTGGCGTTGTTCATCATCGGGTTTATGCTTTGGATTATTTTGATTGTGTTGCTAGTGTGGGCACAGTTCAGGTTCGGTGGCCGTAGTCGATTCGGTAGCGGATTTGGCGGTGGATTCGGTGGCGGCGGTGGTTTTGATGGAGGTGGATTTTCAGGAGGTGGCGGCGCGACAGGCAGTTGGTAGCGCACCGGGAGGGTGAGGCTCGCGGCCGAGCCTGATCCTGTGAGCGGCAAGGCGCTAGTGTCACGAACGTTAATTGCTATGCCACCAAGGCGAGTATTTGCTCAAGTTTTGCATCTTGTGTCTTTTCACGCCATGTT
>JANQLU010000138.1 GCA_028280445.1 Pirellulaceae bacterium | reverse complement strand
TGAATTCACTGGATGAAAATGCGACAACCATTGAGCTGTTTGATAAGCAACGAAATATCAAAAGTTTGTGTCAATCTATAGTTAAATCTGAATTCAAGCTCTCCGGGATTCGAAAGATTCTTCAAAACAAATAGGTCGACATACCAATGTGCGGTTGCCTATTTCTTAGTCATCGCGTTGATGCTGCGAATCAACTCAAGGAGAAATGTTAGTAAGTCTTCTGACTAACGCCCAATATGCCTTGAATATGTCTCGGAGGCAAACCATGTATGGGAATATCCATTAGCTTTTAAAATGTTGTTACACTTGAGTACAGTGAACCATGTTTTTGAACCTCAAAAAACTGTTCTATTTCATCCTGATTTCCGTATTAGGTTGTTGTTCATTCGTGGAAACCAGAAATGTCGAAGCTCAGCTACCGTCAAACCGTCTTCAACAGTATCAGCAGTTTTGGGCCTTCACTTACGTTTCGCGATTACGATTTCAATCCGCTGGCGAAACATGTAGAGCCGGTTACCACCGGCCATCCGAAAAAACGACCGGTGGGAACTGGCCCTACTCGATCACTGGCAATTGAAGTCGAAACGTGGCTCCATTTGGACTTCGGTTTCGAGCCGTCAACTGTCCGTCGTGAGCGTTGACAATCCGTCGGCAAATCGCCAAACCCAACCCAGTACCTTTGGTTTTCGTTGTAAAGAAAGGTTCAAAAATGTGTTCAGTTGACTCCGCGGATAAACCAGCGCCGTTGTCGTGAACTTCAACAACCACTCGATTCGGGTCGTCATATTTTTCCAATTCGATCCTGATTTCACCGTCAGCGGAGTTGCAAGCCGAACGGGCATTTTCCAGCAGATTCCAAATGACTTGTCCGATCCGGACGCGATCGATCTTGATTCTTTCCGGAAAATCTTGGCTTCGATGAATGGCAAACTGAATATTCGCTGATTCCGCATTGGCGGTCACGATTTGTTGCCAGGTGTCGCGAATTAATGCTTCTAAATGGGTCGGAGATTTTTCCAACACGATCGGTGCCGCGTAATCGCGTACCTCATCGAGCAACGCATTGAGGTTGTCGAGCGCGTTTTGAACTTTGTGAACCAATTCCAGACTTTCCGGCATTTCGCGAACATCAAATGCCAGATTGGTCAAGCAAGCATGGCTGCGTTGAAATGCATTGCGACTTTCGTGGGCCAAGCCAGCCATCATTTGACCGATCGCTGCCAGTCGTTCGTTTTGCACCAGTTTTGCCTCGACGCGCTTGACATCCGAAATATCGCGAATGATTCCGGTAAAATACCAATGATCATCGATGCGAATTTCACTGACCGCCAAATGAATCGGAAAAACAGTTCCGTCCTTGCGTTGACCGGAAACTTCACGCCCAATTCCGATGATCTTTTTTTCACCCGATTCCAGATAATTGCGAATGTACTGGTCGTGCTCATCATGAAACGGCTGCGGCATCAACACGTTGATATTCTGATCCATGATCTCGTCGGGACGATAGCCGAACATCTTTTGAGTTGCCGGATTGACCGATTTGATGAACCCGTGTTCGTCGATCGTAATAATCGCATCAACGGCGTTAGCCAGAATCGCTTCGAGTTGTTCCTGATGAATATCCTGGAATTGTTTTTCGTTCACGGCAAATTGCGATCGTCCACTTGGTTCATTTTGACGCACGCTATGATTGTACTGTTTCAGTTTCATTGCAACAGCATCGGCATTCTCAAGTGGATTTAGCAAATTCGACTCCAGGGTGGTCGATACGACAATATTTGAACTTGTTGCGATTGAATTGAACGTTTTTAGATCGAGTGTTTTTTCGTCAAGCGATTTACAACAAACTGCAACCAAACAGCTGTTATGGCGAGACGCTAACACCTTGGTTCAAATCCCATTTGTTCAACGGCAACAAGTACTCAGGTTGTAATACTCCAATGGGCTCGCCGTCGTCCGTCGTGACAATCAAATGATGAATGTCCGAATGGTCGTCGAACATTTGTTGGGCATCACGACATGTCGCGCTGGTCGCAATGGTCACAACCGGTGATGACATGTGCATTTTGACTTGGTGAAACGTTTTATCGGGCTTCGGTTGGTCACCGTCGCCAGTTTTCGGCTGTTCCCGGTTTTCATGCCACCGGCTGAGATAATTTTGGATGTCCGTTTCGGTCAAAATACCGATACATTTGCCGTCATCGTCAATCACTGGCGCGGCATTGGAATTGGCCGCTGCCAGTTCCGTAATGACATCCTGCATCTCATCGCGCTGCCGAATCGGTAATACGTGAGACATCGCTGATGTGACAAACGGTGATTTCTGGAAATCACCGTCCTGTTTCAAATGATCATCCGATTTCTCAAGGCCAAGTTCATCGGCGTCTTTGGCCTCCCGATTTTTGGCATCAGAATCTGAATCCGACTGATCATCCGGTTGATCGCTTTGAACTTTGACCGTCAACACGGGGCATTTGGAATGTCGGATCACATATTCGGCGACGCTGCCCAACACCCATCGTAAGAATCCCGTCCGACCATGACTCGACATTACAACTAAATCACATTGACTTTCCTGGGCCAGTTTTACGATCTCGGGGCCGGGATTTCCTCGCAAAAACTCATGTTGATACTCGATCGACAAATCGGGGGGCACGATTTGCTTGAATTCGGCATGCTCGCGGAGAATCACCGTGTTCAAATCGTTTTTGAAATACAACGCTTCTGGCGGTAATGGGGGCAAAGCGACATAGCAAAACACCAATTTGGCGTTGTGACACTTAGCCAACTTCGTCGCAAGTTTGATGGCGGGCTCACATTGATCGGATAAATCAACGGGTACGAGAATTTTTTCGAAATCGTCCATCGTTCATGTCTCGCAAAAAATAATTTCCTTTTTCTGTCTCACACTTGAATCGCAAAGGCAATGCCAAACTCGCGGGCATCACCATTTCTCAATGTCTCAACAAAAAACAATCGGTGTTTCTCAATCCCTGTGCGGCTTCGCACATCTGGCTAACTCCGGCGGTGTGCGAATCGGCACGCGCGACGTTTATAATTCGGTCAAACCTCGGTCTACGTAGCGGATCGTGATCGCCGAAACGCGTTGAACGCGGCAATTCAGTGGGCTCAAAATCATTCAAAATTATTCATTGGAACCAATTTGTTGGTGACCGCTGGAGCGATCTAGACTCGGCACTCGCATCACAACGGACGCTCACGACATCCACCCAATCCTATGTCGCGCCACCGGTGTGTGGCAGTTGAATGTCAAAATGTCGCACTCTCGAGGTTTGGCACTCAGTTTGCGAACCGACACATGTATCCAATTTCTGTGGGACAAACTCATTTAAAAACTGTGGAAAGTATCAATCGCAATGATGAATGACGCGGAAGCTGACAAACCCCAAGATGTCTCCCCACTTTCGAGGACCTATGAAACGGAAGTTCAACTCGAAAGTTTCTCCTACGACGATCAAATCGTCAGAATGTTTGCCTTGGCGACCCTTGTTTGGGGGCTCGTCGGGACGCTTGCCGGAGTGATCGTCGCGATCCTTCTGGTGATGCCGCAACTGACATTTTCCGAATATATTTCGTTTGGCCGACTTCGCCCGTTGCATACAAACGCGGCGATTTTCGCTTTTGCAGGCAATGCCATTTTTGCCGCTGTTTATTATTCGACGCAGCGACTTTGCAAAGCTCGGATGTGGAGCGATCTACTCAGCAAACTCCATTTTTGGGGTTGGCAACTGATTATCGTCGCGGCTGCGATTACTTTGCCATTGGGGATTACTCAAGGCAAAGAGTATGCGGAACTCGAGTGGCCAATCGACATTGCAATCGCCCTGGTTTGGGTCGGATTTTTTGGCGTCAATTTCATGATGACTTTGATTCGCCGCCGTGAAAGACACATGTATGTGGCGCTATGGTTTTACATTGCCACGATTGTGACCGTCGCTATTTTGCACGTTTTCAACAACCTCGTCGTGCCATCGAGTATTTTCAAAAGTGTTCCGATCTATGCGGGTGTACAAGATGCGATGATGCAGTGGTGGTATGGGCACAACGCCGTTGCATTCTTTTTGACCACGCCGTTTCTCGGCCTGATGTACTACTTTTTGCCCAAAGCGGCTGAGCGGCCAGTGTTTTCGTACAAGCTGAGCATCATCCATTTTTGGTCATTGGTCTTTATCTATATCTGGGCTGGCCCCCATCATCTGCACTATACCTCGGTCGCCGCCTGGGCATCATCGTTGGGAATGATATTTTCGTTGATGTTGTGGATGCCCAGTTGGGGCGGGATGATCAACGGACTCCTGACGCTCCGCGGAGCCTGGCACAAAGTTGCCGCCGACCCAGTCCTTAAATTCTTTGTCGTCGGCATCACGTTTTACGGCATGTCAACTTTCGAAGGCCCGATGCTTTCGATCAAAAGCGTCAACGCACTGTCACACTATACCGACTGGACCATCGCCCACGTCCACGCCGGCGCGCTGGGTTGGAATGGCTTTATGACGTTCGGCATGTTGTATTGGCTGTTACCGCGAATTTTCCAAACCAAGCTTTACAGCACGAAACTGGCGACCTGGCATTTTTGGCTCGGGACACTCGGCATTCTGTTGTACATCATTCCGATCTACGTCGCGGGACTGACCCAAGGTTTGATGTGGCGTGCGTTCACTGAAGAAGGCAATTTGGCTTATCCAGGTTTTGTCGAAACGGTCAACGTGATCTTTCCGATGTGGTGGGCTCGAGTCGGCGGTGGAGTTCTCTACGTCGCCGGTGTTGTTCTGATGGCATACAACTATTACATGACATGGCGTTCACGACCTGGGAAATATCAGGTACCTGTGATTCAAGCTGCACCGCTGACACGCGATTATGTCGATCCACCGATTCCTGAATCGCGAATGAAAGGCAAACCGGTCCTCGACCTGGCACATAAACTCGACGTTTGGGAACAGGGCCGCTGGCACCGCATCTGGGAACGATTGCCGATTCGATTTACGGTTTGGGTGACCATAGCGGTAGTCGCTGCGTCGGCTTTCGAATTGATTCCCACGTTTTTGATTCGATCCAATGTACCGACGATCGCTACGGTTAAACCGTACACGCCTCTCGAATTGGCAGGGCGGGACATTTACGTGGCCGAAGGTTGTTACAACTGTCACTCACAACAAATTCGGCCGCTGTTTGCCGAAACGGAACGTTACGGAGAATACTCGAAACCGGGTGAATTTATTTATGACCGGCCGTTTCAATGGGGATCGCGACGAATTGGGCCCGACCTGGCACGCGAAGGCGGTAAACAATCGCATCTGTGGCATTTTGACCATTTCCGCGACCCGTCGGGATTGGTCGATGGAAGCGTGATGCCAGCGTATCCACATTTAATGACGCGTGAATTGAATTTCAAATCGATCCAGGGGCGAGTCAATGCTGCCGCTTTGCTGGGAGCGCCCTATGATCGCGAACTACGCGAAGCGGAAGAAATGGCACGTGAACAAGCCCGCAAAATCGTCAAAGAATTGATCGATCAAGGCGGACCGGCGCGCGTCAAAAAATCAAACGGAGAAGAAATTGCGTTGGAGGAGACTCACGTCATCGCTTTGATAGCCTATCTCCAACGCATTGGCGTCGATCTCTACGCGACCGATTCACCGGACGACGGTAAGCCAGCCGATGGCAAGTCGAACGACGGAAAAACGGCTGATGGCAAATCTGCCGATAAAAAGTCGGCTGACAAGAAATCCGACGGTAAGAAACCGGCGGATAAAAAATCGAAAACCCCAAAAAACAAAAAATAACAAAGACGTTACCAAGGACTGATTCAGCAGATGATCAAAAAATTAACAGGATTTCTGGAATACGGCACGTTTGCAGAAATTGCATTGGCAATTTTCAGTGCTGTGTTCATTGCCATTGTCATTCGAACGCTGTTTACCAAAAGCAATGTTACGCGAAAACAAGCGTCAATCGTCCTTGGCGAATCGGTTGAGGAGGATTGCCATGAGTGAAACCGGCCCCACAAAAGAAATCAGTCAATCGGCTGCCAACGACAAACACGGTGATCTGCTGTCCGACCATTCCTACGATGGAATTCAGGAATACGACAATCCGCTGCCAGGTTGGTGGAGGTTTTTGTTTTGGGCATCGATTTTGTTTGCCCCCGTGTATTTCTTTTATTTCCACAACGGAATGAAAGGGCGTTCGATTCACGATCAATACAACAAACACATGGCCAGTGTTTTTGAATTGCGGTTCTCCGAAATTGGTGAATTGAAAGCTGATCGTGAAACGATTTTGAAATACATGAACGATGAACCCAAATGGCTGGCTGTTGGCAAAGTGGTTTACCAAACCAACTGCGTCAGTTGCCATGGCACCAAAGGAGAGGGGTCCATCGGTCCCAATTTGACGGACGACCATTGGAAAAACGTTCGCAAAATCGAAGACATTGCCAAAGTGATCGAAGATGGCGCTGCCAAAGGCTCGATGCCGGCCTGGAAAAACCGGTTGAGCCATCCAAATCAAATTGTGTTAACAGCTGCCTACGTGGCGTCAATGCGCAAGGAACCAGTCGGCGGAAAAGCGCCTGAGGGAGAGAAAATCCCAGCGTGGGGCGAGTCAACCTCATCGCCGCCCAAACAATGATCGAGCTAAAACCCATCAACAAAATGTCTTCTCCCATCCTGCAACCCGAAGAACACGTCCTCAGTACACTGGAGTCGGACGGTTCACGACGTTGGCTCAAACCCAAGTTGAGCAAGGGCGTTCTGTTGTTTCGCCGCAGGGTGTTGGCATACGTATTGATCGCCATTTTTACCGTGCTTCCATTTATTAAAATTGGAGGCAAGCCGTTTATCTTGCTGGATATTCCGGCCCGCGAATTTACCGTTTTTGGTTTTACTTTTCTGCCGACCGATACCGTTTTGCTCGCCATATTCCTGGTCGGACTTTTATTGAGCGTCTTTTTGTTCACTACATTGTTCGGTCGGGTCTGGTGTGGTTGGGCTTGTCCTCAAACGGTTTATATGGAATTTCTGTTCCGTCCCATCGAACGACTTTTCGAAGGAACGGTCGGGCGGGGTGGTCACAAAAAAAAAGTCGCATCGTGGCGAGTGGCGGCCAAATATGTTGTCTATTTCGTTTTGTGCGTTTACCTGGCAAATACATTTCTGGCCTACTTTGTCGGTGTTGATCGCCTGAGCCAATGGGTGACTCAATCGCCATTGGAACACCCGATACCGTTTGCCATCATGGCGGCGGTGACGTTCGCCATGATGTTCGATTTTTGCTACTTTCGGGAACAAATGTGCCTGATTGCCTGTCCCTACGGTCGGTTTCAATCGGTGCTGCTCGACCAAAATTCGTTAATCGTGGCGTATGACGAAAATCGCGGAGAGCCTCGCGGCAAACTCAAAAAAAAGAAATCGCAAACGGACGCGTTGCCGATCTTGGGCGACTGTATCAATTGTGGAAATTGCGTCACGACTTGTCCCACCGGCATCGATATTCGCGATGGATTGCAAATGGAATGCATCAACTGTACCCAGTGCATCGATGCCTGCAACATCGTCATGGAAAAAATCGGCCGCGAACCCGATTTGATTCGCTTTAGCTCGCAAGCAAAAGATTCTGGCAAAGCTTCCAGCTTGCTACGAGCGCGGACGGTCATCTATCCGTTGTTGTTGCTTGGCATCGCGTCAGCATTTTTGGCTGTGTTCTTATTGAGCAAAACATTTGATGCCGTGGTTCTGCGCGAACCGGGAAACCCGTACACGCGAACCGACGAGGGACAGATTCGCAATATCCTGAAACTGAAACTGACCAATCGTACCGATGAAGCGATGGAATTTACGGCGGTCGTTCAGCAGCCCGCAAATGCAGTGCTCCAGTTTAGCGAAGACGAAGTGAAAATCGCACCGCGCGAAACCAAAACTTTTCACATCAACATTGTGGCACCTCCCGAATCATTTGAATTGGGTCGTGCCAATTTAGAAATACTCGTGCAAAACCAAAACCAGGTTTCACGGACCCTGAAATTGAAACTCATCGGACCATACAACTAGGAAAGATCAAATGGATTCCGCTACAACGCATCCCAACGAGAAAACAGCCCAATTTGTCTGGACCGGTTTTATCCTCTCGTTTTTTATCATCCAGGCGATTGTTTGGTCGGTCGCAATTACAGTCACAGCTCGAGATTCTTCACATGCGGTTGTCGCGGGCTACGACGAACAAGCACTCCGCTGGGACGATGTAAAACGCTTGCGTCAGGAAAGCGCTCGGCTCGGATGGATCGCCCAAGTCGTCGTCGATTCAAATGCTGACATTCGTAACAACCGCCTGATGACAATCGAAATCAAAGATCGACTCGGTCAACCGGTTGAGGGCGCGAAGATCGAACTGCGGGCGTTTCATCGTGGACGCGCTGCCAAAGTTCAACAACTTCGATGCCAGGAAATCGAACCCGGAGTCTATGCAGCGACAGTGAGAATCTCGAAATTTGGCAAATGGCAATTTTCGGGCCAGGCAACGGTTGGCAAAAAAGTCTTTTTAGTCGAACAACAATTGGCTGTTGCCAAGCCGAAAGGAAAATAAATGTGGGTTTTACTTGGAACGGTCTTTGTAGCCAGCCTTTTGGGCAGCCTGCATTGTGTCGGCATGTGTGGGCCGTTTGCGCTGTTGGCTAGCGCTTCGGCCGACAAAAAGAAAGCGGCAGCCATCCCGTCGATCGCCTACAGTCTCGGCCGTTTGCTGACCTATTCCATTGTTGGTGCCATTTTTGGTTCGTTGGGTTTCGTTTTAAACGCGGGAACATCGTTTGCCAGTTGGCAACAATCGGCAACCTACGTTGCTGGCGGGCTGATGATTACGATCGGCATCATTGCACTCGCTCGACATCTCGGCATGACCATCCGGTTGCCACAAATTTTTTCTCCCATTCAAAAACTGTTGCAAACAGGCTTTGAAAAAACACGAAACCTGAAACCTTTTCCACGGGCACTTTCGATCGGAGCGTTGACGAGCCTGATGCCATGTGGATGGCTTTATACATTTGCGATCACCGCGGCGGGCACGGGAAGTCCACTATGGGGTACGTTGTTGATGGCGACATTTTGGGCAGGCACGGTGCCCATCATGATGGCATTGATGTTCGGCTTTCATCGTTTTGGGACATCGATTCAGAAACGGCTGCCCGTGGTCATGGCCAGCCTCGTGATTCTGCTTGGCGGATTTACCATTGCAGTTCGAGCGCCCGTCTTTATTGGCAATGAAACTCAGGTCGTTGCCGATCGAGACCAACTGATCAACCAAGTTCAAAATATTGACCACGATCAACTTCCCTGTTGCGCAGGAAACAACAAATGATCGTGAAAGCACCATCCGTTCAGATTGATTGTTCCCATTGCGGATTACCGGTGCCGAAAGGACTGGTCGAACCGGATCGTACGGAGCAATTTTGCTGCAGCGGATGTGCTGGCGCGTTTCAATTGATTCACTCCAACGGTCTCGATTCGTTTTATGAAATGTCGTCAGGCGACAGTCAGCAACGTACGTTCGATCGACGTCAGGAAAAACCGAAACGTTTTGCGGAATTCGACGAGCCCGTTTTTCACGACAAATTTGTCAAATCGACGAGTGAACATGGCAAATCAATTGAGCTCGCGATCGACGGAATCCACTGTGCCGCTTGTGTTTGGTTGATCGAAAAACTGCCGCAAATTTTGCCTGGAGTAACTGCTGCGCAAGTCAATTGGGCACGGGCAACAGTTGTCCTCCGATGGCAACAGGAACAAACGCCGCTTTCAAAAATTGCGTCGACACTCGACCAGCTAGGATATTCACCTCGTCCGATTCATCAAAGTAAACATGAAAACAGATTTCGCCTTGAAAACCGGCGGCATTTGATCAACATTGCAATCGCCGCGGCCATCGCTGGCAACAACATGCTGATTTCGGCGGCGCTGTATCTCGGCATGTTTGCCCAAATGAGCGCGGGGATGAGCCAATTATTGCGGATTGCCAGTTGTGGTGTCGGCCTGGCGGCTTTGTTGATACCCGGACGCGTGTTTTTGAAAAGCGCGATCAGTGCGATTCGGACCAAAACGCCGCACATGGATCTACCGATTGCGTTGGCGCTCACCGTTGGCACAATTGCCGGAACGGTCAATGTCATTCGCGGAATCGGCGAGATCTATTTTGATTCGTTGGCCGTGTTGATATTTCTGTTGTTAGTCGGACGATGGATTCAATTTCGGCAACAATGCCGCGCCGCCAATTCGATTGAGTTGCTCTACCGTTTAACACCACAAACAACCAAGCGAATCGTGGATGGCCAAGCGGTCGAAACATTGGTCGATTTGGTATCCAAAGATGATCTTTTGCAAATTGAAACCGGTGATCTGTTTCCAGTTGATGCTGAAATCATTACGGGTTCAACGGCAGTCGATGAATCGATTTTGACCGGCGAATCGAAAGCGGTTCAAAAAACCGTCGGCGAGTTCGTCGCTGCAGGAACGTCCAATGTCGGCTCTCGTGTCGTGGTTCGTGTCAACGCCATCGGCAATGAAACGCGGCTTGGAAAAATTGTTGAATTGGTGGAACAGGCGTCGTTGGAAAAGCCCAAAATTGTTCAATGGGCCAACCGCATCGGTGGATATTTTGTTGTCGCCGTCATGTTATTGGCCGCCGTAACACTTTCATGGTGGTGGGCAACCGGCGCCGAACTGGCCATCGAACGCACAATCGCGCTGCTGATTGTCGCGTGTCCATGCGCGCTGGCGTTGGCGACTCCGCTGGCCATCGGTGTTGCACTCGGACAAGCGGCCAAGAATCGAATCATGGTCAAAGGTGGAGACGTATTACAGGCGTTACAAAACCGGGGCACGATTTGGCTGGACAAAACTGGAACGTTAACCCAGGGAGATTTGAAAGTTGAACAATGGCATGGCGATTTACATTGGCTGAAAATTGCTGCGGAACTCGAGCAACACGCTTCGCATCCGGTCGCCAACGCCATTGTGCAATATGCTGAACAAACCGCCGCCGAACAAAACGACGATTCCAAATTAAAACATCGCTTCCAACCAGAACCCGAACTTTGCCGCAGCCAGGTTGGCGACATCACAACCATTGCCGGCGGCGGTATTCGCGGTCGTGTCGGAGATTTCGACGTCTTGATCGGCAATGCAAAACTTTTGAAAAATCAGGATATCGCGATCGAATCGCGACACACTCAGATTGCCAATCAAATCGTTGCCAGCGGGTATTCTCCGTGCTGGATGGTTGTCGACGACCGGGTTGTTGCGATTGCTGCCATTGGTGATTCGATTCGACCTGACGCTGTTACAACAATCAATAAACTTGGAAATCTCGGTTGGCGAATCGGCATTCTATCTGGGGATCATCCTGAAATTGTCAATCGCGTGGCCAAACGACTCGGCATCAATTCGGAGCTTGCCCACGGCGGCGTCTGTCCCGAAGAGAAACTGGCCTTGGTTCAAGAAAACAGCAAACATGAAACAGTGGTCATGGTCGGAGACGGTGTCAACGACAGTGCGGCGCTGGCTGCAGCCACCGTTGGGATCGCGGTTAAAAATGGTGCGGAAGCGAGTTTAGCGGCAGCACCAGTTTATTTGGCCGAGCCCGGACTCAGTCCTGTCATGCAACTGATTCAAATTAGCAAGTCAACACAGCGAACGATGGCTGTGAATTTCGCGGTATCGATTGGTTACAATTTGACGTTTGCAGCCCTGGCATTTTCAGGTCTGATCAACCCTCTCGTTGCAGCGATTGTCATGCCGATCAGTTCGCTGACCGTGGTTTCACTGTCATTGGGCGCTGGTCGCATCAGAAAACAGGGGTCGAAAGCATGAGTGTGTTGTATGTCGCTATCCCCGTTGCACTGATCATCGCAACCATTGCCGTCATCGCTTTTGTCATCCAGGTCAAAAATGGCCAATTTGATGACCTTGAAACACCCGCCCATCGTATTTTGTTTGATGACGTCGAAAAAAAGCAGTCCGATCACGACTCGGCTGAATGATCCGTCCTGTTTGCCAACCGATGCCTATCGGAAGTGAAACCGTTTCGTCGATCGCTTTTGCTTTTTTGTCTGTTTATTACGCGGAACCGTCTAAATCTTGCATTACAATTAGCATGGTGATTGGTTTTTTGCCGATCAATCGGCAGCGTAAAATGCGGTTGCGGTTGCTGGCACGACAACACACGGAGCAGGCTCGATGTACAAAATCGTTACCCAATCGTTGATCATTGCTCTCGTCTCCAACATTTCGTGTTTCGGATTCCAGGATCAATCGAAACCAGAAACACCTTCCTGGCTGAATTTACTTGCTAGTCAAAAAAGACCGTTTTCGTATTGGATGAATTCCAACGGCACGATCATTTTCAATCATTACCCTCCCGACCGTAACGAGCAGTTTGATACGCGGGATTTTTTCCTTCATCGGGTCATTGTTGACGATCTGAAACTGAGTTCGGCCAATCAAAAAGAGATAGCTGCCGCATTTGATGAGTTTCAAAAACAGACGCAACAAAGTCTCGCATCCCATTTCGATAAACTCAAACAATCTAACAAACAGGAAAGTGCAGCCGCCAAGCAAGAATTGGGCACGCGTATCCGGGAGCATCAAAAACGGTTAGACGACAAACTCAAACGAATTCTAAACAATCGACAACACAAACGGCTTCGCGAAATCCAGTTCAGGTTCATGATCAATCACAATGGTTTTTTTCAATTGCTCGGCAACCCGACCACGCAGCGCGAATTCGACATCGACCTCAAAGTGACGCCCGAGATGCTGAACCAGCAAAAAAAGATTGCCAAAAGTCTGTATTTGAAAGATCGTGAAATTGGCAAAAAAGCAGCGGATATCTTCTTGGAAAGCCTGAATGAAGAACAAGTTTCGATTGTCAAAAGACGGTGGAACAAAACTTTCAACAGCAAATTCACATCGTTGACTTTACAACTTTTCCTGCAATTGGATTCGAAAATCAAAGCCCGTGATGTCGAAATCAAAAGTCCGTTTGATATTGTGAAATTGCGACCAAGGTTTGATACAGACATCACCGGAAATTGCATCTTCGTAGATCCAAAAAAATTCAAGTTTGAGATCACGGATTTGGTTAAATTTCGCTGTATGTATCGTTGGTTTCGTTCAGCACACTACAAGCGTGATCTGGACATCATTGAATCCCAGACGGAGAAATTCGAGCAAATCACGAAACAGTGGCTAATTGTCAAATCCGAAGTGAATCATGAATACGGCAAAAAGTTCAACATCAAACCTCGAAATCTGGGTACCGAGCAAGAGCCGCGGCTTGTCTATCCTCTGTTGAACCCCAAACAGTACAAAGAATACGAGCGTGCTTTGGCAGTCCAAGCCAAACCATTTTGCGACCAATTCCTCGAAGTGCTCATGCCTCATCAACGCAAATTGCTGTTGGAATCTTGTCGGGGAACACAAATCCGGTCTCGAGGTCCGTTGGCAGATTTGCTTTGGGGAGACCTCGGCAAAGCTTTGGAGTTGGATGACAAAGCCAAAGCTGAACTCAAGAAAAACGCGGACCGGGCAAGAGATTTTATTAAGTCAGAATATATCGAAGCTTACAAACAAGCGATTGAAAAATTGATCGGTCTGGCACCTGCGGAGAACAGCGCGCGTTTGCGATCATTGTTGGATGAAATGCCAAAAAATTGGACTCCGGTTCTACCCGTATTCACAACCTCGCAGTATTTGGAATATGAATTTCCCAAGCGGTGATCGTAGGGCCGGTTCCCACCGGCCTTTTTTATTCGGATTGGCTGGCCGAACCGACCATGTCCGTTTTATTTGACAGGATTAACAGGATTAACAGGATCAGCTCCGGGACATCCTGTTGATCCTGTTAATCCTGTCAACCTTTCCTAAGAAAAAGTAGGGCCGGTTCCCACCGGCCGTTTTTGTACGGATTGGCTGGCCGAAACTGACCATATCTGTTTATTTGACAGGATGAACATGATTAACAGGACCAGCTCCGGGACATCCTGTTGATCCTGTAAATCCTGTCAACCTTTCCTAAGAAAAAGTAGGGCCGGTTCCCACCGGCCGTTTGTCGGATTGGCCGGTGGGAACCGGCCCTACTTGGTCTCGCTCACATTTCGGGTTGTGAATTCGTTTGTCAATCCATTCACCGTTTTCTGATTACAACCAAGCACTCAACTCTCGAATGATGACAAAGCTGCCGATCACGATGAGAAACACGGAAAATACTTGCGTTAAAACTCGTTGGTTCAATCGATCGTTGATTTTTTGACCGACCACAAAACCCAATAATCCAATCACCGTGAAAATCAAAATGGTCAGACCATCAACAGTCGAACCGTTGGCAAGCAAGTAATGCTGATATTTTGCAAACCCAATTGACGATTTGAGTACGATAATCACCAAACTGGTTCCGATTGCTATCCGCATCGGCAATTTGCCGAGAATCAACAATGCGGGAACGATCAAAAAGCCGCCACCGACTCCAACAAATCCAGTGATCGTGCCGACAACCGTGCCTTCCAAAATTACCACCATCCGCTTTGCGAAACTGAGCGTCGTTTTTTGATGCTGAGCAACATCATCGTTTTCAGTGGCTTGTTTGGAATCCGCGCCAAACGCTTTTTTGAACATCATCGTTGCAGCGACCAACAACACCACTCCAAAAACCACCAACTGGACGGCGTCCGCTGCGAGGCCGCCCAAGTAGGCGCCTAAAAAAGTCCCGACCATCGCCGGAACCCCAAACATCACAACACTTTGCCAATCGATCAATTTTTTTTGTGCAAACGGAAAAATGCCAACCAAAGAAATCAATCCGACGATGGCCATTGATTCGGCAATAGAAACTTTTGCATCATGCCCCACCACGTATACCAAAACAGGTACGGTAATTGTCGAACCACCCGAACCGAGCAGTCCCAATGTGATGCCAATTAGTAGTGCACCGAGGATTGTCATTTTGCTTCCTTTGTGCTGACTGTTTTCAACTGGGAGAACACACATCGTGTGCCACTGGCATTGCCAGTGAATTGATCACGGCAATCTGCCCAATTCACAATTCCGACGTTGTCGCAACAACATCGACATCGCTTAATGCGGAAGTTTCGATTTCAAACTGGCGTAGAGTATCGTGCCAACGAAAGCCCCGCCAAGTGTTAACAACGCCATCCAAGTCCCCGCGCCAATTTGGGCATAAATCGGCCCCGGGCAAGCACCAGTCAAAGCCCATCCGGCGCCAAAGATCATGCCACCAAAGATGTTGCCTAGATGAAATGGTTTAGGCCGATAAGTGATCGGTTTGCCTTCGATCGATTTTGCTTTCAACCCTTTGATGATTAACATCGAAATCATTGCCACCGCGATGCCAACGCCAATGATCAAATACATGTGAGGCTCGTTGAACAAAAACATGTCGTGAACTCGCTGCCACCTCACGACTTCGGATTTCGTCAAAACAATTCCAAAGTAGGTCCCCAGCAGTAACGACATGACAAGTGTTGTTGCGGAAACATATCCGCGTTTTTCTGGAACGTCCGCAGCTGGATTTTCAACAGCGGGACTTTGCTGGCCGGTTGTTTCGCTCATGATTGTCCTCAAAAAATAAAACTTCCCAATCCCCAGGTCACTGCCAATCCGCCGACAAAGAAGAAAATAGTGGCGACGACACTTGGCCAATTCAAATTTGAAATCCCGGAAATGGCGTGCCCAGAAGTGCAGCCACCCGCATACCGGGCTCCAAACCCAACCAAAACTCCACCAATCATCAACCGCAGCGCACCACCGGCGCTGTGGTAAAACGGCGGCAAGAATTCAACTGGCTCAGCCGACAAAAAGTTATTGGCAACAAATCCACCCAGAGCGATTCCGCCAACAAAAACCAAAATCCAGACTCCTCGCCGCCAATCGAATTCGCGGAAATAGGATAGTTTTGAATTTGATAAACACATGGCGCCAAGCTGTTGGAAACTGCTCGAGATTCCAAAACTTTTTCCAGCCAGCAAGTGCAACAGCGGAACGATCAATCCGACCAACACACCTGAAACCCACCAAGGCCAAGGCTGCATTAATAATTCCATGAACCTGTTCCTTTTTTAAAATGCTCGTTCAATGTGGTCCCTCGCTAGGTAGCGCTGATTTAATTGCGACTGCGGATTTGAGCTGAGCGGCAAGGCGCTCACATTTAACTTAGGGCGCTACATGTTTACTCACTTGAAACTGCAGCGACCGCCTGTGGCTTTTCAGTCGAGACTGGAAAACCATCTTGCTGCCACTGTTGGATGCCGCCTGCAAGATTCACGACTTCCTCGATTCCTGCCGCTTTGAGGATGCTGCAAGCGATCGCCGACCGCGCACCCGAACGGCATTGGCAAACGATCGGTTTACTTTTGTCCAGAGACGCCACCCTGTCTGGCAAAGTGCCCAAGAACCAATGCGACGCTTGTGGAATCCGGCCTTCGTCCCATTCCGTTTGTTGGCGGACATCGATCAACGTGACGTCGCCGCGCTCAATTTTTTCGGCCAACTGAGTTGGCGCCATAAAGTCATAGCTACCTGTGGCAAGTTCCGACGCTGTGATGTCTTCGAAATCAAAGTAGCCCGCAACGTTGTCCACTCCGATTTCACGGAGAATCCGCATCGACTCTTCTAACGATCGGAAATTGGCGATCAAGTAAACTGGTTTTTCGTATTCGACCAGCCAACCACCTTGGCTGGCAAGTTGTTTGACGGGAACATTGATCGTTCCTGGCACGTGGCATTTAGCAAAATTCGATGACGCACCGGTATCAATCACTTGAAACTGATCGACGATCTCGGCAAGTTGAGCCACGTCGATCTTGGCAGGTAGGTCTTGGTTTCCAATGACTTGCGGACCATGTTTGTTAACATGTTTCATTGTCGCGAAATAAGGCGGTGCTTCCGGCTGGTCGCGCAGAATGTATTTCACGAATTCGTCTTCTGATTCGAACTGCAACCCCTCGTTAAACATTTTTTCGTAACCAACGGTACTCGACGGGATCGCACCCAAACCTTTGCCGCATGCGCTGCCGGCACCGTGGGCTGGCCAAACTTGAAGATGGTCAGGCAGCGTTTTGAATTTTTGAATTGAATGAAACAAGTCCCGCGCCCCAGGTTCGGCAGTACCCATTTGCCCAGCCGCTTCTTCGAGCAAATCCGGCCGTCCGACGGAACCGACAAAGATAAAATCTCCGGTGAACACTCCCATCGGTTGATCGGCACCTCCGCCAACGTCCGTCAGCAAAAATGAAATGCTTTCCGGCGTGTGTCCGGGCGTGTGTAAAACTTTGAATTTGATATTGCCAACAAAAAATTCGTCCCCGTCTTTTAGCAACTGGTATTGATAACCCTTGAGGTAAGTGTATTTCCAATCGTTCGGCCCTTCGTCGGAAACGAACAAAGTTGCATTGACCTTTTCTGCCAACTCGCGGCTCCCGGAGACGTAGTCCGCGTGAATATGGGTTTCCGCAGCACCGACAATTCGCATCCCTTCCCGCCGGGCCGTTTCGAGGTATTGTCCGATGTTCCGATCCGGGTCGATCAAAACCGCTTCACCAGTTTTCTGACAGCCCACCAGGTACGACGCGTGAGCCAGTGCTTCATCGTAGAAATATCGCAGTAACATGGTCTCTCTCCTTGTTCACAAAACCGATTAATCGAAACAACCAGATATCTCAATTATTCGATATGTTTATAAAAAAATTTTAGGTTAGCCAAACCGGCTTTGAATACAGGCCATGATGTCGGCCAAATGCGGTTCAGCAATTTCATAATAAACCGTGCGGCCATCTCGCTGGCTGCTCAAAAATCCGCAGCGTTGCATCAATCGCAGATGATCCGAAGTCGTCGGTTGATTCAACTCACACGCTTGGGCAATCTCGTTAACGGAAAGTCGTTTTCCAGACAGCAACAACTGAACAATTTGCAAACGGTGCGGGTGCGCCAAAGCTTTGAGGCATTCGGCCGCCATCGTAAGCGCTTGCAAATCGAGTTTTTTAATTGATCGTTTCTTGTTCATCGTTCACCTACTCAAATATATCGGAAAATTCCTATATTTCAATAAGTGAATTTCAAATTTCTCAAAAAAATCGAGAAAATCACAAGCGCGAAGCTTGAGGGACCGTAATCCATAAAGAATGAGGACCGTAATCCATAAAGAATGACTGTGGAATGCGCGGTCCCTCGCTCACGCTTCGGGTTGTGATTTGGCTGCAATACAGCTGAGCACGGGTGGCACTGGCTCCGCCAGTGTTAGGGATAGATAGTGGTGTTAAAGTACTTCAATAAAACGAAAAACCGCGAGTCAATATGCAAATCACTGGCAGAGCCGGCAGAGCCAGTGCCACCCCAAACTAATTCCTACTTCCTACAACCTATCACCTACAACCTACCTCCTACCTCCTAATCAATTCCAAACTTTTCCAGCAGCCGATACAGCGGCACGGGTGGCACTGGCTCCGCCAGTGTTAGGGATAGATAGTGGTGTTAAAGTACTTCAATAAAACGGAAAACCGCGAGTCAATACGCAAATCACTGGCAGAGCCAGTGGCACCCAAACTAATTCCTACCACCTACAACCTATCACCTGCTCCCTAGTCAATTCCAAACTTTTCCAGCAGCCGATACAGCGAACGGCGGTTGATGCCCAAGGCTTGGGCGGTTTTTGTTTTGTTGCGATCGCATCGCGCATAAGTTTCTTCGACATGAATCCGATTTAACGTTTCCAGATCGAGTTTGCTGTTTCCGGCGGGGCTCGAATTGATGGGAGCCGAAGTGGTGTTGGCGTGTAAAATTGCGTCGGGCAGATTTCGCAATTCAATCTGGTCTTCTTCAGCCAACACTTTTGCCCGCTCGATCGCGTTCTGCAATTGGCGGACATTCCCGGGCCAACTATAAGCGACCAATCGCTCCATCACTTCGCCTGGAATTTTCCACTGATCGCCGGCAAATTTTCTGGCCAACGATTCAATGTCACCGTCGCGTTGCCGTAGCGGCGGAATCACGATTCCAAGAACATTGATGCGATAGAACAAGTCTTCGCGAAAACGTTTTTCGGTGACCTCTTTTTCCAGATCGCGATTCGTGGCTGCGATTACGCGAACGTCCACCTTTTGCTCAGTCACCGATCCAACTCGTCGCATTGTGCCATCTTGTAACACACGGAGCAGCTTGACTTGCAAGCCACCTGACATTTCTCCAAACTCATCGATAAATAGTGTGCCGCCATCGGCCAATTCAAACAGCCCTTGTTTGGTGGAAATCGCACCGGTAAAAGCACCTTTTTCGTGGCCAAACAACTCGCTTTCCAACAATTGTTCGGCAAGTGCCGCGCAGTTGACAACCACCAACGGTTTATCTGCCAGCGGACCGGCGCGATGAATCGCCCGGGCGACGAGCTCTTTGCCTGTGCCACTTTCCCCTTGAATCAAAACCGGTTTATCCGACTCGGAAGTTCGCTCGATAAGACGGAACACCTCGAGCATTTGTGGTGATTGTCCGACCATTTGATGGTCGGGTTGGTTGCGACGAATGACTTCTTTGAGCTGGCGATTTTCTTTTTCCAGCTTGTGAGCCTGGCTGGCACGGACCACTAATCGCTGCAACTCGTCCAGCTTGGCTGGTTTGGTGAGGAAGTCATAAGCCCCATTTTTCATTGAATCAACAGCATGTTGAATCGTTCCCCCACCGGTCAGCATGATGATTTTCGGCGCCGGTTCACGTTCCATCAGTTTTTCCAACACCGTGATTCCGGACATCCCGGGCATGTGGATATCCAAAACAACAACGTCGAATTTCCGATTTGTCGCAACATTTAACGCTTCCTCGCCGTCTTCGGCCTGCTCCACACGAAATCCGACTCGTTGAAAATAATTGTAGGCTTGATCGCGAAAATCGACTTCGTCATCAACAATCAACAGGTCGATTTTAGAAAATTGCTCGGTGTCCATCAGTTCAGTTTGGCTAGATCGATTTGTCAATGTACGAATTTTTCCTGGAAACGATACATTGAGATTTCAACAAATCGGTCGGGGTTGTGATGATTGATGTGGTTTGGATTTGAAAGTGGCGTATCCGTTGGCTTTTGGCTGGTTCCGAGTTGCAAGAATCCGCTCGCCCGCTAAATTTGCAAATCAAATGCCAAAATCGCAATTCAAATTTGCGAATCAAATACCAACCCAAAACCCGTTGGAATCGGCTACATTAATACATCGTTTTAAGGCAATCGTGCGTATCCGCACACTCAATTGCTGAATCATCGTAAAAAAGTCACTGGCACAAACATTGCCAAGGTCAAATTTATGCGGTCACCTTTGAGAAAAATCAGAAATGGAGCAGTCGCGCTGGGAACGGTTTTCATTGCCGCTGTTTTGGCAGTTCGGTTCCTGGGCAACTACTCCTGGCTGGATTCGGTCTGGTTTGTCGTCATCACGATTTCGACGGTTGGATTCAATGAACAGTCTGACTCATCGGCAACAATCCAGTTAATCACCATCGGGTTGATTATTTTAGGGGTGTCAGCAGCGGCGTATACTTGCGGGGGTTTCGTCCAATTGGCACTCGAAGGTGAAATTGAAAACGTAATGGGAAAGCGGAAGATGGCTGCGGAAATTTCGAAACTTAAAGATCACGTCGTTATTTGCGGTTTTGGGCGGCTTGGAAACGATTTGGCGGAGCAGCTGACCTACCGAAACGAAACGTTTGTGGTCATCGATAACTCCAATGACAGAATTGCCGAGAGCCAAGATGACGGCTTTCTCTGTGTATTTGGCGACGCAACGGACGAATCAGTGTTGAACGAAGCCAATCTGGCAGAGGCCAAGGCGATTGTCACCGCTTTACCAACGGATGCTCAAAACGTTTTTATCACCCTGACTGCCAGAAACCTTTCTCCAAATATTCAAATTATCGCCAAAGCGGAACTGAAAAGCAGTTGCAAAAAACTTCGGCAGGCCGGGGCTAACAAAATCGTGATGCCGCACAAAGTTGGGGCTCAACAAATGGAACGGATGATCTCGCGGCCAACAACAGCCGATCTGGTCGAATTGTTCGCCGAAGCGTCCAATTTGGACATGGAACTCGACGAGTTTCCCATCAGCGAACACAGCGATCTGGCTGGTAAATCACTGGCGGATTCCGGGATCAAAGAAGATTTCAATTTGCTCGTCGTAGGTTTAAAAAACCCCGACGGTGAATTTCAATTCAATCCTGGTCCGTCCCACAAAATATCGATCCACGATATCGTTTTGGTGATTGGCGATGTTTCCGATATCAACCGGTTGAAAAAGGCACACGCCTGAAACGTTCACAAAAACGTGCAAGTTTGAACGCGATTCTGGAGTATTCAAACCGTGCGTATCCGCGCGCCCGCACAGTTCGTCGATCCGATTCTCGGCTGGAAACCGCCAGTTTTCGTGCGTTTTCAAATCGACACTCTGTGGCATAACGATTGCGACCTCTATTAAGAACCGGAAAGATCTTTCAAGGAGTCCAATATATGGAAATTGCAGCAATTCCAACTCAAATCGTGGAAAATCCTGCCGTGGCCCCCAAGAAAAAATGTGCAGGCACATGCGAGAACTGTCGAAAGAAAAAGCTCGCTATGTTGTCTGTTCAACGGAGTGATGGCCCCAACAACACATTTTTTGTCAGTCACATCAACCAAAACGAAATGCAGGGCATCGAATTCGAAACGACTTCTAAAAAACGAACCTGGAAAGGCTGTTTTCGAGGTACGAAAGACTATTAAAATGGTTCCATGACAAAGCCCACTCTTTATGAATTGATCGGAGGCGCCGAGACGATTGAAAAATTGGTCGTCGCATTCTATCAAAACGTCTTGGGCGACCCCATGTTGCAGCCTTTTTTCAAAGACGTTTCGATCGATAAACTTCGCCAAATGCAACAAGCGTTTTTCTCGATTGCACTAGGCGGGCCTGAACCAGAATTTGAGATCTCCTTGTATCAAGCCCACCAAGGGCGTGGCATTCAGCGGCAACACTTGACCCGGTTCACCGAACATTTGATTAATACTTTGGCCGAGATCGGGATCGAAGAAGATCGAGCCCAAAAAGTCTACGAACGAATTGCCATGTATTCCGACGAAGTTCTGGGTGAAACAGCAGTTGATGGGTAGGGCCGGTTCCACCGGCCATTTTTTCCGTTGGAACAATTTGTTGAATTTGGTCGTTTTGTTGGTTGGTCGTTTGGTTGAATGCGGTTCTGTCGAATTATACGTTCTGGGTGCCACTGGCAAAGCCGGCTCCGCCAGTGCATTGCGATCCCAACTCATCATTTTTTCATCAGTTGAATTGCCCTGCCCAAGATTTTTGTTCACTTAGATCATTTAGTTCACTTAGATCATTGAAATTGGTGAATCTAATCCTGGGTCTCTTCACTGGCTGGGGCCAGTGGCACGAATTGCGCTAACGAACCGGCGGCTAGCGCCTTGCCGCTCACGGGTGGAATGGCCGGTGGGAACTGGCCCTACGATTCGATTGCTGTATCGACGATCGTTTTTAATTCGATCATCTGTTGTTGTGCCAATCGCTGTCCCATTTGACTGGCCAACCAAAATAGTATGCCCAACGTGATACAAATGGGCATCCCCCAATAAGCCCAAGCGGGTTCGGCGGCGATTTGTTGAGACAGCCCGACGATCGCTGAAAAAAAAGCGATCACGCCAAATGCCAGATAGCTAAAAGCAAACGCTGTCCACACGGACGGATGAGGACTGAATCGCCCAAACAATAATTTTTGTTCGTCTTGCGTTCGAACATCCAAATGCAGCCACGGCGACCAGAAATGTCTCTGGCTTTCAACGAACGCCAACGACGCATGTTGTTGCCGAAATTGTCCGACAATCCGTTCGTCTTGTTCAACGGCACTGCGAATGGATTCCCAAACGGTTGTTTCACTATCACCAATCGGGATTGAAAATGTCGGACGAAATTGAATCGACACACAAATCCTCCACCGGGACTATCGCCATTTTTTGAAGCAAGTCCGTGTCAGATCACTACGTTGGCCAACGGCGCCTGTGCATCCGCCGCTTTCTCGGCCGAATCATCGCGCAGAATCAAAACAGGGCAGGGGGCAAACCGCACGACTCGCTCCGCGACGCTTCCCAAAACAAACCTGGCAAATCCTGAACGGCCATGGGACGGCATCACGATCAATTCGGAATCGATGTCTTTGGCAAAATTGCAAATCTCTTTTCCAGGATTGCCGAACATGACGGTAAAGCTCAATTCTGGCATCGCTTCCATTTTGTCCAGATGCTCCTGAAATGCCTCTTTGAGTTTTGCGACGATGGTATCCTCGGTCATCGTTTCCCAAACGATACCGTACTCGTAGGCCGACGGATATTCAGTTACGTGGACGACTCGGATCAACGAAGGGTCATCGACCATCTCGACCGCTCGTGCCAATGCTTGACAAGACATCTCGGAATAATCGAATGGCACAACAATTGTTTTTTGAACTTTGGTGAGTTGCATTGCGGTTTCTCCTTTGAAACGGGGGATTGGTTATTCTATCGGCTCCGTGAATGCGACAACTGCCGTGATATTGTCTTGGCCGCCTCGATCATTTGCCGTGTTGATCAAATGCTCACAAACTTCTGAAGGCGATTGACGATTGTTCAAGATCGATTCGATCTCCTGATCTTCCATGTGAACGTTGACGCCGTCTGAACAAAGCAGAACTCGGTCGCCGGCGTTCAATCGCGTTTTGTAAACGATCGCCTCAGGTTCTCCTTGAATTCCAATCGCGCTGGTCAGAACGTTGTTATAAGGACTTTCTTTCAATTCCACTTCGTTCAACTGGCCGTGATCGTACAACACCTGTGCCAATGTTTGATCTTTGGTCAGTCGTTGAATCCATTTTTGATCGCGAAGGATATAACACCGGCTGTCCCCGACGTGCAATACATATAACACTGGCCAAAACAAATAAGCGACAGTCAATGTGGTTCCCATGCCACGGTGGGTGGGGTCCGATTCCGAATCCTTGCATACGGCGTCGTGCGAACGCATGGCACCGGCCTTGAGGTCTTCGATAAATCGCTCGATCTCAGGTTGTTTGGGGCAAAACAACCAATGCATGGAATTCAACAGATGTGTGGCCATTTCTTGAATTGCCATTTGGCTGGCCACCTCACCCGCTTGCGCGCCTCCCATTCCATCGGCAACAAACAGCAATTTGCCCATCGTTTCACCAAACAACTCGGGCTGATCGAATGGGACGCTGGAATTTTCAACGTGCATGTTTTTGTGCAAATTCGCAATCAGGAAATGATCCTGATTGGACGACCGTTGCTTTCCAATGTCTGTTTGACCCGCACAATCAATTTTGACTTTTGTCGATTGGCTTTCGCCGTCGTTTTGCAAAACCTCGACCGTTTTGACATTTTGTTTTTTTGCAAAAAATCTTCTGACTAACGACATCGCTGCCTCAAAAATCGAATTGGCAAATTTTTGGACGGAGGGATCACGTTACAACTCGATCGCAGAACGAATTGTATTCGAAGAAATTGATTGTACTGTTGCCAGCCGTGAATGTCGTTAAACGGCTCGGCTTAAGCGATTTGCCGTTTAATGACTCGGCGTATCTTGTCGATCGATGACAGGAAGCACAAAAAACAGACAAAACATTAATATGCTGACCAGGGTGCAGAAAATCAAAATCGCTGTCATGGAAATTCCTTTCGTGTTTGTGAACGACACGAAACAAATGCAAACACTATGCCGAAACCGGTTTTCGCGCAAATAGACGTGTTTTGCCAACCGAATTGCGCGCCAAATCGCATCATGTGCGGCTTCGCGCGCCGGTAGTTCGGTTAAAAGACGATGGCCCGACAAAAACGTTCAGCAAGGCGTGAAATAAAGGCTCAAGGATGTAGGGCCGGTTCCTACCGGCCGATTGGACCATTGTTGTTGATTGCCCATTTCCGTTTTTTAGACAGGATCAACAGGATTAACAGGATTAAAAAAAACCATCCTGTCGATCCTGTTGATCCTGTCTAAATTGAGTTGCATTGGCCGGACCAATGTCGAAGACCGCGGCTCGGCAGGAGCCTCGCCCTCCCGAATTTGGCACGAATGCCATCGTGAAATTGACAGCAATCTGGCCAGCTTGGGCCTCTCATAGGGTTTTTTTAGACCGCATTCGCTAGCGTTCTAGCATGTTTGTCAAAATTTGTCGGATGAATCGGTTATAAGACTTAAACTTTTCAGGTCGGTCGTGACGATCACCTCTTGTAGTCAAGCTTTTGACCACCGTAAGTGGTTTACGCATTCAAGGAGGAATCAAATGCGTCGACTGATCGCAGCGATGCTGTTGGCATTCGCAATTAGTTCAGCAACCGGATGTCTTATCCCAATGTACGACTCCGATCCAGCAGTTCGCGCACGCCAACTGATTTACACTTCCGAAGATCTCCGCAATATGCGAATGGAGTGGCAACGGTTCTGGTTCCTCGACATGCCGGATCATCAAAACCCATGGCGGACTCACGGCGGCATTATCTAGCCAGCAGTCTGATCATTTTAAAACAACGTCAACCTGAGTTGCGAATGTGACTCAGGTTGATTTCGTTGATTATCGAGCAAGTTGCCAATTCCTGGCTTACTGCATTTTGTTGCGAATTAATACGCCATGCAGAACCATTTTATTTTTTGTCGCCCGGCCTCAATGCTCGAACCGGGGGAGCAGGTTCCGGTTTAAATTTGACTTTTTTCGTCTTCAGCAATTTGAGCGCTTCGGCGACCGCTCGTTCCAATTGCGGATCTCCACCAGCAATGACCGGTTTGGGATCATTGCGAATTTCGATATCGGGTGCGACGCCTTCACCTTCGACCGCCCATTTTCCGTTGACGTCGATAAATCCTCCGCGGGGTGCCACAAACCGTCCACCATCAATCAACGGCGGTGTATCCCAAGTTCCGACTAAACCGCCCCAGGTTCGCGTACCGATCAGCGGCCCAACTTTTTTGAAACGGAACAAATATGGCAGCAAATCGCCACCCGATCCGGCACGTTCGTTGATGATCATGACTTTGGGACCAAACAAGCCTGCCATGGGCTGCGTGAAAGGTTTTTTGTCACCGGCGTTGGAGTTGAAATAACCAGTCAATTCACGCGCCAGCACGTCGACAATATAGTCCGCTGCCGAACCACCACCATTGTTTCGTTCGTCGATCACGGCGCCGTGTCGGTTTTGTTGTGCGAAATACATGCGATTGAAATACGTATATCCACCTCGCCCCGTGTTTGGCAGCCAAACATAAGCCAGTTTCCCATCGCTCAGTTTGTCAACGCGCCGTTGGTTTTCGGCGACCCACGCCAACGTCCGCAGCTGTCGTTCGCTACTGGTCGGCACGACGGCCAACGTTCGCGAACCTTCGATTTCAGGTTTGCTGTTGACGCGAATATTGATCGTACGCCCGGCGGTGCCTTCGAGCAATTCGAACGGGTTCATATCATCTTTCAATTCACGACCTTCGATCGCCAGAATATAGTCGCCCACGGAAACCTTCATGCCTGGAATCGACAACGGCCCGGTCAGGCCAGGCGTCCATGCTTCACCGGTGTAAATTTTCGTAATTCGATAACGTCCGTTGGCGCGCTTCAGGTCAACTCCTAACAAGCCGGTTCGTGGACTGGTCAAACTCGGGTAGTCACCACCTGCAACATATGAATGGCCCACTGCAACTTCGCCAGAAACAATATCGAGCAAGTAATTGAAATCGGAACGATGGTTCACATCCTCTAACCAAGGGCTATACCACTGCCAGACTTTTTCCCAATCGGCTCCGTGAACGTTGTCGACATATAAAAAATCGCGCATAAACCGCCAACCATCACGCAGCATCTGACGCCATTCGGCACGCGGATCGACTTTGACGCGGATCCCCGATGTGTTGACCGATTTTCCGCTGCTTTTGGGTGGCGCTGTATCTGAGCTTTTCCAGCCAGCCGTTGTGCTCATCAAGATTTTTTTGCGATCATTGGATGTGGTGGTCGACGTCACACCTTTGGCAAACACTGACGCCTTGCGAGTTTTCAACGAATACTGATGGAGCGTTGCACCACGCTCATTTTGAATCGCCTCCAAGACAAACACTTTGCCTGACGGCCCGCGCTCCAGCCCCAGATAATTTCGTGCTGGAAGTCCCGGTGCATCGACGATCCGGAACTGTATTTTTTCAAAGTCAATCGTGACCGTTGGTCCCTTGGATTCCGTTGAGCCGGATTTTGATTTCTCACCCGATTTGGTTTTTGCGTTTTTGTCGCCTGCCGCTGATTTTGCAGATTTCGATTTGCCTTTGGCATCGTCGGACGATTTCTTCTCTTCGTCACTAACCGGCAGAAACGGCGAAGGGTCTTTGGAATTGAGAATTGCCACGTACAGCGAACGGGTTACCGGGCGATCAAACGAGGTCATGTCCAACCAACCGATGTTCAAACCAAAATCCGTCGAAGCCAGGAAATACAAGTATTTACCCGAAGCATCCCAAACGGGGCTGATGGAATCGGCCATCCCGTTCGTTAAATTTTGTTTCTTTCCCGTTTTTACGTTGTAGACCGTGATCACACGTAACTGCGTGTCCAACCGTTTGGCATAAGCGATCCATTGGGAATCAGGAGACCAAACAGGGTTCATGCTGCGGTTGGGATGCGCATATCGGTCGGTGTCGACATGTTTGACGTCTCCCGATTCGACATTGAGAACCAGAACTCGATAGTCGGTATCGGTAAACGCAATAAGTTTCCCATCGGGCGACCAGGTTGGTGCAAAGTAAAAGGTTGGGTTGGGAATTTTGATTTGTCGTTGCTTTTGGCCGTTTTGATCGGCGACCACCATCGCGTATTCACCTTTGGCATCATTGAACCAGGCGATTTTTTGTCCGTCGGGCGACCAGACGGCATTGCGATCGGCGACTCCCGAAGTTCTGGTGATGTTGCGCCAGCTTCCTTTGTCCAGCGGTATCGTAAACAAATCACCGCGAGCCCCGAACACCGCACGTTTGCCAGTCGGTGAAAGCCGAGCGCCACGCAAACTCAATGACGAAATGTCTTCCCACCGCGGGCGAGCCCAGTTGAGGTCGCGCGCAATTTTAATATTGATCTGCTTGGATTTTCCAGTTTTGGGATTCAACTCGTGCAGGTAACCGGCCTGTTCATAAATGATGACGCCGTCGCCAGCACCAATGCTTTTGCAATCAAAATCGGCGTGTTTGGTTAACTGTTTTTCGACTTTCGTTTTCGGGTCGTACGACCAAACGTTACTGGCATAATCGCGTTCGGACAAATAGTAGACAACGCCGTCCAACCACACGGGTGCGAGGTGTCGTTCCCGTTTCCAAGGCGGAGTGGTGCGTTCCCAAGTGGTCGTCGAAACAATCGAGATCGGTTGAGCTTGACCGCCGCGGTAGTTTCGCCACTCCGGATCCCATAAACCAATTTCCTGATAGGCGATCCATTTTCCATCGGCGCTCATCTCACCTTGGTAGGCTTGGGGCAGTTTGAGTTTTTTCGGCAGGCCTCCGTCGGTCGAGATCGTATAAAACTGCCACAGCATGGTTGGCTGGGCCGCGCGGCCGCTACGAAACATGATTTTTCCATCGTTAGTCCAACCTTGCACAACATCCTGGCCCGGATGGAATGTCAATCGTTTCGGCGTTCCTCCAGCTGCTTCCACGACAAATACATCGGTGTTTCCGCCGTATTGAGCTGTGAAAGCAATCTGTTTTCCGTCGGGAGAAAATGTTGGGCTGGTTTCTGCTCCCTGGCTACTGGTCAACCGCATGGCATTTCCGCCGGCGCGGTCAACGGTCCAGATATCATTGGCATGCACAAAAGCAATTTTGTTTTTTGAAATATCGGGATCACGCAGCAACCGCGTCCCCTGAGCATCGGCCTCGTTGGAAACCGATGCCGGACAGACAAACAAGAATAGAGCGAATAACACAATGGTGCGTTGCATGATGAAATCCCTTGAGAAATAAAACTAAGTTTTCAATATTAACTCGTCGTTACGTGGACCGCGACCTGTTTGTCAGCTTCTTGCACAAAAAACAAACGATGTAGACAAGCCAATGCGTGACATTTAACAAACACAGAATGATCCAGCGGCCGTTTCACAATCGGCGCGCGGCTTCATCAGCAAACATGGCTCCAACGACAATCATGATAAGACAAACATGCGAACCAAAAGCATGCGCTCGTTGTCCAATCAGTTGAGCTTAAATTCTTGGATTTGTTGAATTAGAAAATCCTCTACTACCCAACTCCTCTCACCTACAACCTCTCACCTACAACCTCTCCTACCCCTCCCTCCTACCTCCTAGATCTGAGATACTTCTGTTTTCGATCAACAACATTGGAACGACGGATGCGCGTGCTTTCTGGATTACAGCCGACAGGGAGACCTCATTGGGGGAATTATTTTGGTGCGATTCGGCAATATATTGAATTGCAGGATGAGGATGAATCTTATTATTTCATTGCCAACCTTCACGCTTTGACGACGATTCGAGATCGTGAAATGCTCTTGAATTATTCTTACGAGGCCGTTTTGGATTTCCTGGCTTTGGGATTGGACCCGAACAAAGCGGTGTTGTTTATTCAATCGGATGTTCCTGAAGTTTCTGAATTGTGTTGGTTGTTGATGGCCATCACTCCCAAAGGTCTGCTCGAGCGCTGTGTTTCCTACAAAGACAAAGAGGCCAAGGGAATTGCGTCGGACACCGGTTTGTTTACTTATCCGGTGCTGCAAGCTGCCGATATTTTGGCTTACGACGCCGACGTTGTTCCGGTCGGTGAGGACCAGACCCAACATATCGAAGTTTGTCGTGACATTGCTCAGCGTTTCAATCATCTGTTTGGCGAAGTGTTTGTTTTGCCGAAAGCCAAGGTTCTGGAGGCAACGGCCAAAGTGCCGGGTACGGATGGCGAAAAGATGTCCAAGAGCTACAACAACACGATCGAGATTTTTGACGAACCCAAGCCGATGAAAAAACGAATCATGCGGATTGAGACCGACTCGCGGCCGATGGAAGATCCCAAGGAACCCGAAGGCGATCATTTGTATCAGCTGTTCAGCTTGTTTGCTGACGATTCGGCTCGCGAAGAAATGGCGGCGATGTATCGACGCGGGAATTTTGGTTATGGCGAAGTCAAAAAGGCGTTAGCCGAGGCAGCCGAAAATTACTTCGCACCCGCACGAGAACGTCGCGCGGAATTCGCGGCCAAACCCGAGACGGTCAAAGAAATCCTTGGAGATGGCGCCGCTCGCGCACGCAAGAAAGCGGGCGAGGTTCTGTTGCGCGCCCAGAAGGCTTGCGGTGTCAAATGACGGTCGTTGGAATTGGCACGGATATTACCGAAGTCGCCCGCATCGAACGCATGTTCGCAAAACATGGAGATTTGTTTCTCAAACGTGTTTTTACATTGGCCGAACAAGAATATTGCAGTCCGCGCAAAGCGGCCAGTCAACATTTTGCCGGACGCTGGGCTGCCAAAGAGGCGATTCTCAAAGCCATTGGAACTGGTTGGACCAAAGGAATCGGTTGGACGGAAATTGAAATCATTACCCAACCTGGCGGCAAGCCCAAAGTCGAATTGCATGGCCGCGCAGCCGAAGTTTGCCGCGAACTCGGAATCTGTGAAATTCTGGTCAGCATCTCGCATGTAAAAGAAACCGCGATTGCGTTTGCAATTGCCAATGGTTCGGATTCGTAGGGAGGACGGGCCCACGGTGAGCGGCAAGGCGCTAGTGCTACAAACGCTAATTGTTGTTCCATGGGAGCTGAAGTCTTCCTAGTTCAACAACTCCTTACCCAGTCGTGCGGAAATG
>JANQLU010000046.1 GCA_028280445.1 Pirellulaceae bacterium | reverse complement strand
AATCCATCACACAAACCAATAAAGTCCGTTTACTGTACTGTACACTTAAAAATCAAAATAGTTCAAAGTGCATGCAGTTTTTCCGGACAATATTGGGCTCTGCCAGTGATGCGGTTGGATAGTGGTTGTTGAGTATTTCAATTGAACGAAACACTCCACAAGTTGATAGGCAAATCACTGGCAAAGCCAATGGCACCCGACCCAGCGAGAAACCTGAAGAGCCAAAGATGTACCGTACATTGGGTCCCTTGCTCTCGAGAGAATTTCATGGATTACATCGAATCATATAAGCACGACGCGCAAGCGTCCATGTGGAATCCTTCGTCAAGGTGTTGCGGGAAGTAAACGGGAACTCCAAGCGTCCATTCGGCATCATGAGCCTTGGCCCAGCGCCATGAGACAATCTGCGGTTGCTCCCATTCGAGTGGTCGGCTTGTGACAGCCAGCTTGCGCGTCGGGATGCAACCTGAATCCCGCTTTAACCTTGATTTTCTACAAACGCCGTCGTCGATAATGTCATTGGATAATAATGGAGGGTGAGGTTTTGCCTTGGTTGGTGAAGTCCGAGCTAGGTCATTGAGACTTCTTGTTGAGTCTTTTCTTTCCACAGGGTCTGGTTTTTGAGCATCGACCACATCACGCGGACGAGGTAGTGTGCCGTGGCGACAATCGCAATCTTTCGCCGCCCTGGATCGTCTCGCATGATGCGATGCATATAAGCTTTGATGGTGGGAGAACGGCGAGTGGCTTGCCAGACGGCTTCGGTCAGCAAGTGACGCACGGTAGCTGATCCTTCGCGGGTGATATGTCCCAAGCGGTTCTTGTTGCCCGACTGGTCTTGGCTGGGAACCAAGCCAAAATACGCTCCCAGTTTTTTGCTGTTGGGAAAGCGAAATGGATCGTCGATAAAGGCGGCGACTGCTTCGGCGGTACGAATACCAACTCCCGGAATCGAACGCAGAATCCCAATGGCGGCGTTTTGATCGCCATAAGCTGTCAGTTCTTTTTCGATGCGTCGAAGCTGCTCGGTCAAGGAACGAATTTCTTCGATCAGCATGTCGCGTTTCAAGGAGTGCATCGCGTTGTCCCATTCTAATTCTGCCAACCACTTGATGCCTTTGAGTGTCCACAGTTGGCCTCGAGGAGGCGCCTTGATACCGACGCTTCGAAGTAGCCCACGAATGCCATTTTTGGCCCGTGTCCGTTTTTCTACGACCCGGCGGCGAAAAGTAATCAGTTCCCGCCAGGCACGCGTTTGTGCAGCGGGAACATGAACCATCGGAACTTCGCCAATGTACATCAGCTTGGCCAGTTTCAATGCGTCGGCCCGATCGTTCTTGGATTTGCTGCGATAGATCAGACGGAGCAGACCGGGATGGGCCACCGAGACATGATGGGCAACCCCCAACAAGGTTTCGAATATAAAACCATAACCGGTACTGGCTTCGAAACAGACTTGGCAGGATGTGGGCAACCTCTGGAGCAAATCGACAACTTCGTGAAGCGACGACAACGTGCATCGGTGATCGAGTTTGCCTTCGTGGTTGAGGATACAAACTGTGATATAATTGCTGTGAACGTCTAAACCTACGTGGTACATGGAAACCTCCGGCGGTGAATGAAACGAAAACTTGAGAATGTTTCAATTTTTGCTCGACGGAGGTTTCCTTCATAGTTTCGAGTGGTTCGCCATAACACAACAATTATTTAACCAGTTTGATCACTGCAGAATTTTTTTAGTTTGATATCAGTGCCGTGAATAATAATCGAGAATTTGCGACAACCCAGTGGAGCGTCGTTCGCGCTGTTGCGGAACAGGATTCGGCGGTCGCAAAATCGGCACTGCAACAGCTCTGTCAAACATATTGGTATCCGCTTTATTCATTCGTTCGTTTCAAAGGGTTCGATGCCAGTAGTGCCGAAGATTTAACACAAGCTTTTTTTGCCGACTTGCTGGCCCGCGAAGACATCAAGAAAGTTGAACCGCAGCTGGGCCGATTCCGATCGTTTTTGTTAGCGGCATTGAAAAATTTCCTGCATAACCAATGGGAACATCAAAAAGCACAAAAACGCGGTGGCGGCAATGTGCCACTTTCGCTGGACTACCAATTTGCTGATCAACAGTACAGCAATGATGTGTTCGATGTTCAAACTCCCGAAGCCGCCTACCAGCGGCAGTGGGCATTGACATTGTTGGATCGTGTCAAAGAACAATTGCGTCGCGAGTTCGAGAAACGAGGCAAAGGCCATTTGTTCAATCGGCTCCACGTATTTATGGCTGGCAAGAATCCGGAGTCGACCATGGCCGAAGCGGCCAGTGAATTAGATATGGCGGAAGTCGCAGTGAAAGTCGCCGTCCATCGCATGCGGACCAGATTCGGCGAGATTCTTCGCGCTGAGATCCTGGAAACGGTCGAATCGCCCGAAGAGGTTGACGACGAAATCAAACAATTGTTCTCAGCTTTGCAAGAAAGTTAGTGCTCGGAGCGTTGCAGTCCGAGCTTAACCCGTCGAATTTGGCCCATTGGACGCAACCGTTGTCTCGACGAAAGACGGTTATTGAGGCAAAATTCCAGTCAGCGACGGATCGGAGTACCTGCGAATTTTTAGTGAATTAATGCAACGCCGTTTACGCCAAACGCACCAAACACCTGTTTTTTCCGCGGTTTCGAAAAAATCTTGCAAATCTTTGTAACCTTTTGCTCAATTTCCTTCTTGCATGGGTGACGCAAGAATTCTCAGGAAAAAGTCAAATGACAGCCAACCAAGCCAGCCAAAATCAACATTGCCCGGAATGTCACACCAAATTGTCTGACAGTTCTGCCGGTGGTCCTTGCCCCGCCTGCTTGATGCAATTGGGCATGCAATCGTGGCAACAAAAACAGCCTATGACCGCCAACCTCGATCCTACCGCTCATTTTCCATCCGAACCTGGTCATCCGTTTTCAATCGAAGAAATTTCCCGCAAATTTTCGCAGTACGAAATTTTGCACGAAGTCGGTCAGGGCGGCATGGGTGTCGTTTATTGTGCTCGGCAAAAATCCCTTGGACGTTTGGTCGCTCTCAAAATCATTCGACCTCAAAAAGCACTCCGCGCGGAATTCGCAGATCGATTTTCGCGAGAAGCCCGGGCGATGGCAGCCCTCAATCACCCCAACATTTTGCAAATTCACGACTTCGGCGAAATTGACGATTTATATTTTTTGTCCATGGAATACGTCGACGGAATCAATCTGCGTCAAATGATCCGCGGCAATCGATTGACCAGTAAGCAGGCTTTGGAAATTGTTCCCGCGATCTGCGATGCCTTGCAGTACGCCCACGATCATGGAATTGTGCATCGGGACATCAAACCGGAAAACATCATGATCGACACCGAAGGGCGTGTAAAAATCGCCGATTTCGGTTTGGCCAAACTGCTGGACAAAGAATCGGCTGGCCCGACGTTGACGCAAGCCAATCACATCATGGGAACCATGCATTACATGGCCCCTGAGCAAATCGAAACACCGTTGAGCGTCGACCATCGTGCCGACATTTACTCGCTGGGTGTTGTTATTTACGAGTTGCTCACGGGCGAATTGCCACTGGGCCGTTTCGAACCTCCGTCCCATAAAGTGTCGATTGATGTACGTCTGGACGAAATTGTCTTGAATACGCTGGCCAAAGAACCGGCGCGTCGCTATCAACGTGTCAGTGAAGTCAAATCCGATATGCAATCGGTTGCTCACTCAAATATTCAAAATATTTCTGCGCCCAACCCACCTGCCTCGGCCGGAGTAAAATCGCCAAAAGCCGCCGCCAACGTCAATCCAACAGGCAACTGGGCCCGTTCAACAACGCTTGCCGGACCGATTCCGGAACCGGGTCTATTTGCGATGCTCAAACATCCGCAAAGCTATAAAAACTTGCTCTACTCATTGTTCAGTTTTCCGCTGGGAATCGTGTATTTCGTGTTGCTGATTACCGGATTCTCGGTTGGTCTGAGCACCCTCATTATCTGGGTCGGTATTCCAATTTTGTTGGTGACGATGCTGGTTGCCCGTGGCGGCATGCAATTGGAAAGAAGTTTGACACGGTTATTGCTGAATACCGACGTCCCCAAAATCCGCTTTAAACCCTTGCCTCCCCAAGCAACCATTTGGCATCGCGTCAAAAATCTGGCAACGTGTGGCAGAACATGGCAAGGCGTTTTTTACTTGTTTACAAAATTTCCGCTTGGCATCCTCTCGTTTGTCAGCTCGATCGTATTCTTTGCAATTCCGTTGTCACTGATGGCTTCGCCGGCGCTCTTGATGGTGTTTGGGGTTTCGCATGAAGTCGACAATTGGCAAATCGACAAACCAACCGAAGCCGCAGCCGCATCCATCGTCGGCCTCGTGCTGCTGCCATTTTCAGTTGCCGTCATCAACGGAATCGCCTGGCTCAACGCCAAATGGGCCAAACTGATTTTGCGGTAATTCAGTTGATGGTATTCGGGAGGACGAGGCTCCAGTGAGCGGCAAGGCGCTAGCCGCCGGTCTCGGTCTGTTAGCGTTTCGAACCGACGGCCAGCACCTTACCACTTAATTTGTTGTTCGGAAAACGTGTTTCCGGGAGGGCGAGGCTCCTGCCGAGCCGCTGGACGTGCTGTACTGTCTTGTGTTGTGCTGTGATGTCCTGTGCTGTGATTGGCTCGGCAGGAGCCTCGTCTTGTAAGCGGCAAGGGGCTAGCCGCCGGTCCGAATCGCTAACCAACCGGCGGCTAGCGCCTTGCCGCTCACAATGACTTTGCCAACAAACTCACAAACCGCTGCAGCAACCGGCCCGTTGCCGGTGTTGGATGACAATGTTTTTTAAATTCTTCAAATTTGAGACCCGTGATTTTTTCGACGTACTTGGGATACATCTCTAACCGCAACAACAAATCCTCAAACTCCAGTTCCGGGTGAAACTGCGTTGCATAGATCATCCGATCGGCAAACGTGAAAGCCTGATTGGCAACACGGTCTGTCGAAGCCAACAAAATGGCCTGTTCGGGAATCGAATCGACAATATCTTCGTGGCCCATTTGGGCCATAAAAATCGGTTGGAGCACACCGAACACGGGATCGGACTGCCCTTGTTCGGTCAACCGAATTTCGAGTGTCCCGATTTCGGCGCGACCTAAATCATGAACCACTTGGCCACCGAGCGCTTTCGACAGCGCCTGGAACCCCCAACAAGATGCAAACGTCGGAATATCGTACTCGTACAACATTCGGATCGCTGCCAATGATTCTTCGAGCCAAACATTATCGGTGACCACTGAATAATCGCCGCTGCCGCCAATCAGCACGGCATCCACGGAGCGATATTTTTCAAGTGTCGGCATGCTCGAAATCAAATCATGCACCTGGATGTTTTGACGATCGCACCCCAAGCCACGCGCGAAACAACCGATTTCGTGATCGCGCATCGGATCGTCGCTGTTGCGGATTTGCAACAACAGATATCTCAGTTTTTGGGGCGAAATCGAATTCATCAACCGTCCTGCGAATCAAGCAGCTTGAGCCATTTTTTTATTTTCTTGTGAGCCCAACGATAGTGGCTCGCCGTATTGGCGCGAAAATAATCGCTCAAAACCCAACTGTTTCCTGTCCACGAGTAATAATGCAGCGTTGTAAATTCAGCTGGCGACATTTTCTTGATCAGCTTCAACGTTTGTTTGTGAACACGTTCAAACTCGTCGAGCACCTGCGCCAATGACTTTCGCCGATTCGTGCGAAATATTTTTTCGTTGAGTTTGCGAATTTCGCCCCAGTTAAACTCTTCGTCGGGAATGGCTGGTTCAACCCCAGATTTTCCAGCGAGATACCAAGCGTTCCCGCGTTGTTGCCAATCAACGACATGTGTCAAAACGTCTTTAATCGCCCAACCATCTGCGTTCATCCCGCGCTTGGTTTTCACGCGATCGGGAATCGAATCGAGAACTTGTACCAATTTGGAATGTTCTGTCTCAATTTCAGCGAGCAGATCCTGCTGACTCAATCGTTTGCCCATAGAAAAACCTCTTACGCAAATCGTAGAACATTGCGATCATCGTTCCTACTACCGATCGACAGAATCTGTTAAGCTCGCCTCGTTCCATTGGCGATAACGCGAGTAGCCGTAGTATTTGGGTCTTGAATCAATGCGCACATGGAGCCAGCTAACTCCCATCCCGGCTGTACTCAACCAACGCGGCTGCGCGCCAAGTTTCGTATTCAAAACATGGCCAACCGTTTGCCACAGCAAATCGACCTGGTCTGACGGTGCATTTCGTACGAATTCAGCCAGATGTCCGTATGTCCGATCATAGTCCTCCGGTGGAACACTCGGACCAGGCACAATCATTTGAGCGTCACCACTCAAATTGGCAAACGACACCACCGTCGAGGTCGCTTCCGCAAGATGTTTGGCAAATGCCGCTGAGTCAGTCGGCCGATCGAGTGCGGGAGAATCGAGTAACACAAATTCAAATCCTCGTTTTGGCAAAATCGAATCATTCACCGGCGGTGTTTCAAAACGGAACGCCGACCACTGGCTATTTCGCAAGGTGTCAGAAAAAAGTTTGCGAAATGCTTCGTCATGAATCCACGACTGAATGACCTCGGTAAAACTCACCGGTGCATTGTGAGCCAGCAGTTCATACCGTTCGATTCCGCTGGATTCCGAGTGTAAAACAAATTTCATGCCGCGACCGAATCCGTGCTAGCTTGATTGATTGGGAACTCCAACAAAAATTGATGTAGGGATATTTTAGAGTTTGGATTAGATTTTTAAATTCCGCACTTGGGCTAATCCCCCGTCATTCGCAAACAGGGACAACCGGCCCGAGTTGATCGGCAATCGCCGCAATTTAAGACATTTCCATTTGCCGTGACCCAGTACAAGGATTGAATTGGAGCGCAAAGCATGAAGCTTAAAAATCTCATCCTCAATCATTTTGGAGCCTGCCAAAATCTTCAGCTGCAACAATTTTCACCGAGCTTCAATATCGTTCATGGCTCGGAAGGTTGTGGCAAATCGACGGTTCGCCATTTTATTCGAGCGATGATTTACGGATTTGAAGACGATGTGATTCAATCGTATATCACCGGAAATTCGACTAACAACAACGGACATCTCGATGTCGATGTCAGCGGCCAGACATATTCCATCGCACATGTCATGGATTCAACGCATCCACAAAGTCGATTACAAGTATCCGACGTGCAACGAATCGCTGTAACCGCGCCGATTGTTCAGAACGCCATCTCCGCAGTTCCTCCAACCCTTTATACTGCCGTCTTTAACACGTCCTTCACCCAGGGACGCACGTTACTCGGGCGATTGATTGTTGCGTTAAAAAATCATCTCGGCGTACCTGTTGGACCATCGGAAACCGAAGACCGTCGAGCTTATGATGCCTGGCAAATCGAGCAAAACCGGCTGACCAGCGAATTGGCGGTCGCGGAATCAAATTTGACAGAACTCAATTCCAAACGTGCCTCACTCCAATTACAAATCGAAACCTCTAATCAAACGGCATTAACTCAGCGGCAGGTCTTGCAATCAGACCTGGATGTCGTATCGAACAAAATCTTGCAGCTACAAAACCACCACTCAACGCTGTTGAGTCGCCGCGATATGTTGCTCGCGGAAATTGGAG
Organism: Pirellulaceae bacterium; assembly: GCA_028280445.1. Lineage (GTDB taxonomy): Bacteria > Planctomycetota > Planctomycetia > Pirellulales > Pirellulaceae > JANQLU01. Next base: position 10,387 of record JANQLU010000046.1, on the reverse strand, counting down.
AACTCAAAGACCGAATTGCCGAACTACGATCGCAGGTGCAATACACTCAAGTCGATGAACCGGTCAGTCGATTGACCATTTTGTACGAACGCCTCGATGAAATCGACGAAAATCTGCGGCGGTGGAAAGCGGTTCAGGCCGATGTCCAAAACCAACGTCTCCAAATCAAAAACGAAATGGATCAGTGGAATTCTGTGGGGATGGATTCGGTGGAACATCCCTATCACAAATGCCGCCAGATCATCGGCGATTTGGAATCGCTGGTCGACAACTCTGAGCGAAACACCCGCCGTTGGATGAATGAACATTCCGAAGTTGAAACGGCCAAAGATATCGCTGCAAACTGCGTCCAAATGCGAGATCGGCTTTACGCGATTTGCCAGGAACTCGGCGACCAGTACAAACACGTCCGCCATCGTGCCGCCGTCGCCGAACTCAAACAACTACGTCGCTGCTTTACCGAAATTTCGGAAAATATCCGCAGATTGACCAATCGCCGTAACAACACGATCGATGAAATCCGCGTCTTGGATCCCGCCGGTGCCGAGGCAATTGATCGTGCCGAATATGAGTTCTGCAACTGTGCGCAACACGACGGCTACCTCGTCGCTCGCCGTCGATTTGTCGGTGGAAATCCAACTCAAGTTCAACGACTTGTACCGCAAGATACAAGCGTCCAGTCTAATCGGCTCGTCGATCTCGAGCGAGAGTTGTCGTTGGTAAACAACCAAATCACCGACAGTGAAAACGAAACCAGAACCCTGCAATTGCGTCAGAGTGACCTTTCTCGGCAACTCAACGGAATCGCCGTCGTTGACATTTCTCACTTGCGATCCGACATCGCCCGCGCTGAAAACGAAATCAATCAATTGCTGTTAACTATTGACTCAGTCAAATCGCGGCTCAATGTACCGGCACCGGTCATTCAAACGATTACAAATCCCGTACTCGCCGACGCTTCGAACATGGTGTCTCAACTCACGGATGGTCGCATCAACAAAATCTGGATTGATCTTTCCGGTAACGATGTCAACCTGCGAACCCACGACGCCGCCGAACGCACTTACAGCTCAATTGCCAAAGACGACCAAAATCTGGTAAGTCTTGCACTGCTGTTGGCTGCGGCTCGGGCGTTTACCGCTCGCGGAATCCATCTACCAGTTTGTCTAGACGATCTGTTGGAAAACACGCAACTGGTTCAACACGACAATATCGTTCGCGTGCTGGAATCGTGTGCGGCCGAAGGCTTGCAGGTGATCTTGTTCACCAGATCCACCGCCGATTTAAATCGCTTTGCCACCGCGGCGATTCGAACATTTGAGTTGTCACCGCTGGGACTGGTGGCGATGACTGAAACACCAGTTCAACGTGTTCAACCGGAAATGAAATCCATCCATCGTTTCGAACGTTTCCAGGCCGGACCGATCGACTTGACGATTGAAAATGAAAAACCGGCTCGACGGCACGTGACTCCCAAACCGTTTCGAAGATTCGTCGAGCAAACTCCGCCGGTTGATGTGGAAACTGTCGGCCTCGCGCCACTGGATCAAAGCGTCCTGCTTCGCACAACCGAATTGTTTGAATCCGACAATTTAACGGCCTTGGCAGAATCAGGAATTCACACCGTTGCCGATTTGCTGGATATCGATCCTGATTTGATGGATACCGAACTAACCCGCCAGGGGATTTCGTCTGATTTGATCGTGAAATGGCAGTCCCAAACCTGGCTCAAGATCGCGATCCCCGAACTGTCGACTGACGATACGTTGCTGCTGTTCTTCATTGGAATTGACGATCCCAGACTGCTTGATTCGTTGTCGGATGCAGATCTTTCGCGGCGTTTGTCCGACAAAGCTTCGCAAGCTGATTTTTCAAATCGGTTCAACGCCAGCCGATACGATTTATCTCGAATGGACATTTGGCGACGGTCCTACGATCGCAATCGATCGTTTTGGAAAAACCATCAACGCTATTTGCGCCGCTCGCGCCGCAACCGTCGATGGTCCGACGACCAGGTTCCCCAAACCACGCCAGTTGTCGACCAAAGCGACGAACCTCAGCAAGTATTACAAGCGACACCTCAACCCGAAACCAATGGTAAAAAATCAGAGCGACCTCAAGCCAAAGCTCCGACACCGAATTTGAAATTCTATTTGAATCTGGCCGATGATCTCGAAGCCGCTCCATCCATCGGGCCGAAAACTGCAGAGCGATTTGCCAATGTCGGGATCGCGACGGTGCAAGATTTCCTCGACGCAAGCCCTGTACAGATGGCCAAAGACATCGACTACAAACGAATCAAAGTCACGGATATCGAGCAGTGGCAGAATCAAACACGGTTGGTTTGCCAGGTACCTAATCTTCGCGGCCACGATGCCCAATTGCTCGTCGCTTGTGAAGTAACCGACCCCGACGAACTGGCGCAAATGGATCCCGAAGAGCTGTTTTCCGTCATCGGACCATTTTCCAAAACCAAAGAGGGTCAAAAAATCGTTCGTTCTGCCAAGCAACCCGATTTGGCCGAAATCACCGATTGGATTCAGTGGGCCGGACAAAATCGTTCATTACGCGCGGCATAAGGTATTGCGATTCGCCCTCCGGGAGGGCGAGGCTCCTGCCGAGCCGCGGGCGATTTGTTTGTCTCAACTAGCGCCTTGCCGCTCACGGGTGGTTTGCAGTGGATGGAAGTTCATCCAAATATGGCTCGGCGGGAGCCTCGCCCTCCCGAAGCGTCCTCCCGAACGCCTTCCGAACGAATCCCTTAAGGCGAATTGGGGGCTGCGGCTAGGATCTCTTCGGAAGCCTCGTCGGCATATGCCTTAAAATTCCGATTGAATAAATCGGCCAATTCGTTTGCCGTTTCGTCAAAAGCTTCTTTGTCCAACCAGGTATTTCGCGGCTGCAGGATCTCCGATGGGACACCGTCACAAACGACAGGAATCGAAACGCCAAACACGGGATCGACAACCGTTTCGACGTAATTGATGGAGCCATCATGAATTGCATCGATGATCGCTCGCGTGAATCGCAGCTTGATACGAGCGCCCGTTCCATAAGCTCCGCCACTCCAGCCAGTATTAACCAGCCAAGCGTTAACGGCGTGCTGTTTCATTTTTTCCGCCAACAGTTCCGCATATTTTGTGGGATGCCAGACCAGAAATGCAGCGCCGAAACACGCAGAAAAAGTCGCTTCGGGCTTGGTGACACCAACTTCCGTTCCAGCAACTTTCGCGGTATACCCGCTGATGAAATGGTACATCGCCTGGGCCGGTGTCAATTTGGCGACCGGTGGCAAAACTCCAAATGCGTCACATGTCAAAAAAATGATGTTTGACGGATGCTTGCCGACACAAGGAATTTTTGCGTTTTCGATAAATTCAATCGGATAGGAACAGCGTGTGTTTGGAGTCAAGGAATCGTTGTCGTAATCCACAACATGTGTCTTGGTGTCTTGGACCGTATTTTCCAAAACACTTCCATACTGAATCGCGCCATAAATCTCCGGTTCTTTTTCAGCCGAAAGATTGATGCATTTGGCGTAACAACCACCTTCGATATTAAAAATGCCGTTCTCTGTCCAGCAATGTTCGTCATCACCAATCAATTTGCGACGTGTATCGGCGGACAACGTCGTTTTGCCGGTTCCTGACAATCCGAAAAATACCGAGACATCTTCCTTTTCGCCTTCGTTAGCAGAACAATGCATCGAAAGAATTTCGCGCTTGGGCATCAAGTAATTCATGATGGTGAAAACGCCTTTTTTCATTTCACCAGCGTATTCTGTTCCGAGAATGACCATTTCACCTTTGTCGAAATTCAAGGCAACACAAGTGTCCGACGTCACGCCCTCGACCGTTTCATCAGCAGGGTGTTGCCCCGCGTTGTAAATCACATAGTCCGGTTTGTCGAAATGAATCAATTCTTCGGCCGACGGTCGGATCAACATATTGTGCATGAACAATGCGTGATATGGCCGCGAGCAAATGATGCGAACTCGAATTCGAAAACTCGGATCCCAACCGGCAAATCCGTCCAACACGTAGAGCCGCTGACGAGTATCGAGAAACTCAATCGCCGAAGCACGAAGTTTCTCGAACGAGTCTTCTGACATCGGAATATTGATGTCGCCCCACCAGACATCGTCATGGACACTTGGCTGATCGATCAAGCGTTTGTCGTTGGGGCAACGGCCGGTTTTTTCTCCCGACGATGTGGCCAGACTCCCTTGAGCCGTAATCACGCTTTCGTCATACAACACACCATGTTGATACAGAACGCCGGGACTTGCATTGCGAAAAATGTTGTCAAAATTACCGGATGCAATTGCTTGAATGCGCGATTTAGTGGACGTAGCCATAGTTGCCAGATTGAACTCAGGAAATAGGTGCGTTTCGAACTGAAACAGAGAATGTCGATTTAACAACGATTCATTCGTTTGAACAAAATTGCGGGCAGCAATCTCAATAATTCAGCAAAATGAAGCAACGATTTTTAGCTTGTCGATTGTAAGTCCAATCGCTGAGCTTGGGGAGATTACTTGGGAAAATAATCGACATTTTTTCATCAGTACATATTTAAAAAATGCATCTGGTTCGTCCGGACCTCGCCAAACAGTTTCCATTCGCCAATAATGAATCCTAGCAAATGGAACCGAACTCAATGAAACAAACAGCTGGACAGAAATTTCGAACGGCGATGGAACAAGAATCGCCACTGCAAATCGTCGGAACGATTAATGCCTATTGCGCGTTAATGGCAAAAGACGCTGGTTTTCGGGCAATTTATCTGTCTGGAGCAGGTGTTGCTAACGCCAGTTTTGGCCTGCCGGATTTGGGGATGACCACCATGTCGGACGTGACCGAAGATATCCGACGCATCACGGCTGTGGTTGATCTGCCGTTGCTGGTCGATGCGGATACCGGCTGGGGGCACGCATTTTGTATTGCACGCACCGTCGAATCGTTTTGTGCTGCAGGCGCGGCGGGATTGCATATCGAGGATCAGGAGGCAGCAAAACGTTGTGGCCACCGGCCTAACAAGTCGATTGTCGAAACCCCGGAAATGGTCGATCGCATCCGAGCCGCCGTTGATGGCCGGGCAGATCCATCGTTTGTGATTATGGCGCGAACCGATGCCCTGGCATCCGAGGGTGTCGACGCGGCTATTGAACGTTGCCTGGCATACATTGATGCTGGCGCCGACGCGATTTTCGCCGAAGCCCTGACGGATGCCGATCAATACCGAAAATTCACTTCGGCTTTGCCCGTCCCCGTACTGGCCAATATGACCGAATTTGGCAAAACACCCGTGATGACCACCAACCAGTTTGCGGATGTCGGCATTGATATGGTGCTCTACCCATTGAGTGCATTTCGAGCTATGAACGCAGCTGCGGAAAACGTGTTTCGTTCCATCCGCGAAAACGGGGGACAGCAACAAGTCATCGATTCCATGCAAACACGTGACCGGCTCTACGAAGTGCTCAATTATCATCAATTTGAACAAAAATTGGATCAGATTTTAGGAAATTGAAATCATGAATTCGTCAACTCAAGAAACAACCAAACCCAAAAAGAAAGGTGGACTTGCTGGAATTACTGCGGGTCAAACGGCGATCGCGACAGTTGGAAAAGAAGGCAAGGGTTTAACGTATCGAGGGTATTCGATCTACGATCTGGCCGAGCACTCGACGTTCGAAGAGGTTGCCCATCTGTTGCTGGTCGGCCATCTGCCGAATCAATCAGAACTGGACGAGTTTAAAACACAACTGCGTGCCAATCGCGCGATCCCCGAAGAACTCTGTTCGGCCCTCCGCGACATTCCCGCCGATGCACATCCAATGGACGTGCTGCGAACTGGTTGTTCGATGCTGGGAGTTTTGGAACCCGAAAAATCTTTTGCGGACCAACAACGCGTGGCGCTGCGAATGCTGGGTGCATTTCCATCGATCTTGCTGTACTGGTATCGATTCAAAAATGGCGGCACAAAAATCGATTTTGCGAGCGAACAAGATTCAATCGCTGGCTATTTTCTGGAAAAACTTCACGGAAAAAATCCGGATGAAACCCATGTTCGCGCGATGGATGTTTCGCTGATTCTGTACGCCGAGCATGAATTCAACGCTTCGACATTTACCGCCCGTGTCTGTACGGCGACCCTGTCAGATCAATATTCAGCGATTACCGGTGCCATCGGAACACTTCGCGGACCACTGCACGGCGGAGCCAACGAAGCGGCGATGGAACTGATCGAAAAATTCGACAACCCCGATGTGGCCGAGACGGGATTGATGAAAATGCTGGCCGAAAAACAATTGATTATGGGATTTGGTCATCGCGTTTACACCGTGAGCGATCCTCGCAACGAAGTCATCAAATCGTGGGCTGAAAAACTTTCGCATCAAGTTGGTGACACGGTTCTCTATCCAGTCAGCGTCAGAATCGCCGAAGTGATGTGGCGCGAGAAAAAACTGTTTCCCAACCTCGATTTCTTCAGTGCCTCGGCTTACCACTTTATGGGAATCCCAACACCGATGTTTACTCCGATATTTGTGCTGTCGCGAGTAGCCGGCTGGTGCGCCCATATTTTCGAGCAGCGTTCCAACAACAAACTGATCCGCCCCGGAGCCGAATACATTGGCCCGGACGATCAAAAATATGTTCCGCTTTCTGAACGGTCATAGCCGTTTTGCTACCACAGCGTGACGTCTTTGAAATGGTCTTGGACTTTTTTCAACTGCGTTTTCGTGCAACAACTGCGATGTATTCGAATCGGAATATCGCCGTCCAATTCCAACAGTGCTTTGAGCATGTCGTCTTTCATTTTGATTCGCAGCCACACTTGATTGATTTTCAATTTCTTCAATTTTGAAATATCGTTGGGTTTTCCATTCCAGGCCCGCTCAAAAATATAGGCGCGAAGTGTATAGTTGCGGCTGCTCGCGCGGCGGAGGACTAAACCGACATCCAGTGAGTTTTGAATCAGCTCGTAGTCAGATGGAGAAACCTCAAAAGATCGTAATTTGCCTTTTGCTTTCAAACGATCTTTCAGTTTGTCGTTGCCTGCTTTAGTGATCAAAGTGTTTTTGGAGTAAAATTTTGTGAGTTTCGGCAACTCGGCAACAATCGGAATGGATCGGTCGGTTATCGAAGTCCGGAAAACCTGTAGCGAGGTTAGCGTCTTCAAATTTTTCACGTGTGAAAACCCTCGATCAGTAACCAACGTGGTGTCGAGGTATAGCCTTTCAAGCCGTGGTATTTGGCAAATATATTTCATGGTTTGGTCGTTGGCAGTAAATTGAGGCGATTGCAGATAGGTGAGTTTTTTCAATGTACTCAGAAATTCCAGTTGCTCCGCTCTGTCGATTTCGCATTGATTCAAATTCAAATATTCGAGTGATGGATGATCTTTCAGCGACGACAAACCATCACCTTTGATGGACGGCATCCCGGAAAACCGTAGCTTTTGTAGTTTTTTCAACTTTCCCAGTTCGTGTAACAATTTGTTAGAGGGGTTCGCCGGAAGCATTAAATCCGTCAGCGCACTCATATTTCCAAGCTTAAAATCTGTGTTCTCAGACAAGTAAACGTTGAACATATTGAGTGTCTGAACGTGGACACATTTGGACAATGCCGCACATCTCTTTTGGTTCAAGGTCACGTACGCCTTCTGGATCGGACCTTCGTCCAAAATCTGTCTTGAACGATGCATATGGATCGTATTCAACTTTATGCCGGGCAATAGTTCATAAAATTTTTCTTCCAACTCAACCGGCAACCCCAGGTAAATAGGACGTTTGATGGCGTGGAGACATTGAAAATCGTCGACGTTACCTTTCCAGAATCGGAAATCGCAATGGGCCATCTTCAGAATCGCAATTTGGCATCCTGCTTTTGTAAGCCGGGTGATGGCGTCCTGCTCTGACATGTGCATTACGCCAAACACCTCCGTTCGCAGCCGCAGCAACTCGGTTTTGATGCGCCGAAATTTTGCCAGGTCAATTTTTTGAAGCCGTTTGCGAGTGGCGTCTTTGACTTTTTTGTCACCCTGCCTGGCAATTTTCAAAAGAATTGTTGCGGTTCGTTTTTGACCATCGACCGTCGTGTCACGATGGATGAGAAAGTCAAACAAAGGTTCTACTGCTGGACCACCAATCTCAACCAATTTAATTGCTGCGCCGTGGCGAACGACACTTCGCGGATGTTGAAGTTTGTCAATCAAAGCGTCGATGTTTTTCGCATCAGATTGGGTTTGCGCCCAACCTGGATCTGGCAGGTGCATCCAGAAAGAAAATAACAACGAAAGCGCAACCAATGTCTTCATTGGTGTCTCCGAAAAGGGTGGGATGTGCAAGGTTGTATTCTACCAGCTAATCGGAGTCTGACAGGTTTTAATGCGATCATCAACGCACGAAATGATGCCAAAAGTAAGGCCGGTTCCCACCGGCCGTTTTGTCGGATCGGCCGGTAGGAACCGGCCCTACTTTTTGCACCAACCAACAGGCAAAAAAAAATGTGCCGACGTCAAATCGGCACATCGCTATTTACATATTGAGTTGAAACTATCGTCGTCGACGGCGAGCCAATAATCCCAGGCCGATCAATGCAACGACTCCGGCTGTTCCTGGTTCAGGAATGCTTGAAAAAAATTGGCCGTTGATTTGCAATTCATACAGCTGCACGTTGGTTGAAGTCCCCTGAATTCGAATAAAGTAATTGCCGCTATTCAATGCAATGTCATCCAACAATTCGGCTGAGCCGGCACCCGTTGCATCGATCGATTGGATCAGACTACCGGTGTCATCAAACAACGCCAAAGACAGGTCGCTGACAGCAGTTGAGTTAAACGGCGTACCACCTCCTCCACCTCCTTGGACTGTTTGTTGATACGATCCGCCGCCGGGTGTCAGCAAGATATCGACGATTGCATCTTCTGCGATTGAAAACTCGTAAAAATCTGTGTCGGTGTTACTGTCGATGCTAACGAAATCGATGTCGGTTGCAGCAACCGTTCTCACGCCGCCGTCAGCTTCAGGTCGAGCATCTTCACCGATCAGAATCTGGTCGGAATCGTCGGCCAAGTTGCCGAGGTTGGTCGCCAGCGCTTGCGTGTCATTGCCGCCATTTTTTTCGAACTTATCGCCGTAGTAGTGATTGATTGCCCGGATCGTGTCGATTTGTGGACCGTCGAATGACGTATTGATAAAAGGCTCCATCAAGAAACTATCACTGTCCGATTCAATGTGTCCCAACCCAACCCCGTGTCCGTGTTCGTGCATAATCACATTGCGAAGAAAACGATAGTTGTTGGCAGGATTTCCATAGTTGTTGATATCATCGGTGTCAAAAACCATGTCACCGCCTTGCGGGAACCAGTTGAAAGCCAACACACTTCCCGGACCGTCTTGACTGACACCGCCAATTCGAACATCAGCGCGCACACTCTGAACCCCGAAATTTGAACCCGGTGTGACAACTGAGCCGTCATCGGCAGCTTCATATTGATAGGACAAGCCACTCAGCTCGCTGAATCGATTAAACGAATCGTCAAACAGATTGAACCAAACGCGTTGCGTGTAATCCGTACTCGCTCGGTCCACAGCGCTAACATTAAAAATGGTATCCATCATATTGATCATGTTTGAACCGCCACGCCCGGTGATTGTTGTTCCGTCATCAACCAATCGCCAGGTAATGGTTGTTGCATCGCCTTGTTGCAAGCCGCCGCCGCTAACAGCCGTCGAAGCCCAACGACCATTCAACGTAAATTGATTACTGCCTCCCGTCGAATCCCCTGAAAAATTACCTTTACCCGAACAATGTGGACAACCACAGGTAAAACCATGCCCTTGTGCTTCGACTAAATTTTGAAAGAAAGGATTTGCAAGAACTAGAGAAAAACAAAAGACGACAACCATTGATAGTTGTTTCATAAGACCACCCCTCTACTTTGTTCGTGTCCCCACACGAATTCGAATTGGTGCGCGAGGCGATACGTACCACCAAGGAAGGCGCGCAACAAATTCGTTTCGAATGCTAATTTGGAGTGTTAATCCCCGCAAGTATGCAGCGATGATCCGTGCCAAAAAATCGGTAAATATAGGCAAAAACGTTGATCGTGAATTGCTGCACAAACAAATTTGGCTGTTCGAACGACTCCGGGGGCGAGCTCCGGGAGGGCGAGGTCTGGGAGGGCGAGGCTCCTGCCGAGCCAGCGTCGAATCGGGACGAGTTCTCATCCATGGCAAAGCCACCCGTGAGTGGTAAGGCGCTAGGCAACGTTGATTAAATGTGAGCGGCAAGGCGCTAGTGTCACGAACGTTAATTGCTATGCCACCAAGGCGAGTATTTGCTCAAGTTTTGCATCTTGTGTCTTTTCACGCCATGTT
>JANQLU010000125.1 GCA_028280445.1 Pirellulaceae bacterium | reverse complement strand
CCCCGTCGCATGGGTGACAACGTTTGAGGCTGCTCCCGTTGTCGCATCAAAGTCGGCCAGCTGGATTACACCGCTGGTGGTTCCATACGCTCCAATAATGAGTTGACCGGTTTCCATGTCATAATCGATCATGGACCGATTGGCGTCGGTGACTCCTGGTAATACGGTGGTGACAGGCGTGTTCGCCACGCTGGTGTCATTGACTAGAAATGCGTGTAGTTGTTCGTCACCTGCTTCGGTCGAAGTGATCGTCAACAACCAGTAATCCTTACCGTTGTCGTGTGGTGCGATGCCGAGTGCTTCACCGTAGATGGTTCCACCATTGAGTGCCGTCGGCGGTGTCACCGTGCCTGCAGCCACATCGACGATGGCAAAATTTACAACCCCCTGAATGTTTGCGGCACTGCCGAAGATCAGAAAATCGTTCGTAACGTCACCACCCGGTAGAGGAATGATCAATGCCGCTTCGACAGAGGATGAGTTACCGCCCAAACCGGTTGCGATGAGTTGGTGCGTCTGTCCGTTGAAGATCTGGTTGCCGTCGGTGTAGATCAGCAGTTCCCCCGTGAACGGATCCGTGTAGTTGGCTGTGCCTTCAAAGGCGCTTGTGCCAGCCTGCTCACCGGTGGTGACCAACTGCGCAGTTCCGGATGAGAAATCGATCAGGAATTGACTGTTATTAGACCCTGACCACCACCACTGTTGAGTCTCCAGGCCAAAGGTATGAAAGGATTCGCTATATCCTTCATCAACATCCAGAATACCGTCGTTGTCGTCATCGATGTCGATCAGATCACTGACACCGTCGCCATCAGTATCATTATCGCGGAACAACAGGTCCTGAACGAGAGGAATGGCATTGGAACCATCGGCTGCGAGCAGCCGATCACCAACCAACTGGAAATTGGTATCTGCACCATCTAGATTTTCATCGTTGACATCGAACCCATCGGCGTTATCAGTGCCTTCGAAAATATCAACGAGGCCATCCCCATCGGTGTCGGTAGTCGATATAAGGAACGTCGGTGCACCGTCACCACGTTCCGCCATGTCAGCGATGCCGTCGTTGTCGGAATCAGCATCGAGGGTGTCGACGATGCCATCGCTGTCGGTGTCGACTTCGGTCAGGCCGAGACTGGCGGCAGCCGATGTATCTGATGTATCGGCGTCATAAGCGTCGTCCAGACCGTCGCCGTCCACATCCGTGAAACCGGCACCCGTGCCGGACGGGGCGATATATCCCGCCGTCGTCTGGGCTTCGACATTATCGGTGATGCCGTCGTTGTCTTTATCGATGTCGAGGTGGTCGGCAATGCCGTCATTATCAAAATCATTTGCAGCCAGAGCCCCAATAAAAACCACATTGCTATCGGCACGCGTAGGATTTGTTCCAATGATCGTTATTCGACTCACAAGCCGTTCACTCGAACCAACTAACGCTCCAGCATGGTTTGCAACCAAAGTCGGAATTGTAATGTTGCCGGTATTTGGATCGTAGTTGAAACTCGGGTGTGGGAAGTTTGTCACAGGACGTAATTCAAAATCGCTCGGGTCCGCTTCCCCTTCAACCACAATCTGCATATTGGCGTAGTCAATGCCAAATGGCATCAGTATGATTTCAGATGCTCTTACCGGTGTATCAAATTCAAGCACAAAGGTACCGTCACCGAAAACTCCTGTGTAAGGCGATATATTTGCGGGCCACTTGCCATCAATCACCGGCATTAGCGGCGTTGGGAACACGCCAGTGCCACCAGTACCACTCACCGAGAATGTATAGTTGCTTGTTGTTAAACCTGGCCATGCACCGCTATTTGGTATCACGCCGACGGGGATGAGATCCGTTGGTTGATACTCATTGATATCCAGGATGCCGTCGTTATCATCATCAATGTCGTCTATATCATTGACGTTGTCACCGTCGGTATCAATGAACTCCCGGAAATCGAGGTCGATGTTGAGTGGATCTGCGTTGGTTGGGTTAGGATTCAAATCCCCATCGGTATCGGCCAGTGCAAATGTCGTCGCTGTGCGATCATCATCGTTGACGTCAAAGCCGGTTTGACTGTCGACACTGTCCTTGAGGCCATCGCCATCGGTGTCAGCATCACCTGCTGCGATCGTCTGACCGTGACCGGCTTCTACCATGTCGGTGGTACCGTCGTTATCGCTGTCGGCATCAAGCGTATCGACGATGCCGTCACTGTCGGTGTCGATTTCGGTCAGGCCGAGACTGGCAGCAGCCGATATATCAGATGTATCAGCGTCATAAGCATCGTCCAATCCGTCGCCGTCCACATCCGTGAAACCGGCACCCGTTCCGGATGGTGCAACGTAACCGGCAGTGGTTTGCGCTTCGACGTTATCTGTGATGCCGTCGTTGTCCTTGTCGATGTCGAGCCAGTCACCGACGCCGTCATTGTCAGAATCAATTATTTGACCCCCAACAACCACTCCCTGTCCTTCATTGATATCCAAAATACCGTCGTTGTCGTCATCGATGTCATTGCTATCGATCACTCCATCGGCATCGGTATCGATGTTGAGTGTAACGGTTGCCTGGGCAGTGCCACCGTTACCATCGTCGATGATGTAGTCAAAAGTATCGGTTGGGGAAAGACCAACAGGCGTGACAACGTCCAATGTACCGTCGACCAACAATGTAACTTGGGTGCCAGAAACCAGTGTAATCGGAGTGCCAACCGTCAACGGAATGTTCACACCGGGATTGGTCGGATCGATGATGTGCGTGATCGAGAGTGGATCACCATCTGGATCACTATCGGCGCCGCTGCCATTATCCGCCAAGACGTCGATGTTTGTTGTGCTACCTGGGATCACAGTTATCGCGTCATCAACAGCCACCGGAAGGGCGAGCAGGGCATGCCAGTGGTTTGCTTTGAGAGTGTCCGTCTGCACCGAACCAATTTGAGTCTCCAAATCCCAGTCACCGCCGAGCGCTGCTGCACCGGTATTGTCGATCGAAGCGGCGACGTCAGCTCCAGTGATACTAGCGAGCAATGTCGTAGCTGCCAGTCCCGCTTCGCCACCGGAAAAGTCACAGCCGTAGACAAGTACATCGGCATGGTCCGAAAGCGCGTTGCCGATGATGAATAGCTCATCCCGATGTTCACCTTGCATCGATTCAGCATCGAGGATCGTATTGCCCAGAAACAATTTTCCTTGTTTCCCATGCGAGATGATATGAATCGCGTCGATCTCATTCAGATTTTGTAGCTGTTCAGCGATTTGCAACAAACCGTCGTCGGCTGAGTTGATAAAGAACACGTCGGCTCGGTTGGTGATCGCAAGTTCAGCAACGAGTTTTTCATAACCGCCCACGTTTTTGTCAACAAAAACAACTTCTTTGCGTTCATGCCGTTCGGGCTGCTGTGTCAGATCGATCGCGGGATTGACCGCCACCTGGTCTTCTTGGGGTTGTTGTTCTAAAGGTTCTTGCAATTGCTGAAGATTTTCGAGTGAACCGTCTGGTACTGCGTCGAATAGAATACGTGCTTCAAGCTGTTCGTGAAGAGAATGGTTGGTCGATTTGCGCATCGTAACTTGCCTGATAGGATCATGTGATGGGATGTCGAAGAAGTGTGAAAGGAGAGCGCGCAAAAACTCGCTCGTCTGAAATGTAGCACAAGAATTGGTCGGTATGACAAACACTAGCGCTCGTGCAGAGATTTTGTGTGGCAACGATTCGCCAAATTAAGCAGGACCTGCACAGAACACAAAATACGCAGTCCGAATCTGAGGACTGCGCTGGTCGCAATACAATGAGGCAGGGAGACCGGCTACCATCAACTATTTCTCAGACGATGGTGACAGTATCCCGACGAACGTCCCGATTCCCTGGGGGCGATTGTTTTCATGATGAGTTCTTTTGAGGATGTTTTCAGGAGCATTGTTGATCGCCCCGTCAACCGTCATCGATTCCTCCCAACTGGTCGGCGGTTGCATCGTGCAGTAGCTGTTTTCGTTGGGGACAAGTCCGAGGTAACCGTAAATATTGTCGGGCCGGACCACATAATCTAACTCGACGCGATAGTGCTGGAGTTTCGCAATGCCTTGGATCTGCATCATCCAGCTGCCACTGGCGTCAGACATGGCAATTCCTTCGCCCATCACATTACCCTGCTGGTCGACGATCCGACCAACCACCTGAGTTCCTGGTCGAGCATAACCACTCAAGATCGGCTCGGGAGCCAGTGTAAAAATTTGTTGGGTCAACAATGGCTGGTCGAAGTCGTTTTTGTAGCCACCGCTTTTGTAGGAAGCGTCGAAGTCCTCATGGAACTTGTGATGCGAATCCCAGGAATAAGGCAGAAAAATTTCAATCGTTACGGTCGCTGTTGACGTCGCCCCGTTAGGGTCTTCGATCAAATATTCGAGCGTTGTCGTACCCGTAAAATCGCCGTCGGGCGTAAATACAATGTTGCCATCGCCGTCCACGATGGCACTACCGCCAGTGCCCACACTGAGGATGACCACGCTCAACGAACCGCCATCAGGATCAATATCGTTGGCCAGCACTGGAATTGTGACCGATTCGTTAACCGGTGTGCGAGCAAAATCGTCGAACGCCTGCGGCACCTGGTTGAAAACCGCCAGTCGCACCGTGGCAACATCACAGCCTCCGTTTCCGTCGCAGATTTCGTAAGTAAAGCTGTCAGGTCCGGCAAAATCCAAATCGGGTGTATAGGTATAGCTACCGTCCGAGTTAATGACCAGTGTCCCGTGGCTTGGCCCTACAACATTACTAATATTGACGGTCAGCGGATCGCCGTTTGGATCGGTATCGTTCAGCAGCACGTTGCCTTCAATCGGCTTGTTGACGAAACCGATGCCCACATCGTCGTCAGCAAACGGAGGATCGTTGCCGGGACCGGTTGGATCGACCGTCACCTGAATCGTCAATACCGCCGTGTCGCAAGCCCCGCGAGCGTCGCAGATTTCGTACAGAACCGTGTCTGTTCCCGTAAATCCAGCACCGGGTGTGTACTCGTACGTGCCGTCGGAATGAATTGTAATTGTCCCGTTGTATGGTCCCGCCAGTGGAGTCTGATTGATGGTGATCGGATCGCCGTCCGGATCGCCGTCGTTGGCCAGTAAGGAACCGGTGACGGATTGATTGACAAAGGTCAATGTTTCGTCGTTGCTTGCGATCGGCGGTGTATTCTCACCAGTCGTGCTGTCGCGGACTTCGATTGACAGGGTCGCGGGCGACAGGTTGCCGTTGGCGTCGGTGACGACGTATTTAATCGAATCCTCACCAGTAAATCCCGCTGCCGGTGTGTAATCGTAGCTGCCGTCCGGTTGGATCGTCAGCGTTCCACCGGCAAAGGTCGTGATCGTTGTGGGACCAACGACAGCCGTTCCATTGACGGCGGTGACCGTCAGCAGATCGCCATCGGGATCACTGTCATTGACCAGCACATTACCGCTGACCAGCGTATCGGCATTGGTAACGTTGATGTCGTTGCCTGCCACGGGAGGGCCGGTGATCGTCGTCGTCACACTGCCAGTTCCAATCGAAGCGGTGATACCTGTTGAACTCGCCGGATTGGTCAGGGTGACGTCGAAAGTTTCCTGGGGTTCATTGATGCCGTCGTCGTTGATTGAAACGACCACATCAAATGCCGTCATCGAGTCGCCGTCGTTGTTCGACGTAAAAGTCAGCGTTGTTCCATCAAAGCTGAGTACTCCGTCGTTGGCAGGATTGCCGTTGTAGACGGCAACCGCAGCGTTGACCGCCGTCGCAAAATTACCGTAGTCCGCCAACGTTGTTTCATTGTCGCTGACACCAATATCAACCGACACACTCTCGCCCGCCTGGTATGAACCGTCGAGTGAAACCGTATAAGCCGCCGAGTCGCCTTCGTCGACCGTCGTATCACCGGTCAAACTCCATGTGGCAGGTCCATCCAAAACTCCCCCGGCTCCTTGCGTATCGTTGATCGTCGTGGTGGCAGTGGTTGCAGATCCAACCTCGATCTGGCTGCCTGTACCTGAACTCGGATTGCTGATTTCCACGGAAAAACTTTCCTGACCTTCGATCAACACATCATCGGTAGCCGCCAGGCTAATGATCAAATCGGTCATTGCGGTACCGTCGCCGGTATAGGTGAGCGTCGTTCCGTCAAAAGACAAATCAGTGCGAGCACTGACGGCAGCGTTGACGGCAGCGACGAAATCGGCGTAGTCACTGCTTGAGGTGGCGACATCGATCAAACCCAAATCAACACTGGCGATTTCTCCGGCTTGCAAAACTCCTGCCAGCGAGATGGTGTAGGACGCAGTTCCGCCTTCATCGACGGTCGCATCGCCAATGATGTTCCAGGTCGCTTCGTCTAACGGTCCTCCCGCTCCTTGTGTGTCGCGAATGGTCGTGGTTACGTCGGAATTGGCATCCACGGTGACGCTGCTACCGGTCGTTGATCCTGGATTGCTGATTGTGATGAGGTAGTCCTCTGGCCCTTCGACAAAAGTATCATCAACAATCGCGAAGCTAATCACCAGATTGGCCATCGCCGTTCCATCGCCGGTATAGGTCAGCGTCGTACCATCAAAGGTCAGATCGGTACGGGCACTGACGGCCGCGTTGACGGCGGTCACAAAATTGGCGCGGTCGGCTACTGTTGACCCGATATCGGCCAGATTCAAATCGGTCGTTGCAGTTTCGCCGGCTTGTAGCACGCCAGCCAGCGAAATGGTGTAGGTGGCTGTGGCACCTTCATCGACGCTGCTGTCGCCCGCGATACTCCAGGTCACCGAATCTGCGGGTCCACCGGGCCCTTGAGTGTCGTTGATGGTGGTTGTGACATTGTTGGCCACACCTAACAAGATCGTGCCGCCAGTTGTGGACGCTGGATTGGCGATTGCGACATGGTAATCCTCGACCCCTTCGACCAGGGCGTCGTTCACGGCGAACAAGCCAACGACTAAATCAGCCATGGTGTTCCCGTCGCCCGTGTAGGTCAGCGTAGTGCCATCAAAACTCAAATCAGTTCGCGCGCTGATCGCGGCATTGACGGCAGCTACAAAGCTGGCGTAGTCGGTAGTGTTGGTGTCGATATCGGTCAGTATCAAATCGACCGTGGCTGTTTCGCCTGCTTGCAACACGCCGGCCAAGGAAATTGTGTAGGTAGCAGTGGCACCTTCGTCGACCGTCGTATCACCGGCTATGTTCCAGGTCGCCGAATCGTTTGCGCCACCCGGGCCCTGCGTATCGTTGATCGTGGTTGTGACATTATTAGTTGCACCTAACAGGATCGTGCCGCCAGTTGTGGACGCCGGATTGGCCAGGGTGATGGTATAGTCTTCGGGTCCTTCGACAAAGATGTCGTCCACAGCAGCCAGGCTGACGACCAAATCGGCCATCGCTGTGCCGTCGCCGGTATAAGTCAACGTAGTACCATCAAATGATAGATCAGTTCGGACGCCAATGGCTGCATTGACAGCCGCTACAAAATCCGCGTAGTCGGTGGAGTTGGTGCCGATATTGTTTAAACCTAGATCGATCGTAGCTGTTTCGCCGGACTGTAGCACGTCTGAAAGTGAGATGGTATAAGTCGCCGCAGCCCCTTCGTCAACGTCGGTGTCACCCGCGATGTTCCAGGTCGCTGAATCGTTTGCACCGCCGACACCTTGTGTATCGTTGATGGTTGTCGTCACGGTGGACGACGTGTCGAGGCTGATGGCGTTGGTACTGGAGGAAGCGTTAACTATTGCAATTGTGTAACTCTCCATCCCTTCGACCAACACATCGTCGGTTGCGTCGAGGCTGATCACCAGATCGGCCATGGCCAGTCCATCGCCGGTATAGGTCAGCGTTGTTCCATCAAACGTCAAATCAGTCCGCGCTCCGATTGCCGTGTTTACAGCCGCCACAAAATCAGCGTAGTCGGTGCTAGTGGTGCTGATATTGGTTAGATTCAGATCGACCGAAGCCGTTTCACCAGCTTGCAGGATTCCAGCTAACGAGACGGTGTAGGATGACGATCCGCCTTCATCCACATTGGTGTCGCCAGTGATACTCCAACTCCCAAAATCGTCGTTGATGATCGTGGCGGTGGCGGTCGTCAGGCCTGGGAATCGAATATTGGTGTCACAGCCGACATTGGCCAGTGTCACCTGGATGGTTTCATTCTGTTCGATGATCGTTTCATTGATCAGCGGAATCGATACGGTGAACGTTTGTGGCGTGGTGTAGTCTGCCGCCGTTACGGTGATCGTCAGCGGACTGGGAAAGGTATAGTCCACCCCTAATATGGCTGTGCCACCGGTCACCTGTAGATTGAACGATTTGTTGGTCGTGTTGGTCGCAAAATCTGACGTCACTGTGTAGGAGATCACCAGGTTACCACCGTTCTCGCTCGCGCTGAAAGTCGCGGATGTAAATTCCACTGTCACCGCGCTGTCGATGCCGTTGTCTGAGATCGTCCAGTTGAAATTATCAATGATCGATTGCCGGTGAGGATCGCCGTTCTGGCTGTAACGGAGAGGATTTGCCCCGAGACTCAAATCGGGTTGTAAGGTTTGGCCTGCCCAACCAATCAACGTTGCATCGTAGTTGTCAATCGAAATGCACGTATTGTTCAGCATGTTGAAGACGTTGGTGACATTCGACATGTCCCAAGCACCCAGACTTTGGTTGAATTCAGCGGCATTATCAAACATTCGGAACATCGTCACGACATTAGACACGTCCCATCCGCTGATGTCCTGATTAAAGACAAAGGCATTGCGGAACATGTCCGACATACTCGTGACGCCCGACACGTCCCAGCCACTAATGTCCTGGTTAAAGACAGCGGCGAAATCAAACATTCTTCCCATGTTGATGCCGCTGGAAGTGTCCCATCCTCCGATGTCCTGGTTGAATACGAGGGCACCGTTGAACACACTCCCAAAGTCAATGACGCCCGACACGTCCCATCCGCCAACGTCCTGGTTGAAAGCTCGCGTATTGAGGAACATAGCCGCCATGTTGATCAGATTGGATGTGTCCCAGGCGCTAATGTCCCCATTAAACAGAGCGGTATCTCTAAACATCCCGACCATGTTAGTGACACTAGATACGTCCCAGCCGTTCAGATCTTGATTGAAAGCATTAGCACCCCTGAACATGTTCGCCATATTTGTGACGCTGGACACGTCCCAGGAATTAATATCCTGGTTGAACGCGGTGGCGAAGCTAAACATGTTCGCCATATTCGTGACACCCGACACGTCCCATCCGCTGATATCCTGGTTAAATACGTCATTCGACTGAAACATGCCAATCATGGTGGTGGCGCTGGACACATCCCAACCTGTAATGTCTTGAACAAAGGCGTCGGTGTTCGAGAACATATAGTTCATATAAATTGCGCTGGATGTGTCCCAACCGCTAATGTCCTGGTTGAATACCAAGGCATTTAGAAACATTTCCGACATGTTCGTCACACTGGACACGTCCCAACTGCTGATGTTGCCGTTGAATGCAGTCGCACCTCGAAACAAACGCGCCATGTTGGTGACGCTGGACACGTCCCAGCTATTGAGGCTCTGGTTGAACGTATCGTTGTTGAAGAACATGCCCGCCATGTTGGTCACGCTCGACACGTCCCATGTGTCGATGTCCTGGTTGAATGCGTCCGCATCGCTAAACATGTACGACATGTTGGTGACTCCCGACACGTCCCATCCGCTGATATCCTGAGCGAAAGCCTTGGCGCTTTGGAACATGTTCGCCATGTTGGTGACGCTGGACACGTCCCATCCGCTGATGTCCTGATTAAAGACAGTTGCACTGGCGAACATACCAGCCATGTTGGTGACGTTTGACACGTTCCAGCCACTGATGTCCTGATCAAAAGCGGCGGCACTGGCCAGCATCGCTGCCATGTTGGTGACATTGGATACGTCCCATCCGCCAATGTCCTGATTAAACACGTCGGCGCCGTTGAACATGCTTTGCATCGTCGTCACATTGGAAACATCCCACCCACCAATATCCTGGTTAAACGCGTCGGCGTTGACAAACATTCCTGACATATCTGTCACACCGCTGGTGTTCCACCCGCTGATGTCCTGATTAAAGGCATTGGCTTCACGGAACATACTTAACATGCTAGTGACGCTGGAAGTATTCCAACTGCTGATGTCCCTGTTGAAGACACGGGCTTCGTTGAACATGTTTGCCATGTTGGTGACGCTGGAGGTATCCCAAGTTCCGATGTTCCCGTTGAAGACACTGGCACGATAAAACATGCTTGACATATCTGTCACACTGCTGGTGTCCCAGCCGCTGAGGTCCTGGTTAAAGGACGTGGCACTGGCGAACATGCTATGCATCGTCGTCACGCTGGAAACATCCCAGTTGCTAATATCCTGGTTAAAAGACGTGGCACCGCTGAACATATAACTCATGTTCGTGACATTCGACACATCCCAGGTCGACAGATCGCCGTCCACGGTGGTCGCGCCAAAGAACATGGCGCTCAAATCCGAAACATTGATCAGATCCGGCGCGTCCGTCGCATTGATCGTTAGATTGATCGCGCCGCGAAAGGCGTGATTGAGATCCGTGAACGCAACGTTGCCCCATTTTTCGATGGTCTGTAGCTTGCGGTCGTCACCCGCATCGACAAAATTGTACCCGGCAAAATCACCGACAACGGTTACCGTATAAACACCGGGTGTCGCGTATGTGTGGGTCTGGTTACCGCTGACTCCTGCACTTGACGTGCCGTCTCCCCAATAGATCGTATAGTTGTCGCTGCCAGGCGCGGCACGAATCTCAAAAGTGTCGTTTGCCGTCGAACCCGCATAGACGATCGAAGTATCAACGGTTACGACATGGCCGATCGCCTGTGCGGTGGCTTCGTCAGAAGCTGCTGTTAAAGTGACCGTCGCCGTATCCGACGTTGAGCCGTCGGAAACTCGATAGTCAAACGTCTCGACACCATCGGTTGCGGCAACCACGTCGAGGCGGCCGTCCGCGCGTAATGTTACTGTGGTACCCGTGGACAGAGTTGCCGTATCGCCTGGCGTCAACAGCGGAGTAATGGTGACGCCATCAATGATCTCTGTTACGGTGAGCGGATCGCCGTCGGCATCGGTATCATTGGCCAGCGGATCGACCACGATCGGTACGCCGGTGATCACTGTTGCCGCATCGTCATTGGCGACCGGAGTGGCCAACAGGCCTTGCCAGCCATCAGCTTCGATCATTTCTGTTTCAACGGTACCGATATTTGTCTCCAGATCCCAGTCACCACCGAGGTCCGCATGGCCGGTATCATCCAGTGAGGCAGCAACGTCTGCTCCGGTAATACTTGCGAGCAATGTCGTGGCTGCCAGTCCCGCTTCACCACCGGAGAAATCACATCCGTAGACAAGTATATCGGCATGGTCCGAAAGTGCGTTACCAATCGCGGTCAGCTGTTCCTGATGCTCCCCTTGCATCGATTGGGCATCGAGCACGGCATTGCCTAAAAACAATTCTCCCTGTTTCCCATGCGAGATGATATGAATCGCGTCGATCTCATTCAGATTTTGTAGGCGCTCAGCGATTTGCAACAGACCGTTCTCGGCCGAGTTGATATAGAACACATCAGCGCGGTTGGTCACGGCAAGTTCAGCGACGAGTTTCTCATAACCATCTACGTTTTTGTCAACAAAAACGACTTCGTTGCGTTCATGTGGGTCGGCTTGTTGTGCCAGATCGATCGCGGGATTGATCGCTACTTGGTCTTCTTGGGGTTGTTGTTCCAAAGGTTCTTGCAATTGCTGAAGATTTTCGAGTGAACCATCTGGTACA
This sequence comes from Pirellulaceae bacterium, assembly GCA_028280445.1. Lineage (GTDB taxonomy): Bacteria > Planctomycetota > Planctomycetia > Pirellulales > Pirellulaceae > JANQLU01. Next base: position 2,042 of record JANQLU010000125.1, on the reverse strand, counting down.
GCATCAAACAGAATACGGTCTTCAAGTTTTTCATGAAGAAAATGATTGGTCGATCTGCGCATCGCAAGTTGCCTATTAGGAAGGATCGCGGATGGGATGTTGGAGAGGTGTGGAAGGGGAGCGCGCAAAAACGCGCTCGTTTGAAAAATAACACAAGAATTGGCTGGTATGACAAACAATGACGGCCGTGCAGCAATTTTTCATGTGGCAATGATTCGCCAAATCAAGCAAAATCTGCACAGATCACAAAATGCGCAGTCCGAATCTGAGGACTGCGCAGGTCGCAATACAATGAGGCCGTGAGAACGGCTGCCATCAACTATTTCTCAGATGTTGATGACAGTATCCCGACATACGTCCCGATTCCCTGCGGGCGGTTGTTCTCATGATGCATCCTGGTGAGGATGTTTTCGGGAGCATTGTCGATCGCTCCATGAATACCCAATGATTCCTCCCAACCAGTCATTTGCATCGCCTGATAGCTGTTGTCGCTCGGTGCGAGGCCAAAGTAACCGTAAATATCAGCAGGCTGGACCACGTAGTCGAACTCGATTCGATAGTATTCAAACTTTGCAATGCCCTGGAACTGCATTATCCAGTTCCCACCCGGATCGGACATGGCATAACCTTCGCTCATCAGGCGACCGTGCTGATCGTAGATACGACCCACCACCTGAGTTCCCGGTCGAGCGTAACCACTGAAAACTGGTTCGGGAGCAAGTGTAAAGATTTGCTTGGTCAACGATGGCTGCTCGAATTCGTAACTGCCATTTTTGTAGGATGCATCGAAGTCCTCGTCGAACCTGTGATGCGAGTCCCAGGCATACGACACTTCGATTGTCACTGTCGCTGTTGAAGTACCCCCGCAGGAGTCTTCGATCAGGTACTCGATGGTTGTCGTACCAACAAAACCGCCGTCTGGCGTAAATACGATGTTGCCATCGGCGTCCACGCTGGCGGTACCGCCTTGACCAACATTCAGGATCACCACACCCAGCGGATCGCTGTTGGGAGCAATATCGTTGGCCAAAACGGGAACTGTGACCGGTTCGCCAACCAGTGTACGAGCAAAATCGTCGAACGCTTGTGGCGATTTAGCGTCGCGGTAATCCATGTCGTTTAACAACCCATTGGCATCACTACCATCGGCGGCGGTATCATTGTCAGTGTCGGCGAAATTGAAATTGGTGTCGGTTACATCGAGATTTTCATCGTTGACATCGAATCCGTCGTTTACATCGGCGCCTTCGAAGATGTCCAGGAGACCATCCCCATCGGTGTCGGTGGATGAAGTAATCGAAATGGGTTGACCGTCGCCACGTTCGACAATGTCCAGTAGACCATCGTTGTCGCTGTCGGCATCGAGGGTGTCGACAATGCCGTCATTGTCGGTATCGACCTCTATCAGACCTATACTTGCAGCCGCTGAAACGTCACCCGTATTGGCATCGTAGTTGTCGTCCAATCCGTCGCCATCTAAATCAGTAATACCTGCTCCAATTCCTGACGGCGCGATGTAGCCAGCCGTCGTTTGTGCTTCAACGTTATCAGTGATACCGTCATTGTCCTTGTCGATATCGAGATGGTCGGCGATGCCATCACCATCGCTATCGACACTCTGCTGGATAAACAAATTGGCGTAGGTCGGATTCGGCAGCGCATAACCAGACCTGAACGTGCCGAGATCGAACCCTGTTGGATCGAAGTTGGCTGCAGCGCCTGCCGCGTTGGGATTTTCGATCACGCCAAGTGTTGTTCGGCCGATGCCAGCAACGTAAAGTTTTCCGTCGGGTGCTTCTCGGATCTGGCCAAAGCCTGTTCCGCCGCCAAGGTTAGTGACAATGCCGGTCGTCAGATCTTTCTGAACAACGGCTCCAGAGAACCCTTGGGCGCCATCGGTGTAATAAAGTTTCGTACCGTCGGGTGACAGTGCTGCGGAAAAGCCAACTTGCCCCGTCGCATGGGTGACAACGTTTGAGGCTGCTCCCGTTGTCGCATCAAAGTCGGCCAGCTGGATTACACCGCTGGTGGTTCCATACGCT
>JANQLU010000032.1 GCA_028280445.1 Pirellulaceae bacterium | reverse complement strand
GGCAGAATGTGGCATTCTGTGAATGTTTGCTTGGAATACCCAGCTTTCAATGCATTGGGGGGGACAGTGTGCCGCCCCCAATCAGTTGCCAGACACTGGGCCGGGTGGCGCGCCAAAAGATGGGTCGCGTGGCCTTGGCGGAGGTCTGCATGCAATTTTTGCTGTCTTGTTTCGGGCGCATCGTGTGTGGGAAAACGCGTTGCAGGGGTAAAACAGGTGTGGCAATGCAGTGTACTGCTAGCCATTTGGAGATGCTACGAACTGCGCCTGTTAAAACTCATTGAATTTTTCCTTTGCAGACACATTGGCTGATTTCAATGCTGCGGAGCAGCGACAACCTGGGCAACAAGGTAGGGTGAAGTGGCCCAACGTACATAGCTCTGCCGAGTAGAATGTTTCCTTGCAGGTTGTTTTCCCACTGTGCAGCGCCATACGCCGGGCCGGGCGACAAGCCTAGCCTTGGTGGAGGCGCCAGTATTGTTTCATTGCAGCTTTTGTTTTCCCACTTTGCAGGGCCTTACGCTGGGCCGGGCAAGGAGCCTGGCCTAGGCGGAGGTGCCTGGACGGTTTGTTTGCAGGTTGTTTGCTTACAGTGCAGTGTCATATGCCGGGCCGGGCGAATAGCCTGGCCTTGGCTCGGCATTTTCATTGTTCACTTCCACGATGTGTGCCCGATGCATTGCCACAAGCTAGGCCGGGCGTTTCGCCTGGCCTTGGCTGAGGCAAACATATCGTTCACTTCATGTTTTTGTATGCACTGTCGTGCTGGGCTCATGAAATCTTTCCACACCATAACACTGTACCGAACCTGTGACCTGTTTTCCCCCATGAACTGTCATGCTGCCCTTTGCACAGGGACATTTATTTACAGCATAATACTGCACTCAACCTGTAGCCTGTTTTCCCTCATCACCTGTAATGCTAGCCTGCCCACAGGGAGATTTATTTACAGCGCAATACTGCACTCAACCTGTAACCTGTTTTCCCCCATGATCTGTCATGCTGCCCTTTGCACAGTGAGATTTATTTACAGCACAATACTGCACTGAACCTGTAACCTATTTTCCCTCATCAACTGTCGTGCTGCCCTTTTCACTGTGAGATTTATTTACAGCACAATAGTGCATTGAACCTGTAACCTATTTTCCCTCATCACCTGTAATGCTGGCCTGCCCACATGGAGATTTATTTACAGCACAATACTGCACTCAACCTGTAACCTGTTTTCCCTCATCATCCCAAATATTGGGCCCAAGCGTCTCTGAGATACCCCATCGTGGCACAAGCAGCACAGAAATACCTTTGCATCCCCGCAAACATCTGTTGTTTGATTGTCTTCTTTGAGTTAAATGGATCAGAATTCGCTTATTTTCATCGTTAGGAAGCCACTGCACTTTACAGCGTCCAATTTGGACAAGTTCTGGCCATTCTAGGGCCAATACTGCGTGCAGGGTGGCTTCACGACTTAGGCGTTTTCTGCCTCGTTGCGGACCTGCGAACTGGGGACTCGGAGATGCTGTA
>JANQLU010000084.1 GCA_028280445.1 Pirellulaceae bacterium | reverse complement strand
TTAATGTCAACGCTAAAGGTAGTGGTATAAGGTACCTCTTGAAAATATAAAAGGGGATCCCAGATCAATACATAAGGCGCCAGGCGACTGGTTTATAGCAGGTTAGCCTGGATCACTGGTGAGGCATTATAGTGATTAGATGGGAAAACTAGTGGGGCTGGAGGACGTGATGAAGGCCGTGTGCTAGGTAGTCATGGAGGGTGCACTGTCCACACTACTGATTTAACTGATCCACTATATAATATAGCCATTGTGTTTGTGGGGACAAAGTCAACGTTTGTTACAGATGCGTACAACTAAAAGCTAAAAGACTCCTCCTGTGTCTATAGAGGCCTATACAGTACTAAGGGAGTGGGTCATGAGTGGGTATTAGCTGTGGGTGTTGTCTGAGACACCAGTACATAGGTAGAATGTCGAATCTACCTACAAATGGAAATCTGAGATTCCAAACTATGAATTTGTGTAAACAAGAATGACAAAGACATTGTAGGGTCGAACTATAATTCTTTTAAGGTATAAAAAGGGAATGAGAGTCTAGAGGGCTAGGAAATGTTTGAGAGATAATGTAGATGGGATTTATATCTACTAGTGGGCAACAGATCAGAGATAGAACTGAGATAGTAAACGAATGAGGGTTTAAAAGAAAAAGGTATTCCTCAACCAATGCCTGTGAGCTAGCCAACTTTGGCAGACCCTAGGTGGACTAGTGGATCTCCCTACAAGCCTCAGCCTATATTGGAGGTGGCCGAGGTGGTGCAGGGAATGGAGGATGAGCTCCCACTCCGAGGTATTTTAGCAGTGGTGGTGCTGATACCTTAAAAGATCCGGTGGGCAGGACATGAGAGTAGACCGTGGAGGCCAGCCCATTTATAGCTATGAAGGTCAGCTAGGCTGAAGGATACCCTTACACCTTTTTACACTATCACTATCACTTTGGGGAAATAGTGCAATGATGTGTTGGCGTCATGAGGAATGGAGAGATATTGCCTCGGTGCAGTACTAAACTCTTGATGTGCAAGGTTCCTCCAAAAGAGATCCAAGGTTCATGGCACTCTT
>JANQLU010000072.1 GCA_028280445.1 Pirellulaceae bacterium | reverse complement strand
GAACCGCATCCAGTGGGTCTCAGTGGTATCACCTACGTACGCCGATACTACTTCTGGTACGGCTTTGGTGTTTCGCCACTTCCATTTCAAAAAAAGACTACCCATTACCAGGACATCGGTTGATCGCCCGCCATCGTCCGAAGCGTTCCCCATCTTTCCCGGCGTCGAAGTTTCACGCGAATGGCACGTAGATATTCGCAAGTTGTTTGTTGCTAACGGTTTAGTATTGCTGTCGCAGCATTGCCTTCATGATTGCTGGATTGGCATCGAAAAGAAAAGCCTCGCTTGCTTAGATGGTTTTGACAACGAATCCATCTTTGGCAAGGAGGCCTTGTAATGTGTGTTTCTAATTCAGTTCGGCTTCGCGAGCAAGTTCGATTTCTGCAGCGTCAGTTTTTGCAAGACGGTGCTTTGCCATTCACCGATATTCTTTCGACCAAAACGATTTCTCATGCGCTGACTTCTGCCGAAGTTGTATGGAAGGATCGCATTTATTCACCGCTGGTGACGTTATGGGTTTTCCTGGGCCAGGTTCTCAGTGCGGACCATTCATGTCGTGCAGCAGTGGCTCGCCTGATTGCCCATCGACTTTCACAAGGTAAAAGTGAATGTTCAGCCGATACGGGAGCTTACTGCCAGGCAAGAAAGCGCTTGCCCGAAAAATTCTTTTCGATGATTGCGCTTCATGTCGGCCGAGTAATGGACTCACAAGTTGATTCCGATTGGTTTTGGAAAGGTCGACGAGTTTACATGTTTGATGGAACGACCGTAACCATGCCCGATACGGCGGCTAACCAGGAAGCTTATCCTCAGATCCCGTCACAAAGACCTGGGTTGGGGTCTCCCATTGCCAGGATCGGAGCAATCATATCGCTTTCTTGTGGAGCAATTGTCAGTGTTGGGTTTCGTCGCTTTGCAGGCAAAGGACAAGGTGAACTGAACATACTACGCGAGTTGTGGGACCTGTTTTCTCCGGGCGACGTATTATTGGGCGATCGACTCATGTGTTCGTGGCGCGAAATGACCATGCTCAAACTTCGAGGTGTTGAGTCAGTTACTCGACTGTGTCGCCGTAAAGCGGACTTTCGGCGTGGCAAGCGATTGGGTAAAGACGACCACATCGTTCATTGGCCCAAACCATGTCATCGTACTGGCGACAAAGAGGCATACAAAGCGCTACCTGACTACCTTGCAGTTCGAGAAACACGTATACGTATTGAGCAGCACGGTTTTCGAACCAAGACGATTATCGTTGTAACAACCATACTTGATGCAGAGCAGACAACCAAGGAAGAACTTGCGTCTTTGTATCTTGCTCGCTGGAACAACGAACTCGACTTTCGATCGATCAAATCAACCATGCAGATGGATGACTTGAGGTGTAAAACCCCAGAGTTGGTGCGCAAAGAGGTCTGGACGCATATCCTGGCCTACAATCTCATCCGCACAATCATGGCCCAAGCCGCAACCAAACACCAACGGGAACCACGTTCGATAAGCTTCAAAGGAGCCATTCAAACTCTGGAAGCTTTCCAGCCCGTAATTGCGTTGGTCGCTTGTCGCGATTCGATACTCCGCCAAGAACTGTATCATCAATTGCTTGATTGCATTGCCACCCATCGAGTCGCCAATCGACCAAACAGGTTTGAACCGCGAAAAAGAAAGCGAAGATTCAAACTATACAACTTCTTAAAGAAACCAAGGCACGAGACAAAACTCGATATGATGAAACGAGTTAGAAAAAACTAAGTGCCATTCAAGTTTCACGCCGATGCACGAAACTGGTGCCGCGCAGGCTCGTGATTTTAGGGGGCTGCTCCGAAACTACAGTGGTTGTCTTGTATCCGTCTTCTTCGCAGCAACAAAATAGCTGGACGCTCCTCTTTGTTTATTTCTTCAGTTTCAACAGCTTGAAAATCCCATTTGCTATTAAATCTAGCCCTGAGCTTTTGAGTCTTTTCTTTTTATTGAGATGGGAATTATTCCAACTGCACACAGTATCCGAACAAGCTGAATCTGAAGATTGACCAGGAACGAGTTTAAAAAGCTCAAACATGATGGCGCAACAAAGCCATGGAATTCTGTTCGAAAAAATCCGATGGTTTCGAATACGCCTGCCCTGCACAAAATCGGTGCTAGGCACCCAGATAGTCTTCAAGGAAACTCAGGGTATCTACCAGGCCATGGGCAAGAATAGTTGGCCAAAGATTTCGACCGAACCAGATATAAAACGTTCCCAATGCCAACCCAACCATTGTGATTGTCAAGGCTCCCTGCAACCCTCTGTTGTAGTAATGCACTAAACCAAACATTGCAGCTTGAAAAACTACAGCAACCGGTGTCTTACATCGAGCATTGCCCAGCATAGACTCGGCTCGATTCAGCAAGAAACCACGCATAAGCATTTCCTCAGCAAATCCTCCAACGATCCATCCCAGTGCCACCCATAGAAGGAAATGCACAAAATTTCCTTCCAAATCACCTGTCCGCGAAACGCTGTCAACTGACGATAGGAAAAGGCCGAAAAAATTTCCCGCAACGATACCGACAAAAACGGTACCAATTAAAACAATTGGAACTTGCCACGCTAGTTTTGTCAGTTTTTTCGGTCGGGTCATTCCGAAATTGGCCCATCGAATGCCGCGGTGTCTCAAAATGCAAGTCGTAAATATCAGTGTACAAATGGCCGTAATCGGTCCGGCATAATTGCTGCCGATGGCAAACCAAAGAGATACATTTGCTATGCCGGCGAATGCAATGACTAGTGCCAGATCCAGAAATGCTATTGGTGAGTCCGTCAGCAGTTCGTTGTGGGGAGTTGGCCGAGTCATACCTTATTCACCTGCACGTTTAAAGTTGTCAATTTCTTCTGGACTCTTACAAAAGAAGCAAAACGACGAAATGGTTACATTCCAATTCCGAAAAAAGCAAAGAAATGCGATTTTTTGAGACTGGTCCAAGCGCTGAGGCGTGGACAACAGAACGGCGGGACGCGTCTTTGGCCTTGTTTGCAGCCTTCGCATATAACCCAACGCTGTTGGCTCCGATGCGAAAGCTCTACAAGGAATTGTGGCAACGTGTTTCCGACGATGGGCTTGCTCTAGGTGTCTCGCAAGCTGTGCCGGCCGTAATCCACGGCATATGGTTTTGTTGGGTGCTGCTGGGTCTACGGAAATCGACCAATCAACTTGTGGAAGACATGCGAATTGCGGTGGAATCTCTGCTTGAGGAGCAGCTTTAGGGTACATTTGCACAATACATGGCGGCAATAGACTTCATCAGTGACACTCCGCTGCAAAATTCGTTTCGGATTCATCGTTCGATGCATTTTTATCCCCAGCCATTCCCCAGCGCCGACGTTTTACACCGACGCATGTTGGCAAGCACCGTTCGTGCCCTCGGGCGACGTGGCGCTTCATCGCCCGATGCCGCTAACTGTATTCGGTCGCCCCACCTAATTTGTTCTCAGCGACATTTTAAAACCTGAACTTGCTCAACTCTGGGGCAGAAATCAGAAAATACACAATTCGAATAAACATATGCTAGAATCTCGATTTCGGTTTGGTGCGTGTTACGTTCCAAATGTGCAGGTGAGAGATCTGGGTGAAGAATCGAGAAAAAACCAACTGGCATTCACCTGTCGGCACATAACAGAGATGTGAGATGGGCACAAAGTTTCTGACTGTGATGTTGTCGAGCCGCTGCAACGACGACATCGAGTACAAGGCTGCAAAGGCAAAGCTGAGCGATGTTCGCAAAGACGCGAAGAAAGCGATCGAAGAATTCGAGATCGGTGGCGAAAGACTGTTCAAATGCTGGATTAATGAACTTGCACCGTCAGCAGAAGGCACTGATGATTCATGGGAAAAGTGTCTGAATGAGGCCGCCGATTCTGATATCGTTATTATTCTATACAACGGTAATGCCGGGTGGACAAAAACCGTCGGAGGAATAGGTATATGTCATGCCGAGTTAGAAAGAGCATTCACTTCCAACCCGAATAAGGTTCGCCTCATCGCGTTGCCAAAGTTCTCAAGATCGTTAACTGGTGTTCACCGAAGGATGTCGGACTACGTGGAGCAACTAAACCTGTTCCGGGCTTCCGCCGATAATGGAAAAGAGCTGATTGAAGAGATACTAAAGGCACTCGGTGAAGCGACCCGAAAACTTGCGAAGGCTGGCGTCGGAGATGCAGGATCGTCGACATATTACCTTGGCGAAGCGCTCGACTGGAGTCGACTTGACTTTGAAAGGCGAAAGGCTGAGATCGAGCGCGTATTATTCTTAAGTCTCAAGGATCATCCCGACGGGTTGACGAATGATGGACATGCCATTGTAAAGATCTTCCGCAAAAACGTACTATTTCGGTGCCACGGTATTCCAGCAGCTATGAGCGTGTCGGCTGCTCGCGAGTTGGTGGGGCAACCATTTCTGCGCGACCATGATCTGACTCCGCAACTCACCGGCGGCACTGTTGGACCGGTTCATTTGATTGGATGCCATAAAGGCGTCAGCGAAAACCAAGCAATCACTATGTTAGGCCATCCTGACGCAATCGTAGTCGATCATCCGAAAGTCGGAATCTACGTTGCTGATCCAGTCCAGAAGACTCAGCTTATGCTTCTGCGGAATTGCCGAGACGAAACATCAACGCGCCACGCTGTCCAAAGGGCACTGGACTGGCTCGAACGATCAGGCGAAGGCGCCCATTTGGCTGAGCGCGCGGCGTCGCGCGCAAAGATCTGCAAGCTGATCGCAAAAGAGGTCTCCAAATGACCGACTTCCGCGACGTATCAGAGATGGCACTGCCCCACATCCTGAGCATTCTCCGACGGTGATCCCGGTGACTTCATCGTTTCAGCGCCGTTACACTTTTAGCCCGGAGAAAAGCTGTGGGTCGGGCGGCTTGAATTGGCCCAGCGCCCTGCGTCTCTAACAATTTTAAAGCCGAACGCCGTTATTTCTTTTTCGCTGCCCAGGAGATCACTTCGCCGATGACTTTTTGAAAAGGTTCGTTCGAAGGTTTGTCACCTACTTTGATAAAGCTGTGATCAACGCCGACGTAGCGGCGGACGACGGCATCGTGTCTCCCATGACAAAGCAGTTTTACGACCAAGAAATCAAAAGATTCAATTGGCACGGATTGATCTTCGGTCCCATGGCCCAAAAAGAGCTTCGCTTTGGTCTTCACGAGGTTATCTGCTGCGGAAACAGTCGCAAACGTCGACCACCGCTTGAACGAATGCCCGGCAAAAAACTTTTTGTCGTTATCGGGGTCTTTCAAGATTTCTCGAATCTGCGCCTCCACCGCGGCGATCTTTTTTTCGGCTTCTTCAGGAGTCGCACCCTGGGCAGCAAGTTTTTTTCGCTGCGTTACAAAAAAGTCAAAGAACTGGGCCGTCCCGCCGCCCGACAGAAACGCGACATGCGTCACGCGTTTGTCTTCGGCGGAAACGGCGGCGACAACATCCGCGCCTTCGGAGTGGCCAAGAAGAATCACTTGAGACTTGTCAACCATTGGATCTTTGAGAAGTGCGTCCAGTGTCAGCCGCACATCCTTGACACGGTTGGCAAGGGTTGCGTGCTTGTTGTATTCTTTCGAAGCGCCTTCACCTGCGCCACGTATTCCTGAAAAACCAAAAGGAACGCCCCGCTTTTCGAGCGTCGCAACATGGTGAGCTTTTGAGTGGTTTTTTGCAATCAAACCAAACGTGCTCCAGGCGATTCGACCGTCATCCAGCTTGACAAAATGCGATTGGGCGCCGGAGCCTTCGACGTATACCAGTAACGGCTTTTTGGCCTCAAGCGAATCTTTAAAATTGCCCAGGAAGATCGGTAGCTCGGATTTGTCTTTGCGAACGGCGTTGACCTGACGAAATCCGGGCGGTAGCTCTTCGTTCTTTTTAAAGTTGATCGACCATTTCGTGGCTTGTTTCTTTTGAAAGGCTGAAGCGGGTTGTCCAAACACAAGAGTGCCAGTAACAAACAACAGAAACGCAATTCGGAACTTCATCTCGACTCAACTCCACGTGTTAAGAAAAACCATATCGTCGGCAGTGGCAAATGCGTTATGCGTCGTTGACAGTCACCGCCAACAACCAGATGCCTGCAATTTTTTTTTGCGTCAGTGTAAAAAACTGCAAAAATTCGGTCTCGAAGCTCACTACGCTGAATTCTTGCGCGCCGATCAAGCGTTATCGTATTGGTTGCAGTTTCCCATCTTTCAGATCGGCCATCATCATTTTGGCTCGACGATGTTTCGGATATTGTTCGACAAATTCTGCAAGCAACTCCTTCGCTCTTTCGGTTTCACCCTGCCTCGCAATGGAATGGGCGATAATAAAACTGATTTCAGGATCAGCCAGTCCTCGAGAGCGGGCTTGGCGGGCGACGGCCTCTGCTTTTTCGGGCTGACGGACCATCAGCAGGAGTTGGGCATATGCAATATAGTGTGTAACTTCATCGGGATGGTATTCAACGAGTTGACGATGAAGTTCAATTGCACGTTTCAGCTTCCCTTGCATGCGCAATCCTTGTGCCACTAAACGTAGCGCCGTCATGTCTTTTGGTTTGGCGGCCAAAGCATCATTGACAGCCGCCCAAGCACGCCGCGGTTTGTTTTGTCTCACGTAGATCCGATACCGCAAGAGGCATAAATCTCGTTGATCATCTTTGCTTGAAGTCAGGGTTGCTGCCTTGTTGATCGATGCCAACGATTCCCCGAAACGTTTGAGCCGATATAGTATCACGCTATGGTTGTAATGAGCTTTAAAATGCTCATCCTGCAATTGGATCGCCTGCTCAACATGCTTCAGCGCGTTGTCCAGGTCGCCCTTTGCGTTGTATGCCGCTGCAAGGTTTACGTAAGGCTGAAAATATTTTGGTTCCATGGCAACGAGTTGTTTGGAATAAACAATCGCCGAATCGAAATCTTTCAGCTCATAGTTCGCGCTAGCCACGTTAAGCAACACAACGGGGTTGTCGGGTTGCAAGGCCAGGCATACCATGAAATGCCGCAATGCTTTTTCTGGGTTCTGCACCTTTCCAGTCAAGTAGAAATCCCCCAATTGCCAGTTGATCTCAAAATCGTCTGGAAATTGGCGGTGTGCTCTCAACATCAATTGATGTCTCAAATCGATTTCCTTTTCAGCAGCCATGGCGATTGAGAGAAAGTTAATGGAGAGGAGCGATTCGTAGGTGCGCGAGTCCAACATCAGTTTCTCAAGTTCGCCCGGCTGGGGTCGCCTTGCGATCGAACGAAGTTCCACTCGGAATTCATCTGGATCCACTGCGTCGAGAAGCTTGTCCAACCAGAGCACTTCCTCGGTGTTTGATTTGTTAACGTCTTGAGCATATTGCTCCCGCCAAAGCAATAATCCAAGGACTAACACATTCTGGATATCACTGCCGTGGATTTTTTTTGCGCCGAGCTCGACGTCGCTCCCCGGAACGATTTCAAGATTTTTGAATGCTCCGGCGATTGTTTCCATAACGGCAGGTTGTGGTTGGAACTGCATCAACAGACCTGCAGGGTATTTGGAGAGCCGGATAGCATTCCATACAGCACTTGCCATGCGCTGCTCGCGACGAAATTTTTGGGCCTTTGCTTCGGCATCTGCTGCGGAGCTCTCGATGGACTCCTTGAGCATGTTGTAGTCGCGAATCAGGTTTTTGTTGATCGTGCCGTCAACGAGACCTTCTGCCTGTTTGAGTCGGAGCAGAGCGTCGGTCCAGCGTTTTTTTTGATCTGCTTGAGAATCGCCAGTGGGCGCGTTTTGCAATTCACGCGCCGCAACAATGGAGGCGAGGATTTTGGATTCGCGGTTTTTTTGTTTTTCAGATTTGTCGACCCAGTACACAATCGTTGCAACCGAAGTGAGCAAGACAATACTGGCGATGGCAGCTACTAGTGAGAAAACTTGCCGGCGGCGTTTCCGTTCGGCTTGATACCGTGCCTCCGATCGCGCTCGATCAAGTTCCGATTTTCTAAGCCGTTCATCGCGCTGATGAAAATACTCACTTAGCCGGTCACTGACAACCATCGCGTTTTCGGGGCGAGTCGTTGGGTCCGACGCCAAGCAATCCCGGACAAGTTCTTTGAGCATTTGATCTGCAGTGCAGGATTCCAACTCGCGCTGGACTCTGCTCAATTCACTGTCTTTTGCTCGGGCGAACGTTCCTGTCCAAGTCGCGTCACGAAACGGTGGCGCTCCGAGCAGAATCTCATACAAAATACCGCCAAGAGCAAACACATCTGCGCGCTGATCGGTCGGTTTGCCGAGAATTTGTTCCGGGGCCATGTAGGCAGGCGTTCCAAGGATCGATCCGGCTAACGTTTCATCCAGACGATTCGCAAACTTTTTCGAATCCGTATTGTGTGAGCGTTCATCGTCAGACGCCAACTGGTCACCAGCAATATGCTTGGCAAGACCCCAATCCATTATTTGCACTTCACCAAAAGAACCCACCATGACGTTTTGCGGCTTCAAATCTCGATGAATGATGCCTTTTGAGTGAGCGTACGCCATCGTTTGGCAAATCTGACTGAAGATTTCCAGCAAACGGCTTTTTTGATGCGTGGAATCCGAATCTGCATCGATCAGGGTGCTAAGTGTTTTGCCGTCAACCAATTTCATCGCGATAAACTGCCTGCCGTCTTTCAGTCTCCCTTGTTCGTGAATGGGTATGACGCCGGGATGTTGAAGCTGTCCGCAGATTCTGGCCTCTCGTTGAAATCGCGCGGCATCAAATCTGCTCAGGTTTTCAGATTCCAAAATGACCTTGATCGCGACTTCTCTTTGAAGTTCCGCGTCAAATACACGATGTACGGTCCCCATGCCACCTTGACCAATTTCACCCAACAACACGTAACGGCTTCCGTGTTGAAATTCGATGCTGTCCGATTGCCGATATTCTGACGTCGGGGTTTGTTTGTCGACCTTGCCCACAATGGTGCCCGCAGTGCTGCCCGCCATGTTATGACTCAAGTCTTTGAACGTACTCGAAAATCCAGGCTGAACCAAATTGAGCATCTCTACCATTTCGTCCGATACATTGCTCAGTTGATCGAGGGTCGACAAACAAGTGGCACAATTTTCAACATGTTCATTGATTTTATCCGCTTCTTCCTTTGAAAGTTGATCGCTAAGAAATCCTCTCAGCGACTGAATTTCAGGATGAGTCGTTACTTCGCTTTTCATTGGAACTGCCCTTTCTGCGCAGTTTGAATTTGTGCGTTGATGTCAAGGCTTTTTTGACGCCGTCGAACAAGGAAATCGATCAATGAGGGGCGGGACTTGCTCGCCTTTTACCAACCCCTGAGCTTCTTCCCGCAGTCGCTGCATCACACGAAACTTGAACTTGTATATCTGACTAGTCGATACGTTCAGGTCTTTGGCAATTTGTTTGGCGGGCTCCATTTTGATCGCGACACGATAGAACGCGGTGATCGTCTTGTCGTCAAATTCCTGTTGAATCAACTCCAGGATTCGCTTCAATACGTGATGATCGTGTTCTCGGTCCCATCGAATGGTGAGTTCACTGTTTGGGTCGGACAATTGATTGAGTACTTCATCCGCTTCGTGTCGCCAGTCGGCAGGGAAATGTTTTCGTTGGGTGTCCCAATAGCGGCGGCAACGATTGATTGTGATCTTCCGCAACCAACTTCGAAATGCGCCCGTTCGACCGTTGTGTTCGAAATTCTGCAGCTCCGTCACAACGGCATAAAGCACTTCCTGGGTGATATCTGAAATGTCACCTTCCACAACACCTGCCCGCCTCAGCCACCCAGAGATTAGCGGATCATAGATCCCAACCAATCGTGACCAAGCACCCGAATTCCGATCTTCCTTGGCACGAGAGAGCAAGTTTTTACTAGTTTTCATGTCTGCTCCGTCAGAAACTACAAAAATCTGAGAATTTCCGGTTCTTTATTTGGAAGAACTGAGAGCCAAATCCGCTTTACTTTCAGAAAGTAATTATCCTATCGCGACCACCGACCTGAGAGAAGACACATTGCATTCAAGGTGACCGATGCAGGATGGTCGCCGGGTTTACCAATAGCAACGTTCAATTTGTTTTGTGGGTTGGTCTACGGTTCCGTGCGCGCATCTTGACAAACGGCGGTATGAAAAAACGTGACCAGACGGAATTCTTTACTTTTTTGTGAACTCGGACAAATTATTTTTTGAAGCCGACTACCACAGACCAACAGGCATTTTGGATTTAGACAAACGCTCGCTATACGCAGAACTTCCTTTTGCAATTGTCAGGAAATGAGAGCGGGCTATTTTGTAAACCACTATTTCAGTTTTCTTGTATTCGTACCCACAATTCTGCCGACGATTTTTCCGTCCTTGTTTTTCGTCTCTATGGTCCAACGTTCAACATTGGATTTTGAAAAATCGGCGGTGATGGTCACAGTGTTACCATTTTTGTCATCCTTCATCGTCGAAGTCATCGTTTTGGTCTTCTCGTTCCATTTACCATAGCTTCGATGAACCGCGCCGGATGAATTGAAATAGTCAAATTGGTACCGTTTGTTCTGGCGATCATAAGTCATCATCGTCTTGATCGCAAAAGGTTCCGAGTTCGCATCAAGTTGATATCTGCCCGTTTGTTCAAGAAACCGATTGCCAAGGACCCATTTGCCTTGAACCACGCCAGTGTATTTCTGCGGTTTCTTGTCTGATTTCGTATCCGATTCCTGTGACAAAATTGTAAACTCGCAACTCCATGTTCCTTCATAGTGTTTCAGCACCCGCAATTCCTTGTCGGTAGGGTTCGCTGCGACTGCTATAGATGTAGTCAGCAAAAAAAGAACCAAAACGACGAAGCCTGTATTTGTCTTGTTCATAGCATCACCTTTCCAGGATTTTGTTGCGTAGGTCGTTTGAGTCAAAAAAACAATTGAACTTCGTAACTTGAACTCGTTTTGATCGTTGCCTGGTTCAAACCAGGGCATCTGCCAAAGTGTTATTGCATCTAGCGTGCCAAAAAACACAAGCAAGGTCGATCGCCAGTTTCTTCGATCGAGAGTCCCGTGAATGTGCGGCTTCGCTCACTGACATGTCCGCTCCTGCTCCCTGCCTATCGTTCGATTTGATGTTTAAAATCATCCGGAATCAAACAAAATCAGTTTTCCTTTGGAGCCTTTCGAAGCAAATGTTCCGGTGCGTAGCAATAAGCCTATACATTGTCTCCCGGAAGTTTATTTCTTTTAAGAATAAGCCAGATACTCAATGATAGTTCCGCAACAGCCATGACTAACATAATGATTGTCAGAAGTACTTCTGATAATTGAAGATCTACGAAAAATGTAACGTAAGTAAACGATGCAACCATCAACAGGATTCCAAGACCCTTTGGAAGATATCCAGATTTAAAGACGGAATAGCCAAGAATAAAGATGTGCAAGGCAAAAAATATGTATCCAGTAAGCTTTGTAGTTGCATAGCCAAATACATCAATAACTTCAAAGGCTAGAGCAAGAATGCCAACTACCAAAATAAAAGCATATAACAACCTGAGAGCTGCCGTAATCAATGCAAGATTCTTATTGAACGGTCTAAGCACAACATAAAGTGCAAGACCAATTATCGAGTCAAGTACAAGCACCAGTAGATAGCCAACGACAGCAAATCCAAATAGCCGCCTATTAGCTTCAATGTCATTGGCTAAAGTTGCTGTATCTCCCGGCACAACAAAATTGGCTAAAAGAAAATCATCTACTAAAATTACGACCAGAAGCGAAGCTATAAATGCAACTCCGACAACCAATGCCGCTTTGTTTATAGATAAGGCAAAGATATTATTTTTCATATTTTCATTCTTTTATGATGTTCGATCTCCAAAGCTTGGCAAATTCTCAATTGGCATCGGTAAATTGGCCGTTGGCAGGACAGAAGTTGCACAACAGCGTTCGACGTGAACGGCCGATGTAGTTATAGAGACTGTAAAAACGCTCTGTGGGTGTTGTGATAATAGATCGGTCCATGAAACTGGCGAAACGTTATTAAAAGCCTGCCAGGCGAAACACTAACTTGTGCGTCGTACAGGTAACTTGTCATCGTTAACAACAATTGCATCTGCCTTTCCATCCCCCTGTCAATTTCATTCTCTAGCGGTGTTTTGGCTTTCCAGGTTTCAGAATGCAAACAACGTAGTTGTCGAAAGGCAATCTCTGAACGCTGCACTGAAACCGAAGAAACCGAACTATAAGTTGCCAGCGCGATGAGCAGGATGTTCGTGGTATTGATGTCCGTGAACCGGGTGAATGTGGCTGCGAACATGAAGCATATTATTGATGGTTTCCTCGGCCCGCATCACGTCATCGTGCTCGCCCAGAACGACTACCAGTTTGTCACCGTTTTTAACAAGTTGTTCGTACTCGTCGAGTGTTGGCAAGTCAACCGAATCATCTTCTACGGCGTGGTCAACACCAGCCATGCCACCAACGATTGCGCCGGTGACTCCACCCATGATCGCCATACCGAGTGCCAGACCGGGAAAGCCTGTCAACAGGCCCAAGGCCAAACCGGTTGCCGCTCCAGCTCCACCCCACTTTTCCGCACTGTCGATCAACGAGCTTCCCGTCGTCTCGTGAACTTTGGGTGTCTCAACCTCTGGCGCTTCGTCTTTGATGTGGTGTGTGACTAATTCGATTTTTTGTTGATCGAAACCAGAGTCGACTAGCTTTTGAATGACATTGGTGGCTGTTTCAAGGTCGTCGAAAACGGTGACCAAAGCCTTAGGGCTTGCTTCATTTTTCGTGTTCATTTTTCATCCCTTTTTGGCAAAAAATCTTATCAATTTGAATCGCAAATGCCGTGCCAAGCATTTACAACAGATTTGCTTGCTTTCAAAGAAATCACTACGATCTTCATCCGTCATCCTTCACGGCGTTGCTGAAAGGGTTTGACGATCAATGCTTTATGCAGGCGATCATTTGTAGAGACAGTTTGCCGAAGTTTTCAAACTGATCGTCCTCTAGTTTGTCGCACCGCTAGTAGCCGATGGTCCAATCAACGGAGATATCTTCCTGGTTTACTAACCAACAATTTTTGCTCATGTGCCACGCGCCAAATCGCACATCAGCGTCACCTAGCGGTTCGAAAAAAAAACGGTTTCTGGCGTTGCAAATCTGGAAATAAATGATCGGCATGAGGTTTGCAACTTATCGGGTTCGCAAAGAAAAACAGGGTCAGTTCCTTGATTGTTTTCGGAAGGTCGAGGCTTCTACTGAAACACGGTTTATCAACGAGTTTGTTCGGTAAGAGTGTCAACGTCTAATTAAAGTTCTGATCCTGGTGATGCTTTATTGAATTCAGATCAAAAGTGTCTCTCATGACCCAGGTTAAACAGATTGATGACGTTTTTACCAAACGCTTGCTTAGTGTTGATGGAAAACTACCAAACATCACGGACCTGGAGTCAACCTGTGAATCATTCTCCTGGGAAGTTGCGACGAACGAGTTGGCATACCTGCCAAATGACAACGGAATCAATATCGCATACGAGGCGATTGAAAAACAAATTGCTGCGGGAAAAGGCAAGCAGGTGGCTTTTCGTTTTATCCACCTCGATGGTAGCCGAAACGACATGAGTTTCGAAGAATTGGGCAACCAAACGAACCGCTTTGCTTCGGCTTTGCAAAAGCTTGGAATCGGAAAAGGCGAAGTCGTTTTTTCCCTGGCGCCTCGAATCGCTTCGCTCTATGTCGCTGCATTGGGTACGCTAAAAAATCGTTCCGTTTTTTGTCCGCTGTTTTCCGCTTTTGGTCCGGAACCGATTCAATCGCGAATGCTCAAGGGCGATGCCAGAGTTCTGGTCACGACAGCACAGCTTTTCAAACGCAAAAAAATAGATGAATGGCGAAAAAAGATACCCTCACTCAAATACATTCTGCTGGCAGACGCTGAACCTGAACTCATATCTGACACAGTCCTCGATCTTGATGAGTTGCTCGAACAATCTGATTCGGAATTTGAAATCCTTCCGACGGATCCCGAAGACTTCGCCCTTCTACATTTCACTAGCGGAACGACTGGCACGCCCAAGGGGGTGATGCATGTTCACTTGGCAGTCGCACATCATTTTCAAACTGGGCGGTATGCACTTGACCTCCATGATGGTGATGTTTTCTGGTGCACCGCTGACCCTGGATGGGTAACAGGTACGTCTTATGGAATAATCTCCCCGCTCACTTGTGGAGTGACTAGCATTATTGACGAAGCCGAGTTTGATGCATCACGTTGGTACCAAATCCTCAACGAAGAACAGGTCGATGTCTGGTACACTGCGCCGACAGCCGTAAGGATGCTGATGAAAGCTGGCGAGGGTCCCATGGAATTCCTCGGCAATCACCGACCGCGATTCATTGGCAGTGTTGGTGAGCCACTTAATCCGGAAGCAATTAACTGGGCAGTCAACAATTGGGGCACGCCGATTCACGACAATTGGTGGCAGTCCGAAACCGGCGGAATCATGATTGCCAACTTCGCCTGTATGGATATCAAACCGGGGACAATGGGCAAACCGCTTCCAGGAATCGAAGCTGCGATCGCGATTCGTGATGAATTCGGGGAATTGAATGTGATCTCAAAACCAGATACCGAAGGTGATCTTGTCATTCGCCGCGGTTGGCCCTCGATGTTTCGTGGCTACCTCAAGCAAAACGAAAAATACGAGTCCTGTTTCGAAGGCGATTGGTACATCACTGGCGACCTCGCCAAACGTGACGCTGACGGCTACTTTTGGTTCGTCGGTCGAGCAGATGACATGATTAAAAGCGCAGGTCACTTGATTGGGCCGTTCGAAGTCGAAAGTGCATTGGTTGAACACGACGCGGTAATTGAGGCTGCAGTCATTGGCAAACCTGACCCGATTGTCGGCAGTATTATCAAGGCCTTTGTAGTCTTGAGTCCTCAGTTGGTTCAACAAAATGACGACCTGTCGGGTCTAGTCAAAAAAATCCAGGGGCACGCGCGAAAGCGACTCGGTGCAGCGGTCGCGCCGAAAGAAATCGAAATCGTTGATGACTTGCCACACACCAGGAGTGGAAAAATTCTTCGCCGTCTGTTGAAAGCCCGCGAGGAAGGTTTGCCTGAGGGAGATATCTCGACACTGGAGAAGAAAAATGAGTACGGAGCTGTTGGAGAAAATTGAATCACAAAAAGCGCTCGAGTTTCTCAAACGAATGCTTCTGATTCGTAGATTTGAAGAAGCCTGTGCTGAACATTACAGTGCTGGTTCGATTCGAGGTTTTCTCCATCTTTACATTGGAGAAGAAGCCATTGCCACCGGCGTTATCGATTGCCTTGAAACCGAGGATTCGATCGTTGCAACCTACCGCGAACATGCGCATGCGATCCTAAAAGGTGTCAATCCAAAATTCGTCATGGCTGAAATGTTTGGCAATGTCGAAGGCTGTTCGAAGGGCCGTGGTGGCTCAATGCATATATTCAGTGCCGAACATCGATTTTTTGGTGGAAACGCGATTGTTGCTGGTGGTTTGCCAATCGCTTGCGGGCTGGCACTTGCCGATCAAATGCAAAACCTAAACCGGGTTACGGTCTGTTTCTTTGGTGAAGGTGCGGTATGCGAAGGCGAATTTCACGAGAGCATGAACCTGGCGAAATTGTGGAATTTGCCGGTATTGTTCGTTTGCGAAAACAACCAGTACGCCATGGGCACGCATATTAAACGTTCGGAATCGGAGTGTGACCTTGTCCGCAAGGTGGAAAGTTATAACGTGCCGGCCACCAAGGTTGATGGCATGGATGTGTTAGCCGTCAACGAAGCTACCCGATCCGTTGTCGACAGGATCCGATCCGGTGACTACGGACCGCATTTCATGGAATGCCAAACGTATCGATTCCGCGCCCACTCGATGTTCGACGCCGAACTTTATCGAGATAAAAGTGAAGTGGAGCGATGGAAGAAGAATGGACCGATTACGAAATTTGTCGAAAGCTTGAAAGAAGGAGGGTTTGTCAACGACGAGCAAATCGCATTGATGATTTCAGAAGCCAATCGCCAGGTTCAGGAAGCTGTCACGTTTGCCGAAGAAGGAACTCGGGAATCAGTCGAAGACTTGCTCAAACACGTTTTATGGGAGGGAGAGTCGCCATGACCGCAGAAAAAATCACCTATCGCGAGGCGCTACGACAGGCGCACATCGATGCGATGAAAAAAGATGATAGAGTCTATTTGATGGGAGAAGATGTTTCGCTCTACGGCGGCGCTTATGCGGTTTCCAAAGGACTGACCGAAATGTTTGGCTCCGAGCGAATCCGTGACACACCACTTTCCGAATCAGCTTTTACTGGTACCGGAATTGGCTCGGCGCTGGGAGGCATGAGACCAATTGTCGAAATTATGACCGTCAATTTCAGTTTGCTGGCGATGGACCAGATTGTCAACACTGCTGCGACTTTCTGCCATATGAGCGGGGGACAGTTCTCGGTTCCGATCGTGATTCGAATGGCAACCGGCGCGGGACGTCAACTTGCGGCCCAGCACAGTCACTCGTTAGAAGGTTGGTATGCGCATGTACCAGGTTTGAAAGTCGTCGCGCCAGCTACGATTGAAGATGCGCGTGGAATGTTGTGGCCAGCTCTCGAAGATCCAAACCCAGTTTTGATGTTTGAATACGCTGGGCTTTACAACAAAAAAGGTGAATTACCCGACGACACCAACTTGGTTTCGCTCGAAGGAGCAAAAATCCGGCGCGAGGGAACAGGAATAACACTGATCGGTTGGGGTGGCACGCTGGACAAATGTCTCGATGCGGCTGAGGAATTGGCGAAGCAAAACATTAGTGCTGAGGTCGTTGATCTCCGATGTCTTCGCCCATTGGATACAACGACTATTCTGGAAAGCGTAAAAAAAACGAACCGCGTGGTCATTGTTGATGAAGCCTGGCGTACCGGCAGCCTCGCGGGTGAGATATCTGCATTGATTTGTGAAAACGCATTTTACGACCTCGACGCGCCGGTACAGCGAGTTTGCAGTGACGAAGTGCCGATTCCCTACGCCGCGCATATGGAGCAGGCAGCTCTGCCACAAATTGGTGATATTGTATCCGCGGCATTGGCATGTTTTGGAACAGAAGAGGTGGTAGCGTAGTGACTCAACAGAACGGAAACCTCGTGGTCGAAGCAACGAAGTCCGAAGTTCAAAAAAATCTCATGTATGAATTCAAGATGCCCAAACTGGGCGCAGACATGGATGAAGGCGTCCTATTGGAATGGAAAATCTCGGTTGGTGATGTCATCAAAAAAGGTGATGTTGTAGCAGTCATTGAAACTGCCAAAGGCGCGATTGATATCGAGGCTTTTGTTGATGGCGTTGTTAGTGCGCTGATTATTCAACCAAATGCTGAAGTCGCCGTCGGTACGGTACTGGCCATGTTTGATAATGTGGACAAAACGCAATTAGCTGACACTAAAGTTTTTGAACGCGCAAGTCCACCATTGGATGCTGTCGAAGGCCATGCGAAAACTTCCACCAGAACAGTACCCCAATTGAACACCGCGGCAGCAACATTACTTCCTCAATCAGATGTTGGTAATCGGATTTCGCCGCGAGCCCGAATGCTTGCCAAAAAACTAAAGGTTAGTTTGACGACAATCACTGGGACAGGTCCCGAAGGCTCCGTTATTGCAAAAGATATAGAAGCCGCCGCGCAAGGAACTGAACGCGATACACGACCGACAAAGCCACGGGTTGATCCACGGAACAAACAAGTTGCGATGCGAAACACAATCGCAGCTGCCATGAGCCGATCAAAACGGGACATTCCCCACTACTATCTGGCTCATGAGATTGATGTGACGGCGGCGCTGGAATATCTGGATCAATGGAACATTGAGCATTCGATCAATCAACGGATACTGCCCGCGCTGTTGTACTACAAAGCGATAGGGATTGCTGCGACAGAATTTCCTTCCATGAATGGCTTCTTTATGCCTGAGAAAGACCAGGCAAATAACAACGCGGGATCCATTGGTCGGTTTCGTCCGGCGGAATCCGTTAATCTTGGTATCGCCATCAGTTTACGTGGAGGTGGGGTGATTGCACCTTGCTTGATGGACGTTCCCAAAAAACGGGTCGTCGATTTAATGGCAAAGTTGAAAGACCTCGTAAATCGGGCCAGGACTGGAGGTCTTCGCGGAAGTGAATTGAGTGACGGTACACTCACGGTCAGTAATCTTGGTGATCGCGGGGTCGACTTCTTAGCCGGCGTAATCTACCCACCACAAGTCGCTTTGGTTGGAATCGGCACCATGCGAAAACGTCCGGTCACTGTCGACGAGCAAGTCCAGATCCGACCTATGATAAATTTCAGCCTTGCAGCCGATCACCGCGTTTCAGACGGCCATACGGGTTCATTATTTCTGCGGCGAATCGAAAATTTGTTGGCAAATCCCAACCAGTTGACCTAGGACTTACTCAATGGCAAATGGAAAAACTATAAAAAGCTCAATTCAAACAACGATTATCGACATCCTCAGAGATGTTGCGCCAGAAATCGAGTTGGAATCAGATCTCGATCCTGATGTCAATCTTCGCGAGCAGGTTGATTTGGATTCAATGGACTTCCTGAATTTTATTACGGGATTGGCCGAGCGGTTTCAAATAGACATTTTAGAAAAAGACTATGGAATTCTCACAACACTGAATGAGATTGCGAAATACATTCATGACCGGCAAAACGCGTCGTAGGCAGCGTTGATTAAATCGGAAAGCTGTGAATTTGAACTGAGCGGCAAGGCGTAGCCGCCGGTATTTGAGGGTTCACCGGCGGCTAGCGCCTTGCCGCTCATATTAATCAACACTACCGAGCAAGGGTTGCGAAACGAGACACTTGGCTGAGGCTAATATTGTTCCGCAGGTTGATATTCGCGATCATTCAATGGAATGGCGTGTCGTTCCAATAAACGATACAGCGTTCGACGACTAATTCCGAGAACACGAGCGGATCGTGCCTTGTTCCCACCGTTTTGCCTCATTATCGAGATGATGTAATCACGCTGCAGAGTGCTCAACTTTGATTGACCGTCAACTGACAATTGGTTGTTCGGTGGAGGGGGTTCAAACCCAATACTCGATAACGTTGGAGGCAAATTTTCAAGATGTATGATATTGTCGTCTGCCAGGATCTTGGCCCGCTCAATGGCATTCATCAGCTGCCGAATGTTGCCGGGCCAAGTACAGGCAGCCAAAGCTTCCATTGCATCAACTGAGACTTCCCAGCCATCACCAGCGAAGTGCTGAACTAGCAATGGAAGATCGCCCTGTCGCTCACGCAAAGGCGGTACTTTGAGAGTCATGACATCGATGCGATAGAATAGGTCTTCTCTAAATCGACCTTCGGTGACTTCCTGTCGCATGTTCCGATTTGTCGCACAAATAATCCTCACATTGACATTGCGTTCCTTGACTGAGCCAACTCTCCGCAGAGATCCATCTTGCAGAACTCGGAGGAGTTTGGCTTGTAAGGAACCCGCCATCTCTCCAATCTCGTCAATAAATAACGTCCCACCATCAGCGACTTCAAACAAGCCTTCCTTGGCAGTGATTGCACCGGTAAACGCTCCTTTTTCATGTCCAAACAATTCACTTTCCAGCAAACTTTCTGACAACGTGGCACAGTTGATGGTGACGATTGGTTTGTCGGCGACCAAACTGGTGTTATGAAGTGCGCGAGCAACTAGTTCCTTACCTGTACCACTCTCACCCTGAATCAGAATGGGCGTGTCCGTTGGACCGGCCCGTTCGATCAACCGAAAAACTTCTTGCATCGGTTTTGATTTGCCGATCATTGAGAATTCTTGTGTGTTTCGTTTTAGAATTGATTTGAGTCGTCGGTTTTCTTTCCTGAGACGGCCGGCTTCGCAAGCCTTTTCGACAACCAAGACCAACTCGTTCATTTCAACGGGCTTGTTGATATAGTCGATGGCGCCTAACTTTATTGCCCCGACCGCTGTCTTTGCAGTTGTATCACCAGTCAACATGATCACCTCTGCATCGGAATTGGTTTCCTTGAGCCGCAAGAGCACCTCGAAGCCATTCATCCCAGGCATTGACACGTCCAGTATCACGACGTCGATTTCGTGTTTTTCAGCCATGGCTAATGCTTCGATGCCAGTGGCTGCTTCGTAAACGCAGTACGCTCGACGTCGGAAATTTCGCGCAGTCAAATTTCGAAAAATCGAATCGTCGTCGACCAGAAGTAGCTTCGCCAAGACGGGGTCTGATGCATTCAATTTAGTCTTGCCACATGACGTAGACATTTTCACTGGACCGAATGTAAACAAATGCAATTGGAATACTACTAAACGAATTCCGAACGATCGTAGTTTTCATTCCAGCCGCAATCCATGTGCCATGGGCGCAACAATTGTGTGCCATAGGGTTTGGAAAGGGGTATTCGGTCTAAGAGCGTAACACATGTGTGTCAGTTCCGCACATTGTTTGTCGCATTGTGTTGTCGGCATCAACAATGGAGTGGATACATGCTCAGCACCAATGTCGATTTCTTTAAACCACTTACTACTGGCAATTGTAGCTGTATTGCTGTCGTAACTTGACTGCGGAAATCAAACATGGATCGTTGGCAAACAAATTTCATTTCATTCACGGTTGTTGGTGAGGTATCTGCCGGTGATCAAGCTCGTGTTTTGTTTATACGACAAACGGGGTTCATAGAATATGCGCGCTGAAGCTGACACACTCGTGAGCTAGTTTGACTCACACCGAACGTTGCGCCAAATTTGCCATCAATCGATCGGTACAGATTTCAGCCATTTTTGTCGTTCCACCAAATCAACAGACAGTTGGCACATCGATTGCCAATATCTCTGTTAGATTTTCGAAACCCTTGGAGCTACGAACAATGGCCACAAAATCTGATTCACAAATTCAGCACGATGTCATTAACGAATTGAGATGGGAACCCCGTGTCTCACACGAGGAAATCGGCGTTGCCGTACATAGCGGTGTGGTTACGCTGAGCGGTATGGTGCCGAACTACGCGGAAAAAATGGCAGCTGAAAAGGCGACGATGCGAGTACATGGCGTGAAGGGAATCGCGGAGGAAATCGAAGTTCGTTTGAGCGGCCCCCACAAAAGGAACGACACTGAAATCGCCGAAGCAGCAACCAGGGTACTGGAGTGGAATGTTTGGACACCGGACGATGTCAAAGTCAAAGTCCAAAAAGGGTGGGTTACACTTACTGGCCAGGTTAATCATGACTATCAACGACGGTCGGTTGCCAACTCAGTGCGCTTCCTAACTGGAGTACAGGGAATCACCAACAAATTGACCGTCAAACAACGAGCCAATGTAAAACGAGTCAAGGAAGAGATCGAAGAGGCTCTCAAACGTGACGCTGAGCTAGAAGCCGAAAGCATTCGTGTTGATGCCAGTGATGGTACGGTAACGTTATCCGGTGACGTGCATTCTTACTTTGAAAAACAAGCTGCTGGAAGCGCTGCCTGGCGTTCACCTGGCGTCAACTCAGTACGAAATGAACTTCGCGTTGTTTGAGTACAGCTGACAGCAAGTCGAATTCGTGAGGACAGATGTTCCTTTTAACTGTTGTTTTTAGCAAACAGTGATAACGCAAGACTCTGGTCCTCCAAAATTCGCTCCTTCGAACCTAACGTCTATAAAACCTGCAACCAAGTAATCAAAAACTGGAGAAAACGATGACACTTTCTGCTGAACGGGAACTTCAACATCTCGGTGAAACTCGCGGCTGCCAAGATCACGACCACGATTTGGTTCATGAACTCAGTCGTCGCTTGGATTCACTTTGGCGCTACGACCAATATATCGCCAATGCTGAATGGCGAGAAAACATCAAGCGGTTTTGGGTCGACATGAAACGCTATGAACAGGAGAACATCAACCGTCTCAAAGAACTGATCAAGGAAGAAATCAGGAGCGATTGTTTTTGAAATAGATGTTGGTACGTGGCCGACACCCAAATGGGTAACCCAGCGTTCTTGGGCAGACTGACATTCGGTTATTGCCGTCGAGCGTTGCGGAGTCCGAACGCGACATGCTCGGTTGCGATAGGGGATGGTAAAAAACAACTTGAAATTCCATGGAGAAATCATGCTTACTCGAAAGTTAATCGTTTCAATCGCGAGTTCGGTAGCATTGTACTGTGTCGCGGAATTACCTCGGGCTGATGCACAAGTCTATTTCAATTACAGCTACTGTCCGCCAGGGACAGTTCGAGCTTGTAATCCGTATATCGGTGTTTGTAGCTGTTACTATCCATCGTACTACCGGAGTTATTATGCCCGGCCCTATGTCTCGATTGGAGTTTATTGGGTACCGAGATACTACTCACCTTGGTATCCGTCCTACCGTATTTATCGCTATCCACGTACGTACTACGGGCAGCAGTTTCGTCGTGGCCATCGCGGGTATTGGAAGCGTCGCCGCTAGGTAATGCCGGCTTTCACGACACTTTCATTTTCATTTTTTGCAACAACTTCAAGCGACCATTAAGACAAACGGAGAATCTCATGAGCACAACAACTAGTCCCATTTACAATTCAATGATCGCAAAGACCAACGAATGGCTGCGCGATATTCAAAACGAGCTCGATTGGCCCGACCCAGAGAAAGCATTCAAAGCGCTTCGCGTGGTTTTGCACACGTTGCGCGATCGCCTGCCATTGAAAGAGGTTACCGACTTGTCGGCGCAGCTCCCCATGCTGGTGCGCGGCTTGTATTTCGAAGGTTGGAACCCGCTTCGTAGTCCGTCTCGAATAAAACACATAGATGAATTCACCCACCAGGTAAACTCGCATTTTCCTGAGTTTGAATATGCCGAACCCCAGGAGATTACTCGCGCCGTTTTGACAACGCTGTCAAATCATGTGTCTGCGGGGGAGATCGAAGATGTGATGGGTTGTTTGCCCAAAGAACTTCGTGAACTCTGGAGCTAGACCTCTATTTGTCACAGACACTAATCTGTTTTAGAACAGCTCAATGCAAGTCAGACATTCTGCCAAAAACGGATTTGCACCCCCCAATACAACTGCCATGAATTCGTTCAACTCAAGTCCAAGTTGAGATCGATTGACAAAGTTGCTTGATTGTACGCCAGCGTCACGTAAATTGGTCGCATGGCAAAAGAAAACAAACTCGGCTCATCGCAGCCGTTGAAGCCTCTTGGCGACCGCGCCGATGAAGTCATTCATGTGACGGACCGATCGGAACGTGAGCAGGCCGAGGAATCATTGCATCTGTTTATTGCGTGGATCAAGGATTCCCAAGGTCGTCACACCTATTTGAACAAGCCCGGTTTGGACCAGATAGATTTACCGGTTTCAGATTGGCAAGGAAAAACGGACTTCGAGCTGTGGTCTGATGACATTGCCAAAAACCACATCGCGATGGATCAAAAAGTTTTGAAGGCTGGCAAAGCGATCAGTTTTGAAACCAATGCCCCGTTACCCAACGGAGAGCAAAGACAATGGCAGGTCATCAAATTCCCGATCAAATCTGGAAATGAAGTGTCGGTAGCCGGACTTGCGCTGGATGTCACACAAACGAAAGAAAAAGAAAATGCTCTGGTGCAAAGGCAGCTTCTATTTTCGGCCTTTATAAACAACAGTCCAGCGATTTCATTCTTGAAAGATGCCGAAGGCAGGTACATCTATTTTGACGAAACGTTTGAAAAACGATTTGGTGTCTCGCTGGACGATTCCATCGGTAAAACTGACTATGATTTCTGGCCGGACGAATATGCTCGGAAACTCGTCGAGAATGATCGAGCTGTTCTGGTTAACGGTGAGTTAATGCAGACATTCGAAGACGTTCCAAACCCTGATGGGGCAATACGACATTACTTGAGTGTCAAATTTCCTTTTACCATCGCTGGCGGAACACGCTGTGTAGGCGGCATTGCTATCGACGTTACTGAGCAAAAGCGAGTGCAAGATGAGTTAAACCGAGAGCACGTCCTCTCGGAGAGCATTGTTGAAACCGCCAGGTGCGTTATCCTTCTCCTTGACCCGACAGGAAAGGTGATTAGATTCAACCCCTATTTTGAAGCCATCAGTGGGTGGAGCTTGGACGAAGCGCAAGGGCTGGATTGGTTCAACAATTTCGTACCAGAAAATGAACGGCCTAGAATCCGCAAACTTTTCAGAGCCGCCGTTGGAAACCAGCGTACGGCTGGCAACATTAACGGAATACTCTGTAAAGATGGTTCCATCCGTCAGATTGAATGGCACGATGCAATTTTGCGCACCGAACAAGGAGAAACGATCGGTCTGTTGTGCTCTGGGCAGGATATTACTGATCGTCGTTGGCTTGAACAACAATTGGTTTCTATTTCAGAGGAAGAACAGCGTCGCATCGGTCGTGATCTGCACGACGGGCTGGGACAGGAGTTAACCGGCCTGGCAATGCTCGCAGAGTCTTTATCGCTTGATTTACATGACAAGAATCTTCCCGAGGCTTCGACAGCAGACAAAATCGCGCGGCTCATCGAAAATGCGCTGCATCAAATTCGGACAATTTCAAAAGGCATGACCTTCATCGACATTGAATCAAGAAGTCTTGCGTCTTCTCTCGAACAACTGGCCAACCACGTCTCTGAACTCTATGGAATCAAGTGCAGTTTGGATTGTGATTGTGATATCGAAGTTGATTCGGACCAGTCAACACACCTGTTTCGAATTGCTCAAGAGGCAATCACCAATGCAGTAAAGCATGGAAAGGCAACAGAAATCAACTTGAAGCTTTCTCAAACGTATTCGCTGCTGAAGCTTCAAATTGCTGACAATGGTACTGGGTTTCAGACATCTAGGGAAGCAAGTTTTTCGGGGTTGGGAATACATACAATGCGCTATCGTTGTGATTCGATGGGTGGCAAGTTCCAATTGGATTCCACACCGGGCAATGGTACAATTGTCACCTGCGAATTGCCGGTCACCGTAACCCCGGCAAAGACTGATGACATCAAAGCTTGAGCGGCAGGGATAGTTGGTGGCCAGGATTCTGATTGTTGATGATCACCCGATTACTCGCGACGGGTTGGCCATGCGCATTGATCGTGAAACCGATCTGGAAGTCTGCGGTGAAGCCGATGACATCGACGAAGCTTTACAAACGGTGGCGAAAACAAATCCTGATCTAGCGGTTATCGACGTTTCATTGAAATCTGGCAATGGCATCGAGTTAGTCAAAGAAATCAAGTATCGGTTTCCCAACGTGCGAATGCTCGTATGGTCGATGTATGACGAATCGATTTATGCAGATCGTGCTTTGAAGGCAGGCGCATCGGGCTATATTAACAAGCAATCGGTCCGCGAAAACATCATCGACGCAATCAAAATGGTGCTTGGCGGCGGTGTGTATCTGAGCGCAAACCATACTGCAAAAATCATCAACCGGCTCGACCGCGGAGGAAAGCCGGTTCTAAACACGAAGTCTCCAATGGAAGTGCTTTCCGACCGCGAATTAGAGACTTTTTCATTAATTGGGCATGGAAAAAAAACTGCCGAAATCGCCACCCAGATGAACGTAACCACAAAGACCATTGAAACCTATCGCACCCGGATTAAGGAAAAACTCGATCTGGAGCACGCGGGTGAACTGTCACGGTTGGCCATTCAATGGGTTTTGGAGAACGGATAGCTTTCCAGGTGCAGTCCTTTGTGACTTGTAAGCTCAAATTCTGTGTAATTGAAACCACTACATAGGATTGTCAGGAATTGCTGACTTTCGCGGTCAAACATGTTTCATAAATTGAACTGTCTGGAAACTTGCATGGCAACGGATACTGCACGCAAGTGCGGTTGATTTCTCGCCAGCCTCTCCCTTGTCTTTGAGCAAGTCGCCGTTTCCAGAATTCAATGTGCGACTATCAATTGATGCAAGAGAGGTGGAACATGTCAAACGGGGCAATTCTGTTGGTTGATGACGATCGCGAAATGGTCGATTCCATTTCAAACTGGTTTCGGCGAGTAGGATATGAAACGACGCCGACCTATCATGCCTTTCACTGTCTTATGGCTGCCGCGGAAAACCAATACGACGTCGCGATCGTTGACGTCGGCATGCCTGACATGAACGGATTCGAAGTATTACGAGAGCTGGTCGCTCTCCAACTATTTCCCGTGATCGTGCTGTCAGGGCATAACGGGTCAGAGTTCAAATCCAGGGCATTCCAACTGGGAGCATTGGAATACCTGGTCAAACCAGTGTCTCTTCCGGAAGTTGAAGCAGTCGTTAGAAAAGCGATACAAGGTGATCGATTTGGGATTTCCAAATCACAAAGTTCATACACAGAAAGTTCGCAGCCGGGGAGGGTCACCAGTGGTTGGTGATGAAACTCGCAGGTTCCTGGTAGGGTCAATGGCTTTTGACGTGTTGCGTGCGTTGCTGACACAGCCTGTGCGGACAAAACACACTGAACACAGCGCTACTGAAATGCAGTCACTGGCGTTCATCGGTCAAATGGTCGGGTTGTCAATTCGAACAACGAGTTTCTCAAAATTGCCATACCGATAATGGCCCGGGAATTGCGGTTGAGCAAAAAGAGAAAATATTTGAACCGTTTTTTAGTACCAAACAAAAATGCACAGGCCCGGGAATGGCCATAGTAAAACGCATAGTCGAAGCTCATGTCGGAAATGTTGCAATAGGAAATCGTAAAGAAAGGCGGGAGCAGAAGTCATCATTTCGATTCCACGGGAACAGACTGCGCCTGATTAATTTTGATTCGGTCACGGATGCCGCGTTCATCACTATGAATACTGATGGGAGTGAAAACCGTGACTGCCTTGCAAACTTCACATTCGAAAGAATTCGTTTTACAACCTTTTGACTCAATCCTCGTTTCGATGGTCAAAACAAAACTGCTGTCGAGTTGCTATGACGAAGTAAGAGAAGTTGGAGTCAGGTTGTCTGGCCGCGAAATTATTTTGGAAGGAATTGTCAGCTCGTTCTATTTGAAGCAGGTCACTCAAACCGTTGTTCGCGATATCGCAGGCAAAGTCGAAATCAGAAACAACGTGTCGGTTGCCTATCCCGAAACTAACAAGGGAGAATGACAATGACCATCAAATCGCATTATTGTCAGTCATGTCCCTGTTGCGACCAGCAGTTGAAAATCAAAAGACATTGGTCTGGCCAAAATGTCCGTTGTTCGCACTGTTCGACCAATTTTAGAACCTGTTTTTCTGATGCTAGTGATGTGGCCGAGGTCAGAGTATCAACTGATTCCATATCATCGAGTGATCATGAAGTCGACCCTGAAAAAGTGTGTTGGGCCAAACCGGCAAACCATTCTGTGCTACTGGTTGACAATGAACAGGCGGCTCTCGATTCGCTGGCTGCTGGACTTAGTCGGTCGGGGGCAATTGTGACCGCGGTCCACCATCCGCGGATGGCCATTTCCGCCGTTCGTGTCCACCCCTACGCTGTCGCGGTTTTGGAGAACAATCTGCCGGAGACGACCGGAATTGAACTCATGAAATCACTGAGATCATTCCAACCAGATTTGCAGGTCGTCATTCTGTCTGGTAGCTGTGATTTCGGATTTCAATGCGATGCGATTTTAGCAGGCGCATTCGCCGTTATGGAAAAACCCTGCCAGCTCGCGGAGTTGAATGCGGTAATGATGAAAGCGCTCCGACGATCTGAAAAACTTCCTTTGATCGAAAAACGAACAAGCATAGTTGAAAGCTCAGGTCGGCGTCGACAACACGCGGCCAAATGACGTCGCCAATATTCAATCGTGAGTAGGTAACGCGATGGAGAACGAGAGTGTACTTGTAACCGGCGCTACCGGGTTCATTGGTTCCCGATTGGTCCGACGGCTGATTCTTGACGGCAAACGTGTTTTGTGCCTTGCCAGAACTTCATCAGATGTATCTCAACTCGAGGGGCTGGGCTGCTCAATTGCATATTGTGACCTTGTGAAACAGCCTGAGCGCATCAACGACGCAATTGCGAATGTCGAAATTGTATATCATCTGGCTGCTTCGACTCATACTATCGGTTCAAACAAACTGGTACAGATCAATACCAAGGCAACAAATACAATATTGCAAGCATGTGCTACCCGTCCGTCTCCTCCCACAATCGTCCTGGTGTCATCATTGGCAGCAGTCGGACCAAGTTCAGGTTTTCCACCTCATACCGAATCAACGCCGCGCAATCCGGTTTCGTTTTATGGACAAAGCAAATCGGCCTGTGAGCAAGCGGCTATCAACAGCTGTGACGAGTTGCCAATCTCAATCGTGCGACCACCGATCGTGCTTGGGGAAGGTGATCGACATGGGATCGAATTATTTAGGTCGATTGACAATTGGGGAGTCCATTTGGTCCCCGGTTTCTCCAACCCGCTTTTCTCCGTGATTCATGTCGACGATCTGGTAGCTGCATTGACAACCGTTGCCGAACGGGGCGAGCGACTGACTTCCGATTCAGAAAGTCAAGGAATTTACTTTGCCTCAAGTGATGAAATATTCACTTATGCGGATCTTGGCCGATTGATTGGGAAAGCGCTCGGGAAAAAACGAACGAGGGTACTGCGAGTGGCCAAGCCCTGCATGTGGACTTACGCGGTTTTCAATGAGATCAAATCCCGTTATCAAGGTGTGGCAGAGTTCTTGAATTTAGATAAATTCGCTGAGGCTTTCGCCGGTTCCTGGACCTGTTCCAACGAAAAACTTAAACAACAAACTGGGTTTCACCCGAGCGCGCCAATGCTGCAAAGAATGATTCAGACGGTAGATTGGTATCGGCAACACAAATGGTTAAAGCCTAAATTTCAAATCCGCCTACCGAGTCTCCGTTCACGGTTTGGATTTGCAAGAAAAGCACGTCATTCGTCTTGAGCACGTGGCAATTTTCGTTAAGTCAGTCGTTACTCGACGCAGCTCTTCGGGTCAGCATTGATCAAAGAACTTTTTCACTTTCGCTATGAATTGCGGTTGTGTCATTTTGTCGGCTGGTTCGACCGCCACAATACGATTTTGCATTTCTTTGCTTTCGATCCGTTTTTGAAATTCGATTTTGGCTTCACCAGGTCCTACCAGCAAAATCTGGTCGGCAGTTTTTAAATTGCTGACCACGTCATCGTAGTAGGAGTTGAGATATTGATAGAATTTTTTTTCATGCCGATTACTTGCTACAAAATGCTTTGACCCATAGGGCTTACTTGGTTGAGCACTGCCTGTTGTTCCAACTTGTTCTTCGACATTTGATTCGATGACTCTTGTTTCGTGGTTAGATTCAGAAAGAAACACAATGATTGCTTTTCGATGGTCAATCCAGATCCCTACATTGTTCGACATGCAATAGGTTCCTTTAAACAGTGCTGCAGTTTGGATTCTAATTGGTCTTTATGCAGTACACGCAACCTATGTGCCGAATTTAATGGTGTGGCAAAATGGCAGAGCTAAATGGCGCGGAATTTGTTTTTCTAGCTCTAGTCGCATCAATTCTCGATTAAATCAAAAGCGCGGAAACTCGAAAAAGCTCCTTCATTCCGTGAAACTGTGCGAATGTGACACAGTTGTTTGAAAAACCGTGCCCAAAATGCAAGTAGGCGTTATCCGCCAAAAGACCTACCAAAAACCGAAGTCACAAGCACGTGGACTGATCGTCTGCATGTATGACAACGGGAAAATTCAACACTAATGGTTCTTTTTGTTAGACCCGGAAACCTCACTTGAATCTTGCTGCAACAAGCCACGGAAAGTTTCAGCGTCAAGTGTCTCACGTGTCAGCAACTGACTGGCGACGAGTTCAAGTTGGTCGCGGTGATCGGTCAGAATTTGTTTTGCATCTTTGTATGCAGTATCCAGTAATTGCTTAACCTCTTCGTCGATCAATTTCGCAGTTGACTCGCTGCAATCAACGTGTCCATCTGCTGAATCCATCGGCATAAACATGGACTCGCGTCGCGTGCAATGCACAAGGCCAACTTTTTCACTCATCCCGAACATACAGACCATTTGCCTGGCCATTGTCGTTGCTCGTTCAAGATCATTTTCCGCACCAGTGCTGACTTCGTCGTACTTTACATCTTCTGCTGCCCGGCCGCCAAGCAATCCCCGAAGTCGCTCAAGTAACTCCGTTTTTGTCATTAGAAATTGATCGTCTGTCGGCAACTGGAGCGTGTAACCCAGAGCAGCCCGACCGCGCGGAATAATGCTGATTTTATGAACCGGGTCGACATGTTCAGAATATGCAGCGACCAATGCATGTCCAGATTCGTGATAGGCGACGCGTTCTTTTTCTTGATCTTGCATTCTCCGACTTTTACGTTCGGGCCCGGCAACAACTTTTTCAACGGCCCTTTCAATATCTTCATGGAAAATGGTTTTTGACGCTCGTCTCGCACTGAGTAATGCTGCTTCATTCATGATGTTGGCCAGGTCTGCGCCTGAAAGCCCTGGCGTCTCCTTGGCGATTGTCTGCAAATTGACATCGTTGGCGAGCGGCTTGTTCCGCGCATGGACTTTTAAGATGGCTTCGCGCCCCTCAATGTCCGGGTCATCAACGACAATCTGGCGATCAAAACGACCAGCCCGCAACAGTGCCCGGTCAATAACTTCCGGCCGATTTGTTGCTGACAACAAAATGACACCAACGTTGGCTTCAAATCCATCCATTTCGACAAGCAACTGATTGAGTGTTGATTCTCGTTCATCATTAACAACGCCCATATGAGTACTGCGTTGACGCCCAATTGCATCCAGTTCATCAATAAACACAATACAAGGTGCATTTTTTGTTGCTTCGTCGAAGAGATCGCGGACCCTGGCCGCCCCGACACCGACAAACATTTCGACAAATTCACTGCCGCTCAACGAGTAAAAGGGAACTTGGGCTTCGCCAGCAACCGCACGGGCAAGCAAAGTCTTGCCGGTTCCCGGCGGGCCGAGTAACAGAACACCCTTGGGTATTTTGGCTCCCAGCCTCGTATACCGTTCTGG
This sequence comes from Pirellulaceae bacterium, assembly GCA_028280445.1. GTDB lineage: Bacteria > Planctomycetota > Planctomycetia > Pirellulales > Pirellulaceae > JANQLU01. The sequence continues at coordinate 134,610 of JANQLU010000072.1, read as the reverse complement.
GTTTTGCAGGAAGTCAATCACTTCTTGCAATTCGTATTTTGCCTCATCACAACCTGCAACGTCACGAAATGTTACACCGGTGTCTTTGTCAGCAATCAGCTTGGCTTTGCTTTTGCCAATACTCATCATTCCCTGACTTACCGTCGATATTCGACGAGACAGAAAACTCCACAATAGAAACAGTATCCCCAGTGGTAACATCCAATAAATCAGAAACTGAGAAAAAAAGCCTGGTCGAACGCCGCTGAAATTGGCACCCGAGGCGACGAGTTCTTCCACCAGATTTGGGTCTTCTACCCTGACGGTGCGAAACTGGAAACGACTTCCACGTTTGTCGTCTTGTGTCGAGTTGTTCGTTTGACTGTCAACTTTTTTATCGGAGATCGTTGGCGATTCAGACTCCACGTCTGATTTCGAATCGGTTTGTTGTTGGACGACTCCCGGTGTGGATCGATCAACAATTCCAATAATCTCTGACACTTTAACTTTGCATTCCTGGACCTGCCGTGCCGAAACATATTTTTTGAATTCGCTATAAGGAATTGTGTGAACGTTGAATGAGCCGTAAAGATCCTGCCAAAACCACAGTAGCAACACCGCCAATGGCAAATACCACCATAGCGACCGCCAATTCACTTTCGGAACATGGACGGGCTCGCGCTCAGGCGAACCGTTTTTCTGAGGTGTTGTATCTTTCTTGGAATCTGACATTTTGACGAACGTTTAATTTGTTCTCGATACTTGCGGCAATCCCCGTATCAGCCACGCTATGCTTGTTCTCAGTCGACTTTTTTGATCTGATTTGCTGTCAGATCGCAGGTTTGTTGATCAAGTTCGATTCGCAGGCGATCAGCTTTCGTCTGAAAAACCCATGATGGGCTCACTCTTCTCTGCTTTCTCGATCAACCAATTCAAATGTCATGTTGATCGTAGCCCGAAAGTCTTGCTCACCGATCGCCACCGGCACACCAGTTGTCTTGGCTTCCATCGCTCGACCAAAGAAAACAGGCCGGGGGACAACGGCCCGTTGCTCGTCGATCGAAATAACTTTGCCGACCGCGACGCCTGCCGACTTTGCGTAGAGGTCCGCTCTGGCTTTAGCGTCTTCAACTGCTTTGGCACGCGCTTTGTTCATGATCGATGACTTATTGTCGACTGCAAAGCTGATTCCAGACATTTGATTACTGCCTGAACGAATCAATGTGTCCAGCAGTTCGCCGAGACTCTTGATGTTCCGAACGCGAATGCGCAAATAGGTGCTGACTCTGTAGCCTACAATTGTTGGTCCCCACTCTCGTTGAATGGCGCGATCGTAAATCGGTTGTACACGGAAACGGGAAGTTTGGATGTCCTTTTCTGCTATTTCGAGTCTTTTTAGATCAGCCATCATCTTTTCTAATGCTATTTTGTTTTGTTCCAGCGCTTCAACAGCCGTTTTTGCTTGCGTAACAACACCTGAATGTATCGTGGCAGTATCTGGAATCGCCGAAACTGTTCCCTCACCAGTAACTCGAATGGTCCGCTTGTCGTTGCCTCCAACGCCTGAAACTTCCGTGGTGAAGACCAACATGACCACGATTGCCAAAATTCTTGATGTGCACATTTGATGACCTCGTTTTTTAAATTGAAATTACTGAATTAACAACGCTGGATGACGAGGCGAGCATGGCATCACATGTATAATTGCCGCCCGATCATATTCATCTTTGGATCGGATGAATTGACAAAGCTTGTTCAATTGCTCAACCTCGTCTGGATTTTCGCCAATCGCTCGCATTCCAATGGAACTGCGTCGGGGACTCATTTATTTTTTAACGAGATCGTATCGACGCTCATCAGTTAATCTCGACATACGGTGTTCAAAGTTTGCAAATAAGCGTATTGCTAAATACCAAACGGATATGTATCTGGCATGCCTTGCAGTTCTGTTGTTTTGAATGGAGTTACAGCAGTCGTTTGGTCAAACCAGATCCATTCATCAAACTGTTCTGGCAAGCAGGCCTCAAAATAATGACTGGCCAGTTCGGTAGTCGGCCGATAGATCACACCAATTGCGCGTTGCAGTCTTCGCGGAGTCAGTTCGTCACGAACATCCTGGCATTTCGGTTTGGTCAAAGGCAATAAGAACTTCGGAGCGTCCGATTCATGAAACAACCGCTCATAGCTTTGTGGCAATGATGGAACCACGTCCATAACTTCCATCGGCGATTTCCATTCGGATGCCGCCGCGACAGTTCCCGTGTGAGTGCCCATACCAATGGAGTAGCAATCGGTGCCAAATTGATTGCGACAAAGCTGACCGATGTTGATTTCCCCACGGTACGACATCTCGGTGGCGTTTGAATTTCCGATGTGTGAGTTATGTGCCCAAACAACGGCTTTGCTGCCCGGCTCGTGAAATTGCAACAGCGAATTCAGAGTGGAAAACATATGGCCATCTCGCAAATTCCATGATGCTCGCGAACCGTAGTACATTAATCGGTAGTATTTCTCCGCATTGGCGACGAGTTTCGCATTCTGTACAGCGTCCAAATAGCGCTCACCATCTCGCGCTGTATAATCCGGTTGCTTTTCGAGCAGGTCCGCCAACATTTTGACAACTTCCTTCTCGCAACTCTTGTAGGTCCCGGATAGCGCCGCGTGACCATAAGTTGCCGGATCGGATTCCCAAGGAGATAGACAACCGTAGCGTAGTCTGGCGATCTTTGCGGTATCTGGGTCCACGTCGTTCAAATAGTCCAGAACCAAATGAATGGAGCGATGCAGGCTATAAAGATCCAAGCCATAGAACGCGACTCTCCGATCGGCTTTCATCTCAGTATTGTGATGACGCAACCAATCAACAAATTCGCGGACTTCGCGATTGCGCCACATCCAGGTCGGGAAACGAGCGAACGCCGTCCATTCTGTTGGAGGATATTCAAATTGTCGGACGTAATGGTCGATGCGGGCGGCATCCGGCCAATCGCCTTCGATGCCAACAAAAGTAAATTCTTTTTGCTTGATCAGTTCTCGCGTGATGAGTTCACGCATCCGATAGAATTCGGAAGTGCCGTGGCTCGATTCGCCAATCAAGACAACGCGTGCGTCGCCGATACGATCCAGCAATGAATCCAATTGAACTGTTTCTAGATACTCAAACGGCTCACAATTTTCCGAAACCAGTTGCGAAATTCGCGGGGCAATTTTAGCAACTGTTCTGGGAAATTTTGTGGACACATTGGAAGTTTTGTCTTTTGGCTCCTTCCATCCTTCGTCACCGATCAACGGAACAAATTGGACGTCGGCGATATCTTCGGTTGAAAATCTGGTTTTGGAAATACGAGTAACCCTGACTAACTCTTGATTGTTGGCGGAGATGCCGACTGGAATCACCATTCGACCTCCGATCTTCAACTGCGATTTAAGTGACTCAGGTACTGAGGGTCCACCAGCAGAAACGACAATGGCGTCAAACGGCGCGTGTTCAGGCCAACCGCGCGTTCCATCGCCATGCAGTACGTGGACATTCCGATAGTCCAAAGAACGAAGCGTGTCGGCTGCCTGGTCCGCAAGGTCCTCGATCCGTTCGACGGTGTACACATCACGAGCGATTTGCGCGAGGACTGCCGCTGCGTACCCGGAACCGGCGCCAATTTCCAATACGTTTTCGCTACCTTCGAGTGCAAGAGCCTCAATCATAAATGCGACAATATATGGCTGTGATATCGTTTGATCAGCGGCAATGGGCAGCGGAATATCTTCGTAAGCAAATTCACGCAGGTCTTCAGGCAAGAATGCCTCTCGAGGAACAGTTTGCATCGCGTCTAGAACGACACGACTGCGAACTCCTCGCGCTTTGATCTGGTGCTCGACCATTTCCATTCGCTGTTTGGAAAGATCCTTTGTTTTCATATTCAACTTTCACAATTGAAGCCGAAAACGGTGACAGGGCACGCCGACGTCTTGATTGAAAGATCAGTTGCGTTTTCTAGTAAGCAATCTGTAAACTTGATTCCAAGTTCTCGCAGTTCAGAAAGAAAGCAAAGTGCATGCCAAATTGACAATCAAAAGTAGCGAGCTTTTTTCTTCGAGATGGTTTCGCTGAATGGGACTGCTGTGGTTGCTGTTGGTACCAGCGTGCAGTCGGTATCGATTGTGTGCGGAGTGGCACAGGTGTGCCACAAGTCGTGACACACTTTTGCAAACGGATTGTGTGATGCCTTTGGGTGATCGCCGGTTGGAATGTTCGTACGCATTCGTTAGCCTAATCGCAACTGCGAGTGTCTTCGGCGACTTGCTTGGCGATATCACGAAGATACGTACGGCCCACTTGCGCGCTTCGCAAGGTATTCACTGGGTCTTGCCCCCCAGCAATTTCCAAGATAATAGCACCGTGAAACTCACTTTCTGCTATCTGCGCCAGTAGAGCGGACCAATTGATCTTGCCTGCGCCTGGGGGTTTGTGATCGTCAAAATCCCCGTTATTGTCGTTGGCGTGAATCATCCATAGGTGCCCGGATAACTTGTGGACAACAGTTTCGATTTCACCTGAAAGATACGCGTGTCCAGTATCGAGGCAAACACCGACACTCGTTGAGTCCATTGCTCCAAGAATCCAAAGCAGATCGCTTACCTGGCCAAACGACAAGTGAGGCAACATGTTTTCAAAAACTAGATGAACGTTCAATTCATCGCATTTTTCCGACACTTTGTTCAATGCGTCAGCCGCTTTTTTGAACCGTTCTAGACGATCCTCATGTGGCCGAAGATCTTTTTCTGGTCCTGGGTGGACGACGAAGTTTCGGACACCCAAGATCGCTGCGGAATCGGCCGCCTTTAGCAATTCATCGAGCGCCTTCTTTTGACGATTCGGGTCGAGAGAAGTAATATCAATGTCGTCTGCAAAAGGTGCATGAATGGAATAAGGTTCCAACCCAAGATCGTGAATCATGTTGGTGGCACGCTTGACAGATTTCGTATCGTGGTAGTCGAGATGAGCTGGAAACGAGCAGACCTCAATGAGGCTGAATCCTGCAGCTTTGATCGGCTCAAGACAATCAAAAATGCTAGTGCTATAAAAACACCCGGTCGATAAACCAATGGGCCAGATATGCGTTTTGTATTTCATGCGATATTCTTTCAAACAGCCCAATCGTCGCTTCTTTTTTGCAATTTGCCTTGAAAATGTACGAGATTGTTTCGGCATTGGCCGTTAGGACAATAACGTTTTTCTTGAGTCGACTTGCAATTGAAGTCAATGAGCGAGTCGACACCTGTGACTACCTGGCCTGCGAACAAGCGAACATAAAAATCTGCTCGCGACGTTGCGTCGTACCTGTACCATTTTTCGCCCCAACCAAAATCGCGTTCATACTTGGAGCGAATCAATCCGGCGATATGCCGGGGTGCCCAGCCCAGCGCCATCAATGTGCGTACCAAGTTTTGAATTGCTGCTGGCTTCAGCAACAGTTCATTTGGCTGTGCAATCGATGTTCGAACGCACGTTGGCAGATTGTCCAAAGGCGTGCGATCATAAGTACTTGGCCATGATTCTGGTGGGTCGTGCTGATCGCTATAAAATGCCGCGTGGAAACGAGCGAGTTTGCATTCGGAGTATTCTCTAATCATCTGTAACATTGAATCCGAACAGTCGGGTATCGAAACGGACGCCCTGGCAGCAAGCGACGACGTCTGCGCTGCGTCGCGCATGATATCAATAGCTTGATTGACATTTATTTCGTGAAGTGGAATTGAAAAAATCATCGGCATAGCGTCTACGAACGAATTCCCCAGGCAGTAACGTTGTTGATCAGGCTTAAGGTAAACACTGAATGGCATTCGAATTCCACGTGAGTAAAGATCGTCGCCGTATTCAGACAGATCGATCGAGACGATTTCGCGACCGTGTGATCCAGGTCCTACTTCGACCGCTGTGAGCTGAATTGGGACTTCGGATTGTTCGCCGCAAGTTTGAATAAGAGTGTGGCCAAAATGTTCTAGCACCATTCCAAGTCCAGAAAACGCTTGCCCCAGCATTTTGCCGACTGTGCAACCACTGACTGGGTGAGGTCGCCGATAACGATTCCGTAGTGAATCTGCTACGCGCCCAATATTGCCAAGTAACTCGAACGCCTCACATTCCTGATCGATCTTCCACAGAAAATGATGTCCACGTCCGCTTAGCAAATGAAGTGGCCGGATTCCGAATGTGAGCAATCGCTTTTCAATTTGGTCGACAACCGGTTGTTGCAACTCGAAAGCCCGCTTCGGTTGCACATATGGCTTTGCGGGGAAATCAAAGTTCACATACTCGATATCGAGATCGACGATAAGGCTCCGACAATCCCACATCGATCGACCTACTTCCTGTCCCTCATCCAAGCAGGCCCAAAGCTGGTTCACTGGTTTTTGGGCAAACTGTACATCCGCTGAACTGTCGTCTCCAGTAATAAACATCGCAGTGGCATCATCGATAGATTGTCCACCTAAGAATTCCACTAACCGTGCGCGCACATCTGGATTTGTGTAGTACTTCAAAAGCATGGCTAACTTTGTCGGTCTTGCATGAAGTCGGCATTACCACATCCAGAACTCCATCCCGTCGGTGTGACAAATGGTCAAAAGAGCAGAGGCAGGAGAATTGTTTTGCAAACGGCATGCCGAAGCAAAACCGTTTGAAAAAATGGAATTGGAAATAAACTTTGTCCAATCACAGATGGCTGTCTAAGATTTTTTGTTACCGCTCGCCACACTGGGATTTTGAGATATTTCATGTACATTCGGCTTTTGATGTGTGCGGTTACGACACACGAAGAGTTTGCAGCAGCTTGTCCTACACCATTTAACTAATCGTCGCTTCAATTGTGAAAAAAATAGCAAGGCAACTCAAGATGATTTGAGTGGTCCCGCGAAACATTAGTGATCGGCTAATTTGCACTGCCAATAACCGACATCAAGCCATTGGTCAAACTTGAATCCCACTTGGCTGAAGTGGGCCACTTTTTTCATCCCAAAGTACTCATGCAAAGCCACACTGGCAGCGTTAGGCAGAGTGATACCGGCAATCACGGTACGAATCGGCAAGGTACGCAGTTCTGCAAAAACCGCTTGATACAAGCGTTTACCCCACCCCTTGGACAACTCATCAGGGGCAATATACACAGAAGTTTCCACTGTATGGCGATAGGCGCTTCGCTCACTCCACTTGGTGGCGTAGGCGTAACCGACAATACTGCCGCGATCTTCAGCAACGAGCCACGGTAAACCGCTGGCCTCGACTGTTTCGCAACGCATGTAGAAATCATCGGCTTGAACCGGCGTTTCTTCGAAGGTAGCCACAGAATGCTCAATGTAATGGGAATAGATTAGCGAAACTGCTTCCGCATCGCGACGGGTAATGCGACGTATCATTGTTCAAATCCTCAAACATGGGCGCGCCGATCCAGACGATAAACGCACATTTAACCCGATTACTATCCATCGAACAACAACGACTGCGCAACAATAATTCCGATGCACGCTGCAGGCCAAGTTCACGAACACATTTTCCAACCGTTAAGCCAAATCGTTTCTTGAACGCCCTTGCCAAGCCATCGCCACAACCAGTTTTTCCCATTTCTTGCTAAATCGTAAATATACGATATGATGAGCATGTGGAACTTACACCCTAAGAGAAAAACGAAATGGTACGTCGAGTTTCCGCAAACGACCCCAACGACAGATTTTCGTGGAATCGTTAGAAAGTGAGACGACATGATCAATTGTCTGTTGCCCCGCCCCTTCAACAAATGGCGAGCAATAGGATTTCGGGGAGCTAAGTTTTACGATAGGTGGCCCGCGTGAGAGTTAATGAACCAGGAGGCACAATTCGTTGGCTTATGCATTTGGCCGTACCACCCGAAGTGGTTTTTTCCGCATTAGACTCAGATGAGGGGCGCCGAGCGTTTTGGGCGCAGTCCGCGGAAGAAATTGAAGGTTACATCAATTTTCTCTTCATCAATGGACAGAACTACAGGAGCAAGATCATTTTGCGGGAGGCCCCCAACCTCTTTGTGATCGACTATTTCAATGCGGAAGCTCGGTTCGAACTCTCATCAGACGGTTCTGGAGGGACTGACGTTCAACTGAGTCACAAAGGTGTAGGCCATGAAGACTGGCACGAAGTATACGCAGGGTGGCTCAATGTGCTATTTCCGCTCAAAGCCTATGTTGTTCATGGCGTGGATCTCCGAAACCACGATCCTACAAGGATTTGGGACTTGGGCTACGCGGACCAATAGATTAGACCAATTTGAATTGGAACAATGCTTCAATAAGGAATTAGAACCGTGTCGAAAAAAGATAAAAACAAATCAATGCAATCGCATAACATAAAACACGTCCAGTGTTCACACGATGGGAACTCAGAAGACAATTTCAAACCAGCAAGCAAAGCTATCAAGCTACAGTTTGCATTTTACGCCTTGGTAATATATCTCGGTTGTGCCTCAAAGACTTTGGCACAATCAGAAGAAATGAAGTTTCAAGACCAGTGGCAAAAAGAGCAACTTGCAATTCAATCACTGGAAAAACATGGAGGTCACGTAGAAACATCGAATCGCGTTCCAAAATCGTTGAGAAAACTGGTTGATAAAGACAAGCAGGAATTTGTAAGAAAAGTAACGATTCGGCCAAATCCAAACATGACGCGGAGGAAAGTCAATTTGGATCTTTTGAATCAACTCAAAGAGTTTTCGTATTTGCGCGAACTCGACCTGGGTGCTGTCGCACTCACAGATGAAGCGATGAAATCAGTTTCGAAGTTAACACGGTTGCGGGTTTTGCGAATCAATGCAGATCAATTGACAGATCGTGCGATGGAAGAGATCGACAAGTTATCTCAACTTGAAAAATTACAGATCGATCAAGCAACCTCTCTTTCAGATCGATCCTTGAAGCAGATAGGTAGGCTCAATAAACTGAAACACCTCACGATCTGTGTTTCAACGAAAATTACTGGCAGTGCGTTCGCCGAATTCAAGCGACCGGATAGTTTACAGCAGTTGAATCTTCCGATGTGTCGAGGTCTCGACGATAGCGGACTCAAAGGAATTTCCCGATTTAAAAATTTGCAGGTGCTTTCTATCAATGGAAGTCGCAAAGTTTCCAGTACCGGGGTTTTGCATGTAGCAAAACTCAAACAATTGAAAGAGCTCACCCTCGGAGCACTTGCAGACAAAGCAATTTCAGCTCAAACGGTTGAGGCGATTTCTCACTTGGATCAGTTGAAATTATTGAGTTTGACGAGTAGCCAATCATTGACGAATGAGGCAGTCAAACATCTGACTAAATTGAAGAAACTTCAAACAATCAATTTAAGTAGTACGGCAGTCACAGACGCTTGCTTGAACCACCTCAGGAAATGCAAAAACCTAAAAAAATTAACTTTGTACAACAACGAAATGACGGACTCGACCATCAGGAAATTCAGTTCTGAGTTTCCCAAAATCTGGATCGAACACAAATAGGCATGTCCAGTGCGCTGGTAACCAACGGCGTCGATCGGGCACTAGCCTAGGTAATGTTGACTAAAATGTGAGCGCCTTGCCGCTCACATCAAATTCACAGCTTTCCGATTTAATCAACACGACCTAGCATTCATGCGTATTAAAAAGTGAAACGCTGATGACACTCAAAAACGCCCAGGGCAAAAGACTTTGGACCAAGGAAATCAAGACGACTTCCGGTTGTGTTCGCAGGTAGTTCTCCTCTGCAGTCTCCCGCTTAAAACGTCGAGCCAGATGCCTCGACGTTCCATACTTTATGCGTCAAACCAAATGCATCAAATATTTCCTTGGCTTGAATTTTTGTCCATCTCTTCCAATTTGGATTGAGGTGATCGCCATACCATTTTTGAGAAAGCTCCCAGATCTTTGCGATAGGTTGGACGTCGCCTTTTGGAATATCATGCTGTTTACACCAAACATCAATTTCAGAATGTTTGTCGAATATCAACATCGTGCTACAAGTATAGATCACATTGTCCCATGCTTTTTTCATTGGAACGGGAAAATGTACCAGGAATTCCTCTTGCACCAATTTCCCATCCACAACCTCCACCTCGATGTGTTTACCATGTGCACCTAGAGAAGTTGTTATGACTATGTCTTCCTTCAGCAAAGCTGCAATTCCTAGTGAACACCAAGCACAGTTTCCCCACCAAGAACCCCGTTTGGATTGTACCCAAAAAGAGGTGGGAGCTAGCGAAAAAGGATGCATGACCCAAATCTTTGGAGTATTGGAGTGAAGAACCACTCCGCGGTATTCTTGCAATTCAAACAGTGCTTTGGTTACCGATTCGATTGTCTCGTCGAGCAAGTATGACAATCGCTCAACTTCTGGAGCAAAACCATGTTCGATGATATGTGTGAGGACGGTGTGGTGTAAAGTGGCATGATCAATCATTGCAAAACACCTTGGCAGTTATAATCCATCTGAAACTATTATCGTATTTTTACGATAATTGGTGCAATGTCAACGGCCTATTCGGACAAACATTCGACCGATTGCGGATCTCGGCGTAGAAAAGCAACAAGAAAACTGTAAATCAAAACCGGTATCGTTAGGCCGATGGTAGCCGACGACTATTTGGAATGGCACCATAGACGAGGATCTTCATGCCATTTAGAACCTCTTAACCAGCTTCGATTGGAATCGTTTTTGCTTTCAATGTGTTGGCCCACTCGACGATCGGAGCGATGCTGGCCTTATCGACACGGTCGAAACCTTCCAACATATCGCGTTTCTTTTCCGCCGTTGGTTTGGTATATGCACCTATTCTCATGAATATCTTCATCCACCAATTTAACTTGCTCAAATCCAACCGACCGCCGAGCCCGAAGTGGGGTGACTGCTTGACCAATTCATCGGGATAGCTCGCATCTAGCCACTTTTGAAGAAGCGGGTCATCGGCAGTGACCCCGGATACCGAAAACAGCAACGTTGGTTTCTGTTTGATTGCATCCCAATTGGCTCGAACCCATTTTCGAATCGTCATTCTCATCAAGATCACCGAGCAACCGAGAATCAGGAAATCGTATTCGGCTGGGTCGGCCTGCGTGTTGTTTGCGTCGAATACCGGCAAACCGGTTGCCTGGCCGATCCACTGAGCATATTGCGCAGTACTTCCGCGCTTACCCGTGTAGAAAATGGCACCTTTCATGGTACGCCTCCTGTTTTTGCCAATAAGACAGACAAAAAAAGTGATGCACTTGCTGTGCCAAACACGATAGGCGAATTAAAAGCGAATTCCGTAAGTGCACGATGTGCGTCACCGCTCAACTGGTTGCTCAAATCAATGGCAGCGAATGTAACTCGCGTAACAATTTCTCGTACGGTCGTCTGCCTTGCTTCGATCATCCAACGCGATTCGCCACGACGGCCAAGGGCAAACAACTATTTGATCCGAACACCTAGATAGTCGTCGTATTTTACTTTGACGAATTTTCCATGTTTGTCTCGAAAAAATTCCAACTGAGACCAATAGATTCGATGGATAAATTTGTGTTTGCCAGCCGGTATTAACCAGGCACCGCGACGGTCAAATAGGTCACGCCCTGATACTTCAAAGGTGACGCGGCCGTTGGGGCGATAAAATTCTGGGCCGAATTGATATGTTCCCTCGATGGCAGCCAGGTCGGTTTGCTCTGCCTCAATTTCACCGAACTGCAACGGCTTCACATTTTTTCCACAAGCCAGAGCGAACAGGGCGCGGCCAATTTGAATCGTCGCGCTGCTATACAAATTGGCCAGTACAATCACCGTCACATTTTCGTTAACTGACCGAATCCAAAATGCGCTAAATCCAGGACTTCGGCCTGAGATATTTGCGACAAGTGAACCGGAGTCCTGACCGACGAACCATCCGTATCCGTTTTGGGGATAGTATTCCTTAAACAATTTCTCGATCGCTTGTGCCTGCAGAAGAGTTTTGTTAGCCAGCATCTGATCAAGCTTCAACAAATCGCGAGCGGTCGAATAAATTGATCCATTGCCTGTTTTGACCGTCCAATCGGGCGTCTCCATCTCGATCACGTCAAATTTGCCGGTGGGCCGATAACCAAGTGCCTCGTTGGACAGCCGTTTTTTACCCGAATGATCATCGTGCGCGGTATCATGCATTTTCAGGGGATCAAAGATCTCCGTTTTCAGGAATTTGCCAAATGGCTGTCCGGAAACTTTCTCGATAATCAGCGCAAGGACGTTGTAATTCGAGTTGCTGTGCACGGACTTGGTGCCTGGCTCAAATTCCAGCGGCAGATCACGAAATTTGGAACACAGCGACTCGGGCGTTTGCTTGGATTTCGACCAAATAAAGTATCCGGGAAGCGTGTTGATGTTCGGGATCCCGGACGACAGAGTCAGCAAATGATGAATGGTTATTTCGTCACCACGAGGCCAATTGGGTAGGTGTTTTGCTATGGGGTCATCTGTTTGCAATTTGCCATGTTGCTCGAGCAGCAAGATCGCACACGATGTGATCACTCGCGATACCGAAGCAAGATGGAATTTCGTATCCAAGTGGTTTTGCTTTTTTTTATCTCGATCGGCGTACCCAATGCCTGTTTCAAAGATGATTTGTCCATCGCGAGCAACCAAAATTGATCCTTGGAAATTGTTTGTTTCCGCGAATGGTTTGATGTAACTCAGCATTTCAGCTGGCAGTCCATTCGAGCCAAATGACGACGGACCTTTAGTACCTTGGTGTGGAGTTTTTTCCTGATTGTTTGCTATGTCATCAGACAAAGAGTTGTTTGCATGTTCATTTGTCGGGTTTTTGCTGCAACCCAACCAAAGTACGACTGTCGAAAGCATCAGTGAGGTAACGATTTTGTCCATTTTCAACCAAGTATAATAGGATATGCGCATTCGAAGAGTCTAATATCAGGCAGACGGTTTTCAACGATATTCGAAGTGTGAACCTGAATATGGACAAAACAAGCGATTTGTCCGATTCCTGTTCTGCGCTGAATATCCGATTCCTTTTCAGTTCAAATAATTGACAAAATAAAAACCAATAAAACCAAACGATTGGTTGGAATTAACGCGATGACTCCCCCCCGTGCGACATGCTGATTAACCGCTCTGATCATGAGGTCATCCCGGTACCATATGCTTGAAAACCAGAAACAAGTCAAAATTGCCAAGTCTCGTGCGGCCATCAATCAAGCCTTTCGCAAGCTGATTTTACAGCGACCGTATTCTGAGATTCACGTACCTGATATTGCAAACAACGCAGATGTCGCTCGCTCGACCTTTTACAAACATTTTCGCAGCAAGGATGATCTTCTCCGGTCCAGCTTGTCAGGTGTCGTAAGCCAAATTGCGGAGGCAGGATTTGAGGCGGATTCGGCCGCCAAGCTTGAGAGACTGCTTGCACATTTTGTTGAAGTTGAATCGCTGTGTAAGTCATGCCTTTCATTTCCAATTGTTGAGGTAGTGATCGAAATGCTCGCCAACAAAATATGCGAGCGAATCGAAAATGATTTGATGTTGCGCCCAAATACTCCGTTCTCGGTTACGCTGTTGTCAAAACAAATCGCCGGATCTTCAATTGGATTGATCAGTTGGTGGATCCATGACATTAATCGAGTTGAGATCAGTCAGGTGGCCTTTCAACTTCACACCTCGTCGAAAGCGCTTCTCGATTTGCTAGTTCTCGATCCCGGCAAGCCTCTGGACTGATCGGACAATTGGCCGAATCTGTCTGATTAAGAGCCAATAACTCAATTCTGGATTGAATCCGATTGGCCCAGGCTGTAGCGAGTTATTCGTTCTGTTTCACAACAACACCGTCACGGACTTTGTCCGTTGGATGCAGGACAACTCGATCGCCAAGGGAAAGGCCAGATTTAATTTCAGTCTCAAGACCGTTAGTTTGTCCCGGTTCGACTTCACATTTTTCGATGGTGTCGTCGGTCCCAACGCGAAACACGAACCATTGGTCGCCGCTTCGGAACAGGGCGCCTGAAGCGACTTTGAGTGAATCCTCAGCTGTCGCCGAAATGACAATCCGAGCTTCGATGCGAAACCCGTCACCCAGTGTTTCGCGTTCGCAAAATGGATCCGCAAAATCCGCGATTACGTTGACTCGTTTTTCCTCGACGCCGAGCGCGGAAATCTTCAGGAACGCAGACGGTTCGATCAATCGAACGACTGCAGTAAGCGGATTCGGGCCGCCCCAGTGATCGATGTAGACTTTGTCGCCAAGTTTCATCTTGACTGCATCAGTCGACAAAACGTCGATTTCAATTTCCAGATCTGACGGATCACCCAGTTCCATGAGCGACATGCCTGGCGTGACAACGCGGGAGTCTTCATGGAAAACGCGAAGTATTTTTCCGTTGATTGGCGAAACCAATCGAACTGGCTTGTTGGATTCTCCGTTTTCATTTGAATTAAACCGCGACAAAGCCGCTTGCGCCATTTCCAATTCGAACTGCGCGACTTTGACTGCCGACTGCGCCGAATTCAAGTCGGCTTTGGCGATGTGCTGACGATGCTCATAAGAGTCAAATTCACTACGTGAAATGGATCGCGATTTGATCAATCGTTTTGCGCGGACGTAATCATGGTCAGCAAGTTCAAGTTGCTCTTTGGCCCGACGAACAGTCGCTTGCGTTTGTTCAACAGCGGCTTGTCCCGCACGCACGCGCGCCTCGTATTCCGCCCGCGTTCGCGCGTCGAGTAATCCGGGATCACTGGGCTCGATCCGCAGTAGTTCGGTGGAATTTTGGTCGACGGTGTCACCGGCGTGGAGTTGAATGCGCAACATTTTTCCAGCAACCGGTGCCGAGACGATGTATTTTTCACGGATCCGCGTTTCACCATCATCGTTAATGGTTACTTCGAGCGAACCTTGAGCGACTTCGACGATGTCGACCTCGACAGGTTTGGGCCAAAAACCATACAGCAGTAACGCAACGAGTCCCGCGGCGACAACGATCCAAGGAATCTTTGAGAGAATCTTTTTCATCACTCTTTCACTTTCATAACAGCGATTAAATCTATGTTGTCCAATTTCCGCCGCACATACAGCGATGATGCGATCGCGGTTGCCAGAATTACACAGGTCGAATAGGCAAACGTGTAATGGCTGACGGCCAAAGGGAATCGGTGCGTTTCAGTATCCAAGGCCACTGTGGCCAACCAGGCGAACCCGTAACCGATAGGCAGACCAACGGGAATGGCAAGTAATGTGATGATTGCCAGTTCGCCCAACAGGATGTAAGAGACCTCGAGTTTGCGGAATCCCATAATCCGCATGGTAGCCAGATCCCGACTACGCTCGGCCAGCGTAATTAACGCGCAATTGTAAATCACTCCAAATGAAATGATAAAAGCGAAAACCGCATTAATGAATCGCATCACGTAGGTGTTGGCCGAAATTTGTTCTTTGAAATCCGCCAAGGCGGCGTTTTTGTCCAGCACTCCAGCAACGGCCGGCGTTTGTTTGACACTTGCATACATTTCATCCATTCGCGCTGGATCGGCCAGTAAAAAAGCACCTGACAGTCGTTCACCTTCGCCCAACATGCGATGCAACTCCTGACGATTTATGTACGCACCGGGGTCGGTGTAATCCGGAAAAATCGCGGCGACATTGATTTGATACGTGCCACGTTTTCCTTCGAGGACATTGACCGTCAACGTTTGCCCAGTTTCGATTTCCAAAATTTCAGCCAGTTTTTCTGAAATGGTCAGCCCACCGCGCGGCGGCAAAAGAATCGGCGTTTCCGTATCATCCATCACGCGGAAAAGTTTCGGCTCCGCTTCCAGCCCCATAATGCCGACTCGATGTTCGCGACTTCCATGGATTAGTTGTACCGGAACACTTCGAAACGGCTCGGCCAATACCACGCCAGGTAAATGCTCGACGTCATGCAATGCCGCAATCGAAACCGTTTCGTTGAAGGTCAGCATCACGTCCTGGCGTTGGGACCGTTGAAATTGCACGTCCATGACGTAATCGATTGTATCTTCGAAAAATGAACCCAGCACAACAACAGCCAACCCCAACGCCATGCCTAAAACAGACAAAATCGTAGCACGACGATTGGCTTGCAGACGGCGAATGATCATCCTGCCCAGCGGTGAAAGGAATCTCTTCAGTCCCATTCGTTCCAGGATCGAACGATGAAATGAATGCGGAGGTTCGGGCCGCATGGCGACGGCGGCGGGAAGGTTTACCGCGCGGCGAATCGCAAAAATGCTGCCCAGGATCGCGGATGCGAAACCAATCAACACAGCTATTGTCGCTTCGAAGCTTGCGAATTCCCGAACAACGATTGGGAACTTGAAAAATCGAACGTACAAATCAGTCATCCACCACGACAATCGCGTTCCAACAAGGCAACCAACCACCGCCCCGGCCGAAACAAGAATGAATACAAATTTGATGTAGTAAAAACCGATCTCATGACGATCGTAGCCAAACGCCCGCAGAGTAGCGATCTGTTCCTTTTGATGATGCACCATTCGCGAAAGGACGATGTTGAACAAGAATGTCGAAACGGCCAGAAAAATTGACGGTGTTATGAAAGCCATGCTGCCGATCTGGTGCATCTCATCTGCCACGCGATGATGCGAAGCTTGATCTGAACGATCCGTTGCTCCAATCCCGCCGTACGGTTCGGTCAGGCGGTCGACTTGATAGATAACGTCTTTTTCATTTGCATTCGATTGAAGCGTCAACACGACATCGTTGAAAGCGCCTTCCATGTTAAATGCGGCTTCCATTTGGCGACGTGGCATCCAGAGGATCCCATACCGTCGATGGTCCGTAATCATCAGACCAGGTTGCACGGCATAGATGAATTCCGGTGACATGGCGATTCCAACGATATGCAATTTCTCTTTGCGACCGCCCATGATCACTTCCAATTGATCGCCTGGCGCGAAATTGTGGGCAGTTGCAAAAGGTTCACTGACCAAGACTTCGGTTCGGCCCAGCGGATTTGGCAATCGGCCACGTAAAACGCCCACACCGTTGAGGCTGTTTTCCGAGTCACGATCGATGGAAACGAGCTTCCCAGAAGCGGGTTCAACCATGTCAGAAATGTCAAAGATCACCGAACGGACAATGCGTGTTTGGACGCGTTGCACGCCGGGAATCTCGGCAAGTCGATCAGACAGTCGATTCGGAGCGCGAGTCAATTGCGCGAACACATCCGCGAAATGATAGTCGTCGTAGTATTTGTCCATGCTCTTTTCTAACGACCGCATGGTGCTGGTCGACATGACGAATGTCGCAATTCCACAGGCCATCAGAATCGTGATTGCCAGACATTGCCGCCACATCCTCCGCATGTCAGAGAGCAAAAGTTGGTTCAGTGGTCTCATATCGATTCCTTTCGTTTACCAAACCAACTCAGAAGCCTGTTTCTTGTTTTCGTTACAAACGATCCTGCTGATTTGACCGTCCGAAAGATAAATCACGCGATCCGCCATGTCGGCAATTGACGCGTTGTGGGTGATGACGACTGTCAACGTTCCAAGCTCACGATTAATCCGCGCGATCGCTTCGAGGACAATGATCCCGGTTTTCACATCGAGCGCACCGGTTGGCTCATCGCAGAGCAAAACGTCCGGTCGCTTGCCAATGGCTCGCGCAATGGCCACGCGCTGCTGCTCACCACCTGAAAGTTGTGACGGATAATGGTCTCGGCGGTCGTCAAGATCGACCAAACGCAATGCTTCGACTGCTTTCATCGGGTTTTGGGCAATGTCTGTCACCAGTGCGACGTTTTGAACTGCCGTCAGCCCAGCGACCAGGTTGTAAAACTGAAATATGAAACCAACGTGTTCCCGACGGAATCGTGTCAATTCACTTTCGTTTGAAGCAGTCAAATCATGATCCAGGTAGGAAACACTTCCTGCTGTTGGAATGTCCAATCCACCAATGATGTTGAGCAGCGTCGATTTGCCGCTACCCGACGCGCCGAGGATGACAATAAACTCACCTTCGTAAAGGTCCAAAGCAACTCCCCGGAGTGCGTGGACTTCGACTTCGCCCATGTGATAGATTTTGGTCAATCCGCTAGCGCGAAAGACGATTCGGGCCTCTTTTTTGATAGTTTCTTTGGTATCAAGCTTGGTGTTCATTCAATTGGATGCTCGCATCACATTGTCCCAACTGATGTCGTTCTTGCGTTTGCACGATTTACTGTTGCAAACGTTATGCCTTTGTAAATGTTCCCGTACCAGATTGTTTAACTGGGTGTCTTACCATGTCATGCCGCACGCATAGTTACCTGGCGCAGGACCTGTGTGCAGATTCGCACATGCATTGTCGTTTTTCGCCCTGACCGGACAGGATCTTGATCAATGGCGCAATCAGCAATCCAAACAGATTGTCGTGCTAGGTGATCCAGGAGGTAGAATGACGACTCAGATGCGTCAGTTAGCGACTGCCTATCTATTGCGATTGAAACAAGATAAATACCTTGACGCTCAAGGCAATTCGCAATCTGGGATACGACTATTACAAACAAAACCGCCATGACGAACGTTTCGCTTTCTCGTCCGCGAAAGTCGGTGAGTTGGAAAAAGCTGAGCGGCTGCTGAATATTTGCAATCGATCAACGAAAACGTGGACAATCCAAGTACCTATCTGATCAAGCAACTCGCTCCAAGTCGACAAGTACTGAAAAAGATGAAGCTGGAAGCGCAATCAAAAAACAAGGGTTGAACTACGGATAAGTGTTAACTCGTGTTCAGGACAAGGAAAAGGAATGTTGCCTGTTTGATTGTGGGGCTGAGGATTTTGAAATGGACAGGATGAACAGGATCGACAGGATGGTGTAGTCATATCCTGCTGATCATGTTCGTCCTGTCTCAATTCCTATTGGGTTGTTTTGATTGGCGAATTTTTTGTCAGGTTGCATTGATTTGTGAGCATGCGATCTGGCTAACGCGAGATGGTTAAGCCTGCGAAGAGACCAAACAACCCAATCGATTCGTGAGTCCGAGCCCCACCACCGGCAAATTTGTAGGTGATATCGTCCCAATGCTGAGCTTCGACGCCGCTGCGCAATCGGATTTGTCCAAACCGAGTTTTCCGAGTGATCTCGACGCCAAGTTGTGTTTCCCACATCATCGAGTGAACGCTGTCAAAGACGACAATAAACCCAGTCGGAATTTCGCCACTCATTTCGCCGTAGACATTGGCAGCTCTGACAACACCAAACGTGCTCAACCAGGGAGTGAGAGGACGAGAAAGTTCACCGCCCACAACGATTCCGGTCAGATTTGTGTTAACAAACGCATTGGTAAGTCCAAATCGATCTTCGCGAAATTCGACGTGGCGAAGTCCGCCCGATACGAGAACGCTCCAATCTCCAATTTGTTTGCTGAAAGTGGTTTCCAGATCAACAACGAAAACGTCCAAGCTATAGGTAAAGGCGTTCAAGGTGTTGGGCATGAACTGATCGAATTCCCAGTAGCGACCGCGAAATCCGATGCCATTTGGATTCGAAATTCCAGCCCAGGTTCGCCAACTCGGCTGTAAATCGATTGAGGGAAAAAATGCGATTCCGCTGGGGCCGAGACCCGTCGTTGAATGTGGTTCCAGGAAGACGATTTCCGCGCCGACTTCGAGACGGCGTTGGGGACAGCATTGGCAATTAAAGCCACAGACCGAATTGGTGTCCAGGAATTCACTGCCTTGCTGTCCGTGCGATCCTCGTAATTGCTCCACCTCGTTTTCCAAAGCGGTCAATCGGGCTTCCATCGGAGTTTGAATCGGAGTGTGTTCTGAGAATGCAACTTGTTGTTGTGCCTGGCACGTGCAAACCAGCATGGAGAACAAGCATATCGTTGACAAAGTTTTGCGATACATCGCGCGCACCCATTTCGTAAATGACATTGGTTCATCGTTGGGTCGGAATTTTCTACTTCGTCTATCACTGGTTATCGGATCGGCAATTTTCACTAATCAGAAAAACCGGCAAAGTTGCCATAAATTGGCGGATTTGCTAGCTCGCAGATGTTAGGCGGATTAGAACGGACGCCTTCAGAAAAGAACGATTGAGCGGTGAACTGGCGCAACAACAAGTTGCATTGAGGCCGATGGGAACCGGCCCTACGGGAATTTAGCTAAATACTTGCGGGCTCGATTGATTTCCTCGGTGACCTGGTCGACCGATTTCAAAATGGGGATGCCGCGTGGCACTGGATGCATGAAGATCTCGACCCAGCCCTGGTATTTTTGTTTGGCGAGCGCCGCGACAATCGGTTTAAAATCGAGTTTGCCTCGTCCTGGCATTTGTAGCAATTCATCCTCTTTGGGCATTTTTTTCTTACAGCCTTTGCCGTGTTGCCAGGCGTAGAATACAGCGATCGAATCGCAAAACTCGTTGATCAACTCCACCATCAATTTTTCTTTTTGCGGCAAATGATAGGGGGCAAATGCGATCGCAAGATGCTTGGATCGATTCATGTCAGCAAATCGTTTCATGGATTCCGCCGATTCGATCAAACTGTTGCCATGATTCTCGATGGCGATCGTCACATTATTTTTTTCTGCATGTTCGACATGCGGTTTCAGTTTTTCCAGAAAAGTGCGGATCTCTTTTTTCAAATCATTGCCTTTGAGCCCCGCCCTGCCCCGTGCGCCGGTCACGATGGTTTGGCAACCCAGTTTTTTTGCAAACTCAATCTCGTTTTTCAGGCCAAATGGGCCAAGTTTGTATTGCGTGATGCAGCCCAGTGTTACGTTGTGCTTTCGCAGCAGTTCTGCAAATTTGTCGACTCCGATTTCGTCGACTTGTTCACGTTGATTACCGTGGACCTTGGGCCATATATCGATGGCGGTGGCGCCGACTTTGGAGACCTCGGGTAAAATTTTGTCGATTTTTTCATAGCCGTACATGCACGAAGCTAACATGTATTTGGGCCGCCATTTTTTTTGTTTGTCTTGTTTTTCCTGGGCAGAGGTCGAGCTGCGACCCGTCGTCAAAGTTGCAGCGGCGCAAACCGAACCGGCCAAGACATGAGTAAACTGTCGACGAGAGATCGCTAAGCTGTGCATCGCTGACCTTTTTTCTCTTTATTAATTGACTTCGAAACCTTTACGCTGTTCGCGTTCCAGCAGTTTATCCGATTCCACGTCGCGATTGAATTTTTCTTTGGCCGCATCCCAATGAAGAACGCGTTTTTGCCGCAATGCGATATTTCCCAAATGGCAAGTGGTGGTAGAACGGTGTTGGCTTTCCAAGTCGGAAATCGGAAGTTTGTCACGGGCGATGCAGTCGACAAAATTACCAAAATGGTTGACGATGCTTTCGAGTTTCCCTGCGCGTTCAGGCCGTTTCAAATTATCGAACGGGTATAGTTGAAAGTCTTTTCTCGGTAACGGGCGTTTGGCAAGTTCTTCGATCGGTTTTCCTGCAATCGTTCCGCGGTTGACGAAAATTCGACCTCGCTCACCCGTAAACATGATTCCATTGCGACCGCTGTCAGCTACCGTCATCTTGACCCCGCTGGCAAATTCATACTCGACAAAAAAGTCGATGGGCACATTGAAGCTACGCGAATCCGGCTTGGGCCATTTCGCTTTGCCCTGAATGCGAACCGGCAGCGAATCGATCGCCCATTGAGCGATATCAACGTGATGGCAGCCCCAATCGGTCATTTGCCCGCCGGAATATTCCAACCACCAGCGGAACGTATAGTGACAACGTTCCTCAAGGTATCGTCGCTGTGGCGCTTGGCCTTGCCAGAAGTTCCAATCGAGCGAGCCAGGAATTTTGCGATACTCAAACGGTCCACCTGTTTTGTTTTTCCCCAAAACAACTTCGACTTTTTTGAGTTTGCCAATTCGGCCGGCACGAACCATCTCGACGGCTAAACGAAATCGTGAATCGCTCCGCTGCCAGGAACCAACTTGCAGAACTTTGCCGGTTTCTTTTACAACGCGCCGAAGAAATTTTCCTTCGGCGACGGTCAATGTCAAAGGTTTTTCGACGTACACATTTTTGCCGGCGCGTAGTGCATCTGCCGCAATTTTGACGTGCCAATGATCAGGAGTGCCGATGATTACGGCGTCAATATTTTTGTTGGCCAACAAATCTTGATATCGCTGGTAAGATTTGGGGCGGCTGCCAAAACTCGCTTTGGCTTGATCTCGAACATTTTTGTCGACATCACAAACGGCAATGACGTCGCCGAATTGATTGGCAACTTGCAGATCGACTGAACCCTGGTAACGCAAGCCAATACCGCCAAAGGCAAGCCGTTCGTTCAGCCAATGTGGTTTTTCCGCAGCCACAAGAGTCGACAATCGGTCGGCGCAAGCCATCCCCGTTGCCAATGTCCCGCCCGCTGCAAAGCGTAAAATATCGCGCCTTGGAATGCGCTTGTTGATTGTTGACATCACACTGGCTCCAGATCTCTCAACCTTTTTTTGTTCGTTCAGCATTTTACTCAAAAATGCAGTGGTGTGCTGTTTGGTGTGCTCGTTTTTAGACAGGATTTACAGGATGAACAGGATGGCGTGTAAATGATCCTGTAAAACCCTGTTGATCCTGTCAAAAAAGATTATTCGTTAGCCATGTAAATGCTATTTTGAGCCCAATCTAATTTGGTTTGAAGTTTCGAAATTTTCGTTTGATGTCAACCTTTATTGGGCCAAGTTGATTAACAATCCAATGTTGGTTTTTGTTGCTGTTAGATAGTTGACAAGTTGAACTTCGTGGGCGACTAGCAATTGAGTCACCGATTTGATTTCTAAGATTAAAGATTGTTCCACTAGTAGATCGCAGATGAACTGGCCAACGATTTGTTGGTGGTAGTAAACCTCAATTGGCGATTTGATTTGGTGGGCAATTTCTATTTTGTTGAGTTCGATCGAAAGAGCTTTTTCATACACGGATTCCAGAAATCCAAAACCAAGTTGGTTGTATACGTCAAAGGCCGCACCAATGACCTTTTCTGACAATTGCTTGTCTTTCATTTTGATGTGAAGGGGTGTTGATGGGATTAGAAGATGTGATGGGACTACATTTTGACAAACTGTGTGAACAGGTCAAGTTTTTGGTGCGATTGTTTTTAGACAGGATTTACAGGATGAACAGGATGGTGGGTAATTGATCCTGTAAAATCCTGTTGATCCTGTCAAAACAAGTTCATGTCAAAAAAGTCAGACAGGTATGTTTGTGTCGATGTTAGTTTTGTTTGGTGCCGCGATAGGTGCGGCCCATGAAACTGATGGTTACACCGCTGATTTGTTGTTCGCTGTTCCTGCGAAATCGGTACCTTTGCAAACCATAATCTCCGATGCGGAAGAACAAGTCTTTGGACTCGGGATAAATTCTTTCCTGTTTGTTGTTGGTTGGCGACACGACGTAAAATTGCTCGCCTTTCAAAACAAACTTTGCTGTGATTTTTTTGGCCTGTCCAACATCGAATGCGTACGTTCCCGCGAACTGTTTAAAGGTATCTGGCTTGATATCTTTTGCCATTCGCGCTTTGGTTTGCTTGAGAATGTCTTGCTTGCGTTTTGTTTTGAATGCATCGAATCGTTTGTTTTTGGAGAATAGCGACGGCAAGTCGATTTCGTGAGCGCCCTTTTTGAGTTCCCGTTTGAGATCGATGCAGACGACTTCATCAAAATTGTGAAAATGATACAGGTAAATCAAGCCTTTTTTCAAATCGTAAACATTGGAATACTGTGTCGGGGCTCGTCCGTTTTGACGCGTGGTGGCCAAAATGTCGCGGCAAGCTTCGACGGAAGCTCGGTCGCCTTTTCCCAACGCTTTGATAGCCGCTTTGTAGCGTGCACAATTACATTTGTCCGCCGGTGTCAACGATTGATAAAAATTGGTAACGACCTGATGGTCTCCTTTGATTCGCAGAAATTCATCTCCTTCGATAATGACAGAATCGCCATGCTGGTCGGCGAACATCAGCATGGCGTTGGAGAGAAACGAGAGATCATATTTTTTGAATACCTCGACGACTTCGGCAACGGTTTTGCAGTTGGCCATCACATAATCGGTGATGTTGCCGTCAAACCGCGGTTTGCCTTTTGATTTTTTGATTGTGTTTTTGGAGGTGGCAAACCCATCAAAAAACAGCCCAGCTTCATTCATTCCACCTTGCGGGTAGAAATTGTCAAATCCGAAATAGACACGGCCCAGTTTTCCGGCGACACCTCGTTTGCTGCCTTGCTTTGGGACATACCAGATTTTGGTGTCGGTCAGCCAAAAATCTTCGTTGTTGCCAGCCAGCGCCAAACCGTTGCGATAAACAACAAAGGCAGTGCACGCATGCGCTACGGGGGCCAGTACCGCGACGATCAACAATCCTGTTAATATTTTTGAAAACACGAATCTCTCCAGCTACTGTGACGACTTGAATTTCGTTAGCTGTCGTGATTATATCATCTTCACTGGCGGCTCTATACGATTTTTCAGATGGCTTTTGTTTGTTAATTCAATTACAGCATTGTCACGCACCGGCAGATCGTTGGCACAATCATTTTTGGGTTTGGTGAGCGATTCGATGTTTTTGATTTGGTTTCCTTGGACGTGTTTAAAACCGAACGAGTCGTTGCCAAACGTACCGTAGATTCCATAGTGATCCAGGCCCATTGAACCGGTTTCGGCTTGTAACAACACGGTTTGTTCTTTGCCTTGTTTGTTAACGTATGTTGCCATAGGTGCACACAAACAATGTCAAATGTTTTCACATTGTTTCATGCACGGTGGATTGGTTCGACAAGGAGTTATCGTGACACTTTGTGGCGAACAATTTTCTGCGGGCGATCCGCTTTGCCTTTGGAACCGGTTGTAATCTCAAATGTTCCTGACAAACCGTTTTTCATGAGTGCTCGAAGTTTGTCCATTTTTTGCGGTCGTTCAAATGTGGCTTTGACCCGAACCAGGTTTTGACCGCGATGTTTTTCGACGGCTGCCACCAATCGATAACTGACGTCGCCCATGCTGGATTCGACGAGCCGAACGTCGTCGATATTTGCTTCGTTGATTTTGACTGTTGTTTCGAGACGAAATGCTGGTCGACGTTCGTTCCAATAATTGAGGGGCTCTCCTGCATAGAAGTGAAACAAGGATGTTGTCACTTTGGCTTGGGCACGATACCGATTGTCTTTTGATGTAACGGTACACAAACGTGGATCCGAATCTGGTTTCGCTTCGAAAGGTTGATAGGTAGGATCGCCAAACAGCACGCCACCGGTGGACATGGTCAGAACGATTTTGGCGGGAGTCATGTTGGTCTCGACCGCTTGTCCATCAGCAACGGGTTTGGTTGCGACTTCGTCCGATCCTGACAACAGGTGGGCAAGAACGACGCTGTTTAAATGCTGACGCCAGTATTCACCGACCGTTTGACCGGACGAAGCGAGGAGCATGGCATCACCCATCATGGTCGGGCCGGCGGGGCGAGGGCAAACATAGGCCATGTAGGCGGCGACACCGTTATCCAACATTTGCAAACAGAAACTTTCCTCAGGCTTGACCTCGCGTTTTTTGACCGTGCGAGATTTCCAGTCGTTTTCAAACCAGTATTTTGTCACACCGGTATAACAGGCGATGTTCAATGCCACAGTGCCTTGAAAATTGCGGCCGCGAATATCAACGGCTTTGGGTCCGCCGACCAGGCCATCGGGATAACCGTGAGATGCCAAAAGCAAGATTGGCGATTCGTCCAGTGTCGGGAGGGTTTCCTTGATAAACGTTGAATCACGTGTTTCGTCGGTTGCGCCCCGAGAGAGACACGAAGTGATTGGGACGGACCCCTTTCGCAATGGCCAAACTGATTTTTGTTTCATGGATTTTGGAAACGTTTTTCCGGCGACACCAAACTGAGAGATTGTCGGTTTTCTTTTTTCGGCTTCCGGGTTTGACGCTTTGACCAGTTGGAGCGCCGCGTCCGCATTTCGTCCGGAGATGATGCCATAAGCGAAATCGACAAACGGATCGTCATCGATTTTTGTTGCCATTTTGAGAATTTGATTGGCGAAGTTGATATCGATCGATTCGGGTCGGACAACAAAAGCGACGTATTCGGGTTTTTGCTTTTGCAAGGCGGTCGAGATTGCGTTCAACTCGTTGACTTTGCCACGGATTTTTTTTGCCCGATGTCGACGCACGAGGAGGTCCGCTGCGCGATCGTACGGATCGTCTGCGGGCACCAACGATACGACGACGTAGTTTGTCTTTTTATCTTGGTGGGGTTGTTCGGCACTAATTTCAGAAAGCGTCAATCCAGTGGCGATGAACGAAAGAAACAATGACCAGGCAACGACGATAATATTCATGAAATCGTCCTCCGTTTTTTGTAAACGAGTCTCGTTAACGATTGGTTGTGGCCAATGGCCGTCTAGTAGTATGTGTTTTGTCGCCGCGAATCGGTGACAAAAAAATTTAAATTATTCGAAGATTATTTTTTGATTCGCTGATTTTGGCCGTTTACGTGTGGCCAACGTCAAGGGATCCGAGCACGACGCGAGGGGTATTGCGCGGTCGAACCACTCGCCCAGCGCTTCGTGCTTGTATCGGTCGCTGAGGGCGATGTAACAAACGGCCGGTGGGAACCGGCCCTACGGCTATGTTGTTTTGTTATATTGATGTTGTTGACGCAAACTGTTTTTGACACGTTTTTTCTGATTCGATGAAATATTCGTTACGAGCATTGATTATTTTGCTGGTCCTGTCAGCAATGGTGCTTGCTTATATTTCGTCAAAGTATGCTTCCGTAAAAATTGAACTTGGGATGAAGCATGCTCGCGTCGTTGAATTGCTTGAATATCTGGGAGCCGAAGATATCACCGCTGGAATGTCAGTCAATACGATTGACGATTTTCCGCCTCCCGAAGGTCCATCACGTGGGCACACAGGCTCAACAATGTGGCATGTTTCTCGAGCGAATATCACGATCGAAACGGTATTCGAAGACGACCAATTGATTGCGTTGAATCTTTGGGATTGGTCGGGACGGGTCTTGGATCGGTATCACCGTCTCATGGAATATGATTCGATCTCGGAGTTGCGAATTCCAATGCTGCATCGATACCATCACGCAGAAATTCTGGAAACTCACAATATCGGCAAGAATCCTCCGGCTCGTCATCCATGATGTTGCCAGTTTGGGTCATCATGCTTTTTAACGACACCGTGCAGCGAAAATACTGAAGTGACTTTCTAAAACACCCCGGAATGGGTGATTGTCATGATGTAATTTGAGCCTCCGATCGAAAATCGGGGATTGTTGTTTTGAACGATGATTGTTGTTTTGAACGATTTGTCGATTCCAACTATTGATTCATTGGGCAGCGTCGGTTACTTTTTTGAATTGTGTTGTCTGCTTTGCGTCGGTGGATGGGCCAAAAA
This sequence comes from Pirellulaceae bacterium, assembly GCA_028280445.1. Lineage (GTDB taxonomy): Bacteria > Planctomycetota > Planctomycetia > Pirellulales > Pirellulaceae > JANQLU01. Next base: position 107,239 of record JANQLU010000072.1, on the reverse strand, counting down.
AACGATCATCATATTGCGCAAAGGCAGGTCCAATACGAAATTGACGAGGTGCAGAGAAAAAACAATTGACTGGATTTTGCGTTCGCCTGGTTAGTCGCCCCCTAGCCAATTTGTTTTGACACCCGTATCGACATTCCAAGAAATCGGATTATGAATGTCAGCAAGGATAGTAGACCTGTTTGGGCGGCACGATACGCTCGAACAATAATTTTTGCCCTGGCCATTGGATGGCTATGTGTCTTGTTATGCATGTTGGCCAGGGAATTCTCATTCATCAGTACCTTTGCCGAGAGTTTGGGTTGTCTGGTGGCGTCGGTAACGGCCGTGCCGTTGATTTTCTTTGCCTGGCGAGCTTTTGATTCGACTTTCATTCGGACACTTACGATCATTCTGGCGGTTTGTTTGGCGTTTTTAGGTGCGGTTGCCGTCGTGGGGCAAATGGGATCCTTTGATGAAATCCCGGTGATTGGCCTTAATAGCCCGTTGCGAAAGTGGTTGATGATGTTGTTGGTTGTTGCCGCAACCAGTTCTGCGGGAGCTTTGTGGTATCGATCGCTTCGCGAACTCGCTCAGCTGAATTCCGCGGCAGAAAACAATGAGAGTGGTGTTGTCGACCGACAAAAGCAGGACCAAGTCGAAGCGGCTTTGTGGCAAAGTGAGCAACATTTGAAATTGGCGATTTCGTCCGCTCCGATCGTCCTGATGTCGATCAATAAAGACCACGTTATTGAAACGTTCGACGGTCGTGCACTTGACAGTGTCGGATTTGCTCCCGGGCAATTCGTTGGCATGAATATTTTTGATTTTTTTAAAGGAAAAAAGGACATGATTCGGGCGTTACGGATTGCGCTCGATGGAGGATTACCCGATCCAGTCGTTCACACTGTCGGTCAGACACGGATGGAAACACGTTGTTCGTCCGTAACGGACAGTGATGGGAATATTTCGGGGCTCGTCTCGATTTGTGTCGATGTTACCGCCAGAGAAAATGCCGAAAATATTCTGCGAACGATTTCCGGCGGTACATCGAAACATGTTGGAGCCGATTTTTTTGAATCACTTGTCAAATGTGTTTCCCAGGCGTTGGACGTCACCTACAGTTTTGTGACCGAATGTGTTGACCGCCCGGCAACACGAATTAGCACTCTCGCATTTTGCAATCAAGAACAATTATTGCCGAATTTCGAATACGAATTGAAAGAGACGCCGTGCGAAGAAGTTTTTGATGGAAAAACGGTTTATCACGGAGCGAATATTCAGGCTTTATTCCCGAACGATTCGGATCTCGTTGAACTCGGCGTGGATAGCTATTTTGCGCTGCCGTTGCGGGATTCATCAGGTGAAGTCATTGGGCACTTGGGTGTTCTCCACGAAGACCAACTCCCGCCGGATATTACGAAATTGCCCGCGATGCAGATTTTTGCCGCTCGCGCCGCGGTCGAACTGGAACGCAAACGCTCCCAGCAGGCGATGGAACAAAGCCTGTCGGTGTTGAATTCGATCACCGATGGGACGTCCGATGTGATTTGTGTCAAGGATTTGCAAGGCCGCTTCACAACCATGAACCAGGCGGGCGCAGCGATGTTCGACAAGCCCAAGGAAGCGCTGGTTGGTTTGACCGATCGAGATTTGTTTGACCCCGCGACGGCGGACCGACTGACAAGGTTTGACCGGCAGGTGATCCGCACGGGTGAAACGATGACGTACGAAGTGACAATGACCGTCAGAGGCGAGAAAAAGACGTTTTTGACGACCAAAGGGCCGATTCGGGATGTGCATGGCCAAACCACCGGAGTTTTTGCGATTGCGCGAGATCTGTCTGAGCGCAAGGCAATGGAAGATGCGCTGAGGCGAAGCGAAGAGTTTTATCGGTTGTTGTTTGACAAGCATATCGATGGTGTATTGGTGCTGTCGGATCATCGCATCCAGTACGCGAACCCGGTCGTGAGTGAAATCACCGGTTATTCGAATGCTGAGCTATCGGGAATGAGAACGGGCCAGCTGACGGTTGACGAAGAGAGTTTAAGAATCGAAACTCGCGGCGCCGCCTTGTATCGTGGCGCCGCCGAATACCCATCGGAATATACATTCAAGAAAAAAGGAGGCGGAACAGCGCTGGTCGAGTTGCGCTCACGCAAGATCAATATTAACGGGACGCCTACATTGATTTCGTTTATCAGGGACGTCACGGCGGACAGACAAAACGAACAGGCGTTGCGGTTGACCCAGTTTGCAGTGGACAAAGCGGGAGCCGCAATTTTTTGGATCCGACGAGACCAAACATTTTTGTATGTGAACGAAGCTGCCTGTGTTTCCTTGGGGTACACGACAGAACAACTGATGACGAAAAAATTGCAGGATGTTAACTCCAGCTACCGCCTCGAAGACTGGCAGGTGGTCTGGAAATCCGTGCAGCAATCACAGTCGTCGACTTTCGAATCGATTCATCGGCGGCGAGACGGTACATCGTTTCCCGTTGAGATTACGTTGAATTATTTGGAGTTTGAAAACGAAGAATATCTGTGTGCGTATGTTCACGATATTTCGGAACGAAAACGCGCCGAAGACGCCCGCCGCGAAAGCCACACGTTGCTGCGAACGATTATTGAAGGTACGACCGATGTCGTTTATTTGCAAAACCTGGAAAACCAGTACTTACTCATCAACCCGGCGGGAGCTGAAACTCTAGGATTGCCCGAGGAACTAATCATTGGCAAGTCGGACGTGCAACTGTACGATGAACAAGAAGGGGCCAAACTCAGAAAAGAAAATGAGATTGTGGTTGCCACACGCGAGCCCGTGATTCGGGAGACGATCGTCTCAATAAACGGCGAAGAGCGCGTGTTTCAAACCAACAAAGCGCCGTATCGTGACGCCGACGGAAAAATTGTTGGTATCATCGGCGTTTGTCGTGATATCACCGAGTTAAAAAAATCGGCTGACAAATCACGGCAGCTTTTGGCCGACCTGGCGCATGTCAGCCGTTTGTACACCATGGGAGAAATGGCCAGCGGAATCGCGCATGAAATCAATCAACCGCTGGCCGCCATCGGAAATTACACGTCGGCGATCGAAGAATTGATCAATTCGGGACAAGATGTTTCGTTGGAACGGCTCAAAACCATGCTTGTTCGAATTGAAAAACAGGCTTATCGAGCCGGCGAAATTATTCGGCATCTCCGTAGTTTGGTAAAACGATCTGATCCGGTTCGCAACGTTGTCGATGTCAGAGATCTGGTCAGCGAAGTCGTCGCATTGACCAGTCGGGAAATTAGCCTTGAAAACATTGATTTGTCAATCAAGCTTCCAGACCATGCGGTGGTCGTCAAAGCCGATCCGATTCAAATTCAGCAAGTGATTGTGAATCTGGTTCGCAATGCAATTGACGCAATGTCCGAACAAAATGATCAAGATCGGAAACTCGAAATCCAGCTGTTGACGCGAGGCGGCCGTGCCGAGGCGACGATTATCGATTCAGGTATTGGCATTGGACCGGAGCACGTCAGCGAAGTCTTTACCGCGTTCTATTCCACCAAGCCGGATGGCATGGGAATGGGGTTAGCGATCAGCAAATCAATCATTGAATCTCACCACGGTCGGATGTGGTATTCCGGTGCCCATGGCTGTACGGAGTTCCATTTTACGCTTCCGTTGTATAATGGAGAATTAGATTTGGTAAATGTCAGTCAATCATCACGCGAGGCTGAGATTTCCAACCACTCCCCACGACAGAATTCTCGCCCTCCAAACTTCGCGAGTCAATCTCGTCGTGAAAATCCCCAAGAAAACCCCACCACCTTATCGAGGGAATGATGTTACTACAGCAAGACGTCGAACCAACTATTTTTATTGTCGACGATGACGATGCGATGCGCGAGTCATTGGACGAATTGATCAGTGCGATGCGATTGAAAACGCGATGTTTCGAATCTGCGGAGTCGTTTTTGCAAGCGTACAACTCCGATTGCTTGGGTTGCGTTATCCTCGACATTCACATGCCTGGGATGAATGGGATCGAACTCCAAGATTATTTGATCTCGGTCAATTCACAGCTGCCGATCATCATCATTACGGGGCATGGGGACATCGCGATGTGTGCCGATGCGATTAAAAAAGGGGCGATCGATTTTCTCGAAAAACCTTATCGACCCGTGGAGTTGCGGACCAAGATTCACGATGCCGTTAGTTTGGCGCGTGAGAAACACCAGGCCAAACAAAAACGTCATGATTTGCGCAAGCGATTTTCAAGCCTCAATCACGAAGAGCTTTGTATTTTGAAAGGGACTGTCGCCGGTAAGCTGAACAAGGAAATTGCCGAAGAACTCGATATCTGTTCGCGAACTGTCCAGATGCGGCGTAAAACCATCATGAAAAAGTTGGGTGTAGAACGACGAGTCGATTTAATCCGACTGGTGATCTCGAATTTCGAACACAGTTAACGGCCACGTCCCCTTTAGTTTGGAACTCTCAAATTAGCCCACTACCTTTGAGGGCGGTAGGAAATCTTGCCGCCGGAAATTGCGACGGCAAAGTGCAGTTTGACATTAATTGATCGGTTGATCTCAACGCGACTATTTTTTCTGTTTCGACTGGACAGGCAAAATCAGTTTTGACGCGTGCTGTGAATTGTGATGGACAAAAACTTCCGCGTCTTTTGAAATTGGTAGTGATTTCGTATTGTCTTTGTCTGCGCACATCACGGTGACTCGGATCCGATGCCCTTTGTTGAAAACGACCGCGATCGGATGCAGGTCCATGCGGAGCAGTACGACTTCGCCTTTCTTCAACGGTTTGTTATCTTGCTTGTTGCAGCGTTGAAAAGGCAGTCCCAGATTGTTCCAGGGAGCTTTGATGACATCGCGTTTGGATGCACGCAAGACGGCCTCGGTGACGTAGTGCGAAACACCATTTTCATCGACCTCTTCGAGCAGAACATGGAAATGGCCATCGGCCGCCGAACTGCTGACATACAAATGAGCGATGGGATGACCGGTCGCGGTGACGTTGTATTTGAGCGTATCGGTTGTAAATGTCAGCGATTTGCGATCATTTTCCGACATGTCGCCATATCTCAATGGCCCCTGCCCGACCGCGTTGTCCCAGCGACTCGATTTTCCCGTCGTTGTTGTCAAATCCACTTTGTATTTCGAGTGCTTGTTCGAGTCGCCAGGTTTCGCGAGATGCAGTGAGCCGTCGTTGACTGATTTGATGGAACCTGATGATTTGCCGGAGAAGTAAAACGTTTGTGCGATTGACGATTTAGGAGGCCACTGTTTCGCGGTTTTCCACTGCCATTTTTTGCCTTCGTCGAGGATCGCGTAATGAATCGGAGGTTCTTTCATGATCCCGTTGTCGATTCCTTTGAGCCAGTAATCGAACCAGCGGTGTTGTTCGATCGTCATCAATCGAAAACGTTCGGCAATAAAGCGTCGATCGTGAAAGACCGCGTGTGGCCAGGGGCCAATTCCCATTTTTTGTGGACCAGCGTAATTGGCATACCAAAGCGTTGCGTCGGCGACAAAAATATCGAGGAACCCATTCCAGTGGTAGGCGGGAACTTTGGCTCGATTGATGTCTGTCAGTCGAGAAGCTGGATTGTGGATCGACCAGGAATGATCTTTGGAAACGGTGTCGCGAAATTTGGCTTTTGAGTATTCCTCGAACACCTTCCAGTTTTTTGCGTGTCCCGCGATGGCGGATTTTTTCATCGTTCCATCTTTGTCGGTGTCAACTTTGACGGCGGTCATTTTGGTATCGAGCATCGTTGTCAATTTATCCCAGTGACGAATCATGTCGCCGCGAAACACGCCGCCGGGGTACAACAGATCGTACAAATCAAATCCTGCGACGTCTGGAAAAATGGCTTTCAACGCCGGATGGTTTTGACTGGCTGCCATGTATTGCGTCATCCCAAGATACGAGCCGCCAAACATGCCCACGTTGCCGTCGCACCAGGGTTGTTTGGACAACCAGTCGATGACTTCATAAGCGTCTTTGGTTTCGTTGGGCGAAAAAAGTCCTTCGAAGCGTCCAAACGATACTCCGCTGCCGCGGACACCAACGGTGGTGACGGCGTAACCGTGTCGGACCAGGCGCTGCAAATCGGGTCGGCTGTCGACCATGGATTTGCTGCGGGGATTCATCGCTTGTTGATTGCGGTGGTAACGCGAGTGGGTCCAAACGACCGGAACTTTGACGTCGGCAGGAGTTTTACCGTCGTGAGAGGGGCGAATGACATCGATTGCCAATTTGACGCCGTCGCGCATTTTGATGTATTGCGATTGCACCACCCATTTTTTGAATTGCGGCTTGGAGTATCCGGAGTATTTGCCGAATTCCGAGATTTTGTTGTCGGTGGCTTTTGTCGAATTCTGGCCTTGCGTGATCGCCACGTTTGCAAAGCATGAAAAAACGATAAAGGCCGTTAATACGATTCGTTGAAGCCGACGCGACATCGTTGTCTCCTGTGATGGTGTCCAAGGTTAGGTTGCATTATTATCCAGCCATTTGCCACAGACTTCAAATCGGAACGATCGATTTTTTGATGAGTGGGGAAATTCACAAACGTGGTTTCAAAATTTTTTTGCAAATGAAAAAAAATTAGCAACGCAATGTTTTTCACCGTGCGAGCTACGTAAGACAGCACGAATCAAGTTCGATCAGGAATACAATTTTGGGCGACAAAAAAAACGAACGTTGGTTGAGCAATAAATTGTTAGCGGCAGGACCTGTTCCTTTTTCGGCGTATTGCATTATCGCTGCGTTTGGAACCTATTTCTGCATGTACGCGTTTCGCAAGCCTTTTACAGCGGGAACATTCGAAGATACCGTTTGGCTGGGGCTTGGTTTCAAAACTGTTCTCGTGGCTGCCCAAGTGACGGGGTATACGCTTTCCAAATTTGTCGGCATCAAAGTCGTTTCTGAAATGCCGGCCAAGTATCGAGTTGTTTCGATTCTGGGTTTGATCGCGATTGCGGAATTGGCGTTGCTGTTTTTTGCTTTGACACCACCGCCGTGGAATTTTCTCTGGCTATTTGTCAACGGTTTGCCGTTGGGGATGGTGTTTGGTTTAGTCTTGGGATTTCTTGAGGGGCGGCGAGTTACTGAAGCTTTGTCGGCCGGGTTGTGTGCCAGTTTCATCGTTTCATCGGGGGTTGTGAAATCGGTGGGGCGCCGCCTGATCCAGGACTATGGCGTGAACGAGTATTGGATGCCGTTTTTGACGGGACTGATATTCGTTGTGCCGTTGGTTGGTTTCGTTTGGCTGTTGTCTCAAATTCCACCGCCGAACGAAATCGACGAAAAACATCGCTCGCCACGAATGCCGATGTTTCATGACCAACGTCGCGCATTTTTTCGAAAGCACGTCATCGGGTTGGTGGCTCTGTTGTCCATTTACGTTCTGCTGACGATTGTGCGAAGTATCCGAGACGATTTTGCAGTCGAGATCTGGAGAGATTTAGGTGTCGGGGACAAACCATCAGTTTTTGCCACGTCCGAATTTTGGGTCATGGTTGGCGTCGTTGTGGCCAATGGGCTGATCATCTTGATTCATAACAATCGCAAGGCTTTTTTGTCGTCGATCGCTTTGTTGGCTGTGGGATTTGTCCTTGTCCTGGTTGCGGTCGGCGGACACCTCGCAGGCGTATTTTCTCCGATGACGTTCATGGTCACGATCGGGTTGGGAATGTACATCCCGTACGTGGCATTTCATACCACTGTTTTCGAACGATTGATCGCCGCGTTTCGCGATGTCGGGACGATCGGGTATCTGATGTATTTGGCGGATGCGATCGGTTATTTGGGATACGTCGCTGTCATGATTTTTCGCAACGCTGTATCCGGACAGGTTGATTTTCTCAAGCTCATCATTTGGACGTCGATCATCGTTGCGTTGGTTTCCACGATCGTCACAATTTTTTTGGGAGTCTATTATTCAAAAGCCATTCCGGAACATCATGACGAAGAAGCAAATGCTGTGTGGTAGTGTCAGGGGATTACCGCGACGCGAACCGGTGAGTGGTCGGTCGCGTATCGAAAAGCTTGTTCGGTGTCATCCAGGCAGAAAGTATGTTCGACCAGTTTTGAAAACGGGTATTTGGTGGAGTGGTTACGCAGGAATTCAAGAGCGTTAGCGAGGTCAGCGGGAATGTAGTTGTGAATACCGCGAATGGTCAGCATCCGGCGAACGATTTGTTCCGGAGAGAATCCGAGCAGGTCGGTGGGAAAGACCGAGCCGGCAAGAATCGCCGTTCCACCAACACGGAGACTGTTCAGACAAGTGTGGACAGCGCTGTTGACGCCAGAGAAATCAAATGCCGCGTCGACTCCTTTGTTGGAACACGAGTCCAGTGCGGCAGTCAATTCAGCAGGATCTGTGGCCGATACCAGATGGGTTGCTCCAAACGCCGTTGCCAAATTCAATCGCTGTTGATCGGTGTCGGCACAGATAATGTTAGCGGCGCCTTGCTCGGCAATCATCGCGCAAGCAGTTAGTCCAAGCATTCCCATGCCCGTGATGAGGATGGTTCGAGCGGCGATTTGATTCGTTTCGGAAAGTGTTCGAATTGCCGCTGCGACCGTTGCCGTCGCGCAATTGGCAGGACAAGTGACCTCGTTGGGTAATTCATCTGGTAGCGGAAACACCGTTGTGTTTGCAACCAGCGTGCAATAATCTGCCAGACCGCCGGTAGATCGTTGCCCGTCAAATTTTTCGTGGCCATATTTAAATAGTGATGCGCATTTTTGTACCAAACCAATTTGGCAATTCGCACATTGGCCACAACTGACGACCAGTCCCCAAGTCACGCGTTGGCCGACTCGAAGAGATTGGCCCCAGTAATCTTGCGGCGGAATTGCATCATCGATGTCAACGATCGTGCCGATGATTTCATGTCCCAACACTGATGGCGAAGGTCCTGTGCGACGCCCGGTTGCAGTATGCAGGTCGCTCCCGCAAATGGTGCAACAATCGACTTTCACCACGATCTCGCCGCGGCCGGGTACGGGTGGATCGATCAGGTTTGTTGTAAATTTGCGAGTTGTGTCGTCGAACACAACAACTCTCGGCGGGTTTGCCATCACGAATCGTTTGGTAATTGGGCGTGAATTAGTTTTTGTCTTTCTCAGCCGATTTTTTTGCCGAGATTTTTCGACTGCGAATTTGCGGGGTGACGATTTTTTCAGAGGGCGCATTTTTTCGATCAAAATATCCCAGCTCTTTCGGCGATTTGTCTTTCCATTTGCTCGACTTGCCAACTATGGACACGGTCGCTGCCGCCGGATCAATCGTCACCGTTGAATAGAGCGGATCGGTGTAATACGCCATCCTGGTTTTACCGCCAACCCAAAAATAAGAGGCGGAGTTGATATGAAGATATGACACGCCGCCAACTTGGACCAACGAATCGAGGTGGCTGTGTCCATTGAGACACAAAATAATTTTTGCCTTGTACTTCGATAAAATCTTTTGGATTGCCGATGCGTTGTTAATGGCAGAGCGGCCGGCCAATGGTTGATGGCTCAGGATCATGATCGGTTTTTCGGATGATTTCAGTTCACCGTCGAGCCACGATTTTTGTTTGTCGCCGATGTACGATGGGTACCCGCCGCGATGTGTTGGCGACCCCCGGTCGTTGCCGTCGAGGACCAGGATTCTCAAATCACCAATATCGGATCGATAGTAACTGTTTTTGATTCCCCAGGCGCGATAACAGTCTTTTCGAGTCAACCGGAAATCAAATTCGTGATTGCCAATCACGTGAAGTACGGTTTTATGGGCAGCATTTATTTTTTTGGGATAGGATTGATGTTTGGAATTGGGATAGGCAAAATCTCCCAGTTGCGCGAGCGCATTGCAGTTTTCATTTGACATCGCTTGAATGAATGCATCCAAACGTGAATCTGCATCTTTGGCCAATCCACCGTGAAGGTCCGCGATCATTCCCAATTTGATTTTTTTGCTAAGTCGCGTTTGTCCGAAGGTTGATAATGGCAGCGTCATCGAAGCACCAATTGCTCCGATGGTTTGTATGGCACCTCGGCGTGTCAGCTGGTTCATTGTAGGCTCTCAGTTTCGAGTCAGGTTTGTGTGCGTGAAGTAAAAGGGGTCGGGAGTCTTTTCATCAATTTGTCAATGAAGACCTGCGCTGCAAACCGTATTGTTTGTTGCAACAGAGGATTGTGTTGGCTGAAAAGACTCCCGACCCCTTTTACTTCGCCCGCCAAAACATTTTAACCTATTTGTGAGCAGCCTGACGTAAGGTCGGTTCCCACCGGCCCTACTTTCTCATTTTGGGTGCCACTGGCTTTGCAAGTGTTTTGTCTAATGCCTTCGACAATTTCTTCACCGGTTTGTTCTGCCACTGGTATTACCTCTAATGATCGAAACTCCGTGATCGTGCACGTCTAAGTAATCCAATAGAACGATATGCCATGGTTAATGTGCAATTCACTGGCAGAGCCAGTGGCACCCGATCGTGTATGGCCGGTTCCACTGGCCAATTCGATAAAACCGGCCGGTGGGAACCGGCCCTACTTGAATTTATTTCTTGGGTTTTTTCGGCGTCGGTTTCTTGAGTTGGATTCGTTGATTGACTTGGTCGATCGTCACGGCATAATCGCTCATGAATCGACTACCAATGTTTCCCCAATTAAATCGATCATTGAAGTGAATGGTCGGATTGGTAAAAGTTTGGCCAGCGAAATTCAAATTGCCATCCAAAGTTGCTTGGTGAATGTCAAACGTTCCGTTGATCGACTTTGCGCGGCCAATGATTCGCGGTTTGGATTGCAGTTTGAGTTCTTTGGCCATTGAAAGTGGCAGCATCAGGTAGCCCATGTTGCCAGAATCGATGTGAGTCTTGATCGATTTTTTTCCAAATTTCAGATCAACAGTCAAATAACCGCTCCCGTCATAGTAAAACGATTTGGCATCCGGTCCCAACGCACCGCGGCGAATGTGTAACTGATGATTGGGATAATCAAATGTGACAATGGCGTCGTAGAGCATGGTGATGCCGATTACTCCGCGAACTTTGGATCGCGGGAACCCTTTCCAACTAATTGCGCCGAGCTGTTCGAATTGAGCATTGCCGATCGAAATGTTTTTCAGTTGATACGTTTTTGCATCGACCGAATTTGGATCCGACGGGTCTCCAATTTTGGTCTTCCCAGTCGACTTGAGGCCAATTTCTTTCACGAGGTCGTCGTTCAGTAGCACAGTTCCGGCACCGGTGTCGAGCACAAATGGAAAGGGTCCCTTGCCATTGATTTTTGCATGGACGATGGGATGTCCGGTTTTGGTGTCCATCGTGACCGTGATTGGTTGACGTCCCAGTCGTGCCGAAGCTGGCGCCCCACTAGGACGAACGGATTTCGCCGGGACGACTTTGATACGATCGTTTTTCTGATCGTAGGTAACGACAAAATCGCGAAGAACAAAACCACCAAAGTTGACACCCCGCAAAGGTGCTCCGATGACGACGTATGGATTTTTGATTTCGTGTTTGCCGAGTTTCGCAATGCCGTTGAGGCGTGCCCGTTTGATTGGAAAAGCACCGGTCAGTGTTCGCGCTTCGCCAATTTTTACAGGTTCGCTGACGAATTTCAGTTTTTTGGCAATTTCTTCGGAGATACTGATCCAGCCCATCGCTCCGGTGTCCAGATGAGCTTTGTAAGATTGACCTGCGATCTGGACGTCGACTCCCGCGACGCCCTCGTTTTTTGCATTTAAAACCGTCTTGCCGTCCGGTTGAGGCAGTGAACCTCGGGCGACCGTCAATTTTCGTTGGGAATAATCGATCGTGAGTAACAGGTTTTTAAAAAGCCCAAATCCAATGATTCCATCGATATGGCCTCGCACGGCTGCACCATGTTTGTTGTAATCTCGCGACAAGACTCTCAGTCCGCTGAATTTCGCGCCTGCGATTTCCAGGGAGTCGAGTTCAAAGGTTGGCATTTCTCGCCCGGGTCTCCCTGTTCCATCGCCCGCCATAACTTTTCCGGTAGGTTTCAAGTCAAGTTTTTTGACCAGTGAAGCGTCAACGCGGCCACCACCCATGCCTCCGGTGTCCAGCATGAAACGAAAAGGCCCTTTTCCGTTTACTTTGACGCCATCGATCAGGATTTGAGTCGAAGCGAGTGTGATCGGGATTTCGAATCGATCCTGCTTGACTGACATGGATCGATAGGACGCAGTGTCACCACCGGTTCGCCGGATTTGTCGACGTTGTTGCGCCGTCAGGTGGGGCGTGAGAACGATGCAAGTAACGAGGGCGAGCAACAACGAGTAATTTTTCACGACAAATTTCCTTGTTTTTGGGTGTGTCAAAACCTAAGGTTGAACTAGTACGTTTCGTACTAGTTGGATGGTTGCAGCTCTGCTCCATTTTCATGCAACATTTTTTTGAATTTTTCCAAAAAATTGATCTGCCTGGATTTGGTAATTGGTTTTGGGCCCCTGCGAATCCGCCATTTTGTGAATTAGACTCGGAAAAAAGCTCAAACGGCAAAGGGAGCGACGATGTTGTTGAGTGACCTCGAAGCGGCCGCGATCGGCGATATTTTGAAACACCAACCTTGTACGGCACATTTTATTCGTACCTGTTTTCGCGAATCTCCGGCCAAGCACTTTAGCGATTCGGCCGGTTCGGTCTACCCGATGATGCGACGTCTGGAGAAAAACGGGTATTTGGAGTCCTACGAACAACAGGATGGACAGCGAATGGTGCGATACTACCGTTGTACGTCCGCTGGAAAGACAGCTTTGCAACGTTGGTTAGGTCCGCCAGTTCCAGAATCGGCAACGTTGACCGTCGATCCGGTGCGAACTCGAATTTTGTACCTTGGTCGGTTGCCAAAATCTCGTCGAACAAAATGGTTTGACGAAATCGAATCGGCACTTCAAGCGAAATTGAAATTGATCCAGCAGGAGCTGGGCGATCGTGATTTGTCGCAGAGCGACGCGCCCTATCTAAATCTCGCTGATGAAAATGCGATCATGGAGTTGAAAACGCGCTTGCGATGGTTGTCAATTGCCCGTCGGCAGTTGGAGGAGCAAGGATTGCTGTAAGGATTTTTTGGAAAGCGTTATGTGGGAACCGGTTCTATGATGTCGTTTTTTTGACAGGATGAACATGATTAAACAGGATCAGTTCGGGACATCCTGTTGATCCCGTAAATTCTGTCAACGTAAGGTAGGGCCAGTTCCTACCGGCCTTTTCATTTGGATTGGCCGGTAGGAACCGGCCCTACTGTTAGCACGCTTCGTCTGGCGCTTCGTTGATTCCCAACTCGTTGCCAAACGGATCGATCAATCGCAGCAATTTAGATTTCCAGGGTGCAATCTCAAAAGCCAATTTCGCTTCGGGCCGTTTTGCATTCCATTCGTCGATCAACGCTTGAATGTCGTCGACATCCACATGACATTTGATGCCCGGCGGGTTGTCCCCTTTGTGTTCCGTTAAATGTAGGAGTAATCCGTCACGAGACACTTGCATGTAAACCGGGAACTCGGGTCCATATCGATATTCCCAATCGATCTGAAACCCAAGCCAATCGACATAAAAATCTGTCGCCTGTTTATAACTTTCGATAAATAACATGGGAATCGTGCGCTGCATGACAAAAGCTCGCTCGGCTGATTTTTTTGCTGTTTCAAAAATGGATGTTGGTTGTGCGACGTTGTGGTTTTGAAAAAGTTCCGTCTTTGGTTGTAAACATACTCGACTGTTATTTTTTGACAGGATCAACAGGATTGACAGGATGTGTGCCGTGTCGTCCTGTTCAATCTGTAAATCCTGTCCAATTGGGAAATGGAGATGTACGGAATTTTGTGGTTATTTGTTGATCTGTTGTTATTTTTTGGCCAGCACGTGTTGGGAACTTGATTTACTTGAGATGGTTGTTTGGCCCTGAGCTGGAATTGTGCCGAAACGTCGTCGAAAAAGGACGAAATATAATGCTTGGAGAAATTCAAAAGTGGATCGCTGAAAATCGTGCGGAATATGTCACTGATTTTGATGACAGCTTGAATCCGCCCGCTACAGCCGAGGCGTTGGACAGCCTGGAGGCTGCAATCGGCGTTTCAATGCCAGATGAATTTCGGGCAACGTATCTGATGGCCAACGGTATGAAACGACATACGAAATTTTCCGTGTGGCGGCTGATGTCGGTTGAGGAGATCCAAAAATATCATCGACTGATGATTGGACAAGCGGTTTTTGATGAACTTGTGATCGAGTATTGTTGGCGTCCATTTTGGGTTCCTTTCGCAGTGGATCTGACTGGTGACTGGGCTGGCATCAATTTGACTCCCGAATCGGCACAACGTGATGAACAGCCTCAATGTTTCTGTATGGACGATGTGTTTGTTTACCGGCAAGCTGAAAATTGTTTGCTAGGATTGGCAAATTCGTTCGAGCAATGGGGGGAGACGTGGATCGAAGAAATGGTCGAGTACGCTAGTTGAAGTTCGAGTTCGTGACACAAAACCGGGTGTGACGGATAGGCTCACGCGGAGCCGCTGAGACGCAGAGGTCGTGATGGAGTTGGTTTTGCGGTGAGTGGGAATGCAGTCGATTGTAATAAATTCTATGAACGAGTTGAAAGAAATCTTGACCGAAATTCGCAGCAACATTCGCTGCTACTCTAATCTGATTACTGCTGCGGATAAAATGCCATCAATCGATTTTGAGCCAAAGTTTCAGGAGTACATTGTCAAAGTTCATCAGTTGGTTGAACGGTTGCCTGATGATTTCTGCGATCGTCATTCCGAGTTGATTCAGTTGTTGTCGACACATGGATATCATTTCAGTTGGTCGAGGCTCGAAGACCAACTGGACGAGTTAGTTGCTGATCGTGGCTAATGGTAGGGCCGGTTCCCACCGGCCGTTTGATTGGATTCACCCGGTAGGAACTGGCCTGCCTTACCGGCGTTGACAGGATTTACAGGATCAACAGGATGACACGGCACATATCCTGTCAATCCTGTTGATCCTGTCAAAAAAACAGAACGGGCCGAACGTTTTCTGAATTCAAGCTTTAGATTTTGGCTGGCAAAGTTGGTAGCTTTCTTTGAGCCATTTTTTCCATAGGCGCACCGGTAGAGGTTTTTCGGCGGTGAACCTGGCCGTTACCCATTTGTTGGAACCGATTTGAAAATCGTCGGGTCGTTCGTTCGCCAAATCGGTCGCTTGCGGAACCGATTGCTCAAGTTTGAACATTGCCTTGTAACGGCCGCCCTGCATCCCGATGAACAGAAACGCTTTGCCATTGGACTTGAACGAGCTTTGCGTGCAGGCCGTTCCCTGATCGACTTCAGGGAACTGGCTTGCCATCAAACGAATTGCTTCGGTTGGATCTTTTTTTTCGCTTCGTTTTTTTGCGGTTCGTTTCTTGGCGATGTCTGCACTCCTGAAACATTGGGCAGATAGTGTCGAAGGTTGTTATGCGCCGACTTCTGATTGGAGAAACGTATCCAGTTTCTGGAAAGCGGCGGTCCAACCCGCGCGAATGATTTCTGTCAATTCGATGTCGCCTTCGACGCGAATATCCGGAATGCCCGAGTGTTCCAGTCGAACGAGCGTGCCATCGGCGACTTCGGAAAAGTCAACGGCAACAACCATTTTTACGTTGGGATCGTTGGGCAGGCTGGACTCGTAGGCCAATCGCGATGGTGGATCGTATTCAACCAACGTGGCCATTCCGGGGACTTCACCGACCCCTTCAATCGTCATGTGGTGATTGTATTGGCCGCCAACTTTGGGTTCAATCTCCGAGCGCACCGAAGTGCATTGGGCACAGCCCCACCATTTTTGAACTTTGCTGGTTTCAACCCAGGCTTCAAATACCAATTCTCGGGGAGCGTCGTAAACACGGGAAACGATGAGTTTCCCATCTTCGAATTTAATTTCGGTATTCATTTTTTCTTCTGCTTTTTAACGTTTTTGAGGTAGTTTTCGACAGCGTCGAATTGCTGTTTCCAAAACTGCGTGTAATAGGCGAGCCAGTCGGCGGCGGCAGCGGCTCGCTCCGGTTTCACGCGTACGATTTGTTCACGTCCCTGCCGTCGGCGCTCGATCAATCCTGCTTTTTCCAGCACCCGCAAGTGCTTGGAAATTGCCGGTTGCGAGATGTTATACGGTTCGGCTAGTGCGGAAACATTGGATTCACCTTGGGACAGCTGTACCAACATCCCGCGTCGTGTGGCATCGGCCAACGCGCCAAAGGTCAAATCGAGATCCTGTTGATTCATAACCATTTGGTTATGTTTTAATGGCGGCTGTTTCGTTTGTCAATCTTTTAATTTAAAAATTTTTGATTGGTTCAGGGGGCGGTATGTGATGGAGGTTTTTGACAGGATGAACAGGATTGACTGGATCAGTGCGCGGGACATCCTGTTGACCCTGTAAATCCTGTCGAAGTCTGCAAAGCACCAAAAGATGTTGGACCGGGAAGATTTTGAAATTACAAACCGAAACGTTAGTGATGGATCACGTTCCACAACACGTCTGTGTGGCTTCTGGTCCCTCGCTCACGCGTCGGGTTGCGATTGAAAAAGTAGGGCCGGTTCCTTCCGGCCGTTTGGTTGGAATGGCCGGTGGGAACCGGCCCTACGGTGCTGATTAAGGCATGTCGGGCACGGCTGTTTGTGCGAGTTCTCGAATATCGCCAACCGTGACGTTTTTGGCCGCGGACACCATGCACGCGCATCGCGACCATTCCACGCTGGTTGGCGTTGAGTGCCGGTTCGTTCAACAGGGCCGCAAGGTATTTTTTGGGCAGGCGATCAACATCGATCGTTACGTTAACGGTGCGCGCACCGGTACCGATCAATTTTTCAATCGCTTTATTTTCCTCAGGATTCAACTGAGCACGTTCCAGGGCAAATTGGTACGACTCGCGTGGCAGTTTGATTGTGGGCATAGAATCTGCGTTTCCAAAAAAGTGTTGAATTTTATAGGAATTAAAACAGATGTTTCGTGCATGGTCGGGGTTCACAAGAATTCAGAAGAATCGAGCCGGGAGGCTAAAAAACTGTCGATTCATTGACATTCGAGTGACCGATCATCGACAGCGCAAAAAAAACGGCCGGGATTCCGGCCGTTTGTTGGATTTAGATGACAG
Organism: Pirellulaceae bacterium; assembly: GCA_028280445.1. Taxonomy (GTDB): domain Bacteria; phylum Planctomycetota; class Planctomycetia; order Pirellulales; family Pirellulaceae; genus JANQLU01. Next base: position 90,112 of record JANQLU010000072.1, on the reverse strand, counting down.
GCAGACTATTTTTTGTCTTTGCCGTCAGCACTCTTTTTGTCTTTATCGTCAGACCCCTTTTTATCTTTGTCGTCTGAGCCCTTTTTGTCTTTGTCGTCCGATCCTTTCTTGTCTTTATCGTCAGACCCTTTTTTGTCTTTGTCGCCGGAGCCTTTCTTGTCCTTGTCACCTGAGACCTTTTTGTCTTTGTCGCCAGATCCCTTTTTGTCGCCATCTCCATCTTTATCTTTTTCTTTGACAGTGGCTTTGCCTTTGTTGGTCGAATCTTTTTCCTTTTCTTTGGCTTTTTCACATCCAAACGAAATTGCCACGCCCAGTATCAAGGCGAGTATTCCTAGTTTTTTCATAGTTAATTCTCCAAATCGGTTATCTAGATCGGAATTGTCAGCAGACAATTTTGACGCCGTGTTTGATTATTTCTGATGCGAAGGTGTGTGGGAATTCTTTTTTTGCGAATTAGCGTTTGATGAATCCGTTTGATAGGGAATCCCTTTGATGACCAAATTATCGAATTGAGCGGTATCGTCAAAGGATCCAAGCCCAATTTTTCCCCAAGTAAATTGTTTGTTTTCGGCAACCATCACAGGTTTTTTCATATTATCAAAGAACACTTCGATTTTTCCGGAGTTTGCGTCACGGATAATTCGGACTTTGTGCCATTTATTGTCCCAGTTGGTTCCCCGAGTCGTTTTCGTCGAAATCTTGGTGCGCGGTTTGTCGTTGACGATAAAGATCTGATTTGCCGCGTTGTCGGTCTTTTTTCCAAGATGAACGTAGTAGAATTTAGATGGATTTTGATATCCAAAAAATATGCAAACATCGCGATGGTTGTAATCTTTGTGGGTACTGAGGACATCCACATCGAGTTGAAAGCTTTTCCACTGTTTGACTTGATTGATGGCGATGTGCCGTGGGCTGCGGACTTTGGGGGAATATTTTGTTTGCTTTTTAAATAGACTGAGTACCGAACTTTTATTCGCTTTTTCAATTTTCCAACATTTCTCGTCGGTGACTTTCCAGGCTTTCATCCCCGATTCGAAGTCTTCAGTATATGTTTGCTTCTTAGCCTGTTTGTCCTGCTCGGCTTTTTGGGATTCGGAGTTCTGAGCGAATGATAAGCTGCCAAAGAGTTGCGCGCAGATGAATGCCAGCAAAATGGTGCAGTGGTTGTATGTCAATGTTCTGGCTCCAGCTGAGATCATATTATTGAATGGCAAACACGCACATTGTACTTGAGTGAATGTTAAATTGCGAAGCAGGTTCACAAGCCGGAGTTTGCGCGAATCTGGGCAATTTACAAAAACATTTCCTAGATTGCGGTTAATGCTAATTATTCGTGTGTTACGGGCCGATTCAACATAGCAAGTCATTTTGTGTCTACGAACAAATGAATGATGCGCACAGGATGTGCAAGCCAGCTCAGGTTTTTGGAGGGATGACGTGAAAACCGTTTCCGCAACAATTTTCGGTTTGATGATCTGCCTTTGCAGTCAGGCCGTCGCACAACTTGGCTTTGTTGGCCATGAAAATTTTTATGGCGGAGCTTCCCGAGATTGGGAGTTTAAGTCCTCCATTTTGGTCATGGATCTCAAGGATTCTAACCTGAATCAACCTGCGATTACCGATTCCAATTTGAACACAGTGCTGTTTACCTCGAATCAAATTAGTTCGATGGGGACGGGTGTTGGTATTGATGCAGCGTTATTTAGAAACACACACGGGGGTCAACGGTGGGAATTGCGATCAACTTACGCAAGTTTTGATCGCAGCTTTCAAGTGGTTGGCGCCGTGGCCGGCAATCTCAACGACGTATTCAATCCCGGTTTTCCACCGGCATCAGTGATATCGTTTGGTGGCGAGGGCGGAACGGTTCGAGGGATTGGGGACAAAGGTGACCGGTTGGATTTTTTTGGTATCGAACTCAACATGCACCGTGCATGTGCTCCCGGTGTCAGTTTTTTCGTAGGCCCAAAATTCGTCAATGTTGACGATCAGTTGAACGTGTTTACTTCGCGACCCAATGCTGGCAACCTGTTGGTGACCGGAACCGAGATAGCTACCTCGAACCGTTTGTTTGGTGGCAGTGTCGGATTCGATTTGAATTTGAGAGTTTGTCGCAATTTGTCCGTCAACGGTTTTATGCGTGCCGGTTACTACGTCAACGACTCGAAATTTGATTCGATCACGGCGAACAACCTGAGCCTGGTTGTTCTGGCCACTCAAACCAACGAGACATTTGGTTCAGCACTCGGCGAATTTGGCGGAACAGCAACCTGGGATGTGATCCCAAGTGCCGTTTCAATCGAAGCCGGTTATCACGCGATTTGGGCCGACAATATTGCTCGGGCCTATGGTCAGGTATACAACGCTGCCGGCGGAGTTGCCACCGAAACGATTTTCTTCCACGGTCTTCGAATTGGTATCATTTACCGACGTTAAACAAAGCTACTTGCTATTCGATGGCGGTGGAACTTGTTTGACATAAACCGCCTCAAACACTTTGGCGTCTTTGTGAATGGACAGGTCGTAGATTTTGAACAGGACTTTGTTCGGGTCGGAGAAATCCAATTCATACCGCATCATTTTGTCGTGTTGACCTGTTTTAGAGTCGTCCACTCGTCCGTAATAAGTTAGCGCTTTTAGTTTTTGATCGAGCGTGCCTTCGGCAATGACCGAGCGCGTGGTCAACGAATCCATCCAGGTTCTGGTAAATTTCTTTTTGGTTTTGTCGTATCCCCAATAACCGATTCCTGTAATCTCTTTGTCACCCATTTTTCGAGTGTGTGATTCTTTCAGGAATTGGCCGTTGAGCACAAATTGAAATTCAGAAACTCCTTTCGATTCGACGGCCGGGTCTCCAGGTTTTCCTGACCAGATACGGACGGTCGAATCCCATTTTCCAATCATTCGTTTAAACAACGAAACGTCGTTGGGTAATTCGTTGGTTTTGTTGGGAGTTGCCGTCTGGCCGTTGAGGATCGACGGGTTCGAAAGCGCCATTGTGGAAAGCAATAGCACCGAGCACCAAAAGGCGATGGTTTTGTCGTAAGTCATGTTTCACAGGTTCCAAACTGCCGGAAGTGGTTTTTAGGGCGGCGATTTGATGGCACAATCTTAACGAAATTTCTCTGGCAAAAAAGAAGCTATTTACCTGTTATGCCAACCAACCATTTTTGAAACCGCACAAGGTACGTAACATTTCACGGCGAATGATTGGCAGATAAGGCATCCATGGCAGCGTCAGATTTCGTAGCGGACTCTTGGGAAATCCGTCCGATTGAAAAAATGGCGTAAGGATGCGCGTCAATTGTTGATAGAAACGCAATTTTCGTTTGCGTGATTTTGAATAAATTTTACAAGCCTGTTGAAAATCGTTCGTTTGGCTGAGAGCGTCGGCGAATTCGATGGCGTCTTCGAGACCGAGATTGGCGCCCTGTCCGAGATGGGGGCTGGTGGCATGCCCCGCGTCGCCGAGAAAAACGATTTTGTCAGAATAATAACGAGACATGATCACGTGTCGATAACGCGCAAACGTCAGTTCGTCAAATGATTGAATCGACTCGAAAACGGATTCCGAATCGGGACATGTCTGAATCACTTGTTGTTTCCAAACGTCAAAACTTCCCGAACGCAACTCATCGTATGAATCGCAGCGTAGTCCCCAAAAGAAACTGGAATGCCCGTTGCCAATCGGGAGCAGACCGGCCAGGCGTCGGGTTCCATCGACATACTGAACCAACTGGCCCGGTTGAATTGCGCAGGGTGCCGTTGCCCACATAGCCGCGTACTGGTAATCGATCACCTTCGATTTGATCTTGCTGGCGTCGCGCAGCAGAGAGCGCAATCCATCGGTGGCAATCACGAAATCATAGGCGTCACTGGTGTTTCCGTGTTCGTCGCGCAGCGCTATTTTTTCATCGGAACGAATTTCGGTTTGCTGCGTCGTAAATCCGGTGACGATTGTTACACCTGCGGCGCGGCAAGCACGGAGCAACGACTCGAAAAGTTTTCCGCGATGAACACCGAGTCCAAACAATTCAGGTTTCAGCCAATGGTACTGCAATTCGACCAGGGTCCGACCTGATAAATGTTGGGCTTTCATACCCGTGAGTTTTTCAGAGTTTTGTAATACTTCGGAGAGAACGCCAAGTTTTTCCAGAGCAAACTGACCTTGAGGTGAAATCAGGATTCCAGCGCCAATCGAAGTGCATTCGTCCGCTTGTTCAAAAATCGTGACGTCGTGTCCTTGGTTGGCCAATTGCAAGGCTGTCGCTGTTCCGGTGATGCCGCATCCTGAGATTGCAATTTTCATTGGCTAGCTTTTTATGTGAGTTAGTAATTTGTTTGCCAATTGATTACCATTGGAGTCCGCCAGCGGACACGCTTTGGGAGATTAACATGACCAAACAAACAATCGATTTGACGCAATTCATCGAAGGAGGTGATGGTATCTCCGTTATTCGAACTCAGCAAGTTTTGGATGGTGAGAATTTTCGCGGGTGGAACGGAATTCGATATAAAGCGGGATTGTCAGAGAAAAATACCAACGCCCAAAAACTGTCGATGAATGTCGCGACCGTAGCTCCCGGCGCGATTGCCTACGCGCATATTCATCGAGATTTTGAGTTGATGTTGTACATCATGCAGGGAAACGTTCGCCACATCTACGGTGAAAACCTCGAAAATACGGTGGACAATGTGGCTGGAGATTTTATCTATATCGAGCCGGGGGTTCCGCACGAAGTTTACAATTTGAGCGATACCGAGCCGGTGGTGGCGGTTGTTGCCAGATCGGATGCCAGCGAATGGCAAAACATTGTTCCGTATCCCAGTGAAGCTCGAACGCGAGACGGCGTGACGGAATAGGTCAATAAAATTTGGTTCAAAACTGGTGGTTCGTCATGAGTCATATCATCAGATATGTTGTTGTCGGTTGGTTGGTCTGTGTTGGAATGAACGCGCTCGTCGACTGTGCGTATTCCCAAGCCGCCGGCAAATTAAAAGCTGAAAATGATTTGGAAATCCACGAGTGGGGAGTTTTTACGGCTCCTCGAAACTCGTATTGGCTCAAACAGGATATGTTGGCTGAATGGTCTTCGTTTCCTGATTTCTTTCATGGCGTTTGGCCAAAAACGAAACTGGCGTACTACGGGCCGGTTACCAAACCCGTCATTTATTTTCATACGAAATCGAAGCTGAATCTGCAGTTACAGATTGATTTCACGACGGGGCGCCCATTGATTTGGTGGCCTCCGGCCGAATTTCCAAACACGGGTGGGTTTGGACAACGAAAGTCGTTGACCAAGACACGAATGAATATCGACCCGGACAAATCGCTGCTGTTCAATTTACAAATCAATCAGGGGATGCCTAACAAGCAACAAGTCGATGCGAAGCACTGGTTGAACCATTTGCGTAAAGTGAATAGCGCGCCTCTGTCGGCGCATGGAGGATTCTCCAATTTTGGTCGAGGGCGGCATGGAGAACATTTCGTATATTACGACGGCGTGATGAAATGTCCCAAAGCGCCAACGGTCGAGCGAATCGACGGCGGAATTCGGTTGAAGTCCGATTCCGATCACGATTGGCTCGATGTCGTCGTGATTGAACGCACGGGAGATGAAATTCGAATTGCGTCGAGTGTTATTAAAAAAATCGCGGCTGGAAAACATGAAACAAAAATCAAGTTGATTAAATCGACGGGGGTTAAGGATCTGGCAAATGACTTGCGCCAACGAATGATCGATGTGGGGCTCCACAAAGATGAGGCTCAATCGCTGTTGGATGTTTGGGGGCCGGGATTGTTAGAACGCGGCGGTCTGACAGTTTTCTATCGAATTGCTCAAAAAACGTATGACAAGTGGTTGCCATTGGCGACCGAGCCTGCGGCAAAGAAAACCGTTCGCGTGGGTTGGGTCGTTCATTTTCGACTAGAACCGGAATTGGATGCCCGCGTCAAACAACTGGTTGCTCAATTAGGCTCGCGAAAATACAAGGTGCGAGCTGACGCCGATAAACAGCTGCGCGAGATCGGCGGTCCAGCTTTTCCCGCGATCATCGAGGCGGCAAAAAAAGCAGACGCCGAAGTTCGCTTGCGCTGCGAGAAAATATTGGCGGTTAAAAAACTTGAGCAAAAACTTCGAACGTTGATGAAACAGCGGGCAAACGGTAATTCACGATAGTTTGTTTCTAGTGTTGCGGATGGGCGTTGGGAATCCTCGTTTGATGACAAGGCATTGTCGAACCTGATCCTGTGAGCGGGAAGGCGCTAGCCGCCGGTATGAAGCACGAACGGTTCGAAACACAAACATACATACCGGCGGCTAGCGCCTTGCCGCTCACGGGTGGCCGACGCGCTAAGCAGTGAAACGCCAATAAAAAAAGCCCGGACGAATTGTTCGCCCAGGCTGCGGAGAACCCTAGATCGGAAAGTTATTCCTGGCTATTTGACCTTTTTGAAAGCGAGTTCGTTTCCGTCAATGGTGAGGATCAAATATCCGTTTTTGAACCAGTAGTTGTATTTGAACGTCTCGCCATTGACTGATGATTTTGAGTAAATGGTGCGTTGATCCGCAGTCCAAACTCCTTTGTCACTGTCTTCTTCGACCAAGTTGCCATTGAAATCGTAAGCTTTCGTGACACAGGCTGCTGATCCGTTTTCGGCCAGTGCGACGGCGACGATCACGGTTCCGCCATTGGCTTGGATTTCACATCGCCAAACACCGATCAAATTTCGAGGTCGAAGATTTTGGCGTTGTTTCTGACGTTGCTTGATTTTTTGATCATTGTTTGAGCTCGTTTTTTCGAGTTCCAATTTGTAACCGAGTTTTTTCAGGAAGTCGGTTTCAACTTTGGGCAGATCCAGGCAGTGAACGCCGTTGGATTGCATTTGGTTGATGTTGACCATGTAGATGGTTCCGGCTTGCTGATACTTGCTCATTGTTTTCATGCCCGATTCGACTGCTTTGTCAAATGTTGAACTCAAAATCGCAGTCGATTCGATGGCGATCGGTCGTTTGCTTTGCGGCAAAATGAACGCGGGGAACGCGTGTCCGGGAACGCCGCAGATGACCGAATCCATGCCGGCTGCTTTTCCAACGCTGGCCCAAAATACTGCGAGGTCAGCACAAGTACCGGCTTTGTTGCGTACGACGTCACGAGCGTATTTGAGGTGCTGAACCATTTTGCCTTCGACAACGTTTGCTGGCGGCAGTTGGTAAGCGATTCGATTCATTTCCATGAATTTCCACAATGCTCGAAGATACAAAATTGCTTCTTTGTCAGTTTGTGGGGGAATGCCGTTGATCATTCGCGAGACAGCCGCAGCCACTTGTTGAACGACGGGATCGTTGGAGTTGGCAAAAGCAGCATAGATTGCTGGGCAGTTGTCAAACACTTCGAAGAAGTTCATCGCTTCGCCTGAATTGCAACTGCTCCACTGAATTTCGTTACGAGACAGGATTTGAAGTTTACCTGAGTCGGTATCCGAATGTTTTTCGCCATCCATTTCGTATTGGTATTCGACTTCGACCATAGCGTTTCGAGTCGAGGTGAACGAAGCGATTTTTTCGATGTCGAATACTGGGAAAAATGGTTCGATCACGGTTTGGCCTGGATAGACGATCCGAGTTTTCTTCCAACCGCTCCAGGAACTCATGTTGGCGATTCGATGTCGAACGCGAAGATTTTTGATGACTTGGTTTCCGGTGTTTTGGAATTTCGATCGGGCAACCCAGAAGTTGTCAAATTTTTCGTTTCCATAAATTTTGGCAAGGCTGCTCATGACTTTGGCTTTGGTATCCATTTCGAATTCCAATTCACCGTCATCACCCGCTTCGAATTCGGGAACGTAGTCGTAAGACAGTCGTGATTTTTCTGCATCGTATTTGTGATTGGTGCTGCCTTTGGGCAATTGAACGCGGCAGATTACGTTGGTGGCACCAAAAGGCAAATTCATCGCGGCACTGAAATGAGCGACATTGTCGGCGATGGCGACGAGTGTGAGTTCTTCTTTGGATAAATCGATGACCCATTTGCCGTGCTTGTAAGGTTTGGCGTAACCGACATGAGTCAGTGATGCATTGACCGTATTGTTGGTGTCGATGAATTTTCCTTTGACATTTTTGATTTCGCTCCAGGCAACTGTTTTGCTGACTTGTCGAGCCATGAATTGAGCGTTGCCGAATTGTCGTTTGACCAAATGGTAGGCTTGCATCGGCATTTCGATGTTGACGTCAACGTCCGCGTCGCCCGTAGGACTGATTGCGATCGTTGTTTTCATTTGAATGTTTTTGCGATTTTTCGCGTTGGCCTGAGAGGCCGCGTGGGTGATGAACACCAACATTACCAAGGCAGCAATTGCTGTTTTCCAAAGTCGTGTTTTTCGATTTGTGATTGAGTGAGTCATGATTTTCTCCGCGGGGGTTGTAGGGTTCTTTTTGGCCTTCGTTTTGTCCGGGCCTGTGAATGCAATACAGGGCCGTGCGGAGGCTGTGACAGCGGAGTGTGGAAAAACTGGTTTTTTGGCTGATTTGGCGTGTTTTTCAGGGCGTTTTGGGGCAGTTTTAGTGAGAGAGAGCCGCAGAATCGTAACCCGAAGCGTGAGCGAGGGACCAGAGACCTTGCTGATGTGCTGCGAAAACGTGGTCCCTCGCTCACGCTTCGGGTTGGGATTTTATTTCGCAACTATCTACCCGTCCCCAGCGATCTCGACGAAAATCAGGAGAACGATTATTTGAGGGAAATGACATGATGCAACGAAATTTGATCAGTGCTGCGACATTGTTTGCGATTCTGGTTTGCGGTTTGACGGTAGACGCACAAGATAAAGCTAAAACTCGTGACAAATTCAAAGTCAAAGCGGAAATTGTCAAGAAAATCGAAGACGCTTTGCCAGAAAAAGCGCCGGCCAAACCCGCCAAGGAGCGCAAAGTTCTATTGTTTTCCAAGACCAACGGATTTCGCCACGGTTCGATTCCAATTGCCGTAAAAGCGTTGACCATGTTGGGCGAAAAAACGGGGGCGTATAAGGCGGAACATTCGGAAGATCCGAAAGTGTTTTTGTCAGAAAATCTCAAGCGATTTGATCTCGTGTTCATGGTCAACACGACTGGTGAGGTTTTACGACCGCGAAGACTGCCGTCGGACGAAAATGAAAAGAAAGCCGTTTTGAGTTTGGAAACCAAACTGAAACAGAACCTGGTCGATTTTGTCAAATCGGGCAAAGGAATCGCGGGTCTGCATTCAGCAACGGATACCTATAAAAAATGGAAAGCGTACAACGATATGATGGGTGGCGCGTTTGCCGGACACCCGTGGCACATGGATGTTCCAGTGCGTTTGCTCGATCCCAAACACCCTCTCAACAAAATTTTTGAGGGCAAAGGGTTCACCATCAAAGACGAGATCTATCAATTTCGTGATGATACGGCCAATCCCAAGGATCGCCGGATGTTGCTTGCCCTGGATCCAACTTGGAGCGGGATCAAAAAAGGTAAGCGGCGTGATAATTTTTATCCGATCAGTTGGGTCAGTCGTTATGGCAAAGGGCGAGCGTTTTATTGTTCGTTAGGTCACAGAAACGAGATCTTTTATAACCCCGTGATTTTGGAACATTACTTGGCAGGCATTCAATATGCGCTGGGTGATCTCAAAGCGGATGCGGAGCCGATCGCCGTTGGAAAGGCTTCGAAGGCGAAATGAATCCGGTTTTATGGATGTTTTTCCAAAGTTATTTGATCAGGCACGCCAAAAATTATAGACAGAATTCAAAAATTCCTCGATAATTTGAGCGTAGTCCTCGCTCGTTCACTCGAATTCATACCTATTTTGGAACAGGTGAAAATATGAAAAACAGGTCTGCATTCACTCTGGTCGAGCTGCTGGTAGTCATTGCCATCATCGCGATTCTGATCGCGTTACTGGTTCCGGCAATTCAGTTTATTCGGGAGTCAGCGCGGCGAACGAATTGCACGTCCAACATGCGTCAGTTGGCCGCGGCCAATAGTGGTTATGAACAACGAAAAGGTCGCTACCCTGGGGCCTATGAAAAAATGGCCGATCCCCAAGGTGGTCCAGATTTGCTGTTTACTTGGGCCGTGATTTTGCTCCCAGATTTGGAGCAAATCTCGATGTGGAATGAATACATCATTGGCGTAACACCTGATGTGGGTTTGCCAATCTACCGTTGCCCCAGCGACAGTACTATTCGCGATACGGATGCTGAGTGTTCCTACGTTGCCAATCATGGTGTTCATGGAACTTGTTGGGAAGATTTGCCATCCAACGGACCGTTTCTCAATCGTGCCGCACACCCGTGGCAGCAAACGACTTCGTTGGATATCCGTGACGGGTTGGATACCACGCTGTTCTTTTCAGAAAACATCCAAGCGACCAAATATGATGAACTGGGCTGGAGCGGGTTTGACGACGATGGTCAAATCGATCCGTCATTGTTGGCCGAACAAAACGATTTGAAATGGAATCCCGTATTCCAATGGTTCGCGAACGAAAACCCACCGTTTGGTGCGAGAATTAACGAAGATAAAGACAACGAGGATCTCAATACGCCTGAGGAAAAAGCGATCCATGCTCGTCCGTCGAGCGATCATCCAGGCGGTGTAATTTTCACGTTTGCCAGTGGACGAACCACTTTTGTGCGTGAAACGATTGATTATGTTGTCTATCAACAGTTGTGCACCCCCGACGCAGAAAACTCGGTGATGCCGCGTAAAGATTATATTTTGACCGGTACCGATTTCGATTACTAAAGATATCGCACCCACAAACAATCAATTAAAATAGCACGTGAAAGCCACGTGCTTTTTTTATGCGCCACGAAGCTGGCCGAGTTTTTTACTAGCACGAAGCGCGAGCGAGTGGTTTTGCGCGGTCGAACCACTCGCTCGCGCTTCGTGCTTGTATTGGTTGCAAAATGATTACTTCACAAGGAAAAATCACAATTGCAAAAAGCGTGAGCGGCAAGGCGCTAGCCGCCGGTATGGCAATGCAACGAACCGGCGGCTGGCGCCTTCCCGCTCACGTTTCGCGCTTGCGATTTCATAACCCTGTCAGGCAAATCGTCGTGGCGCACCGTCCTGAGTACATATCCTCAACATAAAGATGCAATGATGAAACATTCAATTCAGGCTTTAATCATTACCGGTTTGTTAATGTCCATGGGTGCCAGCGCGGTTGCCCAACCTCAGAAAAAAAACTTACCGCCGCTGCAACTCAAAGACATTTTCGAGTTGGAATACGTTTCTGATCCGCAGGTTTCACCCGATGGCAAACAAATTGTTTACCGGCGAGTTTTTCACGACATCATGACCGATCGTAGCCGTGGTCATCTTTGGCTCGTTGACGAAAAAGGACAAAACACGCCGTTGCTGACAGGCGAAAAATCTTATGGTTCCCCGCGTTGGTCGCCTGACGGCAAACGATTGGCGTATGTCAGTACAGCAAACAAATCAGCGCAAATATTTTGCCTGTGGCTGGATAGTGGTCGAACTACTTCACTGACGAAATTGCAGAAATCGCCATCCAGTATCACGTGGAGTCCCGATGGAAAATCGATCGCCTTTTCAATGTCCGTTGTTGAAAAACCGCGGCCGTTTACGAAATTACCGGCCAAACCTCAAGGCGCCAGCTGGGCAGACCCGCCCACGGTGATTGATCGAATCCGATACCGCGTGGATGGGGCTGGGTATTTACCCAACGCATATCAACAAATCTTTGTCGTTTCCGCGCTAGGTGGAACGCCGCGTCAAATAACTTCTGGAAAATTCAATCACGGCGGCAGGCTGACCTGGACCAAAGACAGCAAGTTCATTTTGTTTTCTGCCAACCGAAATCCGGAACATGAATACCATCCGCGTAATTCCGATATTTATTCGGTGAATATGGCGACCAAGAAAATTACCCAGCTGACCGATCGCAATGGGCCGGATTCCAGTCCGATATTGTCAGCCGACGGGACCAAGATTTATTACGTGGGTTACGATGATAAATTGCTCGGCTATCAGCACAATCAACTGTATGAAATGAGCATTGATGGATCCGGCAAGCGACGGGTTGCACCCGATTTCAAACACTCCATCAACTCCATCCGCTGGGATGAAAAAAATAATGGTGTGGTGTTTTCGTTCGACGCCTCGGGTGAATCCAACATCGGGTTTGTCAGCCCCAACGGAAGATCTCAAACGATCATGACTAACGTGGGTGGTACGACGATCGGTCGTCCCTATAGCAGTGGCAGTTTTTCGATCGCCAAGGACGGGACGGTATGTTTTACTCATGTGACGCCGTTGTCGCCGGCCAAACTAGCAAAGTTTCACAAAGGACATTTGGCAGAAACGATTGTCGATTTAAACGACGATTTGTTTTCGCAACGCAAACTGGGCCGTGTCGAAGAAATTGTCTTCAAAAGTTCGTTTGACCGACGCGATGTCGAAGGCTGGGTGATTTATCCTCCGGATTTTGATGCGAAGAAAAAATATCCATTGCTGTTGGAAATCCATGGTGGTCCGTATGCCAATTACGGCCCGCGCTTTAGCGCCGAGCTTCAGCTGTACGCAGCCAAAGGCTATGTCGTGCTGTACATCAACCCGCGCGGCAGTACGAGCTATGGCGAGGATTTTGCCAATCTGATTCAACACAATTATCCGGGCCAAGATTACGACGACCTGATGTCCGGTGTCGATGCGGTGATCGCAAAAGGTTTTGTCGACAAAGACAATCTGTTTGTTACTGGTGGTTCCGGCGGCGGAGTGCTGACCAGTTGGATTGTGGGCAAAACGAATCGATTCAGGGCAGCGGTTGTCGCCAAGCCTGTGATCAACTGGTACAGTTTCGCTTTGACTGCTGACATGTATACCTATTTCTACAAATACTGGTTTCCAGGTTTGCCTTGGCAGTATCCAGAACAATACATGAAACGTTCGCCGATTTCGCTCGTCGGCAATGTCAAAACGCCGACGATGCTGTTAACGGGCGAAGCGGATTATCGAACTCCCATTTCGGAAACCGAGCAATATTATCAAGCGTTGAAATTGCGAAAGGTCGATACCGTCATGGTCCGCATTCCAGGTGCATCGCACGGCATCGCCGCCCGCCCCAGCCATTTGATCGCCAAAGTCGCCTACATTTTGCAATGGTTTGAAAACCACAAGAAGACTGACAAATAAATCGTTCGCCAGACAAATTGTTGGGTAACAGTGGCACGTGGCCGTTGGTTTCGGGAGGGTGAGGCTCCCGCCGAACCAAATGCTGTGAGCGCCTTGCCGCGTGGGTGCCACTGGCTCTAGCCAGTGATTTACGTATCAACTCGTAGTTTATTTCGTTCAATTGAAGTACTAACAACCACCATTCCACCAGTACACTGGCAGAGCCGACAGAGCCAGTGGCACCCAAAATTTGCAACAGGTAGTGGTGAAATCAAAACTCGAAGTGTGAGCTAGGGATCGGAACCACGACAACGCGGAGTGAAAAATGGTCCCTCGCTCCCGCTTCGCACTTGCGAATTTGACCCAAATTTGGGAAAAATCGCGGGATTTGGCCGTTCTTCGATAACTAGATTGACCGATATTGAAATTCGTTCATAATTGATGCCACACGGGGGATAAATGCGAGGACTCCATGAAAAGCATGTTTGGATTTAAAACGACAACGTGTTTCTTGATCTGTGTTGGCATGGTTGCCGCATCTTACGCCAAAGAAAATGACAACGAAAAGGTTGTTACGTTTGGCGAGCCCATTCCGGCGGCAAAAAAACGCTACGACGCATACGTCACCAAGGTCCGGCGGCAAATCACTGGCAAGTTGAAATCCGCAAAGTTTCCCAAAGGTGAGTCGGCCAAACGCGACAAGTCCGATCATTTTGTGGTAACACTGCTGAAGGCAGTTCCCAAAACAAGAGAAGTGACGGCACAGTTTGCGACGTACTTCGGTGTCGAAGAAGGCACTGAAAACATTCTTGAGTTTCTCAAAGCCACTCCGAATACGGAAGCTCGAGATTTTGTCATCATGTCTCGACATGCGGACGCTTCAGCCGCAAGTACGGCGCTGGCAAACCTGCGTGGCCGCGAATTAGAAATGGCTAATTTCGTTAAAACGCAGGTCGAGCGGCGAGAAGCTTTGCGACAACAACAATTGGCACGCGCCCGATACATCGCGGCGATCAATGCGCAACGCAATCGCGCCAGAGCCAGGTCACGAACATTTACTTCAGGGCGACGTGGTTGCTCTGGCGGTGGCTGACGATAATTTTCTGCTGCAGTTTGCAGCAACTCAGGCAACACAACAAAAAACGCGGCGAACCATTTCAGTTTGCCGCGTTTATTTTTTGGGTACGGGATCGGCTGAAAGTCGACCATCTCAATGACTATGCCGATTGCAACGAACCATTGATCGCTTCCATGACCGCATCGTAATTGGGCTGATCTGCAATTTCTCCAACGGTTTCTGAGTAAACAATCGTGCCATTGGCGTCCAAAACAAAAACTCCGCGTGCGAGAAGTTTCAATTCCTCGATCAACATGCCCCAGCTATTACCAAAATTGCGATCCTGATAGTCGCTGGCGGTTCGCATATTGGTAATATCGTTTTCCGAGCAATAACGTCCTTGTGCAAACGGAAGATCGAGGCTGACGGTGATGGCGTTGATGGAATCACCCAAGTCAGAGATTTTTTGATTGAACTCTTTAGTTTGGATTTGGCAAACGCCTGTGTCCAACGATGGCACAACACTCAGCAATGTTGGCTTGCCTTTACAATCGGCCAGCGTCAACGGTTTCAAGCCGTCTTCGAAATAATGCAAAGTAAAATCGGGAGCTGGCTGACCGACGGCAAGTTCTTCGCCAGCAAGCGTCATGGGGTTACCTTTAAATGTGACTGCGTTTGGGCGCGACATGGATACCTCGTGAATTTCTGAAAAACAATCCCAACGGATGTCTTGGCGACAAAATCGGGGGTCGAGAACTGTGATTCAGTATCCTGCAGCCAATTTGTTAGTTCAAGAGGCCCAATGGAATGCTGATGGATGACCTGATTCGTTCAGGGTTTCCATTTCACTTGTAGGTCGTTTTCGATGTGTTCAACACCAACGACTCGGCGAACTGCCTCCTGAGCCATTTGTTTTTCGAAAAATGAGCCGACTTTTCCCGAGATCTTGACTCGATTTCCGTGGGTGCGAACTTGAATCCCAGATTGATTCAGATGCGGACAAAGGATCACTGCATTTTCGATTTGATCGTGAATTGTAAACTCGCGTGTTTCCATCGTTTTGTCCTGCGACAGCTTCGTTTTTAGAGCCGAGCCATTTCATCAGCCTTAGTGACCAACGGCGAGCAAACATGTCTTTTAAAATGCCCCTTTGCAAGTGTTTTCGGCAAAATTAGTCAGGATTCAGGAGCGATCGTCAAGCGTTCATCGAGTCTTCATCATGTGGACGATTAATGTTCAGGTTGAACGGGTTATGAGGAGGCGCGAGGTGTCGAGAGGCGAGGTGTCGAGAGGCGAGGTAGCGGGAGGGCGAGGCTCCTGCCGAGCCGAAAACGATTGGGTCCTGCCGAGCAGAAATCAGTAGACTCACGCAGAGACGCGGAGACGCAGAGTTTTGGTAAAGCTACATGTATTTCATGAGAGCGTTTCCAACATCAAAACAAAATAAAAAAAATTCTTCAATTAAATCTGTTTAAGAGTTTCATTGATCGTGACAGTCGCCGAGATTGATTCGCCGTTCAAAAAATCCGCTCCGATGCCCACCTCTGAGTCTCTGCGCCTCTGCGTGAGCCAATTGTATTGGCTCGGCAGGAGCCTCGCCCTCCCGGAGACGCCCTCCCGGAGACGCTCACCCGAAACGGCCTCTCGGCACAATTTGGAATTCGACTAAATCAGCGCAAATGCCATTCCGACGGCAACCGCAACAAGTGCCAATAGAAACAAGTTGTGAGCTAACTGTTTTCTGAAATCACGTAATTTTTCTGGATGTTCAGATAGTTCACTCAAAAAAGTTGCCCGGTCCAAAATACTTGGATGCAGAAAAGTGCGTTTGCGAACGCCGCCGGGCATTTGAGCGGCGATTTTCTGAAGTGCCGATTTGAAGTTTGAAACACGTTGGTGGTCCAGGCTTGGTCGTCCACCATCAGTGCCCTGCCCTGCTAAAACACAAGCCTCGATATCAGCATCTTTTTCGATCTGGTGTGAAATCCAATTCAAAGCCCAAGTCAGATAACAAAGTCCGAGCGATGGTATCAGTACCCAGGCGATCCAACTGGCCTCGATACCGATGTTTCCCAAGCGGCTGATCCATGTTTGCGTTTGGTGTGGAAGTAACCACAAAAATATTGCTGCAAAGGCGATGGGGAGCAACAACACGGCGAGACGCAACACTAAATGTTGGCGGCGAACGTGACCTGTTTCGTGTCGTACGATCGTATCCAATTCATCCGGTGTCAGCATGTTGATTAAACCGTCGCTCAGCCAGAGTGTGCGGCAAGGCCAAAAGAAACCCGCTACCATCGCGTTGGTCACCCGATTTCCCGTTTTCCAGACGCGCACATCAGAAATTTTCAATTTCTTCTCATCGCAAATTTGCTGAATGCGCTTGAGCAGCGTTTGATCGGTCAGTTTTTGATTTGGCCAGACGAGGATCAGAAACCACGGGAAAAACAATGTTGCAATGGCAAAGGCGCCCAGGAGCATGGCCCATTTGAGTTGAGGGATTGAATCGATTTCGAACAGACGTGAAATGTCACAGGCCGCCCACAGGATAACCATCGGAACCAGTGACAGTGCAAAATAAACTTGCATTCGCAATCCGACATACCCCAGACGCGAGCGAAACGATTGGCGATTTTTGATGGAATCCGAGGATTCAGCAAACCGGGATTGGATCCACCAGTGCACCACAAGCGGGAACAAGATTGGCAGGACCAACAGCATTTCGTCCAACAAAAAATAGCGGTCGAGATTCCAGTTTTCGCGAATCACGTTTCCCCAACGGGCAAAACCAAAAATCGCGACAATGATGACGAGCCATGAGGCGACAAACATCTGTTCGAATTTGCGATGGCGAGCGGAATCCGGCTTCGAATTCGTTTGTATCCAGCTACAGCGCGAGCTGACCCACGACAAAAAACCGGACAGCCAAGCCAGGAGTGCGATTCCACCGAATGTGATCATCAGCGATTGATTCACCGATGGCGCAACCGAGCCCGTGGTCATTTCGGTAGACCAAAGTGCGAGTACGACTGTCAGGGCAACGAGAATGTGCATCGAATTCCAGAAGAACACATGTGGGATTCAACAACCATTCACAATAATCAACGTGTTCTCGAAGTCGAAACTTACAGCCCGAACAATTGTTACAGACCCGCGAATTTTTGCGCGCGTTTGACGGGTTAAGAGGTTCAGGTTGGTTGTCCGACGCAGTTCACAGTAAGTCCGAAAAAAATCTCAACCCGAAACGTGAGTGAGGGACCAAGACCACGCAGATGTGCAGTTAAACGTGGTCCCTCGCTCACGCTTCGGGTTACGATTGACTAACGACTACACCGAGACAGGCTCTTCGGATTCGAGCGGCTTACTACCACCCATCCAGGGTGGTACCCAATCGGAATCGGGTAAATGCACGAGACGCACCGATTGAATGCCGTCAATTTTTTCGATGTCGGCTATTAATTCATCGGAAGCCGCCGAATCGAGATTCAGGACTCCAATGGCTGGGCTACCGATATGTCGCCGATTTCGTCCAACCGCCATTTGCGCGATGTTGACATCCAGATCACCCAGCAACTGTCCCATTTTTCCAATCAAACCGGGCATGTCTTGATGTTTGAGAATCAACAAATAGCCGTCCATAAATGACTCAAGGCGGTAGCGGTTCATTCGGACCAGTCGCGGCATTTCACTGCCAAAAATGGTTCCCGATGCACTACATTCGACATCGTCTCCCGAAACGCGAACGGTAATCGAAGATTG
The DNA here is from genome assembly GCA_028280445.1 of Pirellulaceae bacterium. GTDB lineage: Bacteria > Planctomycetota > Planctomycetia > Pirellulales > Pirellulaceae > JANQLU01. Next base: position 72,133 of record JANQLU010000072.1, on the reverse strand, counting down.
AAATGAAGTGCTTCCGGCCGATTTACTGACGGACTCAATGGCAATGCCGCGATCCTGACACATGAAATTTGCGTTGACCAAATTTACCTCGTCAACCACGAAATGATCGACCAGACCTGCACAAACGGCCGACTGGACCACCCGTGTATCTTCATCTCCGACGGCACCTTTGAATTCGATTTGGCATTTCTCAATCGCGCCGCCATGCCATTGAGCCAAGAGGTTTCCGAGTCGGTAACCGACATTCATGAATCCTCCCAGTTTTTCCAAAGTCGACGGTTCCAGCGGAATCGAATTGACGCTGTGTCGAACATTCCCGGTCGTCAAAAAATCAACCAGCAAAGTGACCGCTTCTAAAGCGACCTGTTTCTGAGCTTCGGCAGTACTGGCGCCCAAGTGGGGAGTGCAAACTGCATTGGGCATTCCAAACAGCGGGCTGCTGGTGCAAGGTTCGTTTTCGTAAACATCCAAAGCAACACCGGCAATTTTTCCCTGCTCGAGCCCTTTGACCAACGCCGCTTCGTCGTAGATACCACCACGTGCACAGTTGATCAGTCGAGCTGTCGGTTTCATCATTTCAATTTCAGCGTCGCTGATCAAATTGGCTGTCTCCGGTGTTTTAGGAACATGGACCGTCAGGTAATCCACGACCGGCAGCATAGCTTTGACACTCGCAACTGGTTCGATTCCCAATTGTTCGGCTTGTTGATTGGAGAGGTACGGATCGTAGCCGATGACTTTCATTTCGAAAGCTTTTGCGCGTTTGGCAACAGATTGTCCGATCCGTCCCAGCCCGACGACACCGAGAGTTTTGCCTGCCAGCTGACTACCGGTTAATTTTTTTCGGTCCCAATTTCCTTCATTCAGCGAGATTTGCGCTTGAGGGATATTTCGGCTGAGTGCCAACATCAGTGCCATCGTATGTTCGGCGGTACTGGTCGTATTGCCGGTTGGCGTATTCATCACGATGATGCCATTGCGCGTCGCCGCTTCGCGATCAATATTATCGGTGCCGACTCCCGCACGCACGATGGCAGACAGACGTTTGTTGCCCTCAAGGGATTCCGCAGTGATTTTAACACCGCTTCGGCAAACCGCCCCGTCCGCTTCGGCCAAAGCCTCACGAAGTTCAATACCTGACAGGCCGGTTCGCACTTCATAGGTGAGCCCGTCGGCCTGTTCCAACATCTGCAGGCCTTCGTCAGAAATGTTATCTAATACAATGACATGTTTCATTTTATTTACCGAACCTGGATTTTGTTTGGGATGGTCGGGGTGGGGGGGTCCGCGAAAACTTTTTAGCCGTTTTGTTGAGCAAATTCTTCCATGAAATCGGCAAGCGTCTGAACACCGGCAACCGGCATCGCATTGTAAATCGACGCGCGAATACCACCAACGCTACGGTGGCCCCCGAGGTTGGTCAGTTGTCGCTCGGCCGCCATTGTTTTGAACAACGCATCAAATTTTTCGTTGTCGAATTTGAACGTGACATTCATTTTCGAACGATCCCGCTCCACTGCATGACCGATATAAAAATCACTGTAACGATCAATGACGTCATAGAGCAATGCACATTTTTGTTCGTTGTGTTTTTGAATGGACTCGAGCGAACCAAATTGTTGCTCGACCCAATTCAAAACCAGCCCGGTCACATAAATGGCAAACGTAGGCGGCGTGTTGTAACGTGAACCAGCGTCGACATGACTACGATAGTCCAAGTAGCCTGGCAAACCGTCAGGAATCGCATCCAGCAGATCACGCCGCAAAATCACAACATTGACACCTGCCGGGCCGGCATTTTTTTGGGCACAGGCATAGACGACTGCGTGTTTCGAAATATCCATGGGGCGCGAAAGGAAATCGCTCGATGCGTCACAAACCAAATTTTTTCCTTCAGGGTGATCCTGAAACTGCACGCCCTGAATAGTTTCGTTGGAACAATAATACAAGTAACGGGCAGCAGTGTTTGTTTCGTAGTCGCCGGTTTGTGGAACCGATCGGTATCGATCTGGTTTGCCATCCCAGACGATTTTTGAATCTGTCAAACCAACTGCTTCTTGTGCTGCTTTTTGACTCCACGAACCAGTGACCAGATAATCTGCAGACTCGCCTGCAGGAATCAGGTTCATCGGAACCATCGCGAATTGTAATCGCGAACCTCCCTGCAGAAACAAAATCTCGTAGTCATCATTGACTTGAAACAGGTTGCGAATCCCTTGCGTTGTATTATCGAGGATTTCTTCGAACGCCGGGCTACGATGACTGATTTCGAGGACGGAGCTGCCCACTCCGGGCAAGCACAACATTTCATCACGAACTTGCTCCAGAACCGGCTCAGGCAGTACGGCAGGGCCAGCAGAAAAATTGTAGACGCGTTCAACAGTTACGGCATTTGACATAAAAAGTCACCACGGTGATTTCAATTAGCAAAGGGGTCTGGCGATTACGCTCATCGTACCGATATCCCGGAGATTTTGGCAGTCCGGTGAAAGAATTTCTTGGGCAGTTTGTCGCGGGAATTCAGGGCCATGCGGAATTCAGCAAATTATTGAACCAGTCCTTTGGTGACCATCATAAATACGTCTTCGAGAGTCGGCTCTTTTTCTGCGAAACTGCGAACAGAAACGTCTTGACGAATCAGCTCTTTGAGCAATTCCGAACCGCAGTGATCGACTGTCGCGAACTCGATCATCACCCGATCGCCGTCCACCTGGACATCGCGGACTTCGGGATTGCTGCGGATGATACTGAGCGCTACGTCGGTGTTTGCTTTGAATTTCGCTTCGATAATGTTGTTTTGCGAGATCTGCCGGTAGACTTCTTCGATTGGGCCATGCATCAACAATTTGCCGCGTTCGATGATTCCGATCGAAGTGCAACAATCGGCGAGCTCAGTCAAAATGTGGCTTGAAATCAAGATGGTTTTGCCCATCCTGCGGAGTTCTTTCAACAGGGCTTTGACTTCGATCCGCGCACGAGGGTCGAGGCCACTGGCGGGCTCATCGAGAATCAGTACCGGCGGATCGTGAACCAGTGTTTTCGCCAGACACAGCCGTTGTTTCATACCCCGTGACAAACTGTTGACGAACGCATCCCGTTTGTAGGTCAAATCGAGCAGATCCAAAACATCGCGGATCACTTGTTTGCGTTTGGTCCGGCCGATTTTGTAGGCCACCGCAAAGAAATCCAGAAACTCCCAAACCTTCATACCGTCGTAGACACCAAAATTGTCCGGCATGTATCCAACGCTGCGTCGCACGTCCATCGGTTGACGTGTGACGCTGAACCCATTGACTTCACCGTCTCCGCGAGTCGAACGGAGCAACGTTGCCAGAAATCGAATCGACGTGCTTTTGCCGGCGCCATTGGGTCCAATGAAACCAAACATTTCGCCTTCGTCGATTTTCAAATCGAGATTTTCGACTGCCGTAAAACTGCCGTAGTCTTTACCAAAATTTTTAAGTTCGATCATCGATCAATGTTGTTGGTCTTAATTAATTGCGTTTTCACCGTTCGCTGAACCGCCATCGTCCTTCTCCTCGTCATCCTTGAAATAATCATCGTAATCGAACTTGGAGTAATCCGAGAATACCCTGGACTCTCGTTTGGGTGTTGAAAGTGCAGGTCGTTCCAGGTGAACAATAATCATGGTTTTTTGAGTGGTCTGTGTCGCGTCCGGTTTGATCGTGGCCTGGTCAACTTTTTGACTGGTCCAGGCAATCAATCGCATTTCACCTTTTTGAAATTCAAGTTTGTCGACGAATAAATCGAGCAGTCGTCCAAGTCGAAATCGGTCGCTTTCGTTGGCCAGTTCGCAGATTTCGATCAATTGGTCGCGCGAAATGACGAGGTTGTCCAGATCCCGCAATTCCGCAGCTCTCAGCGTCGAACAGCGTTGAGTTGCAATCGCAAAATTTTTCATCAGTTCGTTGAGTTTGGAATCTTGCTCAATGGCTTGGGTGATTTCGAGATAGGGAATTTCCGAGGTAAAAAGTTTGGTCTCGCGATTGTTTTTTACGATCTCAATGATTTGATCCGCGCAGCGAACGGGACTAAACATCACTCTGGATTGCGACCACGTCCCGCGCAAACCTTCTCGTTTGTTTTGTTTGAACGGCAATGCATCGATTTGTTGTCCCGATTTCACCTCACCGAGCCAGGCGACCTGGAATTGATTCGCTGCATCCAGTTGGATCACGGCCGCATCCAACAATTCCAGATTCGAAGAGTTTTGCAGTCCCAGTTTTCCATTGTTTTTGATCAGCGAAATATTGCCGCCAATATCGAGCATCCGTTCGCTGTGATAACGCTCCGAAGTGTTGGATTGAATGGGAAAGTCTTGAAATCGGATATCGCGGCCGATATCGAGCTGAACTTTTTTGGGTGAAGCGTCTACCGGTCGTTGATAGTCGATCGATTTTGAAAACGGCATGATCAGTGCTTCGGAGTCAGAAAATTCGACATCATAATTGGTCGACAACGACGTATATAACGATGTGTAACTCGTCAAATGGCCACGAGAATATCCTCCGTGAAGTTCGAGGACACTGACCGTGGTCGAGCTGCGGACAAATCCAATATCGAGGGCCGCAAATTTGACAACCGCGACAGCGCCGACAATAGAAATGATGGGGGCCATCATCCACGCCCATTCAACCCGTCCGATCAATTTGAAAATGAGCCAGTTGGCCGGTACCAGTGCAGCGAGATAGATCAATAACATCCGTAAAACAAAATCCCGCGACGGTGGCGTAATCCCAGCGGCGCTGCCAAGTATTTCACGAGACGCTTCGGAAACGGCACTATGGTCATTCCAGCCTGCGACACCAGACTCCGACGTATTCGTATAACCACCGTAAGCGCGTTTATTGGTCAGTACGCGAGAGCTTGCCGTGTGGATCTGTGGTTCGTCCTCAATGTACGTGTTGCTAAACCCAAACCGCCGGTCAACATCGGGATCGATGGGAGGTTGCCAAACATATTTGGGCGCAGTTCCGTCGGGTCCCAGATCCCGACTGAGATATCGGAGCGTGGAACCCAGCAATGGGTCGAGGATCGGGCCGCTGGCTTCCCAGGTCATGTACGTTCTGACCTGGTTGCTGTTTTGGTGAAACAGCCTGGCCGGTCGTCGCATCAAACACGTCTGGTAGAATCCGGCAAAACTCCGCCAACGCAAAAACACGCGTGAATCCAACGCAAATGCAGTGGCCACAATCCGTCCTCGGCCGATATTGCGTTCTGCAACGAGTCCACCTGTTGATGCAACGATTGTCGAACTGTCAGTCGGTTCTAATTTACAACCCAACAATTTGGCGTCTGCTGGAATTTGCAGGTTATGCTTTTCACCGCGTTTGTTACGGACGGGAATCGACCACGATTGGTTTAACTCTGCGAAATCACTGGCAGTCAGGTTGACGTTTTCGGCCACGGTCGCAGGTAAATAGTCGGCCAAAAAACTGGTTGACAGTTTTTCCAAGCTGGCGGGGCCGCTGATGATCAATTGCCCGCCCCAATGAAGCCAATCGACCATGGCTGTTTGTTGTTCGGGGGTCAGCAAATCCGGATCGAGATCGTCCCACAACAGATACGCGATCGTGGTCCACGCCAAACTCTGGCTCGGCAAAGGGACCTGTTGATCTTTTTGCGAATAAAACAAATGGTAAAAAATTTCTGGTCGCGTCGTGGAGCTTTCGTTATTGGGCAGTTTGGTTGTGTCGATAATTTTTAAATAGCTGTAGCGTGCCGGATTGCTCGTCAGTACGCCAAAATGGTATTGGTACTCTTTGAGCAGAATCGAACCACTGGGTTCACCAAAATCACCGGTTCCACTGCGGCTGCGCAATCGAAAATCGACGGTCACACTTCGGCTGATCATCGAACCATCGCCTTCGCGGCGCGGAATAAAAACGGTGGTTTCCAGATTTTTCCATTGCTCTTTCGGCAAACTGACTGGCCGGCTGGTCGTCATGTAGAAATTAGAACCTTCGAGGAGCATGGGCCGCGTTCCGCGAATCGGAGTCGCCTGCAGGATGCCATCGTAGTTGTTGCGATTGGAAACCGTCGGCACTTGGACGTTGACCCAATGTCCCGCTTTGTAACGATTGGCTGACAACGGGTTTTGTCGTTCGCCAGGCAAAAACACAGCAGGTTGTTTTTCAAACGGTTTTTTCTTTTTCTTTTTTTTCTTCTTTTCTTCTTCCTCTTTTTTCTTTTTGGCATCCGCCTTGGCTTTGGCGTCTTTGTCCGAACATCCACCGCAGCCGGTCACCGATACGATCGAACAGCAGAATAGCATCAAGAGAACATTGCGGACGACAACATGTTTTAGCTGTCGAGATGAGAAAATCATCGTGAAAAAAGAAAGCATCCGTTTATCTCGAAACCTCAGGTCAACGATACGTTCATAGTTATTTTCGCAACATCTGGAGTGACACGCAATCGCCAAAACGCTGTGCCGAGTGAATCGTTTTGATTCGGGTTCGCGTCGATCCGTGTGAGACAGCTTATTCGCTGCGCGGCTTTGCCATTTTTGAAAAAAACGAATTGTTTTTGAAAGGTATTAAAAATTTCCCGCATTTGATTGGCGAAGGAGACAGTTGAGCAGTATGGTTCTGCAGTTGGTCTCCAGTTCGTCTAGCCGCGGTAAGCCGCAAATTCGGAGATCAGAATGTTTAAAAAAATGATTGCAGTCTTGTTCATGGGGGTTTTTGCAGTTTCCATGGGGTGTCAACGTCCTGGTGGGAACAACGCAAAAGGAGATCGAGCCGACCAGTTGATCGGTCAATGGGAAATCGATTCGGAGGCGATGGTCGAATCGATGATCGCGCAAGCCAAAGATGAAAAGGAAAAAGAACGATTACGCAAAGAAGCCGAATTTGCAACGGCCATGAAGATTTCTTTCGAATTCAAAAAAGACGGCAGCGCTGAAATGAACCAAGAAATGTTCGGCAAATCCAGAACTGAATCCGGGACTTACAAAGTGGAATCGAAAAACGAAGACACGGTTACCATTTCCGTTCAAGACATGGGCAAAAACGCTCCCAAAAAAGTACTGATTCGATTCATGAGCGACAATCAAATCAAAATGGAAGCCGCTGATGAAGCGGAAAAGAAAAAAATGGGACCCGTTGCAATGATGTTCAAACGTGTCAGCTAAAGACAATTAAGCCGATCAACTTTTTTCAGACCGTCGTGATGTTTCGCGGCGGTTTTGTCGTTGAGCCTCCGTCAGCTTTAGAGGAGTGTGAGATTTAGCGTTGCAGTCTAAATCGTAAGCGCGAAGCGTGAGCGAGGGACCACAGCCACACAAAAGTGCAGCTAAACGTAGTCCCTCACTCACGTTTCGGGTTATGATTTTTGTTTAATGCAAAATCCTAGTGAGCGAGGGACGACAACCACGCTGATGTGCGGTGAAACGCGGTCCCTCGCTCGCGCTTCGCGCTTGTGATTTAGAGCTGCGCACCCACAATGTTTCGTGTTTGGTGTACAATCGGACCAATGTCGAAACCTGAACTTGTGAAACAAATTCCGAAACCGCCGCCGCGTCCAGAGCACGCGCACAAAGGAACATTTGGATCGAGTCTAATCATTGCCGGAAGCCAATGCATGAGCGGTGCGGCCGTGCTGGCTGGTTTGGGGGCGATTCATGGTGGAACAGGCAAGTTGACAATTGCGACACCTCAATGCGTGTTTTCCATTGTCGCCGCCCGCAATCCATGTTGGATGACTATCCCATTGGCTGAGTCAACCAACGACGATGGTTTTCTGTCAACCAATGCATCTGACTGGCCAACCATCCATGCGGCTTGTCAACGCCAGACGGCTGTTGCCATCGGGCCGGGGCTGGGTCAATCAGGCGACGTGCGAATCATTGCCGAAAATCTGTTTCAATTATGCGAACAACCTGTTGTCTTTGACGCCGATGCATTGAATGTTTTGGCCGTGTCCGACGTTTGGCGAAACCGGCAATTGTCGACCGCCCGAATATTCACGCCACATCTGGGCGAGTTTGCTCGATTAACGGGAATGTCGATTGATGACATCAATGCGAATCGCGAATCCGTGGCGGCGGAGTTCGCTTTGCAACACGGTTTGATCGTGTTGCTCAAAGGACATCATTCTATTGTCACCGATGGTGAGAAAATGGCGGTGAACGAAACGGGGAATGCCGCGTTGGCTACAGGAGGAACGGGTGACGTATTGACCGGGTTGGTTGTCAGTTTGTTAGCACAAGGCATGGAGCCGTTTGACGCAGCACAGTTGGCCGCCTATTTGCACGGTCTGTCCGCGGAATTATTGTTACCAAGATACGCGACGCCGTTTATTACCGCCGAAATGATCGCCACAGGTTTGTCCGCCGCCTGGCGGCATCTGGAAACCGAGAAAGCGTAAATGCGATATGAATCAAAGTTTTGAAAACCGCATTGATCTGGTTGTGGGCGACATCACTCAGCAGAACGTCCATGCAGTCGTGACTGCGGCAAATTCGCAATTGATTGGTGGAGGCGGCGTTGACGGAGCTGTCCATCGTGCTGCGGGGCCCGAGTTGGTTCAGGCCTCGAAAGCGTTGGCCCCCTGCCCTCCGGGCGATGCGAAAATCACGACTGCTTTTGAGTTGCCGATGGATTATGTGATTCACGCTGTTGGACCGATTTTCAAAGATCTAGATTCGGATTCCCCGACTCTCGCGTCGGCTTATCGTTCTTCATTGCAGATCGCGCGGGAACATCGGATCGCGTCTGTGGCGTTTCCCTGTATTTCAACTGGTGTTTATCATTTTCCCAAACAGGAAGCTTGTGAGATCGCCATCATGACCGTGGTGCACTGGCTGAAAGAAAACGATTTGCCGGAGCGTGTCGTGTTTTGCTGTTTTGAATCGAGCGATGCGGAGTTGTACCGGAAACGACTCGAAGAAATCGGTGTTCGTTTGAGCTAACGCGGCACGTATTGATTGGCCGTGCCCGGTTGAGTCAATGTTCCCTGCCGATTTTGGAATGAATAATTGGGAGCCGCTGCTGTTTGCAGTCGAGTTTGCAATGTCGCAATTTTCTGGGCAACGTCTGGTTGCATGCTGTTGGACTGATAGGACCGCATAAAATTGTCCAATGCCAATTGGTATTGTCCCTGTTGTTCTCGAATGATGCCCAAAGCTTTGTGTGCTCTGAAATTTCGACCATCAATGCCAATGGCGTCCGCCAGGAATTGAACAGCACGTTGTTGATCTCCATACTCCTGGTGCAATCGAGCCAGCTCGATCAGCGGTTCGGGGGATTCCGGATGTCGTTGTTGCCACGTCCGAATTAAATCAAAAGCGTGGTTTTGACGATTCGATTGAATCAGCAGAACGGCCAATGCACGATGGGCTTCGACATGTCGATCATTGAGTTTAATCGCCTGGCGGAAATGGTTTTCGGCGTGAGGCAACCAATTGGGGTTGCGAGTATCCGTGGCAAGACGTTGATATACCGCGCCAATATTGTAGTAGGCGTCTGGGTTTGCCGGGTCTTTGTTGAGCGCTTGTTGGAATCTTTGTAACGCCTGGTTGTAATTGCCAGCATCAAACCAACGTTTTCCCTGCAAACAATCTCCATTGGAGGCCAAATTGCAACCGCTGGTGATGATGGTGAGTGCACCAATCAAGGTTGCAACCAACGAGGCGGTGACGGAATGAGAAATTTGCATTCGGTTCATGGCGTTTTGCCTGTAGATGTTTTTTGCGGTCATCTAAGTCGATTTTTTTGTTCATCAATCAGGTGTCCGGATACGAGCGTTGCCAAAACTTGTATCTGGACGACGATTTACAAAAAAATCAGGCGAAAAATAGAAAAACGCTCAAGTTGTCACAAGGTCAAGTTTTTTCAAAGCTTGTGCTAGCGCAAAAAAAAAGCTGCCGTGATGCGGGCAGCTTTCTGCTAGCGTGTCTTGTTTTTTGTTTACATCATCAATTGTTCGATAGAATCAAACGTCTCGTCGATCTGCTCTGCGGGGTCGTTGATTTGTTCGAGATCGGCTTGGTTTTCCTCGGATGAGTCTTCGGATGGTTGTTCAGCCGCGATATCCATTTTTCGATAGCCGAGTTTCATGATGACTTCGAGAATCTCGCTGCAAGTGGGGAACATTCGACCGCTGGCGCGTTTGTATTCATCCAAGGCATGCATGAACTCGATTTCGAGATCGTTGTAATCACGCTCGCACGTTGTAGGATCGATTTGGCGTCGTCGTTGAACTTTGCGACGCTCTTTTTTTGCGGGCGACTTGGTGGATTCGCTTTTTACACTTTCTTCAGAAGTTTTCTTTTTGCGTCGGTCTGCCGATTTGCGATTCCCAGTTTCATTCAATTTTTTGAGACTGGTCGATTTTTTACGGGCAGTTGTTTTCTTAGTTGCTTTTTTTGTTGTTTTCGCAGATTTGGTTGTCTTGGTCGTTGTTTTTTTCTTGGCCATGTCTTTATCCGTGTCGGGGAGCTACTAGAGGGTGGTAGTTTTCGGCGACGTTGAAAAAATACAACGCTCTGTGAAGATTTGCCGATCAAGTAGAGTTTTTTCAACAGATAAAGTCTGAGGACTGGGTAAGAATACCGGTTGTACCGATTGTCGGGGCGATTGGTTGAAAACGACGGGTGTTAGCGTGTTTTCGGGAGGGCGAGGCTCCTGCCGAGCCTAAGCCGCCGGCTTGTTAGCGCTTCGTACCGGCGGCTAGCTCCTTATCGCTCACGATGGCTTCAATTCGGAGTCAAAACAACACGCGCAAGACGACGCGCTCAAAAAACAACACACCCGCGGCTCGGCAGGAGCCTCGCCCTCCCGTGAATCTCAAGCCAATCTTTGTTGATTATAAATTCGGAGAGATTTCAGGTTATCGGTTTTGGGATCGTCCTGTTTTTTGGGCACGGGGATTTGTTGCAGCAGCAAATCCAAGGTCATGTCAATCGATTCCCAAACGGTGGCAACGCCTAACAGATGGAATGTGGGACGATACGGTTTGAGGGCTTCCAGTTGTTGGTCTGCCGTTCCGATGAATTGTTGCAACGAACTGATGGTGTTGCTCAAATCGGTATTTGCTTCTTGAGTCGATGAACCGGACCGATTTGCGGGAAGCGACGCATTTGCGACAGGGTTTTTAGGTGTCAGACTTTGCGACATCCAGACCAGGCCGACCGGAACCAGCAGCAACAGGCACACGACGGCAATCAGACTGCTAGTGCGCCAAGCGGGAGTTTTGGGGTCTGGAAACATGTGTGCCCAGGTAATCACTACCGAATCACTGACGTCGACTTCCATATCGTCAGTTTGGGAAGATTGTTCAATGTGTTGGTGCAGAATCTGATGGTATCGCACCGTTTCCCGACATTCGTCGCAAAACTGAATGTGTTGATTAATCGCTTGGTCTTGTTCAACTGGCAGGCGCAGATCAAGCAAGTCGTTGATGCGTTGTTCAAGCTTTTCGCAATTCAGGCGTTCGTCCATTCACGACTCCACGCTGTTCGAGTTTTTGAATAATCTGGCGGCGGGCTCGATATACCCAAGTCTTGACAGTGCCAAGTGGGATGTTCATCGACTGGGCGATTTCTTCGTAGGAAAGTTGGTGTTGGTGGAAAAGCAAAAATGCCTGTCGGTATTCTGAACGAATTCCAGACAATGCCAAATCAACTTCTTCTCCCAACTGTTGAGCCGATTGTTCTTCAATGGTACGGTCCATGATCGGTCGGTCCAGTGTTTGGTGGGAAGGTCTTCTCATTCGTTTGGCCAGTTTGGTCCGGCAGCGATTTCCAGCGATCGTCAAAAGCCAGGGCTCAATGTCACGCTCAGGGTCCCACCGATGCAGGTTTTTCAAAACCCGAATAAAGGTGTCTTGCGTGGCATCCTCGGCATCATGACGATGACCCAACATTCGAAAACAGAGGCCAAATACCTGCCCCTGGTAGATTCGAACGAATTCCAGTGCTGCCGTCGTGCTTCCTGCAATACAGCGATCTACGAGCTGTTTTAGTTCACTAGCCAAAACAAATTCCTTCGCCGAGAGGTAAAACTCGAAATTCCGCCTTTTGTTTCAGCGGGTATGGGAGTTATACGGAGTTGGGGAAAAAATATTCCCCGAATTCTCAAATTTATTTGGAATTTTGAAGCATGGTTGCAAAATTCGGGTATGTCAACGCCATTTGGCCCGTTTCGGTTGAAATCACAAGGGGTTCACTGAGCAGATTTGCAAAAAATCACAACCCGAAGCGTGAGCGAGGGATCAGAATCCACTCTGACCTGCAATGAATTCGTGGTCCCTCGCTCACGCTTCGGGTTGCGATTTGACCCTAAGTCATTCCGCCCATTTGATTCTGCCCATTTGACGAATGCCACATGAAAAAAGGCCAGCAATGGGCTGGCCTTTTGGGAAAGTTGTATTTTGTACGTTTAGCGACGGTTGAAGAATTTCTTCAAGACATCGTCGGCAGCCGTCGTCGAAGATTCGGAGCTAAATTTCGGCTTCGGTGGAAGCTTGCCTTTTTCTTTTTTCTTTTTACGGCTAAACAGGCCAGAATTGGACTCTTTTTCAGTGGTGTCATGTTCATCGGACGGTTGTTCGATCGACGAATCGGAATCAGCCGTTGAGTCGGAATGATTGATGATCGTTGTCGCTTCCACTTCTCGATCAGGGAACAGTTGGGTGGTTTCATCCAAGCGGAATTGTTTGGTCTCGGTCACCTTTTCAAAATCACCTGGTTCGGACAACCAATCGGTGATACTGTCGTCGTCGATTCCGCCTTCTGTGGCAACCGTTCGTTTGGCGACTTCGGCCACACTGTTGACTTTGGGTTTTTTCGCGCCTGATTTCGCGTGGTCAATCAGAATTTCAAATTGCAGGCGTCCGACTTTGACGACGTCGCCAATTTTGGCAGCATGCGGTTGGGTCAATTGGAGTTCGTTGACAAACGTGCCGTTTCGACTGCCCAAGTCCTCAACTATGACTTGACCATTTTCGACACTAATCGCGCAATGTTGTCGGCTGATGAGATCGCTGCTGGGGCGCAGGTGTGCTTGCTCCCCCCGTCCAATAATGAACTTGGGAATTGAGATTTTGATCTCGCGACCGTTATTTTTGCCTCCAATAACCTTCAGCGCGACTTGCATATAAGCGACTCCCTCAAACAACCCCAGTAATTCAACAAACGTTGTTTTGCGACTGCAACATTTGTAGTTTGTTTGACACCGTTTTCTGGTGTTTGTCTCTCCGTGTCCATTATATAAGCGAAATGTGCCGTTTCGCAATCGTGTTTCAGTCAGAAAACCCGATGAAATTGGTAACAAATGTTAGAAAATTTGGGCCAAAGGATGCTTGACAAAATAATTGTTGTCAAAACGAAACCGACGACCCGAAATATCCTCATAACACTGTTAATTTTTGCCGTTTCGACTGATCGGCGAGTTTACAAAAGCGTTTATCGTTTTGCTGTCCAGGCTTCTGATTGAAATCGATTTCTCTGAATCTCGCCAACTTTTGCATTTTCCGAGGAGGACAATTCGCCAAACTCGAACTCAAAGTCGAAACTTTGACGGATCTGTGTGAGCAATTGTTGCTGGAGTTCGTCGATCGAAATGGATTTGTTTTCCAGATCGTTGATGCCCGGCAATTCCGGCGCGGATTCTGATTTGGCAAGCAAAATACTGCCATGTTGCAGAATCGATTTGTCGATTCGCCGTTGCGCGCTGCCACATATTTTGTAGTTTTGGCAAACCACATCGCCAACCGCGCGACGCTCAAAGCACAGAAAGGGTTCTACTGCGAATTCCGCCGGTTGTTCAACGAGTGTCGCAGTAACATTGAAAGTACTCAGGCAAGCGATCAAAGCCGAGTGCATTTTTGTGTACAGAGTCTGATTTTCATCGGCCCAACGCGAGCGGCTGGGAACGCAAAGGCTATAAGTCAATTCTCGATCATGGACGATGGCACCACCCCCGGTCGCACGTCGAACAATCGGGCATTCGGCGCTAGGTTCATGGGCGTCGCGGCTTTCGAGCGATTGAAAGTATCCCAGAGAAACCGTCGCAGGTGTCCACTGATAAAAACGTAAAGTTACTGAGCCCGTTTCATTAGCACTTTCGAGAATCGCCTGATCGACCGCCATATTCCAGCTACCGGCTGAGGGCGGATCTGTGATTAATCGTACGATTTGTGTCATTCCGCGTAATCTTCTACCGCGTCACATGTGCAAACCAGGTTGCGATCGCCGTAGGCATTGTCGACGCGGGAGACCGTCGGCCAGAATTTCTGATCGCGGACCCAAGGCAACGGAAACGCCGCCATTTCACGACTGTAGCGCCGATCCCACGGTCCGGCGATGATTTCAGCCGTATGGGGTGCATGATGCAGCGCGCTGTTTTCTGCCTCAACATCTCCGTTTTCAATGTCGGCGATTTCAGCTCGGATGCCAGACATCGCTTCACAAAAACGATCCAATTCGGCCAGCGATTCACTTTCGGTCGGTTCGATCATCAATGTTCCAGCAACGGGCCAGGACATGGTTGGTGCATGGAAACCATAGTCCATCAGGCGTTTTGCGATGTCGTCGACCGACGCTGATTTTTTCAGATCGCGAGTATCCAAAATGCACTCGTGAGCGACTCGACCGGTTTCGCCGCGGTATAACACGGGATAGCTGTCTTGCAATTTAGTCGCAATATAATTGGCGTTGAGAATTGAAATTTTCGAAGCATTGGTTAGCCCTTCAGCGCCCATCATGCGAATGTAGGCATAAGAGATTGGCAAAATTGCCGCACTGCCCCAAGGCGCCGCAGAAATTGCTCGAATCGCATTTGTTCCACCCACCGTGTCTTTGATGACATCGTGTCCTGGCAAATAGGGAGCCAAATGAGATTTGACACAGATCGGTCCCATCCCAGGTCCACCACCTCCGTGCGGAATGCAAAACGTCTTGTGCAAATTCAAATGGCAGACGTCTGCGCCGATAATCCCTGGGCTGGTCAATCCAACTTGGGCATTCATGTTGGCGCCGTCCATATAAACCTGGCCGCCGGCTTGATGCACCAAATCGCAGATTTGTTTGATTTCCGTTTCGAACACGCCGTGTGTTGACGGATAAGTAATCATCAATGCTGCCAGTTGGTCGGCATTGGCGTCGATTTTTGTTTTGAGATCTGCCAGGTCAACATTGCCGTCGTCATCACATTTGACAACAACGACTTTCATTCCGGCCATGACCGCGCTCGCAGGGTTGGTTCCATGTGCCGAACTTGGAATCAAGCAAACGTTACGATTCGTATCGCCATTGGCGGTATGGAAAGCTCGAATCACCAACAATCCGGCATATTCACCTTGGGAACCAGCATTTGGTTGCAACGATGTGGCGTCGAAACCTGTAATGTCACTCAGCCAGTCTTCGAGCCGCCGAAACAATTCAGCGTAGCCGACGGTCTGGTCGGTAGGAGCAAACGGATGAATGTTGGCGAATTCAGGCCACGTGACTGGAATCATCTCGGTCGTGGCATTCAATTTCATGGTGCAAGATCCGAGCGGAATCATGCTATGAACCAGCGACAGGTCACGGGACTGCAAGCGGAACAGGTAGCGAACCATTTCTGTTTCGCTGTGATATTTATTGAAAATCTCGTTGGTCAAAAAATCGGTCGAGCGGGCGCTAGCCGCGCCAAATTCGGTTTTGACAGATTCTGCTCTTTCAAAAATCTCCGACGGGTCGAGTCCAAAGACTATGAACAAATCCGCGAGGTCATCGATCGTTGTCGCTTCGTCCAGTGAAATTCCAACTCCACCATCGTCGAAATACCGCAGGTTGATTCCGGCGGCCAGTGCGGCGGATTGAACAGCAGCCTGTTTCACGGGTCCGCTGACAATTTTGATCGTGTCAAAGAATTCGGAGCCGGACAGCGAGTACCCGCGAGATTCCAAGGCGTTGGCCAAAATCAATGTCAACAAGCGAATTCGATTGGCAATTCGACGCAGGCCACCGGGGCCATGATAGACACAGTACATCGATGCCATGACGGCCAACAGGACTTGCGCCGTGCAGATGTTGCTGGTTGCTTTTTCCCGCCGGATGTGCTGTTCGCGAGTTTGCAGTGCCAGACGAAGTGCTGGTTTACCATGCGCGTCTTTGGACATCCCGATAATTCGTCCGGGAATCAGACGGCGATACGCATCCTTGGTTGCAAAATAGGCAGCGTGCGGGCCACCATAGCCCAACGGAACACCAAACCGCTGGGTTGAGCCGACAACTATATCTGCGCCGAATTCGACCGGGGCACGCAGCAGGACCAACGACATGATATCAGCCGCGACGGTGACCAACGCATCTCCCGCATGCGCTTTTTCACAAACCTGATCATAGGCAAAAATTTGGCCGTCTGTCGCCGGATACTGCAGCAACACACCAAACACGTTTTCGTCGAATTCGAAATTATCGTGAGAGCCAACAACGACGTTGATTCCCAGGGGTTCAGCGCGTCCGATAACCGTATCAATTGTTTGTGGGTGGCAAAGTTCCGAAACGAGAAATGTCGTGCCGGTGTGGCCTCGTTTTCGTGCAGCAAACGACAGTGCCATCGCTTCCGCCGCCGCCGTGGGTTCATCCAGCAGCGACGAATTGGCGACTTCCATTCCCGTCAAATCACAGATGACGGTTTGGAAATTCAACAAGGCCTCCATGCGGCCTTGCGCGATTTCGGCTTGATAAGGCGTGTATTGTGTGTACCAGCCTGGATTTTCCAAAACGTTTCGCAGAATTACGGCTGGCGTCAGCGTGCCGCTGTAGCCCATTCCAATATAAGAACGATAGACTCGATTCAGTTGTGCCAACTCGCGAAGTTCCTCAAGCGCTTCGGTTTCACTGGCAGCCTCAGGGATGTTGAGCGTGCCGCTCATGCGAATCGAATCGGGAACAACTTGATCCATCAATTCCTTCAACGAGCTGACACCGATGGTTTCAAGCATTGTTTGAACGTCGCGATCTGACGGGCCATTGTGACGCGGCTCGAATTGGTCAGTCATTTTCAAAAGATCGACATTACCGATTTGTTTTGAATCGAGAGTAGTGCTCATGCGGTCAACCGTTTGTAGGTGGTATGGGTATGTTAAAAAAAATGGCGAGGATTTCAGTTGCGTCAATCAATAACGATTGTTCGCGTGAGAAATCTCGCCAGTCATCTTGGAAAGCGATTTGATTTCAAACGAATATTCGATGGGCGTCCTGCATCCGCAAATATAGTCGAATTAGGCCTCTTCGGCACATTGTTTTTCGTAGGCGGCGTGATCCATGAGTTTGTCCAACGCGTCGCGGCTGGACAATTTCACTTTGATAATCCAGCCGGCTCCGTAGGGGTCGTCACCCAGCGATTCCAGATTGTCGACAATCTCGGTATTGGCATCGATGATTTCACCGTCGACCGGACTATACAGGTTACTAACCGCTTTTACGGACTCGACTTCACCGAACGCTTCGCCCGCGGTCGCCATGTCTCCGACACTGGGCAATTCCATGAACACGAGGTCGGTCAATTGTTCGAGGGCAAAAGCCGAAATTCCAATCGTCGCGACATCATCGTCACCAACATGGACCCATTCATGTGTTTCGGCATATAAAAGATCTTCTGGTTTCACGCGTTGACTCCCGTGACTGGAACCTGAATAAAATTGTTTTTGTTGAGTATCTACGAACGCTGGTAAAACGGCAACTCGACGATGGTGGCATCGGCCAGTTTTCCGCGATTATCAATTTGGACCTGAGTACCGGGTGCTGAAAAACCGGGCTCGACGTATCCCATCGAAATTGGACATTGCAGTGTCGGCGATGAAGTTCCGCTGGTTATCTCGCCAATGACGTTTCCGCCGGATTGAATTTTGCATCCTTCGCGAGCTGCGCGACGGCCGTCCAACTTCAATCCGACACGAACCTGTTGAGATTCGTCTGCTTTGAATCCCACGATCGCTTGGCGACCGATAAACTCGCGATCTTTCAGATTGATTGCAAAATTGAGCCCGGCTTGAACGGGATTGATTTCTTCACCCAGCTCATGGCCATACAACGGCATCGCCGCTTCGAGTCGAAGAGTATCCCGCGCTCCCAACCCGGCGGCTTTCGCACCTACCGATTGGCCAGCCCGGAAAATCTCGTCCCAGATCTTCGCGGCAGAATCTGCGTCGCAAATAATTTCGCAACCATCTTCGCCGGTATAGCCCGTACGGCTGACACAACATCCGTCGAAACCGCAAACGGTGGTGATGGCACCGGTGTAATATTTCAAGGTGCTGGGATCGGTGCCGCACAATGGGCCGACAATTTCCAAAGCTTTGGGGCCTTGGACAGCAATCATGCCTGATTCCAAAGTCTTGTCGACAAAGCCAATGTCTTGATCCCCAAGTTGTTGATTGATCCAGTCAGCAATTTTTTCGCGGTTGCTGGCGTTGACGACCATGCCATAAAACTCTTTGCCCTCGGAGTCCGCCAAGTGGTAAACCAAAATGTCGTCCAAGATTCCGCCGTCTTCGCGGCAAACCAGTGAGTATCTGATTTTTCCAACGCCGACGTTGTTGACGCGACGCGTGGTGAGTGAATCAATAAACGCTCCCGCATCAGGACCAGTGAAAACAAATCGTCCCATATGCGAAACATCAAACATCCCGATGGCTGTTCGGGTTGCGTTGTGTTCGTCAACAATCGACGTGTATTGAACTGGCATGGACCAGCCAGCAAAATCGACCATGCGTCCGCCGTTTGCAACGTGCCACTGATGGAGAGGTGTTTGCGCGAGTTGTTCCGTGGTCATTTGATTTCTCGTTCAAAACAGCATTATTTGAGAGCCGCATTTTAGCCAATATGTTAGGCGATTCTAGGGCGGCAAATCGTTCAAAGCGGCGAACTCGATGATCCAAGCGAGACGATTGGGTTTTAATTGAATGGGGGTTCTGATATTTTGCGGGTGAACGGTCTGTCGAAAGCTATCCGACCGTTGGTGTTCGTATCCCAATTCGCAAATATGACAAGTACGATTTTACATCCCATCGAAGCCTCGGCGATTCACGCGCGTCGCGAAAGGGCTTATTTGCTGTTGGCTGGGTTGTTTATCGGTTCGATGGCAATGTTGAATGTTTTGGGGATCAGCCGGTTTATCGTTCTGTTTAGTTTGAGCCCAGGCGATGGTGGTTATGAATTGACCTGGGGGCAATGGGGTGAGATTTCATTTGCCTTGGCCGTTGGTGTTTTGCCCTACCCTTTGACGTTTCTGTGTACGGATATCATCAGTGAATTTTACGGGCGGCGACGAGCAAATTGGTTGGTTTTCGTCGGCTTTATCGTGAACATCTGGGTGATATTCATTATGTGGGTCGGCGGTTTGATGCCTCCCGTACCGACCATGGATCCGGCGACAGGGTTGCCTGCGGTCGAGAATATCCCGGCTGTTGTTGATGCCGACGGAAACACGACTCGGCAACTCGATGGCGAATCATTTGCGTTTTACCGGGTTCGCGCTTTGGCGTTTGGCGCTGTTGCCGCATCGATGATCGCCTACTTGGCTGCACAGTTTTGTGATGTGTACCTGTTTCACTTTTGGAAAAAACTGACCGGCGGAAAACATCTTTGGCTGCGAAACAACGGTTCGACATTGATCAGCCAGTTGGTCGATACAACATCCGTGATTTTGATCACATATTTTTATGCGAAAGCACTTCCCGAACCGAAAGCCGGTATTTCTTTGGCCGCTCATCTGGGATTGTTTATTGCGACTGGATACGTATTCAAATTGGTCGTCGCGTTACTGGACACCATTCCATTTTATTTGTCCGTCAGATTTCTCAGACGATATCTTCAGTTCGATTCGATTACGGAGAATCAATCGTAGGCAGCGTTGATTAAATCGGAAAGTGAGCTGAGCGGCAAGGCGCTAGCCGCCGGTATTTGAGGGTTCACCGGCGGCTAGCGCCTCGCCGCTCACATTTGATCAATACTACTTAGGGCCGGTTCCCACCGGCCAATCCAAAAAACCGCAATCCGGCGCAACAGTCAGCCAAAGACGTTCAATTCAATAAAAAACGGCCGGTAGAAACCGGCCGCAGGTTTTTGCAAAACCCGTTGTCACCTCTCCCTGGGGCAAGAAGCCGGAGTCTGGGGAGAGGGTAACCACCCCATGGGAAAAGGTGACTTGGGTTTTGTTAGTTGTAGTTGATGCGGTTGTTACCGATTTTTACGACGTCGACGTAACAGGAAAACACTGGCGCCGAGCACTAAAAAGCTCGCCGAGCTTGGTTCCGGAATGGCTCCAACACCAAAGGCTAGTAACGCTTTTTCGTCGAAATCTTGTTCCGTCATCCCTTTGTTAAAAATGATCCAGAAAGCATCCGAGTTGAGATCCATGTTTCCATCGGGCGTATCGAAATCGCTTTGGAGTTGGACCAAAACACCATAAGCTCCATCAGGCGCCGAGCCATCATCTAACAAATCGAACGTTACGTGATCATGGATGTCTCCATCGACATCACCGGTTCCGAGAAATTGGGGATTCACACCCGATTCGATTGACGCTCCGTTGATGACCAAATCAGCGGTGCCGCCGCCTCCGTTGTCGGTGACGCTTATCCGTCCAACGGCCTGAAGCGTATCAGTCAGCGGATTATAGTAATTGACAAATCCCACACCGAATGCTGAATTGCTCGAAGCATCCAGGAAATTGATCCAGACATTGTCGCCGCTATTGACCAACAGTCCTTCGGCATCATTGGTAACAAACCCAGGGTCATCGGCAAAAAAATCACCGAGGAACTCGTCGAATTCACTTTCAAAATATTGAATGCCATCGAACGTGGTATTGTCTTGTTCGATGACAAATCCAGTCGGGCTTGACGTATTGTCGTAGCCAAACTCAATGTCTGAGTGTTGGCCGACGGCCTGAGTCGAGAGCAAACTGAGCACTAGGCCCAGTGTTGCGAAGTAACAAACATTTTTCATTGGGAATGAACTCCTAAGGATAAAAAACTCAAAGAATCTAGTCGTCCCAAAGCGTGACGTAGCTGCCATCGTCCCGACTTCCGATCGCGCGCCAAACCACAGGGTCGACACCATTGGGTGCAAAATGAACTGAGCCATCGACCATGGCGAAGTTGACTCCGCCACCGTGACGACTACTGGGTGTAATAACAAAATCACCTTCAACGACACTGCTAGTGTAGTGGCCAATCAAGGTGTTAGGCGTTTTAACGTGCATGTAGGTCGGTGCGGCTAGAGGCCAACCGCTGGACCACGAGCGACCGATATGTGCTGATTCAAAGACATGAGAGTGCGTGTTTTGAATCTGCAAATCAATTTCTGCAAGCGTTTCGCTGCGCGTGACAATGTGTTGCGAACGCAATCTCCTGTCTCCTTCGCGAATGGCGGGGGCACTGGTGCCTGTCTGAATCAAGCGTTCAGAAATCATGGCGGTATAGGCTGCGCCATCTCTGATGCTTTTGAATCGAATTCGTCTGCGATGCCAGGGAACGTTAACCGATGGATTGACTAGCGGGATGACACCATTGAACGGACCCGGGGTCGGTCGTTCGCCATCAAATCCGGTGGCATGCGATGGCCAACCGGCATTGCCGACATAGCTGCCAGGTGCTGGGTTTGCCGATCCCATGAGCGTATTGTCGAAATCCGTATCGTCGGATGGACAAAGATAAGTTGAAATCCTGGAGCGAGCCGCTGCTGCGTTGGGATGGGTGTCGCTTATCTTATAACCATCACCATCACCATTATTCAGGGACAGATGAAATTGGTAGTAAACCGGTCCTTGTTCGATATACGGAAGGATGGGAACCAACCAGCTGTAATAACCTGATTCGAATCCGCCGCTACCATTATCGAGGCCGGGTCCAACCTGATTGATCGGGAATCGCTTTTGGGCATCGTCGTAGTGATGAATTGCGATTGCGATTTGATGCAAATTATTGGTGCAATGGGTTCGCCGCGCTGCCGCACGAACCATTTGTACCGCTGGAATCAACATCGCAATCAAGATCCCAATGATGGCGATGACCACCAGCAATTCGACCAATGTGAAACCAGCTGGCTTGTGATGCCGATTTGACCTTGGGTTTGATAAGGTCATTGTTTCATCCTTTTAAAAACATGATGTTTGTGACAAACAAAAAGCCAAAAATGATTTTTCATTGGTTGAAGTTTTATTTATGGAAACCGCCGCAGGCTACCACTCATTCTTGGGTAGTCGGACCGCCAGAAATTCGCGAAAAACCTGCGACGGAAATTCCGTCCCTTTTTCTCAAACGCGCGCGCAGGTGCGAGTTTGTTTGATTCGAACTCCATTGGTTCAGGAGATGGAGCAACGGCGCCGGCAGGCTCAAATCGTTCTGCCAGGACGCATCAGTCTCGCGGTTAGACGAACATCACGGGCGGGCCACGTGCGACTTGGTCAATCGAGGTTGTTAAGGGAGACGAGGAGAAATAAGCAATGCGATAGCGATGTGTTTGTACGTCGAGTGAGATTTCGACAGCACAAAAAGTGACGTTGTAGTTCTGAAAGAACTTGCAAAACACACAGTCGTGATCCGAGTAGATCGTCGAAGGAGATTCCGAATCACTTGGTGTTGAATGAGAACAACACGAACAATCAGAAACCGTCGGTGTAGTAGCAACGTCGTGATGATTAAAGAAATGCGCACGATGCAACGAGGAACCAAGGTTCAGCATCAGAACCAAGTAGCCTAGCAGTAGCCAGATTCCAAGTTTTTTGCACATTTAATTGCCGGAAATGAGACTCCGGCGGTCCGACCCAACCATTTTCATTTGAATTCTACGTAAGTCAAGGCGATTCTGTTTAAATTCTTGATGAATATTATCCGTCGTAGGGCCGATTCCCACCGGCCAATCCAACAAAAACGGCCGGTGGGAACCGGCCCTACTGATTTTCAAAATAGCGCCACAAAAAAAGCCGCACGGCTACCCATACGGCTATTGAACGTTTATGACGGCTCAACCTATTTGTTTGCTTTAGCAATCGAAGCTAACCAGTTTTTGGCCGTGGATTTTACCCATGCCGCGTCTTTTTCTGATTCGAGATTGGAATGGACGTTTGCCAATAACACTTTGCCATCGATACAGAAAATGCAAGCGGCCGAAACGCGGTCTACCATACCACCTTTGCCGTCAGCGACCTGGGAATAAAACAAGTAAGCGTATTGCGTTTCACTATCGACAAAGGCGCCCGAGCCGACTTTTTCTTTTGTTTTAATGGTCAATCCCGTTTTGTCTTTCATGTTTTTCAACAGTTTTTTCATCATCGAATCGAACTGTCGGTCAAACATCTTTTTGACTTGTTTGAAAGTTGCGGCATCCAATTCTTGTTTTTCAAGAGCGCGGATGGTTTGAATATCACAATTTCGCCGCAATCCGTTTTTGAGAAAACTTTCTTCGGTCGAGCCTTTGATGGCGTAAATTTCATGCAGCTTGTTGCCAGCGGCGTTTTTACTCATGAATGTTGCCAATGTCTTCAACTCTTTTTTGAGGGGGACCAAACCGGCGGGCGGGGGAACTTCGAATTCGTATCCACCGGCGTCCACGGTGATTGGTTTGGGTTTGTCCTTTTCCTGCTTCCCAAACGCTTTCTTGAGACCTTGAGCGGGTGAGGTTGTCGCCAACAAGGGGAGCAAAGCGAATCCAACCAGGAGCGCCAACGATTGGGAGATGTATTTGTTCATAAACCTGAATCCTCAAAACTAGGAAGTAATTTTGGGCATGATTATAGCAACTTTCTGCAAGTGTGCGTGGACTCGAATGTGGCTGAAATTCAAGTTGGTAAATTTGGCACTCGAACAAGGCAAAGGCCGGTTCCGTTTTTTTGACAGGATAAACATGATTGACAGGATCAGTGTGGGTTATCCTGTTGATCCTGTAAATCCTGTCAACGATGCAATAGGATTACCAGGAAAAGCAGGTCAGTTCCCGGCCAATTAGCCAATTCAACAATCGGCCGGTGGGAACCGGCCCTACGCTTGAGTTGCAAGTTGATCTTCGAACACCTGTAATGCTTTTTCTAATGCGGCATCGATGTTTTCTGGTTGTCTGCCGCCAGCTTGCGCCATGTCGGGTTTTCCGCCACCGCCACCTCCGACAATCGGCGCGATCTCTTTGACCCAGTTTCCAGCGCTCAAACCTTGAGCGACGAGATCTTTGCTGATTCCGGCAACCAAGAGCACTTTGTCGGCGCCCGGCGATGTCGCCAGGAATACGGCGGACGATTCCGTTTTTTTGCGAACTTGATCGACCAGATTTCTCATCAAATTCGGATTGCCACCAGGAATTTCTTTGGCAATCAGTTTTGTGCTGCCCACCGTATTTGCCGAGTCGACCAGGCTGCCGGCGTCAATCGATTCTGAACTTGCCAGTTTTTCCAATTGTTCGCGCAACGATTGTAACTCATCGAGCATCGATTGAATGCGATCTGGCAATTCCAGCGGTGGCGTATTTACTACTTCACCGGCGTCCCGCAGCAGATCGCGTAGAGACCAGTAATCGAGTTCGGATTCCAATTCCAGCTGGCTTGTAATTTTGAAATGGTTGTCGCGCGGCTCCTGTTTTGAACCGGCAGAAATCCATTTTTTTGTTTCGCGAATTTTTGTAGCCAGTTGACTGAGTCCATCAACAATTTGATGCGGCATGACGTTGAGTAATGCGGCCACTTGGTTAACCGAATCCGCCGTCCGTTGGCGATGAAGTTTGGCTTTCTCGCCCGTCACCGCAGAAATACGGCGTGTACCGGCGGCCGAGCCTTCTTCGCCGATGATTTCAAAGGCCTCGATTTGCGAAGTGTTTTCCAGGTGCGTTCCGCCACAAAGCTCTTTGCTAAAATCACCGATGGAAACCATCCGGCAAGGATCCGGATATTTTTCGCCAAACAACATCATGGCACCAGCTTGCCGCGCCGTTTCGAGTGGAACAATTTCGGCGACCACCGTTGCGCCGTCGTCAACACATTGATTCGAGGTCGATTCGATCGCTCTCAATTTTTCCTTAGGGACGGCTTGCGGATTTGAAAAATCAAATCGCAAAATGTCGTCTTCGACTTTCGAACCTTGTTGTTGAGCGTGTTTACCAAGTTTCGATTGGAGTGCATAGTGTAAAACGTGAGTCGCCGTGTGGGCGCGCTGAATTCCGTGACGTCGGACCGTGTCGACCGATGCTGTGACGCGATCGTCGGCATTGATTGTCCCTGAGAGCATTTTTCCAATGTGGACAACGACATCGCCGCTTTTTTGAGTATCGGCAACGTTGAATTTGCCGGTCGCACTTGAGATCGTTCCTGTATCACCAACCTGGCCCCCCGACTCGGCATAAAACGGAGATTGTTCCAGGATTACTGCGCTCCATTTTTCGGTCGAATTCAGGGAGTCGACTTTTGAAAAAGTATCGATGTCAAAGATCTTTGGAGTCTTGTCGGGTTCAATTTCGAACCCATCAGGAGACTGAAGCATACCGACGACTTGACCGGTGGATTCGGTGGTCTCGTAGAACAACGATTTTGTTTGCTTGAGTTCTTTTTTAATCAAACCCAGTGGGCTGTCACCCATCACACCGACCTCGCCAGCGTTTGAGATATCAGCGTGTTTTTCTTTCGCCTGACGATAACCGTCCCAATCAAACTCAATATCAACGTCGTCCGCCAGTGTTTCAGTGAGTTCCGGGGAAATGCCATAAGTTTGATGCAGATCAAACGCTTTTTCACCGCAAAAAACTTTTTGACCGGAAGAGATATATTGGTCGAGGATCGGCTGGACGCGGCCGATTCCTTTTTCGATGGTATGTAGTCCGGCTAATTCTTCCGCTTTGATAACTTCCATGACCGTGTTCATGGTTCCCGTTAACTCGGGATACGGTGTTTTCATCTGTTCGACAATTGCGGGTACGACTCGATTGAGAAAATCGTCGCGCATTCCCAATTGATAACCATCGAGTGTCGCCCGGCGCAACAATAGTTTGACAACGGAATTTTCGCCGCTGTTGCCGGGACGGACATTTTCATGAATGGCAAACGTACAAGCGCGTACGTGATCCACGATTCGCCGCAGACGTCGACCGGCATCGGATTTGGGATCGTATTTCACACCGCAGACTTCACCCGCCGCATGGACCATGGGGAGCAAAATGTCGATATGGTAATTGGTATCGACACCTTGCATGACCGACGCGATTCGTTCGAGTCCCATCCCGGTGTCAATGTTTTTGTTGGGCAACGGTTCCAAGTTGTCAGGAGGATCGCCGACTCGATTGAATTGGGTGAATACCAAGTTCCAGATTTCTACATTATCGCCGTCTGGAAGGTTGTAGTAGATTTCTGAACACGGCCCACAAACTCCATCAGGCCCTTGCGACGGCGCCGCAGCGGGCCAGAAATTTTCATGTTCGTCTTCACGTTTGATGCGGTCGTTTGTTAGTCCGATGTCGTTTTGCCAGATCTGCGCCGCTTCGTCATCATCCTGATAGATTGTCACGGTCAATACATCAGGATCGATTCCCATCCATTTTTTATCGGTTAGAAATTCCCAGGCCCAATTAATCGCGTCGCGTTTGAAATAATCACCAAAACTGAAATTGCCGAGCATTTCAAAGAAGGTGTGGTGAAAAGCGGTTTTGCCAACATTTTCAATATCGCCGGTGCGGACGCATTTTTGGCAACTTGTCGCACGAGTGAAATCGAGTTTGACGTTTCCCAGAAAATGATCTTTGAATGGGTTCATTCCTGCCGGTGTGAACAGAACGGTTGGATCATCTTTGGGGCAAAGAACATCGCTGGGACACAGCCGATGGTCTTTGCCGACGAAAAAGTCGAGGTATTTTTGCCGAAGTTCGTTTGTTTTCATGGATGGCTATGCAAATTTAAGGAGCTTTGGAGCCAATATATCGGACGGCCAAAAAACCGACCAGCCACATCGATTTCCAAGGTGTTTTGCTGACCAACAACAGGTTGAGCACTGAGACTGCCGCCCGCATGCCCGGCAGATAATTGATGTCGGTCGAAATGGGATTGATCGATAAAATTGAACCTCATGCAATTTATTATGAGGCGGTGATCAAAGATGTTTCGGATTTTTCAAAAACCAGGATGGATGCTGGTTTTTCTGTTGTTTTCGCTAACGGTATTGCTCTCACCTGATTTGGTAGGGCAAGACAAAAAATCCAATCAGGGCGACGGTAAAAAATCGGCAGCAAAAAAAACAGATCCGTTGTTGACTCGTCAGTTGCGTTCGCCACGCCAAACCGTCATTACGTTTTTGCAGGCGATGGACGACGGGCAGACGGATCAAGCCATCAAGTGTTTGGATCTCAGCGGATTGGACGCCGATACCGCGTCGACCAAAGCGAAAGTGTATGCGGATAAATTGCATCTGGTTTTAAAACGTGTCTGGGACATCGAAGTTTGGCGGTTGAGCGACGAGGATGATGCCCGTTCACCGGTACTACTGTCAGATTCGATCGACACAAATACAGATCAACAACGACTTGCTGATGCTCAAAAGATTGTGATTGCCCGCGACGAGGATGGTCTGTGGCGATTTACGGCCGAGACGTTGACCGTCGTCGACGAGGAAATCTGGTCTCGCTGGAATGACCAGCTACCGATCGGAAATGAAAAAGTCACCAGCTTTCCAGTCTGGTTGGAAAGCCAATTTCCTCCAAGCCTTCGCAAAAAACATTTTTTCCTGCCAACTTACCAGTGGATTTGTTTGGGGATCCTGATTGTTGCCGGATTTGCCATCGATATTTTTGTCAGATATATCCTCAATTTTCTAACCAATCTTTGGTTTCGATTTGTCAAAACAGAAGTTGATTTCAAGGCACGGAGAAATCTTTGGAAGCCTGTCGGTTTACTGACGCAGTCGCTGGTTTGGTATCTCGGTGCGCGCATGATCGACTTGCCCGCCAGTTGGCTGAGTGTACTGCTGGTGGCATTCAAATTGTTCGCCGTCATTTCCGCCGTCTGGACTGCTTTTCGCGCGATTGCATTGCTGAAAAGCCACCTGGAACGACGGGCCGCCAAAACAGTCAGTAAATACGATGACCTGTTGATTCCATTTATCACCACGGCTTTGAAAGTTTTGTCGATCGCTGTCGGTTTGATCCTGTTGGTTGATGTTTTCGAAGGTCCTTGGAAAACCGTTTGGGGCGGGCTGGGCGTTGGCGGCATTGCATTTGCGATTGCCGCCAAAGACGTTTTGGGCAATTTGTTTGGATCGCTGACTGTGCTGACCGAACGCCCTTTTGAAATTGGCGATTGGGTCATCATTGATGATGTCGAAGGAACAGTAGAAAGCGTCGGATTGCGGAGTTCGAAAATTCGCACGTTTTACAACAGTGTTGTGGTCATGCCCAACAGTATTTTGACAACAGCCGTTGTGGACAACATGGGGCGACGACGGTATCGCCGTTTGCGTGCGATGATTGGTTTACAGTACGACACAACTCCGGAACAAGTCGAAGCGTTTTGTGAAGGCGTTCGTGAGTTGATTCGCAATTACAAATACACCAGAAAAGACGGCTACTACGTTTATTTGAATGAATTGGCCGATCATTCGATCAATATTTTGCTGTATATGTTTTTTCGCTGTCCCGAGTGGGAGATCGAATTGGAGCAACGACATCAGTTGTTGCTGGATATCATGAAGCTGGCGGAACAGTTGGATGTCAAATTTGCGTTTCCAACACGGACATTGCACATGTTCAATGAAGAAACGGACGATCCATCCAGTTTTCCAGAAGGAACCGTACCAGACGAGTTCGGACGACAAATCGCCTCCGACATTGCCAGTCAACGAAAATCAGCGTAGGGCCGGTTCCCACCGGCCAATCCGAAATAGCGGCCAATCCGAAATAGCGGCCAATTGTGCAGAACCCGAAAGAGCCGCCCGCGGCAATTAACTCCCAACCCCCCTTTAACATTGAACTTTCAAATTACTCGCAATCGAAAATTGTTGGATTTTTGTCGCGCAATGTCCTACATTCATGAATGTTGTGGACGAATGTCAATTGATTGGATAGCAACGGAGGTGATTTAAAATGAATCGATTACGCTTGGCCTGTCTCTGTTTGAGTTTTTGTTGCATCGCCGCGTCGATTTCAGCACAAGAAAACAACAAGAAACCCAAAATGGTTCGCGTTCCGACTGCGGGAAACAAGGTCAAAGTTGTCGACGAAAGCAAAGAGCCGCCATTGTATTTTGAATTGAAGATTGACGGAAAGACATTCAAAGGTAAAGTCGGCGAAGCGATTGAACTCAAGGGAACGTTTAAAAACGCCAAGGCGACCGTTACGACTTCGAAATCCAGAAAATTCAATTACGCTGGAATCAGTTTTTCGTATCCTGAAAAAATGGTCTGGCAAACCGAGCTGGCAGATGCATCGAGCAAGAGTTGGGTGATGGCGGGTGCGAGTTGTTCGATCAATGTATTTGATGTCGAAGGCACTGATTATTCGGCGGAAGATTATGCCAAGGTTTTGATCGAAGATTTTGACACAGACGATTTCGATGAAGAAGATTTCGAAATTGAGTTAGGAGGCAAAAAGTACAAAGGGATACGTTTGATTTTTGAGTTTGATGGTGAAAGCTACGTTTACGATATTATCAA
Source organism: Pirellulaceae bacterium (assembly GCA_028280445.1). GTDB lineage: Bacteria > Planctomycetota > Planctomycetia > Pirellulales > Pirellulaceae > JANQLU01. The sequence continues at coordinate 42,502 of JANQLU010000072.1, read as the reverse complement.
GTTGCCAAACAAAGATGAGCGCAGCCGGTTGATTTTGTTAGAAGAAGTGGCGCCGGACCGAGACCCCGATAATGTCGAGGCCAAGCAAGTTTTGAAGTTGTTTCAAAAAACGTTCAAGGTTGAAAAGTAGTTTGGAAAAATCGCAACCCGAAGCGTGAGCGAGGGACTCACTGGGAGGGGCGAGGTAAGAGAGGGACGAGTCGCGCGCGTGCCACTGGCTCTAGCCAGTGATTTACGTATCAACTCGTAGTTTATTTCGTTCAATTGAAGTACTAACAACCACCATTCCACCGGTACACTGGCAGAGCCAGTGGCACCCAAATGTGGGTGCCTTGCCGCTCACAGGCACGCGGCTCGGCAGAAGCCTCGCCCTCCCGGAGCCTCGCCCTCCTGCACGCGGTTCTACGAATTGGTTTCCGAATCAATTTCTGCGTTTTTGAGGGAGTCTGCCAAGTCTTCGACATAACCGCCCTGGGCCATGATCTTGTTATGAATTTCTTGCGCGACGTCTTTGTTTTCTTTGAGGAAATTACGCGCCTTCTCTTTTCCTTGTCCGATATGGGTAGTGCCATATTTGAACCACGAACCGCTTCTCGTCACGACCTTGTGGGCAACGCCGAGATCGATCAAGTCGCCTTCGTAGCTGATGCCGTCGGTGTGCATCATGTCAAACTCAGCAACGCGGAATGGAGGAGCCACTTTGTTTTTAACGATCTTGGTGCGGACACGTTGCCCGACGACTTCATCGCCATCCTTGAGCTGGCCGATTCGTCGAACATCGACACGAACCGAACTGTAAAATTTCAAAGCGCGGCCGCCGGGGGTTGTTTCGGGGCTGCCAAACATCACACCGATTTTTTCGCGAATCTGGTTGATGAAAATCGTGCAAGTTTTACTTTTGGCGATGGCCCCCGTCAGCTTTCGCATCGACTGGCTCATCAAACGTGCCTGCAGACCAACATGCGAATCGCCAATTTCGCCTTCGAGTTCCTGTTTGGGCACCAATGCCGCGACCGAGTCAATCACGATCACGTCCACCGCGTTTGATTTGACCAACATTTCGGTGATTTGCATGGCTTCCTCGCCGCTGTTGGGTTGGCTGACCAGCAATGTGTCGAGTTGGACGCCCAATTTTTTTGCCCAGGACGGGTCAAAAGCGTGTTCGGCGTCGACAAACGCAGCGATCCCACCGTTCTTTTGTGCTTCAGCGATGGTGTGGAGTGCAATCGTCGTTTTACCGCTGGATTCCGGTCCAAAAATTTCAATGATTCGACCACATGGGAGTCCCTGACCGCCAAGTGCAATATCCGCTGCCAGACTGCCAGTTGAGATTCCACGAATTCGTGAAGTGCTATCGTTGCCGAGCGCCATGATTGCGCCGTCGCCAAATTGTTTTTCAATTTGCTGCACGGCTGTTTGCAAATGTTCGTTTTCTTTTAACAACAATTCGACAGGCGAGGCATTTTCCTTTTTAGCTTTGGTTTTGGTGGTGGATTTCGAGGCGGATGTTTTTGCCACGGATTTTGTTGATTTCGCCGGTTTTTTTGCCATGGAATTCTCGCTTTTTGTTGTTTGGGCTTTGCCGTTTGAGTTTTGTGTGGCAGCGTTCATTGGTGTCTCCAGGATTCGGATTTAACGACAGCCAATTGCCAAGGAGACTTCTGAGAAGAACCGTAGCATAATGGCTTGTATCGTGCGGTTTCAAGTAGCATTTACTTCTACTATTCGCCGACAGGCTGACACGTAAGGTCAATTGAGCCAAATATTTTTTTTAAATTTTGAATCAATATAGCATAGTGAACAAGATTTCACTATACCATTTGCACCAATCCCGAATTCGTGTTCTGCCTGATATCATCAACTCATGATTCTGTTTGCCAAAAGGGATATGGATCGATGAACGAAAACGAAGCAGGTACAGTTCGCGACTTGGAAATCAAAGATGCCAGGGTCATTTTTGATACGGTTTGGGAGAGTTTGGAGGATGAGCTCGGTCGCGAAAATCTGCGATTTCCCAAAGAACTGATTTTGCTCGGTGGCGCACCTGGTGCCGGTAAAGGAACGCAGACCAAATTCATCATGGATGCGCGGGGTTTGACGTGCCCCCCGATTGTCGTCAGCGATTTATTAGTCACTCCCGAAGCCCAAAAAATCAAGGATGCTGGTGGGATGGTAGGTGACAAAGTGGTCATTGCCATTTTGTTACGCAAAATGTTGCAGCCCGAGTTCCGCGATGGTGCCATTCTCGATGGTTTTCCGCGAACTGATGTCCAAGTCGAATGTTTGAAAGAACTGGTCGACAAAATCACGCAACTCCATCTGGAGTTTGCCGATACGCCTTTGGCAAAACATTTCCGCCGGCCAACAGTCCACGCGATGGTTTTGTTTATCTCAGAAAAAACCAGTATCAAACGGCAAATCAAGCGTGGCAAGCAGATTCAAAAACATAACAAAGCGGTCGAAGAAACAGGCCGCGGCTCTATCCAGCAAACGCGAACCACCGATCTCGATGAACAGAAAGCCCGCAATCGCTATCGGGTGTTCAAGGAATTGACTTGGAACGCATTGCAGTCATTGAGCAAGATCTACCATTACCACTTTATCAACGCCGAAGGATCGATCGAAGAGGTTGAGCAAAATATCCTCGACGAATTGCAATATCAAAGTTCATTGGAATTGGATTCGCGAACTTATGCCCGTCTGCGAAGCCTGGAATTGGCCGAAGATATCACGGTTCACGCCCGTCAGGAATTGGTCAAGCGGTTGGATAGTTACGAATTGGAACACTCGGAGTTGTTTCAACGCGTCGTCGAAAAAATCCGCGTGAAATTCATGCCTATCATCCAACGCCACGCAATCTCAGGACGAGCGGTGGTCAGCTCCGAAGACACTTTGTTTGACGAACCCGAAGCACTGCCGATGCTGATCGATATTTTTTCCGAACGCGGTTACCACGCCGTGGTCGATAAACGCAATCAAGTAGTGCCAGTAAGTGTTGATTTGAAAACCGGCGAAATCAAACTCAATCGAAAATCGGTTTTTCGCGTGCAAATTACGTTCGAAGGTTCCGAGATCCGTCGCGGCTAATCACAGCGATCAACGGGCCTCGCCAAAATCGATCCGTGAAATCGGAGTATAAATCGGACCGGAACGATCCAAAAAGCTTGAGTAGACAACAACCTGCTCGACGATTTTTGAGCCCGCGTCAAATGTTTCAAACGGTTTTAACTCGTTCCCCAATTTTTCGTCCGGACGAGAATTTCGTTGGATGCGGCCCAAGGTCAGATGCGGATGGAACGGTCTCGCTTCGGGTGGAAAACCAATCGATTTTAAACCGTCGGTCACCGCGCGTTGCAATTCACAGATTTCATCGTGGCCAACGCTGATTCCGGCCCAAACGATTCGCGGTTTGAGCAAACTTGGAAATGCCCCGATGCCTTCGATGGCCATTTCAAACGGTTCGATTTGCACCACGCTCGTTTTGACAGCCTGACAAACCTGGTTCAGTTCGATCTCAGGAACGTCCCCCAAAAAATTCAAAGTCACATGCAGATTTTCCTCAGCTGACCATTTATACCCAAACCCCATTCGGGACAAATCCTCGAGCAAATCCATCGTTTGGCTGGACTGCCGCCGGTCAATCGGAATCGCAATAAATGTTCGCGTGTTTTTCATAGTCAAATGATAGTTGAAATTAGGGGAGAGGGTCGAGGTGCGAGGGAAGAGAAACTAGTGCGCACCTTCCACCTCGCTCCTCGCCCCCCTAATCTCTTCCCTCCCCTTCCCTCTCCAAGCTTCTCTCGCCGATAATCGATCTCTGAAAAAACTCAATTCCTTCAATTCAACCAAAAAATATGTCTCAAGAAAAACGCCCCTTTGATGTCTATGGAGTCGGAAACGCGCTCGTTGATATTGTTGCTTTTGTCGACGATTCTTTCGTTCAAGATTTTGAATTGGCCAAAGGTGGAATGACTTTGATGGAGCCGCCTCGCCAAGCTGACATTCTGCACCGACTGGAACAGAACGAATTGCATTTGGCCAGCGGCGGTTCCGCAGCCAATACGATGATTGGACTTGCTCAAAGCGGCGGGTCTGGATTTTTCTGTGGCAAAGTTGCAGCGGATACGCACGGAGAGTTTTACAAACGTGATATGGAAGAATTCGGAATTGGTTTTGATACACCAATGGCGACCGAACACGGAACACCCACCGGCACTTGTGTCGTGCTGACGACACCGGATACCGAACGGACGCTGTGCACACATTTGGGGATCGCCGTTGGATTGACGACGGCGGATGTTGATGCAGAACAAATTGCCAAATGCCAGATGAGTTATATCGAAGGTTATTTGTGGGATTCCGAAGGGCCGCGCGAAGCTTGCAAGCTGGTGATGAAAACGTCGCAGGAAGTCGGCACTAAGGTCGCGTTTACGGTCTCCGATGCATTTTTGATTGATCGATTTGCCGATGATTTCGAACAAGTGATTGCCGACTATTGTGATGTTCTGTTTTGCAATGCGGACGAAGCGACGATGTTGTGCGGCAACGAGTCGTTTGAGGAAAACGCCAAAGTGCTCGGTGGCATGGCACCGCTGGTGTTTTTGACTCACGGCGAACAAGGTTGCGTGGTGATCGAAAATAATTCGGAACCTGTCAAGGTAGACGGTTACGAGGTAAACGCTATCGACACGGTTGGAGCCGGTGACGCTTTTGCGGGCGGAGTTCTATACGGATTGACCAACGGAATGACAGCTATCGAAGCAGCTCAATGGGGCAACTATTTGGCTTCGCGTGTTGTATCGATTGTGGGTCCGAGGTTGAATGAAAGAATGGGAGATCGCATTAGTGAAGTTGTCAATGTCTAACATTGGCCACCACAAGCGGCGCTAGCGAAACGTTCGAAAAAGATGATTATCTCCGATTTTGGTCGTGATGCGCGGTACAATTCAGCGGTAATTGTCGCTTGTGGTTTTGGAAAATGACCTGATCGATGACGCTGCGAACGAAATTTGTTTTCATTGCCGGTATTTTTTTGGCCTTGCTGTGCGCCCGGGCTCCGATTGCCAATCTCCAACAGGAGACCACAACCGAAAATGTCCAGCAAACTCAAGATGACGCGGACATCGGATTGGATTTGATTCTCAACCATCGTTTTTTGCCGCGCGATTTTCATCAATCAACCTTGGAGCAAGTTTGGAAAGATTGGCCCGCTGATTTAAAGGCAAAAGCGGAGGCTACGGATGACGCAGGCCGTCGAAAAATGATCTTCGATCGCTATGGATTTACGCCGCGCCAAGATGATCCCAAAAAAGCGGTTCAATTTGTCGTGGACAAAGACGGCTGGTGGGCCATGAATTGTTTCGCCTGTCATGGCGGCAAGGTCGCTGGAAAACAAATTGCCGGAGTTCCCAATTCGCATATTGCTTTACAGACGTTGTACGCCGACATGCGAAAAACAAAGGCGCGACTTGGGATCAAAATGAACGAAATGGATCTCGGCTCGATTGTCGTGCCAATGGGGACGAGCAATGGAACCAGCAACGCGGTCGTTTTCGGAATTGCCTTGATGGCGTTTCGCGACAAAGACCTCAATTTGACACGAGGAAAACTGCGGCCTTTTATCATTCATCACGACATGGATGCGCCGGCCTGGTGGAATGTCAAAAAACGACCACGATTGTACATCGATGGATTCGTGCAAAAAAACCATCGTGCGTTGGTGCCTTTTGTGATGGATCGACGCAACAGCGGTAAAACGATGCGCGATTGGGAAGATAAATTCAAAAAAGTTTTTGCCTATATCAACTCGTTGCAACCTCCGAAATATCCGTTTGCGATTGATGCGAAACTGGCTGCTGCGGGAAAAATTGTTTTCAACAAGAATTGTTCCAGTTGCCACGGGACGTATGGCGAAAAAGCTAAATACCCGAGTCGTGTCGTTGCGTTGGACCGGGTGGGAACAGATCCGATTCGGATGAAAGCGCTCACCGAACAGGATCGAAAAGTTTATCACGAAAGCTGGTTTGCACATTACGGCAAAGACAAAACAGTTATCAAACCAGAGGGCTACGTTGCACCGCCATTGGACGGCATCTGGGCATCGGCTCCCTATTTTCATAACGGGAGTGTGCCAACGCTGTGGCATTTGTTAAATCCCAAACAGCGCCCAAAAATTTGGAAACGTACACCGGACGGCTACGACAAAAAAAATGTTGGAATCGAAGTCGAAGTTTTTGAGAAACTGCCCAAATCGGTTAAAAGCCGCCCTGATCGACGCCGGATGTATTTTCAGACGAACCGGCGCGGAAAAAGTGCCCAGGGCCACCCGTTTGCGGACAAACTCAGTGAGCAGCAAAAACGGCAGTTGCTGGAATATCTTAAAACGCTGTGATCCAACACCATCCGGCACTGATTTGTTAAATTGAACGCGATGTTTTTTATTTCAGAGGGTGGTTTTGTGTTCAAGAAATATTTGTTTGTTGTGGGATTGTTGTGTTTGGCAGCTCATTCAGCCGTTGCTCAAAAAGCCGACGAGAAGAAATCGTTCAAACGACTGACGGCTGCGCAGTATCAAAAAACTTTCACCGAAACCATCAAACAAAATTATCGCCCCTCGAAGGCCACGGTGGTTGTCGAAGATGAGCAACCGTTGTTCGACGTTGAGTTTGTCAAACAAGAAAAATACGGTGGCTTTGTTGCCCGTCACAATTTAGATGACTCGCAGTACCTCAAATATTCGCGACAGATGAAATCAAGCGGCTATCGCTCCTATGTTCACGAGGTCTATTTCGTCAAAGGGACTCGATTGCATTTGGGATATTGGAGTGAACCAAAATCCGAGAAACTGGGAACGATCTGGGTGGCCGACTCGAAAATACCGGCTTCGGGAAAAACAGATCGCCGTTTTGAGTCACTCGACCGATTATTTACATCTTATCTGAAAAAACACCAACTCCCCGGCGCAACCGTGGCGGTTTCGTTTCGCGGTAAAATGATCTACGAGCGGGGATTTGGGTACGCTGATGTCGATACCAAGCAAGTTGTCAAACCCGATGCACTGATGAGAATCGCCAGCGTTTCCAAACCGATCACGGGTGCCGCTATTTTGCAATTGGTCGATCGCGGCAAATTGAAATTGGACGATCGCGTTTTCGATATTTTGGATCACAAACCTTTGGATCTGAAAAAGGTCGATTCGCGAATGAAAGATATCACGATCCGACACTTGCTCAATCACACCGCAGGATTTGATCGAAAGAAATCCTACGATCCCATGTTCAAACCTTATGTGATGTCCAAAGCGCTCAACAAAAAATTGCCGCTCAACGCGAACGACATTATTCGATATATGATGTCGCAACCGTTGGATTTCAAACCGGGCCAACGCTACGCCTATTCGAATTATGGGTATTGTTTGCTGGGACGGGTGGTCGAAAAAATTTCAGGTCTGAGTTACGAAGAATACGTCAAGCGTCATGTTCTCAAACCGTTGGGCGTCACGCGGATGAAAATTGGCAAAACCGCTGAACAAAATCGTGCGACAGGCGAAGTCAAATATATTTTGCGAACACAAAATTTTTATCGGGCGGTTGATGGACCGCAAATTGGCAAACTGGTCAAACACCAATATGGCGCCTTCAATGTCCCGATCATGGATTCGCATGGTGCCTGGATTGCCTCGGCCAGTGACCTGATTAAATTCGCTTCGGCTTTTGACGGTTTGGATCGTTGTCCGTTGATGAGCGCAGCGTCGGCCAAACAAATGTTTGCCAAGCCAGATTATTTGCCGATCAGAAAAGCCAAAGGTGTTTATCGATACTATGCTGCTGGCTGGAGTATTGTGCAGTGGGATCGCGGCTTGAACGCTTTTCACAGCGGCGCGCTGCCGGGCACCAGCACGATGTTAGTCCGACGAAGCGATGGGTTTAATTGGGCAATTTTGTTTAACTGCCGCAGGACACTCGGCGGCAAAGCATCAGTGAGCGAAATTGACGGATTGATGCATCGCGCCGTCGACGCCGCTAAGAAAAACATGGGCGTCAAATAGTTTTAGACTATCGGTGTGATAGATGTTGGCGATGTAGGGCCGGTTCCCACCGGCCGGTTTGTGGATTGGCCGGCGAGAACCGGCCCTTCACCTCGCTCATGCGTTGAGATTTGAACCCTTGCATTGAAACTGCGCAAACTACGTCGACCGTTCATTGACAAAAAAACGACGATTCGTACGATGAATTCGTGCTTTCTTAACAAATCATTTGAGCGCAATCGCAAATTCGCGTTCAAAAAAATATCTTTGGAGACATTGGAATAACAATGAGTGAAACTCAAATTCTTGCTGCGCGTGCAGGAACGATCACACCGGAAATGGAATTCGTTGCCGAACGTGAAAACCTGACACCAGAACTGATTCGAGACGAAGTGGCCGCGGGTCGGATGGTGATTCCCGCCAATACCGAGCATTTGAAACAACGTCTGGAACCGATGTGCATTGGGATCGCTGCAAAATGCAAGATCAATGCAAATATCGGAAACAGTGCCGTCACCAGTGACGCTGAAGGCGAACTGGAAAAATTACATACCGCTGTTCACCATGGCGCTGACACGGTGATGGATTTATCGACGGGCAAGGACATCGATAACATTCGCAAACGGATTATTGAAATGTCTCCCGTTCCGATTGGAACGGTGCCGATTTACCAAATGCTCGAAGAACTGGGCGGCAATATCGAAGATATGCGGCCCCAACATTTTCTGGATATGGTCGAGCATCAAGCCAAACAAGGCGTCGACTACATGACGATTCACTGTGGCGTGCTGATGGAGCATCTGCATTTGACCACCCGTCGTGTCACTGGCATTGTTTCCCGCGGAGGATCACTGATCGCCAAATGGATGATGTCCCACCGCAAACAAAATCCGTTGTACGATCATTTTGACGATCTGTGCGACATCATGCGCCAATACGATGTGACTTGGAGTCTCGGTGACGGGATGCGTCCTGGCAGCATCGCCGACGCCAGCGATGATGCGCAATTTGCCGAATTGGAAGTCCTGGGAGAGTTGACTCGGCGCGGCCAAGACAACGGAACGCAGGTGATGGTCGAAGGTCCGGGCCATATTCCGATGCACCAGATCGAAATGAATATCAAAAAACAAATCGAAATTTGCAACGGTGCGCCGTTTTATGTTCTCGGTCCATTGGTCACGGACGTAGCGCCTGGTTACGACCATATCACCAGCGCGATTGGAGCGGCCATGGCCGGTTGGCACGGTGCTGCCATGTTGTGTTACGTCACTCCCAAAGAACATTTGGGATTGCCCAACAATGACGATGTCAAACAGGGAGTGATCGCTTACAAGATTTCCGCGCACGCAGCTGATGTTGCCCGCGGCCGAGCCGGCGCCCAGGATCGTGACGACGCTTTGTCAAAAGCTCGTTTTACGTTCGATTGGAACGAACAATTCCGATTGTCGTTGGATCCCGAAACCGCGCAGGCTTACCACGACGAAACGCTGCCCCAGGACACATTTAAAAGTGCCCATTTCTGCAGTATGTGCGGCCCGAAATATTGCTCGATGAAAATCACCGAAGATATTCGCAAAATGGCTGCCGAAAACGAGTTGGTCGCGATCGATACAAAATCCGAGTAGTCCGGGTGTCAAAACAGACGCAAAAACCAGGTGCTTCACGGCCAGCAACGTTTGGCTTGAAGCACCTTTTCTTTTGGGTTGTGGTGGTGACCTGGTTTCTCGTTGTCTTTGACACATTGCGATTCGCCGAAAGGCTGAAGGAGCAGGACACCGATTTTTACTTGTTCGGTTTGTTCGGCTCGATTCCAATTGCGTGGATTCCTGTGGTGAATCATATTTGGGTGACACCTGTAGCGAAAAAGCTGGCTGCAAGAATTCAAGTAGGTGGATTTCTATTTCTGAGTTTCGCGTGCTTTTGGTGTCGTGTTTTGTTTTCGCCATTCTCGCAACTCGCGAATTTTGTCGACGTTCTTGCGATCTGGTTTTTCGCACTTGCACTTGGCACTGCGATCGTTTGGAAAGTGATCGCCGTAGTTGAACGACGCCGACAACGCCGGTGAAGTGTGAATTTGTCAACAGGACAATGTCAACCGTGGTGCAGTTCCGACAAGACTTGCTATTTAATTCGCCTGTTTTTACCGGTTGATCAAAGCGAACGAAAGAAATGACGGTATCCGGAAACAGCTATGGCGATTGCTAAAATGATCCTGACCATTGGTGGCTTTGCTAACATCTGGTAACGCGATAAGCGATCATTGGAAACTCTGATACTTTCTACATTGCAAACATCTTGGGGATTTTCATATGAGAACAGAAATTGTACGACTTGCCTGCTTGCTAATGGTGTCTCTTGGTTGTTGTCTGCAAACTTGTGGTCAGCAACAACGTGTGTCCTCGAACGATCATAAAAATCAAATTCAGAAACTGTTGGAATCATATACGAAACTTGAGCAATTTAGTGGCGCGGTCTTGGTTGCAGAAAAAGGCAAGGTTGTTTTCAAAGGCGGTTTCGGCTCGGCAAATCGCGAGTTGGGAGTTCCGGTTTCCGCTGATCATCGTTTTATCATTGGTTCGATGACCAAGGCATTTACAGCGGTGCTGGTTCTGCAAGCCGTCGAAGCTAAAAAACTGGAATTGGACCAACCGGCTAAAAAATATTGGCCAGATTTTGCCGACCCCACCGATGGCAAGATCACGATTCGCCACCTGCTCGAACATCGATCGGGACTAAGGCATTGGAACGCGATCGAGGGATTTTTGACAAAACAAGCTGCCAATACTCATGATCGTGAACAACTGGCTAACCGGTTTGCACAAACAGGAGTCCGATTCGATCCTGGATCTCAGTTTGGATACAGCAGTCCAGGATACTACATCCTGGGGATCGTCCTCAGCAAGATCTGGGACAAAGACTATGGTGATTTGCTCGCTGAAAAAATTATTAAGCCATTGGGAATGGATTCGACCTCAGCCCTCAGTGACGCATCAATCATACCGGGTCGTGTGGCATCGTATCGATACAATTTTGTCAAAGCGAGGTACGACAACGCTGAATTTCGTGATCCCACAACACTTTTTTCGACTGGCGGGATTCTGAGCACCGTTGATGATTTATTGAAATGGGACCAGGCACTGTATGGAAATAAATTGTTGTCTGATCGATCTCGAAAGATTGTTTTCAACCAGTCCAATGGTCGACAGGCATACGGTTGGCACAACCAGTTTCCTGGTCGCGATGGACAGAGCGTCGTTTGGCACGGTGGTCTGGTTACTGGCTATCGCAGTCAAATCACGCGTTGTCTTGACTCAAAACGCACGGTCATCCTGCTGGGCAACCTGCGCGATATCAATACTCAACGGATCTCGATGGGCATTGTGGATATTTTAGACGGCGATGTTCCAGCAGCCCCGCGTCGATCATTAATGAAGGCAGTACTCAAAAAAGTTGCAAACAACAGCGTCCAAGCTGCATTGGAGCACTTTGATTCGATCAGGAAATCGAACGACGGTTCATTTGATATCAATCCGACTGAATTACTGCGAGCGGCTATCGAACTTCGAAGTGACAAGGAGTATGCAAGTGCGGCTGCCCTGTACGAGCATTGGTTAAAAACCTATCCCAACTCTCCCTATCAAAGGATGGCAAAGCAACATCTGGCGGATTGCAAACGTTTGCTTGAAAAACAGAAATGATTTTTCCGGGCAACAGGTAGACGTGCGAATGTATGTGGCAAGGCGTAAGTAACGTTGATAAATTGTGAGCGGCAAGGCGCTAGCCGCCGGTAGTACGAAGCTCTGACGAACCGGCGGCTAGCGCCTTGCCGCTCACAATTTCAGTCCATGTTTAAATCGGGCAACGGATAATCCAGGATAGACCCTTCGTACCCTTTCAATTCCTGCAGCCGTTGCCAGCCGCGCGTGATCAGCGATTCCTGTTGACGAACAAACTTTGGATCAAGCTGGCGTTTGTCAAAATCTCCTTCGACAACAACCGGTTCGAAATTGGGATCGACGATGTATTGGGCCAACGTCGGGTTGCAGCGAATATGTTTTTCTTCGGTCGTGTGTAACACTTCAGGATCGATCTGACCGATGACGTACCGCAAATACAGATCGCTCACCGTGATGTTGGCGACATCTTTTTGACAGATACAACAAATATAGCCTTCGTCACATTTTGCCATGATTTAAGTAGGGCCGGTTCCCACCGGCCGGTTTGTTGGATTGGCCGGTGGGAACCGGCCCTACTTTATCAGATTCCCAAAACGTCAAACATTGAATACAAGCCTGGTTGTTTACCGGCGACGAATTTTGCTGCGGCCAATGCGCCCAAGGCGTAGCAATCGCGATTCGATGCGGCGACATGCAGTTCGAATTTTTCGCCCAACATTCCAAATACAATCGTGTGTTGCCCAGGGTCGTCACCCACACGGATGGCGTGATACCCGATTTCATTGCGCGGACGCTGTCCGACTTGACCGTGCCGACCGTGAACCTCGCTCAATCCATCAATCTGTTCTCGAATGATTTCCCCGAATTTGAGCGCCGTTCCACTTGGTGAATCCGCTTTGAATCGATGGTGACGTTCGAGGATTTCGATGTCGACGTCGGCGTTGACATTCCCCAAAACTTTCGCGGCATTTTCAACCAATTTCATTGTCAAATTGACCGCTAGACTCATATTGGGAGCCCACACGACAGGAATCGACTCGGCCGCTTGACGGATTTTTTCAGCCGTCGGTTCTTCGAAACCTGTGGTCGCCATGACTAAAGGGATTTTTTTTTCAACGCATTGCTGCGTGATATTTTCGACCGCTTCGGGCAGCGAAAAATCAATCAAGGCGTCACATTCGACCAGTTCGGATGACAACGGGACGGAATTGGAATCGACGCCTGCGATGGCCCCCGAGTCTTCGCCCAACCGCGGGTGATCAGCGCGATCAATGGCTGCAACCAATTCCAATTGATCATCGTTGGCCGACAGTGCCACCAGGCGGCAGCCCATGCGACCCGCCGCGCCGTGAATTGCAATTTTTACCACTTTTTATTCTTTCATTTGTTTTTGAATCACATCAACAATCGCATCAGTGTCGTTGGCCACCCGAACGGGATGATTAGCGTGGCGAACAGATTCGATACCGCGGGCGCCGAGTTTTTTGGCAAACATTTCCGCGTCACCGCTGTGATAGGCAACCGTGGCATCCGGGTCTTTGAGTTGGTGTCCGGTCAAAACACAAACAACACGATCCGAGGGTGCAATGATCTGTTGTGACCGAAGTTTTTTCAAGCCCGCAAAACTGGCGGCGCTGGCTGGCTCGCAGCCCATACCATGCGAACCGATCTGTGCCTTGGCATCCAGGATTTCCTGATCGGTCACTTGTTCGACAACACCGTCACAGATTTCCAGTGCACGAAGACATTTGGCCAGGTTAACTGGCCGGTTGATTTCGATGGCGGACGCCAAAGTATCGGCGGCTGAATTGAGGTTGGCAAAATATTGATCACAGCGTGTGCGATCGTAATGGCCGCCGTCGAAACGAATCTCGTGCTGATTGTACAATTCGTACAGCGGGTTGGCCCCGGTCGCATTGATCACCGCCAATCGCGGAGCACGATCGATCAAACCCAGCTGCAGCAACTCGCCAAACATCTTGCCAAACGAACTGCTGTTTCCAAGATTCCCGCCGGGCACAATGATCCAATCGGGGACTTGCCACTGCAAGGCTTCGAGGACTCGCAACATGATGGTCTTTTGCCCTTCGATGCGAAACGGATTGACGCTGTTGACCAGGTAGATCCCCAGCCGCGGACAAACTTGTTGCACCTGCCGCATGGCATCGTCAAAATCGCCATCGATTTGAATGGTCATGGCGCCAAAATCTAGCGCTTGCGACAATTTTCCAAACGCGATCTTGCCACTGCCGATAAAAATGATGCTGCGCATTTGGCGACTAACAGCCGAGTACATTGCCAACGAGGCACTCGTGTTGCCGGTCGAGGCGCAGGCGGCAATTTTGGCGTCGACATATTTTGCATGTGAAAAAGCGGCCGTCATGCCGTTGTCTTTGAAACTGCCCGAGGGGTTAAAGCCTTCGTATTGCAAAAACAGTTTCCCAGATTCATGTTGGCAAATTTGGCCGAGCGAATCGGCGCATTGCAACAACGTCTGGCCTTCGCCGAGTGTGACGACGTCTTCGATCGGAACAAATGGCAGTAATTCGTGGAATCTCCACACGCCACTCAATCGAGTGGGATTATTTCGTTGACTCCAGTACGTTTCGAAATTCACCAAAGACTTTGGAACTGGCAATTTGTCCCATTCATATTGAATATCCAACAACTTGCCGCAATGTGGACACTGGGTGAGAATTTGACCCAGATCGAACGTTGATTGACAGGTGGCTGACAAGCATTTTTGATAGGCGAATTCGGAATTCACGGCGGTTATTTTTGATCGAGTTGGGGTTTGCAGTGTTGAATCGGTTTTAGCCGATGTCGGGTGCTTGGGGAATGCTCGCCGCGACTCAATTCTGGCCGGGTGGTCGTTTTTGAGGCTGCTTTGTTAGCCACTTGGGTGAATTCAGAATGAAAATTAGAAGAATTGTCGAAAATCCGATGTCGTAAGTCTTTTTGTAGATTGGATTTGCGAAAATCGGGGTCTCGGGAACGATTTCAGACGTTTGACCGTCCAGTATAGCGTTCATACAATGTGCCGCTCAATTCGATCGGTCGACAACAAACTTAAAACTCGTCCGTTTTCGACCCAGACATCTTGGAGAACAGAGATGAAAAAACGTGAAATGAAGCCCTTTAAGGAAACGTTAATCGCGCTTCGAGCTCGATTGCGGGGCGATGTTAATACTTTGGCGAATGCCGCTTTGTCCAACAATGGAAACTCGGCAGGCAGCAGTTCTTCGTCAGTTCCCAGCCACATTGCCGATCTGGGCAGTGATACTTACGAACAAGACAATACTTTGCTGTTGATGAGCAACGAAGGCGAAGTTTTACAGCAAATCGAAGATGCACTTGAACGCATCGAGGACGGCGTTTATGGTACGTGCAACGAGTGCTCGAAAGTCATTCCGAAAACGCGTCTAAACGCGATTCCTTATACTCCTTATTGCGTAAAGTGTGCCAGCGACCTTGAGTCCAGCGGATACTAAAAACGATTCGACAAAAAAACGCCAGGACGTACGGTTGCCGATCAATCGCTACGTCCTGTTTTTTGCGCTAGCCATCGGTGGCTGTCTGGTCGATTTAGTGACGAAATCGATCGTCTTCAGTCGCTACTTTATGAAAGTGCCCGTTGAGGCCAAACAGGCTCAGCAGTGGTGGATCGACGGCGTGTTGGGGATCCAGACTTCGACCAACGGAGGAGCGTTGTTTGGAATTGGCCAGGGAATGCATCTCTGGTTTGCTGGATTATCACTGGTCGCGATTGTTGGCATCTTGGTCTGGTTGTTTTATTTCAAGGGTGCCATTGAGAAACTGCTGACGATTTCGCTGGGTCTGATTACCGGTGGAATCCTTGGCAACCTGTACGATCGGTTGGGATTTGGATACTCCGTTGGATCGGAGGATATCAAGTATCATGTTCGTGACTGGTTGTTTTTTCGCTGGGAAGGGATTTCTTTTTTAGATCCTTGGCCCAATTTCAATATCGCTGACAGCTTGTTGGTTTGTGGAGCGGCACTGCTATTTATCCACGCTTTTTTCTTTGCGGCAAAAGACGGCAGCAAAAAAGTGACAGAGAAACCACCGGAGTCGTCGAGCGAACAATCTCAAACAAAAACGCAGAAAAAAGATTGATGGATTCCGATCTGGAAAAACGGTTTGATTTCGCCTGTGAAATGGCGCGTGCCGCTGGCGATTCAACGATGGATTTGTTTGGCAAAGGCGAATTTGAAAAAAAAGGCGATGCGTCACCGGTGACGGTTGCCGATCGTAACGCCGAACAATTGATTCGAAATGCCGTTGGCGAAACGTTTGCCGACGACGCATTTATTGGTGAGGAATTTGGCGAGTCGCCTGGAGAAAGCGGGTTTCGTTGGATTGTCGATCCGATCGACGGGACAAAATCGTTTATCTGCGGCGTGCCATTATTTGGAACGATGGTTGCCGTCGAAAAAGATTCCAATCCTGTAATTGGTGCAGTTTATTTTCCCGGTTTGGGAGTCGGCATTTACGGTTGCACTGGACGACCAACGGTTCACGGCGAAGTCGGAAATCTGACCACGGCACAAGTTGCTCAGAAACAAAAATTGTCAGACGCCGTTTTTGTGACTTCCGAGTCGAGTACGTTTGCTCGACGTGGCGCCGCCGAAGTGTATGCCGAGTTGGAAAACCGTTGCTATGTGACGCGAACCTGGGGCGACTGTTATGGTTACTACCTGGTGGCGACAGGCAAAGTTGATTTGATGATCGATCCCATCCTCAATATCTGGGATGCAGCAGCAATCGAACCGATTCTGACCGGAGCCGGAGGCGTGTTTGTCGATTGGTCAGGTGCCGCACGAATCGACGCAGGCGAAGCGATTGGAACGACTCCTGGTTTAGTCGATGAAATCTTGGATTTGACTAAACCGTTTGCCGGCAAGTTTGGAGATTTCAGGTAGCGCCTTGCCGCTCACGAAAGCCTCGCTCTCCCGCCGGTTGGAACCGGCCCTACGGCGATCTCACTCAATCAGCGATTCCGCGGATACGAATAGCGATTGGCAACATTGTCTGGTTGTGATTTCGGTGGAATCGCTGGAGCGGGACCGAGTTGTTGAGGCGGTTGATAACCACCTGTAAAACTTTCTCCCAATTTTCCATGTGGGTCGCAATACAATCCTCTGTAGCCGTTGTCTCTGCGTTTGAAGTGAATCAATTTAACATGAGCCAGAACATCGAATACATCACGAGGCTGTTTGCCGGGAGAGCAATAATGCGGTGTGTAACGCTCCATATTTGCAAACGGTGCTGGCCAGTGCGGCGTGAAATGGATCGATTTTAACTTGCCACATGGTCGGTTGCATTTACAGCCATTGTGAACCGGATCGCGATAGGGATGTCCATTGAACCCTGGAACGCGACAGAATTTTTTGGGTTTCCGACACGATTCACAATGACAACCTTGCTGATGCAACGCCACATTTGTTTGCTTGCGACCGCCCCACCCGAATTGTTGGGCCGATGTGAAAGTTGGAATCAACAACATTGTGCCCAGTGTTAGTGCGAGAATTTTCATCAGCTGCCTCGGCGAATTGATCGAATCGGAAAAGAAAAGTAGTTATTCGACAAATGCTAAATCGGAAGCGATGGGTGATAAATCGAGTTTTGACCACATATCACTGATATGTGGGTTAGGCAATTTTTGCCGGCCGTCAAAAAATAGCGAACGTCTGAATCCAGAGTGCGCCTTAAAACATCGCAAAAACCAATTAGAATGGTCTAAACGATTGATAAAATTTTTTGGATATGCGGAATGTATAAACACTTGAAACTTGTCGGATGTACTTGCTTGGTTGCCAGCTGCCTGATTGCGATTTCTGGCTGCCAGCCCGACTACGACGCAGTGGTCATCCGGGCCAAATTGTCGGAACTCGAAAAGAAAATTGACGACAAATCGGCCAACAGGTCGTCGAGCCTATCCGAAAGCGAACTAAAAGAGATCAAAGCTCTGAAGAAGAAAGTTGACGAACTTTCACAGACGATCCAGCAGTTGAAGCAACTGGCAGCCAGCGAAGCGGTCAGCGGTTTGGAAGACAAAGGCGCCATTTTCAACAAAGAGAAAAACGGCGACATCGTCGCGATCGATTTTTCTGAAGCCGAATTTGCCGCGGCAGACGTTCAGCGATTGGAAAAACTACCAACCCTCCGACGTTTGACTTTCTACGGTTCGGAGATCGATCCGACGGTTTATGAGGCGATTGGAAAACTGACGCAAGTGACCCATTTGTCGATGGAGCTCACGCCGTCGAATGCCGAAGCGTTGAAAAATCTGAAAACGTTGACCCATCTCGAGTTCATCAATTTGTTTCGCGCCGATCTGACAGATGAGTGCATGCAAGTCCTGGCGGAAATTCCAAGTTTGAAACAAATCCGTTGCGGACAGACTTTGGTGAGTGACAAAGGTTTGCAATACCTGGAGAAGATGCCGAAGCTCGAAGCGATCGACCTGACGGATTGCACGGAAGTGACCGGAGAAGGAGTCAAGTCGCTGGCCAAGATCAAAACGCTGCGGTTCTTGAAAGTTTGGGGCAGCGCGATTAAAGATGACGCGATGGAGTCCATCAGTACTCTCACCAATCTCCAAGTGCTGGGACTAAACGATACCGATATCACCGACAACAGCGCGAAACATTTTGCCAATCTGAAAAAGCTCAGAGAAATTCATCTCGTTCGAACTTCGATCAGCGACAAAACCATCGAAGTTATCAAGGGTCTGCCAAACATCACAACATTGCGTTTGCGGGATACCGCGATTTCAGACAAAGGTATCGAGATGTTGGCTGAAATCAGCAAACTGGAAAAATTGGACATCAGTGAAAACAACTCGCCTGGAATTACAGACGCGTCGGCAGCTGCGTTTGCAAAAATGAATTCGTTGCGTGAATTGAATCTTTGGTCAACCAAAATTTCTGACAAGACGGTTGATGAGATCGCCAAACTGAAACAACTGACGTGGCTGAATCTCGACAATACTCTGATTTCAGACGACGCGGTTAACGACGTTTCAGGCATGACCGAACTCACGTGGTTGCATTTGGGATCAACACCGATCACCGACAAAAACATCGAGCAACTGAAAAAGCTGACCAAGCTGAAATATTTGAACGTCAGTAAAACAAAAGTGTCAGAAGACAAATTTTTTGACTTGGACGATTTTTTCACACCGCGCAGTTGCGTATTGATTGGTAGTTATTAGTAGGGCCGGTTCCTACCGGCCATTTTGTTTTCAAACGGTGTGATCGAATTTGGTCTTGATTAAGGCAGGATGAACAGGATCTACAGGATGGTGCTTGTGTCCTATTGATGATGTTCATTCTGTTTCTGTTTTTGATTCGTTGATTGAGCAGGAGTTGGATGGTGTCTTTATCCTGTAGATCCTGTTAATCCTGTCAAAAAAACAGCTTAGCGGCTCGGCAGGAGCCTCGCCCTCCCGGTCTAACGAAACAGATTGATGACCAGATCGAAAATATCGGTATCGATCAACTGAGTTTTGTTTGGCATTGGTTTGGATGACACCAAAATCCCCTGCCCTGGGTCTTCGACCAGTACGGTTTCGCCGTCGCTTAATTTGGCCCGGCCGTGAGAACCTTTGATCAACCTAGCGTCCAGTGGCACGGATTTTGTCGCAAAATCAAAACATAGTTCGACGGGGTCGTAGCCAGGTTTTTGGTGGATGTCGACAGTTTTTGCAAAACCCGGAGCAAGCTCATCATCCAACCACCAATAGTACGCTTGCCAACTGTTTTCTTCGGAAATGGCGATCAAGTCGCCCGAGCGTCCGTGTTCCAAATTCGCACGTTGTTGCTCATCGCGATCGAGGACCCATTGGATTCCGTCGACAGACTGTAACGTCGTCTTGATATCCGAAAGTTTTGCAAGGTCTCGGACATAAACATGCGAAAATTGATGATCGACCAAAGCCCAAGCGTCGCTTTGCTGACGATCGATTAATTCCGCTCCATGGTCGTCGGGTTGGGTGACCAGAAATCCAGCGTTTCGCAATTCGCGATTGGGAAAGCAAACGTAGTCAACCGATTGAATGGTGTATTCGCTCAAAGCGAGCCATTGAATTGGCTCGGACCCAGCGGCTTCAAACTCGTGTTGCAGGCCACCAATGACGGTGTCCAACTCACCGACCGCGGCGAGTGCTTCTGGGCTGTCTGGACCGAACTTTTGTGCGGCATAGTCCAGGTGCGGCAAATAGATATAAAAAAAATGCGGCGAGAATTTTTTGGCTGCTTCGATCGCGGAATCAACAATCCACTGCGTTGATTTGATATTTGCCAACGGGCCCCAAAAATGTTGTAGTGGAAAATGATCGAGTTTTGCTAACAGTTCACCGTAGAAGTCTTGTGGTTTCGTATAACACCACAGATCTTCGCTACCATCCGCTTGGTGAATTGGTGCCGGCATGCAAACGTAATCGGCACCACACCCTTTGCTCAACATTGGAAACCAAGCTGCCGTCTTGATCTCGCGATTCAGATCTTTCAATCGATCCCAAATCTGCGGGCGCTCAATGACTTCGTTCCAAGCAGTCCACATTTCAACTTCGTCTCGTTCACGCCAATAAAAACCATTGGCAGTAACACCATGTTGGCTGGCCTGGGCACCGGTCAACATATTCGCCTGGCTCGGCCAAGTGACTGCGGGAAATTGATGTTCCAGTGACGCCACCGTTCCTTCGGAGGCCAAAGCACTCAAATGAGGCATCGATTCCAGATCTTTGCGGCGCAAGCCGGGGATGGTCAACAAAACAACTTGTGGAATGGTCATCGCAGGCACTCGGTTACGCTTCAATGCGTCGGGCGAAATTGAGAAATCAGGGGCGTCAAGAATTCAAACGATTGTTTGGCCGCCGCCGGAGCACAATGACTGTGTCGGCTCAATTCAACATGGAGCGGGCCCGTGTAATCGATTTTGACAAGTGTTTCGATAATCGGTGGAAAATGCATTTCACCATCGCCAAACATCAAATGTTCGTGAACGCCCGCTTTGATGTCTTCGATATGGACGTTGACAATCCGATCTTGCCATTGTTCGATGTAATCGACGACGGGCAATTCTCCTTGGCAAAACAAATGCCCGATGTCCAACGTCAATTTAAAGCAAGGTGCATCGACCCACTCCAACAATCGTTGATAACTGGCCATGGTATCAATAAACATGTCGGGTTCAGGTTCGAAACCCAAAATTTGCCCTTGCTCCGCTGCGTACTCAATCACCATGTCCAATTGTTCTTTGAGACGATCCAGCGCCGTTTGATCATCACAATTGTCCGCCCAACCCGACCACAGTGAAACGCAATCGCTTTCCAGCGTTTTTGCCAGATCGATACAACGTTTGAGAAAATCGACGCGTTTTTCTCGCCCAGCCGGGTTTTCTGACAACAACGTTGGTTGATGTTTGCGGCGCGGATCCAGCAAATACCGCGCACCGGTTTCGATCGTCGACCGCATGCCGGCATCGATTAACGCTTTTTTGACCTGTTTGACTTGGGTTTCGAACGTGTCGTCGTAGGGGTTCAAGAAATTGTTATCGACGGTGATCGCAATGCTTTGATATCCGATATCTGCCAACAATGAAATGGCGTCCAAAGGATCGTGATTTGAAATTCCGTTTGTGTTGTATCCGAGAATCATTATTTCTTCTTTAGGTAGGGCGCAACGTCCGGCCAATGATATTTGAAGGTACCAACAAAGCTGCAATGAACAAGGCGGCTAAGGGCTGATCAGGCGATCGTAACATGACAAAAAAAGCGTCCAGAATAATCAGTGAAAACAAACACATCACAATTGCCTGTTGGAAAAACATGGGTTTCCCAAATTGGATCGCACGTTGAATCCGCCAAAAAATGAACAGCGTTGCCAGAATCAGAAAAATGTGACAACCAGCTATTCGGGATGGATTCGCGATTCCGAATCGATAGGGCAATACGTGAAGTGTTCCCAGGGCCACGAGAATCAGCCCTGCACCAATAAAGTGATTGAGTTTGGTGGTTTCCTGTGCTTCATCTCGGGCGAACCAGGTAATGCCACAAATGTACAATCCAACAATACCGGCCACCAACACCAAATTGAGATCAAATCCAGCGATACCCGTCGACCATTGATCGCTCATCGAGCATCCCAGCAGCACATTAAAAAATCGGCACGCTCCCATCACGATCGGAGACATCACCGTGAGCTTCAAAATCCAGTCATAACCGACAATGCAGATCAGCAGCAGTGCGGCGACCGCGGCGGTTCGCCAAAATTCGCTTGACCACCAACCGTGTTTGATTCCTCCTGCCACGACCGCAAACGTCAATCCCGCAACTAACAGGCTGATGGCGACAACCAACGCGGCTGTCCGCGATACGCGGCCCGACGGGATCGGACGGTCAGGGCGTTCCTGGCTGTCCCGTTGGACATCCACGACATCGTTGAGGATCATGCCGGCAATGTAGAAACAGCTGGATCCAACAACCAACAAAACGATGGCATCAATTGGCAGCCAGTTTTGATTGGCCAACCAAGTTCCCATCAAGACGTTTGACCAGGCTGTCGGCAAATTGGCTGGTCGTGCAAGCTGGAGCCATGCGCCAAATCGAGTTGACAATAAACCTGTCACAACCATCCAAGACAACTATCGAAGTGCAAAACTGACAGCAGTAAAAATGCTGGCTTCTCCAAGTGTTTCACAAAACGGTCGTTTGGAAAATCACACTGAAAGTGAAAGCGCAAAAAATAAGTCCGGTCGGCGTTGCCACTGACCGGACTTCCCCCCTGGGAAATGCAACTTAATGCAATTCCTATTTTGCTGACAAAGCATCGTATCGGCCAGATTTGCAACGAACCTTTGGCAAAATCTAGCGATTTGGCGAGGTTTACCAAGTACTGAGTTTTTGCCAAAGAAATCGATTATTTCTTGAATAAATCTGGCTGATTTGTGACGAATTTTCCGATAAATACGACGGACCGTTTGGGTTTCGCCCATCGATGCCCATGCGCGCATGTCACTGTTGAACCGAGTTCTCGCCGTGAAAAACCAATCACTCAATACTTCAATTTCTTTTTTGACCATTCTGGTTTTGCCGCTGTTTTTGGGGCTGATCATGTATGGCTGTTTGATTTCGTTGATCAACGGCGGCGTGATCGAAAGCGAAATTTTGACTCGCTATGTCACTGGACATTCCGTCTCACTGGTGACGACCGCGATGTTTTGTATTGGTGTGGCGGCGCTGATGCTGGCAACCAAAAATGTTTTTGACCAACATTGGCTGCGCGACAAAATCAAATTAAAAGAAAGCAAAAATCGCAACGACTCTCACGATGGTCCGCTCAGTCAAACAGATTTGGCAAAACAATTACAGGATCAACTGATTCTCCAACCCAAGCGATTCCGGGAATTTTATTTGTGGAATCGTTTGTATGCAGCACTCGATTACGTCAACCGAAACAACTCAACGGAACACATCGACGACGAACTCAAATATTTGGCCGAAGCAGATACCGAACGACAATACGATCGATTCGCGCTGGTTCGAATTCTGATTTGGGCAACACCGATGCTAGGTTTTCTGGGGACTGTTTTGGGGATTTCCCAGGCGTTGGGTTCGCTGGACGTTGGCGCCCAAAACGATTTTTCACAAATGCTCGGCGGTCTCCGTGAAAGTCTTTACGTTGCCTTTGACACAACAGCATTGGCGTTAACCTTTGCAATTTTGTTGATGTTTGGGCAGTTCATCGTCGATCGATTCGATTCTCAACTGTTGACCGGTGTCGACCAGCGTTGCCGTCATGAATTGGGCCGGTTTTATGAAATGACACGTCAATCCAAAGATCCGACGGAACGCATGCTCGAAAAAATCGGCAAGCAGATCGGCAATCAATTGTCCGTGTCACTCGAAGACGTTGCCAACCAGCAGGTCGACATCTGGTCCGAGTCGATGTTGCAAGCCAACGAACAGTGGCAGGAAAACGCAAAAATCCTGCATCAACAGTGGGATGAAGCGAAAAGCCAGTTTGTTACGATTCAAAACAAGTGGCAATCGACTTGCGACAGTTCTCGCCAATGTTGGCAAGAAGATATTCAAACGCTCCACGATCAATTCAAACAGACTTCACAGTCCGTTGCAGCACAATGGGAGGAAGCCCGCAGTCAGTTTGTCTCGGTCCAGAACAAATGGCAAAACGACGCTGAGAACAGTCGTCAGCACTGGCAAAAAATTCACGAAACCACCGGTGACATCATCGAAGAAAGATTGGTGACGGCGCTCGACAAAGTCTTTGACCGCCTCACTCAAGGGATCGAGGATGCGGTGACCACCGCCGATGATCGTATCGAGCAACGGTGGCAACAAATCCAAGTTTCTATGTCAGAATCCATTCGGCACAACCAGGGCCAGCAAGCAGATTTGACCGACACGATCGAAAATTTCAAACAAATCGTCCAGCAACAAGTCGATGTGTTGCCCGACATCCGACAAAAATTCACCGATTCCATGACCGAATCGCTGCAAGCGTCACAACAACGACAGCAAGAACTGGCTGTTGCAATCGAGCAGTTTCGTGAAATCGTTGACGCCCAGTCACAGCTACTGCCCGATGTTCGACCCGAGGCGGAGTCGAATTCCGAATTGCGAGACAGCGTTGCTCGCTTGAACGAATTGCTCGAACGAATCGCGGAAAACGATCGTGTCGAGCCAAACCGAGAACTCAAACTGCGGATCATCGGTCCGACGGCTAGCCGCGCCGCATAACGCTTGATCAAAAACCGTATAACAACCCAGAAACAACCATCGGCAGTTTATGAAACGTTCGAAAAGTAAACGTTCGAGTGAAGCCATGACGTTGTTTCCGTTCTTGGCCGTGCTGGTTTGTACGATGGGCATTCTCATAGTCCTGCTGGTGATTGTTACAAAACTGGCGGACGATCGGGCTCAGCAGTCTGAACAACTAGCAGCCGAAAAAGCCCAAAAGCAGATCGAAGAAATTGAGTCTGCCTGGGAAATTGAAAAGATGCGAGTCGACGGTATTCGCAACATGCGCGCCGGGCTGCAGGAGAAACTCGAACAGCAGCGCGGCATTCGAAGCCATGTTGAAAATGACATCCGAAAGCTTCGTGAGCAAGCCGATCAACTCAAGGCGGACTACCAGCTGCTGACCAAACGTCACGATTCGGTCAAATTGGCCAGTCACAATCGAGAACTCAACGAGCTCAAACAACAGCTCGAACAAACTCGCGAAAAAGCGACGTTGCTCAAACAGCAAACGCAAAATCGACCGCGAATCTATTCACTGGTTCCGCATTCTGGGCAGGGTGAAGCCAATCGACGTCCGATTTATGTCGAGTGCACGCGTCAAGGAATCACCTTGCAGCCGTACGGAATCAAATTGACCCGGAAAGATTTTACGCGACCGGTGATTGCGGGAAACCCATTTGATTCCGCCCTGTTGGCCATCCGTGAATATTGGATTGAAAACGGATTGGTCGACAACGACACCCGACCCTATCCCCTGTTGGTGATTCGACCCGGCGGGGAATCCAACTACGGGTTGGCTCGACACGCATTAAAGACTTGGGAAGATCAATTTGGATACGAGCTCGTCGAGACAGACAAAAAGCTGCACTTTGGCGAGACCGACGAAGTGCTGAATGGAAAAATTGAACAAGCCATCCTCGACGCAAAAAAATTCCAAACGCAAATGGCCGTTGCATTAGAGCGAGAAAAACTGCGTTCGAAACAACGCATTGGCAGCGGTCGCGGTCGTGGTGGTATGCGAGCCTCGCCGACAGGAGGATTTGTTTCGGTGGGTCCGCGTGGCACAGACGGTGAGACGTCGGCCTTTGCAGGCAATCATCGATCAGGTTTACAGCCAAACGGGGGGCCGCAACAAAACGGTTCCGCGAATCAAACGGCATTGTCACCCCGTGGATTGAACAAAAACAATTCGCAGAATTCAGGGCGCAGTCCTTTTGCCAACGGCAATCAGTTTGTCGCCAATTCGTCATCGGGTGAAAACCAAAATCAGTTTTCTCCAACCTCGCCGAATTCCTCGCCGTCATCAAAATCACAACCATCGTTGGCAGCCAAACGTGGAAAAGGTTGGGCGCTGCCGACGCGAACTCAAGGAGCCACGGCTTACAAACGACCGATCAAACTGGTCTGCAGTCAAAATGAAATTGCGCTGCGTGCCAATGCAACGACCAACCAGTCGTATATTCGTGTTCCGATTACCGACAATTACACGCAGACCGTCGATCGTATGGTGCAAAAAATTTGGAACATCATCGAATCCTGGGATTTGGCGGCGGCGCGCGGTTATTGGAAACCGGAGTTGGTTTTTGAAGTCAAACCTGGCGCCGAAACGCACTATCGACAAATCAAACGATTGCTTCGGGACAGTGGATTGGATATCAAAGGACCGAACGAATGAGCCGACGCAAAAACAATTTGGAAATGCCCGGCACCGATTCGTTTCTGGATGTCATTGCGAATCTGGTCGGGATCCTGATTATTTTGGTGGTCGTCGTCGGCGCCAGTGCCGCAACGGCATGGACGACCCGAAAAATGGAAACGGTCCAAGAGAATCCTTCGTTGACCGAGTTAAAGAAAAAATCGGAGCAGGTAGCTGCTGAGGCCTTGAAATACGAACGCGACAACAGAACTCTGCATTCAAAAATCAAAGCGGAACAATCGTTGGTCGCCGCGAAACAACAAATTCGTCACCAAATGTTGACAGTCATCGAATCGGCAAAAAGGCAGCTGGATGAGAAGAAAAATCAGCTGGGCCAGAAATCACTGCAACAATTTGAACAAAAATCGGCTATCAACCGACTGAAGCACCAATTGCAACTGGCCAGCTACAACGTCGAAGCTCTACAGCGGCAAAACAAGGTGAGAATTGAAAAAATTGACCATTATCCGACACCCGTTGCTAAAACGGTTTTCAATCGCGAATACCATTTTCGATTGAAAAACGGACGTCTCGTCGAGGTTCCACTGGACGCACTTGTCCAGAATGTGAAATCCGAGATGCGAGTCAAAGCGGAAAAGCTGTATCGCCAAGAATCGTCGTCAACTGTTGAGACGGTCGGACCTGTCGGCAATTTCCGATTGCAGTACCTTCTCGGTGCAGCGACTGTCGATATCAACACTCCCAATGGTCCGGTCAAGCAACGGGTGGTTGAATTCAAACAATTTGTTTTGTTGCCCATTGATGATCAGGCGGGCGATTTACTCGCCGATGCACTGAAAACAGGTTCGACATTCGAGCGATTTGTCCACAAATTGAAACCAGAAAAGACGACAATCTCGGTTTGGGTGTACCCAGAAAACTACAAAGAGTTCAATCAACTAAAAAATTGGTTGTACGAGCGCGGTTTTCAGACCGCTGTTTGGCCGCTTTCCAAAGATGCACCGATTTCGGGTGGACCCAACGGCTTTCGATCGGCGTCTCAATAGCCACATCGTGATCATTTCTGAAAAAATTCTTTCATGAGTCGTTCATTTCGATTAAAAAACGCATAAGTTTTTTGAGAACAGACGATAAATAAAACAAATCGGTGAAAAACAGTTCTCCGATGTTATTTTGATTCACGAAACAATTTGTTACCGCAGAAACTTTAACGAGAGTTTACAGGTAACAATTTGGTTGTCAAAAACGAGTCGTGAGTTTAGAATGACGTCCCCTTATCAAAATGGGCTGTTGTGCACTTCCACATCCTTTCAACAGCCTCCCGTCACCTATCTAATGGAAGAAGACTATGGCTAGAAAAAATCCTAGGCGGAACATCTCCAGAATCGAATGTATTTCTACTTCCGGTAATCTCAACTGCGGTTGGGAAGTGCGGATGACTCGACGAGGTGAAAAAGTCGAGAAGTATTTTGCCGATACCAAATTTGGCGGCAAAATCAGTGCACTTCGCGAAGCCAAAAAGTTTCGAGACGAACTTGAAGACAAAATGAGACCGTACACGGTCAGCGAATTGTCAAAAAAACCATCAATTCGGAATACGTCGGGTACCGTCGGTGTGCGCATCTCCGAGCGCAAAGATATTCGTGGTGAATTCGAATACACCTATTATTTTTGGGTGGCCCAATGGACTGATGGGAAAGGTCGTCGCAAAACTCGATCGTTTTCAATCGACAAATACGGCTACGACAAAGCGTTCCAAATGGCGATCAAAGCCCGCAAAAAAGGGATTAAAGAAAAAGAATCCGAGTAACAGAATCAGAATAACAAAACTCCGAACGACAGATTCTGAATTCAGATTCCAATTCCGAGTCAAAGCGATGGCAAACGGCGCGGGAAAATGTATTGCATCGTTGTGTTACGTCTCCGCTTCGAATTCAGCCTCAATAGCTGATTTGGCGGTGTCGATGAGCAAATCGATTTCGGCTTGGTCGACGCAGAAAGGCGGCATCAACACAATGACGTCGCCCAACGGACGCAGCCAGACTCCGTTTTCCAACGCACGTTGACACACGTTGCGACCTCGATGGGTCGTCCAGTCAAACGGCTCGTGGGTGGTTTTGTCCTGGACCAGTTCAACGCCAGCGACAAAGCCGAATTTTCGTATATCACCGACTTGTTTGACGTCGAGCAGATCGTTCAAGCGTCGCTGGAAGTATTCTATTTTGGGTTTGAGTCGGTTGAGCGTGTCCTCAAGCTCAAATAGTTCCAGCGACGCGATTGCTGCGGCAGCGCAAAGCGGGTTTCCACTGTAGGTATGCCCGTGGAACAACGTTTTCGCTTCGCCATGGTCGCCGAGAAACGAATTCCAAATTTCTGTCGACGCAACGGTTGCCGACATTGGCAAATAGCCGCCAGTTAACCCCTTGCCCAAACACATGATGTCAGGTTCGACATCTTCGACCTCACAAGCAAACATCTGACCGGTTCGGCCAAAGCCCACGGCAACTTCGTCCGCAATCAATAGAATTCCCAACTCGCGTGTGATTTCGCGCAATTGGTGCAGGAGACCTGGTGGATGAACGATCATCCCGGCGGCGCCTTGAATGATTGGTTCGACGATCAATGCGGCCAATTCGTTTTGATGTTGCTTCAGAATTTCACGATAACGTTGAGCGAAAAACTCGGTTGCGTTGGCGGGATCCAATTCCGTGCGGTAAATGTTGGGACCTGGCAAACGTACGCATTCAAATAACAGCGGATCGAATTTTTGGTGAAAATGTTCGATGCCACCCACGCTGACGCTGCCAATCGTGTCTCCATGGTAAGCATTTCCCAATGCAGCAAATTTCCGGCGGCTTGTCTGGGGATTTGACTGCTGGCACCAATGCTGAAACGCCATTTTGAGTGCGACCTCGACCGCACTTGCGCCGTCACTGGAAAAGAAAACATGATTCAAGCCTGCAGGTGTGATCTCCACCAAGTTTTGGGCCAGTCGAATGGTATTTGGATGTGACAATCCGAGGGTGGTAATGTGGGCAACATTGTCAATTTGGTCGCGCAAAGCCTGGTTGATGTGGGGATGATTGTGGCCGTGTACGTTACACCACATATTGCTGACACCATCGAGCAATTTTCGCCCGTCGATGTCATAGAGCCAGCATCCGTCCGCTCGCTCAATGATCAACGGCTGGTAGCCTTGCATTTGCGAAAAAGAATGCCAGACAACATTTTGGTCCAGCAACTTGAGTTGGTCGACAGATAATTTTGATAGAGATGAATTAGTCATCCCCATACATTGAATTCAAAACTTGAATTTTTCAACGGGTGAGACAGCAGGCAAGGCGTTGGAAGTAAAGGGTGGGGTTGGACGAGTCGAGGGAAGTTTTTTTTACCATTTGACGGTGATTGTTGTTCCGACATCAATTCCGAGCATTTCGTTGATGCTCATACCCACGATTCCTATTTCGAGGAATCCGCTGTCACCCAGGATTGCGATCAGCGTGGAGTCAGGTTCACCGTGATTTTTTTCATGAATCCCGATCGTTTCGTGGGGGCCAAACGATACTGATACACTTTGGTCACGTGGTACATCGCTGAGCTTTGCCGAATCAATATCCGTTACCAAGTCCCCGGCACCGTTGATGCTGGCGACTTTGCCTTCAATGGTGCTTGCCACATTTTCTCCCATATCGATCCTCCATTCCCCTGTCAGTAAGCTGTATTTTCTAAACGCAAAGTCCAAATTCGGCAAGTTGAGTCGTTTGCGCAGTTGACGTGACGATTTGTTAGCAATTTTTCACTGAATCAGCTTTTTTTTGGCGAGATGCGGCCTAAACGGGGGTTGGAGTCGATTTTATTGACTCGATGTCAATAAGATTTTGGACCTGGCAGCTCCCATTTCGGGTGCCCCTGGCTCTGCCGGCTCCGTCAGTGATGTGGTGGGAGGTCGTTGTTAAGGTATTTCAATAGAACGAAAAGCCGAAATTCAATGTGCAAATCACTGGCTGAAGCCAGCGGCACTCGCGCGAAACGGCTTAGTGCCTTGCCGCTCACACGATCCGGCTTGGCAGGAGCCTCGCCCTCCCGAATCATTCGAAATGGATTGGCGCAAAAAAAACTGCAGGTCGAAAACCTGCAGTTGAATTTGTAATTTGTATTTGGTTTGTTTAGCTGGGTAACTCAAAAGGTTTCTGTTTCACCGCTTTTTTCACGCGTCCGCTGCGAATGCATTGGGTGCAAACGCGGATACGACGCACGGTACCGTCGTCCATTTGAGCTTTGACTTTTTGCAAATTCGGCCGAAATTGTCGACGGGTAATCCCCGTGATTTTGGTTCCTACACCACCGAGATATTTCGCTTTACCGCGTGTTTCCACGCTATTTCCCATTTGGGCTTTCTTTCCGCAGATTTCGCATTCACGAGCCATTGGGCCACCTACATTGAAACAGAGCTCGAACCAAGTTCGAGTGAAAATTCGCTTAAAATTTGAATCACGAAATATAGCAATTTATCGCCAATTGGCAACGGCAAGCGTCTGAAATTGCCAAAAATGGCCCAGAATCGCACGATTTGGCTGCTACGCCGACATTTTTGTTTGGTACTGTCGGCACCGTTTACGGGCCGCCGAGACCGATATCAGATTCCCCGTTTCTCGACGCTGATATCGAAACCATGACAATGTGATCATTTGCAAATTGATTTCCAAGGGGCTCTCGGCAAATCGTTGTTTTTTTGACGCAATCTGTTTGATCCAGCCGAGGGCGGATTCCGCGGATTGTCGATCTGTCGGCGACGGAACGCAAGCGATGGGCAAACCCGCATCCAGCAGTAGCCAAACTTTGTTGTGATTCAGCCCGTCGACTTCATAGATACAGTTCAATTCGAGTTGAGCGCGGCGAAGTGTTTCCAAACGTCGATCCAACCATGAAAGGCTTTCCAAACGGTCGCGAAAAATAGCTGCCGTTTCAAACGCATGTCTCACAGCCGCATTGTCCATCCGACGCCTCAATTGATCCAGGATCGAGCGGTCAAAACCGTTGAGGAAATTCAAAGCTCGCTCGACATTCGACTGATATTCCGATTTGCTACAAGCGGCGGCGCAGGGCGCCGGACAGGTGTTCAATTCATAGCGAATACATTTTGCCTGGCGATTTTCGGCAAACAATTCCAGTTGATTGTTGAATTGGATCGTCGTTTTCTCAGGGCAATCACGCAGCGAAAATACATTGTTGAGATTTTCGATGGCTTCGCGCAATTGTTGAGTTCCCAAGATCGGCCCGAAACAGTGCGCAACGCGGGTGTTCAACTGTCGTTGTAACAATGCGTTGGGTGCTGCAGAATTGGAAATGCAGACAAAAGCGGGGCGACGACGTGTCGGTTGACCCTGGCTGTTGTAGCTGGGAGTCCAGCGGTCGATCAATTCTTGCTCACGTAACAGGGCCAGTAACTCGTGAGAGATTGGCTGCCAAAGGATAGTTTGACTGCCACGCCGAATCCGGTTCATTTTGGGGTCGGGAACGGTTTTAGAGAAATACGACAACAGTCTTTTTTTGAGTGCTTTGGATTTGCCGACGTAGCCCAGCCGGTCGTTGGAATCAAACCATCCGTAAACACCTGGCAGGGTCGGACATTTTTCGCGCAGGAGCTTGCGGGCTGCGAGCCGGTCTGACGGAATCTCAATACGATGAATAGGCGCAAAAGCATTGGGGGCGATGAACGATGGACCGAATCCATCAGATTGCTGTTTTTGCAGCAGCTTCGTCACCGAATCCCTCCGTGATGTTCGTACGCGGTTGTACGAATTGTTAGTTACGTCCAATTTGCGTTTTGAACTTAGTCCTGAAGCGTCCGCCGGGTCAAGATACACACCATAAGTTGTGGTGCGTGAATGTGAAAAAACGTTCATCGAACGAAATTTTTGCTAGCTGCCCTGCCAGAATTGCATGGCCGAACGTTGTTAGCGACGTAATGTTTGCCCCAAGCAGTTCGGGTTTTGCGGATTTTGATTGAATTGTGGCGAACCGAAGAATTGTCTTGAGAAGACTAGAGAATTAGTGCGCGTGTGGTCGATAAAGTTAAAGCAACCGGGAGGGCGGGACACTGGAAGTCCCGTTTCAGGATAGCGGTCATAGCATGGCGACGGAGCGGCGTGCTATGACTTTTTTTATGCGCTAATGCGTTTTCCAAGTTGTCGGGAGGGCGAGGCTCGCGCCTTGCCGCTCACAATGGTCTCACGCTTCCTAAAAACACCCTTTCGATAGTGGCACTTGTGCGACTATTCGCGGCCGGTGAATCGTTTGTATTGTTTGGTTCCAATAGTGTTGGAAACGAATTCGCCCGTTTTGACCTTAAGTACTTCGATATATTGTCCTGCTGACTCATTACCGTAAACGACCACTTTGTCTTTGCGAATTTCCATGTTGATTCGG
Source organism: Pirellulaceae bacterium (assembly GCA_028280445.1). Lineage (GTDB taxonomy): Bacteria > Planctomycetota > Planctomycetia > Pirellulales > Pirellulaceae > JANQLU01. The sequence continues at coordinate 9,926 of JANQLU010000072.1, read as the reverse complement.
TTGCGATATTTTGAGTGTCTGATGGGGCCGAGGCCGCGAAGCCGTTTACGCCAAATTTCTTTTTGTTTGTCCAGATCGTAAGCACGCAGCTCGCAGCCCGATGACATCGTGTTGAAACGGGCGTAGATGACGATGGATTCGGAAAATACAAAAGCGCCCTGTCCATGGGTTTTCCATTTAAACAACGTCTCTTTGCCATTGCTGATACGCACTTCGATTTCGCGCCAATCGGCCATCGATCGGCGGACGAGGTGCGTTTGGTAGTTGCTCGACGCATTCATAAAATAGTGCATGATGGAAGCTTTCCCGTCATACCATTTCCATTTTTCGTCGCCATGGATCGGACCGACGAACAAAAACATGAATGCAACAAAAATCAGTGATTTAAACATATGTCTGCTCCAATTTAGTTGGTATGAGTGTTAGTGACTGGAAATCGCTCACGCTTCGCGCTTACGATTTGATTGCAACAAGCAATTGAGGCACCACGACTAAAAAATTGTTGATTCGGGACAAGTAGGGCCGGTTCCCATCGGCCGTTTGTTGGATTGGCCGGTGGGAACCGGCCCTACTTGATCTGCGCTCAAGCGTTGGGTTGTGATTCTTCGAATTCCCTTGTTCGTAAATAGGACGCCAAATGGTATCCTGAGTTCCACATTTCCAATTCATTTCGTTGCGATTGAAAAACACGCAACATGACGACAGAGGCGGCATGGTGATGGCGATCGTGAAGCAAAACATCTCCAAAAGCAAACAATTGTACGACGAAGCGACGAAGGTCTTGCCGGGCGGGGTCAGTCGAAATACGATCCACCGCCAGCCGCACCCGTCGTACGTCGATTTTGCCAGCGGATGCCGAGTCACCGACGTTGACGGGATCACACGAATTGACTTTGCCAACAACATGGCGGCGTTGATTCACGGTCATGCCCACCCGGCGATTGTCGAAGCGGTCAGTCAGCAACTTGCTCGCGGAACAGCTTATACGATGGCGACTGAAGTCGAGTTGCGATTTGCCCAGGAACTTTGCGAACGCGTTCCCGGTTTTGACAAAGTGCGGTTTGTCAATTCAGGTACCGAGGCCGTGATGGTCGCGATCAAAGCGGCACGCGCCTTGACCGGTCGACCCAAAATGGCCAAGTCCGAAGGTGCCTATCATGGAACTTATGATTACGCTGAAGTCAGTCAGAAATCCAAACCGGAAAACTGGGGTGACCAACAGCGGCCTCAGTCGATTCCGGTTGCCCAAGGCACACCGCAGCGGGCACTGGATGATGTGATCGTGTTTCCGTTCAATGATATTGATCGGACGATTGCCCTGCTCGATGAAAATGCCGATCAACTGGCCTGTGTTGTGATTGACCCCCTGCCCCATCGCGTTGGATTGATTTCCGCAACCCACGAATTTGTCACAGCGCTTCGTGAATGGACGACTCGCCACGGCGTTGTGTTGATTTTTGACGAAGTGATCACTTTTCGGTTGGGCTTTTCGGGTGCGCAACAGTGGTACGATGTGCAGCCAGATTTGACGACCATGGGAAAGATCATTGGCGGCGGGTTTCCGGTGGGCGCTGTTGCCGGTACGGATGAAATCATGTCGGTCCTCGATCCGCGACGTCACGATTTGCCTTTTCCACACTCCGGAACGTTTTCGGCAAATCCCGTGACGATGACCGCAGGTCTAACTGCTATGCAATTGTTCGATCGCGAGGCCGTTGATCGGTTGAACCAATTGGGTCAGTACACACGCGATCAAATCACAAACATGATTGCCGAAACGGGAATCGAGGCGTGCGTCACCGGAGCCGGTTCACTGTTTCGCGTTCATCTCAAGCAACAGCCGCCAGTCGAATACCGCACTGCATTTATGGACCAGTCTTTGACCCAGCGAATCTCGCAGCTGGTTGACCATCTCTATCACCACGGTTTTTTGATGATCAACACTTGTACTGGTGCCTTGTCTACCGTGATGACCGAAGATGAAATTGATCAGATGGTGGATACGTTGAGAACGGGACTGTTGGCCAGTCAGGACTAAATGGCAAGTGGTAACAATTGCTGCGGACTGGTCGTTTTAACAAAAAAACGCGGGCTTGGTTGTCGTGCCACGTTTTATGATCGAGAAAACAAGTCACCGAACTACTGGTTTTTGGCGAGTTTTAAATGTTTTATCCAGATCGCCCTTAATTTCCTCGCCTGTTCTTTTGGTTTGGGATAATATACTTTGCCATTTTCATCCACCCGAAAGATTAATCCGAACTAGCCATCGAAATTGCCTTTCAATCCTGTATCGACAGAATGCAGCAAAATGATGTGGGCCACCGCAAATGACTTTTCATCGGACAGCTTTTTGAGCATCGCCTGAAGAAACCATTTTTGATCACTGTTTTGTTTGCATTCGTTGATTAAATCAAAATCTATGAACGGCATCATACCGAAATAAGTCCCGTCCCAACGAATCGAATCGTTTTGAATTTTCAATAGCTTTTTTGATAAATCATCCTGCCGCACTTTCTGTTCATCATTGAAACTCCAGGAAAGCACTGTCATGATCAGAAAAAGTGTTTTCACGATTTACTTCTCCTTTTTGATTGGAATACTGTGATAAGCTAAAAATCTGAAAAGTCAGAACTGACGAGTTGAGAGAAGTGCTTGGAGTATATCGCCAGTCACAACGCAACCTGTTGTAAGTCTTTCGTTTTTTTCAAGATTTCTTCGTGGCAGTAGCTGCCAACTATCAGTGCTCGTTACAAGGTAGCATCATGCAAGTACTGATCGGATTTTTGTGCCGCCCGACAACGTTTTGTGAACGGGACAGCGCTGAGATATATCCAGTAATCGTTCACGTTGTTCGGTTGTCAGGTCGCCTTGAAATACGATCTGTTTTTCAATGATGTCGACCATTCCCGATTCTTGTTCACAATCTTCGCAATCACGTGCATGGATTTTGTAAATATTCAAGCTGACGTTGACGGATTCCAGCGGCCATTTTTTTCGGTTGGCGTACATGCGTACGGTGATGGTGGTACACGAACCGAGCGCGCCAAGTAACAACTCGTAGGGAGTGGGGCCGGTATCGGTTCCTCCCACGGATTCGGGTTCGTCCGCGGCAAAAATATGTTGCCGCGTTTGAATTTGTTGAGCATACGGTTCGCCTTGTTCGCGGACCTCAACGGATGTTTTGTTGGCCATGTTCGTTTCCGTGGTTTCTGATCGTGGTGGTTGGGTGCCACTGGCCCCAGCCAGTGATTAACATGTTGACTCTCGTTTTTTTTGCTCAATTGAAGTACTTAGCAACCACTATCCAACCATCACTGGCGGAGCCAGTGGCACCCGAAATGGGAGCCCCAACCGATGGTTGGGGAAGGTTAAAGTAACTGAGCGAGTCAGCAACTGAAAGCTATGCAGCAAATCTTTGCAGCGTCGATTCGAATTCACGTTTGTGTTGTACTCCAACCCAAGTTTCGACGATTTCACCTCGGTGAAACAGGACAACGGCTGGGATACTTGTGATTCCAAATTGCGACGACGTTTCGGGGTTTTCATCAACGTTCAATTTCCCGATTTTCACGGTGCCGTCAAACTGGTCAGCCAATTCATCAATCGTTGGCCCCAAGGCTCGACATGGACCGCACCAGGGCGCCCAAAAGTCAACTAATACGGGTTGGTCACTTGCGAGAACATCGCTGACAAAATTGTCGTCTGTAAATTGAATGGTCTTGGACATGATGTTTTCCTTGTTGAAAAAGAAAGGTTGTTTTTAAAAGAGTGGTTGAAATGTTGGATTACGCGGACAGGATTTGAGTGCCGTGAGTGATGGCGGCTCCCGCTCGCAAGGCGCCGGCAATCATGACGACTTCGGCAATTTCCTCTTGGGTCGCACCGGCTTCCTCGGCCGCTTTGCGGTGAATTTCGAGGCAGTAGGAGCATTGCGTTGTCAAGGAAACAGCCAACGCGATGAGTTCCTTGGTTTTGACCGGAATCGCACCGTCGGCCATGGCCGATTGATTGAATTGTTGAAATTTCTTCCAGGCATCGTTTCCAGCTTGGTCGAGTTTTCCGAGTTTTTTGAGGTTGTCCATCGATTGCATGATGAGTCTCCTAAGCATGTAAAAAGTAAATGTGTTTTTTGGGTTGGAGTAAATTTGGCTACCTATTGAGAGGTAGGGTTTGGTCGTAAAAATTATCTTGTTAATAGTGAAATCAGTTGATTAACAATCGAGTCGAATTGTTGGGGTCCGCCGCTACTTCGGGCGACCATTAAACCACCTTCGAGGGTTGCCAGAACAAGTTCGGCGACCGCCTTGGGCGATTTTTGTGTTGCCAATGAACCGTCAGCCATTCCAGATTCGATCATTGCAACGATCTGTTGTGTGTTGGTGCGAACAAACTGCCTGATTTTCTGTACGCCTGAATCGTCCAGGCTCGCGATTTCGGCAATCATCATTCCGCACAAACAAGTTTTTCCATCTTCACCGGTCGCCAAAGTTCCCTGAAACAATGCGCAATATCGTTTCAGTTTGGATTTCCCAGTGATTTTGGATTGGACGATGGCGTCGACGGTATCGGCAAATTCGTGTTGATACCGCTGGAGCAACGCATTCAACATGTCCAATTTGCTCGGAAAATGGTGATGAATACTGGCTTTGCGAATCCCAACGGATTCACTCAGATCCTGGTAACTCATTCCATTGATGCCTCGACTTTGAATCAGGCACTGGGCGGCATCCAGGATTCGTGTTTTTGTATCTGTTGTACCCATTTTCCATTTCTACCTACTAATTGGTAGTTTTCGCTTGCTGGTTATGAAGACGAATGGGTCAGGAGATCCTTACAGCAGGCCATTCGTTTTTTTGTTGAGTAGTTTGGCTTCGGGTGCATGTAAGGAATCTTGGGTGATCGCGTCATCCAAACATGACACTTCTAAATTCGAGATTGATAAAGGATGAAATCATGAGCGAGTATCAAATCCACGACGTTGAGTCAGCACCGGCAGACGCGAAACCTTTGCTGGAAAAATCACTCAAAGGGTTTGGGATGATTCCAAATTTGCACGGTGTCATGGCCGAAGCGCCGACGTTGTTAGAAGGCTATCAGGTCTTGCACGCTTTGGCTCAGAAAACGTCATTTAGTAAACAGGAATTGACCGTTGTTTGGCAAACGATCAATGTCGAACACCAATGCCATTATTGCGTACCGGCGCATACGATGATCGCCAATTCGATGGGCGTCGACGAAGCGATTACCAACGCGTTGCGAGATGAAACGCCGTTGCCCGACGAAAAATTGGAAACACTGCGAGATACCACGTTGTTGATCGTGCGGAATCGCGGTGTGGTAACAGATGCCGATCTCGCGCCATTTTTCGAAGCGGGATTTCAACGGCAGAATCTGCTCGAAATCATTTTGATCTTGTCACAAAAAGTGATGAGCAATTACGTCAATCATTTGGCCGACACACCGGTTGATGCTCCATTCCAGCCATTTGACTGGAGTGCGAAACAACCAGTCAACCAATAACAAAAGCGAGAGTAGCCAGTGTCACGTAGGCCGGCTCCGGTTCGTCGGCCGATGTGACCTGGCGTTTTTTGATCTCCCGGCTACATCAAAATATCGTTGGTGGGCGCCGCCGGTTCGGGCGTGTCGGTTTCTCCAAGCATCTGTTTCAAGTCGATTTCAATGGTCGTACAGAGCGCCGTCATCGGAACGTCGTTGAGGAAATTTTCAAACGGATCTTCGCTCGTATCTCCGATGGTTTCCATCGTAAAAAAGATCCAAGAGATAACGACTGTCAGCGGTACGGTCAGCCAGATGAAATTTCCTCGATTGGCAAATTCACCGACGATTCCAAAGGGTAATAGAATATTGAAAATCCAGACAAACACAGTGCTGAAATAGGCATACTGTCTGGGAAAGGGTGTGTTTTTGATTCGCTCGCATTTACCCTGCAACGCGTACATTTCGGTGATCAGATCCATCAACGCGATAAAGCGGAATTCTTCGATCAAACGCGGTTTTTCTTCGATCAGCTTTCGCAGATGTTCGCCCTGGCGTCGCAGAATTTGCGTGGCGGCATTTTGTGTTGAGCAAACAACCGTCAACTCGTTTTCACTCAAAAACTCGGTCGCTTGTCGTTTGAGTGCTTCGATGTCCGTCGGTTGAACCAGTTTCTTGGGCAATCCTTTGGGCTCAAACCCCCAAGGCGTTTTTCGGCGGAGCTGATAACGGAGTGCCGTAATCCAAGCCAAATGGCGGTACACGAGCTTCCTCCGTGTTTCGTGAACTTCGTTTTCGTTGGCCGATCCATCCGCAGTGGCCGCCGACACGAAAGTGATGATTTGATTTCCCCAGGAACGGCTTACATTGACGATTCCGCCCCAAATCTTGCGGGCTTCCCAAAATCGATCGTAGGACTGGTTGTTTTTAAAACCGACATAGAAAGCGACCGCAACACCAATGGTTCCCAGCGGAGCCAACGGCATACTGACGTCGAATTGATAGTATTGTTGGAAATACAAAAAGATCGCCGTTGCAATCGTGCTCCAGACAATGAACAACAGGATTTGCCACCAAGCGAATTTTAAAATGATGCCCCAACGAATGTTCCTGCGCGTATACATGTTTGCCTTTACATAAAAAAATCGTCCTGCGTTAGAAACATGCTAACGCGGACGACTTGTGGCGCGGAGTGGGGAGTTGGTCGTTGATGTTGAAGCTGATGTTCAGGCGGCGTGATTAGTTTTCACACCGATACCACCCATCATTTTTTTTGCGATTTTGTACGCTTCGAAAACTTGATATGCATTAATTTAGTGTACGCTTCCGTGCCAGCAGGACGGACGTGCATGATAAAGTCTTTTTTGTTTTCAGCGGTTCGTTTTGCCGTAATTTTGTAGTCCATCGCGTTTCCTTGCGGATCTGTACCTTTCATCAGGTAGGTCATGGTTTTGGTTTTTGCATCGTAGGTTCCCGTCATCGTTGACATGGTGGGGGCACCGATTTCGATCCAGGTACCAAAATATTTTTTCTTGCCGGGATCGTATCCGAAAAAGCCGCGACCCGAAGTCGGCGAACCCATGAACTCGTACTTGAATTCACTTTGGGTCCAAAGCTCTCCGTATTTTTTGATCGTTTCAACTCCTTTTGATTTTGTTGTTTTTCCATCAGGTCCTTCCATCCACATGGTGATATCGGCATCCCAAACCCCAACATCTTGATGGAGCACTTTGTGGTGTTCGGTCGGTTTCATCGGATATTCCTGACCGAACATTGCGGTGTTGGTGACAAACAAAAGCGCGAGAACACAGATCGATAGTCTCATCGTGACAACCTATAAGAAAAGGAGGAAGGTTTTTGTACCGCTGCATTGTCGCAAACGGAATGTGCGTTTTCCAGCAGTTTGTCGATGTCTGTTGGAGGATTGATGATGAAAGATTACGGGGAGCAATACGAGCACGAAGTAGGGCCGGTTCCCAACGGCCGTTTTATTGGATTGGCCGGTAGGCACCGGCCCTACTCAGAATACGAGCGACTCGTAATCCAAGTTGTACGTTAATAGATTGCTTTGGTGAACAATCCTGCTTCATCCATGATGACGCGGTCTTCGTAATCGTTGAACCAAATGGCTTTTGGATTTCGGCCACAGATGGCCACGCGACCGCGAGTTTCAGCGTTGCCGACCCCGCGGTGAAGTTTAAATACGACAAACCCGTTTTCTGATGCCGGGACGCCCGGGATCGGATCATTCGTAACCGCAACGATTTCGGTTTTGCCTTTGTAATGGGTAATCGACAATCTCGCGTGGATTTCGACGCCAGACAGTCCCATTTGGGATTCGTTGAGGATTCGCCAAGCTTCTTCGATGGGGACATTGAACGCGCGGTGTCCGACGATGTCGCGGCCGGCAAAAAAGTAATGGTTTTCGACGCGGTTGCGTTTCAACTCGCGCTGCATGATGCGAAGCATGTCCGGATCATTGTTGATGCCGCGAATAATCGGAGATTGATTATCGATGTTAACCCAATTGCGACTGGCGAGTCGTTCAACCGCCCGTTTGGTATTGTCGAGCCACTGTAGTCCGCCACCGGGCTGCGACAAGTAGTTTCCATCGGCGTCTTTTTTCAGAAACTCGTCGGGGTGATTGAAATGGACGACGAAACGAAGTTTGGTTTCCGGATACAGTTCGTGAAATTTATCGAGCATTTCAAAAAATGCGTCGTCAAAACGATCAGGAAAAAATGCCAACTCTTTGGTGCCGATGCGAATTGATTCAATGCCTGCCTCGGACAGCGACGCCCACCATTCGGCAATCTTTTTGTTCGACAGGACCATTGGGTCGCCGCCGGACATCAAAATTTCGCGCAGTTTTTCGCGATCGGTTTCCGGGTGTCGACCGCCGTTGGCATCGACCAATCGATTGTGTTCCAGGATGTAACTACAGACTTCGTCGATCTGTGCGAGGCCTTTGGGTGCGACAGTGCCGTCAGCACGTTCGATATCTTTGCGGGCAATCAATTCCTCGCGATAACAAAAACGGCAATGCGCTGAGCAAGTCGATGCGACATAAGCCAAACCAAGTTCGTATTTATGAATCAATCCTTCGACCGGCGCGTAAGTCATCTGGTTGCCAGGGTCGGCAGAGCCAGCCAGATCGAAAGTTTCGTCGGGGCTGGCCTTGATCAATTGTTGCATCGCAACGCTATTTTTGGCCTGTTCAAAATAATGGCGCGTGATTTTGACCGGCATCCGCGATTCGATATCGCGATCTGTTCCCTGGATCTCGACCAATGCGTCCAACTCATCATCGGAGTAAAATCCGGTCATGTCCTCATCAACTGACTTATTGAGAAATTTTTTCAAGCCCGCAGTAATTTGTCGGTCATATTTCCCTTTATCGATGGACTCAACGAAATTCTGGGCGATTTGGGATGGAGTAAATGCTTCGGCAGTTGACATACTTTTTTTCGGTCCGGTCGTGTTTTTACTAACATTCGGCCAGTTTTGGCGCTTTCAATCGGGCACAATACAGGCGTTTTTGGGCGATTTTGTGTCCCCAAAGGCCTGTCCATGTCCGTGAAATCGACATAAATGGGCTGTTTCGTGCAACAATTTTACAATGCGCACGATCGAAAGTCAGCAGGAGTTAGACCGGATTAGCGGCTGCAGCATTTAATCAGCCAGAAATTCAAAGAACCAGAAAACGGGCAGTTGTTTTTTCTCAGTTGTGGACGATTTCTGAAACGAACCGACACTGCCATCGTTTCGACCGAACAGGGCAAGCAGTTTTTTCGCATCAATATTGCGTGGTAGAAAATGGAGCGAAATGTCGGCCATTGCCACTTGAAAACCGGTCGAATTTTTCTCAACCAGCCCAGCAACAGGATTTTTGGCATTGAATTGGAAGTCATCGGGTTTGGTCCAAGGAACCGCCGACGACGGCGCGGCATTGACCAGCATGATGGTGTTGCTGGTACCGTCCGCATTTGAGAGCTGCATCAAATCGAATTTGTTGACATCAAACGCTGTTTTTATTTTGTCGTTACGCGGTGCGAGCATCGTGGTCTTGCCGCGTTCGACCGCCGGATGAGTGCTGCGGAATGCATTTGGAATTTTGTCAATCAGTTTTTTGTTATGTTCGCTGTCCCAGGGTTCGTCCAGTTTGAATTGTTTGTAAATTTTGAATCCGCCATCGAGGTAAGGCAAAATCATCACCCGCCAACTTAACAACGGTTTTTTATCTTTGTCGACATGAGCAAACGATGGCATGCGGTTGTTGACATCATGAAATGTATGAATCGCACATCCGATTTTGTGAATGTTTTTGGCGGTACGAATCCGTTGATCGGAGTTGATCGATTGAATCAGAAACTGACTGATCTTTTTGTCAGACGCATTATTTTCTCCATCGAGCAATTGCAGCTGAATAT
>JANQLU010000002.1 GCA_028280445.1 Pirellulaceae bacterium | reverse complement strand
CGCCACCTCGGAAAGCTAGGCTGTGTGCGCTCGGATCCATATGAGCCCACGAGTACTGGGATTGGCGTCGGCCGGGGTGGGGCCGCGACCCACTTATAGCATCATCTGTATTCCTCCCTTGAAGCTATCTACCCGTTAGATCCTCGTCGGTATAGCTGCCACTCTGGATTGGATACTGCCGTATACCTTGGCCATCAGGATGTTGGGCGCCAGTGGATGCGGGTGTTATAGCCTGAACCAGCTCTTGACGGGTGGACTATAGGATTGCACCTTAGCCGTCCTGAAGGTTGCCACTTCACCTAGCATGTTAGCCGACTCCATGAACTCCAGAACCCGTGATGTGGTCTTAGCTTCGCCTCAGTCCGTGAGAGCCATAACATGGGCGGTGGACTCTATACCCTTGACGTGTTGTACTGGGATTCCAGGTGGGCGATATAGGGGCCCGCCGTGTTCCGAATGCCCTTCAGCGAGAACCAATGCCCGCTTGACAGTTGACGTTAACACACCGACTGTGAATGCCAGGAACCCATAACTGGGCCATGTTGCGAGGCATAGAATGCCCTCAGTGTCCGCTGAGTCACCTTAGCACACCAGCTGTATAGAGTCCGTGAAGCATCGCTACCTTCATCTGTGCCTCAGGAAGTGTTGAAGATGATCATCGTGCCAAGAGTATCGGACTCGAACCGACTGACTACGGACTCCAAGGCTGACGAACAACCTCTCGAATGCTCGATGCATGTGGTTCAGAGCCCTTGACTGGGCCACTGGAGTTCCTATACGATCCTTGGCTGCACTTATAGGTTGCGGGTGGAGATGGATGGATATTCCACCTAGCTTGGAGATCCACCTCGTTGAATGCCTTGAGATGTTAGTTGACGGTGGAGGATGGAGCGCCCTTCGAATGGCCTGAACGTAGAGCTGGCTGGCCTGGAAGTAGGATTGGCGGCCACCAAACGAGGGACGGATGGCTTCCAACCTGCAGCTTATGCCACCGACCTCAGATGCATGCGACCCAGGTGGCGTGCGAGAATACAAGCGGCTCGAGGTCTTGAGTTTTGCGTTCATGGAATCGTTG
>JANQLU010000131.1 GCA_028280445.1 Pirellulaceae bacterium | reverse complement strand
GAAGCGTGAGCGAGGGACCACACGACGCTGATGTGCGGTGAAACATAGTCCCTCACTCACGTTTCGGGTTGCGATTTTTGTTTAATGCAAAATCCTAGTGAGCGAGGGACAGTAACAACTATTAATCGCGTGAAAATCCGGTCCCTCGCTTACGCTTCGGGTTATGATTTTTACATTATTGTGGCTGTACCTTCTGGAGGCAGTTAATTGGCCGGTGGGAACCGGCTCTACTTGTTACCGACCTGTTCCGCGGTTGGGTGCCACTGGCCCCAGCCAGTGATTGCGGTTTCCTTGTCATCAAGCACTGAGATCAAATTCAATTCATGACGTTGTTGTCGGTGGCTTGATACCCCCAGCACTGGCAGATGCCAGTGGCACCCACGACGTTCGGCATCAAGAAGCTCTAATTAATCCATGAAATTTTCGTTACCAGCGCCCGAGTGTAGATTGGCCGGTGGGAACCGGCTCTACTTGTTACCGACCTGTTCCGCTAATCATCCAGGCGCCCCAATCCGAGGGTGTGAATCCGCGTTGTTTGAGCAATTGCAATTGTGCGTTTCTGAGCGCGTCGGGAATGCTCATTTTTTTGTCGATCATGTTCGCATAAAACCGCTCCATCAAGATCGCCGTGTTTTGGTCGTCGACGCGCCAAAGACTGGTGAGCGTCGATCGCGCGCCTGAAAGCAGGTAGGCGTACTGAATCCCCAAACTGGCATCTCCCGGAACGGAGCGGCCCAGGCCGGAATCGCAAGCGCTCAGAACGACTAGTCGAACATGGCGCAAGTCATGTCCCAAAGTTTCTTCACCAGAAAACAGCCCATCATCGGCGGAGTTTTGATTGCCAATGTCAGCGAGCACGACCCCCGAAGCAATAAACGGGTTACGATTAATCGTACTTTGATGCAACCTGCGAGTCCGAATTCGCGGGTCGGCAACATCTTCAACATTTTTGTTCGGATTTGTCGGGTTGTTCAAAAAGAACCCGTGCGAAGCAATATGCAAAATCGCGTGCTTGCCGAGTGCGTTGCGAAGATTTTTTTCATTGGCTGATTTGCCAGTAAACCCAACAATATTTTTTGTCCCAACAACCTTGGACACTTTTTCAAATTCACTTTTTGTGCCTGGAAGGTTCGTAATTTTTTTTGGATTGATGGATCTAGTTTTCTGGGCCGCATTTTTCGTCGAGGCAGTCGCTGTCTTAGGCGCATCGGGCTTGCCAAAATCCGGATTGTAAAACATCGCCATATTTATTGTCGCTGGCAACTGATCTGATGTATCGGCCATCAGGAACCGGGCGTTTGGGATATTGATAAATTTGTATTTTTCAATTGCAAATTGGATTTGACCTTCTGAAACCGGCAGCGGCAGCGCGTTCCAAGGAATGCGGCCGATGTTGCCTTCGGGACAAATCCAAACGGTATCGCAATCGCCAATCTGTTTTTCAATTTTTGCCCAAACGGTTTGATAAACGTTGTTGCCAAGGGTCAAGAATTTTTTGCGATCAAACTCTTTGCGGCTTTTTGTTACGTCCAGTGGGCGACTCGAACCGCCATCGAGAGCGACTTCTTTTCGCCACGATGTCACCGCAGATTCAACCTGTTTTGACCGTCCGAGATTGATATGTGTAATCGACAGTTTTCCGGTCTTCGGATGGTTTCTAATAACGAACGCTTCGTAAGTTGAATAGTACTTGATAACTTTGCCGTCGGTTTTCTCAATGTTGTCATCATTTTCAATGAAATCGATCAGCACTTGGTTTTTGCCAAGTAGTTTCGACAGTTTTTCATAGTCGGGTTTCTGACGCAGCCCGGCTGTTTCGGTCAGTTGGCTATGTTTTTTGAGTTGCGACAAAAATCGGTATTTACGACTATCGTTTGCCGGCGCCGAGTTGGTGAGTTTTTTCCGAATTTTCGCGAGGCTTTGCTCAGCAAGCGATTTGCGCACCATCATATAATCGCGCCGTAAATTGGAGTTGGTTTGTTTTTCCAATTCGTTGAACAAGCGGTTTTGTTGCAAAATGGAACGTCCCACCAAACCTTTGCTTTGCCAGACACGCGTATAAGTTCTTTGTAGCGATTCATCGTCTGACTTGTCGGACAAAATGACGATGTTGTTTCTCAACGTCAGCAAAAAATCATAAGACGATATGAGATCGGCCTCGGTCATAAAAATTGTGCTTTTGTCGAGGTATTGACACTCTCTCGAAATGGCTTTCTTAAACCGCTTTTCGGCATCTTTTAATTTTCCCAACAAACGGCTTCGGTAGCCGGTTTGCATATAGAGTTGCGCCTGCTCATGCGACGTATCACCGGGTGTTAGTTTGAAATATTTTTCGCAAAGCTCGATGTATTCAAAATATTTTTTGTGATTTTTGGTGTCAAAATGAAACGTTGCGACGTTGAGTAGCAAGCCTTGAAAGATATTGCGGTAGACGGCAAACATGCGTCGAACTTCGACATCGGACTCGGCGCTGGCGATTTTGTTTTCGAGCCAAGTGCCGATTTGATCGTAGTACGGTTTGGCTTGATCAAGTTTTCTTTGCGCTCGCAGATTCAAAGCGATATCTCGCACGGCGATCAAGTAAGCCACCGAATTTTTCGAGTATTTGCGCTCGCGATATTTGAGACCGGCATCGAGATAGGGTTGCGCTTCCTCGTGTCGGCCAGTTTCTGTCAAGATATGGCTGAGAACTTGAGCCGTAAAATCTAACCGATCCATGATCTGCGGGCGTTGATGAATGCGGCCCACTCGAAGTTCGGCCTGATAAAGTTTGATCGATTCTTTGACGGCAGTTTCAGCGGATTTGTAGTCGGTCATTGCGGCATTGGTTTCCGCCAAAGTGGATAGGAGATGCGCTCGCCACATGCGACTGCCAGGATGTTTGGAAATCGCTTCGAGTCCTTTGACGAGATAGTGACGCGACGTGACATAATCCCGCCGATGGAAAGCGATGAACGACAGTTTATCCAATGCTCCGACCGCTTGGCTGACATTGTGTGGCAAATGTTTAGAAGCTTTTTCGAAAGCGTCGACAAACATTTTCTCTGCAGCTTTATCATCTCCCTTGCGGGCCAGATGCATGCCTTTTGCAATGATATATTCGATCGTTTCTGGATGTGAATCACCGAGCAATTTCGTCATTCCATTCAATAGGTGATCGAAATCTCGCTCGTCACCCAGTTTGAGTGGGTCGAGGTTATGTTTCAGGTGAAGCGTCATATTGGCGATCCGTAGCGAGTAGATGTGACCCTTGCCCAGTAGTTGTTCGAATTCCGTTTTCGTTTTTTCAAACTCAGCGAGGACCCGTTTCAGGTCGCGTATATTTTTGGCTCGCGATCGCGCGACCATCAGATCGGTCCAACGGCCCAAGGCTGCTGAAAGTTTTTTTTGCTTTTCTTGATCAAACTGGCTGAACTCATGAACTGCGGCGAAATCCAATTTGGCTTTCGCCACTTGATAAGAGTTGTTGCCAAACATTTTCTTGTGGAAATCAAGCAATTTTTTGCGATAAGTACTGGCGCGATCAAAATCGCCGTTGTCCATACAGCAATTCGAAATCAATTTATATTGCTCGATCGTTCCAGCAATCGCCAGTTTTCCCGTGACATGCTTGTTGTAAAGATCGATGATCTGCATCCGGGTTTTGATTGCTCCGTCGACGTCGCCACGAACTTGCTGACGGCTGGCGACATAATGCAACTCGTTGATTTCTTGGGCAACTTTGACGTCAACTTCCTGTGCGAATCCAGGCGAAGTCGTCAACGAAATATCAAATAGCAGGACAATGCTTGAAAAAATGGCGAGGTAACGCATTTCAAATCCTATCAACTCGAGGGGCAATTATTGTGAATCGTGTTCTTGTTTTGGCGGTTGAACAAAATAAGGGATCAAAATCTCAGTCAATCGCATGTTTTGATCGGCTGGTTGTAGATCTCGCCAAATTTTTTCGAAACTCGAAAACGGCTTCATTTTTTTCTTGTCTGCCGCGTTGTTGAAAGCGTTCTGGAATTTTGTTTGATCCCAGGGGCGGTTTGCCGCAATCAACAGGATGTATTCGGTATCAACAGATGGCGTGGGATTGAGCCCTAAAAACTCTCGGTGATTGGCGCTCACTTTACCATCGTCGCCGGGATGATTCGGAAACAGTTTTTTGAGCTGTTTGACAGTACCTTGTTCGGTGTATTCCAGGCTAAAGATTCCGAAATAACATTTTTTCTTGGGAGTAAATTCCAACATGAATTCTTCGTTGGCCTGTAACTCTAATTTGTGTTGCGGATTGTCAAAATGTTGGAGTTCGTTTTTGTTGACATGAATCGTGATCGGAATCTGTTTGCAAAACTGGTATTTGCCAAACTCACGTTCGAGTGTTTTTTTGTCACTGAGGGAAATTGTGGGTCCTTGATCGGTTGATCCATTCGTGGAATCGGCAGGCGGCATGAGAAAATAAATCGAGAGTCCCGCTGCTGACAGAAGGACGAAAGCGGCAGCAAGGACGCCAATCGACTTCCATTTGTTCTGGCGCGATTCAAAAGCTGTGCTCGATTTTGGCATAACAATCGGGACAGTGGAGTTAACAGAATTTGCGTTTGTGAAAGTGCTGAGATGAAGAGGCCGAGATGAGTTCAGCAATGAGATTTGCTATTTGTTTTCGAGTCGCAAAACATTTAATCGAAGTTGCTGCATCTGATCGTTATCATTTTACGGGTCGGACAAAGCGATTACTCGAATAATTTCCATTGGGTTCATTCGAGTTGCCCGCCGGTTTGGCTATGCTTGCAAATTTGTTTTGTATTTCAAGCCGTTTTTGACGCTTTAGCGCAAAAGCGCAATTTCTGAATCGGCAGAAAATAATTTCTTTCCCCAGCGCCGAGAAAAAGGGGCGGGAGCTCCCGACCGCTTTTTTCAAACCATGGCAAAGCCACCCGTGAGCTATCTTACAACAAAATTACGTTTGCTCACCACGGGTCGTCGTGGAACAACAAGTGGTTTCAGCATAAAGTAAATGTTTCGGTTGGCCGATAACGGTCATTTCTATCGTTAGGAAACGATGTCATTTAATGACCTAGGATGCTACGGTCAAAAAGTGATCAAAACACCTTGCTTGACCAAATGGCCACCGCGTGAATACAAACCACTACCCTTAAGGCAAAATACGAGTGATGTCCCCTTTTCTCTCTCCGCGAGGAACAACGATACTCAGCGCTTCCGCCGCCGGGAGAACGGGAACAGACCGACGAGCCCTAGGGCGGCGAGCATGACGGTGGAGGAGGGCTCGGGGACAGCAAAAGCCAGACCCCTGACTTGGAGGAATCCAAACGGGCCGACTGGGGTGCCCAGCCCCGTGGAGGTGTCGATCGTCAGAAGTCTACTATTCTCCGAGCCGAATAAGGTGTTGGTGTTGGGGTCGAAGGCCAGGCCGGGAACACCGAATTGTCCTATCGAACCGACTGACGTGCCCGCCCCCGTGGAGGTGTCGATCGTCAGGAGTCTTTCAAATCCCGAGCCGGTTACGGCGGTCGAGCCGTATAGGGTATTGGTGTTGGGGTCGAAGGCCAAGCCCTCGACACTACCAAATCCCAACGGACCGACTGGCGTGGCGGTCCCCGTAGAGGTGTCGATCGTCACAAGTTGATTCGTATTGGTGTCCGAACCATAGAGAGTGTCGGTGTTGGAGTCGAAGGCCAGACCCTCGACACTTCCAAATCCCAACGGGCCGACTGAGGTGGCGGCCCCCGTAACGGTGTTGATCGTTAGAAGGTTGTCAGTAATTATATCCGTGCCGTAGAGCGTATTGCTATTGGGGTCGTAAGCCAAACCTTCGACAAAGAATAATCCCCTAGGACCGACCGATGTGCCCGCGCCCGTGGAGGTGTCGATTGTCAGAAGTCCGCCAGAAGCTCCGAAATCCGACCCAAACAGGATATCAGCTTTCGATTCGGTGGTCCCGGCACCAAACAAAATCAACATGGCCACCAAACAACGCTTCATCGAAGATTGCAATCTCTCGGCCACTAGTGACCCTCCTCAAACCTGATGTCTACAAATTTGGACAATTTGAATTATGGTTTGACGACGCCTGTTTTTCAAGGGCTTGGCAAAGCTACCCGTGAGCGGCAAGGCGCTAGGCAGCGTCAATTGAATCGGAAAGCTGTGAATTTGAGCTCGCTAGCCGCTCACATTTAATCAACACTAACTAACCTAGCCGCTGGTTTGGCAGCGTTCCGAGCAAAAAGAAAAGTCGGATGCCTTTCGTTGATGTTGAATGCATTCCTTTTTACGTCTAGTGCTGAACACTGTTTCAAGTGAAAAGATTCCCGTCCCCTTTCTTCGTGGTTATTTTTTGTAGCCAAAGTACTCGGATATTTTGTCATCCAAACTTGCCAGCCGCGCCATGTAATCTTTTGATTGTTTTTTGTTAGGGTCTTCGACATGGAGCACTTTGCCCTCAGACAATATTAAAAACGCGCCGCGGTTCCTGCTGCCTACGTCAATTTTTGCACCGGGTTTGTCTTGTCCATTGATGAACTTGATAAATTTTTTGTAGTAGTTGTCTGTCACGAGAAAATACTTGACGTTTTTCGATTGCATGGCACGTTTGACGGCCGAATAAAAGAAGTAGTGCGCAGTAGAATCGGCCGACCCCGTGTAGGGAGCGTGAGCAATCACGACAGCTGCCTTCGATTTCTTGAGCAACTGAAGCGATTTCTCATCCTCTAACAAGAAAATATTCAATTGTCGCGGTTGAGATTTTTTGTTTTCCTGGGCCACAACGTGCCGCCCACTAGCTGCCACGATTGCAAACACGAATATCATAAATAGCCTGTTGCCAGTCATATCGAATTCCTAACATTCAAGTTGGTGACACGACTTATTGTAGAGGACGGGGCTCGTTGAAAAACAGCGTTTTGTTAGCTACTGGACCGTCTTAAATTCTGTTGTCGATGTAGAACAACAACTCGTTTCAACATAAAGTAGATGTTTCTATGTGACACACAACAGTTGTTTGTCGTTGTCAACACGCAAATCGGTTTCGATAGGTCGGTCTCATGCTGGGAAGAGTTTTTCAACTTCTGTTCGTTCCACTGGCGATCAATTTGATCGCAATTTCTGATTCATTCGTGGATGCGGGCGAGAACGACCGGCCCAACATCATTTTCATCATGGTCGATGATTTAGGATTTAATGACCTTGGATGCTACGGTCAAAAAGTAATCAAAACACCTTGCCTGGACAAAATGGCCGCCGAGGGAATTCGTTTCACGGATGTTTACGCAGGTTCGCCTGTTTGTGCTCCGTCGCGAAGTGTTTTGATGACGGGGCTGCATACCGGACATACAACCGTTCGCGGGAATGTTGGAAAATTTGGTGTCAGAGGCCTGGGCGGGCGAAAGGGACGCGTGCCGCTGTTGGATTCCGATGTGACCGTTGCCGAGATCCTCAAAAAATCAGGATATGTCACAGCCATGATCGGGAAATGGGGGCTTGGCGAACCGCAAACTTCAGGAGAACCCGGCAAACAAGGCTGGGATTATTTTTACGGTTTTCTCAACCAGCGTCAGGCGCATGACCACTATCCCACGTATTTGTGGCGCAACCAAACCAAAATTCAATTACGAGGCAACCATGACGGAAAACAGAAACAACACACCGAGCTATTGTTTATCGACGAGGCTGTTGGGTTTATCAAACGTCAGGCGAAAAATGCCAATCCTTTTTTTCTGTATCTTCCGTTGACGCTGCCGCATACCAAATTTCAAATTCCGTCGACCAAACTTTATGACAAACAACCCTGGACCAAAAACGAGAAAATCCATGCCGCGATGGTTTCTCAAATCGATTCCGATGTTGGCCGGATTCTGGCGTTGCTCGCTGAGTTGCAAATTGACAAAAAAACGATTGTGTTTTTCTGCTCGGACAACGGCGCACATTCGCGTTGGGAAAAACGATTTGACTCCAGCCATCCGTTGAGAGGAAAAAAACGCGATGTTTACGAAGGCGGGATTCGGGTGCCGATGATTGTTCGTTGGCCGGGGCACATTGCCAAAGGAAAAACATCGGATACGCCTTGGGCGTTTTGGGATGTGCTGCCAACACTTGCGGAAGTCGGCGGAGCGAAAAATCATTTGAAACATTCGATTGATGGTGTCAGCGTATTGCCAACTTTGTTGTCGAAACCGCAAACAGAGCTTTCGGAACGTTTTTTATATTGGGAATTTTTCGAGCGGAAATTTGTTCAGGCTGGGCGAATGGGCCGATGGAAAGCGGTTCGATTTGCGAAACGACCGATTCAAATTTACGACCTCAAAAAAGACATCAGCGAGACCACGGATTTGGCAACATCGCGCCCCGACCTCGTCTCAAAATTTGAAAAGAAATTCAAGCAGGCCAGAACCAAGTCAAAAAACTGGCCGTCGCCCATTGATTAGCTTCACAAGGCGCATGACGGATCGAAACACTGCTCAGATTCTCGGCCCAAAAAAATCACATCTCGCAACGTCTTGTATTCGGTCGCCATCGAAACGACTTCGGGAATGGTACCGGCCCCGAATTTTACCATCAGACGCGAGCGAATTTTTTCGATCGTACGTTCACTGACATCCAACTCTTTCGCGATAACTTTATTTTTTTTACCTTCGATAATCGACGTCAGAACAACGCGTTCACGGTCTCTCAGTGCACCGTCGACGCGCGACAACAACGCCAACCGTTTATGCAATTGTTCCTCAGCCGATAAAAATGCTGTCACATCACGTGCGATCCCATGGTTGGTGACAACCTGACCCTGCTCATTTCGTACGCCATAGGTTTGGATCTTCAAAATTTTGAGATCGTTTTCTTTGGATTTGACCGCGCGCAAGCGTTCGTAGTGATCATCACGTCCAAGTTCAAATCGCTGTTTTCGACAGACCTCGAGATCCACATTCAGCGGATTTTCAATGTCCAGCAACTCGGTGTATTTTCGACCAACGATTTCTTCCGGAGTGTAACCGAGAATCCGGCTCACCGACGGGCTCACATACAGCAGTTCGGTATCGGAATTGTTGGAAAAGAAAAAATAAGGCTCGATGAACGAATTGATATCTGGCTTAAATACGTTTGTTGAATTCATGGAAATTTTTAGTGATGACGCTCATTGAGCGCAAAAATAGGGAGCGACTTGTCTTTTATTAAGCAGTTTTGGGGCGACAAAATTACAAGAAAATGGAAAGTTCAGAAGAATTTTTCCGTCTAGCATATTGATGCAGCAAATGTGTTGGTGATTTGAGGCCGGTAAATGCGAAGGGTTGGCGAGCAAGATTCGCCGCATTTCCGAGACTTTTCCGGTCTCCAGCACGTTGCATTCGTGTAAGGTACTGTCGTTTATTTACTGTGACGCTCAAGAAATCCAGTAAAATATTGCCTACCTCGATCTCAAACTGGAATGTTCGGTGTATGACAACGGGACCAGAATTTGCGCAGTTTAACTGGCACGTTGTTGTGCGTTTACATGGTTTTTTGCGATGAGAGAGGGCCAAGTCAGTAAACCGGTCATTGGGACCACGATTCATTAACGTTTACACCCCTTGTGACGTCAGATTCTGTCAACTCCTGCTATCAAACCAGGGAGCAAGCCAGTGCGTACAACAAGGCTCAGTCTGTTAGAGGAAATCAGGCAGACTCGCAGCAGCGAACGTTGGGATGAATTTTTTGATGACTATGGCGAATTGCTCCAGCGTTGGCTGGTCGCTCAACAGATTCCGCCGGCGGACGCCGACGACCTCCAACAGGAAACGATGTTGGCAGTTTTGAATGAATTGCCACGGTTCCAACATAGCGGTCGACCAGGGGCCTTTCGAAAATGGTTGAAACAAATCCTCGTTAACCGGATGAGGCGTCTGTGGGAGCAAAAAAGGAATCAAAAAACATCATCAAACTTGGCCGAGTTTGCGGATGTGCTGGAGGATGAAACCAGCCGAGTCTCCATCGCTTTCCATCGCGAACACGAACAACATGTGATTCAGCAGTTGCTGACAAAAGCCGCCAGTCATTTCAGCGTTAGGCGCGTCCAGTTATTCACCGAGTTGGTGCTCGACGGAGTTCCGATTGATGAATTGGAACAAAAATACGACCTGAGCCGAGGCGCGATCCGTGTCCAACAACATCGCATCGTGACTTGGCTCCGCGAAACCGGGCAAGGAATGGTTGATCTGTGAGATCGATTATTGCTGACGAATCGAACTGATGACTCGTAGCCCCGCACTGGTTTCAACCGGGCTCAATCGAATCGCGACTGGAAATTCTGTTCCGTCTCGATGGAGTGCAAACAACCCCTGTTCTGCGTGGATGGGGCGAACCAACGGATTTTGCATAAACGATTTGACCAGTTTTGGATGTCTGTCGCGAAAACGCGCAGGGATCAGGATTTCAATTTCCTGGCCAATCAATTCGTTTTCATCGTAACCAAACATTTCTGATACTTGTCGGTTGATACAGTAAATCGTTGAATCGGAATTGATCACGACCATCGCGTCGGGAGCGGCGTTCAGGATTTGTTCGTAATCGAGTTTTTGTTGCATTTGGTCACTTAGATCACGACCGATGGCGCATGTGATTCCTTCGTCGCGTATTGGAGTTGCCGACCACGAATGCCAGCGATACGATCCGTCGGCAGATTGTGTTCGTCGCAGCATGCCTGTTGCCGTTTCTCCGCGCTGTAGCTTCTTCAACACATCTTTGTCTTTTGGTACGTCGTCGGGGTGGACCAAAGCGTTAGGCAAATTTCCCACCAATTTGTCAGGATGCCATCCCAAATGTCTCAGCCATGCCGAGTTGGCCCATAGAACTTTGGGCTGCTCGTCAAAAATCAGCATCAAGTCATCAGATAAATCAAACAGTTTTTGCCGCGCTTCGGTTGATTGACGCAAAGCCATTTCCTGGTTGGTCCATTCGTTAACTTCATTCGCAAAACGAATGGCAGACGAGTATCGATCAGCCGGATTTTTAGCCAATCCTTTGAGGCAGATATCGCAAATTCCGATAGGAAGCCGCGGTTCGATCGATCGTGGCGGAACGACCGAATCGAACTGGACAGCTCTCAACACTTCGGAAATATTTTTTCCAGTAAACGGCGGTCGACCTGTCAACAATTCGTACAACAGCGCAGCCAATCCGTAGACATCAATCAATTCCGAATCCAATGGATCGCTACCGGCCGCTTGTTCAGGTGCCATGAACGATGGCGTGCCGATTTTGGCGCCCGGCTGGGTCTGAACAGCGGATTCGACAATGCCCCTTGGCGCGTCACGGTTTTCCACGCGGTCCGGATTGGGGTCATTAATGCGTTTGGCCAACCCCCAGTCGATCACCGTAACCTGGCCGAAATTTCCAACGATGATGTTTTCGCTTTTGATGTCGCGATGGAGAACGCCCTGTGAATGGGCGTAGCCGATGGTATTGGCAACATAAATCCAGGTTTGCAGCAGTGTAAACAATTCACCATTGATCGGACGATTGTTGGTTTTGATTTTAGTGTGAAATTTTTCAATCGATTTTCTAAACGTGTCACCCTGGATCAATGACATTACGTAATAACTGTCCGCTCCAGCGTCGACCAATTCGATCACTGGGACGGTTCCCGGATGGCTCAATTGCGCCGTAATCCGGGCTTCGTGTAAAAAACGTCGTTGAACGGCCGGCAGGTTGGCGGTTTCCTGTCGCAGTTTTTTAACAACTACTTGCTTTCCCAACACACGATCCAAAGCAATCCAGACTTCGCCGATTCCACCTCGCGCCAACAAACGTTCTAAATGCCATCGTTCGTTCAGTTGTTGTGGCGTGCCCGGCGGATGGCGGATTTCGGAGTCGGACAGTGTTTCGGTGTGCCACACTTGGGTTTCGGTTAAATCAAACTGAATATCCAGCTGCTTGAGTTTTGCGGTGTTCAGCCACTGGTCGGGTTCGAGTGTTTCCAACAAATTCGAACATTCAACACAATTTTCCAGATGGCTTTCGACAACCGATCGGTCATCTGGGGGCAGCATCCCACCGAGCCATTTTTTTAATTGGTCGAGAGACAAATGTTGTTGAGAGCGAGGGTCTAGATCTGGCATGTTGGGGCATCCGTCGGGTCGGCGATCGCAGATTCAGCCTTGATCAGTTAGCGACGATTTTAAAGTATTTTTTGCGGAGTATCAGTGTTTTCCCGGAAAGGTTTTCGATGTTTTGTAAAATTGTCGAGGCGGTTTCGCCAAGTTGACTTTGTCGTTCCCAGCAAGTCGACTGGGTGGCACTGGCCCCAGCCAGTGGTTGCGGTTTCCTTGGCTTCAAGCACTGAGATCAAATTCAATTCATGACGTTTTGTCGGTGGTTTGATACCCCTAGGCAGCGTTGATTAAATCGGAAAGCTGTGAATTGATGTGAGCGGCAAGGCGCTAGCCGCCGGTATTTGAGGGTTCACCGGCGGCTAGCGCCTTCCCGCTCACATTTAATCAACACTACCTAACACTGGCAGAGGCCAGTGGCACTCAAGACGTTTGGCATCAAGAAGCTCTATTTAATTGGTTTGCCGCTTCG
>JANQLU010000083.1 GCA_028280445.1 Pirellulaceae bacterium | reverse complement strand
ACAGTGTCAGGGCCCAGAGCAGAACCAATCGTGTTGAGTGAGCCGCAGCGTACTGAGCTTGAGAGGTTGATAGCAGCCCATTCGACGCCACAGCAGCTTGTTGTTCGATGTCGGATTATTCTTCTTTACGCTCAAGGACTTAACCTCAGCCAGGTTGCCGAGGAACTCGCAATCTGGCGCAAAACGGTACGGCATTGGGTTCGCCGCTGGCTGAGTTCTCAAGATGATAGCCCGATTGCCGAACGGCTTGCTGACGCAGAACGTTCCGGGGGTCCGGGGACATTTTCGCCAGAGCAAATCGTCGCGATCATTGCCATTGGATGCGAGCTCGTGGAGGGTGAAGACGGCTGTTCAGGGACGAGAACTCAGCAAGAGGTCGCGACTGAGGCGATAAAACGAGAAATCGTTCCGTCAATATCGCCCCACTCGGTGGGGCGCTTTTTTAAAAGATGCCGACCTCAAGCCGCATAAAAGCGAATATTGGATTACGACTGAAAAAGATGAAGACTTCGAACAGAAGAGCGTCGAAATTTGTTCATTATACAAAGACGCCATTGACGCTAACGAAAATGGGGTAAAGACTGTCTCGATTGATGAAAAGACCGGCATTCAGGCAACGGAGCGGGTCGCTCCTGACCAACCACCAAGACCCAAAATCTCAGACGAACGATCTGGCCGTGGGATACCGCTCAGACTGGAATATGAGTACAAACGCCACGGCACCCAAACGCTCATCGCCGCAATGGACGTTGCGACGGGTCAAATCTTTGGTTCCGTTGGCCAAACCCGAACCGAAGAAGACTTTGCCACGTTCCTGGACTCACTCCTTTCAACTGCCAGTCCAGGCACCACATGGTGCATAATCGCGGACAATCTAAACACACACAAGTCGGAATCGGTCGTCGAGGTCGTAGCAAAGCACTGTGAAATTACCGACGATCTTGGTGAAAAGGGAAAGTCAGGGGTCCTTAAATCGCTGAAAACACGAGAAGAGTTTCTGCGAGATAAAAGCCACCGAATCACCTTTCACTTTACTCCAAAACATGCATCATGGCTCAATCAAATTGAAATATGGTTCTCCATTCTGGTCAGGAAGCTGCTCAAGCGTGCCTCATTCAAGTCCACTCAAGACTTGAAAAATCGACTCGAAAGATTCATCGAGCACTTCAATAAGACCCTCGCCAAACCATTCCGATGGACTTGGCAAGGGAAGCCATTGGCGGCCTAACTGGGTCAGAACTCCTGCGGGCGCACCACTAGTGGCTCTGCACAGTGGATTTGAACGATTGGGAGCTGGGGTGCCTGAGGATTGGTAGATGCTCTGGCAGTATCCGGAGTTTGATGCTGCGCGGTGTCCCGACTTTACGGGATATGAGACCTTCCAG
>JANQLU010000147.1 GCA_028280445.1 Pirellulaceae bacterium | reverse complement strand
CATCAATTCGCGAAACTCGGATGTGATCACAACATCTTCTCCAGGAAACGAAACCGGAGGAATAAATGGGCCAGTTCTTTCGAGTTGCAGCAACCCGTCACGACGCTCAAGATGACCAGTCATACCCGCGATCAGTAGACTGCCATAGTCTCCCCACAATTCAGGCCCATTTAATGCAAAAAACTTCACCGACTTTCTCCAGGTTGAATTCTAACTCGTTTTGTACATCCTAACCCTCGCACTATTGGCTTGAATTACTTTTCGATAGTATTTTATGCTGGGACCAGCGTCGGCCCGCCCGGAAATAGTACTACAGCGGTCACCAAAAACCGCGTCGGCTTCATCGGCCGAAACAGCTTGTGCGACTACTCCCCTATCGAGATCGGCAGAAACATGAGCTAGGTTCTCGGGCCGCACTACTTGCGTGGCGGCAGTCGGGTTTGGGTCTTGATCCGCGAAGCCAATCGCGTTGGTCAATACTCTCTACTTCGAGAATTTACAGCCTCTCCTACCAGAGCGTATAGCCGCGATGTGCCCAATCGAATGTGAATCGCCGCAAGTGGCGTGTTCAGTAGTCGAAAAAACGGCACGGTGTCAGTGTTCACGATGATGCGAGTTAACGCTCAAACTGCGTCGGTTGGACAACCTTTAGACAACCCCGCCCCACAACGGCAACGTGCTAACTTGCAGAGGTGCACAAGACCGCGGCAACAGCCGAAACTGTGTCGAATTCATCGGCCGAAGTAGCTTGTGCTCGATAGCGCGTTATTCACCATCGACTGGGTACAACGATTCTCTCAGCGCTTCCGCTTCCTTGACGAGGTTAACCCCCACTTCGTTTTCAGGTGGGTTAATCAAAAGATCATTTCCGCTGGCCTCGTAGTATTCCGATGGTTGATTTTTATTGAACCGACTCCCGCTACATCCAAGCACTGGGAGCACCATGATCAAAGGAACGGCGATAAAGTATTTTCTCGAAAACATGTTGTCTATTTGGCTGATCTGAGCTACGCTCTCGCGATTCTAGGGAGCAGGAATGAATCACTCAACACCAACTTCTCGGTGGGATAAAGGCAACGATGTCCAAGCAGGAACCAGTGATTTTTACACTGAAAAGGACTCGCAGTCCGGCTTCCCCAGGTAGCCCCTGCCAATCGCTCACTTATCGCGCATTTATCACCCTGAGCGTTTGGCTGTTCAGGCAACCTTTCTGGGGCGCAAGCGAAAACCAAGAATCTTGGTCAAGCTAGAAATGGCAAACGGAATTCGGAAAATCTAAGCGCCATTCGTTACATCGTCCGAAGCAGCTTGTGCGACTAGTCCCCTTTCGGGACGGGCAAAAACATGAGTAATCTCGTTGAGGCCGCTGTTTGTTTACCTATGTACGGTTGTGTCTACCAAGAGACGGCCAATTCCTGTGCCATTGCATCCGGCTAGTGCCTGAATCCTCAAAACTAACATTTCAGCTAGACTGATTTGGGGTGGGTTTTGGACCCCATGTAGCAGTTGGCGTGTCCGCCGGGTTCATCGTAGTGCCTGACGGCTACATAGAAGGCGACCCTATCTCTGCAAATATGACGTTTGCCGGAGAAAGCTTCGCAAGCTTTGGTGCATCGTTTTGTTACGAGTCGATGGTTGCAGGCCGTCGTCTACGAATCAACGTTACCACCCCAACTCCAAGCAATACAAGTGATGATGGTTCTGGAACTAATTGAAAGGTTACAGTTCCGGCCGCACCAAAATCGTATACTACCGGCGTTGACAAATCGATACCTTGTGAAGCTACTGTTTCGCCTGTGAACAACAAAGAGCCAGTTAGTATTTGATTAGTGTATCCAGGTGGCACGAAAAGCCTGGGGCCGGTACCACTGAGAACTGTTAGACCGAAGGTGTCGCCTGTCATTAGGCCATTTTGGAGTAAGTCAGTACCTGTTCCAAAAGGAGACAGAACCAGAGATGGAAAATTATAAAAGTCAGCTCCTCCAGTAATTCCATGCATTCGCGGAACGGAAGGAGTCATCCAG
>JANQLU010000135.1 GCA_028280445.1 Pirellulaceae bacterium | reverse complement strand
CCCGAAGCCTCATGCGAAAAACTGCTTCCAAACAAAAAGCAACCCAAAACCAGACCCAGACAACTGTAAGCATCCAAAATCCCGGACAATATTGGGCTCCGCCAGTGAAGGCTGGATAGTGGTTGATGCTTACTTTAATTCAGCGCCAAAACCTAGAGTCAATGTGCAAATCACTGGCTGGGGCCAGTGCCACCCGCTCGTGCTCGAAAGATTCAAGTAGGGCCGGTTCCCACCGGCCGTTTTCTTGGATTGACCGGTGGGAACTGGCCCTACAAAAAATTTCACAATATTCCGCAACAAAAACGTAATACTTGATTAGCGGTCAGCGCGCTCCCCATCTTTACTTACAATTGCCAAATTGGCGGTTGGTGTGCGAATACGCTCGGAAACCCTTTGCACCGCGACTTTTTCTAACATTTTTGCCTTTGGCGCACCGGTTGCTGCAAACCGTTTGACGAAATGAAACGACTTTCGTCCAAAGCGTTGTAAAAACAGGCTATTTTGATGGATTATTGAAACGGAACTGATGTCTTCACAAACGGATCAAATTACAGTCTTTCGCACTAAAGACATTACCAAAGTCTATGTTATGGGCGAAGTCGAAGTTCACGCACTTCGGGGTATTAACCTGGAACTTTATGAAGGCGAGTTCGTGGTGTTGCTGGGCGCCTCGGGCAGTGGCAAATCAACGCTGCTGAACATTCTCGGTGGACTCGACATCCCAACGTCCGGTTCGGTCACCTTTAAAGATAAACAACTCGATTCCAGCGAGCCTGCTGCACTAACACGTTACCGGCGCGATCACGTCGGATTCGTCTTTCAGTTTTATAACTTGATTCCCAGTTTGACGGCGCGAGAAAATGTCGAACTAATAACCGAAATTGCCGCTGACCCAATGAATCCGCTGGATGCCCTGGAGTTAGTCAGGCTCAAAGAAAGAGCGAACCATTTTCCGGCACAATTGTCAGGCGGTGAACAACAACGTGTTGCCATCGCTCGCGCAATCGCCAAACGTCCCGAAGTGTTACTGTGCGATGAGCCGACAGGTGCGCTCGATGTCAAAACCGGCATCATCGTGCTCGAAGCGATTGCGCGTATCAACCAAGAATTGGGAACGACAACCGCGATCATTACTCACAATGCGGCCATTGCTGCCATGGCCGATCGTGTTATTTCACTATCCGATGGCCAAATTTCGGGAGTGAAAACCAACACCGAAAAAATCACGGCCGATCAATTGGCATGGTAAAAAACGAAATTGATGAACAACCTGGTCTGGAAACCCGAAACCTGAAAAGCAAAATCCAATTCCATGAACAAACTTGATCGCAAGCTGATTCGCGACTTGGCGCAAATGAAAGGTCAAGTGATTGCGATTGCGCTGGTCATTGCTGCAGGTATTGCCGTATTTACTATGTCGATGTGCACCTACACATCGTTGAAAAATGGCCAGCTAAGTTTCTATCGTGATTTTCAATTCGCGGATATTTTTGCAAGTTCTCGACGCTGTCCAAATTCCGTCATCGAGCGGATCAAGGACATCCGCGGAGTTTCTGCCGTTGAAACCCGTTTGACTTACGAAGTGCTGCTGAATGTTCCGGGCATGTCAGAGCCGGCAACGGCCAAATTGATTTCCATTCCTGATTCAGGTGAAAGTCGTTTAAATCAGGTTTATATTGCTCGGGGGCGAATGCTGGAACCGAACCGTGATGGAGAAGTTGTCGTCTCTGAATTGTTCGCCGACGCACATGGGTTTGTGCCCGGCGACACCGTCAGCGCCATCATCAACGGCAAACTTCAAGAACTGAAAATCGTTGGAATTGCGCTTTCGCCTGAATTCATCGCCCAAATTCAAGGTGGGAGCCTGCTGCCGGATAAAAAACGATATGGCATTTTCTGGATGAACCATCGTGAACTCGAATCGGCTTTTGACATGTCAGGAGCGTTTAACAACGTTTCTCTCAAATTGGCCTACGGAACAAATCCTCGCGACGTGATGGATCATCTCGACCGACTCCTGGAACCCTATGGTGGTATTGGCGCCTACGACCGAGGTGAGAATTTGTCACACCAATTCGTCAACGACGAGCTCAAACAATTGCAAACCATGGCGACATTGGCGCCCACAATTTTCTTGTCGGTCGCTGCGTTCCTCCTGAATATTGTGATCACGCGAATCATTACCAAGCAACGAGAACAAATTGCGGCTCTCAAAGCGTTCGGATATTCCAATTTCGAAGTCGGAATGCATTTTTTGAATCTCGTTTTGCTCATCGCGATCAGCGGCATGGTCGTTGGAACACTGTTTGGCATCTGGATGGCAAAAAACCTGACCGAGATGTATCAAACGTTTTACAAATTTCCTTTGTTGACATTCGAGTTGAATATCGCGGCAATTCTGATTGCATTGCTGCTAACAACGTTTGTCACGTTGCTCGGAACTTGGATTGCCGTTCGCAAAGCGATCCGAGTGCCTCCGGCAGAAGCCATGCGGCCAGAACCACCACCTGATTTCCGGCCGACATTGATCGAAAAATTGATCCCGACACGTCTGTTGCCGGCAACCTTGCGAATGGTGGTGCGAAACGTACAACGTAAGCCGTTCAAATCGTCCACATCGATTTTTGGAATCGCGATGTCGATTTCCGTCCTGATTGTAGGATCGTTTTCCCTCGACTCGCTCGACTATTTAATTGAATTTCAATTTCGAAAAGCTCAGCGTCAGGATTTGACGGTTGGCTTCATCGAACCTGCGACAGCTTCCGTTGTTTATGAGTTGTCAAATCTGGATGGCGTACTCGACAGCGAAACGATGCGAGCGGCCGCTTCACGCATTTGTTTCAAGCACCGTTCACGCCGGATCGGCATCACCGGTTTGGAACCTAATCCGCAACTTTTCCGGTTGCTGAATTCTGATGAGGAGGTGGTTCAAATTCCTGAACACGGCCTAATGCTCAACAGCAAATTGGCCGAAGTCCTCGGTTGCAAACGAGGCGATTTTGTCACCGTTGAAATCCTCGAAGGCCAGCGACCAACGCTGGACCTGGAGGTGACAGCACTGGTCGACGAATTCGGTGGCATGAACGCCTACATTGCCAAAAAACAGTTACATGAATTGTTGGGCGAATCCGAAGTCGCCTCGGGAGCGTTTTTGAAAGTCGACGCCAATAAACTCGACGACATTTTTACAGAGCTCGAATCGCGACCCGGCATCGGCAGCGTTTCGATCAAAGACGCGGCCATTGTCAGCTTTATGGAAACGGTTGCAGAAAACATGTTAACGATGCGAGCTTTTAACATCATGTTCGCGGTCGTGATTGCGATCGGTGTTGTCTACAACGGCGCGCGAATTTCACTGTCGGAACAAAGCCGAGATTTGGCGACGATGCGCGTTATCGGCTTTACACGAAACGAAGTTTCAACCGTACTGCTGGGGGAAATCGGCTTATTCACGCTGGTGGCACTACCGCTGGGCTGTTTGATTGGTTTCGGTCTAGCTTGGTTGCTGATTTTGGGTTTGGCGACCGAGAATTATCGTATTCCTCTGGTGATCAACGGCTCAACTTATGCATTTGCCTGTGCCGTCGTGATTGGAGCCACATTGGTTTCCGGTTGGATTGTCCAGCGGCGGATTGCCAAGCTAGACCTGGTTTCGGCATTAAAAACCAAAGATTAAACGCGATTCAAAACACATTGAACCCATTAAAAATATCATGAAATTTTCCATTAAAACTCTCATTTGGACATTTGTTTTTATTGCCCTGATCATTGTGGGCGTCATGGCGTTTCGACCAAAACCGATCGACGTCGAGACGGCAAAAGTCAGCCGCAGCGATTTGCGAATCACCGTCCGCGAGGACGGCAAGACACGAATTCGTGAAAAATATATCGTCTCAACGCCAGTGGCCGGTCGGCTTTCAAGGATCGAACTCAAACCGGGCTACGAAATTTGTGATGAAAAATATCGCATCGCCGTCATTTTGCCTGCCGAGCCTGAAATGCTCGACGTCCGAGCAAAAGCACAGGCTCAAGCCCGCGTCGACCAGGCACAAGCGGCCGTGAAACGCGCCGCCGTCGCTGCCGAACAGGTTCAAGTGGATTTGGATTTGGCCAAGGCAAAATACGAACGTGCCAAAAAACTCATCCAAACAAAAGCGATTTCGCGAAACGAATACGATGTTTCACGAACCGAGTTTTTGTCGCTCACACAAAGTACTCGCACGACGAAATTTGACGAAGAAATTGCCAAGTACGAACTTGAAACCGCCAAGGCGGCGTTGTTGCAGTTTTCCGAAGACGGCAAAGCCACTGGCCAACCGTTCGAAGTCTTTGCTCCAGTATGCGGACATGTGTTACGCGTATTCCAGGAAAGCGCGACAGTGGTCAGCGTCGGAACACCACTGATTGAATTGGGTGACCCACAAAACCTGGAAATGCAGATCGATGTTCTCTCGACCGACGCTGTTCGTATCCGCCCGGGTTCGAAACTGACCATCGAACACTGGGGAGGCGAACGACCGTTGACGGGAACTGTTCGTTTGGTTGAACCTGCAGCCTTTACAAAAATTTCTTCACTGGGAGTCGAAGAACAACGAGTCAACATCATTGCAGATTTCGACGAACCCAAAGAGCGGCTACAAACGTTAGGCGATGGGTATCGCGTCGAAGCGGAAATTACGGTCAAAGAACTCAACAACGTGTTACAAGTCCCCAATAGTTCGCTGTTTCGAAACCAACGAAAATGGCACGTATTTGTGGTCGAAAATAACGTCGCCGTCATGAAAGAGGTCAGCATCGGTGAACAAAACGAAACTCACACCGAAGTGACCAAAGGACTGGCTGTCGACGAAGACGTCATTCTGTATCCAAATGATAAAATTAAATCGCAAACAAAAGTTAACCGCACCAATTAGTTGCAAACTCGGAACGAATTTATAAAAGGCTCACGCAGAGTCGCGGAGACGCGGAGGTTTGATGGATTGGTGATGTAGGTATTTTTAGGCAGCAGTTAGGGGACTTATTTCAATTTTATTTTTATTAAGAACACATTCTTCTCTGCGTCTCCGCGTCTCTGCGTGAGCTATTTCCCCAGGCATCGGTAGACTAAACGAGAATCCTCGACCGCATCTACTCTTTGTCCGCACGCAGCACAGACACGAATGCTTTTTGAGGGATGTTCACACTGCCAAACTGTTTCATTTTGGCTTTTCCCTTTTTCTGCTTTTCGAGCAATTTTTTCTTTCGCGTAACGTCTCCACCGTACAATTTTTCGGTGACATCTTTACGAAATGGAGCGATCGTCGAGCGGGCGATGATATTTCCGCCAATCGCGCCTTGGATCGGAATTTTGAATTGATGGCGAGGAATCTCTTTTGCCAATTGTTCGCAATAGTGCAATGCTCGCGCCCTCGCTTTATCGCGATGAACGAGATAGGCCAAAGTGTCGACCGGCTCCTTGTTGACCAGAATATCAACCTTGACCACATCCGTTGGCCGGTACTCCGTCGGCTCGTAGTCGAATGAACCGTACCCGCGCGTGATCATTTTCAATTTGCCGTAAAAATCAAACAGGACTTCGCCCAGCGGCATTTCACTGATCACTTCGACCCGTCCGACGGACAAATAGTTCATCGTTTGTTGTTCGGAACGATGCTCGCGACACAATTCCATCACCGGTCCCACATATTCATCCGGTGTCAAAATCGACGCTTTGATATACGGTTCGGTGACCTGCTCGATGCTCATCGGATCTGGCCAATAACTAGGATTGTCCACCTCCATCGTGGAGCCATCTTTTAACGTCAGGTGATATTTCACCGATGGTGCGGAAATCACCAAACCAATATCGAATTCTCGTTGCAGCCGTTCCTGGATAACATCCAGATGCAGCAATCCCAGGAAACCGCACCGAAACCCGAAACCTAATGCTGCCGAGGAATCTTTTTCATAAGTCAACGCCGCGTCATTGATCGCCAATTTGTCGAGCGCCTTGGTCAGATCCATGTACTCGTCCGTGCTCATCGGATAAATAGACGAAAACACGACTTGTTTCGCCTCTTGATAGCCTGGAATCGGCTCTTCCGCTTGCCGATTCAACAACGTAATGGTGTCGCCAATTTCGATATCTTGAACGCTTTTTACACCCGCCACGACGTAACCGACCTCTCCAGCGCTCAATTGTTTTCGCGGTACGAGTTTCATTTGGTTGTAGCCCAACTCGTCAACCGTAAAGTCGCGATTGGCATGCATAAAATGAATCGTATCTCGTGGTTTGAGGGTCCCATCCATGACACGACATTGCAAAATCACGCCGCGATATTTGTCAAAATGCGCATCGAATACCAAAGCCTTTAATGGCGCGTTGGGATCACCTTGTGGAGCAGGAAGTTTTTCGACGATCCCCTCTAAAACTTCGCCGATCCCAATTCCGTTTTTTGCAGACACCGGCAGCGCTTCGAACGGATCCAGTCCCAATTCTGCATCAATCGCTTCTCGAGCTCGGTCGACATCTGCCGCTGGCAAGTCGATTTTGTTGATGATCGGCAGCATCTCCAAATCATGTTCCAGTGCCAGGTAAAAATTCGCCACCGTTTGTGCTTCGACGCCTTGAGACGCGTCGACAATAATCAAAGCTCCTTCGCAAGCCATCAACGAACGCTTGACCTCATGCGAAAAATCAACGTGCCCAGGCGTATCGATCAGATTTAATTGGTATTCTTGTCCATCTTTGCCACGATATTCGAGCGTGATGGTATTGCTTTTGATGGTAATCCCGCGTTCGCGTTCAATATCCATCGAGTCCAGCATTTGCTCGTGTAAATCGCGTTGCGAGACACCACCGCAACTTTGGATCAAACGGTCGGCCAAAGTTGATTTACCATGGTCAATATGCGCAATGATGCAGAAATTTCGAATGTTTTTCATCGAGGAGTAACTAATTTGTAAATCGTTGAATCAGCGGCACAAAAACAACGACATAAATAATGGCCAACAGGATTTGTGCGGCGGCAAAGCCGATGGAATATTTGACGAATTTGATAAACGACATCGAGACTTGATGTTTATGCATAATCGTGACCGCCACTAATGTCGACGCGGAACCGATCGGTGTCAAATTGCCTCCCAAGTTCGCTCCGAAAATAACCGACCACCACAACGACGAATCGTTCGGTGCCCCCAAGTCTTTTAAAATACTCGCCAACATCGCCGCTAGTGGAATGTTGTCAGTCACGCTGCTGAAACCCGCCGCCCCCAACAGGAGAGTAATCGAATCTAGCCGATTTGCCGGATTATCGGAAACCCCCAGCAGAACAACTTGGAGCAATCCTCCAATCGCGTGCAACACACCGGCGTGTTCCATCACGTAAATAACAACAAACAGCGCCATGAAAAACCCCAGCAGGTCCCAATCCACCGCCTTATAAAATCGATCGACTTCGCTGCGAAACGCCAGCAACATGACCGTTGCCATCGACAGCGCCACAAACCCCATGCCCAATTTGTTAATGACGGGCAATGACGACGCACCGGCAATCAATAATACAAATACGCCCAAGGAGATCGCTGAAAATCTGAAAAAAGTCCAGCTGTTGATGCCATCATTTTCATCAAACCCTTCGACCAGGCGTCGCGCGCGAACCATTTCGCGCTTATCCCGGATCGGTTTAATCTTGAAAAACCAGGCTCCCAGCCAGAGTGTCAATATCGTGGCCACGATCACATACGGCGCCGCGACAAGTAAAAATTTGGCAAAACTGATTTCCGCCGTTGTCCCCACAATAATATTAGGAACACTGCTAATCAGGGTCAGCAACCCGCCAATATTGGTCAACAGCCCTTCGATTAGTAGAAAGCCTAACAGTTTTTCATTTTGTTGCAGTTTGTCCAGCGACACGACCGTCAACGAACCCACGATGATCATGGCCGTGACGTTATTGAGAACTGCCGAAAACACGACAGTCATGATGCCGTAAAAATACAACAAACGGACCGGATCGCCGCGAGAAAGTTTTGTTACCCGAATCGCAATCCAACTAAATAAACCCGATCGGCTGGTAACATCCACAAACAGACTTGACCCGAGAATAATGGCGATCACGCTCCAATCGATTCCGGGGATGTAAACGGGCATGCTGATTTCGTACCCGCCAAAATGCAACTTCGAGGAATCCGATTGAACGGACTCGTCGTCTTCCGAATTTTCAGCCGATTCGGTTGACTGGCCGCCAATTTTGACCGTTTCCGTATTTTCGCCCTTGGAATCTTTTTCGATCTGCAGCTCGATCTCTTGGTCAGGCGCTTTGACACGATCGGATTCGACCACAACGTAATCAGTGAAATGAAAAATGCCGGTCAAAGTTCCCAAAAACAGGCAGACAACGGCAAATGAACCGGCGATGATCGATTTTTTGGCGTGTAGTTTTTCCTCAAGCGCAAGACAAACAATCAGCCCAACCAGGAGCAGCGAAAATAGAACAGTAATTCCAACGGGCACTTGCCCGGATGCCAATAACACAGCCGCAGTCGCCATCACAGAAACATCAATTCGTAAAACAGATTCTTACGAACACAACGCCGATTTGAAACCCCGACTAGAGACCTTTGCCGGATAAATCAAGTCGGAGTTGACAGGGGGCTGGCTCAGACGGAAACTTATCTTGAAACGCTAGACAAAAGATACATTTCTGGGACAAATATGCCTACTCAAGACCCATTTGGCGCCCGCTCAAGCTTTGACACCGGTAATGGCCAAGCTGCACTTTTTAGGCTTTCGACGCTGAGCGATCAAAATATTGGACATCTCGATAAACTGCCCTACTCTATTCGCCTGTTGCTTGAGTCGTTGCTCCGCAATTGCGACGAACAAATTGTCGAAAAAAAAGATGTTGAAAACCTCGCTAATTGGGATGCGGCAAATCCAGCCAAGGTCGAAATCCCGTTCAAACCCGCACGCGTCGTCCTGCAAGATTTTACCGGTGTTCCAGCGGTCGTCGATCTCGCCGCCATGCGTTCAGCAATGCACCGCTTGGGCGGAGATCCCAAGAAAATCAATCCGCTGATCCCGGTCGACCTCGTGATTGACCACAGCGTTCAGGTCGATCGATTTGGCTCGCGCGAGGCACTGGCGACCAACGTGGAACTGGAATTCGAACGAAACCGTGAACGCTACGAATTTTTACGTTGGGGCCAACAAGCGTTCGATAGTTTCCGAGTCGTGCCTCCGAATGTTGGCATCGTTCACCAGGTAAATCTCGAATTTTTGGCTAAGTGTGTTTTTCTACGCGAAGACGCCGAGGGAAAAATTGCGGTCCCCGATACCTTGGTCGGAACCGATTCTCATACAACGATGATTAACGGACTGGGAGTTTTAGGTTGGGGAGTCGGAGGGATCGAAGCCGAAGCGGCGATGCTGGGACAACCGATTTACATGCTGATGCCGGAAGTCGTCGGATTCGAGATGGTTGGCAAATTACCAGCCGGTGCGACGGCAACCGACATGGTACTGACGGCAACCGAAATGCTGCGTGCCGAAGGCGTGGTCGGAAAATTCGTCGAATTTTACGGCGATGGTGTTGATGGAATGCCGCTGGCCGATCGAGCCACAGTGGCCAATATGGCGCCGGAGTACGGTGCAACCATGGGTTATTTTCCAATCGATGCCAACACACTCGATTACCTTTCGCGTACCGGGCGGACCGACGACGAAGTCAAATTGGTCGAAAACTACACCCGAGCCCAAGGGATGTTCAGAACAGCAGATGCAACAGTTCCAACTTATACAAAAACACTGAAATTAGATCTGTCGACGGTCGAGCCGTCACTGGCCGGTCCTAAACGACCTCAGGATCGTATCGCACTGTCGGACATGAAAACTTCCTTTAATGAATCGTTAGTCGCGCCAGTCGCTGAGCGAGGATTCGCACTGGATTCCGAGGCCCTTTCCAAAACCTCGACCGTCCAGGACAACGGTCATTCCTCGCAAATTGGCCACGGTGCTGTCGTCATCGCGGCGATCACCAGTTGTACGAACACCAGCAACCCGTCCGTGATGGTCGCCGCTGGCTTGCTGGCAAAAAATGCGGTCGAAAAAGGACTAACCGTTCAATCCTATGTCAAAACCAGCCTCGCACCTGGCTCACGAGTCGTCACCGATTATCTGGACAAAGCGGGTCTGACGGATGCCCTGGAAAAATTAGGATTCCACACCGTCGGCTATGGCTGCACGTCCTGTATCGGCAATAGTGGACCGCTGCCCGAACCGGTCGCCAACGCGATAACTTCTGGCGATTTGGTTGCCTCATCGGTTCTCAGCGGTAATCGAAATTTCGAAGGACGTGTCAATCCGCATACCAAAGCAAACTACTTGGCTAGTCCGCCACTGGTCGTCGCATATGCGTTGGCGGGAACTACCGATATCGATCTGATCACCGAACCGATTGGAACAGATTCGTCGGGCAACGACGTGATGTTGAGTGATATTTGGCCAACGCAAGAACAGATTCACGACGTGGTTCAATCATCGATTTCGGCTGAAATGTTCCAGCAACAATACGCCGGCGCGTTTACTTCGAATGAAACTTGGAATGCGATTGCTGTCGGCGACGGTGACATTTACGAGTGGACCGATTCCAGTACTTATATCCAGGAACCTCCGTTCATGGTCGACCTGACTCCCGAGGTCAAACCAATCGAACCAGTTGTTGGCGCGCGTTGTTTGGCTTTGCTGGGCGACTCGGTCACAACCGATCACATTTCACCGGCTGGTGCCATTTCCAAAGATGGTCCTGCCGGTTTGTATCTGCAGGAACATGGAGTCCAACCGCGCAACTTCAATAGCTACGGGTCACGACGTGGAAACGATCGCGTGATGCTCCGCGGTACATTCGCCAATATTCGCATCCGAAACCAACTTGCACCGGGCACCGAAGGCGGATTCACTCGGATGATTCCCGATGGCGATGTCACAACCATCTACGACGCAGCGATGAAGTACAAATCGGCGGATACTCCGCTGGTTGTCTTGGCGGGCGCTGAATACGGAACGGGTAGCAGCCGCGACTGGGCCGCCAAAGGCACGATGCTGATGGGTGTCAAAGCTGTCATTGCCGCCAGCTACGAACGTATTCATCGAAGCAATTTGGTGGGCATGGGCGTGTTGCCGCTCCAATTTGCAGATGGGAGCACTTGGCAGTCAGTTGGCCTGACCGGCGAAGAAACGTTTGATATTCCAACGCTGTCGGACGATCTCCAGCCGCGTAGCGAAATCGAAGTCGTTGCTCGGCGGGACGATGGTACGGAAACCCGATTCAAGGCGATTGTTCGCATCGACACGCCGGTCGAAATGGACTACTACCGCAACGGCGGTATTTTGCAAACCGTGCTGAGAAATCTGCTCAACGACTAGTGCTGGCACTGGAAAAACGCGTTTTTATAACCATTTTTGGATTTTGTGAAAAATTCGCGCGCAAATTTTCGCTGTTCGATCAACTAAATTGACAGACCGAGGACTCCGGCCTGACAACTTGATCGATGTCTAACACCAATTCAGCACAACAATTCATTGTCGACCAGCAAAAATGGCTTCGAAGTGTATTGATTGCGCGCGTAGTTGACCAAAACGTCGTCGACGATCTTGTGAGCGAAGTCACCCAGGACGCTTTGGCGCTCGGCCAGCGTTGGCATGACATCAAAAAACCAGGCCCTTGGCTGTACCGTGTCGCCGTTCGAAAAGTTTTGCAGTATCGCAGGAGTCAACGTTCGCAAAGAAAATCCAACAGCCGTTTCCTGAACGAACCGCAAATCCAGGAAGCCGCTTTTGAATGGTCTACTCCGTTGGACAACCTGGAAAAATTGGAATTTCAAAGTCTGGTCCGCCAGGCATTGTCAAAACTCAACGGACGTGATCGTGAAATCCTGTTGTTGAAATACGTTCATGAATGGAATTACGACCAAATCAGCACCAATCTCGGGCTCGAAAAATCAAAAATAGCCTACCGCCTTCGCAATGCTCGGGCGCGGCTCCGTGGTCTTTTGAATTACCTGGTGACTACCAATGACGATTAAACTTCCGCCAATTGAAACTGATCCAACATTCTGGGTTGATTTAGCAATCGACCGTGAACTGAATCTCGAACAGCGCAATCAATTGTTTCAATTCCTGGATACCAATCCGGAATTGAATCGCGAATTTACCCGTCGTTTTCTGCTCGAACAGTCGATCGCAGAATCCGTACAAGATGCTTTTCGCCCGTCGTCGCTGCCCGTCCAGAAACCGCATTTAGATTTGGAAAAAAAAGAACCGCAAAATAAATCCCTGTGGTCCGTGTTCATCGCAGCTTCGTTGATCGGTTTGTTGTTGGGTTGGGTCGCACACGGTTTGAATGCTCCGGACGTTCGGGATTCACGTGCTGAAATTGAACAACAAATCACACCCATGCTCAATGATATTTCGCAAAGCTACGAGGAAGTTTACGAACTGATGTACCAACAGCGAGTTGCGGAACTGGAAGATATTAATAAGCAGACGATTGAAAATGTCCAGAAAACACTCGCCCGAAACCCCACGTTGATCGAAGTTGAAAACTCGAAAGATCGCGCGGTTTACTACACCAAACATCGAATTCCAAATTTTCTGTTGGACGCCATCGTGTTAGCCGGACATCGCACAACCATCAAACAACAAACTTTAAAAATTGAATCTGGAAATGATTTAATTGAATACCCGATTCATTCACTTGAAATCGAAAAAAACGCCTTAGTCGCAACAGCTCAAACAGCAAAGGAAAATCAATGAGCAAAAAATTACTGTGCATTTTGTCGACATGCTTTTGTGTTGCCATTTGCAGTCCACAATTGAACGCCCAAGACGATTCCGTATTGGAAAAAACCAAAGCCGCCTATGAAGCGCTTTTGAAAAAACAATTGGAAATGAAGGGGAAATTGTCCAATGATCACCCGCGTTATCGGATGACATTGACCCAAGCTGACTTGCTCAAAAAAGCACTGGAAAGCATGGCAGCAAACCAAGACGATGTTTTGAAAAAACGTCTGGCCACGCACGGCTCGTTGAGCAAACTCAACCTCGAACGTGCCAGATTGCTCGAAACACTTGGCAAAGCGCATCCTAAGGTCAAAGCGAATGAACAACACATCAAAACTCTGCAGGCGTTTTTGTTGAAGTCGTTGTCAGAAAATGAGAAATCGCAAAAGAAACATTCGCTGGACCATCTCAAATTGACTTTGTCCGCAGCGCAAGAACATCTCAAAAAACATCCGCGTCATAGCACCGAGATGTTGCTCAAACGGATCAACAGTCTCCAAGATGCCATCCGCATCGACCATGCCAAAAAAGCGATGGAATTGGTGGAACGCAATCGCAATCATCAAGAACACAAACTGCACGAACATTCAAAACAGCAGATTGAAAAAGCCAAAAAACAAAAAGAAGCAATGCAAAAACGATTGCACCACACGCACGAGTTGTGGCTCAAGTTGCACGGCTCGCATGGCGAACAGGGGCAAATCCACAAATTGCACGATCACACCAAAAAGCTTGAGAAAACGATCGAAGAGATTGCCAAGCGAACCGAACGCATCGAAAAACTGCTCGAAAAATTGAGCAAGAGCAAAAGGTATTAATCTGGAGCCGCCAGCCAATACAACCCGTCTCGTTCATTCAGGACGGGCGAAGGCTCTTCGGGAGGGCGAGGCTCCCGCCGAGCCTAATTTGTAGGCGGCAAAAGCCGTCGGTACGAAGCACCACCGAACCGGCGGCAAAGTCATGTTGAATAAATGTGAGCGGCAAGGCGCTAGCCGCCGGTACGAGCGCGGAAGAACGGGTGGTTAGCGCTTTGCCGCTCACGGGTGGAATTGTCGATCGTGGGAATTCGGCTCGGCAGGAGCCTCGCCCTCCCGGAAAACCACTGCCCTACCAAAACACCCGCTCGTCAGCCAAACCACCAAAAAAACTATTCAATCACCATACCCGTCCAGTCACCTTCGGCTGGCGGGTATTTTGGATTTATCTCTCTCAGTTTTTCCAATAACAACTGGCTGACGACAAGATTTCGATACCATTTTCGATCCGATGGAACGATGTACCAGGGCGCGTAGTCCGTGTTGCATTTCGTAATCGCGGCGTTGTAAGCTTCTTGATATTTGTCCCAGACCTTTCGTTCCGAAATGTCATCGGGGTTAAATTTCCAGTGCGAATCCGGGTCGTCAACGCGGGCTTGCAAACGTTCACGCTGAATCTCTTTACTGATATGTAGACAACATTTGACAATGACCGTTCCACAATCGTGCAACAGTTTTTCAAACGCGTTGATCGTTTGATACCGCGCTTGCCAAACCGGCTCTGGCACCAGGTTATGAACTCGAACCACTAGAACATCTTCGTAATGAGAACGATTAAAAATTCCAATATTTCCGCGGCGTGGAACAACTCGATGCACTCGCCAGAGAAAATCGTGATCCAATTCTTCTTCGCTCGGTTTTTTGAACGAAACGACCTGGCAACTGCGCGGATTGACTCCCCGCATCACTGAACGAATCGTGCCGTCCTTGCCCGCCGTGTCCATCCCCTGCAACACCAGCAAAACACTGCGTTGATTGTCAGCGTACAACCGACGCGCCAAATCGGCCATTTCCTTGACGTTGTCTTCGATACGCTCGCGAGCGGATTTCTTGTCCCATTCACCCACATCGGGATTCGACGGAATTTGGCTCAAATCACATGCATCGCCGGGGGCTAGTACAAACGGTTTCGGCGCTTCGTTCGTTTTGTGTTTGTCGTTCATCAGGCAAGTTGATTGGGGTACGAAGTGAAATTGTCAAAGGGTATGCGAAATACTTGTAGACCGAGACTTATATCAGGCCAGTTTTTAAATCGCAAGTACGAAGCGTGAGAGGATTTTTATGGTTTAATTTGAATCTTATGAACTCTCATTATGGGTGCCACTGGCTCAGCCAGTGTTCTAATTGAAAAGGTTCAAAAATTTCTTTTCCAGTTCACTCTGTCACTGGCTTTGCCATTAATGATTGAAACTCTGTAAATAGTGGTTGTAAAGTACTTCAATTGAACGACATCAACGATGAGTTGATCAGTAAATCACTGGCCGAAGCCAGTGGCACCCGATGTAGGGCCGGTTCTCACCGGCCAATCCAAACAACGGCCGGTGGGAACCGGCCCTACGTTGCACTTCAAAACGTACCTGAAGCGGCATCGTTGTAAGTTTTCATAATGAAATTGACAAAGATAAAGAAAATGGCGCCAATGATGATCGCGGCGACGAGTAAAAACGTCAAAACAAAACCGACAACGGCCAACGTTTTCATATTCGTTTGAACACGTTCCTGGTAGGTATCCGACAGATGTTTCATCATCTCGGGAACTTCACCAGATTTTTCTCCGTTTTGCACATACATTACGACTTCGGCCGGAAACTCCTTTGTCGCGCGCAGTGCCTCGTGGATTTCATTGCCGCCACGGATTTTTAGCGCCACGTCGTTTTCGTGTCGCGTGTAGAAAAAATTCTGTGTCGCTCGCAGCGCCAGTTGTGCACTGTTCATCGCACTTAACCCCGCATCGATCGCAACACCGAGAGTCCAGGCAAATCGAGACATCGCCATTTGGACAATGATGGTTCCCAACAATGGCATGCGCCTGGCAATCCGCATCGGCAGCGTGCCAAACCAACCGCGTTTGGTTCCCATTACCAGAACCGCTGTGGCGCCCAGGCAAAACGTCACGGTAAACATGTACAACAGCAAATAGCCGCCGGTCGAAACACGGTTTTCACCTTTGCTGTTTTTTCCAAAACCGAGCCAATCCACCGACGGCGCGTTTTGTGAAGACGTGACCCATTCCATCACGACAATCATCAGCCCGACGATACAAATCGACATTCCCAGTTCGAACAACGGCCAAGCCATCAGCGTCAACAAGTTACGACGGAACGAAACGAGACTGGCATAGTGTTTGGCCAATCGCCCAAAAGCCTCTTCGAGACGTCCGCCTTGCTCACCCGCCTGAATCGTCGCCAGTACCAACGGCGGAAAAGTCCCTTCGTTTCTGGCGATCGCTTTGGCTAATGTCGTGCCCTGGTTGATCTGGTTGGCGACGACGCGAAGCTCTTTTCGATAAGCTGCCGAGCCATTTGTAGATTCCTGCTCCAGTATCGAACGCAAATCCAATCCTGCT
This sequence comes from Pirellulaceae bacterium, assembly GCA_028280445.1. GTDB lineage: Bacteria > Planctomycetota > Planctomycetia > Pirellulales > Pirellulaceae > JANQLU01. The sequence continues at coordinate 28,251 of JANQLU010000135.1, read as the reverse complement.
TTGTAGCTGGTTTCCAGACGTTTGAATAAACCGGCCAGTTTGCCATTTGAAATAGATGCCATAAAGCGTAAGAGCAAATAAAATCAGGAAACTCAAAAGCTCAAATCGTGTTGCAATCGAACTCAACTGATTTTAACGCGAAAGCGACTGACAATCGACCGTCATCAGTGAAAACGGCCGACAAACACCGATTCAAGATCTCAAAGATATTCGACGGCGCCGCACAAAACTTGCCAACGCAATGGAAAAAATCAAAAATCCAGAGCCAGGTTCCGGCACGGCGTTGGCGTTAATGAAATTGTTAATGGCGCTGGCTTGGTTTCCGGTATAGTTGACACCTGATCCCACGTCGCCATTGAGCAAAAACGCGTTAGTGCCAATCAACCGCAATGTTCCGTTGATTTCAACGAACAACGGTCCACCGGAATCCCCGCTACGAAGACGTGCTTCGTACTGCACAAATTCAGAGTCGCCGTTTGAATCGTGAAACATAATGATGGAATCGTTGTCCGTATTGCCATTAAACGGAACATTTTCACTGTAACCAGTAATGACATTTCTTCCGATCGCTTGATCGTTGAAACTGGTTCGGTCATCATTCGGATCGGAATTGTGGTTGAATGGAGATTTTCCGAAAACGTAGGCATTCAATCCCTGATAGATCCCCGCGTTTTCGATAAAAATATTTTGCCCGTTGGGCGGAGTTCCGCTGAGCGGCTCGGTAGCGAAATCGTAGTGCTTGATCGTGTTCGGCAAAGGATCATTCAGCAAACCGATATAAATATCTGTTCCGGAAAGGCGCTGTCCCGAAACGATGTGTCGCTGGACAGGTGTGGCGCTAGGATCATTGCTTGGATAAAAATAAATCGTTTCGTTGGCCGATGGCCTGTAATGATGCGCAGTGATGACAACATTTCGACTGATCGCGGTTGCCCAATTTCCTGCAGTTCCACTGGTCCCTCCGTCGGTTTGTCCAATACCACTCAAATCTTGGTGATTCAATATGAACGAAACCGAGTTGGTAAATCGATCGTGCAGTGCGTCGGTATATCCATCGATGACAATATCGCATTGGGCACTGTTACAGCAGACGCTGACAAGCAGAATTGAAAAGACGCAGAGGAGTTTGTTGGGCATGTATTTGAACTCTGGCAATCTACAGGCGGAACACTGAATATTTTTTATCAGTGATTTTTGTCCAGGAACACCTCATTTTACACAGCTACGTCCGTTTCCCAGTCTCGTTTTCCACAAACTGCGGATTATGAGGCCACTTTTTGCTGATATTTCCGCCGATTTGCAACTATAATCCTTCGCCTCGATCAAATATGGCGATAGCAATTCGCAATTTTGCCCATTTCTCGTATAAAATCGGGTAAAGTTAAAAAAACGTATGAGTTCTTGAAATACTGAGATTCGACAATGATTCGTCAATTTTTGGCCATCGCCTTGGTGCTCGGAGCATGCCACACCGCGGTGACACAAACCAACGATACGCTAACACTCAACACCGGCGCCAAAATCGAAGGGCGATTTGTTGAAAAAGAAATCGATGGCAAAAGATATGTCATCATCGAATTGGACAACGGCGTCAAAATGAAAGTTCGTCGTAGCGCCGTTAGCCAACTGAAAAAATCATCGGATCTGCTGGTCGAATACCAGGCCCAAAAAAAAGCGGCCACCAAGGATGTTGCTGGTCACTGGAAAATGGCCGTTTGGTGTAAAGAGAATCTTGAAAAAGGACGTAGCGCAACTGGTCGAAAATTGAGTCCGCAGCGCGAATTCCATTTGCAAAGCATCATTCGTCTGGATCCCAATCACGGAGACGCCCGCCGCTTGCTGGGACATACGCTCCTCAATGGCCAGTGGATTCATCGCGAACATCCGCCGTCTCAATACGGAATGGTCAAGATCGGTTCCCGTTGGTACACCGAAGAAGAATTGCTGATCGAAAAAATGAAAGAGAAATCGAGTGATCGTTACGATAAGTGGAAAACCGAATTGCGAAAACAACGAGGACGCACAAATCGTGCAAACGAGTATTTAAATACGTTGAGTACGGTTAATGACCGCTTTGCCGTTCCAGGATTGATTGATCGATTCAATACGGAAAAAAACGCTGCCTTGAAAATGCGTACTCTCGAAGCGATCGGACGGCAGGATTCCAGGCTCGCTCGTCAGTTTCTGGTGAACACCGCCATCACTTCGCCCAATGAGATCATCCGCGAGCGAGCAAGTTCGTTACTGAATGGTCGACAATTCTCCAAAGATTCTGCCGCCCGCCACGCCGCTGCCATTTTGTTAAAAGCCAAAGACAATCCGACCGTCCTCCGCGCAGGAGCGCTTTTGGGTCAACTTAAGTCGGAATCGGCGATTTGGCCGCTCATTCAGTCGCTCAAGACAACGCATGAATTTGTGATTCCAGGCAACAACGGCAGAATCGGTGCCAATTTTAATAGCGGTGGTGCTGGTGGACTGACCACCGGTGGAAAAGCAAAGAAAGTCAAAAAAACGCTCCAAAATTCGACCGTCGAAGAATCGCTTCGTATCATTACGGGGCAAAATTTTGGATTCAACGAAATTGCTTGGCGCAATTGGTACGTGCAAAAATACTCTGTCGGATATACCGACCTCAGACGGAACGAAAAACGGAATTTGCGGCAAAGTAAATAAGGTTTGCAACGTGATCCGCTCAATCCGTTGAAACTCTCCATTCATCGAACGAATCTATTCGTAGACGCCCACAACCAAAAAATAACGCGTTTTCCACTCTCGAAGTGTTCGCCGACGGGTTACTCAAGCTGGACGGATTCATCAAACAAAAAGATTACAAGTGGAAAAAGTAGGGCCGGTTCCTACCGGCCAATCCAATAAACGGCCATTCCAATAAACTGGCCGGTGAGAACCGGCCCTACTCAGGAGAACATCATGGCAGAGATTATTTTTGTCCTTATCTTCGCGTTGATTATTTTGTGTTACATCGCAGCCGCAATTCATGACCAACTAGAGTTCGATCGAAAATGGCCGCCGATTGACGACGATGAATTCTTACGTCGTTGCAGCCCCGGTACGCGCCGTGAAACCGCATTAAAAGTCCGTCGAATTATTTCGAAACAGCTGGGCGTGCCGTATGATCAAATCTACCCCGAACAACATTTTGTGAACGATCTGAACTGTTAACGGTAGGGCCGGTTCCCACCGGCCAATCTAATAAACCGGCCAATCTAATAAACCGGCCGGTGGGAACCGGCCCTACTAAAATTTCAGTTGTCGTGGTGTAGATTTCTTGGGAGCGATCGGTTCTGTCTGACCAACCAAGCCGCGCAACGTTTCCAAATTAATTGCGTCCAAATCCCTACCGTCTTCTTGCCCTTTGGCGGTTTCCAAATACATCGGGATTTTTTTCAAGCGATGATGGTTCAGCAATAAACGAAATGGCTCCAACCCCATTTCCCCGCGGCCAATATGTTCATGACGGTCGCGCCGCGAACCCAAAGGTTTCTTGCTGTCATTCAAGTGAATGGCTTTGACCCGATCAATTCCCACCCATTTGTTAAGCGAGGCAACCGTTTTTTTGAAATCTTTCGCTGGACTCAGCGGATATCCGGCGGCAAACGCGTGGCAAGTATCGATACAAACACCGAGCCGCTCGTGTTCATCAACTTGCTCGATGATCTCCGCCAAATGTTCCCATTTCCAACCGATATTGGTCCCCTGCCCGGCCACATTTTCCAACAAAATCTGTGAATCGCACGGTCCGATTTTTTGGTGAATCTCGTTGATCGATCGGGCAATGGCCGCAATACCCGCCGCTTCGGAACTCGTTGTGTACGAACCAGGGTGCATAACAACACCTGGAATTCCCAACAATTCAGCACGCTGCAATTCGATCACCATTGCATCGATACTTTTGTTGCGTAACTCGTCGTTCGGGCTGGCCAGATTAATCAGGTACGAAGCGTGCGAAACAACGTGTTGAATTTTATGTTTGGCAACGGCCGCTTTGAATTTCTCGACATCGTCATCGGTGATTGGTTTCGCTCGCCACTGGTTGTTGTTTTTCGTAAACAGCTGAACACAATCGCACCCCACCGCGACACCGGCCTCGATCGCTTTGTAATATCCACCGGCAATCGACATGTGGGCACCGAGCTTGACCATCAAAATTCCTAACAACACTGGAAAACAATGTTACCGTTGTATCGAATCAAGGCGGCATTCGGAAAGACGTAGGGCCGGTTCCTACCGGCCAATCCAAAAAAACGGCCGGTGGGAACCGGCCCTACGTTTGATTTACAGATCGACGAACCGAAACAATAAATGCTTAAGGTCCGGCGGCAATCGCTAAACCAATGATCAGCACGTAGAAAACAATGACTAACGCGAAAATCGCCGTGCCGACAATTCCCATTACCATTCCGGCGGTTGCCAAACCTTTGCCTTCTGGATCAACCGTTCCTGCGCGGATTCCTTTGAGTTCGGACGATCCCATGACCCAAGCGACAACAGACAAAATTGGGCAAGTGAACATGAATCCGAAAATACCCAACAGCAAAATCACAATCCCGTTGTGTGCTCGATAATTTCCCCGCGGTGCTCCAGTAGGATTAAATGGTTGGGCAGCGCCTCCGGCGTGTCCTGGAGCTGGTTGATAGAAGCTTTGCTGAGCTTGTGCTGATGGACCGGCAACACTGGTACCGATGCCGAGTTGCGGAAAGACCAGCGCCGCATTTTGCCAAGTCGTTTCACCGTCACGTTGCAATTGGCATTGTGCTGAAATTCGCCCTTCGTTGAGCCAATGATCTAACTCTGGTTTTTCAACGGGACCGTAGATCGATCCATCCGGTGTCTTCATGCACCAACGTTCAACGGTAGGACCGGGTGAGACGTTGAGATCGCTGCTGGTTTGTTCACTTTTGCCAGCGGTGGTCAGCGCCAGATCAACGCCCTCTGTGGGAACATCCAGGACGGTCGAACACCCCGGACAGCGCGCTTTTTTACCAGCATGTTCTTCTGGAACACGCAATGTCGCGGAACACTGATTACAACTAAACTCGATGGGCACTTCGATTCCTCAAAATATATTCACAATTGATGAATGCTTATTTTAGTTTTTGGAGTTCATTATGAATACCTCCAAATGGGCCACCTGGTTTTACAGGATTCGGCCTCACCACAGATATCTGTTCACGCCGACCGGTTTAGCCGAAGTTATTCGCCAGTAAACGTCGGATCTTGGCAGACAATTCGAACATTAGGTGAATTTAGATGTTAACGTCGGAACGCATTACGCTGTTTTATGAGGGGAATGCATTCCTGCTTGAGTTAAACAATTTTCGGCGGCGCTGGTGGACGATTGATTTCTGCGATTCGCTGCCATTTGTTTGGCAACTTCGACTTCATGCAATTTTTTCTGAAACTCGCTGACAGCCCTTTTAGAAGTTTTTCGGTTGACCATCCCCAGTTGTTCGAGGTTGGTGGAGATAAACGAAACCATCACGATTAATGAAATGGTCGCCCCGAATACGCAAGCGAAACTGAGGTCTGCTCCATTAACCCCTTTCGACAACCAAACAAATAAGTTGGTGCCCCACAAAATGATAGCCAAACCAAGTTGTGTTGGAGTCGTGATCGAGGATGACATACTTGCCTCATTTGAATTGGCCAACTGGCGAAACACCAAATACCATGGGGCAATTGAACCATAGGATTTGCTGGGGAAATTGCAAGAAACCGTCGTAACTCCGTACGTTGATCACTACGAGTTGCAATCAATTAAAGGAGGAATTCCATTTGTACCGATGCTGCGGCCACTATCTGGAAATAAATTCCAGCCACGCGGCGGTTAGGACTATTTTTTCTTGCTTTCGATCTTCGATTTACCGCGAATTTTGAGATGAATGTCTGCAATGCGGCCCATCAGGCTTTCGGGGCGAAACGGATTCACCTTGACCGCTTTTTCGATGTACGCCAACGATTTTTTTTCGTTGCCTTTTGCATCGTAATACAGCCCCAAATACAAATACCCATAGTAAGCACCTGTTTTGTCTTTGGATTTTTCGAACGCGTCAATCACTGTTTGATCAACACACTTACCGGCAAACAGCTTGAATACCTCGGGCATCGGGACGCGAGTATCACCATCGATTTGAATCAGATTTGAGCGGGCCGTTTCCAGATTCTGTTGTCGGGCAACGCATAAAAAATGCCAAGCTGCATTTTCAACATCATCCGAATTGACTTTTTGGTGTGATTCAAACTGGGCGCGACCGTCTTTATATCGTTTGGCATAATACAACGCCAATCCACGCTCCCATAAATAGGGGCCGGATTTTTTGTCGAGCACAATAATTTGGTCGTAATCCTTGATGGCACCAACAATGTCGCCATTGGAAAATTTGGCATTCGCACGGTACCTATACAACTGAGAAGCTTTGGGGTACTTGGCGATTACTGGATCGATCGATTTGATCGCTTTTGCAAAATCAGCTTTGCGAGAAGCAACGATGGAAGCCCGGATTGCCTGATGTATTTCTCGCAATTCTTCGGGCGTCGATTCTTTCCGCTTTTGTTGGTCTTGTTTCTCCTGTTGATTGGCTTGTTCCTGTTTCCAGGCGCGTCGTTTGAAATCTGTCGCACTACAGACAACTTGCCCAACAAATACACCCATCACAGCAATCATCAAAGTTAAATTTTTCATTCGTCTCACACGATTAGCCAAGACAGCAACATTTCACGCGTTTCAAATTGTAACGAATTTTGACCGACCTTGATCACGTGATCACTCAAATTCCAATGTTTATTCTGGGCCAGTCTGTTCATTTAGACATTGCCCAAATGTCCAAGACCGTTTTTTGCCGAGTTCCGTTTTTCCCGAGCCCAAGTTATGCTGTTGCTAAATGATTACCGAATTCAGATTGCTGAAAAAACCGTAAACACAAAATCCTCGGATACAATACAAGCGATGAGCGACGACCCGAATCAATTATTGGCAGAATCGATCGATGGCTCCGATATTTCGACGGAAAAACTGCTCGGCCTGGTGTACGACGAACTGCGTGTCATTGCTCAACGCCATCTGGTCAAAGAAAACGTCGGACATAGCCTGCAACCAACGGCCCTGGTCCACGAAGCGTTTATCAAATTGATCGATCAACGAAACACCAATTGGCAAAACACGGCACATTTCCGGGCGATTGCGTCTAAAATTATGCGCCGTATTTTGGTCGACCATGCGCGTGCCAAATACGCCAAAAAACGTGGCGGCGATTTCAATCGCGTTTCCATTTCTTCGAATCCACTCAGTGGTTCGTCGAGTGAAAACCCCTATGAAATCGTGGCCTTGGATGATTTACTCGTTCGGCTGAATGAGCTCAACGAACGCCATGCCAAAATCGTCGAGTTGCGCGTATTTGGTGGTATGAGTATCGAGGAAACGGCCGAAGCCATCGATGTTTCACCAGCAACCGTTAAAAATGATTGGCGGGCAGCCCGGGCTTGGTTGTTACAGGAAATGCAAAGTTCCGAAAAATAATTCTTTGAATTGATTGCCAGAACGTTTCATGACTCCGGAACAATATCAAATCGTCACCGACCTGTTCAGCCAGGCAACCCAAGTTCCGCAAGATGAACGTACCCAGTGGATCGCGGAAAACTGCAGCGATGAACAAATCAAAGACACGCTGATGTCCATGCTCGAAACGGACGAAGATGATGATCCTCAGTCATTGAACTCGTTTGATTTTGTTCCCAAGATCGATCTCGACAAAACTTTGCCTCCAGATACCGTTCGGCCGGCTACGGTTCCAACGACGCGCTATCTGGGCAATTACGAACTCGTCGAAGAACTGGGGCGCGGAAGCATGGGTGTCGTGTTTAAAGCTCGTCAGAAAACACCCGATCGTTTCGTCGCGCTCAAAACCATTCGTGCAGGCCGATTGGCGTCCGAAGCCGACGTTAAACGATTTGTTAACGAATCTCAGGCCGCCGCCAAATTGGATCACGATGGAATCGTGCCGGTTTACGAAGTCGGTTGCGAAAACGGCGCCCATTATTACTCGATGCAATTTATCGAAGGCACCAATTTTGAATCGTTGATCAAGGACGGTAGCAAAACCCGCGAGGAGTTGGTCGAACTGTTTACTGATGTTTGCGATGCGGTCGGCCATTGTCATGAAAATGGAATCATTCATCGCGATTTGAAGCCTTCGAACATTTTGATTGACGCACGAGGTCGTCCCAAAGTTGCCGATTTCGGATTGGCCAGAAATTTGCAAGATCAGTCGAGCTTGACGGCAACGGGCGATGTGATGGGCACACCTGGTTACATGCCGCCCGAACAAGCTTTGGGCGATCCGTCCGCGGCACGACCGACGGCCGACGTCTATTCGTTGGGTGCGATTCTCTATCATATCCTGACAGGACGCCCGCCCATTTTGGCACGCGATGTCAATCTCGCTGGTGCCATTCAATTGGTGCGGGATCACGAAGTCGTCGCGCCCAAGTTTTTTGATCGAAAAATCGCTCGAAATCTGGACACAATCTGCTCGAAATGCTTGGAAAAAGACCCTAGTAAACGATATCGCAACGCGGTCGAACTGGCGGCCGATTTGAGAGCACATTTAGACGGCGAGCCGATTCAAGCCCGCGGGTTAAACGGATACCGCCGAATCGTCCGCTGGGCGCGGCAACAACCCGGACTAGCCGCAGCGTGGGCTGCGATCGGTTTGATTTTCGGTTGGCATGTCCTGAATTACTATTTCATCGAAGCGAGTAGTCCGACACGTTATCTGCATCTGGCGGCTTGTACGATCGCAATGGTTTGGGCCTTTGGAGCGTGGTGTTTTCAACGGGCGCTGATGTTTTTCGGAGGGCGTTCGTTAATCCTATTTGCCTGGGCAACGATGGATGTGCTGTTGCTTGCTGCGCTAATGGCAATTCCGGAAATGGATGGAGCCAAGAGTTATCTCACATTTCTGTTTTTCCCGATCGTTGCTGTCGCGTCGCTTCGTATGCGGATCGACCTCGTCGTATTTGTGACGGTCATCAGCGTGGTCACTTATTGGTTTCACGTCATTCGAAATAACGTTTCAGAACAATTGACGGATATTCCGCCTAGCGGCGCGATCATGTTTAGTCTGTCACTGGTCACGTTGGGAATGGTCCAATATTTTTCACTCCGGCGTTCCCGGTTTGCCATCGAATCATTCACCAAACGACCCAAAAACCGTTCACTGTAAATCGTAGGGCCGGTTCCCACCGGCCAATCCAACAACCGGCCGGTAGGAACCGGCCCTACCTGCAGAATAACATGTTGATAGCGGAAAAAATTACGCAAGTGTCAGGAAAGAAATGACGACATTACATTCTAGGTAATTACCAACTTGTGAGGTCTCCAGCTACTGCCCCGCTGAAGGCCTCTCTTTTTTTAAATACAAAAAGCACTGGCTTTTAACGACCAGTGCTTTTCGTTTATGTAAACAGCCACATTTCTTCTGCCCCGATGAAAATGTGCCCGATTACGTATCTGTTATCGCTTCAATTTTGCGCAACTTGCCCAAAAACCCTAGATATCTTTCGGATTTTTTAAAGTCGGAAATTGTTTCCAGATCCGATCGCAACGAAATCCACGACACGCAGTCGCTATTGAGCGCAAATGTGAGCGGCAAGGCGCTAGCCGCCGGTGAACCCTCTAATACCGATACCGGCGGCTAGCGCCTTGCCGCTCACATTTAATCAACGCTGACTAGCAACGAATTGCACGCTGTTGTTTGATGAGCCGCGACTATCGAGAAAACAGATCTTTGACTTGTGCAGCCGTATGCAATCCGCTTTTCTTGTAGATTTCTCGACCTTGATCGACCAACACGAGAGTTGGGAGACGAGACGCTTTATACTGATTGGCAATCTCAGGGAATTTTTCGACATCAATTTTTACGATGTGTGCATCGAGTTGTTCTAAATTGAGTGCTGCCAATTCCTGCGATTGCTTGTGACATGGACCACACCAATCGGCGTAGAAATCCAGCAATACTGGCTTTTTCTCACCAATAATTGCGTCCAAGTGCTGACGGCTATTGAGTTGGTGAATCATCGGCTTGAATCGTTCTTGAGCCACCGCCGATTTGCTGCCGATTTTCAAATCGTCCTTGCCAGATTTTAGTGCCGGTGGTTGGTAGAGTTTTTGGACAAAAAATTTCTGATCAGTGCGTTTCAACCACTCCGAATTTTGACAGCCAGCAAATGCTATCAAAACAGCAAACGACATTAACATGTGCGTCTTCACCAATCGACTCCCTTCGATATTTCAACGACTTTGGTCATTTGATTTTTGAAGACGTTAGACGGACTTGATCTACGGATACTTACAAACAATTTCAAAAATGGCGGTAATGCGTTGCGATTGAAAAAAGCCTTCTACATCGCCGCCTGCAACTTCGCACCTCACATGCATCAATAACAAAAAACTGCTCGTCAAAACTGTGTGATGCAGCACTTGATCAATTGTGAGAACATCAGAGCGCTGATAAAAGATCGTCAATTTCCGCGTCGAGACTTTCGGTTTCGTCGAGAGTTTGGGCAACGAGACTTCGCAGGGTTTTCCGGTATTTTTCACGAAGTCGAAAAATAGCAACTTTGACAGTCGTCTCGTTGATACCCAATTGTTGTGCTGTCTCTGAATACGACGGAGCCTGACTGTCGGCGGTCAGATAGGTTTTGAGGTGTTTGAAATAACGGCCTTTGCCATCCTGTTCATATTCCAGGGCCAATTTCTCGATCGCCTGCTCCAATATGGTCAGCGCCCAACGCCTTTCAAAAAGTTTTTCAGGCGTCATTCCGTCGGCGGGCTCCAGACTGTAGCGATCTTCGCCGATGGCAAAATCAAACGAAAACGTTTGATGTTTGCCGCCTCGTTTTTCGGCCGACTGTTTTTTGTTCCAGTTTGCCGCGTAGCGCGACACAGCATTCATCAAAAACCATCGAAAACGGCCACGTTGTCGATCCACCGCGTCGAGAAATCGTTTTTCGATCAGTTGGACGAAAAACCCTTGAACCAAATCCTGCGCATCGGTGGCGTCATACCCTTTGCGACGCAGGTAGGCGTACAACGGGTACCAATATTGTTGGCAAAGCAGCTCAAGCGAATTTCGCCATTGCGAATCCTGTTGAGTCGCGTCGCTGGACCGCGCGTTGACCACAATACTCCAATGTGTTGTCCGCCAGCTATCGGATTTGGGATCGATTTGGGACGACTCGTTGCTGGATCGTTCATTCATGAATTGGCGGCTACCCCTTTTTCGAGCCAATTTTAGTCGTTGTCTTTCAAGGTGCGAACTGCGGTTGATTTTGCAACCGGTTCCACGGGAATCAAGTTGAATTGGGCTTGAATTCTTCCATAATTTGATCTTTGGCATCCGTTGTTGGCGTCAAAACGGTCATCATCCAAAATTTGGTTGTAGTGCAATAGACCGGAAATCATAACCCGAATCGTGAGCAAGTGACCAGATTCGACTGTTTTCGAGACAGACCCCTAAAAAAAGCTATTTTTTCGTTATCCGTTGTCGATATCCACGGTTCTGACCGCATTACAAATTTTAAACAATTACAGCATTTCCAATTCGGTCAAATTCTCAATGAGTCCCAGTAACCCAACATCGTCAATTTGGATGCGGCCCATCTTGCAAGCCGCCGGCGCCTACAATCTGGCGTTTGGGGTTCTGGTCATCTTGTTCCCCAACGCGATCTTCGATTGGATGGGTGTGGATACGCCTCGTTATCCGATGATCTGGCAGTGCGTCGGAATGATCGTCGGTGTTTACGGAGTCGGATATTTTATCGCTGCGACCGATCCGTTTCGTCATTGGCCGATAGTCCTCGTCGGATTTTTGGGAAAAGTGTTTGGGCCGATGGGTTTTATCTACGCAGCGGTCACAGGGCAGTTGCCGTGGGCGTTCGGCGTAGTGAACATTTTCAACGACTTGATTTGGTTGTGGCCGTTTGCTTCGATTCTGTTTGCAGCGTTCAGCTACAGCACCAACACTTCGTCGTCAAACCACCGAATTACTTTCGAAGGCGTGCTTCGCTCGTTCCGCAGCAACCGCGGTGCAACGCTGGCTCAGTTGTCCGAAGAAAAACCGTTGATGCTCGTTTTTCTGCGCCATTTGGGTTGCACGTTTTGTCGCGAAGCGTTGTCTGATCTTCAAGAGCAGCGTGAAGAGATCGAGCGGGCGGGCGTACATGTCGCCTTGGTGCATATGAGCTCTCCGATGCAAGCCGCCCAGACTTTGGAAAAATATGATCTGTTTGACTTGCACCGGTTTAGCGATCCCAGTTGCCAGCTCTACCAGGCGTTTGAGTTGGAACGTGGCTCACTGCTGCAGCTGTTTGGCCCCAAAGTTTGGTGGCGCGGATTGTTGGTCGGGTTCTTCGGAGGTCATGGAGTCGGAACACTGGCCGGTGACGGTTTTCGAATGCCGGGCGTATTTTTGCTCGACGACAGCGACATCACGTTTGCGTTTCACGCGAAATCGGCCGCCGATCGCCCCAGCTACATTCAATTTGCCGATTGCGTCAACAGCGAGTGCGACGATTACCGTGTCGAGCAAGAGGGCGAACCGATCGCCGTATCTTAGTTCGACGACGACTGGTGATGTCTACCGGCAGAAACTCCGGCGTTTCAATCTACCTGGCAAGATTCAATTGCGACATTTCGTTGGCATGTAAAAAGCAAAACTGACATAATGATTTCAGCCCGTGCTTTAACATTTCTTCGAGGTTGGAAACATGTCGTTTCGCATCTGCTGCAGTTTCATTCTATTGGTCATGGTTGCAACTCAATGCGTTGGCCAAAACAAATTGCCGGTGGTTCGCAAAGTCATCTCGCGCGAATCAAAAATTAATCTGGACAATTGGCAAGTTTCAATTGACGGAGAAAAATCTTGGAAAATCGTTCGGGGCCCGAAATCTGTCGAAGATGCAATCGAAATGAAATTCGATGGCATCTCAATTCACAAATCGCGATTTTTTAAATTTCAAATTCCAAAACACCATCGGGTCTATCTCAATTTTGACGCGGTCGCCACGCATGCGACGGTGTGGGTCGAAGGTACCAAGGTCGGTGAACATTTGGGCGGCTGGACGCCATTTCGATTTGATATTACCGATATCATTCAGGCTTCGAAAAAACGACAACTTGAAATCAAAGTTCGTTGCGACGAGCGCGTGGGACACAACACGCAAGGATTCCTACCAGTTTTTGCCCCACATTTCAGCGGCATGTGGAAACCAGCTTTTCTAACGATCGTTCCGAATCTCCATGTTGACTCGCAAAAAGTACACATCACCGGTGGTAAAGAATTTCAGTTACATGTTCCGCTGGTCGGCTGGGACAAATCTAAAATTGCCGACTTGATGATCGAAGTTCCGTTGCCAAAACTCGACAAGAAAAAATTTGTCGAGGACTTTCAGAAAAAATTTGCTAATGAACTTGGCGTCCGCCCGTTTTTCGACTCGTTTCACAAAAAGCTCGCATTTTATTTTCGACTTGGCGACAATCGTGGCCCGTTCCGCGCGCAGGTTGTCAACAACGCCATCAAATTGAATTGGATGAACCTCGCCCCCAAGACATGGTCTCTGGACAAACCGGATCTCAACGAAATCCGCGTCGCCGTGATCGATTTGTCTGACCGACGGCGGGCAACCATTTCTAATTTTTATACAAAAACATCGCATCGAGAATTCAAAACTCGCGGCAAACAATTTCTGCTCAACGGAAAACCGATTCAGATTCGCGGTTTGCTCAACTGGGGTTATGCACCGCCCAGCAATGCACCGACGTTGGATCGAAACTTCATGCGCCGCGAAATACAATTTGCCAAAGACCGCGGTTTCAACCTAATGAAATTTTGCTTGTGGATTCCCCCCAAAGACTACTTGGACCTGTGCGATGAAATGGGCATGCTCGCTTGGGTTGAATACCCGACCTGGCACCCCAAATTCACTCCTGAAAAACTTGGCGAATTAAAAGCCGAATACGCTGAGTTTTTTCACTACGTTCGCCCGCATCCTAGTGTCGTCCTGCATAGTTTGACTTGTGAAACCGGGCCAAGTGCCGATCTCAAAGTGATTCAACAACTTTATGATCTGTGCAAAAAAGAGAATCCTGGTGCTGTTGTCGAAGATGACAGTAGCTGGATTGGTTGGAATCGAATTCATGATTTTTACGACGACCATCCGTATGGCAACAACCACACCTGGGTTGCCACGCTGGCTCGATTGAAAAAACACATCGCCGATCGCAAGACCAAGCCATTGATTTTGGGCGAAGCGATTGCAGCTGACACCTGGTTTGATCCGACCAAGATGCTTTCGAAATTTGGAATGCGCCAACCCCATTGGGCACCCGGATTTCTACACGACAATGCCCGTTGGGGAAAAGAAATAATGGATCGAGGCAAACCCGATGACGCAGCGGGAATCGCCGAGCGACTTAAAAAATTGAAAGACGATTCGTTTCGCTACGCACATGCAATGCGCAAATACCAAATCGAAACTTTTCGCCGAGAAGTACCGGAGGGTGGCTATATCATCAGCGTCATTCGTGATGTTCCACTTTGCGGCATGGGATTGATCGATTACGAAGGCAAACCCAAAACCAGTCCCGAGCAATGGAGTTGGCACCGAGATGTTACGTTGCTGCTGAAAACAGCGGACGACCGGCGAAGTTTTTCGGCAACGGAGAAAATTGCGTTTGAAATCATGGTCAGCAATTTTTCAAATTCAGAAATCGCCAAATCGAACCTGCTGGTCGAAATATCCGATCGAACTGCCAAACATTTCAGGTACAAAACCGTTTCCGTCCCACCAACAGGCACTGGCACGAATGCAAAACCAATTGAATTCTCGTTTGATTTCAAACAGGTCAGCAAGCCGACGCCGTTTTGGATCACGGCAACTTTGGAAACTCCAAAACAAGAAATCAAAAATCGCTGGAAAATCTGGCTGTTCCCCAAGCCATCTCCGACGTCAGACTCGACAGCAACGGTTTTCGAACACCCGTCATTCGCGAAAATCAAATCTCAATTTCAAATCAAAACAGAGCCGATCACAAAAAAACGAAAACCGGTCCAAGGCGATTTCATCGTCACGACCGAGATCGATAAAGCGTTATTGGAAACCGCCAAACTGGGTTCAAACATCATTCTGTTGGCAAACAATCGACCCGGCAGTTTCAAAACCCAGGACCATTGGTTCTTGCGCGGTGGGCCGATCGTCGACGAACGAATGAACAAACTGTTGGCTCGTGCCGCCCTGGTCGACCTGCAACACTTTGATCTCGGCGGCCCGGTTGTTTTCGAAATCGGACAATATCAAACTGCCGATTTATTGTTTGGTTTGTGGGACAATCACGATTTAAAACGAGTGAAAACACATGGGCTGATTTTTTCGATGCCAGTTGGAAAAGGTAAAATCGTCGTTTCGTCACTTAAACATTCCGGCAAGACCAATGCAGTGGGTCAATTTCTGCTCCGCCAATTGATCAACAATCAAATCGCCGACCGACCTGGCTCAAACCGTTCGGCTGACGCAGAAGTCAATGCAAAAATTCTGCTCGGTCAACTCAATGCCAATGCGATTGATCTTTCAAAATCGCCCTGGCAATTTCAACCCGATCCCAAAGAAACCGGTTTTAAATCAAAGTGGTACGCCAGCGACTTTGAGGATTCCGACTGGAAAAAAATTCGCATTGACAAACATTGGGAATCGCAAGGCTACAAGGCGCTCGATAAATGGGCCTGGTATCGGTTAAAAACAAAAATTCCCAAAGATTGGAAAGGCAAAAAGATTTACCTGAATTTTACTGGCGTTGATGATCACTATCAGTTGTACGTCAACGGCCAACATGCAGGCTCCGATGGGAATATCGAAACCAAAACCACCGCTTTTGACAATCGAACGAGCTGGGATTTGACGAAACACGTGACCCCAGGAGAAACGCTGACGATTGCCGTTGCGGTTTACGACTGGCAAGGTGCCGGAGGAATTTTTCGCCCCGTAACTTTGTCTAACTTGCCAATTCAAAAACGAAAGCCCCTCGTCGTGAGTCGGCAATAAACGCATAAATTCGGTGAAATTGCATTTCCAAAGTGTCGTGTAATTGCGGTTTACCACATATTAGTAGGATTCAGTAATGTTTTGCAAAGAAATTCATAACCCGAAGCGTTAGCGAGGGACCGAAATCAATGGTATATAGAAGAACGGATTCCGGTCCCTCGCTAACGCTTCGGGTTATGATCTGCAACACTGAGCATTCACAACCAATGATCGAACTCAACATGCCGGTATCGTCACGCGCCAATTTTCAAACTCTATCAAACTTTTATTTTTCAGGCTAAAATAAACACCTCAAACAGTCTTTTCTTTTGGAACGAGCAGAATGAAATTCATAGAAATGACAGGCGAGCAGCTTTCCGAAGTCATCAATGATGGCGAGTTGCACGTCTCTGATCTGGAAAACGCGGGCGTCAACAACGCCACCATCGTTCGCATCAATCAACACGGCGATATCGAAGTTCGCCGCCCCAAAAAATGGGATGTTGTCGGTGGCCTCCTCGGCAATTTCGAAGAACGCGTCAAAAAAACAACAGGATTCGAGTGGGCGTAAGGGAGGTTATAGGGAGTAAGTTGTAGGTTGTAGAGAAAGCATGGGATGTTTCCTGCTGATACAAACGCTCTACGATCACCTACTACCTAATACCTACTCCCTATAACCTACCCGCGACTACCTGCCCCTATTCCCGTCCCGGATGCCAGATTGAAAATCGCGATTTGTCTGTTATGGTTGGCCATTCGCTGGGATGTGTTGTTAGTGCATCCAGGATTTCAATTACAGTTGAACCTTGGATGTCGGGCTGTTTCATTTTCATGAATCGCCGAATTTCTTTGAGTGCCAGCTCTTTGGCGGCCTCGGGATCCGCAACAACAAGTGCCCGGATCCTCATTACTTCAACATCTTTGGCCAGTTCGATTCCGCCCACTCGTTGCAAATCGAGATCGACGGTGTGTAACAATCGGCGCGTGTTCACCGGGTCAACCGATGCCAGGAAATATGCCATCTTCACTTTGGTTTCGATCAAGCTTTGCTGATTCCAATACTCCATTCGAGTTGGCATACAAGCCAGTGTCTGCATCACAATGGAGTGCAGATTGGGATGTTTGATCGCTTTCGCTTGAATGGCATTGTGAGCCGCCATCACGCTGCGCCCGCCGTAATTTATCCAGGATCGAAATTCGGAACCGTTTCTGAAATAGTTGTCGGCCCGGCGCGAGATCAGCTTGTGTGCCAAATCGGGATCGCGCTGGTCACTAGCGATGGCCAGCCAGCCTAATGCATCGGTTTTGACTTTGAAGCTACCGTGCCCATCATTTATCCCTTCGACAATCTCCAACGCTTTTTGAGGGTTTTTCAATCCGACAAAATAAGCCAATTTCATTTTGGCATTGTTCATTTCTGTCGAACGCCGGTCGAGTTTTTCAATCAACTCCAGGGCGCGGTCCAAATCATGCTGGGCCAGATTGACTGCCATTTTCGCCACATAGCGTTTCTGATTCTGAGTCAACGGAACTTGCTGGATTAGTTGCCAGCCTTTTTCTGGATACACCAGTGCAATCCCGGCACCAATCATGGCTTTAGAATGAGAATCCACTTTTTTGAGTTTCTCAAACTCTTTCCAGGCCGCTTTGATTTTCTTGGTCCCCTGGTCTTTTTCTCCCAGTCGGATCAGCAAATTACTCGCGGGCAATGTACTTCTAATTTTGGTGATCTCACTAGCCGGATCGGCATAGTCAATTGCCAGATTGGCAAAAAACTTTGCAATTTCGGTGTCTCGGCTTTCAAAATAATGCGCGAGAAAGATAAAACTGCGATCCACCCTACCGGGTCGCGTATTGGCCAAAAGATCACGAATGAATTTGATCGTGTTTTCATTCCACTCCAGTTCTAAAGCAGCGATTCGAATGGCTTCGCCGGTAAATCCATTTTGCTCAAAAAACGTTTTCTTTCGGTCATCGTCCCAATCCAAAATCGGAATGGCTTTCGCAACACTCCGATTGATTACTCGACGGGCCGAAACGACCGGAATCGCTGCATCATCGAGTTTTTTCAGCACTGGCTGCAAGGCCTTAATAATTTCCTGACTGATGTCGCAACGTTCACGAAAACTGCCAGGTCGAGTCATGCCGACAGTGAGTTTCGAATCCTCGGGAACAATTCGAATTTTCAAATCGTCGATGTTGACAGGAGTAAACTTTCCAGTGAACCGAAAACCATCGGCATCAACGAAAACCCATGTTTCACGGTCAGGCAAATTCTGCAACTCAAAATTCAATCCGTCCGTTTTTGCATTCAAATGATTCCCGTCTTCGCCAAAACTAAAAACGCGAGCTCGTTTAAACCGACTTTGATCACCTGTCACTACAATTTTGCCTCGGATGGTGGCCGTGGTTCCAAATAATTTGATCTCGCCCAATTTGATATTGTCGCCGCTTTTGGCCTGAACCTGTTTGGATTCGTATTTGGAATACCCGTCGGCTTCGACCAGTAATCGATAATAATCTCCGGGAAACAGCGATCTCGATCGAAACGAACCGTCGGCTTTAGGTTGGCCAATTTCAACTTTCGATCCTCGTCTGCCAGAGACTCGCCCGATTCGGTTATACGTATCCCGATACCACTCAACACTCAGTTTTGTGTTGGGCACAAGTTTCCCTTTGGAATCGATAATGTTTCCTGTGAATCGAAATCCGAATTTCGGGCTGATTTTGAACTCCAGCGGTTCCGAATCGTCCTTGTGGTCGCGAACATTGATGATCGTCGCACCATCGCAACAAAGATCATCTTTGCGTACTCGAATCGCAATGACTCCTACGGGGTCAAGTTGCGTAAGCGTCAATTCACCCAATTGGTTTGTCGGAATCCACGGATTGGGAAACGGCAATCCATGTCGATCTTGTTGAATCACATGAACCAAAGCGTTTGGTACACGTTTGTCATCAGCATCCACCACCACAATATCCAGTTTCGTTGCTCGGGTTAATTTGAATGGTTCGAGTTTTTTGTCGGCCTCCAGTTTGACGCGCGCTTGTTTGTTGTCGGGCATCCAGGTTGGCCAGCCCAACCATTTTTTGGGAATTGATTGTTGTGAAATGTAAACTTCGCCAGCAGGCATCGACACCGAAAAATTGCCGTCTTGATCTGTGGTTACAAAACGGAAAGGCCCTGTACGGGAATAGCCGACGATCCGGCTAAATTGTAGTTTGATACCGGGAATTGGTTTTCCCGTTTCTTCATCGACAAAACTGCCTGTCAAGGTAAAACCACGAGTGACCGGAATCGAGACATTGTCGTGGTGTTTACCCGGCTGAACGGTAACGTTGGTTACTTGACCGTCACAAAAAGCGGATTGGGCTTCAAAACTCGGACGCAATATGTACTTCATCGGCGGTACATCGCCTGTCGAGTACTGACCGTCGTCACCAATTTTGATGGATTTGTATAAACTGACGCGGTAGTCTTTTGCCAATATCCCGCCATACGCATTGACATAAATTTTGCCGTGGCTGGGCCCTTTGAACTCACCCCGATCTACTTTTAAACGGCCGGAGATTTTTCCGGCACGAGCCAATTTAACCGTGACCGCATGATCCAAATCCACTGAAATGCGAGTGCTTCCATATCCAGCGGCGGCATCCAGTACCAGTGAAATCTTGCCAGTCATTGGCAATTTGTCAAACTCAAACCATCCTGCTTTGTCCGTGACTGCCTGGTAACGACTCCGCACGACATCCGGTAAATTGACGGCGTGAGTTTTGGATGAATATTCTTCGCGAACCAAATTGTTTGATAACATGAGCGCCGTAAGTTTGGCACCGACGATCGGTTTCCCAGCCATATCGACTAGCCTGCCACGATACTTCCCAACCGGCACCAACGTGAGAGCAATTTTTGCGACTCCCGATTCATCATAGTAATTGCGATGGAATCCAATTCGACCGTCTTTGGCGATTGCCACCAATCCTCCAACACTCCGTCCCGTTCCGTGTTGGTGATATTGTTGCTTGGTAAACGCATAACTACCATCACGTTTTGATTTCGTCATGACCGACAAAGTTCGCTTGCCACCGACAACGCCATTCACAAAATCATCAATTGTCAAATAAATCGCCACATCAGAAACGGGCTTGCCTTGTTCATCAACAACTTTGCCAACAATGACCGGGTCGTCAGATTTTTTTTTGTTGCCGACCTGTCCGATACACGGCTGTACAAAAACGCTGGCAAGAAAAACCGAACCAAAAAACAACAACTCAAAACATCGCGTCATTTCATCACTCTGAATGCAAATTCTTTCAATCCATTTCACTGTTTGGACATTGAACCTTGTTCTCACTGGAAAGTCACAGCAAAACCACGATTTCTCAAGTTTTTTTCGAGTTTTTAACAGTTCGTGCAAACAGACCGATGATTCAATGCATTAAATGCACTAGAAAAATATCTCAACTAAACTCCACAGGATCAAATCAAAATTGTTTCAGTTCCGATTCATTTTTTACATAGCAATTCTCGCGACCACGGTTTCCGGGCTCCCACTTGTGGCGCAATCTAAATCCGAGCTTCAAATCGTTTCGAGATTCATGGAAACCTACTGTGTCAAATGCCATCGGGGGAAATCGGCCGAAGGCGAAGTTGATCTGCAATTACTTGTTAGCAAAATTCGCGTTGAAAAAAACGTCGAAACCTGGCAAAAAATTCTCAACGAACTCGCCACTGGAGTGATGCCGCCGGAAGATGAAAAACAGCCGTCCCGGGCGGACCGCACCAAATTGGTTTCGTGGATCAAAGCGGAACTCAAAAAAACGGGACACGGAGATTCAGAATTCCAACGTAAATTGCTATACCCGGAATATGGCAACCTGATTAGCCACGATTTGCTGTTTGACGGATCCATCAACCAACCGGCTTGGTCACCGAGTCGGCTTTGGAAACGCAATCCAAATCAATTCAATGATCTCGTTCGTCGTGGCATGGGTTTGGGACGTGGTCGTCACGGACGTCCGCATCAAAGACTGGCTAAAATCAAACAACCGTTTACGATCGAAGAAACGGCAGGTATCAGTGATTACGCGGCGATCGCGATTGCCGATTCAGCCACCCTGGGCACGCTGATGAGAAATGCCACCACTATCGTTGACCAATTGTTGGCCGACGCATTCCAGAAACAGCACGAAAAAATTCACGGACGAATTCCCGATGATCAACTCCCCAAAGATCGCCGCGGCCGTCCCATTCGAAAACGATATCAGAAAACTCCTCCTGCTTTTGCAGTGATCATTTCACAAGACAAAAAACCAACGGATCAACAAATCGATGCTGCAACGACACACATGTTCCAGACCGTCATCGATGACAATCCGACCGCAGCAGAAACCGTCAAATATCGCAAGCTGATGCGATCATTGATTGCCGAAAGCGATGCCGACGAAGCTTTGCGAATGACGTTGATCGCTATTGCGATTAGTCCTCGAGCGATTTTTCGATCCGAAATCGGCTACGGACCAGCGGATCAACACGGCCGTCAAATACTGAGCCCCGCTGATTTGGCCTTCGCGATTTCATACGCCCTGACGGACACCAAACCGGACAAACAACTTCTAACTGCAGCGCGAGAAGGACGATTGAAAACGCGCGAAGACGTCCGGCGCGAGGTCGCCCGAATCTGGGACGATCCGGCCATTGACAAACCGCGGATCCTGCGTTTCTTTCATGAGTTTTTTGGATATACCAACGCCCCTAAAGTCTTCAAAGATGGTGCCCGGTTCGGTCGCGGCAAGGATTATCGTCGTGTGCCCGAAAAACTGGTCACCGACGCAGATACATTGGTCAACTACATTGTCAAAAACGACAAACAAGTTTTTTACGAATTGTTGACGACCGAAAAATATTTTGTCGGTCATTCTGGCGACAATCAACGAGAAAAACAAACCAACGAGCATCTCAAGAAATTTTATCAGTACTTCAAAGACAAACCGTGGAAAGAATTTCCTTACGCCACTCCGCCCGAACACGCCAAATATGCACGTTCGATCGCAAAAATGTTTTCCCATCCCAATGGAAACGTGATCAAAGGTTGGATGCGATACTTGACGATGTGCGACAAAAATGGCATTACGCCGATGCCGACGGCCCGTCAGCATGATTTTCTGATCCTCTATAACCTCAAACGCGAGACATTTGATTTTCCATTGGAACAACCGTTTGCGCTGGCACCCGGAAAACGTGCCGGCATTTTGATGCATCCCGCATGGCTCCTGGCACATTCAGTGAATCTGGACAACGATCCGATCCGCCGCGGCAAATGGATTCGTGAACGGCTGCTGGCCGATACAGTGCCCGAGCTACCGATTACCGTTGACGCCTCGATTCCCGAAGCACCGGAACAATCGCTGCGCGAACGCTTTGCCGTGACGCGCGAAAAACAGTGTTGGCGATGCCACGTCAAAATGAACCCGCTGGGGATGCCCTTCGAAGCGTTTGACGATTTTGGTCGACACCGCGATCGATTCGAAAAACTTCACGCCAAAGGAAAAACAAAACCAGTTGACGCGTCTGGGTTTTTAAAAGGAACGGGCAATCAGAAACTGGACGGTCCCGCTGAAAACCCGGTTGAAATGATCCGGCGCATCGCAAAATCTGATCGCGCACGGCAATCGTTTGTTCGACATGCCTTTCGTTACTGGATGGGTCGTAACGAAATGCTGTTCGATTCGCGCACATTGAGAAACGCGGACCAGGCGTATACGGAAAACAACGGAAGCTTCCGCGCGCTGGTCATTTCATTACTGACTTCCGATTCATTTATTTATCGAAAACGAATTGAGAAATAGTATGTCAAACTCACGACGATCATTCCTCAAAGGCATCTCCCTCAGCTCTGGAGGCGTTTTACTGTCCCCCATGCTCGGCCGTTTTGCAGCTCACGCCGCTGGCGTACCGATGGAAAAAATGCCCAAACGTTTTGTGTTTATTGTCAAATCCAGCGGCATTATCCCGGAACGGCTCGAACCGGAATCGCTTCGCAAAAAATTGGCTGACAAATCCGTTTACGTGAACGAACCGCTTGCCAAACACAAACTGCCTGATTCGCTATCGCCGCTGGAACCCGTCAAAAAATACACGTCAATCATTCAGGGTCTGTCCGGCAAGATGTGTAAAGGAGGTCATTCCAGCTGGTTTGGCGCACTCGGAGTTTACAAAACCGGAGGTGAGCACAATTCGGGCGTTATCCTCCGCGCTACGGTCGATCACGAACTTGCCAAACTGAATCCGGCGCCGTTTGTTCACGTAGGTCTGGCGCTGCGCGGCAAAGTGATGGGCAAAGAAACAGAAGGCACGCTGTATCCGGGCATCACCGCTTTGGGAAAAGGACGAGAATTGCCATTTCAAGCCAGCCCAGATATGGCTTATGAACAACTGTTTGGCAGCGCCATCACCAACACCGACCGCGCAAAAATGCGTAATCGGCTCAAAGGCAAACTGTTGGATTTTATGGTCGACGATATAAAGACGCTGCAAAGAAAATTGCCGCGGTTCGAGCGTGAAAAAATGGAGCACTACCTTCACGCTTTCGAAGAACTGCAGGTTCGCCGGCAACGACTCGGAAAACTTTCCGAACAAATCAAAAAACACGCTCCCGAATTTTCAGATCGATTTAGCGCAAAAAATCCAACCTCGCGACAAAGCGCTCATTTCGACTTGATTGCGGCCGCATTGATTTCTGGTATTACCAATGTTGTGACCATGCGGCTGGACAACATCAGCACCAATTATGGCGACCTCGGCCTGTCCGATAAAAATGTTCATGGGATTGGCCACGGTGAAATTTGCAATGGCAAAACACCCGAACAGGCGCGCGATATCATCCGCAAACATCATGCAAAACTGATTGTCGACCTGGCAAAAAAATTACAAGCCATGCCCGAAGGCTCCGGCAATATGTTGGACAACACCATGATTGTTTACATGAGTGACGCGGCCAATAAACATCACGCCGATAATCATCAATGGCCATTTATCGTCGTCGGCGGCTGCGCCAACAAACTCAACATCGCTGGTCGTTACATTCAATTTCCAGAATATGGCGCCACAAATCATCACACGATTGGCAATTGGTACACCACCATTCTCAACGCTTTTGGCAATCGGATTGAACACTACGGCAACCTCGATCTCAACTTGCAGAAAAATGGTGTGAAACAAACGGGTGCGATCGGGGAATTGTTGACTGGGTAAGAATTTGGAACATGCTACAAGCCATTGTCAACAGGCAACCACTAGAATTATTTTATTTTTAAAATTTGCTTGACAACGGTTTCACAAAGGTCAAAATGCGTTGCAACAAGGATGACGAGTGAATAATTTGTGATGGAGCTTTCGATACAACAATGACGAAGTTTGAAGGATTAGAAAGTGCCTGAATCGGTTCTCGACGCAATCAAAAACGGTTGTTGGGACTTTGAGCCCGAAGACGTAAATGAAGACAATTTTGACTCAACCGGTGCTTTACCTGGAACTGGAAAAAAACTCTCCATTCTCGCTGAACGTGCCAGCCTGGGACTTCCACTGTGGCACCCTGCCGATAGAAAAACTTACGATGACAGTGACAACGGACTGAAGTAGTTCATCGATCATTTAACAAAATCGTCTCACGAACGGTCGACGTATTTGCTATCGCTTTGCGCGAAACGTGCCTTTGTTTTTGTGCCTTCCTAAGATAAGGTATGAACAGAGGCATTTATTCGACTGAAATAGGACAAGATGGCGCAGTTCAATGTGTCCGTCCCTCACGAGACAACACGTGATGTGGCGGTGAAAAAACTCAAAGGGTTTTCGGAACGAATTCGTGTAGAGTTTGCTGAACAAGTCTCGGAAATGAACGAGACCTGGGACGACAATGGCAATCTCCAGTTTTCGTTTCGCGCGATGGGCATTTCAGTCGAAGGAGACGTTCAAACCGACGACGACAACGTGAGTGTCAGCGGAAAACTCCCTTTCGCAGCATTGCCTTTTCGCGGCCTGATCGAACAAACCATCGCCGACAAAATTAACGAAGCCCTTGAGGCATGAGTTCAAGTAGGGCCGATTCCCACCGGCCGTTTTGTCGGATTGGCCGGTAGGAACCGGCCGAATTGTTTGATGGATGATCTTGTGAGCGGCGAGGCGCTAGCCGCCGGTACAAAGCGCAAACAAACCGGCGGCTAGCGCCTTGCCGCTCACAATGCCAACGATGAATCTTATTTCTCGTAGTGGTCCAGAAAAATCGCGACGGCTGATTCCGTAATTTGCTTCAGTTCACGACTTGTGAGCGGTTTCTGATTGCTGATCAACTGTGGCCAAAATGCAAAACTTTTGATCAAACTCGTAAACTGTGTGGCAGCCTGCGAAGCGTTTTTGATCGACAGACGACCATCGTTGCTCGCCGCCTGAATCCAATTCACAATTGCCTGATGAGTTTCGTCTTTTCCCCGGACCATCGATCCCGCCAGTTCCGGTGATTGAATAAAACGTGAAAGGACGACCCTGGAAAGCTTCATGAAATCATCGCTGGTCATGATTTCGATGTAATGTTTGCCGTTTTCCAGCAGTTGCTGTTTCAATGGCCGCTCGGGCGAGTATCGGAAATCAAAATCCTGGCAACGCGCCAGTAATTCCGTGATGATCGCTTCGAACAAATGCTCCTTGCTCGGAAAATGGTTGTAGACCGTCCGTTTCGACACGTCGGCGGTTGCTGCAATGCGATCCATGCTGGTCCCATCAAAACCATTTTCCTGAAACTCATCGACAGCCGCTACGAGAATTGCCGCTCGTTTTCGGTCTTTGAGAAGCGTTTTTTCCTTGTTTTTGGCCACGATTTGGAATTTCTAAAAAAAATTGCACTCAGGGGTTTACTTTTGCTGAAACAAACATACACTACACAGTGTAGTTTATTCAGTTGGCGACCGCGGGTCAAATCCAGGGTTGCATCGAAAAAAACTACAAATGCCGGCTCCATGATCTTTGCCAGAAACGTTCTGGCAGCGAAAACACCTGTTTTAAAGGAAATCCAAAAATGTCAAAGACCATTCTAATTACGGGATCCAGCAGCGGGATTGGACGTGCGACAGCAAAACATTTTCAGGAAAACGGCTGGAACGTGATCGCGACGATGCGAACACCGGAACAAGAGACCGAACTCAATCAGCTCGAAAACGTGTTGGTTGTTCGCCTCGATGTTTTGGACTCCGATTCAATCGCATCCGCATTCCAAGCGGGAATCGAACAGTTTGGAACGATTGACGTTCTGTTGAACAACGCGGGCTATGGACTAGCCGGTCCGCTCGAGGCGATTTCGATGGAAAAAATTCGCCGCCAATATGATGTTAATGTTTTTGGCCTGTTGGCAACGACTCAAGCCGTTCTGCCGCATTTTCGCAAAAACCGGTCGGGCACCATTATTAACGTCTCGTCCGTCGGTGGGCAAATAACGTTTCCCTTCATCACGCTTTATCACGGTACTAAATTCGCCGTCGAAGGAATCTCCGAAGCGCTGAGTTTTGAAATGGAAGCGATTGGCGTCCGCGTAAAAATCATCGAACCAGGCGCGATCAAAACTGATTTTTCCGGTCGTTCGTTTGATTTTGTCAACGACGAAAGTTTGACAGAATATCAGGAACAGATGCAAGCTTTTACTGCGATGTTAGAAGGCGATATGGTTCGAAACGGCTCCGAACCTGAATTGGTTGCCCAGGTTATCTACGATGCAGCAACCGATGGAACGGATCAATTGCGATACGCCGCCGGAGCGGATGCCGAACAGTTTTTGGCCGCCCGCAAATCGCAAGATGACGCAACGTTTCTCGGCGGCATCCGGGAAATGTTTGCGGGAACTAGCACAAACGCTTAACAAATCGTCGCGTAAAAAATTTCAAATCCTCAACCAATGTCAGCGAACCTGGAAATTCGCTGGCATTTTTTTGTGTTGATGGGACGGACAGTGAAATAAAAATCGCAAACATCACTGGACGTCTTTCACGCCGTTGTTCGACAGCCAAAAAGCCCTGAATTAGCTCGTTTTTTCATTGGTGTTTTTCTATCGGGTTGTTAGATCAAAACCCGTTGTTTGACAGAGCAAATGCACGTTATTTACAATACCGTTTTACCTGTCGACATGATCCATTCACAATCAACACAACACGGGAAGAGCTATCGATGATTCGCACCAAAACTTTCGCATTAATTTCTGCCATTTCTTTTTTGTTTTGTTCCGCCGCACAAGCTGACATCGTCATGACGGTTGTTGCTTCGCCGGCCCCCAATGTATTTGGTTCACCGAATTGGGCGGGCTATTTGGCCAATGCACTCAATTCACTGGAAAACAGTCTGGGTGAAATTGGTGACCGCACGACGGACCCAACGGCCTATGAAACTTTTGCCGAAGGTGAGTTGGTAGCGCCATCGGAATTGATCGTTTCCAATTTTGCATCTTGGCGCGGCGTCGCTGATCCCGCACCACCATTTGACGCCGAAAATGGCAATCGTGTCCATTTTGGCGTGCATATCGTCGGCGACGGTGTCATGAGATTTCGACTCGAGGATTTGTCGTATTCGATTACCAGTGATGATGGAAACATTTTGGGATTCAGTGGAGATTTTTCGGGTTTGACTTATTCGGCCACGAGAATCGGCATCGATTATGGAGGCGACCAGGCCAAAGGGGGCGGAGACGATACGATCATTAATTCTGGGGCGGCAACTCAGATCGTCGATGAATTGATTTATGTTGGCGTCGGAAACGCTTATGACGCATCGTTTGCCACAGGCCCATCGAATCAGGAAAAAATGGACCAGACGATCGATGCGGTTACAGTCAACGCTTGGTTTGATGTAACCGGCGGATACGTTTTGACCGACGACACAGGTTCAACAACTTTGGCGTCGGCTTCGGCGTCATTTACCGTCGTTCCAGAACCGAGTTCAGCGCTTGTCGTATTCATTTTAGCCGGCATCGCATTCGTCCGCCGCCGCAAATCCGGCTAGATCGAGATTCGGGAAGGCTGATCGTGAGCGGCAAGGCGCTAGTGCAGCAAACGTTAATTGTTGTTCCATGGGGTCTGGAGTTTGCCAGAGCTTCGCAGTCTACCTGTTGTGTCGTGACAAAA
>JANQLU010000105.1 GCA_028280445.1 Pirellulaceae bacterium | reverse complement strand
TATACGCAGCGCTTCGGCCTTGGAGTTGGCGACAAGGGTTTGACTATTGCAGTACCCGCACCGAATGAGGGCGTAGGCCCGCAGGTGTTCCGGAGATATGGAATAGGACAGCCCTGCAGTGCTTTCGGGCAGGTTCAGCCACGCTTGCCGAATGCACGCGAAATAGTGGTTGTGCTCGACAGTGGACCGTTCAGCGTGTTCGCGGATCATATAGGCATCGCCGACCACCAATTGCCGATCAGCTTTTGTAGCCCATAGGCTACTGGCTGGGACCATGGACTCACCGTCCCATTTCATAAGCAGTGCGGGGCCAAAGTCAGACATTTTCAAGTTCCATACTGGATTGCAATTGTTCAATTTTGGCGTCCATGTCCCGCAAAAACTGCTCCACCATCGTCGTCAGTTCTGCTATGCGTTCGTCGTCACGCTTGACGCGCTGGGCATGCATGCGCAGTCCGGCTGGTAAACGCGGGTCATAGGACACGAAATCGCACCATTGGCGCTCTGTGCAGGCCATCTGCCATTGCATTTGCGTGAGATAGCGCCCGTCGATTTTCTTGCGGATCACCGTGTCGATATGCGTCGCGGTGTTCGGGCACTTGAACTCCACCAAACCGTCATCGCCAACAAGGCCGTCCGGGGAAGCTCCTGCCTGTTTTAAGATTGGATGCGCCACGAAACCCACCTGGACTATCGGCGTATCGCGAAAGAACTCGTATGCGGCCCTGGCGTCCGCCTCGACTTCCTTGCCACGCTCCATCACGGCATTGGTATAGCTTTCGGCGGGAATGCCGGAGAGACGTTCGGCGATCAACTCACCCATATAAGTATCGCGGGACTTGCCCCAGCTGGTCTTGGCGCGGTTCTGCGCGACGACATCCGCCACGCGAGACGCGGTTACCTTGCCACAGCGCAATTGGTGCCATTCGGGCGACCCTTGAACGATTTCAGTATCAGTCATCGGCCTTCACCCCTCGCTTTTCTCCAAAGATGCGCAGTTCGGTCATGGCTGCATCAAAGCGGCTCGCCGGCAAATCACTCAGTGCCGTGATTTTCAGGTAATTGCAGAATTTCGCTTTGTCGGCACCAACGCGCTCTGCTTCGGCGTTCAGTTTGGCGAATTGTTCGTCACTGATCGGGCCGCCGTTAGCAGCAGCGCTGCCATCGTCGTCTTCACCGTGCGATACCAGATTGAGGATTGCGGATGCCGTGTATCGTTTGCCGTATGACATCGACGACCCGACCGCCTGAATAGCGTTCTTGCTACCAGATGTATCAGCCGGGAAAGTGTAGCTTGTTTCCTCTGAATGCCCATCGCAATGAGCAAGGACCGCTGTAATCTGAATACCCGTGTCTACACAGGCAGAGCGGAATGAAAGACCAAAACCGTGCTTCGAAAGTACGGGTTTGATTGCCTCGTTAATGTCTTCCCACTTCGCATAGGTGCTGCTGTGACCTTCACCCCTTTCGACGATTGACGGTAGTTCGGTTTGCATTTCGGCAAAGGCCGTGACATAGGCTGCGTGGGCTGCCCGATTGTGAATCCGCTCCTGCATTTGCAAAAGGCGCTCCATCTTGTCGATATCGACACTTGGATTCATCGCGGCCCGTTCGATTACTTGGATAATCGCGGTGGTGTCAGAGTGACCGGCGTCAACCGGGGCCGGTGTACGGTTGGGAGCGACCCGCTCCATGATTTGCTGCGTCGCCACGGCGATTGGTTCGAAATCGGTCTCGACTGTCTCTTTGTGTTTGTCAGTCATCGTCCAAGTACCTTCGTAATGCTCTCCACCGCGTCCTCGACAAGCGACCGACACCGCTTTTCGCCTCGATACGTATAGGCACCTTCAGGGATGTATTTTTTAATCTCAGTCATCTCCAAACGAGCCCTATCGAGTGCCTTTTCAAGCGTTTCAATGCGACCAAGAGCGGATGCCATATTCGATTTGGCATTGCGCATTGCATCGACTGCTGCGCGTTCCTTGTCCATTTGTTCTTCTGTCTTGTCAGTCATTGGAAGGGT
This sequence comes from Pirellulaceae bacterium, assembly GCA_028280445.1. Classification (GTDB taxonomy): domain Bacteria; phylum Planctomycetota; class Planctomycetia; order Pirellulales; family Pirellulaceae; genus JANQLU01. The sequence goes on along the minus strand of JANQLU010000105.1, from coordinate 299 downwards.
CTCCAGTTGCGGCGCGATGCCAGACCATGTCGATAGAGGGCACCGCATGTACTTCCCACTTGTGAGCGTCGTCTGGCGGCGGCCCCTGTGTCCAAGGGCGGTCACGGCGCGGGCACTCTAGACATCTGGTCGGCGCGGTGGGATAGCGCGCAGGCGGGCAGTCGTCGCAAAGCTCTTCAATCATTGGACGGCTCCGGAAGGCGGTACTCTGTCGGACAAACAACTTTGCCGGCGGCAAAGGGGAAAAACCGGTCGGGCGTGTAAACGGAGGTACACATCGTGAAATCCGGATGAACGCC
>JANQLU010000099.1 GCA_028280445.1 Pirellulaceae bacterium | reverse complement strand
GCTCTGCGGCGAGGCGCTAGCCGCCGGTGAACCCTCGAATACCGGCGGCTAGCGCCTCGCCGCTCACATGAACATAAGTCGCAACCCATTTTCATTGCCGGCAAAAAACGTTCACTTCTCAAAATATGCACCACGAGGCTTTCATAAAAATCGTTTACCTCTGACTTGCGGTGCTTTGCCTCACGCTCCCGGCGACGCAATGTCTGTACGTGATGTTAATTCTTGGGGGAGCCGTATTGCTGCATTGCAAACAAGCGATAGATAATACGGTCCGATTACAATAGCACGTAGATTTCGATAGCTTGCGCAATTGTTAAAAAACTGTCGAACGATGCTCGGGGACGGCATCGCAGATAAAAAGCGACATTTTTGAAGGGGGAAAATTGGACGCCATCAATTATGAAGAACTATCTCGATGTTTCTTCACTGAATCGAACGATGCGCTATTCATCTTTGATTCAGACGATCATCAAATTGTCGACGCAAATCGGACGGCCGAGCGACTCACAGGGAAGCCTAGGGAACAACTTCTGGAAATGAAACTGCCGGAATTGTTGCGCGTCGATGACGGCCCCATCGTCAACGAGTTGCTCCGCAATTTCCAATCAACGGGGGAACTTCAACAGCAGGACACTTGCTGCCTGAAAATCAACGAAAGCAAATTCCTGGAAGTCAACATCAGCATCTACCGCCTTGGCACTGCCGCCAAACCTTTCGGCTGCATGGCGGCTCGCGACATTTCCCAATACATCCGTAGCGAAGAAGCGTTGCAAGTGGCCAACGAGCAACTGCGATCGGAAATCGACGAGCGAAATGCGGCAGAAAAATCGCTTTACGCCCATCAACGTCGCTTGCAATTGTCTCTCGATGCCACGCGCACCAGTTGCTGGGAGGTCAACCTCAAAACGGGCGAACTCATATCGCAACGCCCAACCGTGACTTGGCTCGGATACGAACCCGAGGAAATACCGAGCAGTCGAAACTGGTGGAAAAGTTTGATTCATCCAGACGACGTTGACATTCCCAAAAAAGCGCTGCAGGATCATTTGGAAGGTCGTGCCCCAACCTACGAATGCGAATACCGCGTGCGTGGAAAATCGGGGCAGTGGTATTGGACGCTCGATCGTGGCATCGTGGTTCAACACGACGAGGACGGCAAACCACTGTTGATCGTCGGGTCGGATACTGACATCACCGAACGCAAGCGAGCCGAGGAAAAATTGCGTGCGTCGGAGGCGCGCAGCCGCACGTTGCTGCAGGGTTCCCCGGTGTGCATTAAAATCATCGACCTTGATTCCCGTTTGCAATACATGAGTGCGGCCGGTCGTGAACAGTTGAAAATTGCCGACATCGAACCGTTTTATGGCTGCAAGTTTCCTCCTGATTTGTATCTCGAGCCTTGGCGAAAGCTGGCAAACGAGCATCTGGAACGCGCCAAATTGGGAGAGGTTTCCAGTGTGGAATGTTGTGTGCGCGATACGCTTGGAAACGATTTGTGGTACGACACGACGTTTGTCCCCGCTCGAGATAAAGAGGCGCGAGTCGCGTCGGTCATCGTAACATCGGTCAACATCACCAATCGCAAACAACTGGAAATCGAAGCTCGCGAACATCGAGCCCGTTTGGCTCATGTGGCTCGGTTGAGCACCATGGGTGAAATGGCAACCTGGCTGGCTCACGAACTCAATCAACCGTTGGCAGCGATTTCGAATTATTGTCACGCGGGTAAATTAGCGTTAGCCGATGTTGCCGAGACAAACCCAGAAACATTGCAAGAACTGTTTGGCAAACTGTCCGACCAGGTAACGCGGACGGGTGAAATCATTCGGCGGTTGAGAGGATTTGTGAGTCAACGCACTGCTGCACCGTCATTGGTGAATGTTGACGAACCGATCCAGGAAGTCCTGCGTCTGTTTGAATCAGACTTGCGGCAAAACGAAGTGACTGTCGAATTTCAGGCAATCCATTCGAATTGCCTGGCTGTGATGGATGAAATTCAGATTCAACAAGTTTTGGTAAACCTGATTCGAAATGCACTCGACGCGATGAGCAAATCGGGGCCTGACCAGCGAATACTGAAAATCACAACCTCAAAGACCAGTGACAATTTGATCGAAGTTGCTGTCAGCGATACGGGAAAAGGCATTCCTGCTGATTCGTCTGATGCAATTTTTGACGCTTTCTTTAGCACCAAACCGCAAGGAATGGGAATGGGCCTGGCCATCAGCCGAACCATCGTCGAATCACACGGCGGTCGTTTGTGGATGGCGCCTAATCCGGATTGCGGTGTTACGTTTCATTTGACCCTCCCGATTGCAAATGCAGAAACCGATGACGACAGTGCATAAACCCACCATTTTTGTTCTCGATGACGATCCAGCTATCCAGGATTCATTTGCGACGCTATTCCAGGTCATGAAGTTGCCGGCCGAGTTTTTTCGAACGGTGGGCGAATTTCTCGACGTCTATGACCCAGAGAGACCGGGATGCCTGTTGCTGGACCTGAGATTACCAGGAGACGGTTTTGAACTCTTAAAAAAATTCTCAAAATCCGACAACGGACCGCCAATCATTGTGATCACCGGGCATGGTGACAGCGAAACCAAGGATCAAGCCATCAAGCTCGGTGCCACTGCATATTTTGAAAAACCTTGCGACAACCAGGCACTTTGCGATTGTATTCAACGGTTGCTACAACCAACTTCGTAGATCCAAATCCATTTCATATCGTTCATGGCGATCGATACAAGCACGAAGCGCGGGGCGAAGGGCCCGTTTTGCTGGACGTGCGATCTATCGTTCAATGTTGCCACTGAAGCTTGACTGCAATTATTGGTTAATAGATTTCGAAATCAATTTGCACAACAAACTATCCACAAAGTTGATTTTTAGAGCGTTTTCCAATTGTTGTTGGAAGTATTGGGACGAGTTCCCAGCCATGGGCAAGGCCACCGTGAGCGGCGAGGCGCTAGCCGCCGGTACGAAGCACTAATGAACCGGCGGCTAGCGCCTTGCCGCTCACAGGATCAGGGGTGAGGCTTTCACAAAATCAATGAACTCCGCCGACAACAAACTCTCGCCAATCGCACCATGGTGCAGCCACATTCTTCTATAATGAGACCTGCGTGATCGAGCCCGCCTCCGTCACTTTGAGACAACACCGACACTCGAAAATCTGTTCTTTCATCATTGGCAAATCATGAGCGAAAAAACACCTGAGAAACCAACAAGCGGCTCCAAGAAAAAGTTTCAGTATTCCTTGGGCAGTCTACTTGTTGTTGGATTACTAGCGGGGTATCTGGGCTCAAGCTTTGTTAGTACTCAAAAAAAAGTTGAGTTGAAAGCAAAAATCCGACGTCTGGAAAGAAAAAGCTGGCGTCTTAAAAAAGAGTTGAATTCTGTCAAAGACCAGCTTAAAAATTTAAAACAAAAAACTGGCCAGCTGAGCAAATAAAATTCTATTTCCAAAATTCGAATGGAACAGGTGCGTTGCTGGATTGGCAAAAATAACTCAAGCTGATCGGCGGCGGAAAATTCCTGCTGAAGCGGCCAAGAAACCGAGCACCCAAAACACGTTTGGTTCTGGGATACCTGCGACGCCAGTGGCGGCAATTGTATTAAACTCAGCTGGCGTGAGGACGGATTGCCAAGTTGCGAAGTCATCGAAAATCATCGTGGGTGCATGTGGCGGCGCGACTTCACCACCCAGCACCAACAGATCGACGTTTGTCGTGGCAAACCCATTCAATACAAACGACTGAGCATTCATCAATGCGCCAGTCCGATAAGTTCGCAAGTGGAGCGTATCAACGCCATCGTAAGACATGCCGACCATCTGGATAGGATTATTGAACACATCAAAATTGGTCAAACCACCGACGCTGACCGAATCAGCCAGTCCCGCGTCGTAACCGCGAAACCGAACATCCAAATCAGCACCGCCAATCAAATCAATGCCCCAGCCAAAATTCGAATCGACATTCGTTCGAAACAATCGTCCGTCGCCGGTATTGTCGATCGTATCGCCCAATCGGAAAAACATCACAATACTAAAAGCGTTGGAAGAATTACTTGCTCCATTCCAATTCGTATCGATCTGAGATTGCGAAGCACTGGTGGGAGCAAGGAGAAACGCCGATTGGCTTCCCCAAATAGGCGCTGCGCTGTAGTCGAGATCCAAATCCGGATGAGTGCCACCAATGAACCCATCAAAAGTATTACCGCCAGTGCCTTGATTGATCACATTGGACGGCGGCGCTTCATCAGCCTCAAAATCGTACCAGACAACTTGTCCATTGACGCCGCTTGTCAACAACATCAGCAGGCCGCAAGCCAAAATGAAAAACAACTGTTTTTTCAATGGACCATCTCCGCCAGTAAGCAAATGATCAACAGAGATCCACTATATTCGGAATGCCGTTGAAATCAACCAAAAACTGCCACTAATCGGGAGGCTTGGTGAAACGTTTTTCAATTTGTTCGCGAAGGGTGAGGCTCCTGCCGAACCAAAACAACACGGATTTGCGTCTCGGCAAACCTCTTCTGCCAAAAAACAAACACCATTCCCGCGGCTCGGCAGGAGCCTCGCCCTTCGCGAACCTGATCTGTGAGCGGCAAGGCGCTAGCCGCCGGTATGAAGCGCTAACAAACCGGCAGCCTTGGGATGAATCGTCCGACCAGGTTAACGATGGGCCATGAACACTATAAAGGTTACACATTGTTTTCATCACCTTTGTCATGTTGAACACGTTCAACATATCTTTGCTCAACAGAAATGTACCAATGATAATCGTAAATGAACGCCCAGATAATCACGTTTTCGTCCTCTTTGGATGGTCCCTTACAATCACATTGCTGAAGTAACAAGTCTTGACGTAAAACGTGATCAACAGCTTCATACGACCTCCGATCAACATACTCACGTCTCAAGTTTTTAACTTTAACTGGTGTACCTTTCTTTAGCTTAAATCGGTATCTAGAACTCATATCTCGACTCACTCAACAATGCTGCTTCTGACTTTGATGCACCAACGGTCCATGTACCTGAAAAAATTAGTACTCGAACCGTTCACTAACCGCTGAGTTCCTCAAACAACAAGTCGATGCGCGTTACATGCGAAACGAATCTGCTCCACTGCTCGTGGGTATCCTGAACTTCGACGCGCGATCCGGCGGGTATTTTGCAGGTAGGTATTCGGCGGGCATTCACAGAGGATAGTGAACAAAATACCACATATCAAATCGGTCCCACATTTTGTGGTGTGACCTAACGAGTCCTTGCATTCAATACCGATCTTGCCTGCACAAGTACAATCGTAATCTTTGTAGTGGCTATTTCAGCATCAAGAATGGTTAAAGCAGACCTCTTGGACTATTCTGAGACGGTCACTGTTAAGGAATGCAACACAGTTTTTGTACACAACAATCAGGCCATGAACGGAAAGAAAATAATCTTCGGTCTGTATCTACTTGCTCTTGTAGCTGTACTTGTCTCTACCTATATCAGTAGAAATTTCTCAGTAGAAATTTCTTTGGTTGAAAAAATTCAACAATAGGATTTAGTTGTTGCCGTATGAATCGAGTGCACGAGATTATGGTCATTCTTTTATCGAGAAACTCAATTTTGACCGTTCGTAAAACTCCTTTCTTATCCTGGATCGGTCTTCCTTTGATAACTTTTCAAACTCTGCGAGTGGTTGTTTAAGTTGCCCCCGAAGCATTTCAATGTAGAAAATAATGATTTCGTTTTTCCGGTCGGGACTGGCCAGCCCGACAAATCGGGACATCATGAACTCGTCTTCGAGTATGTAACCTTTATCGATTAAGAAATTTCGTGTTTTTGCACCTTCATTTCCAGGGTTTTGCTTCGCATTTTTTTGACTGTCATAAAACCACAAGTTGTGACGATACCGGTTGGACCCCAACTGCATCGCTTTGGAGAAATCATAGTTGTAGATGAATTTATTGTCGGGAAGAAATCCTTCAAATTGCACGACGAACAATTTTTCAACTTTCTTTCCTTCGGCTTTGACGAACACAAATCGCTCACCGGAAGCAACCGCTCGATCCCGATACTGCTCAGGATACTCGTTCGAGTTCCCCAGGATTTCAAACGGAAAACTACCCACAAACTGAAATTCATCGGCCACGTTGATCTTGATTTCGGGCAACTTCGCTGACACTAGAGTACTCCCGTCAACGAATCGAGGCTCAGATTTCCCGGTTTTCTTTTCAACATTTGACGCTTCTTTTTTTCCACAACCGCACATCACAAAAGTGAGGGCTGCAACAAATACGCGGCAACGCCAACTAATGGATCTTTTCGGCAGTTTTTTTTGTTCATGCATTGTCTTTTCCCACGTCGTGAAATTTTCAAAAGTCTGCCACGATTCATTCCAACGTTTACGACCTGATGTCGCTTCGAAACGTTTGAAGGCATCTAATTCGTTATTTTAGCAAGATTCCTGGGCAAGTGAGTCGAATGTCATTTCGAGTACTCCAATGCGTGTGTCTTCATCACAGCTTATTGCACTCTTGCGCAATCAACACTGTTGAATACCTTACTACTTGAAGACTCCAGCACAGCAATTAGACTAAAGCGAGGTAAGGATTCCGTGGACCGCACGTTAAAGCCGGTAGCGAGATGACGGTGGTTTTGTGTTCCTGTAACAAGACAAGTAAGACTTTCGAATAGTTAGTTGATGCAATCGCACTTAGAAGGTGAACTAATGACACGCAACGCGATTTTGTTTGGAGTCAAGTGCTTTTCACTGGCTGTCGTGTTATCCTGTTTCATTCTCGTGCCGGGCAAGGTGTTGTATGCCGACATCATCGTGGCATACAACGGCTCCGGTGGTTTTTTTGGCTCGGTGAATACCCGTGTCGTCGGTCAAACCTTTCTTGCCGATAGTTCCGTGGAAGTCCTTGAGACGATGAGTTTCTTCTATGTGGAAGGCAACAACCATCTGTCTGCAGCTTCGGTGACGATTGACCTGTTTCAAGGTGAAGGCTACGGAGGAGCGCTGGTGGATTCACAAACAAAGACTGCCACGAAAGGCATCGGCAATTATTGGGAAGATTTTGATTTCAGCGGTAACACACTTGTTCCTGGCCAAGTCTATAGTTGGCGCTTGAGTGGTGGTCCAGGCGCCGGTGGAAACGGTAATGGAGTTACGTACGCTGATGGAACCCGACTTGACAGTAGTGGCAATCCGATAAGTGGTGATTTGGCCTTCCGAGTCCTCGGTAGCCCGATTCCTGAACCGAGCGGCCTCGTATTGGCTGGGCTTGGTCTTTTGGCCATCGCCTGTGGTCGGAGAAGACGGCGATAGAATGCTCGGCAACTCAATTCAGTAAATAAGAAACCGGCACAAATTTAAAAAACCCGACGTGACTGCCCTCGCGACGGGTTACTTTATGCGCCTACGGAATATGGTCCGTGCCCTCTTAATCTATGAACGGAACTGGCTTACAAGAACCAATTGGCAAAGATTCAGCGACCTCTTTTATACTCGAATTTTTCCCGAGTCAATTCATCGAGTTTTTTACGTTGATCCGGGCGCAGCTCACGGAACAGTTCTTGTTGAGCTTCTTTTTTGAGTTTCGCGACCTTTTCTTCGAACTCTTTTTTGATTTCGGCGGCTCGTTTTTTGAGCCGTTCTTTTTGTTCGTCGTCGATACCTAGTTCTGACGCCAGATTGCTGCCGATGAGTGCGTTGAGATCACCTCGATTTTTCAATTCCATTTGTGCCGCAATTTGCTTCAATCGCTTTGACTGGTGAGGCAACAGGACGGCGCCAATTGCCGATTTGCGCTCTTTGAAAACGCGTTGAGTGATTTCTTTCAATTTTTTTGAATTGAGCGATTTGTTTTTTTGCGCCTGTTTTATTTCATTTCGAATTTGTTTTTGGTAATCGTCCTGAATTTTTCGCAGTTCCGTAATCTGGTCCTGATCCAACTCAAGATCTTTTTGCACCTGAGTGTTCGACAGGAGTCGACCGGCGCCATACGGTGAACGGTGATTCGCCAAGTTCAATTGCACTGCGATGGCAGCGTCAATTTCGATGGCAATGTCACGCGCCTCAGCATCCATCGCTCGCTGGATTCGCAGTCTACGAAGATCTTCTAATGACTGCTGTGCCCTGGCTGCCGACGAGATCACAAGCATACATGAAACACACAAAAAACAGATCACAAATCTCTTCATTGTCTTTCCTTACCTATCTATCGTGGAACGCGTGGCGGTACGGATCTGGATTGTACCAGACTCTCCGTGCTTGAGGCTATTTATCTTTTGATAGCTAGCTCAAACATTCGATGAACGTGAGTGGCTTACAAGAGAACCACCAGTTTCATTGATCTTGAGCAGGTTGTTCTCGCAAAAATCCGTGGTGTATACTGGTGCGCCGTCACGGTCACTTGTTGAAGAATCATCTATCGAATATTGGAAACTTTAAATGCACAAATTCAATTGGCAGTTGCTACTCACACTCTTCGTAGCATGTATCGGATGTTCAAATTCACAAAAAGAATCGGTCGATAAACCTAGCAACCAAAATCCAGCTGCCAAGCAAAACCAAGTAAACAACGTCGGAATTGCCACATTCACTACTCCAAACGGCTGGTCGGCAAACAAAGTCAAGAAAGGCTACTCTGTCATTACTCTGTATCGCTCAGACGACGACAAA
>JANQLU010000093.1 GCA_028280445.1 Pirellulaceae bacterium | reverse complement strand
CATTAAACAAAAATCGCAACCCGAAACGTGAGTGAGGGACTATGTTTCACCGCACATCAGCGTCGTGTGGTCCCTCGCTCACGCTTCGCGCTTGCGATTGCGGGAAGTCGTTGGCTCAACTGGAGTTACAATTCCTGATGCAAAATCCTGTAACGCTTTCACGCACGACTAGAAACCTCTACGGCGTGTCTTCGTCGTCGATAAATCTTTCACGCCAAATCGAAATCCTCGCGGGGGAGTAAATCCTGACATTCCATTGGTCAGCGTGTGGCAATAATTGGGGGTCAAATCGTTCATCCGATTCAACAACAAAAATGCTCCCCTTGGGTGCTGTGTCCATAAATGATTCGAGCATCGCCAGAATTTGATCGGTTGCCGTCACAAACAGATCGTAGGGTGGGCAACAAAACACAACCCAGGGCTCCACCGGTTTGGGGCTGCCGATGGATTCCTTGAAATATTGACGTGTCCAGAAAAATGTATCCGACGTTTCCAGCGTGACTTGCGCGGCGACACCGAGTGTGCTGACATTGTCTTGAATAATCTTGGCGGTCGGGATATGCCGCTCGATGAGTGTGGCACCCGTTGCTCCGCGACTGATGGCTTCCAGTCCGATAGCTCCTGTTCCAGCAAATAAATCAAACGCGTATTTGCCCGCAACCCAACCTCCGACCAGATTGAAAACAGCCTCACGGGTGTTATCTTTCATCGGCCGGGTCACAGGATCTCCGGAATAGGCGATTTGCCGCCCCCCGAATTGCCCGCCGATGATTCTCAGCTTGCCTTGTTGTGGCTCCGGAGAACCGGACCTCCAACGCTTCAAATCTCGGCCTTTTTTCCGTTTGGCCACAAAATCACTCCCGTAACATTAATCACAATGCATTAAAACAGTTCAACAACTGAGATATAATCACGCTGAACAAACCGAACAGTTGGTTTGTTCGTACATCTTATGGTGGAGAGCAACTTTTTTTAATTCCGGTTCGGTAATATGATCCAACTCTCAAAATCCTTCAAATATTTCGCAATGATTCTTCTGCTCGCTGGGGTTACCAGCGTCGCAGCCCAGGACGACAAAAAATCCAAATCCGAAAACACGGCTGCCAAAAAGCAGCAATCGGAAACACAAAAGCCCAAGACAGAAACCCAGACTCCGTCCCAGGACGAGAATCTGCCGACACTCAAAGAGGCAAAAAAGGCTTACCGCGAAGCTATCGAACAATGGAGAATCTCGTTCAAGGACGTCCACAAGGCGCTGCGTGAATTCCACTCTTGCGAACGAGAGGAAGCCGACAAATGGCGAGAGGCTTGGCACAAAGCGGTCAACGAAGGAAATCGGCGCCGAGATATCGTCGGTGAAAAAGCGTTGATGTTGGCTCGTGTGGGGCGGGGGACCACTGACGGCGTCGAGGCTCAAGTGATCTCGGGCAAAATGATCAGCTACGATGCCAAAGAGGGCCGCTACGGCCGCGCCAACAAAATGTGCGAAGAGTTTCTCGACATCGATCCCAAAAATTATACGGTTATCGCTCAATTGGCTATCATCTGCATGAAAACCAATCGATTTAAGCGAGCCCAAGAATTAATTGATCAATTACATGCCCAGAAAATCACGGCGTTCGATGGTAAATTTCGTCAGCTGAAACAACTCACCTCTGCTTGGAAAAAAGAACTTGAGATTCGCGAGGCGGAAAAAGATGACAATTTACCCGTGGTTCGTTTGACGACCTCCCAGGGCTCCATGGATTTTCAACTGTTTGAAAACCAAGCGCCCAACACGGTTGCCAATTTCATCCACTTGATCAAAATCGGGTTCTACAATGGCAAAACTTTCCATCGGGCGGTTGCCGGATTCATGGCTCAAGGGGGCTGCCCCAATGGGAATGGAACCGGGGACGCCGGTTACATGATCAAAGATGAACACCATCGGGACGATTTTCGCAAACACTTTCGAGGCGTCCTGAGCATGGCGAAAACGACGCAGCCGAATTCGGGTGGATCCCAATTCTTTATTACATTTTCTCCTCAGCCACGGTTAGATGGAAAACACACGGTATTTGGCAGGATTATCAAAGGCGAAGAAGTCCTCGATCGTTTGAAATTGACTCATAAATTAGTGACAAACAAGGGCGAAACAAAAGAAAAACCGATCGAAGGTGTCAAACCTGACAAAATCATCAAGGCGGAAATCCTGTCAGCACCGGACAAAGAATACGTCCCCGAAAAAATCAAACGATAGGTAGCAGTGCCGTACGTCTGCAGTCAAAATCACAAGCGCAAAGCGTGAGCGAGGGACCAGATTTTTCCTTCACTGCAAACGTTAAGCATTTTGCCCCAATTTCCGTCGAATGACGGTGGACTCAAAATCGGATTGTGCGAATGGGCTCAATGGCGATAATGAGGGATTGTCGTCAGCTTTCGTGCAAGATTTTTCAGTGCTGACCAACTGGTTTGTAAACGGTCGAATGACCATCAATTGTTTCGGAGGATCCCATGCAGCGGCACCTGCCCCTGATTGTTTTGTTCATTACCCTTGGGTTTGTCACCAGCTACCTTTTGGCGTCTCCCCCAGCATTTGTCCAACAAGAATCAAAACAAAAATCTTCTGAAAAAAAATCGGACGATAGCAAAAAATCGGATTCGAAATCAGCAAAATCTCCGACAAAACAGGACGGCAAAAAAACTGCCGCGCCCAAACAGGAAACAAAATCTGATAAGGGTAAAAAAGCAGATCCGAAACAAGAAAACAAATCAGCTACGAAAAAGGGTGAGACAAAAACCGGCGACGGGAAAAAAACTGGCGATGGCAAAAAAACAGAACCTGCTCACCCAATCACCAAAATGCTCGCCGAATGGAAAACCATGCGAGATAATTTGGTCAAAGCCAAACAGAAATACGACTTGGCTTTGATCAAAAAAGAGCGTGATGATGCACGCAAACAATTCATGGAATTGTACGACCAAGGCAACGAGTTCATCAAAAAAATCAAAGTCGCAGCACTGGCACGAATCAAATCAAACCCCAAAGACGAACCTTCGATCCGAGCGCTGTGTGGCATCATGATCAATGCCGCCAATAGCGACGATGACGTGACGGCATTTGAAATCGCAGAAAAAATGTTTCAAGCCAACGTTGATGTCAAATATTTCAACGCTGCCAAAGATTCTTTGCGGCTTTCCATGTTTGCCCGAGGTGTGTTTGATGAAGCGCTGATCCGACAAGCGGAAACATTGGACAGTCTGCCGCGAGTCAAATTGACAACGGACAAAGGCGATATTGTTGTCGAGCTGTTTGAAAATCAGGCGCCCGATACTGTCGGAAACTTTATCTATCTGGTCAAACAAGGTTTTTTCAACGGCACAAAATTTCATCGTGTGATGAAAGATTTCATGGCGCAAGCGGGCCAGGCTCCCGAAGGCAAAAAAGAAGTTGATTACAAAGTCTATTGTGAGTGCACCAAACCTGACGCTCGCCTCCATTTCACCGGTTCGCTCAGCATGGCGCACGCGGGCCGTGATACCGGCAGTTCCGAATTCTTTTTGACTTTCAGGCGAACGTCGAATCTCGACCGCAACCACACGGTTTTCGGTCGGATTGTCGAAGGGATGGATATACTCAAACAAATCACCATCACTTATGACAATGACCCCACCGCACCGGGTGGCGGAAAACCGATCAAAGACGCCAAAGCAGACCTCATCAAATCGGCAACCGTACTCCGTTCGACCGAAGGACGTGACTACAAACCGAAAAAAGTCGGCAGTGACAAACCGGAAAACAATCCGCCAGTCAATGAACCAGGCAAACAGGACAACAGCACCCAAAAGAAAGATGCGGGTAGCAAAAAGAAAGATGCCGGCGGTGACAAAAATAAAACGGGCGGAGATAAAAAAACTGACGGTGACAAAGCTGGCGGCGACAAGAAAAAAACGGGTGGCGACAAAACTGCGTCTGGTGACAAAGACAAAAAAGCCGGCGACGATCAATCGAAAAACAAGAAAAAGTAGAATCGCCTGATGCGCAAAGCAGAGCGTGCCGAATACATCGCTCGGCGACTTGACGAACTTTATCCCGATCCGCCGATCCCATTAGATCACACGGACAGTTTTACATTGCTGGTTGCAGTATTGCTGAGCGCGCAATGTACCGACGAGCGCGTCAATCAAGTGACACCGGCGTTATTCAAATTGGCCAAAACACCCAAAAAAATGGCCCAGCAAACGATTGATGACGTCCGTGAAATCATCAAGCCTTGCGGACTCTCACCGCAAAAATCCAAGGCGATCGTTCAGCTGTCGAAAATAATTGTCGAACAGCACCGTGGAAATGTTCCAGACAATTTCGATGACCTCGAAGCATTACCTGGGGTGGGCCACAAAACCGCCAGCGTCGTGATGGCGCAAGCTTTTGGCGTTCCGGCGTTTCCCGTCGATACACACATTCATCGACTGGCCCAACGTTGGGGATTAACCAGTGGAAAAAATGTCAAACAGACAGAAAAAGACCTCAAAAAAATCTTTGACGTCAACGATTGGAATCGTCTGCACTTGCAAATCATCTACTACGGTCGCGAGCATTGCACGGCCCGCGGTTGCGATGGCACGGTCTGTGAAATCTGTACGACATGTTACCCCAAACGCCGTCGACCGAAACTAACGATCAAAGCGTAAATGCTAATAGTAGTACGCCAAATAGTGTGTTTCTCAACAAGCTTTTAGTTTGTTCGACGCAAAAATGTTGGTAAAATTAAGAAATACGTGTTCGTTTTATACCTCACCTCGCTTCGACAACTCACTATTTCTACTTCATTATTTCCAATTCCATTTTATCGAGTCATTACAAAGCATTACTGTGAGGTCTGTTGGCTGTGCCTATAACTGTTGAATGTCCGGCTTGCGAACAAACATTTCGGATTTCGAGCAAATACAAAAATCGAAAAGGCCGCTGCCCCGCGTGTGACTGTTCGTTCATCGCGGATGAATCAGTGGTGACACAAGTCTCCGAAACTCTGCGAGCACATTCCAAACCTGCCGCGCCTCCATCATTGCCGTTGCCAACGGCCGTCAAAGCGAATTCGGTTTCCACGCTCAAATCTGGACTCAAGCCACCGTCGATTCCCAAACTGTCTGATTCTGGCGAAGCGATTGATGTGGATGAAAATGATGTCGTGGATTCTGACAGTTCGATCAGCGATCGATCGTTTACTCATGCTGCGGAACAATCGCTGATCGCGGATGAAATTCGCAGCACTCGCAAAGTAAAATCAGCGCTAATTGCCGGTGCGGCAATTGGGATTTTGTTGCTGGGAGTCGGAGTCGCATTGGGACTCAGCGGTGTTTTCAACAAACAAACGGTTGCTGACAACAAAGAACCACCCAAGAAGATCTTGACGGACGATGAAATTCGCAAGACCTCTACCAAAAACAAAGAAACTCCCCAGACCAAAAAAAATGGCGAGGTCAAAGCCGACGAAAAACCGACCATGGTGGGCATGGATACCCTGCACCGAACCTGGTCTCAGGTCCATCCCTATCTGTTAAAACTCGATATCGTTTCAACCACGGGCAATCACACGGCAACAGGAATTTTAATCGACTCACGTGGCTGGGTAGCAACCAGTTACAACGCGATCAAAGATGCGATCTCCGTTAAAACTTCGATGGCTGCCAGTTCGATTGACGAAGGGCCCGCCATCAATGAACAACTGTCGGATCTGGCACGCGGTGTAATCGCCGTTGATCCCGCCCATGACATCGCGATTATTTCTGTCAATCGAACTTTGGTCCAAAATGTTTCGGACATCGCCATTGAATTCGAAGAACCTTTGGTCGGAGCACAACGCTTGATCTTTTGTCGGGCGCCTCAGGACGGACGTCGACTGTGGATTACGGATTCCAAGGTTGCCAGTCGCCCCCTGACAAATGAATTGACCGAAGCCAATGCGGCGGCCAGCGAAAAACTCGGCTATCAAGTTGATGAGAATTTCCGATGGATCATTCACCGCCGGCCTTTCCAGGAACAATTTGCCGGAGCAGCACTGCTGAATAAATCAGGCCAACTGGTCGGTATGGGTGTTGCCTGGAAAGCGAATTCTGACAAATCATTTGCCATCCCGATCAGTACGCTCATTGCGGTCCGGGACAAAGTGATTCGCGACAAGAGTTACGAAAAAATCAAGCTGTTTAAAAATGCTGGAATGACGGTTGCCGCTAATAAAACAGGCAATGGTGATGGCGGTGCAGATGACGTCAACGTTGACACAAAATCGTTTGACTTTCCAATTTTTCAGCAAGTGAACAAAACGATCGATGACTCCAATGCCGCCGGATGGCTGGCGACCGATCGTGGCAGCCTGACAAGACTCAAATCATTTGCCGAATCTCTCATTGCTGCAGAATCTAAAATCAAGAAAAAAGGTGGCGACAAAAAAGCTGTCGAAGCGTCGTTGGGTCGATTGTCGAAAACGGTTGATAACATTCAAAAGAAAATTGACGCCATCGAAATTCTGGCTCAAAAATCGATTGCCAATTCAAATCAATTGATGCTGACCGAGGCCAAAAAAGTGCCTGAGTCGCCGGTGGTGTTCTATGCCACCGTCTATCGCCCATCAATATTTGGGCCGATCTTGAACAACAAAAAAACCGTCATGTTCACGATCGACGGAACAAAACAGCTGCTCATCACTCCTGTGACCGACAACCATTTTGACTTGCGTCCAGGCACGCGGTGGATTTTGGTCGGCCGGGTCAACAAAGCTCCCGAAGTCCTCGTTCGGGCAGAAAGTACCAACAACGATCCAAACGAAGAACGTTGTTTGTATGTCGATGTCACTTATGTTTTTGAGATCGTTCCAAACTAATTGCTCTAAAACGATTCGAATTTTTTACGGGAGGGCTTCGGGAGGGCGAGGCTCCTGCCGAGCCAAATCCTGTGTGCGTAGAGCGCAACTGTAAGCGGCAAGGGCGCTCACACTGGCTTTGCCATGCATTGATGAATTCACCCCACAGTTTCAATCTTGTGCCCGTTCACTGGCAAAGCCAGTGGCACCCAATTGTTGAAATCTCCATCGGTCATTTATTGGCAAGATTCCATTTTTTTAAACCATTTTGCTCCAATTTCTTTTCTCAAAAACGTTTGTTTTTTGCCAACCGTCGGCAGTCTGACACGACCTAACTGTAGTTCACAAACAAACCGTGGAATTATGAATCGAGATGCCGACGACATTTTGAACGAGTTGCTGGTGATCCGGGCACAACGAGGTGACCCAGGTGCCATGCAACTGCTGGTTCGTCGCTGGCACGGCAAACTGATTCGTCACGCGCGCAAGTTGACCGAACGTGACGATGTCGCGGCTGATGTTGTTCAGGAAGGGTGGATTGCCATTTTTCGAGGGCTGCATCGCCTCAAAGATCCGGCCACGTTTCGCGGGTGGGCATATCGCATTGTCCATCACAAATCCGTGGATTGGATTCGATCACAAACCCGTCAACGAAAAATGAATCAGGATATTGGCGACCAAATGGTTGACCCTGTTTCGGCAAACTCGGAGGAGTCCGATGTAGAAAAATTATGCGGCGCGATCAAACGATTGACGCCCGAGCAACAAGTTTTGCTGCGAATGTTTTACGAAGAAAACATGCCGTTGAAAGAGATTGCCAATGTGCTGTCTGTCCCGGTGGGGACACTGAAATTTCGGCTGTTTACGTTGCGGCAACAACTCAAAACGATGATTGAAAGGGAAACGACATGAAAAATCAAAACATTGATGACAAAATCAAACAAGCCTTGGCGGCAGAAGACGCGGAAATTTATTCTCAATTTGCCGAAGAACCTTCGTTGCTCGCTCAGAGTTTGCAATTGCTGAAAACTCGCAACCGCTGGTTGAATGTCATGGTGATGGTTGTCGTGACTGTTTTCATGGGAGTTGGAATTTACTCTTTGTGGATGTTTACGCAATCTGAAGAAACCAAATCGCTGATTGGCTGGGCGATGAGTTTTGGATTCAGTATGGCGGTTGTCAGCATGTTGAAAATCTGGGCTTGGATGGAAATCGAAAAATACAGCACCATTCGAGAGATCAAACGACTCGAACTCCAAGTCGCGCGATTGACCCAGCGTTTGGACGATTCAAATAAATAGAGTAGGGCCGGTTCCCACCGGCCATTTTTGAATTGGCCGACCTTTTTTTTTGAAATGGCCGGTAGGAACCGGCCCTACACTAAATCACTCTTCTGTCGATTCGTCTTCATTCACATCGACGTCTGACTCTTTGTCTTTGTAATAGTCATCCCATTCTTTCGTGTGCGGGTCTCCCAGCTTTCCAGCATTTTTGGCAACCAACATAGAAACGGTTGCGTCACCCGTGACGTTGACCGACGTACGACACATATCCAAAATCCGGTCGACGGCAAAAATCAATGCCAAACCCGCTTCGGGAACACCGATCGCACCGAGCACAATGACCAACATGACCATTCCGGCGCCCGGAACGGCTGCCGATCCGATCGACGCCAAAGTTGCCGTCAGCACGATCGTGATCTGATCACCCAGCGACAAATCAAACCCTGTCGCTTGTGCAATAAAGACTGCGGCGACCGCTTGATACAAACTGGTTCCATCCATGTTGACTGTCGCCCCGATCGGCAACACAAAACTGGAGACTTCTCGCTCGACACCCAAATGCTCTTCGACGCGTTCCATCGTGACGGGCAACGTGGCGGCGCTGCTGCTGGTCGAAAAAGCCAATAGCTGAGCCGGGCCAATACCTTTGAAAAAGAATCCGTATCCGCGTCCGGTCATAACTCTTACCAGCGTCGGATAAATTCCAAACATCATGATCCCCAACCCAACCACGACACACGCCGAATATTTCAACAGTCCAACCAGAATATCCAAAGACGGCGTGGCAACGACTTGTGCCGCCAGCAAGGCAAACACACCATATGGCGCCGCTAACATGATTAAATCAATCAGTTTGAGAATGACCTCATTTAATCCGTCGAAAAACGCTTTTACCGGCGCAGCCCGTTTAGGATCGACCAAAATCAGTCCGATCCCAAAAAAGATGACAAAAAAGATCACCTTCAGCATGTTGCCATTGGCGGTTGATGCACCAATCACATTATCAGGTACCAGATCTACCAGCGGTTGCAGAGGGCCTTTTTCCTTCTGCTTCTCAGCATTATCGATTTTCTCTTTCGCCGAGTCCTGAAACTGAGCCGTCAGGTTGTCGCGAGTTTCTTTGGAAAATCCGCTGCCAGGTCGAACAACGTTCACAATGACCAAACCAATCGTGACCGCAACAATCGTAGTAAACAAATACAGAATGATTGTATGGCCGCCCATCGTCGAAAGCCGGGAAATGTTTTTCAGATCCGAAACGCCTTTAATCAGCGACGCGATGATCAGCGGGATCGCAATCATCTTGAGCAGATTAATAAAAATCGTGCCAAAAGGCTTGATCCAATTGGTCACAAAACCCCGAAACGGCTTGTAGGCTTTGACAATGGTTTTTGTTGAATCGTCGGGATCAACTTTGACTGAAAAATACTCGGAGGACTTTTCCGCGAAATAGACCCCTTCTTCATCGGGCAAGTTTTCCTTGGACTCGACCGTTGCGAATTCGACAAGCATCCCAATGAAACTTCCGTCCGCATAAACAGCAATGATTCCTAGCGCGATTCCTAAAATCATGCCAATCAAAATTTGCCAATGCAGCGCCAATCGTTTTTTCGATTTCATGAACCATCAACCCATCAGAACGTCGTAACAAATCAGGTGTTAATCTAACCGGAACCTATGGCAATTAACAGTTAAGCACAGAAGGCGGGCCAAAAACGCCAAATTCCAGACATTACAACAGCTGTAACTTGTAGCATTTAAAACATCGACAATTGGCCAAGACGAATTTACGCCAGTCGAAACGTATCAACCGCCGAGAATGTGAAACCAGCAATTCAACTATTGTTGGTTGACGAGCTTGCCGCTGTCAGGATCAAAGTAGGGACACTTGCCCGTGTATCGCGGTTTGGTTTTTGCCATCTGGAGCCGAACAATCCGATCAAACAAAAACCGGGTCGCACCTGCCGACACTTGTTTTTTGACTTTGGACAATGTCTTGCTACCGGGCTTGATCTCCAGACATTTAATCAAATGCACACCGAATTTGGTTTCGACGGGCGAACTGACCTCGTTCAATTTCAAGCGAAAAGCCGCTTTTGAAAACACTTCCGGCATCGGTTGATATCGCTGGATCCAACCGATATCTCCTCCCTTGTCTCGACTCGTTTCACTGGTCGAATGTTTTTTTACAGCTGCTTCCCAGCTGATTTTGGACTGGTCGATCAGCGCTTTGATGGCATTGGCCCGGGCGATTAACTTACCCGCATCCGAGCTGTTGTCAGGCGCTTTGCCCAGAATCAGGTGTGCAACGCGTATCTGAGTTCCATCATATTTATTTTTGTTGTTGTCAAAAAACAGTTTCAGATTTTTGTCGGTCAAATGTTCTTTGAGATACGATGACCAACAGGTCTGCCAGCGAATTTGCTGTTTGAGACCATCCATCGTCTGGTTTCGCTGTTTGAGAAAATCCGCCAATTTGGTTTCCGTCTTTGCCAACTCGTTGGTCAATTGCTCGATTCGCAAATTGACTTGATCTTTGTTTGCAGCATGTTTTGAATCGCTCAGATAAGCGGTCACCAGGAGTTGATTGACCAATTGCCTGGCGGCCGCCGCCATCAGAATCGGTTTGGCTTTTTCGGTCACCGAACGCTTGCCGAGTGTTGCACGCAACTGGACTTGGACTTGCGCCAGTGTTACCTGTTCATTGCCAACGGTGGCTACCACAACATCATGAGGATTTTGTTGATTTTGTCCGAACGCGAATTGGCTGATTAATACAGCAACCAACCATCCGAAGATGCCCACGGAAATTCTCAAATCTGTTCTCCTCAACTAAGGCAAAATGATTTTCTTTAAAGTGTATTTGACCGGAATTTTTACCAACTTGACTGGCGATTTGTAAACTAATTTGTGTTCTGCCGGATCCACTTCGAAAAAATAATTGATATTGATTTTGTTTTCTGCCAATAACGTTTGTTCCGAGCCAATCGGTTTGTGTTTGACCCCTTTGGCGTCTTCGAGATAAACCTCGTTATCCAAAATCCAACCGCGGTGCAGCGCCAACGGGTTGGCATTTTCGTCAAACTCGATGTTTAAACCGACCGATTGCAATTCGTCGTTTTTTTCCGTCCCGAGAAACGTCACGGCGGCACGAGCTTTCTGAACTTTCTTTTCTCCCTTGATTTTGCCGACATTGCCGAAATCAAACGTCTCAACTCGCCCAGGCATCAACACATTAATAGTACCCGTCAATTTGTCGATCTGCTTGATTTTTCGATCGATCAATTCCAATGGCAAAAACATCTCGGTGACTGGAATGTCGGATTGGACCGTTTCGCTCATCACAGCTTCTTTGTCGGGCCCCTGCGGGCCGATTGGAAATCGCACTTTGATTTCGTCTTTGTATTCGTCAATGGCCTTGATGTCCTTGAGCGAATGCTCAATGGCGATCGGTTTAATTTGCGACTCCCAGTTGATTTGCAGCCGGATGTTGGTGCCGTCGTTCGTCGGATCATCGTAATCCACCGACGTTTCGATGCGTTTGATCACCACACGGAAACCATTGCTGTAAGCGGTGCGGCCGATGAAATCTTCGAAATCTTCGGGACGACGCACAAGGGACAATTGTCCGTTTTCACCACCGTAGGCACTCAATTGCATTTTTGCCTGATCCATGATTTCGTCGATCGCGTTCCAAAACGGCACATCTTTCATGGACAATTCAAGTTTGCCTTCGGCCGACTCGCCTTGCACGGTAAAGGTCGTTTTAGCTTGTTTGGAAAGTTCTTTGAGCGCATCTGCCAACGACATTTCACCTTCGAGTGTCACCGTCGTCGATTTCGCTTTTTTCTCACCCTGGATTTGCTCAATTTTGTCGCGAATCGAGACCAAGGTTTTTTTCAATTCGTCGTTCGCCAATTCCGCCGATTGTTCCAACGTGTCCAGCGCCGGCACGCCTAGTTCAATCAATTTTTCTGTTGCATCAGAAACGGTTTCTTTGTCATCGGATTTCAACTGGGTAACCAATTTTTTAACCTGCTTGTCGATTTTTTCCTGGGCCACCGTAGCCGTTTGAATCATCAGGCCAAAAACCAATGCAACGATAAAACACTTACTCATTTTTTTCTCCGAAAAATAGACGGTCCCATTTTACTGCTTAAATCGGTTGTAATTCAAATATTCGACTGAAACATCACAATCGTTCCACTTGAAACGGCGAATTGTAAGCTACGTTTGAACTGACCCAATGACTGGAGAAACCTGTGCATTTCCTCGCATTTATCATTATTGCTGTAAGCGTTTGTAGCTGTTTGCCGAACAGAATTGACGCTCAAAAAAAGCGATATACTGTTCGTGCCCACGTCGGTTCTAAAACTGAAATTGGTTGGCCCATTGTTCAAGATTCCAAAAATCTAGTGATGCTGCGCCGTGACGGCAGCATCAAATATGTTTCTTTGGCCAATATCCAAAAGATCGAAAAAATTTCTGAACAGTTTGCACCCTACACCTTTGATAAATTTGTTCGACGACTCGGTGAGATTCACGGACGGGCGTACCAGGTTACTCCCACCCGCCATTTCGTCATTGTCCACCCCAAAGGCCAAGGGAAACGATGGGTCAAATTGTTTGAGCAAACGTACGCACAATTTGTTGCGTATTTTTCAAGTCTCGGGATTCGCATGAAATCACCTGAATTCCCACTGATGGCGATTGTCTTCAACAAACGTTCGGAGTTTGACGCGTACACCAGCAAGCGGGGATTTCGGGCTCAGCGCTCGATTGTCGGAGTTTATATGCTCGTGAACAACCGAATCTTGACTTACGATCGATCCATTTCGTCAGGAGCCAACTCAGAAGCAAACCGGCGCACCATCATTCATGAAATAACACATCAACTGGCATTCAATACCGGCGTGCAAAACCGATTCGCTCCGCCGCCCGTCTGGGTTGGAGAAGGCATCGCGGTGATGTTCGAAGCGCCCGGCATTCGCGAAAGGCATCGCTACAGGCAATACAAAGACCGCGTGCACGCAGCGTATCTGCAGAACGCAAAAAAATTGTTGGCGGAAAAGAAATTTGTCGATGTCCTTAAAAAATTGATTGTCAGCGATCAAGTTTTCAAAACCGAGCAAACCAATGCGTACACGGTATCCTGGGCACTGACCTATTTCCTCAGCCAAACCAAGCCCGAAGCGTTTTCACGCTACCTGAAAAAAACGGCAACGCGAAGCAGTTTTTCGAAGTATACCGATCGGCAACGTTGGGCAGATTTCGCCAATCATTTTGGCAACGATCTCAACGGCATCGCCGCCGCCATCAATCAACATTTTGAACGAAAACGTTAGCATTGGGGTGAGACACCATCGTGAGCGGCAAGGCGCTAGCCGCCGGTACGAAGCGCTCACAAACCGGCGGCTAGCGCCTCGCCGCTCACAGGATCAGGCTCCTGCTGAGCCGCCGGCATGTTGTTTTTGGGAGGGCGAAGCTCCTGCTGAGCCGCGAACACGTATTTAGCCTCCACAATATCTCTTAACCGCAAACCCTTTCCACCCTGACCTCTGCGTCTCTGCACCTCCGCGTGAGCCTCCCCGTCACCTGGTTTTAGTCTCGGCGGGAGCTTCGCCCTCCCGAACAACCACCACCAACCCTTCTTTAATCAATCGCTTGATCAAAACGAGTTTCCCGGCAGCGTCCAAATCCCCGGGCAAATCACCAATCTTGAATCGAGATTGACTGAACACAAACCGTACAGTTTCAGCTACACGCGCGGGAAAACAAATTTCTTTGTCCAAAAAAATGACACGAATGGATTCGGCGTCCTGACGAAAATTGACAATCAAATCGGCTTGCGTATCCACGAAATCATTTTCCGTGATCTCGTCCAGTCGCGCTAACTGTTGCATTTGTCCTCGCAAATTGGTTCGTTGAGATGATGCCATTTCCGTTACAAATGCGTCAAACGTCGAATCAAAATCCATGGCATCAATGACTCTGGCGCGCAATTCGTTAAAAACCCGTTGAGCGTCGGATCGGTCGAAATCCGAACGCGCAAAACCGATGGGCAGCGATTTCCGAAGATTTTCATCGTTGAGACAAACCTCGGATATCGCTTCGAGAAAAAAATCGGTCCAAGTAAAAGCTAGCGCACCAACCGTGATATGCAACGAGATTTCATCTGTTGATTGTGCGTCATGCACCAGTCCTCTCGGGATGTACACCATGTCGCCCGCATGAAGATCGAATTCTTTCGAACGCGAATTTTCGTCGAGTTCAGATTCGTCAAAATCTTGCCCGCTCAGCGGAAGCGGAACATTCGATTCGTAAAACGACCAGTGTTTCGACCCCGCGATCTGCAAAACAAAAACATCATGTGTATCAAAATGCGGTGGAAACCCCTGCGCATTTGGCGGAGTCATGTACACATTCATTTGAAACGGCATGCAGAACTGCGATTCCAAATGACGACAAAGCTCACCCAGCGCGGGAATTCGTTCGTGAAGCGAATCCAGGATGACGGTCGATCCGGAAAAAAACAACTGATAGAGTTTGGCGACATCAATCACTCCGCGGTTGCCCGCGTAGTCCTGTTTGTTGATTTCGCTTTTACGGTTCACCAGATGAATGTCTGGATATCGGACGGAATGGTCGGCAAGAACACGATCGATCTGATCGAGCGACAACAGCGACGCGTAGTGATCCGGATCGTCGCGAACAATGGTTAACGGCTGAGATTCCCAATACGTGGAGAGAAACGTATCAGAACTTATGGGATCAATCATCCAGTCGAGCGCCGAATCGACAGATTGTAAATGTTGCATAACAGCGGACCAGCGAAATCAAGTCGATCTGATTGAGCGATTCATCAGTTGCATCACGCTGCACGCCACCAAACGAATTGGCCTCATTCAGATTTTTTCTTCTTTTTCTTTTTTTTGTCTTTGGTTTTGAAGGGGTCACGATAAGTCGTTTTGTCCGTGCCATCGTGAGCCGAGCCGACATCCTTGAGTCGCCGTTTGTCGTTGTCGTCGACGGTTGAATCTGACCAGGAGGTACTGATCATCTCGACATTGGCATTGTTTTCAACTGGCTCTTGTGACGTGGGCTTGGACTTATTCGAGGATTGGTAACAGCCGGCAATGATGGCGGCCGACCCAATCAAGTAACCGCTGGTTAGATGGAGAAACTTGCGGCGACTGCTCGTTGTTTTCGTGACAATTTCGTCGTCATTCAAGGTTTGGCTATTTTCATTGGCCAACGATTCTGAAGCGTCGTTTTGCATGTCCACTGCCAGGTTGAGAAAGGAATTTTACAATCCCGCCGGCGCATTGTAGTGGGCGTCGACGTAATCGCAACTTTTTTCGAACGAGAATGATAGAAAAAGTACGAGTTTGTCAAATTCAGATTTTTGTCCCCACCGGAGAGGCCAAACTGGGGATGCGTTCTGGGCTCGTTGATCGAGTATTCAAGTCGAGCATGGATTCATCGACATGTTATTCACCGGCCGATTCATGTCAATTTGCGATTGGAGATCGTCAAACCATTTGGCGTTTCACGGCCCAGACCGCGGCTTGTGTTCGATCGTTGACATCCAGTTTGCGAAGAATATTTTGAACATGTTCCTTGACGGTTTCAACGCTAATGTCCAACGACTTTCCGATTTCGCGATTACTCAGTCCCAATGAAACATGGCGCAAAACTTGAACTTCGCGATTGGTCAGCGGCATGTGTTCGTCGGATTGATCCCGCCGTCGCCGCATTGATATTTTGACTTTTTGAAACAACCCGTCGTCGCGGGGAGGTTGGCCGCTGACCGCGCGTTCAATGGCGGCCACCAATTCAGTTTCGGAACTGGTTTTGAGAATGTAGTCGTCTGCACCTAACGCAATGGCCCGAGCCACATAAGTTGGATTGTCGTGAGTTGAAAACATGATGATTTTTTCATCACAAAACTCGTTGCGGATTTCTTCCAGCGTTTGCAGCCCATCTTTTTCGGGCATGCGGACATCCATCAGCACAACGTCAGGCCGTACGTCTTTAAACTGCCTGATGGCTTCGGCACCATGGTAGGCTTGCCCAACGATTTCAATCTGGGTGCCTTGAAATAGTACCGCCAAACCGGCATGTACAACCGGGTGGTCATCGACAATCAATAGCCTGATCGGCATGAACGCTCCTCGAACTGGGTCACGAGACCCATGCGTGGTAGAAGTACAAAGTTATCTCAAACGCACTCCGAACGTATTTGAACAACTAGATTGACGAGGCACCAAACCGCATTCCGCTTTCGAGACCGGAAGTGAGTGAGACATAAAAAAACATAGCTCGACATCCTTCCCCAAACGAGTCCCCCGTAGGAGTTGGTGGCTGTTTTTTCACCTCGTGTTCGCATTATGACATTCGTTACAAAAATACCAGCTGGTCTCAATGTTTCATTTTTTCACCCTTGTTGTCGTTAAAAAACAACACAAACGTTTGCTCCTGCCAAGCCATAACCTACATACATGAATACCGTTGGAAAAATCCACTTGGGTTGCAACGAACCATCACTGGTTGAAAACATGAATGATAAATCAAAACCGCTGGCGTCCATTTTACTCGTCGATGACGACAAACACCTGCTCGAATCGATGGGCGGGTGGCTCGAATCTTGCGGCTATGAAGTGACGCCTGCCGACGGTGTAAACGCTGCCAGGCAGCAACTGGCAAGCGGTAAACCGCTGGATCTCGCCTTGGTCGACTTGCGCCTGGCCGATGGAGATGGTTTTGACGTTCTGCGCGAAATCCGCCAACAACGCCCTCAAGTGAGCGTTATTTTGATTACCGGATACGGAACTATCGATACTGGCGTCGAAGCGATCCGTGCGGGAGCATTTGATTTGCTGACAAAACCGCTGATCGACCAGGAATTAATGTTGTCCATTGAGCGGGCACTGTCACAACGTCAAGTCATCCAGGAAAACAAAACACTCAAGGCTCAACTCGACACGCGATTCGGCCTGGATAACGTTGTCGGCAACGATCCGCGAATGCAACGGACATTCGAAATGATCGACAGCGTTGCAAATACAAAAGCAACGATTTTGATTACCGGTGAAAGCGGAACAGGTAAATCGCTGATCGCTCGAGCCGTTCATCGAGCCAGTGAGCGACGAGACGGCCCATTTATCGAAGTTGCCTGTGGCGCACTTCCAGAAAATCTACTTGAGAGTGAATTGTTCGGCCATGTTGCCGGAGCCTTTACAGGTGCGACCGGAAACAAAGAAGGCAAATTTAAACAAGCCGATGGCGGTACCATTTTTCTCGATGAAATTGGAACAGCTTCGCCAAGTATGCAAGTCAAGCTGCTTCGCGTGTTACAAGAATTTCAATTCGAACAAGTGGGCGGCTCTAAAACTTTCGAAGTCAACACGCGCGTGATCCTGGCAACCAACGAAGATCTGTCCAAAGCCGTCGACGAAGGGAGATTTCGACAAGATTTGTTCTACCGGATCAACGTGATCAATCTGGAGCTGCCGTCGCTCAGTGATCGGACTTCCGACATTCCAGCACTGGCAGACCACTTCCTCAAAAACGTTTGTCGGGAAACGGGAAAACAGGTCGAAGGATTCGAAGCCAATGCTCTCAACGCTTTGCAATCGTACACTTGGCCCGGCAATGTTCGCGAGTTGCAAAATGTCATCGAGCGAGCCGTGCTGCTCGGCAAAGGATCGCGGATTGCCGTCGAAGATCTGCCCGAATCAGTCATCGGTGGTGCCGCGACGATTCCAACCGTGTCTCGAACCGGTCCGATGACATTAAAGCAAGCGTTGGAAACCCCAGAACGACAGATCATTTTGCAATCGTTGCGCCGCAACAACTGGAATCGCAATGCAACAGCCGATGAACTGGGAATCAACCGAACCACACTGTACAAAAAAATGAAACGTCTCGGTCTCGAAGATCCGCAGACTGCCAGTCTACCGTGGCCGGGTCCGCGCTCCACAACACCAGTCGGTTAAACCACCATCTCGCCAATCACACGATCGGCTTTTGCAGTTTTAATGTCGACGTCGATCAGGCTGCCGACCAAACGTTCTGCTTGTGGTGAACGAACCGTAACCTCAACCGGTGCATAGCGACACGACGTCCCCGTCAATACTGCCACATCATTTTCAGATTCGCATTTTTCGACCAACAACTGCAAACGTCTGCCCACCAGTGACGCAAAATAGCGGTCACGCAATTCGGTTTCCAGTTCGGCGATACGTTTACCGCGCTGTCCTTTGATCGCTTTGGTAACCTGGTTTTCCATTTCAGCAGCCGGAGTGTCACGGCGCGGACTGAATGGAAAAACATGAATTTTGCTGAACCCAATCTCCTGGCAAACTTCCATACTCTGCTGAAAATCGTCTTCAGTCTCTCCAGGAAAACCAACAATGACGTCGGTCGAAAAAGCGGGCTGGTCCAAAACTTCGGCGGCCAGTTTACAACGGTCAACAAAACGCTTGGCACCCCAACGACGCTTCATCGCTTTTAATATTCGATCGCTGCCACTTTGCAAACAGACGTGAAAATGCGGACAAACCTTTTTCGGATATGCGGCCATGACCTCCAGTAGTTCGCGGGTGATTTCAGTCGCCTCGATACTCGACAATCGCACCCGCATGTCGCCATCGAGTTCACAAATCTGCCGCACCAAGGTCGACAACCGTGTCCATTCGGATTTGGGTTTTTTGAAATTGAAATCGACACCGTAATGTCCGAGGTGGATGCCGGTCAAAACAACTTCACGAAACCCTCGTTCGTAAAGATTTCGAACTTCATCCAGCACTTCGTCGGCCGGACGACTGTACATGTCCGGGCGAACTTTGGGAATAATACAATAACTACATTTGAGCAGACAGCCATCCTGGACTTTGACGTAAGCGCGACTTCGCCCACTCAGCCCGGAAATGCCGGTCGGAATATCGACGACACCGAACCGCCCCAGCAAATCTGCCAACTCCCGTTTGTCGGTCACGACTTCTTCGACACCCGGTAATTGAGCAACCTCGTCAGGACATCGTGTGGCGTAACAACCCATGACGACAATTCGAGCATCCGGGTTTTGGCGATGCATTTTTCGAATCGTCTGACGGCTTTTAGCATCGCCTTCGTTGGTCACCGTGCATGTATTGACAATACAAACATCGGCTGGCTCTTCTCCCGCATCGGTATAACCGATTTTGTGAAGGCCTTCGCGAACAAACTGTGTTTCGTATTGATTAACTTTGCAACCGAGGGTGACGGTTTGTAATTTTGCTGTCACTCGCTCGTTTCCGGTTCAATCGAGGCCGACATCGAACCGGCACATCGTGGGATTAACTGATCGCGGCCGAAGCTGTGGATTTGATCGCGTTTGAACTCGGCATGCTCTTTGGTTGTCGTCAAACAGACAGCACGCCCCGCAGAATCAACATTGCGAGCAATTTCAAAGCCCTGTTCGAACGTGTGGCCAAACAACTGTTGCATCATCAAAACCACGTATTCATAGGAATGTTCGTCATCATCCCAGAGTACGACATGATATCGAGGTTGGCGTTTGGGACGTTTTTTCTGCTGTTGGCGGGGTCTAACAACAGGATCAACTACTGCGACGGAAGAAAAATCTGACATTTTAAAAGAACTCTATTCGATCACTATTTGGTGTGAACCGACGCTCGCACGTGAAAACAGTCAAAAGAATACGGATAAATTAGTTTACACGAACCACAGTGTTTTTCGCAAATTCTTTGTATCGGTAATACGTCAAGAATTGATAACTTTTGTAGCCGTGTGGTCAAGGTCTCCCGAAGGAATCGTTCACTGGAACTGACACAGTCGACGATCGAAAGGTTCAAAAACCTGAAGTGGACAATTTGTGGGGAAAAACGCTGTCCTGAGTGCTCATAGCCGACATTCTGTCAAATCGCTATATTGATAAACCAGCTAAAAACAGGCATTTCTATCCCCATTTTGAATTTGCTTCAAAAAAACGTTGGAACCACCCTCAATGCCAGCATTTTGACCCCCGGAAAATGAATATGGTTCTCCCACTGGAAACTTACATCGAGCAAAACAAACAAGCATTCGAAGATGATTTATGTGAACTGCTGCGCATTCCCAGCGTCAGTACCGACAGCGCCTATAAAGACGATGTCCAGCGGGCAGGGAACTGGATCGCCGAACGATTGAAATCGATCGGGTTTGAAACCGAAATCATCGAAACGGTCGGCCATCCCATTGTATTTGCTCAAAGTCCCCCGATTGAAAACGCTCCCACCGTTTTAGTTTACGGACACTATGATGTTCAGCCGCCAGATCCGTTGGACGAATGGGAAACTCCACCGTTTGAACCGCATGTTCGAAACGGCTATTTGTTCGCTCGTGGAGCAACCGACGACAAAGGCCAGTTTTTAACCCACATTATCAGTGCCCAAGCCTGGAAAGAAACGGCTGACCAGCTGCCCGTTCAAATCAAGTTTTTGATTGAGGGTGAAGAAGAGTGCGGCAGCAAAGGATTGATGGAGTTTTTGGCCGGAAAATACGATCAACCCGGTCAACCGACGGCGATCGAAAAAATCAGTTGCGATGTTGCCGTGATTAGCGATGGTTCGATGTACGGACCCGAGCGGCCAGCCATCACTTACGGATTGAAAGGCATTTCCTATTACGAATTACGCCTCCAAGGTCCTAACCAGGACTTGCACTCCGGCGCATTCGGCGGCTCGGTCACCAATCCGGCCAATGCCCTGACGCAAATGCTCGCAAAACTGATTGACGAAAATGGTCGGGTTCAGATTCCTGGTTTCTACGATGAAGTTCTGGAAATGACCGACGCCGAGCGAAAACAGTTTGATGATCTCAATTTTGATGAGCAGGAATATATGAAACAAATCGGCGTCTCGGAACTGAGCGGCGAAGCCGGATTTACCACGCTTGAGCGACGCTGGAGCCGCCCGACGTTTGATATCAATGGCTTGTGGAGCGGTTACCAAGACGAAGGTGCAAAAACGGTTTTACCGGCAAAAGCGGGAGCAAAATTCAGTTGTCGTTTGGTCGCCAACCAAGATCCCCAAAAAATATTGGCGTCATTGGAATCATATTTGAAAGAAATCTGCCCGCCGGGGATTGAGATGGAGTTAATTCCCATGCACGGTGCCCGAGGAGTTACGGTCGATCTCGACAGTCCTTTCATGGCGGCGGCAGCCGAAGCGATCGAACGGGGTTTTGGGACGAAACCTTGCTTTATTCGAACTGGCGGTTCGATTCCCGTGGTGACGGCGTTCACCGAAAAACTCGGCATCGACACGTTGCTGTTGGGCTGGGGGCAAGATGACGACAACATGCACAGCCCCAACGAAAGATTTTCACTTTCCGATTTTCATCGTGGCATCAAAGCCAGTGCTCACCTATGGGCGGAACTTGCTGAGATTCGTGTGTAACCGCGGCTGAACCCCAGTCGATTGAATTTGTCATACCTGATTTATAGAGCCGCGGAATTTAAAATATCCATTTTCACAATTGCGAAGCGTTAGCAAGATCAACACGGAAGATCACCTGACGATTCGGTTTGTCAATCATGAATACATAACCGACGAAAGAAACATCGATGCTCGACCGAAAATTTATCATCGAAAATGCCGCAGCGGTGAAACAAAACTGCGTCAATCGCGGCATGGATGCTGATATCGATCACTTTGTCGAATTAGAGACCCAGCGAAAATCAAAACTTCAACTTGCCGAAGAACTAAATCGTCAGGCCAACGAACTTTCAAAAAAAATAGGCTCGGCGCCACCGGAGGAACGAGAGGCGATCAAGGAAGAAGCCAGAAAATTGCGCGAACAAAAAGCGGCAGCTCAAGCGGAACATGATGTGCTCGAGGAACAGGTGGCAGCCATCCAATTAATCATTCCTAACATGGCCCATCCCGACGCACCGATCGGCGTCGATGACAAATCCAATCTCGAAATTTCTCGCGGAAAATTTTCGCCGCGTCAATTCGATTTCAAACCGCAGGACCATGTCGAACTTGGACAAAAATGGGACTGGATTGATTTCGAAGGCGGAGCGCGGACCACCGGATCGGGCTTTTATTTTCTAAAAAACGAGATTGTCTTGTTGGATCTGGCACTCCAACAGTGGGCAACGACAGAGTTGGTCAAACGGGGGTTCGTTCCCACGATGACTCCAGACTTGGCAACCGATGAAGTGTTACAAGGAATCGGCTTTAATCCTCGGGGTCCGGAAACGCAGGTTTACAGCATTGAAAATTCTGCGCTGTCGCTGATTGGAACAGCTGAAATTACGTTGGGCGGGTTATACAGCGGAGTGACACTCAGCGACGAGGATCTGCCCATCAAAATCTGCGGCATCAGCCATTGTTATCGAACCGAAGCTGGCGCTGCGGGACGTGCGTCGCGGGGCCTTTATCGCGTTCATCAATTTACCAAAGTTGAAATGTTCGCGTTTTGTTTACCCGAACAAAGCGATGCGCTGCACGATGAATTGCGCGATATCGAATGCGATTTGTTCGATGCTTTGGAAATACCTTATCGAGTTGTCGATACCGCAACGGGAGATCTCGGCGGACCGGCCTACCGAAAATTCGATCTCGAAGCATGGATGCCCGGTCGTGGCGATGGTGGAGAGTGGGGTGAAGTTACCAGTACATCAAACTGTACCGATTATCAATCGCGGCGATTAAAAGTTCGTTTCAAAAAAGAAGGAACCAAAGGCACGCACTTTGTTCATACACTCAACGGAACAGCCATTGCGTTGAGTCGTGCATTGATCTCGATTTTAGAAAACCACCAGAACTCCGACGGGTCGGTGAATATACCGCCGGTGCTCCAGCCGATCATGGGAGTCGAAAAAATAGGCGGTTGATTTATTGGTTGGCATTGATCGACGGGAGACCCGTTTTTTGCAACCAGTCTTCGGCCACGCGAATTTCTGGCGATGTGGATGCGGGAACCTGTGTCGGTGACCCGTTGTCACCTGTCATACTTCGCATCGAGTATTCCTGGTTGGCAACGTTTGACGAATTCGATTCCGTGTCCAAATGGGCTTCGCTCGAATCCTGACTCAGTATTTTCCCCAGCAGCGATTGACCGTCGATTCCGCTGGGCGTCACCAAGATAATGAATAACAAACCGATTGGTACCAGAACGAAGGTCGCAATTTGCGATGACGGTTTGTTCGAGGATGTAGCCGACATGGAAGTCCTTTCCAGACCAGATTCTGACGGCGATTCCTTGGTGTTGGGGGCTCGTGGGCACGATTCCGACAACACCGTTCTGATATCGTATGGAACGGTTAGGAAACACGAGCGATTTCGGTCAGTGGATTGACCATTTTGTGATTCGTAACGCACTCACCCGTCTCGAACGTTAACACCTGAGCAACCGAAATATGCATGATTGGCAGCAAATCAAAAGCGACGTGCCCAATTGCCGTATCACAACGCTGACAACCGGAAATCCAAAGCCAATCGTTAAAGTCGATGGCCAATACGTGTTGTATTGGATGATCGCGCATCGGCGGGCAACCTGGAATTTCAGTTTGCAGCGGGCAATCGACTGGGCAAGCGCTTTGGGAAAGCCGTTGTTGGTATTCGAAGCGCTACGTAGCGGCTATCCGTGGGCCAGCGGCCGGATTCACGGATTTGTTATTCAAGGAATGATGGATAACGCTGCGGCTTTTGCCGACAAACCCGTGACCTACTATCCCTACCTGGAACGAACACCCGATCAAGGCAAAGGGTTGCTCAAAGCGTTGATGAAACGGGCGTGTGTCGTTGTGACAGATGATTTCCCCTGCTTTTTTCTACCCAAGATGGTGGCAGCCGCAGCCAGGCAAACCAACATTCTGTTGGAGTCGGTGGATTCCAACGGATTACTGCCAATGCGAGTGACCGATCGAGTTTTTAGCCGCGCGGTTGATTTTCGGCGTTACCTGCAAAAAAATTTATTGCCTCATTTGAGCGATGTTCCCAAAGCCAATCCGTTGGCCAGAAAAAAATTGCCGGCACTGCGTTCGATCCCTGAATCGATTCGCAAAAAATGGAAACCCGTTGACCTGAGTTCGATTCGCGACATTGCTGCCGAGGTGGCAAAATTTCCGATTGATCATTCGGTTGCGGTGTCAAGCATTCGTGGCGGTTCTCAATCTGCCGTGCAACGGTTGCGAGATTTTGTCAAAACGGGACTTGGACAGTACATCCATTCGCGAAACGAACCAGAAAAACAAGTGACCAGCGGGCTGTCACCTTATTTGCATTTTGGGCATCTCTCGGCGCATCAGGTTTTTCATCAAGTCGCCAAAGCGGCCCTGTGGAATTCAGATCAGGTTTCGGAAAAAGCTACCGGAAGTTCGTCCGGTTGGTGGGGTGCCAACGAAGAGGTGGAGTCGTTTTTGGATGAACTGATCACTTGGCGCGAATTGGGTTACAACATGTGCGCGTTGCGAGATGATTTCGATCAATATTCCTCGCTGCCAGATTGGGCTCAAAAGACATTGGCAAAACACGCTTCGGATCACCGAGAGCATATCTACGAACTGGAAGATTTTGAGCAAGCTCGAACTCACGACGAGCTTTGGAACGCTGCCCAACGCCAACTGATTCGCGAAGGTCGTATCCACAACTATCTGCGAATGTTATGGGGCAAAAAAATTTTACATTGGACACGGTCTCCCCAAGCCGCTTTGGAAATTATGATCGAGTTAAATAACAAATACGCCCTGGACGGGCGCAATCCAAATTCTTACAGCGGAATATTTTGGGTGCTGGGACGCTACGATCGAGCTTGGGGGCCCGAGCGGCAAATATTTGGCAAGGTCCGTTATATGGCGAGCGCCAATACTCGAAAAAAAATCAAGGTCGCCAACTACATCGAAAAATATTCCGCCGAGAACAGCACATAAATGCAACCTTGAGAGCACATCATCAAAACGAACTAGCTTCCAGACATTGGCAAACATCGTGGGCGGCGAGGCGCTAGCCGCCGGTGAACCCCCAAATACCGGCGGCTAGCGCCTTGCCGCTCACATCAAATTCATAGCTTTCCGATTTAATCAACGCTACATAGCGCCTCGCCACTCACAGATCAGGCTTGGCAAAAGCCTTGTGTCAATCTTTCTTGGGCAACGCCAACGGCGGCATTTTCATCTTTTTGACGCATGAAACATCCAGATCTTTGACCGTCCCGGTTTTCAAAAACTGTCTTTGGATGGTCTGAATACACGGTCCGCCGACACCGTGTGCACCAGGCGCTACGACATGAACGCTGTTGGGAAAATTCTTGTGAACGACTTCGCCCCAACGAGGGCCGGTCACCGGATCAAGTGAACCGGACAGAATCAATGTCTGGACATTTGATTTGACGGGAGAACCAAAATTTTTCGGCAAGGAAGACTTGGGCCAGAATTTGCAAGCTGCAATCTGGCTTTTGACTCGCACATCACCGAGAAACGTATCTTTGGTTGCTGATGCAATTTCTTCAGGCTCGATACGAGCAACATCTTCTGCCGCAGTCACACTCAACAGCATGCCCATCGCAATTGCATTTCCAAGCGATCGATTGCGATTAATGGCACTGATCGCAAACGGTTTAAAATCTCCGGCATGAGCCTGCAATAACATCAGGGGCACCCGACGACTGGTGTTCAGGTAATACAACTGCAACCGCAGTGATGAACAAAACACGGACTTGGACAGTTTTACTTGAATAGGATCTCCTGTTCGGCGATTTTTCAACTCGACCTTGATCGGACCATCGTCGAACCGCTTTAAAATTTCCTTGAATTTTTTTCGTAGATCGGGAAACGCCTTTCGATATTTTTCACTGGCTTCGATTTCATCAAAAATTTTGTCCAGTGCGATTTGAGCTTCCTGCGCATGGTACAACGGATTTTTGAACTCGATTGGTGCAACTCCATTCAGCATAGCTGTGCGAACGGTTTCGCCGTGCCGACGAATATAGACCAGTGACGCACGCGTTCCATAGGAACCACCGATGAGATTGATTTTTTTGTAACCGAGTGCCTGCCGAATCTCATTGAGATCATCCATCGCGTCGGGAGTCGAGTACATACGCAAATCAAATTTTTTGCTGAGTGTCTCAGCGGCTTTTTTGACGCGGGTCTCCTCTAACAGCGGACGCAAGTAATCTTGCGGACTGGCAGCTTCGCGCCTTGGAAACGCCAATCGATTTGACCCACCTGTGCCGCGTTGATTGACAAACACCAGATCGCGATCGCGTCGCATCCAATGATTTTGAAAGCCCTGCCAAATCGTCGCTGCCGCTTGCCCGGGCCCGCCTGCCAGGCAGAACACCGGGTCAGGTTGCGGATCTTTCCCCGTTGCGTGCAGAACCACGATGTTGAGTTCTAATTCTCGACCCTTCCCAGCCTTGCGATTTTCAAAGACGCGAAAATGGCCCCGCGAAATTTTCCCCGATGACGTCTTTTTCGACTCAAGTGTCAGACGCTGTTTTAACGTATCGTTGGTCTGTGCTGGAGCAACAGACGTGATCACCCAAAAAATCGCCAGGCAGACAGAAAGAACGGTCGCTTTCATATTTCACTCGTTGTTCGATGGAGTTGTCGCCCCATTCTACCCGAAGTGAGTTTTGTCGGTTTTGGCAAACCTGAAAAAATGCTCGAGTTGAAACGAATGCCGAAGATCAAATCACGTGCATTGTTCTGCTATTTCTGATTCTGCGAGTCCGTTTTTTGATTGTCGATCAATTGTTGAATTCTGTTGATGTTGTTTTGAATTTCACGAATTTTGTCTTTAATCCGTTTACTGGTAATTCCCGACGCCAACTGTTCGGCTTCTTGGTATGCGTTTTTGGCTTTCGCCAGATAGGAACGTGCTCGGTCGAGGTCTTTCATATCGATGGCTGTTTCAGCAAGTCGATTCAGAGTCAGCGGAATTTCAAATTTTGCTTTGGAAATCTCATGTTGAATGAGACTCGTTTGTTCAGAATATGTTTTGTACGCCTGGTAAGCTTTTTCAAATTGTTCAAAAGCTGCTTTAAAGTCACGCTTCTTTCGAAACAGATCACCGAACGAGACATGAAACATCCCAAGGTCAAATGACTGCGTCCGGTTCAGCTGGATGCACTCACGAAAGATCGGTTCTGCCTTGTCGAACCGGTCGAGCATCATATGGCAATACCCGACAAAATGCAGCGCTTTGAGCGTTGATGCCATATCAACGCCCAGTTGAGCTTTGTAAATCTTATGGGCTTTCCGAAATTCGATGAGACTGAGTTCAAAGTCTTTTGCGCCGTAATAGATGGATGCCAGGCGATAGCAGCAAAGTCCCATGCGAATATCATTTTCAACTCCATCGGAATAGGCCGCGATTGCTTTTTTGAGAAACTCCAGTCGTTTCTCGTTTGAAAACATCCCAAAGCGATCATTAGCACAAGCCAGATAAGTCACGCCTCGTTCGAGCCGTCCACGTTTCTCAAGCGGCAATTTGGCTTGTATACGCAATGCAGCAACCAGCGGTCGGTCCCAAACCAACGAAGCGTTTTTTGAAGGCGAGTCACCAAAGCTTTTCATGATCTCTTGGCGAGTGTCGATCACTGCCTCATATTTCCCCAAGCGTTCCAGGTTTCTCGCCAAGTCCTGTCGCGCGCGAAACATGTGAGTGTTGAGTTCTTTAGTCATCTCGTTGTCTTCGACAATTCTTAAAATCTGGCGATGCAATTCTGCGGCATGATTGAAATCGTCGTTTAATTCATGGTTAAACGCCTGCCGTGACAATTTTGCGGTTTGCTGTTTTAATTTGGTTACTAGTAGTTCTCTTTCTTTATGCGCGTTGACGCCACTCGTGCCTGTGTCGCCAGATTGGCTCCACCAAACTGCACCGGTAATCAGCAACCCAACAACTATCAGAAACACAAAAAACATCGGATGCTGGTACCATTGCCATTCTTTTGGCATTTTGATCGATCTGGCAACCGTCAAAAATTCATCAATCGTCTCGAACCGTTCGGCCGGCGATTCACTCAAGCATTTGAGGCAGAAATCACTCAGCGCATCCGGCATCGATGAGACATAGCGTTGGGGAGAAACCAGGTCGTATTCCTGAGACGCTTGAATGACTTCCTCTTTGGTATCACCAACAAATGGCGGAAGTCCTGTCAGCAAATAGTACAAAATGCTTCCGAGCCCAAATATGTCGGTTGCAGGGCCGATCTCATCAATGTTCTGACGCGATTGTTCGGGAGCGATAAAAGCGGGCGAACCGAGGCCAGTGCTGCGGTGTAGTTTGTCCAACGGTTGGGCGAGTCCAAAATCAATTAGTTTCGGCTCACCATCGGCGGAAACCATCACGTTGCTGGGTTTGAGATCCAAATGCAGAAAACCCTTGGAATGAATTTCATCAACGGCCGTCGCGATCTGACGTACCAACCTCAAAGAATCCGCTGGTGAAATGCGATTGTTTTCAACGTACTCGGTTAAAGTTACACCTTCGACGTATTCCAACACCAGAAAAGGAACAGATTTATATTCTTCGACTGCGAAACACTGAACGATGTTGGGGCTTTCGACCTGTGCCATCGCGCTACCTTCGCGAAGCGCGTCCGCTTTTTCGGATTCGGTCATCCCCTTTCGATATAACTTGATGACGACTTCTTTGTCGAGGTCTGGGTCTAACGCTCGAAACACGTAGGCCTGTCCGCCTCGGTCCAACAATTCCAGCAGTCGATATTTTCCCAACGAAAATGATTGGCCCAAGATCGACAAAACATCGATGTCTTTATCCAGACCTTGAAGGACTTCAGTTAATTGTTTTTCCAATTGGGCGATGCTGTCGTCACCGAAAATTTCAGTCATATAAATTGCCGTACAATTATCACGAATTATTTCCGATATCGAATCGAATGCTTTTCAAGCTGTTTATCAGATCGGTTCGCACTCGATGAACGGTCAACCCCAGTTGTTGGGCAATCGACTCGTAGCTGGCTCCCTCAAAGTACCGCATCAAAACGATCTGACGGGCGGTCGCATCCAGTTTCCCAATCGCCGTAATCATTCGTTCGATGTTTTCGTGCTGCTCGATCGCATCCAGAGGATCAGCGCCCGCTGATTGACATTCGACGATTTCGCTTTTGCGGCACTCGCGATTGGCCGATCGTTTTTGCGCATGATGATAGCGCAAATGTTTGGCCAGATGCCCAATAGCGATTCGTTGCAGCCAAGCCCGCGGCACTTGTGTTGGCGCCTTGTTGTCAATTTCGTTAGAAACCTGAATCAACGAATCCTGGACCACGTCGGAAGTATCAAAACGTGGTGAATGTTGATGGTTTTTTTCACAACGAACAATTTTTGTCAACTGTTTTCGTATTTCGGACAAGACATAGTCCATGTTATCAACCCCAAACTTGCAGAAGAGAATTTTCATGCATCGATATGTTGCGTTTTAGATGAGATCAACGAATGGAATCACCCACAACGATTTCATTCTAGCCGAACAAAACAGCCAGACAACGAATTCCAAGTACACAAATCGAAGTTCATCAAGAAATGATCGGCGCGCGGTTTCGAACGGTGATCCGCCAAAAAAGTTCTTCAAAAAAAAATATGTTTTTTCTCAATGACTAACAAATCGATGGGTATCTAGCTAATACGCGTTTATGACATTTGCGAAATCGACGCCCGTTTCGTTTTGTAAATACTTCGAAAGAAGTTTCTTTCCAGGTCAACAAAAGTATTGACGAAGACTTCGTGACCTGAAATACTACAAGTGTAGGCATTTTAATTACACAAGTAGGATAAGCAAATGTCCGACCTGCCGCCATTGACCGAAAATCAGGTCGAAATCATGAAAATCATCTGGGAACAGCCTGATATTACGGTGCTAGAGGTCGTCGAAGCACTTGCCGCCGAGCGCGACTTGGCCCGCAACACGGTGCAAACGATGATGACTCGGTTGGCAGACAAAGGCTGGCTGGCGTATCGCAAGGTCGGCAATACCTATCGCTATTCCGCGACGCAATCTCGCGATGAAACCGCAAAATCAATGCTTAATCGGTTGGCAGATCTGGTTTTTGATGGCTCCGCGGAGTCGCTCGTCTCGTCGTTGGTCGACGGTGAGAAACTTCCGCCGGACGAAGTGCGTCGTATTAAAGCGATCATCGATAGCGCCGAAGCAAAACAGAAATCAAAACGAAGAAAATAAAACGTTCGTCAAGCGAGTAAGCCATGCTGCAAAACATCATAACACCGGACAATGCAACAGTGCTGGCAATTTGGATGCTCACGTCAGCAATCGTGTTTTCTATCGTTTTACTGATCGGTAAATTTGCAATCGGCCGCACGGCCGCCAAACGTAAACAATTGTTTTCGTTGTCTTTACTTTTAACAGCCAGTTTACCTCTATTTGCGCTGGCGATTTTGTTGATCGCCAACTCAAACGTCGGCATCAAACGCGGTTTGTCAAAACTCAACAACGTGCTGGTCGATTCAAAAGCTCGTTCCAACGCTCCTGCCAAACAACCTTTCTATGCAGAATTGGTCGCCATCAATCCGAATTCAGAGCATGAGCGATTCAAAGGCACGCTTGTACCGGTAGAAGAAATGTTACCTGCGGAAGCATTGGTCCCAATGGTTCCAATCGCCAAAGGCGTCCCAGTAGTTTCGGCGACAAAAACAAACGATACCGGAGAAACCCATCGTCAATCATCGTGGATCGCCCGAGTTTTGATTATCGGTTGGGGTACCGGTGTTATCGCCATGTTGCTCCGATTGGCTGGCGGAATCTGGAAATCACGCCGTCATCTCAGTCGATGTTGGATACTCAACGAACAAAATGTTGGTGGAAAACGCAACGCATTCAAACAACTGTTGAGTTATGCCAAATCTTCGGCATCGCGACACGGTTTGAACGCGACGCCAGAAATCCTGATTAGCCCCGCCAAAGTTTCTCCTTCAGTAGTCGGACCAATCCAACAACGCATTGTGATTTCCGAACAAGCGTTAGAAACATTTAACGATCACGAACTGCGACTGGTTCTCGACCATGAAATGTCTCACATCAAACGGAACGATTTGCGGCTCAATTTTTTGTTGCAATGTTCGTTGGCCGTGCATTGGTTAAATCCATTGGCGTACCTGGTATTTAAACAAGTCAGAATCAGTCAAGAAGAATTGTGTGACAACGAAGTCGCCCAGGTGAACGACCGATTTGAGTATGCACGCCTTTTGTTAAAGACGAATCAAATGTTTTCTGTTTCGATCAGCCAATGTGCTTTGGCGATGGCCGCTGGACATTCGCCGCTGGGCGACCGCGTGGATTGGGTATTGGACGAGACGCGCGATGGAAACATATCCACCAGCCGCCGCTGGAAACTGATCACCGTGATTTCAGCGTTGACGTTGGGAATGTCGTTTGGAACGATCGCGGCAGCGCTACAGACCCATGCACAGTTCGCTCCGAATACGGAACTCGACTCGAACGCTGCGGCAGGCGGAGTAGCACAAGAAAAGGATCAAGAAAAACGCACCCCCACAAAAAACAACAAGACTCAAACAGATGAATTGGAAAAAACTGCGTTGAGACTTTTGCAAGACTGGCATGTCGACAACAACATCAAAAAACTGGGTTGGGAACATCTGCCGTATTTGATAAAGCAGATTGAAAACGAAGCGCCGATCGATCGTGTACCGGTCAATTGGGCATCGTCGCAACGTCAAACGCATTGCACGATTGGGACAGCGGCGATGTGGTTCATTGACATGTTATGTTGCAACAACCTGTACCCAGGTCTCAACCCAACACTTTCTAGACATCAAGTCAAAGGGGCCGAGGCCAATCGGCGGGCGGTAGAGTCTTTTAAAACCTGGTGGAAAATTGTCAAGGACTGGCCGGCCAGTGAAGCCAAGCGGGTTAACCCATTGAGTTTTACTGACGTCACCTGGTACGGAAATCGTCCGCGGCCTCCCTACACTCATTCGCCGGCAATGGCGCTTACCAATTTTGTTCATTACAAACGGGTCGTTTCTGTCAGTCCATCCGGCAATTACGTTTTCATTACGCAGTCCAAGGACGGAAAGACAACGGGAACGATGAACAAAATTACTCAGAAAGGTCTGTCCAAGGTTTGGACGATTAAAGAATTCAAGGCGACAACCGTTTTTGCGCTCGATTCAGGCCTGTTGCTCAAAACAACCAACTTTCGCGATTTCCAATCGAAACGACAAAACGCCGACCTGGAATTCATTCAAAACGGAAAAGTGATCAAGTCATTGGAACTTTCGAAACTGGCTGGTTCAAGAATCAAACTGGTGCCCTTTAATCTCGATCTGGAAATGCGGCGTGGCAATTTTTGGGTCAACGCAAAATTTACCGCCGGACAAACGATTCAGCAAAAAACGTTTCGTTTTGATCAAGCCAGTGGCGAAATGCTACAAGTCATCACCGTGGATCCAAAAAAATCTGTTTCCAACAGGCGGCGAATCAAACTGCATACTGACAATGCGATTGAAAAATTAGTGACCTATGACATCGTCGAATCGGTCAAAAACAAACAGCTGCTCGAAATTCCGATCTTGAGTGTCGTCCCTGCAGGTCAATCGAAAACACGAGCCGAAGTATTCAAAGCGTTGGGGTTGAGCGAAAACCAGCTGATTCGGTTTCGAACAGAAACCAGACGCAATGTTCAATTTCTGACTTGGCAGATTTCGCCTTCGTACGACATCTGCTGCATGTCTGCCAACAATTCACCAGACAACCGAGGCATCAAACCAAACGACCCTCGACGTAAGGTTTACGGCATTCGACTTTTACCAACCGCCCGCAAATAACCACCGGAGATCGATATCATGCGTATCATGTCGTTAGCGATCGTCGCCGCGATGACGTTTTCCTGTTCTCTCGACGTTGCAGGCCAGACTGACCAGCCGTCCAAATTGAAATGCTTCAATAGCGAAGCCATCCAATGGGTCTATCCTGGTAAATTCAAAACGGCACTTGAGAAAGCAAAAAAACAAAATCGGATCATTCTCATGAAAGGTTTGGGGTTTGGTCTCGATGAACTTGGAACAAAATGTGCAACCAAAGGTTGCTGGTGACCAGGCGGCGAACCAATGAGGGCAGGTGCCTTCGCCGATTTGCGCGTGATTCGTTTGATCAATCGCCGGTTTATACCGTTTTATTTCAATACGGGTGGACCCGGGTTGGGACATGACGACGATGCCGACAAATTCATCCGAGATTTGCAGACGGAATCGAAACGTTTTCGCAACCTGAAAGTCATTACCGATCCCTACGGTCGACGGTCGAACACGTTTGCGTACTTTGCAGCTTTCTCACAAGCCGATGGCGGAAAAATTCTCGGAATTGCAAAC
The DNA here is from genome assembly GCA_028280445.1 of Pirellulaceae bacterium. Classification (GTDB taxonomy): domain Bacteria; phylum Planctomycetota; class Planctomycetia; order Pirellulales; family Pirellulaceae; genus JANQLU01. The sequence goes on along the minus strand of JANQLU010000093.1, from coordinate 174,058 downwards.
GGTTGGAACAAAGGTGAAAAAAGGGTTCGACAGATCACTCCTAACAAAAAAACCGTGTTCGAGTTTTTGTTGAAAATGCTGCGTGACAATCCCGAATTCGACAAATGGACTGAGGCCGAACAAAAAATCTTGACGGCGGCAAAGGAAAATCCAACCAACGCCCAGGCCGTCATTCGCGCTGCAACGATTCGCGAAGAGCTCGGTCAATACGATCAAGCCATCAAAAATTATCGACAGGCGCTGCAACATGCAAAAACGAACAAAAAACCGATCGCGGTTCAAACCTCGGTCTATGCCGCGTTGCTGCGGATTGCCCGTTACAAAAAAGACTGGGAATCTCAACAAAAGATCCTGGCTGAAATCAAATCGGCACCTTCGGATTTGGCTTCAAAAATGGGAGCCGACCTGACATTGGAACAAGCTTACCGCAAACTCGACGAGAAAGATTACCGCGGCGCATCAAAACTCCTGACCAAAGCCATCAAGAATTTTCCAGATTCCAAACGGATGGGAGAGCTTCAATATTACGCCGGTGTCGCCAGTTTCTTTCTCAAAGATAAACCGAGTGCGTATTACCATTGGTGCTGGATTGTCGAAAACATTCCAGACGATCACTTGGCCCGCCGCGCCTACATCTCCGCAGCTCACGAAGATTTTCCTTACCCCAATTATGAGTTAGGTGGATTTAAAACGAACAGGATGATCGGTACCCGGAATATCATCAATGCTTATCGAAGAGCCAAGACTCACTATGAAAAACGAGTCAAAGCCGAACAGGAAAAAGCAAAATCTCGAAAGTAACAATAACCTGCAGCGTCGAAAGCGCAAATAAAAGATGATTCGAAAACTCCCAAGCGCCTTCAATGAAAATCGCGAGATTTCGTATGAAGGCCTTGGAGTTGCGGTTCAAAATCGACAACTCGGTGGACCATGACGTGGATGACTTCTTTTTCGCGCTGGAGCCGGCCCGTGATGAGCCAGCAGTTGGAGTGGCGCAATACGCGATCAAATTTCTCCCAAATCGGTTTGAAAATGACCAGGTTGGCAAAGCCCGTTTCGTCTTCGAGAGTGGCAAAGGTGACTCCTTTGGCGGTCATCGGGCGTTGCCGGCCGGTAATAACTCCGGCGACACGAATGATCTGATCTGCGGGAATATCGGGTAAATCACTGGCTCGAACTGCGCGCTGCTGATTGAGTTCCTTGCGGAGAAAAGAAATCGGGTGTTGCCGCAATGTTAAACCGATGATTTTGTAATCATCACAGACTTCGTGCCACAAATGACGTTTTGGTAGCGACGGCTCCGACTCGTCACGATGTTCCAAGGGTTCTAGCAACGGCATCGGTTGACGACTGGTTTCTTGTCCTAGCGCCGACCAATACGCTTGACGACGAGAGATTTCCAGCGATGAAAATGCGTCCGCTTCAGATAATCTGACCACGGTTGAGTGCGACAATTGAGTTCGGCTAATGAATTCGTCCATGGACGTAAATCGTTGGACGTTTCGACAGCGCATGATGGTTTCAACCGTTTCTTGTGAAATCCCCTTGGCCATGCGAAAGCCCAACCGAATCGTGTTGAGATCATCCATCGTGCAATCCCATTCGCTGTGATTGACATCGACAGGCAATACGACCACGTCGTGCCGTTGAGCATCCTGAATTAATTGAGCGGGACGATAAAATCCCATCGGTTGGCTATTTAATAGACCTGTTGTAAACACGGCTTGATAGTAACACTTCAACCATGCCGAGGCATAAGCCAACAAGGCAAAACTGGCTGAATGCGATTCCGGGAATCCATATTCCCCAAACCCTTTGATCATTTCAAAAATCTGTGTGGCGAATTTATCGGGCACTCCAGATTTCCGCATCCCATCCATCAGTTTGGTGTGAAACTGCCCCAAATCTCCTTTGCGACCCCAAGCTCCCATGGCGCGTCGCAATTGATCCGCTTCGCCAGCCGAAAACCCGGCGGCTTCCATTGCCAATTGCATCACTTGTTCCTGGAAAATCGGGACTCCCATCGTTTTGTCGAGCACTCCGCCCAACAGATTTTTAATATGCTCATTGGGATAGAGTGGCCTGCCAGCTTCGCGGGCTTTCAAAAACGGATGCACCATGCCGCCTTGAATCGGGCCCGGCCGCACAATCGCAACCTCGATGACCAGATCGTAATAAGTTCGTGGTCTCAACCGAGGCAGCATGGACATTTGCGCGCGGCTTTCGATTTGAAAACAGCCGATCACATTGGCCTGACAAATCATGTCATAGACCACATCATCTTTGGACGGAATGGTCGCCAGTGTCCAACGTTTTCCAGTTAGCTGATAAATCAAGTCAAAGCATTTTCGAATCGCGGTCAACATGCCCAGCGACAGGCAATCGACTTTCAAAATTCCCAGCTGTTCCAAATCGTCTTTGTCCCATTCCACCACCGTGCGGTCATCCATGGCGGCGTTTTCAATCGGAACTAATTCGCACAACGGGCCTTCGGTCATCACCATACCGCCGACATGTTGAGACAGATGTCGGGGAAAGCCGAGCAACTCGGTCACCAGGTGCACCAACCGTTGGCCGAGCATCGAGTCGGTATCGATTCCAACTTCGTGACAGGCTTTGGGAAGATGTGCCGCCGATCCCCAATGTCCTCCCACGTTTTTAGCCAAGGCATCAATTTTGTCCAATGACAAACCTAACACTTTGCCAATATCTCGAACCGCTGAGCGCAACCGATAGGTGACAACGGTGGCGGCAATGCCCGCTCGGTCGCGTCCGTATTTGTCGTACAGATATTGCAAAACTTCTTCTCGACGCTCATGTTCGAAATCCACATCGATGTCTGGAGCTTCGTTACGCTGTTCGCTGATGAATCGTTCGAACAATACTTCCGTTCGGTCCGGGTCAACGGAGGTGACGCCGAGACAATAACAAACAGCTGAATTTGCGGCCGACCCGCGTCCCTGGCAAAGGATTTCTTTGTAGCCGCAACTCGTAAATCGTCGACTGACATCTGAAATTTCACGTTCACCTGTCCGTGCAAACCGGACGGCATCATAGACGGTCAAGAAAAATGCTTCGTAGTTCAGTTTTTCGATGATTCCCAGTTCTTTACTGAGTGTCTTGCGGACTTTGTCCGGAACACCGTCGGGATATCGGTGGGCCGCGCCCTGCCAAGTGAGTTCTTTGAGGTATTCCATCGGGGTCATATTCTCGGGCGCCAGTTCCCGTGGATATTCATATCGCAGTTCATCCATGCTAAAAATGCAACGATCCGCAATTTCGATCGAACGCGCGATGGCATCGGGGACACGCCCGAATTTTCGGATGATCTGTTCGATCGGCTGCAAACAGCGCTGAGCATTGGGAAACAATAAACTACCGGCTTCATTCAACGTGACGCCGTGACGAATACAGGTCAACGCGTTTTGCAATGGCAAACGAGCCGGTGCATGAAAATGGACGTCACCCGCAGCGACCAGCGGAATCCGAGTCGTTTGCGAAAGTAATATTTGTCGGGTCAACCGTTGCTGGTCATCAGAACCATAATGTAACTCAGCGAGTAAATAACAACGATCTCCAAAAACATCGCGGTACTGGTGATAAATGTTGGATGGTGTCGAAACAGAGTTATGCAGTTTTTGGGGATCTGAATGCTGGATACCTGCCAGGAGTCCTCGAGAGTATTGAGCGACATCGTCAAAATTCAATTCACATTGCCCTTTTTCAACACGTCGACGACCGACTGTGATCAAACGACACAGTTGTCCATAACTTTTCCGATCCGTAGCCCACAATACAATTGCCGGTGCATCAATAGGCGTAATCTCGGCACCGACAATGAGTTTGAGTCCTTTGTTTTTGGCGGCAACGTGTGCTCGTACCATGCCAGCCAAACTGTTGCGGTCGGTAATGGCTAGCGCCTGGTAGCCCAACTCTACAGCACGATCCACCAATTCACTGGCGTGTGATGCCCCTTCGAGAAAAGAAAAATTTGTCTTGCAGTGCAATTCGGCATAACGAAAGGTTTGGGCGCGAATCGAAGTTTTTGATTTTTGCATCAATCAAAACTCCCGTGTAAAAACCATTGGCCTTTGCTCAAACAACGAAACAGCCAGAAACGACTGGCCGATTCAGTTTCCACGCGATAGTAATCTCGTTTTACCGACGGACCGCGCCACCATGCTGTTTCCAGACGCTCCGGCCCCCAACAATTCACCACGCGTTGTTCACCGCGATAATAAAAACGAGCTGGCGGACCATCCGGGACCACGGCAATGACATCAATCTGTTGGGGCGGGAAAAGCATTCGTACAGGTCGATTGACAAAACATTCGTGTTGCTCAGCAACGTTGGTGTCTGGAGGCAAAGAATCATTTCGTTGGGTCAACGACTGATAACAAAATGATTTTTCTGGTTGAAAATCGTCAATCAATGCAGCCCGGACCACACGTTCTGCCCCGAGTCGACTGCTGAGTTTTTCGATCAGGTTGGCCATCTCCCGGGGGTCAGCGGATTTTTCTGTGTCTAACAACGAACGCTGCGATTGTTCCAATGGCTCGGTTTCATCAGCGGTGATCGTTACGCATTCCACAGCGGCAGGAAGTTTGATGGTTTCCATCTGCATTTGAAACAGGCTGTTGAAATGAGTGCTGTTGGCACTGGGACGATAAAGCCCGATATTCATTGTCGCCGAATGATCCGCCATACAATCAAAACAGATTGACAATTGCATGGCACCGTGGCCATAACAACGCAATTGGCTTGCCAATCGTCTCAACAATACATCAACAACATGTTGAATGGTTTCCAGATGATCGGTTGATCGATCCAACAACCATTGTTGCTGGAACGTTGGCAGCGATTGATGTCCGCAAAGCATTTCTGTTTTATTGCCTATCAAGCAATCCAGTCGTTCCAGCACTTCGTCACCCACTCGTGATGGTAAATTTTTGCGGGATAATTCCACGAGTTGTTCGATACGATGAACTCCCAAACGGTCCAGTTTTTCCAAAGCGTCAGTGGGAATGCGCAAAGCGGACAATGGCAATCGGTAGAGCCATTGCGTTTTTCCCACAGGAATAATCGTTGACGATGTCTTACCGTAGTGAGCCGCGGCCCAGGCAGCGCTGATGGTGTCAGCAATCGCGACCCGGGGTCGATAACCGCGAGCATGAAACGCTTTTAAAACATGGTTTGCCAGTTTGGATTCATCGCCAAACAAATGAGTGACTCCATTCAGGTCGAAACAGAGGCTGTCAGGCGGATCGACAGCAACCACCGAACTAAATTGATGGCACCAATCGGCAATAGCCGTTAATGTTTGTTCATCAGCGACCGGATCATGTTGCGAGATCGAAAATTGTCGCCCTTCCATCAGTGTGGTTGCATCGGCCAAAGGCATGCCGGCACAAACCCCCAGAGATCGAGCTTTGGATGAGCATGCCACTACCAATTGCCGTTGTCGCGAATCGCGGTGATGCAAAACAACAGGTTGGTTTTTAAGCTCGGGCTGCTCGACGACTAACCGGTGAACTGGCCAATCTCGTAGCCAGACGCACAGGAAACGTTTCATGACACTCTCTCAATTTTCCAGTGAGTGCATCCCTTTCAATGGTTACGGCATTGCTGCGCAGTCCCTGACAGCAATGATGGGTCTTGATGACAAATCGCTGGAGTTCTCCAGACAATTGCGGAATTACAGAAAGCCGCGTGCTGGCCCATGTCGGTTGGCCTTGAATTCGCGTCGGGCGGGAGAAAATACCAACAACACCGTTGCTTTCTGCAGCAAGTTGTAAACAGCGGTATTCACGCGCATTGAGTTGTTCCAGATAACTCCAGACGACCGTGATTGACGGACAACGCAGACACTGGATCAATGCCCAAATTTCATCTTGCCGTGAACCAGGCCGCAACCAAATGGTACGGTTGAGATCGATTCCCAGCGGGGTCAGTGCGGGTGGATAGATCTGTTGTTGACGATCCACAATCACCATGATCCCCTGGTCCTGGCAAAGTTGCTGCGCCATCCAAAACGACAGTGTGGTGACCCCGTTTCCGGTATCGCCCAACCATTCGACAATCCCTCCACGCGGTATTCCTTCGGGAAATATTCGTGTCAGTGCCGCACATTCTACAGCCTGTGACGGGCGCTGCGGCGAAGAGATTTTTTGCAATCGGGCTTGCAACACACGAAGTATTTCAGGGTTTTTATCAGGAAAAACAGACATTTGACCCACGCACCAATGATAGTGAACAAAATTACACTACCTGATTGTTTCGCAGAGTCAAGTCACCAGAAAGACAAAATCGGCGAATCTCTCAGAAAAAGAAAAATGTGTTAAACATTGAATGCATCCAATGGTTGAATCGCTTACGAAATTTTGTGCCGGGTTTTATCGGTATATGAGCGGCGAGGCATCAGGTCGTGTTGATTAAATGTGAGCGGCAAAGCGCTAGCCGCCGGTGGACCGCTTGAATACCGGCGGCTAGCGCCTCGCCGCTCACAATGAACCAACGCGATCTACGAAAACTATGTCAATGCTGCCCTTGCGTTACTATTTCGGCAGCATCTCGGGCACAGGTCACTTACATTCTGGTTTCACAGCGAACGGGGCCTTTGACGAAAATCTGTTTTTCGCGCCGCAGTTTTTTCAACATGCGTTCGGTTTGGTCAACGATGACTTCGCTGCAGTTGGGAATCTCGTGATCGTTTTCGAAAAACTCATTCGGGATATCCTGCAACAATCTTTCGCGGGTCGCACGATTCAGTTTTGCCAAGATGAGTGCGATGAGTTTTGGCAAATCCGGAATGGCACTAGTTGCCTTTTGTAAATCAGAGCCAATGCTGACAATCGATGAAAGGCTTTGTTCAAAACTTTCTCCATCAACCGTTCCCGAAAGGCGCAGTTCCACCTGATGAACCGAGTTCTCTGGAATCGCATCTCGGTTTTTGTTCTTGCTGCCAATTTTTTCCAGCGCAGCCCAAACGATGTCTTTCAATGCAAATTTTCCAGACAATTGATTTGAATAAAATGCGTTCATTTTCTCTCCTCTCAAGACGGGTTCGTTGCCGGTTCGCTTTTGTTATGCTCATCGCCTTGCAACTCGGAAACATTGCGATGAGTTTCGATATAACATGCGAAACAAGGCAGATAGACCTTGACACCGCATGTCGGACAACGCCCCACCGGACCACTGAATATGTTGATCGGCGGATCGTTTGTTTCGACAGGTCGTGGTTCGCGTTTTAAAACTCGGGCAACCGTATCTCGCGAAACTTTCAAATCGGCGGCGACTTGACGACGCGACATCCCTTTTGCAATGAGTTGACGAATCTGATTTTCTTTGGCTGGTGAAATCATGGCTATAAATAATCGATTGAGGGAACAATTATGCGTTGCCAATCAGCCACCGATTTGTGTCAAAGTTTTTTTGAGATTTTGTTGCTGCCTTCTTGATGCAAGTGCTCGTCTGCCACCGTTTTTTAAGCAAGGTTTTTCAGGCTGCGACACTGTTTTAAATTTCGAGACCCTTTGCTGATTTACGTGTTCCCTATTTTTGTCGCGTGATATCGAAAATGTCAGCTTGAACCATGTCCTAACGATTTGATAAAATTGCGCTATATCGCAATCCACCGAAAATCCCGCAGATGAACGACCAAGACCTCTCGGATTCTGAAATGTCAGAACTCATCGACAGCTATGTTCGAGGGGAGCTTTCCAAAGAAGCATCCAAGTTTGTTTATGACATGATCAAATCAAACGACCAGTGGCGTCGTTACTATATGGAACAGCTGTTTCGTGCTGAAAACGATGACCAAGATTCGTCAAGCTCGAATTGATTAAAGTAATTTTTCGCGAATTTGATTCTTTGATTTTCTCAAATGGCGATATACGGTCCTCGGCGATTGACCCAACCGATGGGCGATGAGTTCGATCGGTTCACCATGACAAACCGCTAACACGATTGTTCGGCCAGGTTCCGGAAGTTGCCTGATTTTTTCGCGAAAATCAAACAATTCATCCGCATCAAAAATTGTTTCTTCGGCAACGTCGAGACTTGGCTGAATCGGTTTGTTCGTCAACGTCCGTTTGAATTGTCGAATTCCTTTAAGGCAACAACGACGCAAAATAGTCAGAACGAGCGCACGATAGTCGCCTTTTTGCGGATCGAACCCCAAGTCGCGCTTTCTTTTGATTTCTCGGGCAAACAGCAACACCGCTTCTTGCTGAATATCGTCCTTCCAACCTCTCGGAAGTTGATTTTTGTAAATCGTTTTTGCAACACATGCATTCAACTGAGACTGAAACCAGGGGTGACTATAAATCAAGTCCCAGATTTCGACCCACGTTTTGTTTTGTTGAATTGCTTTGAGGTGTTGTTTGGCTAACTGTACTGAGTCGGTATCAGTTGGATTCGTCATGATGTCTTTGGCCCATACATCAATCCTTCGCTTGCTCAACGACTGGCCCGACAATCCTTGCGCCCAGATCGATCGAAAAAAACACATTTGCGAAATACAAAGGGTGCGTGCGACTCACGGCAACGATTTCAAACCGGCGATCATCAGCCCGGTAAATTCAGGGCCAGTTTTGAGGTTACGATTCTTGTTCGCAAATTCATTTCGCTACCTTATTATTTGCCTTCCCCAGGACACGTACGGTCAAATCCAAATTATTTTGTTGACAAAAAATGAGAGTTTTCAGGCAACTATTTGTTAGTGTTTTTTCGCCCCGATTGATTAGCAAAATTTAAAATGAAATCCGATGTCGAACGATGTAATTACGCTCCAATAACTTTGCCTGCAACCTGCGAAATGATGTCAATAATTTCGGATGAAATTAACGGCGTTTGTTCGTTACGTGAAGTCTGAAATTGGATCAGCGCAACATCCAACGGTCTTTTACACCGACTTATGAAGCGATCGTTTCCCAACAATTCATCTATAGAAATTTGGATGATGTTTTACCATCAAAATGAATCAACAGCTTTTCAACAGTTGCCGTGAAAATACAATTGCGCAAAGTGGCAATGAGCTGTAAATTTGTGCATTCAGTAGACACCGTTCTGCTCTAGACCAAGCAGCGTTACTTTTTTTTGACAACCTTAAAACGAATTCGTTTGGTGAGTTCGGAGTAACCGTTGTTGGCAAACAGGCATACAAAATAATGACCGGCTGGCAAATTTTTGTCCAACGTCACCGTACCGTTTCGTTGGTCGACATATTTCCACGATTGCGATGATTGTTTTCCCGGTGTATTGCCATCGCGATAAATTCCAATCCAATCCTGAGGATTGCTTGGTGCATTTTCGAAAATAACTTCGATGTCTTCTCCGACAGTGAAAGAGTCTTTTTTTAGCCGAACACTCGTTATGCCGGTATTCGTGCTGCCGGAAACCTGGAATGAAAATATATCGGACCATTCGGACCAAAGCACGTTGGTATCGCGGTGGCGCACCCGCGCAAAAAAGGCCTTGTTCGGCAAGCTATCTTTGGGAATCTCGAATTCGAGCAAATCTACTTTTGAATTGATGTTTTTGGGAACGTAATCGGGAGTTCCGGTATCCCCATAAATGTTTTCAGCATTGATTATTTTGTCGAACACAACCTTTTTAAATTCCTTGTCCGCTGACAGTTGAAATTGGGTGGAACTCAGTTTTTCCTGCGTTGTTGTTTCAAACGGTGTACTGCGCAATCGATATGGCAGGCTGACTGTTTCGGAAGCTTTATTTTTCAATTTCGGGCGTTTGGGTTTGGAAAGCCCGCGCTTTCGATGAAATTGGTCGATTTGCCGACTGTTGTATGACCATTTTCGTTTGTTGTCGAATTTTGGGTTTGCCTCGGCAAAACAACGAACATCCATCGTGCGTTCATCAAGGTCAAATTCAACGAGTTGCCAGGCCCAATTCGAGATTGTCTTTTGCACATCGTCATAGTCCTGTTCTCTGGACATCCCCCAAGCCTGATCCCAGGACGAACCGCCAGAGATGATATGGTAAACCGGCCAATCACGAGTTTGTCCGCGGGCGTACAAATGATGGTGACCTCCGATATTGAGAACATGTTTTTCAGTTTGAGAGAGAATCTCCATCGCCGTATTGCGAAGCCAGGTTGAAATATCGCCGATATACTGCTCGGCTTGATAGGGGCGATGACAAATACTAATCATCCAGTCAATGGTTTTGTCTTTTTGCACTGCTTCACTGAGCTTTTTCACCCACTGCGTTTGACGATCGTTGCCATGTTCGCTGGAAGTATGAACAAATGCAATATTTGCCAATTGATAGGCATTGTAAATTTCTGGGTGAGGACTTTTGACACCGGCGCAGGAAAGTTTGTCGTAGAAAAAGAATCGCTTGTAGTTGGCTAGTCCTGCGTCCTTGTAAGTTTCATGATTACCGATACTCGTCATGATCGGAACGCTCGGTGAAATCCAACCACAATATTTAAAATGGAGATGTCGATAATGTTCTAACGTACCCACATCGACTTGATCGCCCACCATGACGACCAAATCAATTGCTTCTTCGATGGGAACGCGATACAAATCTTCGACTTTTTTCTTTGCCCGCTCGACAAGCCGCTCATATCGCCTTTGTTTGGGGTCAATGACTTGATTGTCACCGATCACCACCACGCGATATTTCCCAGACGCGGAACCGAGCTTTTCAGGCGTACGAAATCGAAACACCTCCGACGTCATGTTTTCTGTTTTTGCGCGATAGTAGTACCAGGTTTTTGGTTGGAGCCCAGTTAGCTGAACGAAATGGTAATGGTAATTTTTAGCGGCTTTGTCAACGCGCCCCTCAACACGGTTGTCAAGTTTGTCTTTGGATTCTCCAAATTCGACAATCGTTTTTTCATCGCTATCGGACCACCAGGAAACCCACATCGAGTTTGGTCGCGGCGATTGCAAATAAGGACGCAAACCTTTGGGAGTCCCTTCGAATCGATAGTCAATATCAGGGCGTGCGTTGTTTTGCTGCTGTAACGAAGCGGTCGCCCAGGATGTTGGCAAAAATGCCGCAGCAGTGCCCAAACTCGTTAGCCGCAGGAATTCCGAACGATTTATTTCTGAATGATTTATTTTATTCATGAGAGATCCTGAGTTTGTGATTTGGTATTTCAAAAGATACTGTTGCTCAAACGCCAAATTCTTTCAAAAGCAGTTCAAGGTATCGCGCAGCGCGACTAACAAACGAAAACTTGGAAACAATCGTAAAAGAAATGTCATACCTGGCAACAACATGGGATCTTATCAAAGATATCCACCGTGAACCGCTTGTTGCGTTATTCATCATATCTGTGGCATTGTTTTTTGCATTGATAAATCGCGCAAAGAGCATTGACACTGTGAATATTCGCCAATCAATTCATTTGATTCTCAACGGAACAATCGTCGGACCAGTGTTGGCGAAATTGAATCGGAGTCACATTGAATTTTCGCTTAAACGCGCGAACGAGAACTTCGGGGTAGGCAAACCCAGACTTACTCGCAATCTCCGTCAAATTGAGTGACGTTGTTTTGAGAAGTTGCGCGACCAAATTGAGCTGAAGCTGCTTGAGATACTCCGAAGGACTACAGTCAAATTCGGATTTGAATTTGATTTCCAAAATACGTTTGGAAACCTTGAGGTGGCGGGCAATCTGGATCACTGAAATCATCTGGCCACCGTTTGATAATTCGTGCATATTCGTGTGAATCAATTTCAGGGCCTGATTCAGAGTTGGGTCGTTACTCGGCGACGCTGCAGTGGAAACACGTTCGACAACACCCGCCGGTTTGAGATAAGTCGAAACCAGGGGTTGGCGATCAATGATGCTTTCTTTGAGCAATTTTGCCGCCACATATCCAATCCGACATGGGGTTTGATCCACGTATGATAACGGGACTTGGGCCAACGCCGACCAAACCGCATCATTATCAATGGTCAAAATCGAGATCGACTCGGGCAAGCTGATTTTGCAATCCGAACATACTTGGGCAATCGTTTGTCCCATGACACTCGACCAGACGACGATGGCAATCGGTTTGGGAAGTTTGACTAACCACTGAACAAATTCATTTTTTTTGATTCCAATCGGTCGGGTGTCGCCCAGTCGATAACAATGGAGTTTGTAACCCTGTCGAGAAAGCTGTTCGGTCAGCGCGAATTCAAAAACGTTCGAATAGTTTTCCCACGGAGGAAATCCGACAAACCCAAAATGGTGAAATCGTTTTTTGAGGAGATATTCGGCAGCAACGATTGCGGTTTCCTGTTCACTACATATCACTCGTGGAATTTTAGCGGTCACCGTTTGCAACCCTGAGACGTTCACACATTTCAATCGCCGGCTGAGAATGTCAGCTTCGAGTTTTTCGCTAGTGATCCGAGATATGACACCGTCGCCTTGCCAGTTTTCTGGCAGCCACACTTCGCCCCTGGATTCCGTTTTTGGCAATGTAAAATTCCAACCTCCTTGTTCTTTTGCATATTGCGCAATTCCTTGCAATACATCGCGATGCCATTGCGTATCAGATCGGATCAACAGGGCAATATTCAACGCGTCGGGTTTCATTGAAGAAGGGGGATTAGGTTGCAGCATCGGATCGGGATTTCGTTTGAGACATAAAGTATATTGCGACGATAATGACGAGGCCGCCGCCACCAATGCTCAAAAGACGGGTGAAATTTGAAAGGAATTCGAATCGGGTGAATTGATAGGCAAACAGATCTTTAAAGATTTGGACCACCACTGCTCCAGTATATCCAAAGGAGTCCACGAGGTAGATTGCAAATACCGCGTTTCCCCGAAATCGAGTGGTTGCGATGACGCGATCAAACAAGACACTTCCAATCGGAACATAAGCTAAGAACGCTCCTAAGCCCGATAGAATCATCCAACCGACGCCTTGAATGTAGCCTAACTCAAAGGCCTCGTTGGCGACTCCCATCAACACAAATCCCAGTAACATCCACACAAAAATGACCAACAAACCCCGACGAGCATCGGGGACACCGTAAATGCATCCCAAGGCAAACAAGACGCCTAGCGTAATCGGTATTTCGGTGGTTGAAAAACTCCCGGTGTGTCTCCATACCCCAATTCCGCAAGTATTTCCTGTCCATAGATGTCGCGATAGGCGGTCAGAAAAAAACAGATCAGAATCAACAACAACATACCCCACCGAAATTGGCTGACGAATCGACGTCGATCTGCCGATTTCATCTGCGTTCGCTGGCTACGATAAGCAATATCATCCGTGTCGGGTTCAGGGATTTTGTCGAGCAACCACACGAACACTGCGAAAAACACAAACAACGGCAGCCCAACGACAAACGGCATCCAAGACTGGCCGATTCCAAACGACAATGCCAGCCTGCCGAAATCCTTGACAATCCCGCTGGGGACGATGTACGAACAGCTCAAAAAAGCAAGCAATATTTCTGATACATATCGCCCTTCGAGGTAACTGACGATTAATCCCCAGATCATTCCCAAAGCCAACCCGTTCACGGAAACAGGAATCACCACCCAGTCGCCCGAACACAATCCAAAAACCAGCAGCGCTAATTCGGCGATCGCGGTCAACAAAATCAAAGACAACGCCCGGTACCGGCGGGGCATCTCACTACAAACCTTGATGCCTACAAATTTGGAAATGCAATAGCCAAAAATTTGGCTCAAAATCATCGCCGTTTTAATTTCGAGGTATGTATTGCCAAAAGTCTCACTCGAATCGAATGTCACCACTGTCAGCGGACGCCGTAAACCGCACATACAAAAGTAGGCAAAAAACGAAGCGAAGATCGCGTAGATCGTCAACACCCGTCTGTGCGTTCGCTGCAGATACCGAGTGATAAAGTGTGGTTTTTGGGTTGCCAGTTTTTTGGTTGCCATATCGGCGTAGATTGGCTCAATGAAAAGAAGGAGACAGGATTTAATGACGGGCCCGTTTGAAACGGTCGGGCCACAATAGACGATCTGGCTTTTTTTTGACAACCGCTTTTTCATGGATTGTCGATCAGCGCGCGTCGACAAATATCATTGCGGTAAATCTGCTTGCTTCTAAATCTTGACAGAATGCGAAAACCCAAATGACCAAATGCGAATTTGCTCCAATAATTTTCTCAATGCGCATTTTCTCAATCAGTTTGTCGTTGTGATTTGCTGGGCGCTCCAATACGATTCACCAACCATCTCAACCAAAGGTACTTGAACCAAGTTACTGTGCGTCGTTGCTTGCATGTTGATCTTGAGCCGCTCGGGCGTTGTTGACAGGAGATATGTTCATTGGATGCTGCACTTCCTCGGACAATGGCATAAACCTCAATTCCTTGCGAACCGTCAAGCGTCAAAATTGGAAGTATTTTTTCCAGAAAGTGATCGTAAGTCTCAAGGATGTCAAAAAGTATTGTGAAACCGACTTTGTTTGCTCTTGCCAGATTGTTTGAACCATTCCGCCGGTGAGTTGGATCTCCCTCGACAACCCTTCCCACTCTTGGGACTCGCCGGCGACTGGCAAGATCAATTGAACCAATTCTTATCGTCACGAACCGACGTAGCAAAGCAACGACTCGTCTTGTTGAAACGCGACGGCGCGCATTGCCGATCTGAATTCCACGTTGTGAACAAATCTCCAAGGAAAAGGGCAGATTTCAACGGAACAATTTCAGATATCCTTGCCAGTCGCCGGCGAGTCCCCAAGATTGGGAAGGCAGATTCTTGGGAATTTGGTAGGTCGCAGCTCGCCGGCGGGATGGTTCCAATTCTGGCAAGATAAACAGTGGAATTCCACTAACTTATTCTTCTTTATTTCTCATGATACAAACGGAAAAAAATTCCATTGCTATCGATTGTTTTCGCATTTAAATGTCTAACGTTCGCATCGAGTCATTGAAGCAATGTTGGCACCGAATTCAGCGATACCCTACGGGCGTGGTTTCAAATTTGATGAGGACCATCAATGAACAATAGCGCGAACTCAAAAACTCCAGAATATGAACAGATTGTTTTTCCTGGCCGTTTGCAAGTAGTCTCTCCGTGACGCTCGAGACAAATCGTTGGAAATTCAACTTAGAACTCAATCGACAAACACAATCAGGCAGTTGGTGACTCACAAGCGGTTTGTTGGTCTCGCAAAAAAACGCTTCTTATGGTCGTTATTCGCAGACAGACACCTATTATTCGCACATAGAAACAAAAAATTCGCACTTGGATATTACACTTTCGCACATAGTCAATGAACAAATTGGCTGTACCCGCTAAGTTGGTATTGTTCGTTCGAACATACTTTGGCTCAAATCTCATCTCAAAGCTTATCAATGTTCATGCCAAAAACTTCGTTTGCTCTCGCTCAACATTCCACCAAGCCACTGCCATCGAACGGTTTTCGCTTGGCAACGGAGTGATTGCGCGACCATTTGCAAACGAAGATAGTAGGCGATCGTTGAGTTCCAACGTATGGCCGAACGTCAACTTTCCACTGATGAATTATGTCTGTAACGATGTTCATTGTTACCTGGAGGAAAGAACTGATGAGATTGAAATTCGCAATGCTCCTGCCTGCGTGTTTTCTAGCAGGCAGCCAATTCGTGACGGATGAAACAAATGTCTTTTTTGGTATTGAGCGCGAATGAACCATTTACCTGTGGCTGCAAGAAATTATTATTCGAAGGCAAGAACGAAACAGATTCCTAAAGTCGCGTTGTTGATTCGTGCGGCGAACGATCTGAATCGCAAAATTATCTTGGGAGCATCGAGCTACAGTCGGGAGCAAGGGGGATGGGATTTCTTTCATCCCGAATCGGCGTTCGACCCGTTACATTCGCCTCCTCGCGAACCTTCCTTGCCCAAAAATTGGAACGGAAATGGGATTTTGTTTCGAGCAACCAGCGATGTTATCAAACGGGAGGTCCTCGAATCAAAGATACCGGCCGTCAACGTATCCTGGCTGGGTGTCAAATACGATGATCTCGTGAACGTCACTGTTGATCCTGTCGAATCTGGCAAACGGGTCGGAGAGTATCTGTGCTCAAAAAATTTCGATTCCGTTGGTTACGTTGGCGGGCCTGAATGGCTGGGCTACCGCAACGAGTTCGAGCACTCGGTCAAACAGGCGCTGAATGGAAAAATTTCCGAATATCAATCTTTTGAGTTCCCCGAAAAAATCGACTATGCGAAACATTTGCGGCCTCAACTGACAAAATGGTTACAGCAATTGCCCAAACCTGTTTGTGTTGTGACCCGATCGATGGATCAAGCGAGGGTCCTGGTTTCTCTTTGTTTTAGCTTGGGAATCGACGTGCCGAATCGAGTTTCGATTGTCAGTTGTGAACACGACGAATTGTCCGCTGCACTGGCCCCGATTCCGATATCCAGCGTCAATCACAATCCATTCCGTATTGGGTTCGAAGCGGCAAAGTTTCTGGACGCATTGATGTCAGGTAGGACACTTCATCAGAATACGTTGAAAGTGGCACCCGTGGACGTGGTTGAACGAGAGTCATCCAATGCGCTGTTGGTATTTGACGAATTCATTCAACGCGTTTTTGGAACGATCGAATCGAGATTGTCCACCGGAATCAACTCGAAAACTTTGGCACAATCAATGGACGTTTCGAGGAGAACTTTGGAAAAACGGTTGATTCGATCCGTGGGAAAAACACCGTCACAGATCATTGACGAAGCAAAAATACGAACGGCAAAACAGTTGCTCTCCGATACCGATATGTTGATTGACGAAATCGCGATCCAGGTTGGGTTTTCTTCGGTTACTGCGTTTGCGCGATTTTTCAAACGGAACCTCGAAATAACCCCCGTCCAATACCGCAAGTCGTGAGAACTTCGCAACAATATCCATTTCCATCTTTCCCACATCTGTCCAACACGTCACATTGGTCACGATAGGATTTCGATCGAGCATACGTAAAAACTGGCACTGAGATTCACCGGCGGCGTCGTTGAATCCATCCGACAATCGCGCCTAAAACCAGCGCCCTAAAAATTCCATGATTGGCAGCCACCGCCGACACGACGATCAACGAGCTATCGATCGGATCTGGAGAAACAACAGTTGTTTGATCGCCACTGGTCATGTTGCCAATATTCACACCGATTTCATCATAGTTTCGAGTCATCGCCGAGCCAGTTGAACCGTCGGGAAGGTTGCGATAAGTACGCGAGGTTGGTATTTCGACCAGATCGAATCGCTGAAAATTCATCGTCGTTGTCAATTCGGACGAGATCGCATCATCAACCACCGAGACATCGGTCCCCCATTCTTCACTTGCATCAAATCCACCGACAAGTGTAACACTTGCTATCCTCAACTGGCTTGTAAATTCATCAGTGGTTGCCAGATCGGCGTTCGGGTCGATGGCCCTCGCCACCATAGTCTCTGTCTCGTTCGATGCGGGGGACACGGAGAATTCAAAACAACTGTCGCCTTCGCGTGCAATTCCGCCGTCGCCAATCGCATTGGGCGATTCTGATTCAACGATGTCTGCATCTAATCCGTTGCCTATGATCGACAACGAAATCGAAATAACAATGACGCTTGCCAAAAGCGCAGGTCGAGCGCGGCACATAAAAGGACTCCGGTGGGGGGATGAGTTGAACAACGATTCGATCGACTCAGGCAGGCTATTAAAAATAGTGTCGACCAGACCATAAATTTTGCTTACTGCGATGTCTTCGACAAATGAGATCAAAAAAAATAGTTGAGATTTGGTAGTCGATGCGCCTCGTACAACCGGAATGATCTGTCGGACAAAAACCGCTCGTACCCCATTATTCGCATTTGGTCGTCAAGGAATTCGCATTCAATCAATATCAACGGTAGCTGGATTTCAACTTTTGGTTAGGTAGCGTTGATTAAATATGAGCGGCGAGGCGCTCAGCTCAAATTCACAGCTCTCCGATTTAATCAACGTTACCTATACCTAGCTCACAGCTGTCCAGAACTCATGGCGCCAATCTGAAAACGACGATGAAAATATTTGAAATGGCGTCAATCAAAACTCATATCCGCTTGTGGATCAATGATCTTAGGCCGGTTTCGTTAGTAATTCCTTGCATTCCCGCCAGAGACAGGTTTGAATTCCGCTGGTGTCTAACAATGTTCAGTCGCTTCCCCAGCCAAAAGTTGAAATCCTGCTGCCAAGCCTTTATTCTCAAGTAAAATTTTTTGCCGGCTGGTGTAACGTTCTCGATAAAATTGTGCGCTCTGTGTGTTTATCATGCTCGATTACAATGAATTTCAAATCCTGGTTGATGTTCCCACTCAAAACCCGGAACTCAACTTTAAAGGCATCGCAACGGGCTTGGCCAGCGTCATTCTCAATTCCAAACCTCAATTTGCCATGGCAATTTATGGTGAATGGGGATCAGGTAAAACGACGCTGATGAATGCCATTCGCAATCATCTCGACGAAAACTCGGTTGATGATGCGAAACAAAAAAAAGCCCGGACTGGGATCGTTGCCGTCGATTTCAGCGCTTGGCGATACGAAAAAGAAGAACACTTGATCGTTCCCCTGCTAGACACCATTCGCGAAGCGCTCGTCATGAAAGCGATGGAATGGGAGGCCGAGGCCAAGGCAAAAACTGCCAAAGCAAAAAAATTCAAAGCACTGGGCAACGTTGCCAAAGAAACTGCGAAAACAGTAGGCGCCGTGATCGCATCGGTTCTTGCCGGATTCAGTTTCAAACTCGGAATTTCCGATGCATTATCAATGTCTTACGATGCCAACAAAGCGCTCTCGACAGCGGCGCGGTTTGGTAAAAACAAAACAAATGAACAACCTGCAAATGGCAACATCAACAGTCATGAAAGTTTTTCAAAACGGTTGGTCGACGAAAATTTGTTCCAATCGCTTTATCACGCATGCTTCAAAGCGTTGGCAAACAGTTTTCAACAATTCCAGAAAGTCGTCAAAGAAAATCTGGATATCGATGAAGCGCGAATCGTCATCTTTGTCGACGATTTGGACCGCTGTTTGCCCCGAGCGACCTTGCAAGTGCTGGAATCGATGAAGCTGTTTTTTGATCTGCAAGGCTTCGTGTTCGTAACGGGGTTGGATCGGCGCGTCGTCGAACGCAGCATCGAAGCATGCTACTCTCTCAATGCTGAATCAGACAGCATCCCGGATGTTGATTCGGACGCCCCGCCGCTGGTGTCCGGGCGAGATTACTTGAAAAAAATCTTTCAAGTCCCCTACAGTTTGCGTCCCGTCAACAGAACAGCCATTGGCAATTTGCTTCATTCGTTTTCAGAAACACTCCAACTGCCACAAATTCAAAAAGACGATATCAATACGCGGATTCATCGTCACATCAAGTATTTGTTCCCTCAGGAATCAAACGGCACACCAAACCAATCGGGCATTAATCCGCGAGAAGTAAAACGGTACATCAACGCGTACACCATTCAAATGAAAATTGACGGTAACTTGAATGCCGACTCTGTCCTGGCTTTGAATACACTTTATTTCCGCCGGGATTGCGAAAAAATTTATGACGCGCTTCGCGCTGATCGCAAAATATTTTCCGAAAACCTCAAAAACTATCTGGCAGACAAATCGAACCCGAGCCCACTGGAAATTTATCAGATGACTTCGGTTGACATCCCCGAAGATATCGCGGAATACCTCGAAATGGCCAACGGTGGAGGTGCACTGCTCGACGAATATGAACTGGAACGATATCTGGAATTGGGCGAATCTCTCACTTCATCCGCGGGCGGCCGGTTCCTTGATCTGCTGCCAGCCTATCATCGGTTGCGTGGCACACTCAGGAAAGCCGTCGCTGCGACCGATGCTAACGACTTGCGTAATGAACTTGATAACGCTCGCAAACAACTTCAAGACCTGAGCAGCTTTGAAGGTGAAAGAGGGGTTGCGGTTTCAGACCTTGAAAACTGGGTTGGTGCATATTCTTCCTTCAACTCCTCCTTGCGTCGACTGGAAAGCGAAATCGCGAGTTCGGTCAACGCAACGGGGCAAGAAGCCACCGACATCGCCACCCGCATAGAATCACTCCGTGAATCGGTGAGTGAAGAATTGAAAACAAAACTCGACGCGGTCTACCAAGAGCTACGTAACCGACAACGTGAATACGCTGTTTCGTAGAAGCAATCCACAAAACAACTGCCAACTTAAATACGACAACCGAATTGCAAGCAGGGATCCTGGAAATCACAAAAAAAAGCCGCCCAAGTAGGACGGCTTTTTAACTGTAAATTTCAAAATAATCTTACGTGACGAATAAATCTAGCGTCGTCGTCGTCGAATCAAGCCGAGTCCAGCCACCATGGCCAAAACCACTGCTGCTCCAGGTTCGGGAACAACGATGACTGTCATTTGTGTACTTGCAACTTCACCACCACCATCAGACGCCGTCAGTACAAAAGTGTATTCACCAGCGACAACAGGATTAAAACCCGCCACGAACCAATGAGGTTTCCATGAGTTTTGCGCCACGTTGTTATTGGTAATCAAGGTGTTGTATTGGCCAACCGAACCTGCACTGGTTCCACCTCCATTGCCCGTGGTATTGTCACCAATGGCGTGATCCCAGAGCACGGTTCCCGACCCGGGATTAATGTCGTTAATGGGGTCAAATGCCGGTATGGATACACCATTGGTCGAAGTCATCGACAGCGAATAAGTTAGATCAATCAGTTTGAGCGACGAAGTTCCGTCATAGTCCGAATTGATCGACCACTCAAAACTCCAAACCGCCGTGGGTGACGATTGGGTCGGCGCGACGCCCGCCTCAAAAGTGTAGGTTCCGTCGCCATTACTGTTGAAAGTATTTTCTGGCGCGCCAGCGGCGTTGTGGCGCAGCTTGGCTCTCAGTCCAACCTCGACTCCTGATTCACGCTCAACCGTAAATGCTCCGTTGAGATTCCCCGAACCAAAAATTATGTCGGGAGTTACGTTTTGGTCAAATTCCAAATCAGCATGAACGGTTGCTGCAAAGCAACAAACTACTGCTAGGCCAGTCAAAAATGTTTTAAACATGGAATGCATTCAAAGGCTCCTCAATGAAGAAAATCGCGTAATGGTATCGGCATAGGGCAGCATTGGGGGGATCGCGTTGACTCGCCCAACACGCCAACATTCATGAACGAACGTTGCTACGGCGCGGAGCTCACCAAGCCAACTTCACCAATATTTCTTGCTGGATCGCTGCATTACATCCCAGGTCCAGCGGAAAAATACTTGACCGACATTGCCATTGGTTCAAAATCTGAAACCACTTCAGATCAATTTTTTCGATTGTATCAACGGCATTTTTACCTAGCTAGCAAGTGCAGAATTTTAAATAACAAGTTCTATGCAATCTTGCTTTTGCGGTAATCATACAAACGTTCGCTTACAAACAAGGGGCGATGAAAACTCTTAGCGAGGAAAATAGTTTTTTAACAACGGAAACATCTGCTTGGACTATATTTCTTGGTGCGCGCCCATCTTCACCAAACAAAAAAGAGGGTTCGAAAAAAAAAATTTCAGCAACGTTTAACGCGTGCTGTTTATTTTTGATTTTTGCGTTTACGTGGGTTCATCTTGCAAAAAAAAATTGCAAGAAACCCAGGGGAAATAAATGACACCGCAGGTTTCCACTTGTTTTGCGTACTTTTTAACAGTTAGCGTCAAAACGACTGTGACTGATTGGGCTTGTTACAATGGATGATCTTCAGCAGCCACGTCAAATTTTGGCCAATGAATTTGCCAAAAAAACAGAGATGCATCGTCTTTTGATGGGGAACAAAAATGAAACTCGATCGTCGTGCAGTTTTGAAATCAGCCATCGTCGCAGCGCCCACCATCATTTCAGCTTCGGCACTGGGGTCGGCCAGCCGGGTCGCGCCGAGTGATCGGATTACGGTTGGCATTATTGGTTGCGGCAAAATCGCCAACAACTACCATATTCCGCAACTGCTAAAGCAAAAAGATTCACAAATTGTGGCCGTTTGCGAAGTCGACAAAACACGGCGCGAACACGCGCTTGGGCGGGTCAACACCAAATACTCAAAAGGGCAAAAGAAACCGTTCACCGGCTGCGCTGCCTACTCAGATTTTCGCAAAATCATCGAACGACAAGATATCGATGCCGTTTGTATCGCCACCCCCGATCACTGGCATGCCATTCCGATCATCGAAGCTTGTTTGGCTGGCAAAGACGTGTATTGCGAAAAACCCCTCACGTTGACCATTGCCGAAGCCATCCTTTGCGTCAAAGCGGCGCGAAAATACAAACGGATCGTTCAAACTGGAAGCCAACAACGCTCCGGCGTATTCGGACCATTTCGAGAAGCGGTGCAGTTCATCCGCAGCGGCCGTTTAGGCAAAATTCATAAAGTCACCGTTGGCGTGGGAGCGCCAAGTATTCCTTGCGATTTGCCCGCCGAAAAAATGGAACCTGGTTTGGATTGGGATTTGTGGTTGGGAGCAGCACCCAAGCGGCCTTACCATTCAGTTTTGAGTCCCCGCGGTGTTCATAAACATTTTCCCCAATGGCGAAAATATCGCGAGTACTCCGGCGGTGGCCATGCGGACATGGGTGCTCATCACTATGACATCGCTCAATGGGCTTTGGGGATGGATCAAAGCGGTCCGATCAAAGTTGTTCCGCCCGATGATGCCAAAGCAACCAAAGGCGTGAAATTCATTTATGAAAACGGCATCGAAATGATCCATGGCGGACCCAGCGGCTGCGTTTTCCATGGTGAAAACGGAACGATTCATATCGATCGCGGCAAACTGAAGGGCGATCCAGAATCGCTCGTGAAAACGCCGTTAGCCAAAAACGAATTTCATATTGAAAAATCACCCGGACACCATCGCAATTGGCTGGACTGTATCAAATCCAGAAAATTGCCAATTGCCGACGTCGAAAAAGGGGCGAGAACAGCCATCATTATTCATCTGGGCAACTTAGCGTACTGGAACAACATCAGCTTGGAATGGGATCCAAAAAATTGGAAATTCGTCGACCAATCAAATGACAAACTTCTCGACATCCAACGACGTGATCCATGGACGCTCCCGAAGTTGAATAAGCCAGTCTCAAGCAAGAAAAATGACCGATTCCACAGGGCCTCATCAATAATCATAAATGGCGAAAGTCGGTTGGAGTCAGTCCCGTGGCGGACCGAAACGCGCGCGTAAAAGCGCTATGATCGTAAAAGCCACATTTCTGCGCCACTTGCGATACGGACAATTCGGTCTCAAGCAACAAACGCGAGGCGACGGAAATTCGAATCTTGGTGATCAATTGAGTCGTCGTTAACCCGAAAACTCGTTTCGACAATCGTGCCAGCCGTTGTGGCGTAAGCTCACAAATTTCAGCCAATGCACCTGGCGTAATGTTTCCCGACAAGTCTTGTTCGAATTTTTGCAGCGCAGCCGCAAATTTGGCGGGAATTTCGTCGGTGCCAACCGGCACACGCAAATCGCGCGATATCCCAATTAATCCGATCACGTTTCCGTCACTATCGCGAATCGGGAGTTTTGTGGTAAAGCACCAAACCGGTTGGTGGGGTTGATCCCATTGCATCTCCAAATGATTGATCAGCGTCGTTCCAGTCTTTAAAACTTCGGCATCTTGCTGCGCAGGAATTCTGCCAAAATCACCATCGCAGATATCGATCGGACGTTTGCCAATCACGTCTGTTTTGGCTTTGAGCCCATGTCGTCGAACCAGTGACTGATTGACGGCAACATAGCGACCTTCGACATCTTTGACAAAAAAAGCGACGTCGGGCGATTGGTCAAATAGCCTCTCTAACAAAGCGATATCGACGCTCGACGGTGCTGACAAGATTAGCGTATCAGCCGGAATTGTGCGCGAATTCATGGATTGTCGTTGTGGATAATACAAGAGAAAAGCAACAAAACAATTATAATTTAACCAATAATTGCAGCGATTATCTCGTTTTGTTTAAAAGCGTCCGCGTTTTTCCTGTGCGCATTTGAAGAGAGACAAAAATGACCAAGATGATAAAACACCTTCTGATCCCAATCCTGTGTGTCGTCGTTGCGGGCGTATGCACCGCTCAAGCTCAGCCTAAACAACCCCTCAAGGTGTTTGTGCTCGTTGGACAATCCAACATGCAAGGCCATGCCCATGTCCGAACCTTGCAACACATCGGGATGGATTCAAAAACCAAATCACTACTCGACGATATTCAAGACAAAAATGGAAAACCGCGAGTCTGCGAAGATGTGTGGATTTCTTATCTTTCATCGGGCGGCGTGAAATCGGGACAATTGACCGTTGGGTTTGGTGCTGATGACAACAAAATTGGGCCAGAACTCACCTTTGGCATCTACATGCAAAAAAAACTCAAACAGCCAATCTTGATCATCAAAACCGCTTGGGGTGGAAAAAGTATCAATACCGATTTTCGTCCGCCAAGTGCCGGCCCGTATGTATTCGATCAATCCGTACTCGAACGACTCGAAAAACAAAAAAAAGATATCAAGTCGGTTAAAGCACAAAAAGAAAAAGCCACCGGCGTTTTTTATCGCAAGACCATCGAACATGTGAAAAAAGTCCTCGCCGATATCAAAAGCGTCTACCCTAAATACGATCCGGAACAAGGCTATCAGTTGGCCGGAATCGTTTGGTTTCAAGGTTGGAATGACATGGTCGATCGCGGCACTTATCCGCGCCGCGGCGAAACCGGAGGTTACGGCGACTATAGTAAAGTCCTGGCTCATCTGATTCGTGATTTTCGCAAAGACCTGTCAGCTCCCAATTTGCCATTTGTCATTGGCGTCATGGGGGCCGGCGGTCCGACCGAAAAATATTCGCAGAGACAACAACGCTACAAAAAAGTCCATCAAAATTTCCGAGATGCGATGGCTCAGCCAGCAACGATGAAAGAGTTCAAAGGCAATGTCGTTGCCGTTTTGACCGAAAATTGTTGGGACATGGAATTGGATGCGCTGCTCGAGCGCGACGGCCAGATTCGAAACCAGGTGAGAAATGCGAAAAAAGAAAATAAACTTGATGAGCTAATCCAGAAAATTGATAAAGATCAAACTCAAGCGGCTCTCAAGAAAACTAAAAACAAAAACAAGCTCGAACAGGCACTCGTCGAATTCCAACGGAAGCAACAGTTTAACGAACGTGAGCTTCAAATCCTCAAACACGGCAGATCCAATGCCGCATATCATTACTTGGGCTGTAGCAAAATCATGGCACAAATCGGCAAAGCGTTTGCCGAAGCAATGCCATCGGTCAAAACAGGCAAGTAATCAAACCAATAGTCGACAACATGTGACGGTGTTTGTGAAACCGTCAATCAAATGGCAACCGATTTGAGTTGAAATCGATGAAATATTGTCTTCGTGTTTTATGCGTGCTCGTCGCAATTCTGTGGAGTCATCACGCATCATCTCAAACCTTGAACGAGCGACTACTCAAGGAAAATCCAACCAAATTGGCTCAAGAGGCCCGCAAAAAAGGCAACGTGGTCCGCGGCGCAATTTTGTTTCATCAAGGAAATATCAACTGCGCCAAATGTCACCGAGCGAAATCCGAAAAAGATCGAATCGGACCTGACCTCAGCCGCATGGGTGACGAGGTAACCGACAAACTGATCATCGAAGCCATCCTGGAACCGTCAAAAATAATCAAAAAGGGCTACGAGACCGTTTCCGTTTTGACAAACGAAGGCCTCATGCTCAGCGGGATGGTTGTTCGTCAAGACGATCGAGTCGTCGTTTTACGTAGCCGCAAAAATGTCGATCAAATTATCACGATTCGACGCGACGATATCGACGAAATAAAGCCCGGCAAAAAGTCGAACATGCCCGACGAACTTGCCAATGAATTAAAAAATCGACAACAATTTCTCGATTTGTTGCGCTACGTCATCGATATTCGCGATCGCGGACCTACCGCCGATCTTGCCGTCGGCGGTTCGACAAAACGTCGTCAATTGAGCGACGAGTTGAGCGGGTTGGTTTTACTCGGAGATTTAAATTGTACCTCCTGCCACAAGTCCGCCTCTGCCGGCTCCATTCTCAAACCCAAATTGGCTCCCAATCTCAAATGGTCAGCCAAACATTTGAACCCAGAATATTTAGCGCGGTTCATTGCCGACCCGCAAAAAACAAAACCCGGCACAACCATGCCGCACGCGCTGCATCAACTCAATCCAGCAGATCGAAAAAAATCTGCTGAAGCTCTCGTTCAATACCTTGTGTCACTTTCGGGAAATCAATTTCAGCAAAAGTCCATTGATAAAAATTCGGCGCATCGTGGTTTCGAATTGTTTCACTCGGTTGGTTGCGTCGCCTGTCACTCACCGCGAAATGAACAAGCGGTCGAACAACCTTTGGCTGACTCTAAACCGCTAGGCAACATTTCTGAAAAATACAACTTGGCCGCGCTCACGAAATTCCTCGAAAATCCTCACGCGGTTCGCCCCTCGGGTCGGATGCCCAATATGCAATTGACACACCGCGAAGCCGTGGATATTTCCAGCTACTTGCTTCAATCAACTGCCGCAAAAAAACCGGTGCCCAAATGGAAAACCGATTCCGCATTGGTCGCCGAGGGAAAATCGATGTTCACAAAATATCATTGCTCCCAATGTCATACGGGCATCGTCGAAAGTGAGCCATCGGCATCGTTGACTGCTTTAGAAAAACTCAATCCTTTGCGGGGATGTTTATCTGATAAAAATGCGGAGCGTGACAAAGCTTCTCTGAAATATCAGCTAACCGATCGAGAAGTTTCGAAGATTCGATCGGCGCTTAAAAATCTGCCGACCAAACTCACGAAACAACAACAGATCGATGTCACCCTCACATCATTTAATTGCACTACCTGCCACAGCCGAGGAGACTTGGGCGGCGTGAGTGCTGCTCGCGATGCACATTTTAAAACGACCAACCTCAATCTTGGTGACCAAGGCAGAATTCCACCGACGCTGACAGGAGTCGGAGCCAAACTCAAACCCAAATGGATGCGCGATGTGTTGGTCAATCGTCGCGTGATCCGCCCCTACATGAAAACACGAATGCCACAGTACGGCGAAAAAAACATCGGACATCTCATCGAGCTGCTTCAAACGACCGATCGCATCGCCGACACCGAATTCGCCAAAATCAAAAATCAAAAAGAAATGCGCAAGACCGGCTTGTACCTCGCCGGAAATCAAGGGCTCAATTGTGTTGCTTGCCATACGTATCAATACAAAATTTCTGACACCATGCCCGCGGTCGATTTAACCGAAATGGCAGAACGGCTCAAGAAAGAATGGTTTTATCAATACATGTTGGCCCCGCAAAAATTCAGCCCCAACACCGTGATGCCTTCGTTCTGGCCTAATGGAAAAGCGATCCGTAAAGACATTGCCGGTACTCCAAAACTCCAAGTCGAAGCACTTTGGCAATATTTGATCGATGGACGCCAAGCGCCCACGCCGCGCGGAGTCATTCGAGAACCTTTGGAAATTGTAGTCACCAACGAAGCGAAAATGTTGCGGCGACGTTATCCGGGAATTGGAAAACGTGGCATCGGTGTTGGCTATCCCGGGTCAGTGAATCTGGCTTATGACGCAGAACAAATGCGGCTGGCAAAAATCTGGAAAGGCAAATTTGTTGATCCAAGTGGCGTTTGGTACGGACAGGGTTCGGGGAACGTTCGAATGATGGGAAAACCGATTGACTTTTCCAAAAGCCCTGAACTGGACGACGCAACCGATCCATGGAAAGTTGATCGTGGCCGTCCACCCAACCATCAATTCAAAGGCTATGTTCTCGACAAAGTTCGCCGACCCGCTTTTCAATATCGGTATCGTTCGATCATCGTCGAAGATTTTCACTCGGAATTTCGCGACAAAACCACGCAACAAATTCACTTGCGACGGCGCATTAAAATGACCGCTCAACAGGAACACAAAAACCTGCGATTCCGGCTTGCAGAGGACAAATCAATTTCGACCTCTGAAAAACGTCTCTATGCGGTTGGCAAAAAACTGAAAATTCGAGTCGTCTCGGACCACCAGCCTAAAATCATAGAACACAACAATGGCAAAATTCTGCAAATCCCGCTCGATTTTCGTGCAGGACAAGTTCAAGAACTGGTCATCGAGTATTGGTGGGAATAACAACTCCGCTGCAAAAACCAAAACCATTTGAATCGGAAAACGAAAAACCCGTTCTCAAAATCAATAACAAAAAAAGAATTCACATGTTCATTTCTCTGCTCAAAATCGTTGTCGCAATGTTGACCAGTTTTTTGCCGCAACAGGAAACGCTCGGTGAATATTGGGGAACGGCCGAAGAAGAATCAAAATACTACAAAATGGTCGATGTACCACTGCCCAAGAAATTGGCCGTCGAAGCGGGTAGCTTCGAAGTCATGCCCGACAAAAAACGGTTGGCCATTGCCACACGACGGGGCGACATATTTTTGACCGAGGGAGTATTCGACAAACATCCTGAACCCAAATTCACGAAATTCGCCAGCGGACTCGACGAAGTATTTGGAATGGCCTATCGGAACGGTTCGTTCTACGTCAATCAACAAACCGAGGTCAGCCGCATCACCGATGTCGATGGAGATGGCCGTGCCGACCGATTTGAAACGTTGAGTGACGCTTGGGGATTTCGCAATTATCACGAATTCGCGTTCGGTTCAAAACCTGACGCCCAAGGCAATATCTGGGTCGCATTGTGCCTGTCAAAATCGTATCACTCCGACGAGCCATTTCGTGGTTGGTGTTTGAAAATCACTCCACAAGGAAAAACTATTCCAGTCTGCAGTGGGATTCGCAGTCCCTGCGGAATTGGACCCAACGAACATGGCGTGATGTTTTACGCGGAAAGCCAGGGACCCTGGAACGGTTCATGTTCTCTGAAAGTTTTAAAACCCGGCGGGTTCATGGGACACCCGGCCAGTTTTAAATGGTATTCGCTCGCTCCCAAGCTTGGGAAAACACCGGTATTGCCGAATTCCAAATCGCGTCTCGAAATCGAAAGAAAACGTGTCAAAGAACTGGTGCCCTATGCCGTCGTGTTTCCTTACAAACGAATGGGACGATCAATATCTGGGTTCATGGTCGATCGCACCGGAGGAAAATTTGGGCCGTTCGAAAACCAGATCTTTATTGGCGATTTCAGCTTGGGCGTGGTGATGCGAGTGACCACCGAGAAAATTAACGGAGTTTGGCAAGGCGCCTGTTACCCGTTTCGTGAAGGGTTCAACACCGGGTTGTTGGCGCTGCAATTTACACCCAACGGAAACCTGATCGCTGGCGGTACTAATCGCGGCTGGCCCGTTCGCGGACCGAAAGCCTATTCGATCCAACGCTTGGACTGGACGGGATTGATGCCGTTTGAAATCAAAGAGATCAAGGCACGGCCAACCGGTTTCAAAATTGTGTTTACCAAACCCGTTGATCGGAAAATTGCATCCGCCCCGGAAACTTACCGATTCAAAACATTCACACACATTTATCAACAAGGGTATGGCAGCCCCGAAGTCGACCAGACCACGCCCAAGGCAACCAAGGCGGTCGTGGCTGCGGATGGAATGAGTGTGTTCGTGCACATTGACAAACTGGTTCAAGGCCATGTCCATGAATTTCATTTGCACAACATGCGATCGGCGGACCAACAAAAATTGCTACACCCGAGCGCTTATTACACGCTGAACGAGATTCCCAAAACAAAAACCAGGAAAAAACCTGCGAACCAAACCCGTTTGTATGACAAATTCGCCGACGGAACGACAAAAAATATCATTGATTTCAAACGTCCTAAAGACGCAGTGCAGTTGGTCGGTCCCAAAGGTTCAACGCTGATCCCAGAAAAGGAAAAAATCAAATGCCAATGGACGTTCCAAGATGGCGTCCTGACCGCTTCGCCCAAATGGGATAGCGTGATTACCCCGGGTGCGTATCAAGACTTCCGCATGCATTTGGAATTCAATGTCAACGATGCCGGGGATGTGCCACCCGAGAAAAATGGAAACTCGGGCGTTTATATTCAACAACGATACGAATTGCAGATCCTCAATTCCTATGGTGTTTCGGAGCAGGACTACAAAAACAATTACTGCAGCAGTATCTACCGGATGAAAAAACCGGACAAACTGGTTTGTAAACCAGCCGGTCAATGGCAAAGTTTTGATATTGCTTTTCGCGCCGCCCGCTTCGATGGCGAAACAAAAATTCAAAACGCTCGCATTACGGTTTATCAAAATGGCGAATTGATCCACGACGATTACGTCATGACTCGAAAAACTGGCGCAGGAAAAAAAGAAGACGCCACCGAACGACCCATTAAACTCCAAGGCCATCACAATCAGGTCCGGTTCCGCAATATCTGGATTCAAAAACTGTCACTCGCTGGTCGACAAATCCAAAAACCCCAACCCAAACCATCGATTGACAAAGGCAGTAAAACGCTGCCGCTGCCGGGCGAAGCGTTTAAATTCAACGGACACGAAGCTTTTGTCATTTTGCCAAAAGGCGCCAAATCCAACATTCCTTGGGTGTGGTACGCACCAACACTGCAGGGATTGCCCGGCAAGGCGGAACGTTGGATGTTCCAAAAATTTTTAGACGCTGGAGTGGCTATCGCTGGAATCGATGTCGGAGAATCCTACGGCAGTCCCAACGGACGAAAAATTTATAGCGCGTTTTTCGACTACCTGACTAACAAACGGAAATTTGGCAAGAAACCTTGCTTGTTGGCACGTAGTCGCGGTGGTCTGATGCTGTACAGTTGGGCCGCCGAAAATCCGCAGTTCGTTGGTGGTATCGCAGGAATCTATCCGGTCTGTAACATCGCCAGCTATCCGGGAATCAAACGGGCCTGTGGCGCTTATCAACTGTCTGCTGAACAACTCCGATCTGATTTAGCAAAATACAACCCGATCGACCGATTGGGCCCGTTGGCCAAAGCCAAAATTCCGATCTTTCATATTCACGCTGACAAAGACAAAGTTGTGCCGTTGAACGAAAATTCAGGTTTGCTGGCCCAACGATATAAAAAACTGGGCGGTGAAATGACGTTGGAAGTCGTCGGCGGGCAAGGGCACAACATGTGGTCCGGTTGGTTCCAGTCCGACAACCTGGTGGAATTTGTTCTCCAAAGCGTTGGACGCTCGACCGACAAACACCCGGTGCCCAAAAGTGATCTCTGGTTAACTTTTCCCGGCAAACAAGGACCCGGTAAAGGTAAACATGTTGTGTTGATTACCGCGGAACAGGAATACCGTAGCGAGCACGCGCTACCCATGTTGGCGGCGATCCTGTCGCAGCGCCACGGTTTTCATTGCACCGTTTTGTTTTCGGTGAACGAACAAGGCCAAGTGGACCCGACGCTGGCCGCCCCGCTCAAAGACAAAACCAAATTTCACCGTATCCCGGGTTTGAAGTATTTGGCAAAAGCGGATTGCGTGATTTGGATATCGCGTTACATGCGTTTGCCAGACGAACAAATCAAACACTTTCACGATTATTTTGATTCTGGAAAACCGTTGATCGCGCTGCGAACTGCCAATCACGGTTTTTGGGGCAGCAAGAAATATGTCGTCAACGGCAAACCGGTCAACCTGCGGCGACTGTTGGGCGGTGCGTTTATGAATCATCACGGCGGTTGGCATCGCGAGTCGACACGGGGTATCATCGTCGACAAAAATAAAACTCACCCGATCTTGATCGGTGTTAAAGACATTTGGGGTCCATCGGATGTCTACCGCTGCCACAATGACAAATCACCTTTTCCTGACGATTGCAAAGCGTTGGTGATGGGTCAACCGCTGATGAATCTCAAACCCAATTCACCCGCCAATCAAAACAAAGAACCGCTTCCGATCGCCTGGACCAAGTCTTGGAAAGGCAACCGCGGGCTGTCTTCTCGAATCTTCCATTTCACGATGGGCTCCGGCAAAGACTTTGAAAATGAAGGCGTCAGGCGGTTAACCGTCAATGCCGTTTACTGGGGCCTCAAGATGGAAAAAGCCATTCGAGCTGATAGTTCGGTCGACGTGATCGGCAAATATCAGCCACTCAAATCGGGGTTCAATTACAAAAAACTCGGCGTCAAACCGCATCGACCACAGTTTTACAAACCGGTTAACAAAAAAAGCAAACAGCATCCTTGATCGACGTTCACACAAACTTCGGGAGGCGAGACAATGAGAGGCGAGACAATGGGAGGGCGAGGCTCCTGCCGAGCCGTATTCGGACGAACTCCCATCCACTGTGAGCGGCAAGGCGCTAGCCGCCGGTTCGAGGCGCAATCCGACGGTACGAGGCACTAACAAACCGGCGGCTAGCGCCTTGCCGCTCACAGGATCAGCCTCGACCTCCCGAACCTCAAACACAAATCCCTACGTATGCCGTTTTCGAAATTGAGCGGGTGTTACATCCAGATGCCGCTTGAAAAAACGGTTGAACGTGGCAGTCGTTGTAAAACCTGTTTGGTCGGCGATGTCTTCGAGACTGAAATTGGTCTCCAACAACAATTGTTTTGCCTTTTTAATTTTGGCGTGATCGATCAATTGAGCCGGCGATTTTCCCAACGTTGATCTCAGGCGTTTCTCCAACGTTCTGGTTGATACTCCCAATTCAGCCGCCAGCGTTTTCGAATTAATACCAGCGCTCAATCTGAGATCGACAAATTCGAGGCAACGATTGACGAACGCATCCGACACGAATTCTGTGTTGGACGATTGTCGTTCGATCAAATCAACAGCCGGTAGCAATAGCGGATTGCGCGTCGGACTGTCTCCCGACATCATGCCGTCCAGTACTTTTGCCGCTTCGAAACCAACTTTCGTGGGGTTCAGATTGATGCTTGAAATCGGGATATGTGAAAGCGCTGCAGACAGATCGTCATGTTCACAGCAAACCACCGAAGCTTCGGCAGGAACATCAATATTCTGCGCCTGACATATTGAAATGATAATTCTCGCCTGATCCATCGACCAGGTGATCACGCCAGCCGGTTTTTCCAACGTTAACAACCACTCTTGCAGATTGGAGCGCAATCGAGACTCGTAATTGTCAATCGATGGAAAATCAAACGATGAAAAAACGACCGATGCAGTATGACATTTTTCTTCGATCCCTTTTTCCAATAAATTCGAGTAACCTTGCCACTGTGGTACCCCTATATAGGCAACCGTAGAACACCCTTTAGAAATGAAATAGTTCGTGGCGACATCCACACACTCATTCGGATCAGCAATCACATTGACCACGTCCGTGTACTTCAAACCGAGCCAAGATACGTTCACTGCAGGAATCGCCGAAGCAACGACTTTGTTGTGTAGTTCTTCGCTCGTTGCACGATAGATGATCCCCTGGCCTTGCCAATTATCGGGGAGTTGCACCTCGCCTTTCGGCAAATGAGAAGCACTGGTCGACGAAGTTGGGTGAACAAAATCCCAACCACCCTGTTGCCGACTGTACGCAGAAACTCCTAGCACGACCTTTCGGCAAAAATCGTTAGCAGTATTAATCAACAATGCTACCTTGGGCAATTCGTTTCCGGGCATCTCAACGAATGGTAGTGAAAAGTTGGTTAACCAAATTTCTCATCTTTCATCGCGTCATGCGACGTCACAGGAAATTCCAATTGAAATTTTGCTTCCCCAGCAACGATCTGACAATGACAATGAGTCGTCATCACTTGTTTGGAGAATACAAAATCAGAAGTGACAAACGATTTCGGCATCGTAATTCCTACAAACAAAACGAAAAACAATGGCAATTTATTTGCAAGCTTTGAAAAAACCATCGTTTCGCCAACCGGTAGTAACAGTCTGTGATTAATTTCACGAGCTTTTCGCAATTTGACCTGACTGGGAAATACGAATTCTCCGTTCCAGAATGAGCCGACATACAAGCACGAAGCGCGAGTGGTTTTACATCAGGAGTTGTAACCGCAGTTGAACTAACTACTTTCTACAATCGTAAGTGCAAAATCCTATCAAACGAGGGTTTTGCGCGGTCAAGCCACTCGCTCGCGCTTCGTGCTGGTATAAGTCAGCAAGGGACCAAAATGGGCTCAAATCACGTGAACAAAGTCTTCACATCAACATGGTTCTCAATAAATTTTTTGATCTCTCCAGATGCCGATAGACCGTTCGTGGTGATTGTCCCAATCGGCTGGCAATCATGTCGATCGTCTCTCCATGGCAAACCGCCAGAACAATCGTCCTGCCCGGCTCGGGAAGTTGCTCAATTTTGTCGCGAAAATCAAAAAGTTCGTCTGCATCAAAAGTGGATTCTGGCACAAGTTCCAGACTTGGATGAATCTGTTTGTTAGTCAACATTCGTTTGAATTGTCGAACTCCTTTGATACAACACCGGCGTAAAATCGTCCAAACTAATGTTGGATAGTTTCCTTTGGCCGGATCGTAGCCGAGATCGAGATTTTTTTTGATCTCCCGGGCAAATAAAAAAACGGCTTCCTGTTGAATATCTTCTTTCCAGTCGGATGGAAGCTGGTTTTTGCGAATCGTTTTTGCAACGCAAGCGGCCAACCGGGATTGAAACCATGGATGCCGATAAATCAGATCCCAAATTTCGATCCACGTTTTGTTTTGTCGAATGGCTTCGAGATGTTGATTGGCTAACTGCACTGCGTCGTTGTCAGTTGGATTGGTCATGATGTCGATGGCCCATACATCAATCCGTGAATGTTTGAGAACTGACCATACGTTCCTTGTGCCCAGATAGTTTGGGATTCGAAGATTGCGAATTTCACAGAATGCGACGATGGACTGCACTATTTCAAACTGGCGATTTCATGCCAAGTAAAAACAAGGCCAAGTCGTTTCGCGTTGCTATTTTGCGCAAACGAATCATCCGAAACACTATCATTCAACCTGTTTGGGACTCGTACGGTCAAGAAATAAAAACGAGTTGACAAAATTTCTCGACTGTCTGGCAACCTTTAGATAGCACAACTGTCAGCAGAGACTTTCAGAGTATGACAACGTGGAAAAACAACAGCATCGGTTCAGCAAAACGCTGTCTTGGCTAGCTGGTTTTTTTCCCCAATGACTGGATCTCCGCATGACAGTCAAGGTTTTTAAGAGAGAGGCTGGGACATGATAACTGTTTTTGCAGCACTGTCGGATCGAGAGTTAGCTCGTGCCGATAGAATTCTGCGACGACAACTCAGAGTTCGATCTTATCTGTTGCAGACGATTGCACCTGCTCGAGCGCGCGCTCTTCGACATGCACTGCACGATGAAATCGTTTTCGAACAAACCCTTGCCGAAACATGGACGTCGTACGCGGAACATCCCGCCATCGAAGAAATTGGCGACGGACGTTTGCTCGATCAATTTCTCCGGTTCGCAAATTGGATCATCGAAAATTGGGACACGATTGAAAAAATCGTTGTTCGGATCATTGGTTTGTTTGCGGGATTGTCTACCGGTGAGATCGAACGGCTGATCGCTTCGATGTTTGCCGACCATGTTTTAACGGACTTGAATAGTGGAACGATCGACGAACTACTCGATGTCGTTGAATCGTTGAACACGCCAATGTGATTCAACAGGCAATGTGGCTGCATCTCTCTCTCGGACCTCGGTCACAGCCACATTGCTTTTTCTCGAAATGGTGGATTTACCATGTTACCCAAATCATTTCTAAGCTCGTTTTTGTTTGTTCTCGTCTGGCTTACATTGCAAACCACGCTCATGGCCCAGAAACCAGTTGCCATCGAATCTGATTCAACGGGAATAGGAGTAGGATAATGAAACCTATTGTTACGATCGCAATCGTGTTGCTGCTGGGCAGTTTCTCACACGCACAAACCGTCAACGACATTTTTCCGGTGTCCCAAGCGGAGCAAATCCAGTGGATTGAAATTTTGGAGAACACTCCCAATTGTGTGAACGGAGTTTGCCGGGTTTCCGCCCGCGCCCGCGCTCGATCCCTGAACAAAATACTTTCATCACCGGTGAGCATAAAAACCGGGCCCCGGCAACTGGTCGTTGAAAGACGACTGGTGCGAATTCGGCAGGTGACAGTCGGCACGCGCTGTCCCATCCATGGTTTTGTATCGAGAACGTATCATGCACCGAATCACACGCTGCGTTGTCGTATCAGGCATTTTTTTAAACGTAGGTAACCAATATGGAATGGACACAACTTGCTATTCAAGCTGGCGGTGCCATCGCCGTTTGCGGGATGTTTCTGTTTTATCTCAAAAGCATGAAACAGGAAGAACAAGCAGCTCGAGCCGCGTTCATGACGCACCTCAAAGACAAAGATGAAATTCACAACGACTTGATGTCACGACAGATGGAGTATCTCAAGTCTCGTGACGCCCAATCCAAGGAAATCGCCCAATCGGGGCACGCCGCGCTCAACGAAATCGTTAAGGGATTTGAGCAACTTAAATCAAAAATTGATAGTTTCGAATGCAAAAACTGAATATTGGCGCTACTTGCCATCGTCTTTCAGTTGACGAGTTGATTGTGAATTGTCGTTTTCAACGACACATCGAAAAATTTGAACTGCGGCTGCAAGACTCTCGACCCTGACCGGATTTTATAACAATTCAGTGCAACTCCAGATTTATTAGCCATAACCCGGAAAAAAATGCATGGTTTTGTGATTTTGGAGCGGCCAAACACCACGATGAGCGATTCCGCACGTTAAAGTTTTTCGATCACGTGAAAAAACTCGAACGAGGCGACTGGAAAAACTCAGTTTGTTTTACCGGTCCAATTAGTATTTTGAATTTCAAGTCAATGGTTGCCGATTCAGTTTTAAAGTAATCCTCAAAACTGACCTTTTTCGTTTTAAGTCAAATATCGCCTTGTAAGTTTGAGAGCAATGAAATGACCCACCGACGTTCAATTCACGCATTGTTTCTATTGTCTTCCATTTTCCTAACAGCTGCGGGCGCCCAAGCGCAACCTACACTGACCCACCATCAAGGGCCCGACGGTACTGTCCCGATTCAAGTCGCGCCGGCACCTTGGTCAGAATCGCAAAACTCTAATGTTTATAGCCTCTCAAGCCCACAAGATTTTGGGGGAAATTATGGTGGCAACTCCTTCTCACCCAACGATAGTTTGTTGGGATTTGGATTGGTCAAACGAAGCAATCACGCTTTTGATGATTTCATCAGCCCCATGACCAACCCGTTGTTTTTCGAAGACCCGCGCAATTTGACTGAGGCCCGGGCCATTTTTGCAAATCACAAAGTTCCTTTGGCAGCCGGTGGTGGCGACGTCCAAGTCTACGCGGTCCAATTGCGAGCTCGATTGAGCGAAAATGTTTCTTTGATCGCGACAAAGGACGGTTACATTACTTCGAGCAACCCATTGGTCGCCGATGGTTGGGCCGACATCGCAGCTGGTTTGAAATTCAATCTTCTGCGCGATACCCAAAACCAACGACTGTTGAGTGCTGGTTTTACGTTTGATTTGCCGACCGGAGAAGCTGCTCCGCTGCAAGGAAATGGTCACGGTGAATTGCACCTGTTTATGACTGGCGCCAGAAAACTCGGGCAACGTGTCCACTGGATTTCGGCTAGCGGTTTTCGATTGCCACTGAACACCACCGATGAATCAACCAGTTCCTATTTCTCAAATCATTTGGACTACCAAATTGGTCAACGTGTGTATTTGTTTTCCGAAACCAACTGGTTCCACTGGCTGAAATCGGGACGGGATGGAGCAATTGCTGGAGTCGAAGGGTTCGATCTGATCAACATGGGTTCGCCCGGGGTCGCGGGTAACGATATCGTCACCCAGGCATTTGGTGTGAAGTTCAAGCCGAATGGCAACAGCGAACTCGGGGTCGCGTTTGAATTTCCATTGACCGCGCGCGAAGACATCATCGACAATCGCCTGACGGTCGACTGGATCATTCGGTTCTAACCGATCGATACATACCTTGTCGATCAAATCACAAATCCAGCCGATCGTTCGTCAACGGTATCAATGAAAAAGTGTTGGTAGTGTTGATTAAATATGAGCGGCGAGGCGCTCAGCTCAAATTCACAGCTTTCCGATTTAATTTTGATTAATCAAAGCTACCTAAGGCAGTTAACGCTCTTTTTCCCAACAGGGTGCGACTGCCATAAAACCTGCCGTATTTTCCATTTGCCGTCCTCTTTCACCAAATGCAGGTAGTCGATTCCCCATTCGGCAACGAGTTTTGCTGAAGCAGTTTTGTCGAGAACGTCAAAGACCACAACTTTTCTCCGCGCGTTTTTACCAAAGCGACCGTCCTTGTTCCACTGGCCGGCGAGTTTGACGAGTTGAGCATACGTCATGTTCAGTCCGCGAGATTTTTGATGGGATTTGTCGTACCAGTATCCAAATTTTGTTAATTGAGAATGGACGCTGCGTTTGATCAACTCGGGCCGAATTTGGTACATCGCGTCGACATAGTCCAGACACGCGCGCTCAACCGCTTTTCTGTTTTCCTGGTCTTTGGAGGTTGCTTGTCCGTGCGCAGCCATTGCTAACATGCTTAGGCAACCCATCAAAACGATTCTTAGTACGGTTTTGGCGAGCATGAAAACAAATCTCCGAACGAGATTAGGGGATCGTTGATTTCAATGGGTCAGTGTAGACGAAAAAGGGACTTGCCAGTTCTGGTGGCGGTCCCTACGATATATCAGTTTGATATATAGTTTATATCAGTTTGATATAAAAACAAGGAGCGCGTGTGGCAAAGCCCAAAAAAACATGGTTTGCAATCTTAGGCTTGCTGAGTTGGCGGCCCATGTCCGGCTACGAAATCAAGAAGTTTGTCGAGAACGCCTTGTCTTTTTTTTGGAGTGAAAGTTACGGTCAGGTCTATCCGACTCTCAAAGCGTTGGTCGACGCTGGGCTCGCCAAAAAATTGCCGCGTGACGGATTAGGCTCCCGACGGCAACGGTACAGCATTACCGAACGCGGAAAACGGGAACTTGCAAAATGGCTTTCTTCGCCGAGTGAACCGCCAAAATCCAGAAATGAGTTTGAGTTGAAGTTTTTTCTCAATTCGAGTCGGCCGCAAAAACATAATTTGAAATTGGTCGAAGAGTATCGATCGCAACAACAGGAGCTGTTAAAGGATTTTTTGGAATCCGAGAAACTGTTGAAAATTGCCGTCCGCAATGATGCGTTACCGGAGGAGTTGTTGGAAAGCATGCCGGAAATTGGTGACTCTGACAACCAACAGCTCACCGTGTTTTATTTGACGCTCAGACACGGCATTCATGCGGCGCGTGCTCGAATCGCGTGGTGCAACGAAGTCTTGTCTTTTTTGCAATCTTGAAACCGAGGCCATCATGACCGACAGGAACAACATTAAATGGCTTTGGCTCGCGGTTGGAGTTTTCTCACTGTTTTTGGCCACCGGTGATCGGCCGTTGGTTCTGGCCGCGTGGATTGCCCCCATTTTTCTTTTGCGATTTAGCCGTTGCTCCCGACCTGTCTCTGGGTTTTTGTTACTCGTCGTGTTGATTGCGATCGCGCAAGTTTGGGGCATTGGTTCGATGAGTCCGATGCCCAAATATATTATTCCACTGGTTGTTCTCATCAGCAGTCTGGTGGATTGGTTATCGCTCCTGCTGGACCGATTATTAGTGCGTCGACTGCCGAGTTTTCTCGATACGCTTTTTTTGCCGACCTGTACGGTCAGCTTGGTCGCCATTGGAGGATTGCTCGGTCTCGGTTCCTGGTCGGGTATGGCGTATGTGGGGTTTTATGGCGACACCATGATCCAGATCGCTTCTATCACAGGATACTGGGGTTTAGTGTTTATTTCGTTGTGGAGTGCGGCGGTTGCCAACAAAATTTGGGAGTGTGGTTGGGGTGATCCAACTTCAAAAAAAACGGCACTAATTTTTGCCACGGTGATGTTTTGCATTGTCGGATTTGGCTGGTGGCGTTTGTCACACTCCGCTAGTACCAGTCACTCCTATCGGATCGCTTGTGTGATGCCGTCTCCGGTGGAACGAAAAGCGATGGGGCAGACTTTGCAAAAGATGTTATCCGGCCAACAGCCCACGGCAGAGCTTTTTGCCGAAATGCGGCTGCGCAGCAAGGAATTGAGAAAGGCCTTGCTGGATCGTTCGAAATCTCAAGCACAGTCAGGTGCAAAAATCATCGTCTGGTCGGAAGCTGGAATTTTTGTTTTGTCCGACGAAGAAACCGATTTTGTTGAGCAAGCTCGTGCGCTGGCTCGATCCAACCAGATTTATCTCGCACTGGCTTACGCCAAAATCGAACTCGACTATGCAGACCGGTTGGACCAAGGCTCACCATTTATTGCGAACAAATTAATTTTTGTGACGCCAGACGGGCAGGTCGCGTGGGAATATCATAAATCGCGATTGGTTCCGGGCACTTTTGAAACCATAAGTAGCTGGCCTGGCGATGGGCAATTGAATTTTACCGAAACACCCGCCGGCAAAGTCACCGGTGTTATTTGCTACGACATGGATTTTCCGCGGTTGATCCGTCCGGCTGGCCGTTCAGGCGCAAGCATTGTTTTCGCACCATCGCATGATTGGCCGGGCATTAAGCGAACACATGCGCTAATGGCTAGACTCCGCTCGATCGAAAACGGCTTTGCACTCGTCCGACCGACGTCCGGTGGACTCACGATTGCAACCGATTCGCGCGGTAGAATCCTGTCCCAAGCGGACTGGACCGCAACCGGCGGAGCGCCTTTGGTCATTGAATTGCCGATCGAACAGGTGCGCACGTTTTATGCGGAATTCGGCGACTTGTTTTTGTGGTTTTGTTTTGGCGCTTTGATCGCGCTGCTGGGAGTTGCGATTTTCCTTCCAGCCAAAAACAAACCGTCAATCGAAACCCGACACGTGAGCGAGGGACTATGAACCGCTTAAAGCGTGGCAATCTTAAGAGCACGATGCGTGGGCAGAGTGGTTTTGAGTTTGGGTGCGACTGGCTCCGCCAGTGATGTGGCTGGGTAGTGGT
The DNA here is from genome assembly GCA_028280445.1 of Pirellulaceae bacterium. Classification (GTDB taxonomy): domain Bacteria; phylum Planctomycetota; class Planctomycetia; order Pirellulales; family Pirellulaceae; genus JANQLU01. The sequence goes on along the minus strand of JANQLU010000093.1, from coordinate 133,122 downwards.
TGTTAAGTACTTCCAATTGAACGAAAAACCGTGCGTCAATGTGCAAATCACTGGCTGGGGCCAGTGGCACCCGACCTGTACGATTTCTTTCCAACTAAAAACAAACCGTCAATCGAATCTAAGACGACGTAAAGCAAGAAATCACAACCCGACGCGTGATAGAATTTTGCATCAGGAATTGTAACCCCAGTTGAGCCAACGACTTCCCGCAATCGTAAGCGCGACGCGTGAGCGAGGGACCACGTTTATTGCTCGTTTGCGTGGTTTTGGTCTGTCGCTCACGCTTCGCGCTTGCGATCTGACTGTCGCACTTTTGAAACACCAACCGAAATGGCCTCGCTTTCTCCCATCACCCAACGGTCAAACTGCTGAATAAACGCCGAATGTCTTCACTTTCGATCAAGAAAATGGGCAAAAACCACGAAAACAATGTAAAATTTACTTTACATTATGTACAGTTAGCCATACAATCAGATAGATGAAATCGCAGCACAATATTCAGAACAAAGTTCGAACCCATCGAGTGATTGCCGGCATGACACAAGCGGAATTGGCAAATCAGATCGGCGTCACCAGGCAAACGATTCTCTCGATTGAAAAAGGGAAATATACACCTTCGGTCGCTTTGGCGTTGCAGATTGCTGAGATTTTCGAGGTTCGCGTTGAGGATTTGTTCCAACTCATCAAAGAAGACAATCATGAATAGGCACGGGCCGCGAAGTTGGCCATTTTCCAAAATTCAAGTTTTTTCCGGCATTTTGGTGATCGCAGGAATCACGTTGGCATCATGGAATTGGTGGGCATTTATTCTGGTCGCCCTGGGCGCATTCGGTCCAGGAATTTTGCGCGAGTGTGGCTGGCTACACGACAAGGACGAATTTCAATTGCAAGCTGATCGGCGGGCAGGCTTCCATGCGTTTCTGGTAACCGGTGTTGTCAGTGTAATTTTGATTGCATGTCAACGAGCATCTGATTTTTTGCAAACCAGCCATGAGGGTTTGGCAACTCTCGTGTTTACTGTCCTCTGGGTCACTTGGGTCTTCAGTGCACTTCTGGATTTTTGGGGACCCAAGAAAACAGCACGTCGAATTCTTGCCTGCTTTGGAATCGGTTGGATGGTATTTGCAATCGCCAGTAACGTCGGCAATGAATGGCAAGGCTGGCAACCGCTCGTGTTGCACTCGTTGCTGCCGCTTCCATTTCTGGTCATCGCCGTAACGGTCGAATGGATCCCTCGCATCAGCAGTTTAATCCTTTTAGGAATGTCGGCATACCTGATTCATTTTTTTGGTTGGTTTCAGCGAGACAATATGAGTTTCGCGAACCAAGCCATTACCTTTGTCTTGTTTGTCGTCCCGCTGATCGGCTGTGGAATCGCGCTGCTGTTTGTAAAGCAAGATTCCGAAGAGCAAATGGACGATAAAGCATTGGACACCGGCAAAACGTGACAACAGTCACTTGGTTCAAACCCAATTCATCGGTCGTGCTCCAGGTTGTAACACCTCGGTAGATTCTCACAAAACGACCAACTAGCAATAAGCCAAAATTCTGGACCCCTGGTCCGGTTGCATTGGGCGGTGCGCACCTGCGTGCCGCATGGATAGCGCTGTCCATAAAAATCGTGAAAGTTACTTCTTTACCAAAAAGGATCAAAAAATGATTCAACTAACAAAACTATCGTATTTATTTTTCACCGGCATTGCCGTGTTGTTTCTCAGTCCCAGTATTTCGCCAACCACCGCGGTAGCACAACCGCAAACCGAAACCAAAATTGGTACGTTCGATTCCCGTGCAATTGCAATTGCGTATTACCGTTCTAATGAAATGCGAAAGCAATTCAAACAAATGAAACAGGAATTGGCAGACGCCAAGCGGGCTGGTAACGAAAAACGTGTCGATCAGCTCACTCAAAAAGGGCCCGCGCTGCAGAAAATGATGCATCAGCAGGGGTTCAGCACATACCCAGTTGACGACATCCTCAAACCACACCAAGAGAAAATTGCAACGATCGCCAACAAATCAAACTTGAGCTTGATCGTCTCCAAATGGAGCATCGTGCATTTGAGGAAAAAGACGCCAACGGTCGATATTACTTTGGAGCTAGTCAAATTGTTCGACCCGTCCGAGGAGACATTGAAATGGATTGAGCAAGCCCGCAAAAAAGCGCCTGTTCCAATCGAAGACGTCATCGACTAGTTACCAATGGCGATCGTAGGGCCGGTTCTCACCGGCCCTACGTGGTTTAACGGACAGCTATTTTTTTCCCAAATTTGCGAGGTGTTTTTTCATTGCCTTGGCATCATCCTCCCGACCAGCCTGTTGCAACAGTTTTACAAACGGGAACTCAGCCTGACAAATCACCTTCGACCCAATTGAATCGGGCCTGCGTCGAAAACAAAAGCTCCTTTGTATAAAACCGAAAAGGAAAACCTGGCTCGGCAACCTCCGAATTCAGAACAACGGTTGCCAATTCTCCAATGCCATTATCCCATTTCCCACTCAACAAATGATCGATGGCGCGCAAGTAAAACAGCGTGATCGTGTGGTGGTAACCACTTTCGTCGCTGTTTCGAATGCCAATCGATTCGTTGTACTGGCGAATGAGTCCTGGCATCACAGACTCCGCATTTTCGAGACCGTGTTGAAACAGGACAGCCGTACCGGCACACAAATGAGCGCCGTGGGTCCATTCGTTGCGAGGCAACGTTCTCGACAACAGCCCGTTGAAAATACGCTCCACCTGTTGGTCAGTTACGGTGTCGCCGGGTTGAATTGGTTTGATCGAAAGCATGGTTGAGGACTCAAAAACATTTTTAAGATCGGTTAAAGATTAATTCCGATTTTCAATCGTGATGATCGTGGCAGACATTTTCGCGACTGCTTTTTCGATTTGCCCATCAACCACCTTAAACATTTCTCCCGTACAAAACGTGATATTTTTCCCAGGTTTGTCGACCTTTCCGATTGCTCGAAACAAATCGCCCTGGGCCGGACGTTGTAAACTGATTTTGAATTCGATCGAAAGCACACTGGTATTCGGTGGCGTCAACGAATAGGCCGAATACCCGCACGCGCTATCGACCACCGTCGCGACCGTACCAGCGTGCAGGAAACCATTTTGTTGCGTGAAATCCGGATGAAACGGCATTTCGAGAATCACTTGGCCGGGCGAGACATCCTCGATCGAGACCCCGAGCGTTTTCATTACCTTTTGTTTTTCAAAACTTGCATAAACCTTCGATCGATAGTCGGGGTCCGCGGGCGTGAAACCTGGGTCCATAAGTGCACTCGGTAATCTTTGAATGGGATGTTAGATCGCAGGATCTATTTCTGTTTACCGATACAATATAAGAAAATGTCACTTCGTAGAAAAATCCGGTTGTGACTCACGGTGGAGCTACCGTTGAACATTCGTTTGTCACCGAGATTGTAGTTGGCGATTTCTTCTAACTCCGGCGTCGTTTATAGAATATAAATTCCTTGATCACGTGTTAAGACGTAGAATTTTCCAGACGAAATAATGGGCGACGCATTAGGCGTAGGGCCGGTTCCCACCGGCCAATCCAACACACGGCCGGTAAGAACCGGCCCTGCTTGGGTTTTGTTGACGCAGAATTTTTTGACGCAATTTGGGTGCCACGTTTCAATATAGCGCGGGCTTCCACTTTTTGAATGAGATAGGCATGACGTCACTGGTTCGAAAAATGTTGTTTAACAACACGGTCTGTTGCGACGCGAACTCGAAATGAGAGCCCGCGATTGCAAAGAACCACAATCGATAGTGATTTTTCGGGATAATGCCAGAATCCAACGGTGTACCCCGAATACATGCCGCCATGGCCGATGCATCGATATTTTCCATCGTTTCGTTTTGCGATCCCGAATCCGTATCCCGATTTCGTTTGATCTTCGTTGATCTTGCCGGTTGCCTGGTTCAAACAGGTCGTCATTTCTTTCCACGATTCTGGACTCATCAGTTTGCCGCCAAACAATGCGTCCGCAAAAGCCAGCAAGTCAGGTGCATTGGAAATCAAACCTCCGGCAGCCCAGGCGAGCATCGGTTGATCGATTGAGGTTGATGGAGCCAGTTTTGGAAACAACTCATGACTAACGGGCCAAAAATCAGTGCCGGCCAAGTGCCCAGTAACCGGCACACATTTCAAATTCGAATTGCGAAACGCCATTTGCGTCCATGTCATTTTCAATGGCTTGAAAATTCTGTGCTTCATTTCAGCATTTAGTGTACGATTGGACAGTTTTTCAATGACTAACGCCAACAAATCGTAATTAGTTCCGGCGTAAAAAAACGCTTCACCTGGTTCGTTTTCCATCGGCAAATTTGCGCCAAGCATCGCCAGTGATTTTTTGGTTCGAATTTGTTTGATCTCTTTCAACATCCGAGTTTTGGGTAAGTAGTAAATCCAAGAATAGGAATCTCCATATCCCGACGTGTGATTCAACAACTGCCGAATCGTAACATCTTTGGCTCGCGGAACGTCGGGTAAATATTGAGCCAGCGAATCATCGAGCGAGATCTTGCCTTCGTCGACCAATTGCATCACAACAACGGCTACGAAAGTTTTCGTGAGACTGCCAATACAAAAGCAATCGTCAAATTTGAGAGCCTTTTGGCTGGTCATGCTTCGAACGCCATGAACCTGATAGCTGCGTTTGTCGTTTTCGAGCATTCCAACGACGACTCCCGGCGCCTCGACGTGTTCTGAAACTTTCTCGGCGATATTTTTGGAGTTTGTTTTAGCAGGCTGGTCGGAGGTCGGTTGGCCACTAGGCTGACAACTACAACCGCACGCGCAAACGAACAAAATTAATATTGCGAATCGAATGTTGTATTGATTCATTGTTCGTTCTCTAGAACACTGCTAACAATTCTTTTCATCCACGACTCCCTCTCAACCTCGATGAATCAAGTGGATCGCAACGTTATCGAGTATGCGAAGTTCAATATAATCAAACTCGAGTTCCGAAAGTGTGATTAAAAACTCATTTCAATTTGCACGATGTTTCGACCAAAAAATAAAAATGCCTGACGTCCACAATACCTGTAGCTGTGTCGTTAGTCTTGGTGACGAACTTCGCAAGCGCAAAGCGTAATAGGATTTTGCTCAGGAATTGTAACTCCAGTTGAGCCAACGACTTCCCACAATCGTATCCCGAAGCGTGGGCGAGGGACCACACGACGCTGATTTTACGGTGAGACGTAGTCCCTCACTCACGTTTCGCGCTTGCGATTTTGACTGCAACACTCTCATGGCACCACTACCAAGATACCAGGCCAATTCAGGCCGGTATTGAACGTTCTTGCGATCCGGGATTGACGACAGGTTGAATTTTAAAGGGGCGGATTTAAAGGTGGATTCGGCGGACAACCATTTATTTGGCCAAGCGGATAACAATCGAATTTCCCTCGTGAGTCACCGTCGCCTTGGAAGCAACGATTTTCACGCCGCAGATTTCGACATCCAGATCGATGATCGTTTTGTCCGAACCGATCGATGGAAAAATCTTTGTGATTTGCTCCGACGTCAATTTTTGGCTCAACTGAAAAATGAATTGACTTTTTTTGCGATCCTGCAAAGTGGCCGCGGGAACAGATTGGCGGAATTGGTATTTGCTCGAACCCAAATTCGCTCTGATCGGAACCAGGGTGTAAATCGTTTGGTTTTCGTCAACTCGTCTCACGCCAAATGGTGTGAAGCTGAGTCCAATTTTTTTGGTGCCCAAGTCCTGATAGTCGATGATCAGAGAGGTCTTTGGACCACTTCGAATTTCCTTGACCATGGCCATCGTGTCAGCCAACCCCGCGGACGCGAGGGCTTTCTTTTCTGCCACCAGTTTCTCGTATTGCGAACCGCTTTTCGAACTGGCCAGCGCGTCGGACAATTCAGCCTCTGTGGCGCTAAGGGCGCGCGATGCCAAATCGGTCAGCGTCACTCCGTCTTTAAAAATCTTCGATTTCCAGTCGGAATCAAAACGATCCAGTAGTGCAGCGATGGCCATGCCGGAAAAATAAAGTCGGCTGCGAACAGGTGACATTCCATAGCGGTCGTTGTTGATGTTGATTTTACCGCTGGTGGTCATCAGCAATCGTTCGATGCGTATTTTTCGCATGTGAGTGAGATCGTCCAGACCACGAAAACCTTGCGCCAACCACAACGATTTGGGAACCGATTTGCCTTGCAGCACTTCGGCCAGGCGGAGCTCGGTGTACATCGCCAAGCCTTCAGAAAATTCATTGCCATCCTCGTAAGCAATCGCCTCGGCCGAAAGTTTGGCACGACGATCGCGTCGCAATGCAAGCCACCGCACTGCGGCAGACCGAGCCGCTTTGAGGTTTTTTGCCCGCAGACATTCGGCCAGTGCCTGCCCTTCGAGCGCTACGCCAACATTATTTTCGACGGACAAACAGGGATACAATCTGGCGTGCATTTCGTTGGCGCCTTTTCCCCGTGCTTGTTCGAATTGAAATACGTGAAACGCCTCGTGAACAATGGTGGCCATTTGACTGTAAGGGTTTGCGGCCATGTCAAAGTATTCGACAGATTTGAGTTTCTTTTCGGTCGCTGCCGGGTTGTTCAGCAATCCGCGCAACCAGTTTTTGCGATTCGATAGCGTATCTGCGACGATCAAAGTTTCTACACCATTGATATCACGCGCCGTGTTTTGACCGTCCCATTCGATAAGTGATTTGCCGCTGCGCAACATGATCTTGCCCCCAACAAACGATATCGGACCTTGGTAGGGCACAAATCCTTGCGGTGGTTTGGGATGGTTGATCAATACGTCTTGGACGCCCGGCAAGTAGAACAGGATGGGAGTAGTTTTCGCGTTCCAGCCCGGCCAGATCGGATTGTCGTCCGAGGCAATGATCCGCCAAACGACGTTTGCCTGAACCACCAACAATGGGTCAATTTTCAATGGGTCGGATTCCTTAGCTGGCGGCGTGCCCGGCTGGTGATCATGGAATGGATTGGCCGTCAACGACGTGGTATTTATAAAAATCGATCCCATCGTGATCAGGCAAGCGACGATGCGCAACATCGGTATGCAACATTTGGTTTTGCTCATGGAACAGCTCCCTTTTTTCTGTCAATTTGTGTCAAAGTCGCATCCATTTTGATTCCCCGGGTTCCAATAGTACGTGACGTACTATAAAATGTCAACAACGAAATTCCTGATCGGAGGGCGAAAACATGATCGATGTCACGGATATTGAAATGGTGATCCTGGGAATCGTGGAAAAACGAGGGCCCTGCACGCCGTATTTCGTTCGCAAGCAGTTTGAACATTCACCGTCGCCACATTTCAGTAGCAGCCCTGGTTCGATTTATCCGATCATCGCACGGCTGGAGTCGAAAAAATGGTTGCTTGGACGGGACGACAACACGGGCAAGCGGAATCGCAAAATGTATCGGATATCTGTAGCCGGTCGACGCGCGTTGCGAAAATGGCTAACGCCGCCATTACCGCGGACAGCCGTGGGACTGACTTATGATCCGTTGCGCGTTCGCATGTACTTTTTGAATTCATTGTCACCCGATGAGATGACTCAATTTTTTGATGAAACGATCGAACAACTGCAGAATGAGCTCGATCGAGCTCGCCGCGACCTGCTCAATTACGACCGCCAGACGGACGGTTTTTCATGGCTGGCTGCCAAATGTGGAATTAAATCACTCGAGGCGCGGCTGCGCTTCATGCGCGATGCTGCATCACATGTTCTGACAGAATGCGACGAAAGCACGCAAGTAAATTGAAACTTTGCTAACACTTCGTTGAGTTTAATCTTTGTTGCCAAGCGTCAATGGATGAGGACTGTCGCACATCACTCCAATTCGCAGTGGGAGGAACGGACATGCTCAAAAACGAGATTGCTCAATCAGCATCGCCAACAAAAAATTCGACATGGGTTATCGCCATATCGGCGGTCGCATCCGCTTGGTTGTTGTCGATTGGGATCGATTTTTTGTTGCACGGCGGATTGTTGGCTCGGATTTATCTTGCGCCGGGTCCATTTGTACTTGAGCCGCAGGAATCGTTTCGTCGTATTCCGCTAGGATACTTGGCGTTTTTGATACTAACAGCCGGTTTATATTGGCTGCTACGGAGGTCGGAGGTTCGCGACGCCGTGAGTGGATTTCGCTGGGGCAGCATTGCAGGCATTACCGTTTGGGGTGCGTTGATACTCGGACTTTATTCAATCAGCACCATCGAGTTGCCAATGGCAATAGGATGGTGGCTTGGTCAATCGCTGGAGTTGGGTTTGGCCGGTGCGCTGTTGGGAGCTGTTGCAGGAGGGATGTCGCTCAAACGCGCGTGGTTGATCGTCATCATCGTGGTCGTCGTCTGTTTTGTGTTGACCATCGTGCTGCAGTCGATCGGTTGGGCACCGCCTGTGCAGACTGTTTAGATGTCCAACTACCGAAACCGCAACTTTGATTGCTGCAACACTCGCTGAGACCATTTAATCAACAATGGACTGCAACGCGAGCCGATGAAATCGATCCATCAGATTTAAATGACGGAACGGGCGGACTTGCACCATCAGCACTCCGATCATCTCTTCTTGGGGATCAATCCAAAAATAGGTGTTGTCCGAACCGGCCCACCAGACTTGGCCTTTGGAACCCAATTCACCGCGTGCACCGACATCTGTCAGTACCGCAAATCCCAATCCAAAACCAACGCCAGGTCCAAGCGGTGTTCGTTTACCGCCCAGATGATCGACCATCATCAGCTCAACGGACTTGCGGCTGAGAAGACGTTGGTCTCCCAATGCTCCTTTGTTGAGCAGCAACTGAAGCAGCATTAGATAGTCTGACGCGGTCGATACCAACCCGCCATCGCTGCCCAGTTCGGCCCAGCCTCCACCACCGGAAAAATTTGGCGGACGCCGACGCAGTGGTGAGTTTGCCGCCGATTCCAAGAGACGCAAACGACCGTCTTTGAATTGGTAAACGCTGGTTAGACGATCCAGTTTGTCTGCGGGAACAACGAACCCGGTGTCATTCATTTTGAGCGGCATAAAAATTCGTTTGGCAAAAAACTTGTCGAGCGATTCTTTGCTAATAACCTCGACCAGATGCCCGAGCAGATCGGTCGCAACGCTGTATTCCCAAACATCTCCCGGGTGATTCTTGAGGGGAAATTCGGAGAGCGTTTTCGAGAATTTGGACAGCGTGCCTGGCCAGGCTCGAATGCCTGACTGACGATAGAGACGGTCAACCGGATGATCGCCGGAGGCATAAGTAAGCCCTGCAGTGTGGCGCATCAAATCGAGGATGGTAATCTTTCGCGCCGCCGGGACCGTAGAAATCGCCCCGTCGCCAGTTTTGCGATTCGTGGCCACGCGCATGTCGTCGAATTCCAGAATGTATTTGGAAATAGGATCATTGAGAGAAAATTTTCCTTCTTCGTACAACATCATCGCGGCAACGGTGGTGACGATCTTTGTCATCGATGCGAGTCGAAAAATGGCATCGTCTTGCATCGGTTTTTTAGATGCAATATCCGATTGTCCCAACGATTCGAAAGCCACAACCTTGCCTCGCCGGGCAATGGTATAAACGGCCCCAGCCAATTCCTTGCGATCAATATGGGATTGCATCATTTTTTTGATCCGTGCAATGCGAGCGGTTGACAACCCAACTTGTTCGGGGTTCGTAACGGATTGGAACGGTGGGGTTGTTTTCGTTTTTCCGCGCACGACCTTAGCGAAAAATCCACCTTTGGCGTAGCGTCCACCACGCACTCGTACTAACACACAATTTGATCCGGGATTGAGTACGATGCGACTGCCGGTCCCCCAGTGTTTGGCGTTTTTGTCAAAGTCGTGCCAAGCAAAATAGTCACCATATTCGTAGCTGCGAAATTTACCATTGACCCAAATTGTCAAATCATCGATGGCACTGAACTCAAGCGCCGCCTGTTCGTCCGCGCGAACTTCAACGTTGGTCGAAAAATAGGCAACGGTCCGACTGCCCAAGAATTCAGTGACTTTTCCGGTAACTACGGCTCCTCGGGCATCGGTATCGAATTTTTGCCAACGACGTTTGCGATTGTCGTCAGAGACAGTAATGTCGGTGGGTTGCGGCGCGGATTCCACTTCGGAAAAGGTTCGCGTCAGTGGCCCAAGGACCGACCATTCTGTGATAAATCGATCGGGATCGTGTCGGATATGTGATGGCAGAGTTGGCCCGCTATAGCTCATTTTTTTGATCGCGGTGACTCGCACGTTGTCAATCCAGACCGGACCGCCCACGACCCTCGGTTTAAACCCCGCCTTGCCGCTGCGGTTTTCAAACAAATCAAACGTCACTTTGGGAGTTTTCATGTCGCCAACATAAAAGTGGCATCGGTTGTTGATCACTTCGGCTGCGAAACGCTGCCAAACGCCAACACGAATCGCGTCTTGGCCGGACAATTTTGTTGTGTACTCCTCGTATAAACACCGCGCAGGATTCCAGTCACGACGAGGATTGACTCGGATGTAATTGCCGTTGCCCTTGATGTAAATACTGCCCAAGTCCACTCGCCGTTTGTTTTCCTGCAGATGGTAAACGAAACCCAAATAGTTGTGTTCGTTGGTGGGAAACAAAAAATCGGCTTCGATTCGATAGCCGGACCATCGTTCCGAACCGCGGATCAACGCGCATAGCTTGGCATCTGCCGGAGTCAGCACGAGGACTTTTCCATGTTTGGCGTCATCAGAATTGACAACACGAATCGCGCGGCGGTTGCTAATTTCCCATTTTTTGAGCCCCGATTCGAAATCGTCAACGAACAAATTTTTTTCCGACGTCGTTTGCCCGAGCGCCAGAGGACAAGATGCGAACACAAGTAATAGACAAACTTTCGAACATTTCAACCAATTAAAACTGCATGAAACAACGGGTAACATCGATATCTCGTATGACGAATGGTGCAGCGAAAAAAACCAACCAGCGAGAAACTCAATTACTTGACGAATCGAGTCTTCGTTAATTGTCAGAATAGCGAGGTCCCGTGAGCGTTGTCTTGAACGTTCTTGCGTTTCGAAACGCCGACTATGAACGTTGGCAATTTCGTGCGTACTTGCCTGGCGGCATAGCCATCAATCGTTTGAAGTGCCGTGAAAAATGGCTCTGGTCGGCAAAGCCCATCTGGTACGCTACCTGCGAAATCGGAACGCCTTGTTGCAACAAAGTTTTCGCCCGAATCACACGCACCTGATTCTGAAATGCGTGCGGCGGCATACCAATTTCTTCATTGAAAATGTGGCACAAGTAGTATGGGCTCAAACCTGACATTTGAGCCAGTTTCGATAACGGCACATTATCGTTGTAATGCTGCAAGAGAAAACTGCGAACGGATTCGACCGCCTCGCGTTTTCTCCCCGTTGATGTGACATCAGATTGCTTGACAGATTGGTGTTTGAGCAATCGCGCCATGAACTCCCACAGAATTGACTCGCGATACAACGTCGAGTTTGTTTTTTCCAATGAGACATGCAATTCAACAAACAATCTCGACAGAACAGGATCATCGATCAGCGGACGATCGAAATGGGCGTCCGTTTGAACGCCGAAAAACTCGTGCGACGCCTGATCCAACAACGCACTGGGAAAATAAATCGTGCGAAACGAACATCCCCGTTTCCCATAAGCTCGGTTCTCGTGGATCTCACCCGGCGCCACGATGAACAAGCTGCCGGTCGGAGTCACATAAGTCTCGCCTCGATACTTCAACTCCCCGCTGCCATGGTCCACCAGGCAGATTTGAATTTCTTCGTGCCAATGCCTTGGATAAGGCCATTTCACGTTAGTGCCGCGCCTGAGTTCCAAATAATCCAGTTCCGAGGGACGCCATACGGCTATCTGATTGAGATTTGAATTTTGCATGGCATTTGCGTGCCTGAAGCCGCTGTCACCGTGTCCCAATTTACGTTTTGTCAACGAGTTAATCCGATTTCGTGGCAACGATCTGTTATGTTTGGCCAACCCATGATTCACTTGGGCACAGTTACTCGCCTGGCCGCAATCCGCGATTTTTTGCAAATCGCGTTGGTCGGATTTGATTTCGTTTTCAAGCAAAGAACGAATTTTTCTCAAGTCTACTGCCTACCAATGCCGGTGTGCAACAAATGTGTCGTATTTGCAGGCGCATCGTTGTCATCATCTGCCCGTAGCCACGTTTTTGCGGCAAGTAATCGCGCCCTCATTCGATAACGAATGGACCCGCATTACCGCAATTTCTTCTTGAAATTCCTAGTTTTTGAAATCCTACCCAATAGCGAAATGACTAACCCTGACAATCAAGAAATCTGGCAAAACCTGTTTGAAAACTGGCCAGAGGTAATCAAACGGCACGGCGCCGTCGTGACAAAACAAGGTGAATCAATACCGTTTGTCGACTTTTTAGTGTCCTGCGGATTGCTGTTGATTGAACGAGATGGTCCTGACTCCTCGGGAACTCGAAAAATAATTGTCGCATTTGATTCAATCGCGATGATCAAACTCTCAGCCGCCGGGGCGATGTCGCAATTCCAAACGATGGGATTTCAACCAACGTTGTAGACACTCTCCTTTTGAAACCCTGCCGGAAATTTAACGATGCCAGATTGGACCGAACTACGCAAAGCTCTGTTAGCAGACAACGTGAAATCAGTTTTGCCGCCTTCCGTCAAGCTGCCAATTTTGCCGAAAGCGTTGATGGATTTTCGGAAAAAAACAGAAGATCCTGACGCAGATACTCATGAATTGAGTCAGATTATCGCATCGGATACGGGTTTGAGTGCCGAGTTGCTGAAAAACGTCAATTCATGCGGCTCCGGCGTTCGCAACAAAATCACTTCGGTAAAACAAGCACTCGTCACGCTAGGCATTCGCTCGACAACATTGTTTCTGACCACCAGTAGTATGAATCAAATGATGCGGGCGTCGGCTTCCAAATTGATCAACTTTCAAAATTTTTGGAACACGAATCTGGAGCGTGCTCTGTTTGCACAAGAAATCGCCAAGCTGCTGAAAGCGGATACGGATTTGGCTTTTACCGGAGGCATGTTACAAGATTTTTTGCTGCCGTTGATCACCAATCAACTTTTGACGGAATATTTGGAGTTCACTGAAAACCGAAATGACTACAACACTCTGATCGAATTCGAACAACAAAAATTTAGCTGGAACCATGCCGAAGCTGCAGCCCATGTGATGTACACCTGGGAGTTTCCTGATGAATTGATTTGTTGTGTCTTTCTGCACCATCGCGGCATGGATGTCTACAAAGACCCGGCATTGGGTAAAACCTCGGTCGCTGCAGTTGCGCTGTCGTCCTATATCCCTGATGCATTGCGTCAAGAAACCGACAGCTTGGAAAAACTGATTGAAATCGAGAAAAACTGGCCTGAGTTTGATTTACAAACTCTCGCAGAAACCGTCGACGCCAATTTTAATGAGGTCGCCAAGGATGTAAAGAATCATTTTTCATTCTTGCGCGCCTATCAAAACTACATGACGCGTGCCCAAGCTGCCTCGTAGAATTTCGGACCGTGTATTAAAGTGTCGCCAAGCGTTCTCATCGTCGTTCTTGAATCGAACGCAGTTTACCCACGACAAAACGACCGTCGATCTCATGTCTGCAACATCATCAGACATTCCGGAATCTCTTCACCGCGTGCTTGAGCGAATCCACTTTCCTCTCCCATGGCAATGAATCCACATTTTTCCAACACACGACGCGATCCAATATTGTCTTTCGCCACGCGAGCATGTAACGGCCGTTCGGTCACTTGAATCAAAAATTGTTTCAAAGCAGCTGTAGCCACACCTTTGCCCCAGTAAGGCCGACCGATCCAATAGGTGATTTCCTGTTCTCCAGATCGCTCAAAAGTAGCAATATGTCCGGCAACTTGTTCTTCGAACAAAATCGTTTGAATGACGATTTTCTCATCCCCTAAGATCCGCTCCCAATGTGCGTCAAATGCATCTCGATCGGCGGGGTCTTTGGCGGTGAATGCTGCCATGTGGTTTGCTGTTGAGTCCAGCTGAAATTCAAAGAACAACGAAAGATCGCTGTCAATCACTTCTCTTAATGTAATGGGTTCAGGTGGTTTCACTTTGTTATTCTACTAAACTACTCTACTCGATCGGCAACTAAAAAAGGCTGAATTTTGCCACCGCCAGTACGTAGCGCTAACGAACCGATGAGCGGGGGGAGAGCGAACCAAAAATGCACTGAGACCTAGCGATCTTTTGAGCCAGATTTAGCATCATAAAAAGTAATCGAACGGCCGCGTGATTCGGCAATCAGTAAAAAACGGTTTCTCTCTTCGCTACGACTAAAAACTCGGGGCGAAGATTCAATAAACGGAGCAATGATTCTGCCGCGTGGGCATCGTGCATCGATGTCGCAACGAAAATCATTGGGTAGTCCAATTCGAATTTTCCCATTTTTGGCAACTAGTCGAGAGTCGGCAGTTGGTTTTCCGACAAAGCTGACATCGATGTCGCCGCTGCGAGTCATCGCGGAAATGGCGTCCGCCACCTGACCGATACGAATCGCACCACCTTTCGTTTCAGCACGGCTGATTCCTCGAACCGACTTGATTCGAATCTCGCCACCGTTGGTTGAAACCTTGGCCGATCCCGATACGTTGCCAACGGTGATGTGGCCGCCGTCGGTATGTGCAAAAAGATTGCCACCGACATCGCCCAATTCGAGATAGCCGCCACTGCGAATATCGATGGATACATTGGCTCCGAATTCATCAGCATCGACCAAGCCGCCGTCAGATTCGATCTCAACTTCACGCAGAATTTTTCCCAATTGAATTCCGCCACCTTTCGAATGGATTTTTACAGCACCGTCGATATCCGATATCTTAATTTCTCCGGCCATGGCCAGGTCCAAGCTAAATCGTTTGGGAACTTTCAAAACAAGTGTCGACTGGTGAACCAATTTGGCCAGCCGCGGTGGAAAGTTGACGTCGATGGTTACCATCGGATTTTGCTGTTCAGACGTCAATGATGGATTGGCGATTTTAAACGTAATCGAGTTTTCAATTTCGCTGAACAACGATTGAGAAATCGCATCGTTATTGGCAGCTAACAAGCAGGAAAAACTCATTTTGACGTCCCGCCGCTCACCAGCGACGACTGTCAGTCGGATATCTTTTTCTTTGTTGGCCCGAATGAATAACTTGCCGCTCGTTCCCGACAAGATTGACCGTTCCCATCGTTTGGTAGTTAGTTGTTCATTTTTTTCATGGGCAATTGCGGAACTGGTTTCCCAAGCGTCATCTGAATCGTCCTCGGCGACTACCGACGATTGGACTTGTCGATCGGGCATCAGTTCGACCGATGAAAATGCGGCAACTATCAGAACGAGCGGCAACACAGCGGCGACAGCCAATCGAGTGTTGGGTTTTGGCATCCTGTCGCGATTCTCGTCGAGAATGCTGCGCACTCGATGTTCCAATTTCCACCGAATACTGAGAAACGTGCTGGCGAATCCAACAGGTCGCAAACCGCCATTCAACATGGACAATCGCAGGAGGATTTCCGCAAAACGTTCGGGCTGGATGGTTTGCAGAACCACGTCGTCGCAAATTTCTTCGCGAGATTTGTTTAACAGTCGTGTGATGACAAATGCCGCCGGCTGAATCCAAAAAATGGCCAGGAAACATTGCTCAACGAGCAACGCCAGTGGATCCTTCCTGACAACGTGGGCCGCCTCGTGCGCCAACACTGCAAACATTTCATCAGGTTTTAGTTTTTTCCATTTGCGATCGCTGGGTAGCAAAACGACTGGATTGCGATAACCAAAAACGAACGGGTTGTGGACGTCATCAGACTCCAACAACGTCAACGGTCGGTCCAGGTTGATAATTTTTTCCACGCGACGCAATGTTTGAACCCACTGTCTGTCTTCCACCGGAATGGCTCGGTCGATGACCCGTCGAAGTTTTTTCAGTCCGATCACTATGCGATAAAAACCAATCGACACGCCGCACAACCAAATTCCAATCAACGATAACGAAATCAGAAATGTTGGTTCAATCCTTCGAACGCTTGAATCATTTTCAGTAGCGGGCTCATTCGTTGGAATCGCCTTTGACCCTAAATCCATGGAGTCGTTTCGATTTTCGTTGGGCACGCGACGTGGGATCGATTGACTCGATGCCTTTTGATCAAATCTCTGCACGACGCCTGGTGAATCTTTTTCACTTGTCGAATTTGGCTCGCTGAGAGAATTTGACGCAACGACGTGGGAAATCTTTAATTCGATCACCCGAAAATTCATGACGCCGACCAACAGAGTTATTAATGGACACAGAATCCCGATCGCCATGACGAGTTTCAATGCGATTTCTTGCGTAGCACTGTTGCGGCCAAAAAACAAAGCCAAAACGACAGCGAAACTGAGCACGATACCCGTGGTCACATAGGTAACCAGCAACCAGGAAAACAGGTCATCGGCGGCAAGTCGCAAAACGAAGCTGCTCATTTTTTCGGTTTTCGTTTCTTCTGTTTCGCCTCGTCAATCATCGCCTTGATCTTTTTGGCTTCACTGGCCGTCAGGCCACGATGATTGATCAATGCATTGACAAGCCTTTCTGGCGAGCCGTCACAAATCTCGTCCACGAAATTAGTAACCCGCTGTCCCAGATCCGTGCCTTTTAGAACAACAGCTCGATATAAAAAGGTTCTCCCGTCGACGCGGTGCTCGATCCATCCTTTGGCTTCCATGCGGGCCAACAACGTCCGCACCGTTTCTTTGGCAACGTTGCGTTTTTTGTTTTCGACAAGAATCTCCCTGATCGATGACGCAGAGATTTCCTGGTGGGCCCATATGATCTCCATGATCTCGCGCTGGCTGTTTGAAAGCCAAGGCAAGTTTTTTGTTGACATGACAAATCCTGTAGGTTACAGTCTGTAACCGTTTTGGTTACTTAATGTAACCATCACTATACCTGGCAATTGCCGAATTGCAAACATTCGATCTATTTCTGGCTGATTTGACAATGAATCGTATCCATTTTTTCACTGCATTTTGTTTGATTTCGTTGGCTTGGGTTCAAATTCACGCGGAGTGTATCCACGACCGCCATAACGATGAACCAGTCCATTTGAAATATGTCGGCCGAGCATTGATTGGTGGTCAAGAGTATGACATTGGAGTTCACCTGGAGCGTTCGTCCGAAAAATGGAGCGGGCAAATTGATGTCGATGAAATTGTTTTTGGTCAATTTCTGTCGAACGTTCAATTTGCAAATCGCGCGCTGTCGTTTTCGGTGGCGCATCCACAACGAGGAACCCTGAGATTCGAGGCTGACGTTCAAGGCAAGATTGCGAAAGGTGTGATCAAAGGAGGTGGCCAAGGCAAAAAAATTGGACAGTTTGCACTTCATCAAACGGTAACCCTGACCACTGCCGAATTATCGAAGTTTGTTGGCCGATACAAAATGCCAGCGCTCGGCAACGTGTTGATCTACCCTGAAAGTGCTGCTGGTCATCGATTACGGGTTTCTGTCCTTGGCCTCAGTTTCGCTAAACCGTTATTCGCGATTTCTGAAAACGAATTCTTGCCCTATGTTGCGACGGGCAGCAATCCCGTCGAAACGCGTTTGGAATTTGTCAAAGGCAAACACAACCAGATTGAAAAACTGATCGTCCATCGCGGAGGCAAGGCGATCACCGGTGATCGTCAGATTGATTCATTCAAGGTTTCATCTAAACGCATTGAATCGTGGGTCAATGCGGCGCTCGATGATCGAAAGATCCCGGGATGTTCGATCGGAATCATTCACGGCAATGATTTAATATATGCCAACGGGTTTGGATACGCCGATTTGGAATCCAAAACTTCCGCTAAACCGGCGACTCTATATCAGATTGGTTCCATCACAAAAACCTTGACTGCGACTTTGGTGATGATCCTGGCAGAGCAGGGGAAGCTGCACCTCGATGACGCCGTCGTCGACCATCTTCCAAAATCGGTCAGCTTTCAGAAAATTCCACCAGAGCAACGGCGGTTGATTACGATCAGACGATTACTGACGCATACATCCGGCTTGCCCCGCGATGTGGGCAATCGGCTAAACCGTGACGGCTCAAAATCAGTGCTGAAAATTCAAGATCTCCACCGGGCAATTCGCGAAACGCGTTTACGTCGCCCAGTAAACGAACGGTGGGATTATTCCAATTTTGGATTTGCTGTTCTCGGGAATGTGATCGAGAATATCGCCGGTACGAATTACGAATCGTTTGCCCGCAAAAAACTACTTCAACCACTGGGCATGAGCCACACTCGCGCCTCGATTCCCTCCGGAAAAACAAAACAATTCGCTACGCATTACTGGATCGAAGACCCGGACCGACGCGCGCGACCGGCATGGGATTTTGGTCAGGTTCCGGGTGCCGGAGGAGCGGTTTCGAACGTCAACGACTTGGCAAAATTCATTTCCTGGCAGATGCGTGCCGGCCAACCAAGTCTGAAGCCATTAAACGGTGCATCACTTGCCCAAATGCATCAGCCGACAACCTTGAGGCGGAGAAAAGAAAACTCGATGGGAATCGGTTGGTGGATTGATGATCAACCAGTATTTGGAAAAATCGTCAAACACGGTGGTGAAACGGACGGGCACAGTAGCTTTGTTGCTTTTTCTCCCGACCACAAAGTGGGTGTCGTCGTCTTGGCA
Source organism: Pirellulaceae bacterium (assembly GCA_028280445.1). Classification (GTDB taxonomy): domain Bacteria; phylum Planctomycetota; class Planctomycetia; order Pirellulales; family Pirellulaceae; genus JANQLU01. Next base: position 114,428 of record JANQLU010000093.1, on the reverse strand, counting down.
AATTTGGGGGGAGACACTGCTGACTTTCTCGGAAACTGGCTCATCAAACATGTTATATCCGAAAAGCGCCGCCAGACCATTGCCAACATCGACCAGGCCGTCGCCTACCATCACAACGGAGATTGGGGAAATGCGAAATGGGCGAATCAATCGTTATTAATGTCGACTTCGAAACATGGTCCAACCAACTATCGCCTGGGCGTTGCCTCATTTCATCTGGGCAACCTCGCCACAGCTGAGTCATCGCTCAAGATCGCTTCTACGAATGGTTACTCACCGGCACTGGTCAATTTAATGCTTGCCCGTATCAGTGCCGTTCGCGGTGAACATCCAGCCGCCATTCGATATTTACAAGAGGCCCGTAAATCCGGACTGAAAAACATCGAAAGTATTCGGCAAGAGTCTACGTTTGCGGAATTAAAAAACGATCCGAGTTTCAAGGCGCTATTTGACAAGTCAAAATAATTCCGTTTGCGACGTCGGCTGCTGGCTAGTCCGGACTAGCAAAATTTTGCACTCATTGATTGTCACCAATTAAAAAAGGGCTATTCAAAATAGCCCTATTGCTAACAGCCTAGAAATCGCATTTCGGCCCGATGCACCGTTATTGGATTTGGAGCAATTGCATTTCACCGCTTTGATAACCATTGATCTGATACTTCATTTGACACAGAGGTTTGGCATCACCAATCCGGTTTGCCAATTCCTCGTCCAGTTGTTGGCCTGGAGTGATCATTTGATCCAATACGATGCGCTGCTCATGAAAGTCAGCGAAAACGGTCGAACAAATATTCAAGATTTCACGAACGTTGTCGGCGATATTATCGGGAACGACTCCTTCCGATGTAGCATCTTCGGCTCCACCCGCGGGTATCATCGTCAATGCTGCGCCGAGACTGTTAGCCAATGCCAACTCGCACTGGATGGCGAATCGAAGATTTCCTTCGATATCGCTGTAGGTGGAAATCACTTTTGGTCCGTCAATGGTTGTCGTCTGCGTTTCTTCGCAGCTGCAATCGCGATCCCATAGCGCATCGAGGATCATTGAGATTTGTTCGGATGCAATTAACGTTGTCATAATGTCACCAAATGAATTCGAATTATCTAAGAAGTAAGATCTACGTTGGAAAAAGCTTTTAGCTCAATACCGGTGTGAGTGTCAGTCGGAAAGATTCGGGCGTGAACGGTTTGCTGATCACGAATGTCGCCCCAGCATCAAGTGCTTCTTGCCGCGTTTCCGGACTTTTCTCAGAAGTGATAAAACCAAATGTGATGGGATTGCCGTCTTCACGGATTTTCCTCAGCAATTCAATTCCATTCATTTCCGGCATGTTCCAATCTGAAAAAACCACATCTGGTTTTTCCGATTCCATGACTTCTAAAGCTTCGACTCCATTGTTGGCTTGGACGAATTGCAGGCCATCGAATCCAGCTTTTTTGATCGTGCTTTGTACAATCATTCGCATCGCTTTGCTATCGTCAACGTGTAGTACTTTCATTGATAAATCCTCGTAGTGGTAGGAGTTGTAAAATGGTTGGAGTTTGTAACTGGCTGGAGTTGTCTCGCCGGTTGGAGTTTTAAAACGGTAGGGTATTGATACAAAATCAGTTAGCCCGGCAGCTAACCACCAAGTAGCCCGTTTCCAGCATAAAATTGACGGTTTCGTGATCTGCAAAATCGAAATTCAAACCGGAATCTTTTGTTTCGAAACAGGGAATCGACAATTGAGATTCCCCGCCCAAAATTCCTTTGTAGTTGCCGCCAATCATGTTTGCGATTTCTCCCAAGGCGTCTGAGGTTTCTTCCAGGGAGGGGGTCGATTCTTCGATACCAAACATAGCACGCGCGATGAAATCGGCTGCATCCTGACACGCAACCACTTCGATCGTGAATTTGGCATCACCGGAAATGCAAACAGATGAGCTATACCACGGTTTTTCAGTTTCCATCGGCAGAGCATCGTCGCGTTTCAATTCCAAACCCAACATGGTTTGGCAGACGTTCAAAGTGATTTCTGTAATTTCTTTATCTGACGCAATCATTTTTTCATCTTTCTCGAAGGGACAGGTTGATACCAGGATGTCTGGCCGTTTGTTTCTCGGTCAAATGGAACATCGAGTCGAATGATCGACTCTCCTCCCCCCAGAAACAGACAACCGTCGCTGGCAAGTGATCTGTGAACTTGCTCGAGAATTCGTTGTTTGTTTTCAACCGAAAAATAAATTAGTACGTTTCGTAAAAACACAATGTCGAACATGTCGGCAAAGAACCAACTTTTGGTCAAATTGACCTTTCGGAATTCAATCAGCTTTCGGATTTCATTCTTCACGGTCCACGTGGAACCGTTGCGGTCAAAATGCCTGATTAATAATTTGGCGGGCATGCCTCGGTTCACTTCAAATTGTGAATATTCGCCGCTTTTTGCCCGGGCTAAAATTTCATCTGAAATGTCCGTTGCCAGAATTTTGATATTCCAGTCCATCAACTCAGGAAAATGCTCGCGTAATACAATGGCAATGCTGTAAGGCTCTTGTCCGCTGCTACAGGCACCTGCCCAGATATTGATTGTCTGAGTTTGCCGACGGGATTCGATCAACTGTGGGATGATGGTTTCCTGGAGCGCCTCGAACGGGTGCATGTCTCGAAAAAAGAACGTCTCATTGATCGTCATCGCCTCAGCGATTTGGTCTTGCAAAAGGGGCGAGTTCGAGGCGCGCGTTTTGGCGACCAACTGTTCAACTGTTTCGAAGCCTTGAGCTGACACCAGGGATTTCAGTCGCGAATCCAGCAAGTAGCTTTGCGCGTCATTTAAAACGTGCCCAGTGCGGTCAGCCAGCAGCTTCTGCAAGAAATTAATATCGTCTACGGCTAGCGTCATACCTCGGTAACCCCCGCTGCAATTTTTGCACTTGATGTAGAATTTTGGCCTACGGTGTTCAAAATAGTTTCTGCTAACTGCTTGGGAGGCGAGATTTGGGCAGCAAGCCCTGCGTCGTAAATCACCTTGGGCATGCCCCAAACCGCGCTACTTTGCTCATCTTGAACAAGAATTTGTCCACCTCGATTGGCGATTGCCTGCGCACCCACCAGACCGTCTTTGCCCATTCCCGTAAGAACGACTGCAAGACTGTTTTTTCCGAGATGCTCAGAAACACTTCTGAACAACACATCAACGGCGGGGCGACAAAAATTTTCTGGAGCTTCCTGATTTAACTCGACTTGATACTCCAGACCCACTTTTTTCAAAGCCATATGATAGTCCCCAGGTGCAATCAATGCACAACCGGGAACTAGTGGATCATTGTCGGCAGCTTCTCGAACCTCAATTTTGCAAGCTGCATTTAATCGTTCGGCCATTGCCTTGGTAAACACAGGCGGCATGTGTTGAACGATGACAATTGGCAACTCAAATTCTTGCGGCAATTCAGATAACAACTCTTTGAGGGCTTCTGGGCCTCCCGTCGACGAACCAATCGCAATGACATCAGGACAAACGTTTAAAGTTTTATCTTCTGCAGAATCCTTGGATCGCTTTCGAACAACGTGCGAACGAGAAAATGCATCCTGGCCGGCTTCTAGAACGTGCGTGCCCCAATTGATTATCTTGGGGATCAGTTTTTGATTAATCTGGTCGATGGCATTTCGCAGATGACCGACCATCTTGGGTTTTGTTTCATAGTCGCAAGCGCCCTTCGATAGCGCTTCCAGCGTAGCCTCAGCCCCTCGATTTGTTAAAGAACTGAACATAATGATGGCACAGTTCTGATTCAAATCTTTAATCGCAGACACCGTTTCCAGACCATTCATGACCGGCATTTCGATATCCAGCACGACCACATCCGGATTGTGGCTTGGGAATGCCTGGACGGCTTGCTGACCATTAGCCGCCTGAAACACCAACTCCAAATTGTCCTGTTTGCCCAGGACATCGGCGAGGATGCGTCTGACGACCGCGGAGTCGTCCGCAATCATTACTTTTATTTTTCGGGACATTTGATTCCGATTACCCTATAAATTGATCGACTTAGGCCATATTCATTTCGTTAACGTCGTTAACACTTTTCTCAAGCACATCCAACGCTATCTCGTCAAAAACTGTATTCGCTTGTTGAACACCGAATTGATCGAGGAAGCCGATCACAGGATTTGATGCTGGTTCATACGCGACGGCATCGCCACATCGTTGATAGTGATTCGCCATATGGTCAGACACCGCCGTCAAAACACACAATTTTGTGAACTGTTTTGAACTCATCGGTGAGTGATGAAAGCGGGCCACGTCGCACAAAGCCTCTGGCAGACCTTTCTCGGCCAGAAACCATGCGCCGACTTCACAGTGATTGCTGCCGATGACGCTGTTTTCCGATTCCAATTCAAAATCAACCTCATCAAATTCCATGTTATCGACAGCTGAAAACTCTTCCCCTAACGTGGACGCCAGAAGCAAACGGCCGAAATCATGGACGAGACCAGCCGCGAATTCTTCACCTGAAAATCCGGCGGATAACTCTCGATTCAAATTGGATGAGATCATTCCCGTCAACAGAGCATGGCTGGTCAACGATTCTTGAATCCATTGAGCTTCCAACTCCATCGACTGCATCGAGCCGGCAAGGCTCGACGAGAAGATAATGTTTTTGCACTTCACATAACCGAGGCGAGAAATCGCTTGATGCAGGCTCGCCGTTGGAGTGGTTTGCGAATAAATCACGCTATTGGCGATCGACAGGATGTCTGTCGCCAATTTGAAATCCTGTTGAATCAAAGTAGCAAGTTGTTGCGCCGATGAATCCGGATCGTCAACCATCTCGATGGCCTTCAGAGCTACCTGGGGCAGCACCTGGATGGACCCATTGGCTTTGAGTACTCGATCCTGGAGTTCTTGCGGTGGGTTTGAGTCGATTGATTCAGACTCGGACATGGTTGCGATGTTTTCCTTGGTCACGATTAGAGTTCCTCACATTGGTTACCGGCGTTAACGGAAACGCCGATCAATCTCAATTTGTCAATTAAAATTTCTGGCGTAAATGGCTTCATGACAAATTCATCGACACCAGCCATTAACGCTTTCACCATACGATCTGGCTCGGTTTCGGTAGTCACCATTACCAGTTTCATATTGTCGTGGTCAGAATTTTCTCGAACATGTTGGACAAACTCCAGGCCATTCATTTCAGGCATGTTCCAGTCAACCAAGGCAATTTCAAACGGATCATTTTCCTTGAGTTTTTCAATTGCATCTAAACCGTGTTCCGCTTCGATGATTTGATACCCCAGGTCGAGCAAAATTGACCGTAGTATCTTTCTCATCGCGCGCGAGTCATCTACAACTAGAGCATTCACAATGTTTCCCTTTGAGTTGTTGTTCGAGAATTTTCGACCGTGATTACAATGATTATTGAAGTTTAAATTTGTCGACCAACTCTTGCAGACGGGTTGCCATTTGCGAGAGTTCTTCAGACGCTTGCTGCGAGTTTGTCGCCCCTTGCATCGTACTTTCGGCAGCCTTGCCAACCGATTCCACATTCGATGTGATTTGGTTGGTTCCACCATTGGCTTCGGTAATGCTGCGCGAGATTTCGCCAGTTGTCGCGGATTGTTCTTCGACAGCACTGGCAATCGTGGCTGTCACTTCATTGATTCGATTCACCAATTCGGTGATCTCACCAATGGCCTCAACGGCACCGTCGGTATCAGATTGAATGGCATCAATTCGATGACCGATGTCTTCGGTCGCCTTGGCAGTTTCTTTCGCAAGTTCTTTGACTTCATTCGCAACGACAGCAAATCCTTTACCCGCTTCGCCGGCTCGAGCCGCTTCGATGGTCGCGTTGAGTGCGAGCAGATTTGTTTGCTCCGCGATCGAGTTGATCACTTTCACAACTTTGCCGATTTCAGCGCTGCTGGAGCCAAGTTGAGAAACCGTAGAATTGGCTGACTCGGCTGCTTTCACGGCGTTGCCCACAATCTCTGCAGCTTCGGTCGCGCTTTTGGCGATTTCACGAATGGATGCATCCATTTCTCCAACGCTGGCAGCGACCACTTGTACGTTTTGGCTGACATTTGCCGAAGTCGTGACGGCTGTTTTTGCCTGGTCCGTCGTATTTTCGGCGTTGGCTCGCATTTCAGTACTGACGGCCGAGAGTTCGGAGGAGGCGGCCGACAAGGTTTGCGCGTTTTCGGCAATTCCTTGCATACTTGTTCGAAGATCAACCAGCAGTTTTTGCAGCCCACGGCCTACTTGTCCGATGGCATCTTCTTCTTCGAATTCAACATGTTGTGTGAGGTCGCCTTGAGCAGCCGCATCAACAACTTTGAGCAAGACATCAACTTTTTCTTGAAGCTTGGCGGCCTCTTGTTGTTCCCGCTGTGCTGCCGCCGCGGCTTCGGCCTCGATCTCTTTGGCGCGAGTAATATCGGTGGCGTATTTAACCACTTTGAAAGGATTGCCATCATAATCGAGAATCGGATTGTAGGTGGCTTGAATCCAAATATCGCGACCATCTTTGGTTTGTCGTTTGAATTCGCCGGAGAAGAATTTTCCGTTCCTTAAAGCGGTCCAGAATTTTTCGTACTCGTGTGAATTCGCGGTTTCCGAGTCAACGAACATGCGGTGATGGTGTCCAATCACTTCGCCTTTTGCGTAACCCGTGACGGCCAGAAAATTTTCATTCGCATTTCGGACCGTTCCATCGAGTTCAAATTCGATGACGGCCTGCGCTTTTCCAATGGCTTCGAGCTGCCCGGAATAATTTGCCGACTCCATTTTCGCATCGGTAATATCGGAAGCGTATTTCACAACTTTGAAAGGCTTTCCGCTGGTGTCGAAAATTGGATTGTAGGACGCTTGAATCCAGATCGTTTCGCCGCCTTTGCCGAAACGTCGGTACTCACCTGAGGAATAGTTGCCATTTCGGAGATCAGTCCAAAACTGTTTGTAGTTCGAGCTATTGGCGTAGGCTTCATCGACAAACATTTTGTGATGCTGACCTACCACTTCGTCTTTCGTATAGCCGACGACTTTTAGAAAATTATCGTTGGCATCCAAAATGATGCCTTCGAGTGTAAATTCAATCACCGCCTGCGACAAATTGATTGCTTTCAACTGCCCTTCGAAATTGGCTCGTTCCAATTTCGAATTCGTAACGTCGCTGGCATATTTCACGACCTTGAAAGGCATGCCTTCTTTATTGAGGATCGGATTGTAAGTGGCCTGGATCCAAATCTCTTTTCCGCCGGCTCCAACTCTTTTGAATTCAGAATTAAAATGCTCTCCATTTCGCAGTTGATACCAGAATTCCGCGTATTCATCACTCGCAGCATATTCTTGCTCGACAAACATACGATGATGCTTGCCAACCACTTCGTTTTGGCTGTAACCCATCGCGTTTAGAAAATTCTGGTTGGCGGACAAAATATTTCCGTCGAGATCGAATTCGATGACCGCCTGTGAACGATTGATGGCATCGAGTTGGCCTTGATAATCTAACAATTGGTCTTCGCTGATTTCGCAATCGTGCGGCGCTGTTGCAACGACCGCTTCAGAGTTGGATTCTGCAGACGAGTTCGTGGTGGCGGTACTCATTGTTTTCTTACCTCAGTTTTTTGCAAAAGGGTGGATAATGCAGGTAGGTTTGGGGCTGGTTTTTGGGGCTGGGCTGGTTTTGGGGGCTGGCTTCAAACGAAATCTACGTACATCCAAACGTTTGATCTGGATTCACGTAAATTTTTGGACGTTTGCCGTTTATTGGTGGTTGTGTGGTAGGGATGTTTGCAAGTTTCGGGATGCCGATTTGATGTAGTCGCGGCGATCCAATTTGGACGTGTTCAAACACAGCAGCAATTCATCGTCGAGTTTGAATACACCGTCGATCATCTCCCAAACGTTTTTAGGGACGGATTCGGGTGCCGGTTCGAATTGATCCTGCTGAACATCAATCACATCGCCAATCTCATCAACCAGCAGGCTGACTGCGGTGTCGCCCGTTCGAATCAAGACGTTCATCAAGTTTCGCGTTTCGTCGGTGGGTTGCAAACAAAGGAGTTGCCGCATATCCAACGCTGTGACGATTTGCCCACGCAAGTTCATCAACCCGCTGACAACATCTGGCGCAAGAGGAACGTCTGTCATATTTTGGGCGCGAAGCACTTCTTGGACTTCACTCACGTCCACACCGAACAACAGTTTGTCGACGTAGAACGTGCACAGTGTTTTTTTGGATTTCATGAAAAAGAACCTATTCGGTTTCAGGTGGGATGGTGAGGAATGACTAGCTCGGGAATAATCCATCAGCAGTCAAATTAATCATCTCGGGGGTAATAACTTTCGTGACCTTGCCGCTAATGACGCGTTGTGCACATTTTTTGTCCACCGGTGTCGACGACCGTTCTTCGACGATGTCGAGAATCCGTTCAATGACCAGGCCGACATCTTGACCACACTGGTGATTACAAACGACAACGTGTTTCGATGAATCGTCATCGGACGCGTCAATCATCGCGGGCGTGCCATCGAGATTGACCAACGGCATAATGTGATTTCTGTATTGCACAACGCTTCTGTTATCGATGCGTTCGATTCGGTCGCATTCAAATTCCTCGAGGCGGGCAACATGGTTTAATGCGACTGCGGCCTGAGTGCCGTCGCCAGGATCGAGAACGAGCCACGATTCGGTTTGACTTCCCGACTCAGCTTCCAGCTTATGTTCGTCTAATCCGTTGGTTTCCTGGTCAGATAGTATTTTTCCTTTGTGTGCCAAGCCAATCGCATCCAGGATTAACGAGACTGATCCGTTGCCCATAATGGTTGCACCGGCATACAACTCGATTTCATTGAGATGGCTGTCTAATGGCTTGACGACAATTTCCTGGGTGTCCGAAATCAGATCAACAACGAGACCAAATTGCCGATCCTCGGCCTGGAGGACCACGATGTTGACGGCCTCTTTTTCGTCGAGCGGGTTCTCGCTGTCGGACTCGGTTGAACATTCACGAATTCCCAACAATTGATCGAGATAGAGCAACGGCAGCAAACTTCCGCGAAGTCGATAGACCGGTGTGCCATAAACATATTCGATTTCTCGTTTGGCACGTTCGGCATCGAGTCGAAGCAACTCGAGCAAATTGACCTGAGGGATCGCAAACTCTCGGCCCGTCGATTTGACAATCAATGCTGGAACGATCGCCAGTGTTAACGGCAATTTGATCCGCAGCGTTGTACCTTTTCCAGGAATACTTTGAATGTCGAGTGTTCCGCCAATGCGTTCGATGTTGGTTCGGACGACGTCCATTCCGACACCACGGCCGGACACATTGGTTACCGCCGGAGCCGTTGAAAAACCAGGCAACAGTACCAGATTGATCGTCTCTCGATCATTCATGGATTGTGCTTGCTCTTTTGAAATAATTCCTTTTTCAACGGCTTTTGCACGAATTCGATCGAGATCCATCCCCCGGCCGTCATCTGCGATTTCGATAATGACTTGCCCACCCTCGTGGAAAGCTCGCAGCCAAAGCGTACCGGTTTCCGGTTTTCCATTGGCGAGTCGTTGTTCGGTGGTATCGATTCCGTGGTCAACTGAATTGCGAACGATGTGCGTCAGCGGATCTTTGATGGCTTCGAGTACTGTTTTGTCTAACTCGGTGTCCGCACCTTCCATTTGCACTTGCACTTTTTTGCCACAGGTGTTGGCCAGGTCTCGGACAACTCGTGGTAATTTGCTCCAGGCGTTACGGATGGGTTGCATGCGCGTTTTCATCACCGCTTCCTGCAATTCCGTCGTCACCAAATTCAGTTTTTGTAGAGCGTTGTTCGACGCTGAATCATCGGTCGCGCTACTGAACTGTAAAACCTGGTTTCTGGATAAAACGAGTTCACCCACGAGGTTCATCAAGCTATCCAGAATTTGCACGTCGATACGAAGTGTCGAATCGGCAATTGAATGGCTTTGCGCGCTTCCCTTGGCATCGGGCGCCTGATTTTCTTTCTGGTTCGAATTGACCGTTGGAGATTCGGTTTGCGCTGTATTGTCATCGATCTGAGTATTCGGATCGTCCGCGCACTCTATTTCCGACGTAATTTCTGTTTCGTCCGTGTCTTCGGATGCGTCAGGAGATGTCGATTTTGGATTGCCTTGCAATTCTTCGAGCAATGCGATCAGATCCAAATGCTCTTCTTCCGCTTCAGCACCAGTCGATTCGATTTCACCGAGCATATTGCGCACGGCATCGACCATTTGAAACAACCCGTCTGCAATTTCGTTCGTCAACTGGAGTTCGCCATCTCGTATTGGGACGAGTAAACTTTCGCCAACATGGGTCAGACGTTCCAAACGAGGCAGTGCCAGGAATCCCGAAGTGCCCTTGATCGTATGAATCGTTCTAAAAATACTTGGAATTCGCTCCAGGTTGTCGGGCGCCTTTTCCAATTCCATCAAATCTTCAACGAGTTGGTCGAGATTCTCGTGACTCTCAACCAGAAACTCTTTGATAATTTCGTCGATTTCTTCCACGGTATATCTGTTCTGTACAAAAAAATGGGAATAAGTTCACAATGTTCGCTTGAATAACGAAGTGATCGTTCCCCATCGCTTTGGCTTGTTATTTCCGGTTAGCTAATTTCAGCAAAATTGAAATACTCGGTCGGAAATTCCGAATGAAAGCTTAGTACGGTTCGTAACAATTAGACGACCGAAAAAATAACGCGACGCACTGAGTTCAGATAAAACTGTTCGGATTCGTTGGCAAGGCGTTAGGCAGTTTGATTAATATGAGCGGCGAGGCGCTCAGCTCAAATTCACAGCTTTCCGATTTAGTCAACACGACCAAACTAACCGCCGGTCAAAGCGCTAACGAACCAGCGCGCCCTGCTCACAGGATCAGGCTCAGGGGCGAGGTCGACCAATCTGGTGAATATTTGGACGAACGGTTGACTGCCTGATCAATAACTGTTATAGTGTTACATAACAATATAATTCAAGTAAAATTTAGGTAGAAAACCCATTGAAATTCGCATTAAACCCAAATTCCAAGTCGCCGCTCTATGCTCAGCTGGAGGATCAGATCCTTTGCGCCATATCCCTCGGAGAGTTGCGGCCGGGTGACACATTGCCGTCCATCCGCGAGTTAGAAAACGAAATTGGGATCAACCGAAATACTGCTCGAACCGCCTACCTCAATCTTGAAGCAAAAGGAATTCTCTATCTGCGGCAAGGGCAGTTGGCTCGTGTCGCTGACGAGCCGCCTATATTGCAGAAAGAACGAGAGGGACTGGCCGAAATAGCTGAAGACCTGTCGGCTGAACTCATTCGAAAAATCGAGGCGAGCGGGGTCGATGGTCTGACTTTCCTCGAATACCACAAAAGTCGTGTCGTCGAACATGACCAACACTACCCACGATGTGCATTTGTCGAATGTAATGAATTGATGGCTGATTCGATTGCGCGTTCGATCAGTGAGCAACTTGGCCGCTGTGTCGTACCACATGTTCTTGGTGTGGACGATGATGCATCGTTACCTTCGTCGATCCGCGTCGTTTTCACATCTCATTGGCATTTGGCGGAAACAAGAGAGGCTTTTGCTGGGCGACAACTCAGGGTTCAACAGCTTGAATTGCGTATCACACCATCGTGCATTTCTCAACTCAACGCACTTGAGAAAACGAAAGTGACCGTCGTTGTCAGGGACGCTGAATCAGCTCCCGGTTACCTCGAACTCACTCGGAAATACGCCAAGCCGGAGTCCATCGATGTTGTCATAGCCGAGGACGTTCGTGACTCACGTGCTGCCTTTGGTGATGTTGATTCTGTCGTTTGTACAGCGCCCTGCAAAAAAATCGTCAGCAATTTGTTTCCCGCATCACAGATCTTGGAACTCGTTTTCGAGCCATCGCCGGAAGCGTTGATCGCGACTTGTCGACGACTGTTCCCACCGTTGGAAAAACCTGTTTTGGCTCAAGCGTAATGGAGATCTGATGAAAATTTTAAAAACATTGACTTTTGTTAACTTGGGTCTCCGCGCTTTTCTGATGGTTGTTTCACTGGCGCTGTTGTCACCCAGTTCGTTGCCTGTCGCGTCTGCCCAACACAAAATTGAGCAGCACGTCGATCGGGGCAAATATAGTTACTATACCGTCACCAATGACAAATCGGGCGTCCGCGTTTACAAATTAAAAAACGGCTTGACGGTTTATCTCGCGCGCAACACCGACGAGCCGCGAATCCGTTCGATGATCGCTGTCAGGGCAGGCTCCGCCTTCGATCCGCCAGACAATTCTGGACTGGCTCACTATCTGGAACATTTACTTTTCAAAGGCACGCAACGCATCGGGTCATTGGACTGGAGCAAGGAAAAACCGCTGCTTGACCAAATCGAAAGCCTTTACGAAAAACACAAATCTGAAAAATCAAAAGACAAGCGGAACGCAACCTACCGGGAAATCGATAGATTGTCGGTGCTGGCCGCAAAGTTTGCGACTCCGGGTGAATATCGCAGATTAGCCACAAGCCTCGGCGCGGTCGCTGTCAACGGCTACACAGAATACGACCTCACGGGATATTGGTGCTTGATTCCGTCGTCCTCACTCGAAAAGCATTTGTTGTTGGAGAGAGAGCGGTTTTTCAGCCGGCCAGCTTTGCGTGCCTTTCAATCAGAACTTGAAATTGTTTACGAAGAATTCAACGGACTGCAGGACAGTATTTGGCGTCGCAAGCAACAGGCCCTCAATCAGTTGATCTATCAAAAGCATCCGTATGGCCAGCAAACGATGATCGGATCGGCGGTGCATTTGAAGAGCCCGTCGCTGAAAGCCATTCGTTCATACTTCGACACCTATTATGTACCTGGCAACATGGCCATTGTACTTGTCGGTGATCTGGAATTCGACAAAACAATTCGCTTGGTCGATCAGCATTTTGGAAATGTCAAAGCAAAAGAAGTCAAACGTCCCGCTTTGCCAAAAGAGTCCAAGATCACGAAAACCCGAACGGCAACGATTCACAGTTCGGGTGAAGAATCAATTTATTTCGGATTCCGATTAAAGGGAGCCGGTTCACGACAAGAAAAACTTGCAATGCTGACAGACATGTTGTTGAACAATGGATTCGCTGGCCTGTTCGATGTCGAATTAAACGCAAAGCAAGCGGTCAGGCGCGCAGGCTGTACTGTTGTCGCTCGCAACGACTATTCCGTCCATTATTTCGAAGGCTATCCCAAGGAAGGACAATCGTTGGACGAAGTCCGCGATCGAATGCTTGAACAGATTGCCAGGATCAAACGTGGCGATTTCGAAGAATGGCTCATAACGGGCGCGGTTAACGACCTCAAAAAACAACTTACCACCAATCACTCAACCAGCATCAATTTGTCGGCGCAATGCATGCACTCGTTCAAACGCGGTGAAAATTGGGCTGATCATCTCTCATTCGTTGAGGAGTTGGGCAAGATCTCAAAACGCGATGTGGCCGATTTTGTGCGACGGCATTATGACAACAACTATTCGATCGTTTACATTCGCAAAGGGAAAGCCAATTTAACGCGGGTGGACAAACCGCACATTACGGCGCGACCTCTGAATACCGAATCCAAATCGGAGTTTGCTGAGAAACTTGACAAAATCACACCCCCGATTGGCAAACCTCAATTCGTCGATTTCGACCAGGCAATTGCGAATTCTCGGACAAAACAGGGAGTGGAAGTGTCCTTTGTCGAAAACAAAAAAAGCAACTTGTTTGAACTCGACGTGATTTTTGATATTGGAAAAGACCACGACAAAAAAATTCATCTCGCGGCAAATTACTGCACAAGACTCGGTACAAATCGTTACTCGCTCGGTCAACTAAAAAGCAAGTTATACCAGCTTGGGCTTACTTTGACTTGCTATTCAACAAATGATCAAACAGTTTTTCATCTCGAAGGGTTGGAGGAAAATCTGGAAACCGGAATTGTGCTTCTTGATCACTTCATGTCCAACATGGTGGCCAATGAAAAAGCTTATTCGGATTACGTCGGAAAACTGCTTAAAGAAAGACAGGCCACGTTGGTCGACAGTCGTGCGATTATCAATAGAGGATTGCTTTCGTACGCGCTCTATGAAAAACAATCCTCCTTGAGAAACGTATTGTCAACTAAAGAATTGAAAACGACGCGCCCAACGCAGTTGGTCAAACTGGTCAAGGGGCTTCGAAACTACAAACATCGGATCTTTTTCTTTGGCAGTTCGCTGAAAAAAGTTGTTACACTGCTCGACAAACATTACACCGCCAAACCGACACGCAATACGCCTCCGCTGACACGCTTCAAAAAACGCGCCACTTCCCAATCCGTATATTTTGTTGATGTCGATACTGTACAGGCCAAGGCCATCGTCGTTGCCCGCGGAAACGTATTCGACGTCAACCGCGTGGGACCATCCAATTTCTTCGGACCATACTTTGATCACATCGCGTACCGCCAACTGCGCAATGCTCGCTCGTTGGCATACAGGACAAACGCAGCGCATTTAATGGCCGGCCGCATCAATGACTACGACTTCACGTACGTTTCTGCAGATTTACAAGCTGACAAGTTAACTGAGGCTTTAGGCGAGATGATCAAGATGATGAAGGAAGTGCCTGGAACAGCAAATGACGTCAAATACATTCGCGCCGACCAACTCAAACGCTATCAAACCGAACGACTCACTGGCAAAGAGATCTTTTGGAGAGCGGAGAGTCTCAGGAAGAAAAAAATTGACCATGATATTCGTCGGGATCAATATGCAGCAGTGCAAGCTATGACCATGAAAAAAGTAACCCAATTTTTTGATGAGAATATCAAAGGCAGAAAAATGAGCATTCTGGTTGTCGGCAGCAAAAAACATATCGACATGAAAACACTGAAGTCGTTCGGCGAGGTAATCGAAGTCGAACCAAAGTTATTGTTCAACTATTAGCTTCGTGGCGCAGTATCATTTCAATGCCGACGGGCCAGTCAGAAGAATTGTGTAAGTGGTTGCGATGGATTTTACTGGAATCCGAAGGAGCAACTCTATGTCAGGCAAAAAACAAGAAGTTAGCCTCCATTTTGTCCCTAGTCGATCCGGCAATAAAAAAGGCTTCCATCAACATCTGATGAAAGCCCTTTATTTATATAGTGCGGATGAGAGGATTCGAACCTCCACGTCCGTAATGGACACTAGAACCTGAATCTAGCGCTAGTTTTCATGTGCGTCAGTTGCACGAAAAATCTGCATTTCCCGAATAAGCAGTAACTCAAAAATTGTCGCGCTTTAATTTTGAAATCACCCAATTACAATCGCACAGCTCAAGGCGGGCCGTTCTCGTCATGGATGAACTCACTTTTCAAAACGGAGATCATCCATGCTGTTGTCTGAATTCGTTGACGAGTACTTCGTTGACGTTCGGCTAGAGCCCAACACAAAAATCGGGTACCGAGCCGCAGTAAACTTGATTGACCGATGGCACGGCAAACCGGTTGCGCTTCGCGATATTGACGATCGTTTTCTCTCACGTTGGATTGCAGACTATGAAGCATCTGGTGTGAGCCCATTCTCGGTCAAATCGCGTCGAGGAACGCTCATCGCACTATTGACTGCGGCCAACGATGCAGGTTTATCGGACTACCGACCAAACTCACGGCGCATTCGTCGTCCTCGAGCTGGTGAGACGGTCAAAGACATTTGGTCGATCGACGAGGCCGGTCTTTTGATTGCCGCGGCGTCAAAATGCCCCGGTCGTTTCAAGCGAACATGCATTCCACGAAATTGGTATTTTCAGGCTCTGTTTTCGGTCGCGTGGGATTCAGGATTGCGACTTGGCGATTTGCTGCGCATCGAATGTGAGTGGGTCAAAACAAGCCGAACATTCTCAATTGTTCAGCATAAGCCTAAACGAGCGAAGATCGTCACGCTGAACGAATCGACGCAAAAACTCTGTTTGATGACTTTCGATCGGTTTTGCTCTTCCCGACAGTACTTATTTGAACCATGGCGAGTTGGACAAGAACGAAGCCGGGCCCGCGGAGTCAGCGACTATGCAAAGAAGATCATGGTCCAAGCTGGCCTGACGTGTTCGGACGGCGTTTTCAAAAAGTTACGGCGTTCATCAATTACCTACGCCGAAGCAAAGCAGCCAGGTACGGGATGGATCCATGCGGGACACGTCAACCACGACGTCACAATCAAACACTACATCAACTCCGCGGCCGCATATTCGAATCGCCCTCCGATTGACCCCCTCGGAAGGAACGGAAATGACAAAGCTACTCATTGAAATCACTCAAAACGGAGAACGATGCCGTGTCGTCGTCCTTGAGGACCCCCGAATTGCATATTGCAAACTATTCAATGAACTACACCGCGACCACGGCAGTGGCCTACGAGCAAGAATTGTGGATCCAACTTCGGAAACAGAAAACCAACCGACACCTGACAACCCGAAATGACCAGGTATCAACAAATCCTTCAACCAACAATCACTTCCGCGCCTTTTAATGGCGAATACAAACAAGGGGCTAACCGATGAGCAAAGATACAGAATTGAAGCCATCAATTATGACCGTCAAGGAAGTCGGCGATCTCGCTGTTCAGTTCCGGCACTGGGCAACGCAAGCTCAAACAATTCACGACTCGATGCGAACGCTGAAACGCGAAGCGATCGAAGCCAATGTGAAGGCACTTGAACTTGGCAAGCGGAACATCAGCGCATTTCTCGCGAAGGCCAACAAACGAATCTTCGATGAAACAAAAAACTAGCCGGCTCTAGGGTCGGTGCCCTCGGTCGCGTCGCTACCAACTTCGTCGGCCGAGGGTTTATTGATGCCGCAAGCGATGCATCTGTTCAACTTGATCATCGAGCGGCAACCTGGGCACCGCCATGGATCGACGGCCCGGTGCGTGTTATCGGGCGGGTCCTCCTCGTCGCTATTGAGGATCTTTCGCACTTGGCGTTCGGAAACCCCAAACGCTTTTGCCAGTCGTCGAATTCCAAAACTTGGAAACCTGCGTTTCACTCGAATCATCAAATTCTGATCACGTAGCGGGACCTCGCCACGTTTTTTTTTCTTTCTTTTGGTCACATCTATGAATCCTTTTTGCTGTGATCACCTGCCCGCGAATCATGTCGCAATCCATCGTTCGATCACGCTGTCAGCGTGCGCTCGTTATAGTTCAAAATCGGCGCAGTTGCATTTGCAATCCAGTCCGAATTGCCTCAAGTTGCCTGCACTCGTCGACGAAGTTGACTTTGTTGAAGAGTACGATCGCAGGTTTGGCACGGACGCCACGGGATGAATGCAAAAAAACCCTCGAAGCATGAAGTTCGAGACGCGATCGTTTTTATGGCTCTTCAAAAACTCGGAGACAAGCGAGCCGATCGCGATCACATCGCGGACGGCACCAACGCTGAAATCGAGTTTTCAATTACGGCCAAAGTGACCGGCCACCGACAGTTCACTCTGACGGAAAAAGGTCGCATGAGTGTCGGGCATGGACAATCGCGCACGAAACGCGAGAAGCCTGACAGTGAGGAGTTACTCGCCTTTTTCCTTTCGCAAATTACGTCGACCCAACGGAAAGCGATCGTTCAAAAACTGGAGAAGCAATTCAAAAAGTCAAAAGGATTGCCAGACGTTTCCAAGGATGATTTGCACGCCGCTCAACACCTGATCGGCAAATTGTCAACCGAACACGATCAATCAGTTCGTGGTTCGGTTTCCGTTAAGTTCGACTAGTTATGCATCCAAAAAAATCTAACGTTCGCACGCGGGAACTAGAACCCCGCACCGACGCACGTGCGGTTTCAAATATCCTGGACGAGGTTTTCGGCGAGGAAGTCACGCCGGATTCGTTGATCTTCGACTTCGACGATGACAACTGTTACCGAGGAATCGTTGCCCAAGATGACACCGGAATCATTGGCGGCGTTTTGCTGTTTCGTTTTGTCCCGCGTGAGGGAGTTCTCGTTGTGCTGAACGCTGGCGTGTTGCCAGATTGCCGACGTGAAGGCTTTGGCACAGCGTTATTCAGTCGCCTCAAAACGTGCCTCCGCGATTCTTACAAACGGATCACGGTCGACGTTCTCGAGACAGACTTGGTCGCTCAAATGTTTTTGCGGCACGTCGATTTCCTGGCCGTTGCTATCACGACGAAGGAAGGCCGAACCCAAAGCACGCGATTCAAGGTCTATCGATTTGAGTACGACATTCGTGAACGGCCGAACTTCAAACGGCAAGAGCCAAAGTTTGACTGGATGAACAAACCAAGGATTTCAAAACGATGAACCCACAAAAACGACGACGCCAAAAAGCACTACAGGCTGCGAAGGACCGCAAAAAACGCATCGAAGGCATGAAGCCAATTCTGATCACTCAGTGCGTTATGTCGAAAGTGAGCAATCCCGACCAGGTTCGTCTTCATTGCCCGCAACTGTTCGCACCCGTGATCAAAGAGGGCTATGGCTTGACCAATCAATTCACGTCACAGCCAGGCGTCGTTGGATTCGTTTTGAACGCCACGCAAGAAAAAACATTTCGCCGTCTCGGGATAAAGACGATCAGCGTTTCCTGGGAAACGGACGCCGCAGAACTTCAACGGGCGAACGACGGCTCGGACCGTGAGTCCGACGCTCAAGTCGCCCCCACCACTTAACAGCGAGGAATCGATGTCCAACGAAAACGAAGGCCAAACGCAAAACGTTAGCATTGGCGAAGTCCATGGGGACGCGGTCATGGGTGACCAGCACAAGGGCGACAAAGTCGATGGCAACAAGGTCGGCAACCAAGTCAACGCCGAGCAGATCCACGGCGACGTCAACCAAACTCACATGGGCGGAGTGACCGCGGCCGTCGCGGCCGTCAACGATCTTTTTGCAGAGCTGGAGGCTGTCGCTCAACAACCTCAAAGCGAATCGCGAGACGATACTTTTGAAAGTCGGCTCGACAATGCAGAGCATCCCGTTGCCGGTGAACTTCCTAAACTTCCAACCAGCATCGAAATCGAAACGCCGGCTGGGCCCGAGACGATCGAAATCGAGCCGGTCAATGATTCGACGCTGGTCGAACCGGCAACTCTTCGCGCCGAGTTCAACGTACTTGTCGAACTACAAACGCCGCACGACCTTGCGTCGGCAACCTCCTTTGCCTCTCGACTTTGGACTTGTTGCCAAAGGTTCGGTTACGCCTGCAAACCCGTCGCGGAGCTCGCATTGGCAGGGATCAAGGCAGCCGTCTCACCTCCTTTCCCATTGAACATCGTGTCGGCCGTGCTTGAGGCCGGCGTTTCTATGTTCGACGAATAGCGGTTTCGTCGTTTCAACTTTTCAGTCATTCAGTGAAGGGCTCAATTTCATGATTTTTAAAAACGCTCCGGAGAACCCGATAAACCGCATGATTTGCGTTGTCGTCGCGTGTTTATTCTTCGTCGTGATCTTCCTCGTTTTGCTCAGTTTCTTTCGCGACACGGGCCTCGTGTTCAACCGTTTCAAGCCTGAACGTTTCGAAAGCCGGCTGGCTGCCGCAGGCCCTGACATCAACGAGGCTCAACTCCGCGCAGACCACGAGATCGAAAGCGACCAGGCCGAAGAAAAAACATCCGTTGTTGAATGGCTGATGAGTTTTCTCGGCGGCGTTGGAGCAACGGTACTCGCTGGCATGCTACGCGCGTTTGACTTTCTGTCGAATGGCATTGAGCGAATTCTCGAACGTGGGCCTCCCGAACCAGAAAACCCCGACGCGAGTCCCGAAGTCAAACCAGTTGCCGTTCAATCGGATGCGGAAGCGAAGGAATGCAAAAGCCAAATTCTCAACGAACAATGGACTCGCGGAATGGAGTGGCTCAAGGCATGCCGCGACGGCGACGCTGCTCTCGTGATCAAGATGTGCCAAGCCGCGGCCGGCGATTCCAATTTTCTGATGCCAAAGCCCGAAGAATCCAAAGAGGAATAAATGTCCCAACAACAATCCAACTCGAATGGCCTCATTATGATGGGCCTAATTATCGCAGTCGCCATTTTAGGCGGGATGGCGTACTTCAACGACAACGGCCGCGGCCGGCATGATCAGCGCGACGACGGCCGGTACCGCCACGATCGATATGAATACGATCGCCGCGATGATCGTCGCCGTGATGAACGTGACCGATACCGGCGAGATCGGGACCGGGAACACGGCGACGATTATGTTATCGATCCGTTTAACGATCGCGACGAAAAGCGTCGCGATGATCGCAAGCCGGAACCAGGTCCCGACCGAGTTGATCTTTCAAAGACGAAGCTCGTCACGGTGTTTGATTCAGAAACAGGAAAAAAACCTGTCTGGATGGCCAAGCTACTCGATGATGCGGCGTTCTGGCACGATTGGCTTCGCAAGCACTCCATCGATCGTTTCAACTTGGATCCAAGCAAGACAACAGACGGTCGCTCGCCTGCAGAGTCATTTATTGCCGCCGCAAAAAAACGCGGCTGCGAGGTACCATTCGTCGCCCACATTGGACCAGGCGGCAGAGTACTCAGCATCACGCAACTCCGAAACGGAATCACAACCGAAGACATCAAAACTGTGATTCTCGAAGTTGCCAAGTAAAACCAACGACCCATCTCCTCGCCGTTTAATTTCCTTCCCTTTTCGCGAGATCTCCACAAATCATGGCCAACGAGTTTGAGTTCCACCTACCAGATGGCACGGCAGTTTACACAGGCAACAAGGTCCCAGAAAAGTTGCCTTTATCATTTCAACAATATCCAAGCACCGAGGTCTACTCGATCGAGGAAATCGTTGAAATTCTGAAAAACCCAAAGCGCAAACCCGACCGGCAACTCTTCAAAAAAATCTACGACCAAGGTCGGCGAAGTTCGTGCAACGCCTACATGATCAAGGCGATGATCGAGAGATTGATCTTCCGTCAAACCGGAAAGCGGGTGTCAATTTCTGCTGAATGGATCTATGCCCGAATCAACGGCGGCCGCGATCAAGGTTCCCACCTCGACGATGGCATGGTGGAAACGACGGACCATGGCGGGCCTCGTGATATCGTCGATGGCGACCGCGTAATTCCTTATCAGATGTACAAGCTGACCGACCTGAACATGGAACAAAAACGCTGGGCAAAACAGGACGCAGCGAACTATCGCTTTCATGAATGTTACCAAGTGAGCAAAGGCGTTGAACGCGCCTGGCATCAAATGGTTTCTGGAGTCGCAGGCGGTGGAGTCGCAGGCTTGGCAGTTCACGTCGGTAGAAACTACATGAACTCTCAAAAGTTCGCCGGCGTCGATCGAGGACCAGGCAATCACGCGGTGCCAGGTACCGACGTCATTATGCTCACGGACAAACCACGGTCGGTGGCCGACTTCGCATTGTTGTCGCCGCAATCGTGGGGACCGCGGTTTGCGGACCGGGGATGGACTCTGCTCACCATCAAATCGATCGAACGCACTTTGAGGTATCACGGGCACTACATTGCTCGAACCTACGCAATGAGCGAACAGATCGAGCAAACGTACCGCATCAACGCTTAAACACTTTTCAATTCGTCTCGCCGCAGTTCACTTTTTTTTGAGGCATTAGCATGATTCGCTCAACACTTTTTTCAGTCGCGATCTTTCTGATCGCGATGCCTGCTCTCGCGCAGGAAAAAACAACGAAACCCGTGAAACCGGAGGTCGACAAGAACGCACTCGAAAGCCGCATTGACGATTCAGTCCTGGTTGATCGCGTCGACGACTTGACGCGTTCAGTCAACAAACTGATCGACAACGATATCGAACTCGCCGAAAACGACAAGCGTCTCGAGGCACGAATCGTCAAGCTAGAACAGGCACCTGCATTGGCGTTTAGCGACGACGAAGTCGCGGAGTTGAAAACGGTATTGAAGGACACTCCAACATTGAAACCAAATGTCGGTGCGGTTGGAACGATTCAGCAAACCGTCGATCGTATCAACAAAGAACTCAAACGTCTCGAACGTGCGCAACAGAAACAACTGGCTGCAACTCCTGATAGCCGGTCGACGAGCGATCCTTGCCTTGGCATTCGCCTTGGTTCGTCGGCCGGCAGCTGGGAATGCAACTGCGGTCCCAATTGTCCCTGCCGACGTTCTAACGTGTCGCAATACCTGCCCAACGTTGGCCTTCCACCAGTTGGGCCTGGCGAGGTGATCACCGCGATTGGACCGTGGCGAACGGTTACTCAATCAAGTTCACCGAAAGTCGTTCAGCATCAAGGTTACAAGGAGGCGCGTATTGTCCCGCAGGCTCAAAAGCCAAAGCGACAAAATGGATACGAACCTGCAGACGGTGCCTATCCGCATGTTGGCTACATCGGAATTGGCAACAAAGCCGACCACTTGGTTCGCGATCACGGTTTGAGCTACTCGAAACCATCGACGGTCAAGTTCAATTCAGGTGGCGTCGCGAACTTTGAACCGGTCAACCAAATGAGTCGACAGCGAGTATCAGACGTTCACGACTTTCTGCACTACAACGAGGCGAATATTTCGCGCGGCGGCGAAGTAAAACAACAACGCAAGGCACGTCGTGCGAGTGATGGTTGGCTGGGCACGTTTCAAAAGCTGCGGGCCAACAACGCATCGCGACGTGCAAATCGTTTGCAATCTCGCTGTGCCAACGGCAATTGACCTCCACCGAAGTAAGGAGCAGTTCGCTCGTGTTCAAATATGTGATCGCATTTATTGTCGTCCTCGGGCTCTTCGTGTTGCTGCAGAAAGGCTGCAATCACGCAGGCGACGCTTTCGAAAGGCGAAGGCAACAACGATGGGACCGGTGGGACGGCCGCGGTGAACGGCGCGAAAAACACCGGGAGGAGCGGGATGGTCGCCGACGCGAGCGCCGCGATCGCTTTGATTTTCAACGGGACGAGCGGAGGGTTGAACCCGCACCAAACCCTCCCTCGCCTGAGCCAGACCGACATCGACGTCGACGCGACCGTCGCCGACGTCGCTTCGTGTCGCTCGAAGAAAAATGCCGGAGCAAAACCCGCACGAATCCCGCGATCGCGTGAGCGGCGGCGTCACCGCCTCCCCCCTAAAGGTACTGCCTCCAAAAAGGGTCCGCTATCAGGGTCTACGAACGGCGACGTTTTGGCGCAAGCCACGATTTTTTCGACTTCCTCACCACTACCAGAGAATCAGCAAAATGCCGCGGAACAAAAAGGTCACGAAAGCCGCAAATTCGTCCCCCAAAGTGACGAAGAAAACCAGCGGCAATTCGACGGCACGGACGAAAAAAGCCGCACGCCTTTCAAACTCTTCCGCTACTCGCGGCAAAACCGACAAACTTGTCACCATCGACGATCTTGCTTTTGACGAGCGTAACGCAAGAGTCCACGGTGAGGCCAACGAGGCCGCGACTCGCCAAAGCCTGAAACAATTCGGCGCTGCCCGTTCAATCGTGTTAGACAAAAACAATGTTATTCGCGCGGGCAACGGGACCGCTAAGCAAGCCAAAGAGCTCGGCATTCCAGTCCGCATTGTTTGTTCCGATGGCAACGAGTTGATCGCCGTCAAACGAGTCGACCTCGACGGACAGGCCGCGGCGGCATACGCGATCGCCGACAACCGAACTGCTGAACTTGCAACCTGGAACAATGAACTGCTGACGAAGCAACTCGGAGAACTCGCTGGCGAATTCGACATTGAAGGACTCGGATTCAGCGAGTCGGCTTTGCGAGCATTGGCTGGCGAACCGGAGCAGCGTTCATTTGTTGCTGCGAGGAATGACGATCCCGAGGCCTTGCAGAAAGAATGGAAAACCGAGCTCGGGCAAGTTTGGGAGATCAAGGGAACGCGGACGCACCGTCTGATGTGCGGCGATTCAACCGATCAAAATTCAGTCAAGAGACTGCTCGGCCGAGCCAACCCATTCATCATGGTTACGGATCCACCTTACGGCGTCGAATACGATCCGGAGTGGCGAGAGCGTGAACTTGAACACTCCAAGCGGCCGCGGCGGACTGGTACCGTAACCAACGACGACGAAGCGAACTGGACGGACGCTTACCGGCTATTTCCCGGCGTCGTTGCCTATGTTTGGCACGCCGGCCGTTTCTCTGGTGAACTGGTCTCTCACCTGGCCGAGGCGAAGTTTGCAATCCGCTCGCAAATTATTTGGCTCAAACCGCGCTTTGCAATTTCACGAGGCCACTACCACTGGCAACACGAGCCCTGCTGGTATGCCGTCCGACAAGGTTCCGCGAAGTGGTGCGGCGATCGCTCTCAGTCAACGATCTGGGATATCACCAATCGATTGACCGAAGAGGAAATCAAAACCGACCACGGTACGCAAAAGCCTCTTGAATGCATGGCTAGGCCAATTCGCAATCACGGCGAAAAAGACGATCACGTTTACGATCCGTTTCTTGGATCCGGAACAACCATGCTCGCGGCCGAGCAGCTCGAACGTCAATGCTACGGCATGGAGCTCAGTCCTGGTTATTGCGCCGTCATCCTTCAACGAATGGTCGACGCTGGTTGCAAATGCACCTTGAAAAAATGATTGAACCTCCTGAATATTTCGACGACCACGCGCGTTCGAAGTGGTGGCAAATCTCCAAAACGCTCGAACAACAAAACCGCAACCAACAACACAATGCGGGAATGGTCGAAGCGGCTGCCTCGGCCTACAGTCGTTATCGCGAAGCTCACAGCAAACGAATCGCAACCGGAATCGCGCTGGTCACCAAGGACGACAAAGATCAACCGGTTGCCAAACGCAACCCGTTTGCGATCGAGGAAAGCGACGCACTCGGCCAATACATGCGTGCCCTGCAGGTCCTCGCGCTTTCTTCCGTTGACCTGGTCCCGTTGGAGCCGGAGACACCCAAAGAACCGCAACCGTCGAACTCAAAAAATCGCCTCGCTCGCCTCCAGTTGTTTGAAACCGATAATTGATGAAAAAAGAAACGCTCTCAACAAAGCAACTCCGCGAGGCACTGCAAGTCGACGCCAAAACGATCGACAAGTGGTGCCGCGCCGGCATGCCGTTCGAAAAGAAAAAAAACCGGCGTGCGTTCGATCCTGAAATGGTTGAAGCTTGGCTAGTTGACGAGGGACTTGCTGCAACTCCGGCGAGCGACGAAATCATACTTACGACCCGAAACGAGGTCGCGAATTATTTTCAGGTTTCGGTTCGCACGGTGGCCACGTGGCTCAACGATCCATCGTTTCCTGGGAAATCCGGAGACACCACGGGAGCCGGCGGACGGTTTCCCGTCACCGCAATTGAATCGTGGCGGTTGCAAAAAACCCAAGGCACCGTTCGATCGGAATTCGACGATCAAATCAAACAAGAGCAACTGCTGAAGTTGCAACTGCACAACAAAGCCAGTGCCGGCCAGCTGGTTGACGCCGAGGAGGTGCGGCGACGCAACATTCGAACGCATGCCCTCGCGCGTCGGATCCTGGATGCCATCCCGGACGAAATCAAAACGATTCTGCCTCCCGATACTCCTGACATCGTTTCGGCCGAAATCCGCAACCTGGCTCAAGGCAAAGTCAACGAAGCATGTGCAACGCTCGCAACGTTGATTGAAAACCCGGAGGCGGCCAGATGATTGCAACCGCCACAGCCACGCTCGATAACATTTTCAGCGACGTCGCCGACGTATGGGCGCCGAAGCCAAAAGTGACGACCAGCGAGTTCATTGAGAACAACGTTTCACTGGCTCCGGAGTTCGAAGGTAGTGGTGGCCAGTATCAAATCGATCCGGACTCTCCTTTTTGGCGTGAACCGATCGATGCGTTTCACGATCCCGATGTCGAATCAATCACGTCACTCAAAAGCACGCAGGTCGGTGGAACGCTTGCGGTGATTGCTTTGATTCTCGCGACAGCCGAACTGGATCCCGCGCCGTCAATGCTCGTTGTTCCCACCCAGGACGAAGCGAAGCTCTATCGTGATCGCGTTTACGCCGACGCCGAAGTTTCCACATCCGTGATCTCTTCAAAGGTTCCTCCGGAGCGACTTCGCAACTTGGCGTCGATTGATCTTGAGACGTGCCAAACGTACCTCGCGTGGGCCGGATCCAAACAACGCGTCCGCGGCAAGCCATGCAAATACGTCTTTCTCAGTGAGATCGATGTTTACAAAACCGACAAGGGAATCAGCAACGCAGGTGACGTCAATCGCGCGGCTGAACGACGGACCGACCGGTTTCCGTCGTCGACGATCATGCGCGAAAGTACTCCAGTCGGTGAGCATTCAAGAATCGCTTCGTTCTACGACGCGAGCGACCAACGTCGGTGGTGGTGCGACTGCCCTCATTGCGGCAGAGCTCAGATTGTCCGTTTCTTTCCTCTCAAGGGCAACGACGGCCGCGGCGGGTTCGCCGGCTACAAGGATCCTCAAAGCGGAGAACTGCTGGACGAGGACACCGCACGAAAACGAGCTCACTACATTTGCGAACACAATGGCTGCAAAATAACAAATGAATACAAGCGTCTTTTCATTCGAACTGGCCGGTGGGTTCCAAAAGGACAACGCATTGATGAACACGGCCAACTAGTCGGCAAGCCTGAGCGGTCCGGCCGCAAACGTGGTTATCACTTCTGGCAAGTGATGAATCACAAAAAGACTTTCGGCGATATCGCTTGCACTTGGGTCGACCACAAAAACGATGGAACAATTCGAGAATTTTTTCAGGACGTTCTCGGTTTCCGATTCGTTGCCGCACGATCAATTCCGACCTACGAAAAGGTCGCGCTGCGACTTCGGTACCCAAACAAAAAAGGCCAGGTACCGCATCGAGCGTGGTTCCTTACATGCGGATGCGACATGCAACTTGATCGCATCTACTACAGCGTCCGCGGCTGGGCACCTGGTCGCACGAGTTGGCTTGTCGATTGGGGCGAATTCATGCGCGACGAAGCCGAGATAGAATACCAGGACGAAATGAGCGACGATGATCTTCCCGCCAACATCGAGCTCGCAAGCGATCTCAAACAAATCGAACAACTCGTCGCTCGCCAATATCCGGTCGTCAATCGCGACGGTGAATCGGTAAAGAATCCGCGCGGCCATTGCCATTTGCCCATTCGAATGATCGGGATCGATGGCAACTATCGAACGTCGCAGCTCCACGACTTCCTTGTTGAACGCGATCGGCCGGAGCGGATCCGCGCGGTTCGCGGGGACAACAAACTGGATCCGACAACGCGGTATCGGTGCAACGTGGTCGAAGCCAACACGCGGACCGGTAAACCGTATGAAGGCGGCCTCGAACTTTGGGGGCTCTACGTGAATTTCTGGAAGCAGCTGGTGTTTGATCGTTTGAGTGGATCCGGCGAACACTTCGGTGCGTTTCACGTGACCAGTGACGTTCTTGAACACGGCGAGAAATACATGCGGCAACTTTGCAACGAGCCTCCAACGGAAGTGATCAACGAAAAAACAGGCCGCAAGGAGATCCGGTTTAAGCCGCGCGACACCCGCGTTGGAGTCGACTTTTGGGACACAACAATTTACTCCGAAGCGATCGCCGATATGGTAGTCGGCGATCTCGGTTGGTCTGAGTCCGTTTGGATGAAGGACCTCAACAAAGGGAAGAGCAAAAAAACACGTTCAACCAACAAGCGTCAATCCTCAATTTTGGAGCGGTAGAAATGTCCGACAACGAAAAGAACCAGGACCAAAAAAACGAAAACAGCAACCTCGGCAAAGGGGCCGGCTTTGATGCGCCAGGCAGTGAAGAGTTGCAACCGGTAATCGGTCGCGTCGGCGACGAACTGCGGCCGTATTGCTCAAAGCACAATGTACTGATGCGTGCGACAGGTTCAAACGACGAATCAACAAACTACGCATGCCCGGCGAAAGATTGCGACGCGACTTCGGTTCGTTTGCGGCCGACCGCTACACCGCCTCGTGAGTTGACACTTTGCCCGCAGCGGAAGTCGAAGAAAAAGCAATGCAAGACGCCAATGGTTGTCAAACCAACCGGCCAAAATTCGATCATTCATTTGAAGATGCAATGCCCTGAATGCGGCTACGAATGCCGCGTTCCGCGACCCGACATCAATCGTCGTGCAATGTCCACAAAGCAAAAAGGCAGACGCATTCTCGATCGATAATTGACCAATGTCCAAAGTTTGGGATTTAGTTCTGGACCTACGATCAGTCGTAGGCCAATGATTGAAACTCAAGAGCTCGCCGGCACACATCAGACTTCTCGATCGATCTGAGTTTTTCCCTTCGAAGAGGTGCCGCCATGAAGTAACCACAAATGCCCATCCAACCTACGCATTTCTGCGGGGTCTTCGGACCCCGCGTCCTCCTCTCAAACAGATTTCCAACAGATTTCAAACTGGTTTCAAACAGGTATTCATGGCCGGCACTGACGACATTCTCCAGGAAGCACTCGAAGCGATCCAAGACAACGATTTTAACCAGCGCGTGCGTGAAGGCTCGAACGAATTTGAAATGTTCGACGTCGACCAACTCAAGCAGCTGGACGAACTTCAACAAATCATCAAGACCCGTGAAGCTCGGGCAAACGGCGGCATCTTCTCACAGATTCGATAATGGATCCGAAAGCATTTCTTGCACAACTCGAACAGGAACACCGCGCGGGCGACGTGAAGTCGTATCGTGAGAGTGCGATCGAGTCGTATCTGGACGCCGTTTCTGCCTACACAAATTACCGCCGAGGCAACGGTCAAGAGGCGTACAAACTAGGCCGCCTTGATCGCACAAATTCAAAGTTCAACCCGCATGGAAATTCGGGCGACACTGCGATCGCCCATTCAGCCGACTTGATGCATCGGCGAACGCGGGACCTCTTTCTCAACAACGCCCAAATCAAACGGGCGACAACCGTACTGCGCGACATCATCGTTGGGCCAGGCATTCAGGCTTTCGCGGATGCGATCGACGCTTCGTTCGGGATTGATCTGACAAGGCTCGACGATTCGGAGCTGCTCGCGGTCCTCGACTACTGTCTGGAATCAGACGAACGATTCGAAGATTGGGCCATGGATCCCGCAATGTGCGACGCTGAAAAATCAGTCAGCTGGTTTGACATGCAACGCCTGGTCCTCAGCGAGGACATACTTGTCGGGACCGTCTTGTTGTTGGAATGTAGCGATCGCAAACGGCCGCTCTGTTATCAGATGATCGAACGCGAGCAAATTGACTGTTCCAAAGACCGGCCGGCCGGCCGCGACTCCAACGCCATCGTCAACGGGTTTGTGATCGACAAAAAGGGAGTTGAACTTGGGTGTTACATTTACGACGCTCACCCGCACGATCAATACGCTCCGTTTTCAGCAGTGAGCCATCAAAGCCAGTTCGTTCCAAAGTCTCGATATCACCACGTCTTCATGAAGATGCGGCCGAGCCAACACGTCGGCGCAACCTGGTTGCACGCTACTGGCAGTCCCTCCTATGACCGCGATACGTTTCTCACCAGCGAAATCCGAGCTGCAGTCAAAGCCTCGCTGCTAGTTCTGGCTGCCAAACTCAAAAGTCCGAATCAGGGCAATTTGGGATTCGACATTGAAGGCGATCCGGATCCACTCGGTCGACCCGAGATTTCACTTGGCGATTCTCCGATCGCCGCGGAGCTCCACACAGACGAAGAGCTCCAACTCATTGAATCCAAACGTCCCAACAACAACGCGAACGAGTTTTTTGACTTATTCGATCACGACATCGCCGGCGCCGTCGATCTCAGTTACTACTCGTTGACCGGTCGATTCGACAAAACCAACTATGGTGGTTTCCGCGGAGCGATGAACCTGGAAGACGCTCAAATGCGACCAATTCAAAACTGGCTCGGTCGCACATTTGTTTTGCCGATCCGCCGGCGGTTCAACCAACTGGCGATCGCTACTGGTGAAATCACTTCGATCAAGCCTTTCGAATACCGACGTCGACGTCGGCGATTCAATCGTTTCGATGTTGTTGGTCCAGGACGCAACTTGCTGGATCCCGAAAAGGAAAACGATGCTTCACTCGGCATGCTTCGTGGTGGCCTCACCACGCTCAAACTCGAATGCATGAAACGCGGCCTGCATTGGATCAAGGTACTGCGGCAAATTTCTCTCGAGAACAAGTTGACCGAGCTGCTCAACATCACGCTGGACCACAGCAAAGGCCAAGGCGGCCAAGCCGAAAAATCAACTCGCCAAGCCTCCGACGACACGACACGTGCCTTGGTGGAGTTGCTGAAAAACGCGCTCACGGAGCAACGCACTGAAAACCTACAACCCAACGAGACGGCGGTATGACGAAGGAACAGAAACAAGCGGCCATGCAGGCCCTCAGTGAAATCGCCAATGCTCCGTGGTCAATTCTGCCCGAGGCCCTGCAGGCCCTGATGGTCGCGCTTCAAAGCATTTCCCGGGAAACATCCAACGATTCACATCCCGATGCCAGGGCACACGTTGTTCGTGCGGCCGCGAGGCAGATGTCCGTTGGCGGCGGCGTCGCTACGATTCCGATCGTCGGTATCATTCGCCCACGCGAAGACTACTACACCAAATACCTCGGCGCGACGGCTTGCTCTCAAATCATTGCTGAAACTCGCGCGGCAAACGCCAACCCCGACGTCTCGCAAATCATTTATTCAATTGACTCGCCAGGCGGATCCGTTCTCGGTCTCGCCGAAGCGGCCGCGGCAATCCACGCGTCGGGCAAACCAACAACGTCCGTCGTTGAAGGAATTTGTGCGAGCGCTGCCTACTACCTCGGCTCCGGAGCTAATCGTATCGTCGCCAAGCCATCGAGCTCCGTTGGATCCATCGGTTCGATCATGGTTGCCGCGAGCTACGTTCGATACTTCGAAGAAATGGGCATCGACGTTTCCGCGATTCACTTCGGAAAAAACAAAGGTGACGGATCTCCATACAAGCCACTGGACGATCGCGCAAAAGCATCGCTCCAGGAATGGGTTGATTCGTATGGCCATCAATTCGTCGATGCGGTGGCAAAACACCGCGGCATCACTTCGAAAAAAGTCATGGACGACTTCGGTCAAGGAAAAGTTTTCATCGCTTCGAAGGCACTAGCGATCGGAATGATCGACGCGGTTGGAGATAGCCAAACCGTTTTGAGTCCTGATTCCAACAGCCAAGTCGACGACGCTATTCACGCACCAGCGGTGTCGACTCCCATCGTCCCTCCAACACACGACCTGGCTGCCGTTACCGCAGTCGGTCCAACGTTAAACACGCCCTCCGCGAGTTCTGCCGACGCAGGGCAGGCGTCTAATCCCACCCCGGCAGCCACGCAAACCTCAACGGAGAAAAGTAAAGTGGAACCCCGAATCAAAGCGCTCCTCTACGCACTGGCCCTCATCACAGACCAAAACGCAAGCGACGAAGTTTGCAATGCTGCGCTCGCTGCTTTTGCGGCGGCACGCAATCAAAGCGTCCCCGAAACTGTCGAGGACCAGATTGCGATGCTGACCAAATCTCAAAGCAGCAACGGTGCCGGCGGTAATGGGGCCGCGGCCAACGTTCAGTCTGCTCACGATCGCGAAATGAGCGAAGCATCAGCGCTCACGCCAATGGAAACAATTGAGATTCGCCAAAGCATTGAGACGGCCGCGGAACTCATCAACAACGGTCGCCCTCAACCGGTGATAACCGCCGAAGACGAACGGCTCGCGTTTGAGTCGATCGTCAAAGGTGAGTTGACGCTGCAGGCTGTTCAGGCCGGATGGCGTGACAAGATCACGCAAGCAAACGATCAACTCCCGGTCGATACTTCCATCACATTGGGGCCGGCCGCAGCCGATCGGTTTGCGGTCGACGCAGTTTCGAGTTTGTTGGCCCGATCCCCTCTGGCAAACGAACAAGACAACCAAGTCGAAAACGCGGTCGAACTTTCGCAAATGTCGCTCTACAACATCGCGGAGAAATTCTGCCAGTTGCACGGAATTCCTGTTGAAGGATTCCGCGCCGAGGATCGCGCTTTGAACATGCTTCAAGCCAATCCCGGCATCATTAGTGTTCCGAGTTCGTTGGGCATTGGTGCCGCGTCCGGAGTCAGTTTCAACCGGGCCGGCGACTTTGCGAACTTGCTCTCCAATCTGGCCGGCAAGATCCTTGACCGCGCGATTCAACTCGCCGAGGTCACGTATCACCGATGGTCGCAGAAAATGATGGACTTGCCGGACTTCAAACCTGCGACCGTTTTGTCGGCCGGCATGTTCGACCAGCTGGACGAAGTCAACGACGATGATGAATCACAACAGTTGAAGTTCAGCGAGCAGCTCCGCGGATGGTTGCAAGTCGCGCGATTCGCCAACAAGGTCGGAATGACTCCGGTTATGCTGGCCAACGATGATCTGGATGGATTCATTCAGCAATTGCTGTCGTTGGCGTTCGCTCACGAAAATACGATCA
Organism: Pirellulaceae bacterium; assembly: GCA_028280445.1. Classification (GTDB taxonomy): domain Bacteria; phylum Planctomycetota; class Planctomycetia; order Pirellulales; family Pirellulaceae; genus JANQLU01. The sequence continues at coordinate 82,077 of JANQLU010000093.1, read as the reverse complement.
ACAGCCTGAACATTGATGTTCTTGTTGCGAACCAGGCTCTGCCCGATGGCATTGCAATGTTCCACCTTGATCACGGCAACCTGATCACTCCAGGCGGCGCACCAAATGCAACTCAAGCCGAAGCGATGCGACTTTCACACCGGAAACAAACTGGCGTCGGAACAAACAAGAAAATCAAGTCGTTGCCGCGCAAAGTTCTGTGCCCGAGTGATCAGGAAACGGCAGCCAAACAGACGTACTACACGATGGCTCAATTGGCCGAGGTAAAACAACCAACAACCGACGCCAACATCAACACCCATCGGGGAACGATGACGGACATCATTGTTGAATCAGACCTTGACGACATCAGCACGGCTCAATGGTACACGTTCGATAGTAACATTCGATCAATCGTCCACGCGTTCCAACGTGGCTATGGCCGCGGCGGCCGTCGCCAGAGTTGGTTCGAGCCAAGCCGCAAAACGCGCTACATCGAACTTGAGGGCCGCTTCGGTAGTGCGGCCATCGGACACCGCGGAGTTTGCCGCAACGACGGCGGCCTCGGTTAATCCTTTCTCTTCGATCGTCGCCGCGTAGCCCGAGCGGCCGCGGCGACGATTCCTGCCTGAAACCATCCATCAACAACTTTCGAGGAAACAATGAACTCTCTACAAACACGAAAATTCTGGTACCACTTCAAAGGTGCCAACACGCCTCCGGCATCCGGTTCGCCAGACTCCGGTCCGTTCGTCCAGGCAGTGGCCTTCAACGGCACTGTCGCACCGAACCTTGGAAATTTGGACCTTTCACTCGGAGCGGCCGCGGCTGCCGACTCTGCGTCGGTTTACATGAACGACGAACTGCCTTTTTTGATTTCCGATTTGATTCGCGTCGAGTTTTTGGTTCAGGTCGACGCAACGATCGACGCCGAAGCAACGATCGCATTTGGCGTTTGTTCAGCGTTCAATGTTAATCCGGATTCAATGACTGAATGCGTCCTGTTCAAGATGCAAGGCAACTCCAAAATTCTCTGCGAGTCCGACGACGGAACCAACGACAATCGCGACATTGCTACAGGCTTTGATATTCGTTCGGACGCATGGCAGCGCTTTGTCATCGACTTCAGTGTCGGCAATACCACTGTCAGTGCCGGCGCGAGCAAAGGCGGTCTTTCAGACGTTCAGTTTTTCGCTGGCAATAAAAACTACAACGCACTGCGGCGAGTAGCCTCCGGCCAACGATTCGACGTCAGCAACTACATCGGCGGCTTGCAGTTGTTCGCGATCGCAAGCAAGACGAATGCCAATGCGGTGGCCAACGTCTTGAAGATCCGCGAGATCTGCGTCGAGGCCAAAATCAGCTAGAACCGCGACCGAGGAAAAACATGAGTCGGGCGCGTCTTACGTGCCCGATTTTTTTGACGCAAATGGGAACTCAAGATCGATTGAAACGGCGATACAAGAAAGTCACTCTCAGCCCCAAATTCGCGGAGCCGGTGACATTCACTCCGGTCCTGGACAAGGCCAATCCGCGAACCGTGTGGATGAGCATCACACCGCGAGTGAGCGCAGAGTCGCAAGATCGAACTGAAAAGCGGATGGAGATCGCCGAGTGTTTTTTTTTGACGGATGAAACAGATCCGGACAAAGGCGGGATCCAAACTCCCATCACGAGCGACAGTTTCGTGCGTGATGCAAGTTTTGATCCCGACACCAGGCCGTTCGTGTTCAACGGCACGGTGTTGGAACATGGCCAGCACTATTGGCGAGTCGAATTTCAGCGAACGTCGCGAATCGGACAGCAACGAGGAAACTAAACCATGCCTGTAACCCCAACCAGCTCGGCCGCATTGGCGGCGCACGGCGCGAAGGCATTGGTCGCAAAAGCGCCTGAGTTTCAAGACTACATCGGTTTGCACCATCAAGTTACCGCAAACGAAGCCAACGCGCTCAATCACATTTTCATTGACGAGTTGCTCGATCACGAAAACGACGTCCACGAATCACGCAGGCCGTTCGCCTTGGTAACAACTGAAGATCACGAATACGTGTCGCAGTTTCAGTGCAACTCGCCTCAGCTGGTCACGAGTGGCGGGATCCTCGTGTTGTTTGTTGATAACGCTCGATTCACCGATATCGGCACCAAGGAAAATCCAGGCCCCGACTCGATCGACGATTCTTGGACCAACAATTCGAACTGGGTTTACGGCACGATCGACGACTTTTCGAGTCAAGGTTTGCTCCAACAGATCAGTTTTCAATTCAATCAGTTTTCAACTTTCCTCCCACCAGTTCGGTCTGCATTGGCAGAGCGACCAAACATCGACATTTGGCTGACCATCATCAATTTCCAATTTGATCCAAGCGCATGATCCCTTACCACGTACACGTAGATCAATCGAGCGGAGTCTTCACTGACCTGCCGATTCGCTCTCAGCGTCGCGTCATGAAAGCGACGATGGGATCCGTTGCGTTGATGTGGCGAAATCGAATGTTGATGCAACACTTCCGATCTGGTGCGGCGTCGAAATACAACTATCAACGTCGCTCTCGAAAGTACGTCGAACGAAAACGCTTACTCGCACGCTTTGGTGCGGTTGAAGCCGGCGGCCGTTTGCCTTTGGTATTTCGAGGCTTGTTGCGCCGAGCAATGAAAGCACTGCACCGCATCGCCGCCTACTGGTCGCGTGCCTTGGTTCATTTGGTTGGACCGAGTTACTTCAAACGAACGATCGGATCTTCGCGGCCAAACTTGGTCGACGAAACGCTCACGGTGACAAGCGATGAAGATCGCGAACTCACCGCTCACGGAGAGCAAACCTGGTCGCAGGAAGTTCAGAACGCCAAACCCCGCCAACGGCGCAAACGCATCCTTTAACCCACCGAGCAATATCCATGTCTGATGTTTTTTATCCGCACGCGATTGTGTTTCCAACAGGTAACGCGATCACGCAAATGGAAGAGATTCCGATTCAACCGAATTTTCAGGAGATCACCGAGTATGCGGCCAGTGGCGTTTTGCCGGCATTCACCGGCAATCATTCTCAAGATCCAATGACGGATCTGGAAACATCGCAAATCAAGAATGTTCTGGATCGTTGCACAATCGACGGGATTGCCGGTGCGTTCGACGGTTCGAACGTTGACTTTGAATGGCAACGTGCCTCAAGCTTGACGGGACGAGTTGAAATTGATCCTTTGAACTTGACGCACGTACGCGCTCGCGCGACGGCGTCGTACATTGCCTGGCAGTCAATTCAGGCGTCGGAAAATGAAATCGCGAAAATCACATTTCGCTTTCAACCCGTCTCCAACGGCGGCAATCCGCCTCTGGCCATTTCAACGGCGGTCGCGATTGCGGCCGCGGCCAACGTTGAGCACTACTACACGCTCGGGCCGATTAACGCGGTGACCTCAACTTCGCTCAACAAGACGCTGTGCGTCCAGAATTGGAGCTGGGATAACAACAATCTTTTCAAAAACGTCTTCTGCAGCGGTGGTACATCTTTGGAGTACTCGGCACTCGATCGCTCGGCTCCCGTGATAACCGTCGACGTTGAAGACATCCGGGACCCGCTCGGACTATTTCCGAGTGGCGAGTCAATCACTTCTCTCGAGGTTTACCTCCGCAAAAAGCTCCAAGGAGGAAGCAACGTCCCTGATGCAACGGCCGAACATATCAAGTTCACGATGGCTGTCGGTACCGCGCGTCCGATGGGGACCCGGCAGCTTGGATTTGCAGTTCACAATTTCACTGTGAACACGGCATCGGCAATTACCTAATCAATCGTAACGACCAACCAAAACCAATCTTCACAACAGGAAAAAACAAATGTCGACAGAACGCAATCAATACGAACCTCCAGTGTTCCGCCAACTGAAACAACGCATGGCGGCCGCGACCAGTCTCTCAACTGGCCAGGTTCAAAACGAACTTGAGAATCTCGAACCCGATGACTTTAACAAGGTCTGCGAATTGGCAAGCGCCGGTCGAAACGATCAACAAATCAGAAACGTTTTGATTGAAGCCAGGTCGCGACGATTGAAGGCCGATCGTAACGAGCGGACCGCAAAGGAACGCGAGCGAATCGCAGCCGAGAAAAAGAAGCTTGAGGAGGAAGCAGCCGCGGCACGATTGCGAGAGGCTGATTTGCAACGTCAAAAAGACGAAGAGGAAGCAGCCAGAGCCGCTGCCGAACACGAGGAGGCAACGCAGGCTGGTGGAGCCGAGGTCGACAAGAACAAGCTGGACCAGCAAACGACCAGCGAAAGTGCAAGCACTGAATCGAACGAAACCGCGGCGGACGCAGTCAACCCGTCCGAAGAATCGAACGACAACGCCCAGGATTCGCCGCAGGACGCCGAAACAGACGATTCAGTGTCCGTTGAGACCAGTGAAAGCGAGAAACCGCCACAGGAGCCCGATTCAGGCGAACAAGTCGAATCTGCCGGTCCAACCGACGCGAGCAATGAACAACCTCCGCAAGACGCCGCGGACGATTCAGCGTCCAGTCAACCTTCCGAGTAACAAAGTCCTCGTTTCCATTCCACGGTTCCCATCAGAGAAATTCAATGCGTTTTATTTATCTCATTCCGAAGATTGGCAACGCCACGCTCGTCGGTGACATTTCAAAACGGCTCACCGAGTTGAACATGCACGATCTCGGAGTGGACGAAGTCCCGCGCGACGCGGCCTGCAACGAGGTCAACGTTGACGGCAAGGCGATGTTTTTGCTGGTCCCACATCAACACGGCCAACCTCAACCAGAGTTTACGTATCAACCAGACAAACAGACCTGGTTGGATCCGGATGACGCCGGCGTGCAGATCGGCTATTGGAACGACGATACTCCAAAGCCCGACGATCTGCTACGGCCGCAAACAGAACTTGTCGACGGCTACTCGTTTCTTGACGACGGAGGTCGCGCGTGGACGACGCCGGTTGCCAAATCGCCTTCGCGTCAACCGTTACCCGTTAACTACCAATTTAATCCGCTCACCAATTCGCCGCGCGGTGAACGCAAGCCGGCGTTTGACTGGTTGTGGACGTTGTCCGGCGACGTGTGGAATTACTGGAATGCGGACAAAGACAAGGCTGGCGATCCGCTCTGGCTGGCGGACGTCGCGCGGCAACTCATCGGCGTGAACTACTACGTTGGTGCACGTGAACTCAATGCCCTTGCCCATATGGGTTGCGCATTGGTGGATGATGTGCGAGCCGCGGCCATGACGCAGGCCTTGATTGATCTCGACATTGTCGAAGAGGCCGAAAACGACACAAAAAAAAAGTCACCGCACGAGTGATTGAACTGCAGGCCTGGCTCGATCATCCGGACCGGGTGCCTGGATACCGCCCCACGCGTGGTGCCTTGTTTCTCGCCTTCCTCAACAACCTCCGTAATCCCGTCAACTGACACCGTTTCCTGGGAAATCCTCAATGGGAACTCAAAAGCAAAAGTTTACTGGCGACGCCAAGCAGCTCGAACGAGTCATCGAGCAACTGCGTCGGCAACAACTCAAGCTGGAAGAGCAAATCGTCAAGACGGGGAAGCAGTCCGAGAAAGTCGGCAGAGCCGCGAGTCGTTCACAAACCATGATCGGTCGCGGGCTCAACGGCTTGATTCTTCGCTATGGATCGGTCGGCCAAGCGATTCAAATTGTCAACAACCATCTTCGCAACCAAGTGGAGATCGCCAAAGAGGCAAAACGATTAACCACCACCGTCGGCGATTCACAGGCGGCCATCATTGCCAACATTGGCGATGCTTCGACTTCCGAACTTCGGAAGTTCACCAAAGAGATGGCCAAGATTCAGAAAGACGCAAAGTTCCAATCGCTGGCTCCAATTAACACCGCGGCCGCGAGTCTGCTTTCAACAGTCGAGCGAAACAAGGTCGCACCGATCCTTCGTGTGACCGCACCCTTTATGACCGCCACGCCGGACCAGTTGCCGACCGTTGCCGGAGCGGTTGGCGACGTTTCGGATCTGACCGGACTCAACGCAAAGCAGTCGATGGCATTCATGTTGGCGGTTCAGGCTCGCTCACGATTTGAGCAGGCCTCCGGATTCAAAAACGTGGCAGCGATCCTTGAAGGTGCGAAACAGGACCAGCCTGCCCTCAGCGATTTTGAATCTTCCAAGCAGGCGGCCGCTCTGTTCGCCGCGATCAGTTCAACCGTAAAGGACGTCGAAGGCTCGCTCACAAAAACTGCGACGGCTGCGTTGATCTCCAACACCGCAAAATTATTGCCCAACGAGAAATCCCTCGACGCGCGACTTCAAAAGATCCGGCAAAGTTCCGAACTGCAACAGAAACTGTTGGAAATGGGAGGGTTCCGCGCTGCCATGCAATCGCCTATCCGGTCTCTGATTTCGGACGCCAACAGCAAAATGTCAAAGGCGTTTGCGGACAACCTGAAAAACATTCGGGTTGATGAAGGCATCGTCGACCGAAAGCTAAAACAACTTGAAACGGGAACTTTGCAGCGTGCACTAACAACCTTGGACAAACAAAGCAAAGGCATCAATGAGCGACTGTTGACTCAATCAACGGCCGGAGCAAGGGGACAGGCAAGAGATATCTTTGAAGATACTCTTCGAAAGACAAAGGTGTCGATCGATCAAGGAGCTCAGGGAGTGGTAGCCCTGACGACATTTGACGCCATACCAACGACTACCGGCGCAATTGAAGGGGCAATGCGACTGCTGCGAGAGCGACGAACGCAACAATACAGCCCTGCTGGCACAGCGACAAGATTTCTCGGACCCTTTGGCGGATTGATCGACTTTGCATCAGCTGGAACTTTTCAGTATTCCGACGATACGTTGCCCGAAAATCGGCGTTTGAACGTAGAGCGGATTGATGCACAGCTCAAAGTGTTGCAAGAAATTCGCGACATAGCCGCACGGCGAACTCCCACTACCACAACTCATGACGAGAGGGACTAGCCGTGTATTCGATCGGATCATTCAATTTTATTTCGATGAACATCTTGCCGGTTGCCAACCGTGATCATGTTCAGATTGAATCCCGTGTTGGCGTCGATGGACATTGGATTTGGTCGACTGGAACTCGAGGCCAAATCATGAGCGTTCAAACAGTTGTCGACTTGGCAAATATCGCAGACGCCATTTCTTTGTTCAACCAATACGAAAGCGCCATCGGTGATTCACTTTCCGTGCAATTTGCTGGCGCCGTCTTCACAAGTCCATATGACGTTCTCGACGTTCGGCCCGAGACCGAAGGAACTCGTCAAGTACTCGTCGGTATCGGCGGTTTGCTGGGAACAAGCAACGCAGTTCTCGTTGCAAACTGGCAATTGATTCAAGTCAACACTTAGCAATAGGAAATCACCATGAGCACAGTTGAGATCTCTTGGAACTCTGACAAACCTGTAATCGAAGTCAAACAGGGTTCGACTCAAAGCGACATTTTCAATTTTGAGACCAGGTCATTTGGTGGAGCGCAGATGCCGCCCGCATTGGATGGTTTGACTTGGTGGTTTGTAGTTTCAATTGACGGCACAAACTTCAAGCGCGTGCCCAACAAGAATGATCTGGAGAACAACGCAAAACGTCCCGATTACACATTTGATGCGAATGAGTGCGTCACTCTATGGGATGAGCTCACTCACTTCCCATTCGTGAAAATCGTTTGCGCGTCAGAACAAACTGAAGATCGAGCGTTCCATTTATTTGGCAAAGGGTAGGCGACTTGTTTTCGAATTACAAACTAACACCAGGCACGGAAAGCGAAATTCTAAAGCTTCATTTCACGAATGACTTTGATCGCCAAAAGCAACCTGGCCGGACACGCCAATATAACGGTGTTGATCAGTCAACTGACCTTGGAGCTGCCGGCGTATTGCCAGCGTTGTCGGATTTCACATTGTTCGGTTTTGGTTATCTGTCAGACTTAACCAACAACCCCGTGTTGTTTTCGCAATACGAACTTTCAACCGATGGACGATTGTTGGTTTACGTTCGATCTGTCGTCAGCAAGGTTTCGCTTTTCATTGGTCACGGCAGCGGAGACGTCTCGCTCGATTCAACCTATGGAACTACCGATGAATGGTTCCTTTGGTTGGTCCGACGCATCGGACCTAACATCGAGTTGTGGATCAATAACCAACTGCACGCCTCAGTCGCAACGTCGATATCAATTTTGCAAACTGGTAATCTGCTCGGTGCACGATCCAACTCAGCAGGTACCTACAACGCGACCAAAGCGGCGTTTATGAACGGTCGACAGTTCGGAGTTCATTGCTTTGACCGCGCGTTGAAAGAACCAGAAATGACCCGGTTTCACACGCAGTTTGTTAAGCCTGAACGACGCCTGGTTGTACCATTGGCAAATCATCGCTGGTTTCTGGATGAAGCCGAGCCGTCAAGGATCGCATTCGATTCAGGGACTGACGCTGACCAACACGGTATCGACCAAAACTACGCAACGTCGATGAACCACGTCGGAAGTGATGCACCTTGGAGTAGCGCAAACTTAGAGGGTTTCGACCAAGCCTACATCGGGAACGGCATTGACTCCTTTCAATCAATAAACGTGGGAAATGAGATTGATTTTGGCACCGGTGGTTTTGAAGTTTCATTCAACGTAATCCCGACACCAGACGATCTGACCGACTTCAAAATCTTGGTTCGGAAAATAGACGACCACCCAACGACCCGTCCAGGCTGGCAGATCTATTTCAATGACGCTGGCAATATCAGAATGAATTTAGGTGCAAACATTAGCTCGCTAAGTTCACGGACGTGGCGAGATTGCTCGTTAACAATGCAAGCCGGTAAACAGTACGAGGTTCGTGTTGTCTGGGACGGAGCAAACATCGATTTTTACGTTGATGGAGTTTTATCGAACGGCGATTACGGTGACCAAAACGGCGCCGGCAACAACACCAACAACAACGGCAATCTGATAATCGGGGCAGATCCCGATAACGATCGATGGTACTTCGGAGGACTCATTTCCGACGTCTTGATTGCTGGCGAGGAGTACGGTACTCCGACCCACAAAGTCCCATTAGATTTGTTAATCCATTTTGACGAGAACGGGCAGTATGACTCTAACGCCAAACGTGGGAGCGTCGCCAGGTATGTTGAGCTCAAAGGTTCACCTTGTCTAAGTCTCAATGGTGTCGATCAATACGTAACTCTCAACAGTGATTTGTTTGCCGGATTGGCTTCGTTCAAGTTCTCTGGTTGGGTGAAGTTTGATTCAGCGAATGCGAGATCGAAAGCGATCATAGGTTCGTGGGCCGGCAACAGCAATATGTCCGCGATTATTTTCACAATTACGACTGGTGAACTGCGTTCGCGTGTCAGAACAGAGTCGACAGCGGATCCAAGCGATGATGCCATCGGGTCAATCAGCCTTTACGACGATCAATGGCATTTCATCGAAGTTGAGTTTGATGGCACAACTATCACTCAGAAAATCGACGGGGTCGTCGACGGAGTTGGCACGTTTCCAACGGCAAATATTTTGCCTTGCAGTGATCCGACTAATGTCGGCCGCTACGACAATGATGCGCTTACGATTCCGGACGCAAGTTTCGCAGGCTTTGAAATTGAAGGCATCATTGATTTGCCATTCAGCGAAGGCGGTGGTGGATTTGTGCACGATCGCAACGAAAACCAATACCAAATTGTCAACTACGTTTCGTCGGTTTGGTCTGTCGTTCAGGACAACGTTCACAGCTCAGTTTCCAAAGGTCACACACCTTACATCATTATTGGGAACAATGCCGCAGATTTTCTTGAGCTCATCAACAATCAAAGCTTGTTGTCGACAAGCCAGAATTTCACTACCTACTTTGACGGAATCTTCCGAACTCTCGACAACAGCTATGCGATCCTTTGGGCCGCTGATCATACTAGCTTTACTCCGCCCTACTACAACTACAACGTGAGATTCAGGGACACAGGCGTTGTCGAGGCGTATTTCGATTTGCACACGCAAAACATCATTGCCAACCACGGCCTCTCAGATGGTGACCCCTATCAAATTGAGGTCCATTTTGAATACGGCCTTCAATGGATCAAGCTCAACGGCAACACGCTCGTGACTGGCAATCTCGAGACAAACATCACTTACGGAAGTGCGCCGATTTGGATTGGCAAATCTGTCCTCAGCTCAGGAACTTCGAGCGTGATGCTACATTCCGTCCGGTACGTGGATCACGAGGCCAATGACGCAGAGCTGCTGCATCTTGGCGGTGTCGATTTCAAAGTCGATCAATCAGGCAACGGCCACAACGCAACCTACAACGGAAATGTTGAGGTTTGTGAAAAGCCGGCTATCTCGCCGAAGGTCCCAGCACGATACCTGAACTCACTGAAAACGAATCTGGATTTTGAGCCGGAAGAAAACGCACCGGATTTCAGAAGATTTTCATTGCCTGGCGATGGCATCGTGCCGGATTACTCGTTCAACGGGTCACCCGGTGACCTGCAAATCGGAATCGACAATCCACTACTCGAATCAAATTTCTATCTCATTCAATAGGGCAGAAACAATGTTGTATCCAAATTTGATCATTGAGATTCCGGAGGCATTTGTGATGCCTAAGTTTCCGGACGGATCGGTCAATCCACATTGGGAGTTAGTGACGACGCTCAACGACGCAATTGACTCCCAGCGAACTGGTTCACGCTTCGCAACAGATGGTGTCGTTCGTTGGAATGGCCAACTCAACATCACGTATTTTACCGTCGAAATCATGCAGCTCATTGTTGCAAACGGCGGCGACGTACAGGGCTACCCCGCGTATTTCGAGGTCGACCTCAACTCTGATGTGCCCGACACGATTCCGGGAAACAAAAAAACGAACGAAGACGGCAGCGAAACGCAGTTAACCTGGCAGACGTGGTCCAAGCATGATCCCTATGTCGCCGACAACGGAAATACGTATGTGTCCAGCGCTGCAAATTCGGGTGTGTACCTTGCCGCTTCCACGTTGATATCGAGCGCAGTCCCGTTTGTTTCGATTGCGGATCTGCCAAGTCGTGGTGGGAATGAGGAACTGTGACACTAAGTGAAGCCGAAAGAAAAGAAATTGCCGAACTCATCAGACAGATCACTGCAAAATCCCCCGATCAAATGCGCGAGCAAATACGCAAGGAGCTCGCAACGGAGATGGAGATGAATGCCATCCGTAAAGACCTCGATCAATTCGAAGCCATGCAAACTCAAATGATGGCGGAACTCAAAACAATTGTGGGAAGGCTTGAGGAACTGTCACGACAACAACATCAGGCAATTACCCAAATCAACAACCAAAACACTGCTGTTGGAAAGACGGAAGGCGATGCAGTTGTTGGTGATCAATCAAAACACGAAAACAAAAACTCATGAATGTGATCTCGTCGATCGAAACGAACTTATGTGACGACCCGAGGGGCATCGTTTTCGAAACTTCACGCTAAAGGAATTTCCGGGGAAACGTTGCGATATGGCAACCATCACTTATCCAACTACCGGCCGTGGTACCAGCCTCGGTCATCGAGTTTACGCCAAAACTCTGTGGGCCGACGTTTGGGGACTCATGAGCCATGTTTATTGCCAGCGTTGTTCGTGGGCAGTTTCGCCGACCTTGCCAACCGCTGAGTTGCGCTATCGTCATGGCGTTGGGCGGCTTCCCGAACACGTCGTAAAATCAAACGTCGCACCGTTTTCAAGTCTGCCGCCAAACTCCTACGTGAAGATTGAGATCGATGCGTTGGACGATCAAGGGCAACCAACAATTCTCAAGTGGTACGGAGTCGCAGGTGTCCTGGATGAAGTATTTGGCGGCCACCAAAACAACACGCGAATTGGAGTTCAAACCTTCCATTGTGTAGGCCTCCAGTGGTTGTTGAGCCGACACTATATCGACCTCACGTATTGCCACAACCAAGACGGATTCGACGAGTTTGAATCGACGTTTCCGTACACGTACAACGTAGAAGGGAGACCCAACCGCACCACGCAGAAATACGCGACGACTTACTCGTTTACCGATGATGACGACGCTGAATTCTGGACCACACACAATATTGTCGAACATTTGCTCAGTCAGCACGTCCCGCGCGACAACGCTGATGTGCGTTACTTGAACTGGGCGCTCGTTGACCCAATTCCAGATCCAATCAACGAAGAAACTCACAACGTGTTGCCAAATTGGGATCGGCCAATCATAGATCCGAATGGAAACACAACGGCGCAATTGTTGGATCAGCTGATCTTGCCCCAGCGAGGGTTGGGCTATTATGTCCAACCAAGCGATGACGAAACGGTGATTGAGCTGCACCCCGTATCGTTTGCGAACAATACGATTCAAGTCGAACCTGCACCGGATCCTCCGGTCATTTACCTCGTCAAAAATTCACAGCAAGACGATCTGGACGTTTCAGGATTGTCCTCGTGCTACCTTTCGACCATCAATGACGTGTTTGCCAAATACTCGCGAGTCCACGTTCGAGGAGCTCGCGCGATTGGTGTGTTTACAGTCTCAGCAGTTGACGGCAATCTTGAAAAAGATTGGAGTGCCAACGAGGAAGCGAGCTACCAAGCTGGCGCGACTGGTGACCCAAACTATCCCGCAGCTGCTGAGATCGAAGAACGGCAATTTTGGAATCAACGCGCTCGTGACTTTCATCAACGCGCTTATCGGCGGTTTAAAATTCCCGACGATTGGGACGGTTTGATTTATGATCCTGCAGTACCTGTTACCAACGATGGGCCTGCAATTCCAGAACGATTTTTGTTGGAGGCCGAGCGGCGTTTGCACAAACAGTCTCAGATTTTGCCGTTCATCCCGTTGGAAATGAGTACGGACTACACCAGTGGCGATGGAACGAACAACCCTGCAGGTTACCAGTCGCCGTTTGCGGTTTTTAAAATTGACGATCCCGCGGATAAATATCTCGACACGCGGTTTTTGGGTGCCATCGAAAGGGAATTCGCTCGAGAAAATTACGACTGGTCCGCGACGCTAGTTCCTACTGGCGACGGTTTGGCATTTGATCTCAACGTTCTCGGTCAACCTCAGCATATTGTTGACGCCGGTAACTTTCCTCGGCTCAACGTTGACAACTATCTTGGTGAATTTGAATGGGCCGAAGCCTATTTCACGATTGCAATTCCAGCATCCCAATATTGCGAAATTTTCGTCGGTGATGCGACTGTTGAACCGAATCGCATCCGCCTGATCGATGCAGGTGAGTCCTATCAAAAAATTTACTTGGCTGGTGGCACCGTACTCGGAACAAACCCTGACGGAACGTTGATCCGACGCGGTGGCGGCAAATGGATTGTTGACGACAGCGACGCGATTGAAAACATCGGACTCATCGCATTGGCCTGGTACGGAAATGAACGACGAGCAATCACATTTTCGACCAGTTACGTGAGTTCACTGTTGACCCTTGGCCAAATGATCAACAACCTCAAAGAACCGAGCGGGGATGTCGATGTTGATACTGTCATCACATCGATCGAGTTCACATCGCAACAATCGAGCGACGATGATCCGCCACCGCCTCGAATCACATATATCACTCAACACACTGAACTGGACCCAACACTATTTCAAAGTTGACCGCATGTCCAAGCCTTCAAACTCGCAACGCATCCGCCAGCTCGAAAACCAGGTAAAGCAACTTACGAGACAACTTCAACAGTTGAGTCGTGAGCGTTATACCCCACCAATCGAAGTCGCGATCGCAAAGACAACCGATCCCTCGGTGGGCAGCTACCCGACAACAGGGACCGTTGCGCCCATTAAATTTCAACAAGGTGAGTTTGCGGCCTTGGGCGACTCGGCGATATTCACGAGTCGTTCAGCTCAACAAATGCAAATCGCCTCAACGCTTGACGGACTGTTGCCGCCCAAAGATCGTCGCATGTTCGCAATCAAAGTATTTGGCAAATGGTATTTGATTGGCGCAAATTCAAACGATGACATTCCGTCGTCGGCGATCACTTGGTCGATTAGCAGCCCTAGCGTGACCGAAGGTGTTGACGCCTACGCCGTTTTTGACATAACGCTCTCCGCCGCGGCAATCGACGACGTCACAATTAGTTTTGTCGCAAGCGACGGAACGGCAACGAGCTCCTCGCCGGCCGACTACACAACCGCGCTAGAAGTTTCAACGAACGGCACGACGTGGACAGCGGGATCTACACTTACCATCACCACTGGAAATTCGACTGGCTTCGTCCGGGTCCCGATTGTCGACGATGGGCATGTGGAGCCCACCGAAGAGTTCTATCTTGACGGAACGGTCACAGCCGGTTCGGTAGACAACATGATGGCGCAGGGAACCAGTACGATCGCCGATAACGATCCCACTGGTAGTGTGTCGACGAGTTGTTGCCCAAACGCGATCCCGTTTTCGCTCAATGTCGGAACGATCGTCGGTGGCTCTGCAGAAGCAACTTCGATTGGCACTTGCAACTACGTTGGCAACATTGGCGGTGAACATACGTGGCGCGGCACCTATGACGTGCTGGCAGGAGACTACGTTCTCAACGATGGTTGTCCAATCTGCGCTGGAGATCCGTTGCACATGAAACAAGTCGAGATCAAATGCAATACGTTGGTCGGCTGGTTGATGACAGTTGAGGCCCATTGTGTTTCCGGTGGGAGTTCATCAATCGCGTTTGTCCAAGGTCCTGTTGCGTCAACCGGTACCTGCTCACCGTTTGATCATGGTATTACGTTTCAAGCACAACTTGGCTGCAACGCCACCGTTCGAGTCTACGAATGACCAAACGTGGCAATTCAAACTGTCAATTTGTTGACCATGACACGTCAACGATTGAAGTATTGGATCCCGAAAGGCACAAAGGTCGAAGTGCAGGACACAACCAGCGCACGGCCGCGCGGAAAAAGCGCGTTTGTTGAGCATGTCACCCGCAAGGATCTTTACTTTGACGAACTAACCAACGTCGGCTGGGGATTCGCCATTTGGTACTTCACCTACGATAAGTGGTTGATTTCAGTCAATTCTAAAATGGTGCACCGAGCGAATGAGGAAAGTATCATGACCGACTATTGCTACGATTGGAAACAAGAGCAAGACGACGAATCGATTTTCTACAGCGGCTGCTGCGCGATCGTCGGTACCGCAACAGGACCGATGGCAATTGCTGCGCAAACCGTCGATGACTTGAAAATTTTGTGGCATCGACTGACTGGCTTGGAACTTGACGAAAGCGAAGTCCAGGCCGTAAAGATAAGACCAGCAAAAAAAGAAAACAACAGCCGAGTGCCGCGCGTTGACTAACTTGGCTCGCCATTTTTCATTTCTCCCGAACCGAGTAGCGTTTTTCCAACAGGTCCATTTTGTCTACCATGATTCCTTGTTCCCGCAACAAGAAAAACATTTTGATGGCTACTCGAAGTGGGTCCCGACCAGTGATAACTCGTGTTTCATCTGCCATTGAAACAACCCACTCTTGCGATTCTTCGACCTGCTTTTGCTGGTATCGGATCCAGTTTTTGTATGAGTCACACCCTTGATCTGGATCGCTCCCTTGCGGCATCCATTTTTTGCGTACTCGGCCCATTGGCGAACGGAACAATGGGCAGGTTTCTTTAACGCCGCAGTTCGGTTTGTTCGATAGGACTTCGTTCGGCTTTGGAATACTCAGGTTATAAACAATGCCATCGCAAAAACAACATTCATCCTGACAAGCATCCAAATAGTTTTGAATCGAAATCTCAATCGGTTTCATTCGAACAACACCAGTTTTTTCTTTCTTGCGATTCGATTTTTTGCGAGCCGTTGGAACCGACGTCGCAACGCATCGTAGGCCAAATGGCAGGCCGCGCACGTCGCGAGCAAATTTTCAGGTCTGCAGTCAGACTCGACGTGGTTGATGTGAGCGACGGTCAACGTTCGTTTATGGGTGTCGAACGGCTCGTCGGGAAACCTACATTGTTTACCACAGGCCTCGCATTTCCAACAGGCGTCCTCCTTGATGCCAAACGCGATCGCATCCCAATTGTCGGGATACTTCGAGCGATCCATTGGCATAGTTTATTCCTCGCTGCTACGTTCTAGTTGTTTGATGAGTTTCCTCAGTGCGGTTATCGACTTTCTGAGGCACCAAGGGCATTCGTCGACTCGCGAGTCATTTGAGCCTGCACCGTGAGGGATTATCTCTACTGATCCAGTGTTCCCACACAAACCACAATTTTCAGAGTTTGGATCAAAGCACTCACTCATCGCATCGCCCTCGTTTCACTTCACAGGTTTTGCGAAACTCGATCTCGGCCTGACGTTCCTGTTCCCAAAACGTGAGGCCATCGAGTCGAAACAAACGCCGCACCAGGTCATACAACAACGCGCCGCACTTCACGTATCCAACACCGAGACTGGTCAACAAATAAATCAGCATCAGCAGAACCATTCCTCCGAACTGAAACAATTCACGGAGCATCTGTTTGAACTGCATCGTGGTCCTCCATTTGCATAAACAGTTTGGCTCTCAAAGTGGTGCAGAATTGCTGCGTCTCGCTGAACGACGGGAAATCGGCTTCGCTTTGTTCCAGATGTTGCACGAGTTCGCTGTTGACTTCAATCAACCGGTGAACCTCGTCGGACCGGAGAGCAACCATATCCAGGAACTCCATCATGCGATCGATGATCGCCGCGCGACTCCAGCCACCGAGATCCCGTTCCAAATGATTGACTCGTTGAACAAGCCTGTCTGCAGCGCGAGTATCAAAACCGCTTGTGAATAGTTTCTCAACGAACTGCACGGTGCGTTCGTACAGGAACTGTCGCGGCCAGTCGACCTCGAACTCGTCGCCGCAAACGCAAAACACGCACGCATGGCTTGACGGTTCCTCGCGTGACTGACTTTCTCCTTCGTCGAGTTTGAGTTTCGCATTCCTGCAGGTCGGACACGTGTCGTTGGCTGCAAGTTTCAGTTTTTCGTCCATTGCAAAATTGCTCCTGTGAACAAGGCCGCGACCGAAACCGCGGTGATCAAAATTCCAAACCAAAGGCACGCCATTTTTGCGATCTCGTTTCCCCGGAAATCACTCATCAACGATCAACTCCGGAGGGCGGGCCCGTTGTTTGAGATCACGATAATTGCCACCTGCTTCATGGATTCGATTCTTGATGCAACTGATGAACCAGGCGATCGGGTTGGCAGGCCGTTTCATTGATGTCGACTCGATCGCTTCGTGAAGGTTGTCGGGCGACAAGTGCCCCGTCGCTGCGAGCGTCGCAATCTTTCGAACATCGCTAATGTCTTGCGGACCTGAACAGGGAACGACGCGGAGAATCGAATCCAGGGCCTCCTGAAAGGATTCTTCGCCGTCACTTCCCTCAACAAAAATTGCGCCGAGTCCCGTTACACGTGCCTCCGGGTCCCGGCGCTTTATTCGTTCTCTTCCAGTGCGCTTACCGTCCGTTTTAAGTCCCCCATGGGGGACTAGGGTTTCGTCGTGGGGGACTTGGCTTTCGCACTGGGGGACTGGGCCTGATCCCCCTAGGGGGACTTGGCTTTGGCTGCCTGATCCCCGATGGGGGATTTGGCTGGCCGTTGAACTGGACCGTCGCTCATGCTCAAATGTCGCGAACTCATAGCGAATTGCGTCACGCTCCTGGTCGGAAATGTCGGCCATTGCGAGAACCGAGTCCCAATGAATTCGGATCTTTGTTCGACGGTGCCCGCCGGCGTCTCGGTAGGTTTGTTTCACGATCAAACCCAACTGATCAAGAACGGTAATCGCGCGCGTGACTTGCGTTCGTGAACAATGGCAATGCGTCGCCAGGGTTGGATACGATGCGGTGCACCAACTAATTTCACGTGCGAAGTCGTCGATCGCCCTCAAGACACTCGCGACATAAACCGAGCGAACCTTGCGCCGTTCGCTTCCCTCGTCAAGTTCGTAAAATTCGCTGAACTTGACTTGCCGCAACACACTCAACTGAGCGCCCCTAGTCCAATTTATCGGAGGTTGCTTTTCTGTCATCCTTGCCTCTCGCGGGGAGTCCCGGCCTCCCCGTTCCAAACTACACACACACCGTTGTCGGGACTTACAGCAGCTATCCGGGAATCACTGCCTGCCCTAAGTAGGTGGGCGGCCGCGGCGTCCACCGGTCCGCGAGAACGAATCCTCACGCCGCACCGCGACCATGGTTTCAACTGTCCGATCGTTTTTGTGCTTTCAACTTCGCAACGTTGATCATTCGCTGCAGCACGGTTTTCTTCCGTTCAGTGTCGGCAAACTCGTTGCCGTCGCGATCAACCCACACCGCCTCGTTTTTGCCGTTTGTGGAAGTGTTAATCAGCCGGTGAATGACGAAGTCGTCGCCGCCCCAACTGAACGCGACTGAGGTGACTTCGCCTTTGGTGTTGAAGTCTGCGGCGTGATACGCACTCGGCTGTTCAGGCGGGTTCAACGAAGTGTGGAGCTCGCCGATAAAAGGTGAAACGATCGCGACCGCGGCAACTAAGCCGACGGCTCTGATCGTGAGGTCGCCAAGTTTCAGGCAACTTCCAACAAGTCGCAGGAGCAGGTTCGGTTTCTTTGCTTGCATTTGAATCTCCATGGTTGGGATTGAGGGACACATTTCATTCAGATCAACAAACGGACGTCCCTCGTCGTCCGACGTTGTTGTTTCAAGTTTGTCGAGTTTGTCGTCGGCCAACATGCTCGCTGGAATGTCAAGGGACTTGCCGATCAGCCGGATCGATGAATAGCTGTAAGCCGCAGCGTCGAAGCAATGAGGATCGAAGAGTTCCGGCGGTTCCACGCGTTGTGACGCGGCGAATTTGTCTGCCACCCAATTGTCGTCAGTCGGCGTGCTTTCGCGGACCCAAAGTTGTTCGCCTGGCGAAATTGACATATAGGTCAAACCATCCAGTTTCGTCCAAGCCTTTTCAAGATTTCCATCGTCCAGCTGAACTCCCGAAGGCCCGGGAGGCGCGTACGCGGCGAGAACATTTCTCATGAATGAACTTGTTGTCGAAACGACACGAAAGCCGTCGACACCGCGTTCAAGTTCCTTGCCTCGCCACTTCGTGAAATGCAAAGTGCGATCGAAAAAGTTCACAACGGCGATCGGACCGTGATCGTTGTCCAAGTGGAATCCTGCGTCCTCGGCCGCGGCTCGAAGCGCATTGGCCGCTTCTACCGATTCAACATTGCAATGCATCGCCCATGCGTGAACGAAATGGCCACCACCGTGAAGTACTGCAGGGCATTTGCGCAGGGCCGCGTCCCGATCGAGATTGTCAACAGCAACGCATTTGCCGCCGGTCCATATCGCTCCGCTCCAAGTCGTTTTTGTCGTTTGGAGAGCGTCCCTTGCGAATTCAACCAATCCACGCGAGCAGACCTTGCCTTCGAGCGACCAGAACTCGTCAAGCGCATTGAGTCGCCGTTTCATTTCTTGAATACTGACAACCTGGCCAAAGTAGTCGTCGGTCCAAAAAAGATCAGTACCGTGCCAGACGTAAAACTTGCCGTCGCATTCGCGTGTCGTTTTGTCGACAATACCGGCTCGCGTCGCCGACCGAAGTAGCGACCGCCATTCCTCATCGTTCCCAAACTTGCGGCCGACATCATTGATCGCGCAATTGATTTCACTCTGCAATTTTTCTATTGCCCAATCGATGAACTCGTCGGCCTTTAAAATTCCGGGAGGCGCGAAGTGAAAGTGCAGGAAAAAAAAGTGGCCGACTTCAACATAGTTCGTCGGGCAGTCCGTCGGCCGTGTATTGCCGCCGGCACCCAGCGCGCGGGCAATCGCCCAAACGCGCTGAGCGTCTTCCAATGACTCGACCTTGACAAATTTACGATCCACAAAAACTCCTTTCAAAATTTGACGATTTTCGGCAGCTTGATCTTTTCCATGGCCATCAACTTGTTTACTCGAGCTCCCTTTGTCCCTCCGGAGGCCAAAGTGACTCCGTTGTCTTTCAGAATCTCGTCAAGCTGATCGGCGCTGTGAATTTTGAAAAACGACTCAAGCAATTTTCTGGACGGTTGATCGTCGCGGTCTTCAACGAGCGTGGCCCACATCTGTGCCGCGTTGATCTTGTATTCTTTGCCGAGCGAATTCACGATCGCCGGCGGGATCTCTTCCCAATTGGTCTCGATGTCCTCGGGCCAAAACAACTCACTGGCAACGCATGCCAAAACGCAGTGATTCGGATCCTTGGCGTTCGTGCCAACGGCGAGCAACTTGTAAAGCCAACTGCCCTCCCATTGGTTTCCGCTCGGGATCTTCATTCGCAGCTCTTTGAGGACGCGTTTGAACAACGCGCAAAATTTGCCGCCGCTATACCAGTTCGACGCCCAACAAACGAGGCGAACGACGCGTGGATCATCCCAATCGGTAAACTCGAAGGCCAACGAGTAACGCTTGAAACGTTGAATCCATTTGTCGACCTGGGCCTTGTATCGTTTGCGACGTTCGTTTTCGATCGCCTTTTTCTCCGCGGCGGTGAGCGGCTTGCCATCGGCGGTTTCGTCTTTCTTGGAAGCCTTGCCGCGGTTGGACGCGTTCCTGCCTTCGCGTTTCTCTCGCGCGGCGTTTTCAAGTTCCCAGAACAGTTTCAGGTTCGTCGCAACTTCCTCCAGCTCACCGCGCCAGTTTGGAACCTTGATGATCTTGAGTTCCTTGCGTTGGGCCTCGGTCGGTTTGAACGTCGCGCGGTCGATATCCTGAAACAAAGAATCGTTTATAGCCTCGTTTACGAACTCGTCGCGCGGCGGCGTACCGTGTGTTTGGAAGTCGGCGACCACCTCTTTGAAAAAT
This sequence comes from Pirellulaceae bacterium, assembly GCA_028280445.1. Taxonomy (GTDB): domain Bacteria; phylum Planctomycetota; class Planctomycetia; order Pirellulales; family Pirellulaceae; genus JANQLU01. The sequence continues at coordinate 61,311 of JANQLU010000093.1, read as the reverse complement.
TCGATTGCACTTTTTCCGGCGGAACCCTTTGACTTTTTGTCGACGGCCTTGAGTTTCCAGAACTCCGCATCGACCTTCAAAAGTTCACGAGCGTGGGTTTGCGGGATTTCACCAGCGGCGATCAACGTTTGGATTGGCTTCGGTAATTCCAACAACCGCACCAGGTTGGAAGCCGCACCTCCCGATCCAAGGCCAACGAGGCCGGCTGCGTCCGCGCGGGTCATTCCGGCACCGCCTTCGGTTTCCGGTTTGCAGAGCATCACGATCTTTTCGGCTTTCTGAATGTCGTTGAGATCCTTACGCTCGGCGTTTTCCGCGGTCATTTTCTTGAGCGCTTCAGCCGCGGTCATTTCCTTGATCTCAGCGTCGATCGTTGGCCGTTTGAGTTTCTTGCAGGCCAACCAACGCGTCTCGCCAAATACGATGCGATAATGTCCATCAGGCAAGTCGGCGTCGGGCCGAACCAGGATGGGTTGAAGCAATCCCTCCTCTTTGATCGATTCGGCCCGTTCGGTGATGTCGGCCGTCGTGACCTTCCGGTTGCGAGGATCCGGATGGCAACGGTCCAGAGGCACTTCTAAGGCAAGCCGATCGGAACGCATGAGCGGCTCGGTCGCCGCTTTCAAGTTGTTGGCCGTTCTATTGGCCTTTCCGTTGGCCGACGTCGCCTTAGAACGCGTCGTCGCTTTCTTTTTGGTTGTCGATGCCTTGGTGGTTTTGCCGTTGGTAGACGGCTTTTTTGTGGCCTTCGTGGCTTTTTTCTTTGTTGTTTTGCTATTCACGGTGGATGTCATAGCGTGACCTTTCATTTGGGAGTAACGATTTCAGAAGATTCCGACCAACGACTCTCATCGGTCGGTTGTGCGAATGAACCCGACCAGCCATTGGCTATCCCGCAATCGCAATAAATTTCATGTGCGAGGGCCCTTGGATCGTCGGAGTAGCGGTTGCAAAACGAACAGCAGGCGTACGCGCCATCGTCGTGCTGAGAGTTGCCTTGAATTTGGGATCCGCGGAGGACCTTGAATCCAAGGCGGTCAACGAGCTCGTCGGCCAACTGTTCAACGTGTTCGTCGTCAACGAACAGGCAAACCAACTCGCAGGCGTCGTCCTGATGTTCAGTTTCGTCGCCAATGATTCGAGCAACTTCGTCGATCAGGACGTTCTGTTGCTTGCGAAGCTCGTGGGCCTCGGATGCGATCTCACGCAATCGCGCGAGATCGCCGTGGGTGATGAGCTTGGATGCGGTCGTTGCCATCACGCATCCAATACTGCAGGAGTTGTTGGAACTGTGACAGTGACGGCGGAACCTTCGCTGACTGAACGTATCAACTCACCGCGCAGAATTTTGACGTCTTCGGGTGCATCTATTCCCAGGCGAACGGTATCGCCCTTAACTTGCAAAAGTGTGATCGTGATGTCGTCGCCGATTGCGATCGTGTCATCTGGCTTTCGCGAAAGTACCAACATGGAGAATCTCCTCCAAAAAAAGTGGGATGAAAGTCAACCCAGCGCACCTGCAAACGCCGAGGGCAGTCGGCGGTCTGGGATCGCAGGTGCGCGGGTTGACGGTCATCCGCGGGATAGAAAATGGCGGCGAGAATCGACCGGTTTTGAAAAGGTCCCAAAATACGTGTTTTGAGACCTTTCGCATAAAACGCCTTGTTTTTGGAAGCGACGATTTCCCAGGAAACGCTCATCATTCACGCTCCACGGTTTCACGTTTTTGCAATTTATCGGCGAGCTCCCGAAGCGATTGCGGTGCAGTTTCAGGTTCAACCGAGGCAACGTACTGCGTGTTCGAGTGTTCGTCGGTGAATGAAAACCAATCTTCAACGAGGAACATCGCATCGCTTTCTTTGAAATTGGCTTGAATTGGAACGCTCATAAAATTCGACTCCTTTGCAGATCGATCGCGTCGGTTGGAATTGAAAGCCAATTGCTTTGAAATAGCAGGACCGCGCCGCGTCGCTTCGGTCGGCTGTGAAAGATGGCTCGCACGACAACGCCGCCGATGAGGTAGAGTTCAACTTCGCACCATGGCCGGAGGTCTTTAAGCCGCATCACTGTCCGGGGCTCCGTTCCAAGCCCTCGTTACACCAATCGCACTCCCATCGAAGCTTGATCCCGTGAATGCAAAACGGCGGGTCCGATTCCCATTCGTATCCGGAAAGAATCAGGCGTCCGTCTTCATTGCGAACAACAATCGCCGGAACGTCATGCGCCGAACTCGAACGTTGCAGGACCTGAATTGCGGTTTCCAGATCCTCGCGCACTGCTGGCGGTCCGCCGTTCTCGAGATAGCCGGCAACGCGTGGTTTCGGAATGAAGTCGGCCAGAACCTCGCCAACGATCGCTGGGATCTGCCTCATTCGCCTGACTTGGTTTTCAGTCAAGCCGACTTTCATCACACGAATACTTTTGCAAACGCAGGGATGCTCCTCATCGACCGGAAGTTTGCCGGTCTGTTTGCAGATCGGGCACGGCTGATAGTAATCGGTGGTTTCGATTTCCGTGTTCATTCGCCATCTACCTCGTGCCCGATCTCTTCTGCCATTTGAAATGGGTTCCGTTTCACAGCTAACGCAAAATCAGCAATGCCATGAATCGCCACATCGTCGAGGCATGGTCCATCAAGGAGTTTTACTGCTATCTCGCGTGCCAGTTTTTCACCGGGTGACGCGCCGCTTGACTTACCTTGACGAGCAAGGCGAACAAAGTGCTGCATATCGTGGGTCATTGAACAAACTCCTCGAAAAAAGAATTCTTGGGAAACAGAGAAAAATCGCTCGCCGCATGGGAATCGAACCGCGTGACTCGACCGCAAAAACAATTAAGAAACTGCGGACGGGTCGCTCGTACCTTTGCAACCCGCATCGCCATCGAACCATCGAGCGAGCGTCGCACGCGCTACAACGTGCATTTGCAAACCGGTCGTCTACGGAACTGACGCCGGCATCGAAGTAATCCAGATTCAGAACAAACGTCGCTGACGTGTTGGCTGCAAATCGAATACGGCCAGCCACGCATGAGGCGTCGGAGGATCCGATGCAAAGAATTGGACAAGTTGATTCTCGTAATTGGTGTAGTGAGCATCGCCCACCGAACGCGACGTATGGCCGGTAACGATGTCGCCGATTCCACGTTCGTGAAAGTTCAACCAAGTCGAGCAAGTTTTGCGCAGATTCTTGATTTGATACTCGGGATTCAGTCCGGCAGCCGAAAGAATGCGTCGCCAAGTATCGTAAAAACGATTCGAATCGTGCGGCCAAGGAAACACGCGATCGGTTGGCTTGGCTTCGGTACTGCGAATCAAATCGAGATGCGCTCGGGCAGCCATGTTCAACGGCAAGTTCAGCGGCTCGGGTTTGAGTCGTTTCTGTTTTTCGGGAACGTAGGAAAGCCAGCCGAGGTCGTTGCGGGCATGTCCTCCATCCGGAGGCGTTTTGGAAAGCACAATGTTTCGCCATGTGAGCGGCGGAACATCGTCGGCTCGATACGAAACCGCCTCCTGCGTTCGCAATCCATACAACAGCCAGATCACGATCGCGGTTCGCCATTGCCAGACGGGACCGGCTTCGACATTCCTTGGCCAGTCGGCGCATGCTGCGGCTTTGTAAAGTCGCCCAAGTTCGTCGCATTGCTGCAGCTCGGCGATTGGCTGATCGCTTCGAATGCAACTCTCCAACGCTTCGACTTCGTCGGGCAAATGAAATCGGAGGTAAACTCGCTGAGCGGCTTTGACTTCCGGGAGCGGTCGAAGTTTTGGCAAATTGGTATCGATCTCGAATTCGTCGAACGCGATCCGCAGAATTGTTTGGATGGACGTGACGTGTTTGTTGACGGTGCGGTTGCTGAGATTGAGACCATGCTCTGTGCCGGTGGCAAGGTATTTGCGAAAATCGCGGAGGTCCGAAACGGTTACCGAGGACATGACGGGATAGGGCATCCCGTCCAGTCGATGCCGCATGTGCCAGTATTCTTCCCACTTTCGCAGGTGAGTTCGGTAGTCGCCTATGGTCGACGGCTTGCGGCCAAGTTCCTCCCGCAGGTACGGCTCGATCAAGTCGTCGAACGCTTGTTGAAGCTCCCAGCCATTGGGATCGGATTCTGGAATGGCCTGATTCACGTGATCGTCGTAATGCACCACTTTGAGATTTACCGCACTCATGGTTCATCGTCACGCAAGTGCGTGTCCTCTCAACATTTGCAATGGAAGTTGTCATTTTTGATTCGCCCACGTTAGAAATGCACCTTTGTTGTCCACAGCGTAGGTGGCTCGGTTTCCGTGTTTGTCCTGTACGACAACAGCAATAGGACTGAGCGATCGGTGGAACGAAAATGTGAGCCGGTGGTATTGTTCAGCGGCTTCGATCGGTTTTTGACGTGTGAGTTTGACCGCCGTTGGTCCTTGATCGCATTTGCAGAGAAAGTCACCGCAATCGCATCGAAAACAAATGAACTGTTGGTGTCCGCTCATTAACTCTGCCTTTCATGTTGGTTTTGCGTTTTTCGTTTCAACCTCCAAATTCGCAGCATGTTGCCTCGTGCGTGAGTGCGTTTTGAACGATGAAACTTGCCGGTCCATTCCCAGACTGATTTTTTGCTGAATAACGAGCCGGCCGCGTTGCCCAAACAATGAACATCCATGCCGTGGTGCTTAACGAGCTGCCAAACGACATCGTCGGCGTTGACTTCGCCGTTCTGTTGTGCCAATTCAAAGGCAACCTGACGTGCAAGTTCGAGCGTTTCGCGGTTTCGATCCGCGGCCTTGCGTTGTCCGATTTCGCGATCTTCCGTCGCGGTTTCGGGGTTCCAAGTCAATTCAAGCTGCCGAGTCGTACTCACGACAATTGATCCTCCAGATTGAACCGGAGCGGGATGCGGTGACCGAATTCGACCAGCGGGAGCTCGTCGACGAGCGTCCATTCGGTTCCCGGTGAGGCGAACGCAAATCGGCCTTCGGCTTGCGAGCCATACTTGAACTTGATGGAGTGAACCTGAACGGCCAGTCTGATTTCGCAGATGCCTGGACGACTACCTCGGAATCGATACCAGTAAAAACCGGTCTCGCTCGGCTTCGCTTCGCTGAACTGAACGCCGCATGCCTCGCGCATTGCCGCGCGGGCCACAAACAGATTCAAGGTGAGGTGTTCGGAATCCGCGACCGATTTGACGGCCGTGAGCAATGCTTCGCTCATTGGTATCGGATGAACGTTCACCAGCTGATTGCCGGGAATAACCTCGCAGAGGCATTCCGGACAAATGTGAACCGTTTGAAGATCGCCGAGTTGGCACGCGGCGGCCGCGGCGTGTATCTCGTGAGAGCAGTATTTTGGCGAGCGTCGCCGTGAAGTTAATCGTCGTGATTCTTTTGCCATCGCATCCAACTCCGTTATGGAAACGTGTCGGATGCACCACGCACCCAACTACAGGGATGCGTAAAATATAAGAATAATTATACTCCAGTCAAGCCGATTTGCTTAGGCTTTTTGCCGGCTTTGCTGTCAAACGATCTATCGAAGAGTCGAAAAACTCAGCGATCCTGTGAAGAATCATAACGCTCGGCATATTGATTTGCCGCAAAATGTTGGAAATCGTGGCCTGTTTTACTCCAATCGCTTCTGCAAGTTGCACTTGAGTCACCTTGCTTCCGGTCATCAATCGCTGCACGTTCAACGCGATGTTTTTCTTGAGTTGTTTTTCGGATACCACGGTTTTCATTCCTTTAATATAAGATTTTCTATTCCTTTGTCGAGCTAATATTGGGAGCATTTTGATGCTCGTTTCGCACTTCAAGCGAATTCACAACGCGGGCGAGTTTGTTGAGTTGGTGGAAAAAAACAACTTGAACGCAAGCCAAGATGAAGATTGCAACCCCGACTACTCCGAAGCTGGCAGCGAAGCCGAGCACGGCGAGAACTACGTAAAAAGCCGTGGCTGAAACTAGTACCCACCAAGTGATCTGCAGCATCAGTGAGCCTGCATTGCGAATTGGTTGTAACACCAACTCTCGCTCGGCCTCTTCGCGTTTGCGTTGTTGTCGCCTGTGTTCGATGATGTTCATCCCGACCTCGTATCCATGGAAACTAAACCATCAATTTGCCCGCCAAATCATCTACACGTTGTTCCGCTGGATCGGTTGGAAGTGTTTTTCGATATCGTTCCATTAGTAGGGCAATGCTGTATGCCTGTTCGACCAAAGTCTGCGCTCTATGTTGAGCTTCCGGGTCCTTGCCAGACAACAATCCCATGAGTGCTTGCGAGGCAAAGTAATCTCGAGCGTTGAGGTTTTTGGGAATCATCATAATGTCTCCTTTTTGAAAAGAGTGGCCGCGAGAGGATTCGAACCTCCACGTCCGTTAAGGACACATGGACCTGAACCATGCGCGTCTGCCAGTTCCGCCACGCGGCCAAGAAGCGTGCGTCGCCAGGTTTCCCCAGCGCTGGAAAAATAGTTGTGCAACCTCCTCTTCTGAACCTGAATCTAGCGCGTCTGCCAATTCCGCCACATCCGCATTAACTCATTTTTATAGTTGGATGATGCGGGTTTCAACAAGTGGTTGAGATAAAAAACTTTTGAACAAACGATTTATCGCTTGAAAATGAAAATCTGATCCACGGGCTGGACGCATGCGGCGGGCTGACGAGGATTTGTGGCGTTGGTCCGAAAATAGTGACAAAGTAAATCTCAAAATCCAAGTTTCTCGGAAGCTTGAACTAGTGCGTGCCAAATTCGAATCACTAAATCCTGTGAATCGATGGGCTTGTCGACGTAGTCTACCGCTCCGATTTTTAGTGCTTCGCATTTGGACTCGATGTCGGCTCCGCTGAGCATGATGACTAACATGTTTTCCAACATACCCGCTTCGCGCAGACGACGCAGTAAATTGATGCCGTCAACGTTGGGCATCATGATATCGAGCAGCAACACTTGCGGTTGAAAATCTTGAATGGCCTCGAAAGCTGTTCGATCATCGGTGTGTTTCGTGACGTTTAAAAATCCGGCCATTCGAAGTCGAACGGTGATGGATCGGCAGATCAAAGGCTCATCGTCGATCGTCATGATGCGACAAGACCGGTATGCGGATATATCAAGTTTCTCAGGTTTTTCAATCTGATCCACTGATAGTCGGTTCACGGATTTACCTCTAGCTGCGAATTTTAATCGGCCTGTGAAACTGTATCCCACTATTTTTTTGGCGCGCAACAAATTCCGACAAATGCAATAAAAACTTCACCCGTACGGGGGACGAAAAACCGGCAAACTCGTAACGACCGCTTCAACTCAGTGCTCAAACCGGCCACCTGCTTGAGCTGTCATGACCGCTACAAAACAACCAAGTGTTGTCGCTGTACAGCTGCGAAATGAAAACATCGATTTCGCAGGCCGGGTGGTAACAAGTTTCAAAAATCAAAACCAAAAAACAACGCAATCCCGCACAACAAGTTGTATTTTTAGAAGTCCCGTTTTCGCTTTTACCGGCTTGGCTGCAAGATGAGCGCTCTGCGTCGTATAACTTCTGTCCTCGGACATCCGACCGCCTATCGAATCTGGCAATCGCCGTTCGTCCAGGCCAAACTCGATCCCATCTTGAGAAATAATGACTTAAGTCAGGTCCGCCGAGTTTTGGATGTCGGGTGTGGGCCGGGAACCAACGCCGGCATCTTTCAGCATGTTGATTACCTGGGACTCGACCTGAACCCACTCTACATCGCTCAAGCCAAAAAAAGGTTTGGTGATCGATTCGCAGTCGCCGATGTTTGCACCTACGAAGCACCGTCCGATCAAAAATACGACTTTATTTTGATGAACAGCCTGCTGCATCACATCGACACTGAACATGTTCACCGGATTCTCGAACAACTCAAAAAACAACTGACTCCTGACGGACACATTCATATTTTGGATCTGGTTTTACCGGCCACAACGAGCGTTGCACGAACTTTGGCTCGTGCCGACCGCGGCGACTTTCCTCGACCACTGGAGCAGTGGCAAGAAATCTTTACCAAGCATTTCAAATCAGTGCGCTTCGAACCTTACCCGCTGACGATGGTTGGACTCACGCTGTGGAATATGGTTTATTTCAAAGGAGCACTGCAAAACTAGTGCAGGACAAGACGTTGAATTCGACAGCTCCCACAACTCGATCTTCTCAGAGCACCGCGATTTCGGTGGCGATTCCAATTTACAACGAGGAATCTATTTTGCCGGAATTGTATCGTCGTCTTTGTCAGGCCCTCAGCCAAATCGAAGGTCAACACGAAATCATTTTCGTCAACGATGGCAGCACGGATGGCACGGCCGAAATCTTGGCGGCAATGGCATTGTCGGACTCGCGAATTAAAGTCGTTCAACTCTCACGAAATTTTGGACATCAAGCGGCGTTGAGTGCAGCGTTTGATTATGTCGATGGCGATGTCATGGTTTTGATGGACGGTGACCTCCAGGATTCTCCCGAAGCGATTCCCGAGTTCATCGCTCACTACCACCAAGGTTACGATGTCGTCTACGCAGTTCGTGAAAAACGAAAAGAAAGCTGGTTGTTGCGTGCGGCATACTCCAGTTTTTACTGGCTCATTTCGAAGCTGTCCGACCTCGATCTACCAAAATCAGCTGGTGATTTTGGATTACTTTCGCGTCGCGTCGTCGAAAAAATCAGAAACTGCCCCGAACGACATCGGTATTTGAGAGGATTGCGTCGTTGGGTCGGTTACCGGCAAATTGGGATACCTGTTGAACGTGGCGCTCGACATTCGGGCCACAGCAAATACAGTTGGCTCAAATTATTACGATTGGCGTTTGATGGTATTTTCTCGTTCAGTGTTCAACCGCTGCGCGCAGCGACATGGATGGGATTGTTTACCATTTTGTGTTCGGTCGGTTTTACTGCATACGCCATTTTCGCGCATATCTTCCTGAGCCAGTCTCCCGTCGGCTTTACGACACTGATCACCGCGATCACATTTTTGGCAGGCGTCCAACTCGTTTTTCTCGGCGTCTTGGGCGAATACATCGGGCGGATCTATGAGCAAGTCAAAATGCGGCCGCTCTATGTCGTCGACGAAATTCGGACTCAGCACAGTTTGCGAAATGAGTCCCAACATTTCGATCATCAAGTCGATCCTGAAATTTTGAATCAGATGATCGAAATTCAAAATGCCATTGAGCTGTACAACAACCCCAAAAACGACTCGCCTGGCGAAATCCCGGCTCGCTTCGAATCGCAAAATAAATCGTCGACGCAATCGAATTTCCAATCCACACCAGAAACTGCAAAGTAGTCGATGGATCAAAACTACGCCCAGCAATATCGCGTCCTGTATCAACAACACTGGTGGTGGCGTGCGCGGGAAAAAGCAATCCTAGAACAAATCCAGCAGCTCGGCTTTCAGCGAAATCAACAGAACAACATTTTGGACGTTGGTTGCGGAGATGGATTGCTGTTCGACGCGCTGCAACCGTTTGGAAATCTGTTCGGTGTCGAGGCTGATCAGCACACACTTTCACCCGACAGCAAATGGCGAGATCACATCTACCTTGGGTTGTTCGATCAATCGTATCAACCAGATTGTTCGTTCGATTTGATCCTGATGCTGGATTTTCTCGAACATTTGCAAAACCCCGAGCAAGCGTTGATCCATGCGGCGCAGCTGCTCAAACCTCACGGGCGGATCATTATTACAGTGCCCGCTCATCGAACCTTGTGGACATCGCACGACGATTTAAATCACCATTTTTACCGCTTCAACAAAGCCTCGTTTCGTCAACTCGCCCGAGATTGCCAAGTGAAAATTCATCACTTGCGTTATCTGTTTCATTGGACGTGTCCGGTAAAACTGGCCATCCGTGCCAAAGAAGCTGCTTTTAAAACCGAACCTACGAACCCCGAAGTTCCCAGTCGTTTTATCAATTCCGCTTGTTATGCAGCGACGCGATTCGAACAATTGACAGTGAGCCGCCTCGGGATGCCATTTGGCAGTTCGTTACTGGCCATCGCATCGAACAATCATCTCGACAAATCGGTGGCTTAGTCTTCGTTGTAAAGAATTGTAAACGCCAGCTGTTGGCGATTTGGATCACATGGATCGCGTCGATAGATATCGTAACGCTTGGCAAAGAAACGTTTCGCCTCAGACTCCAATTCACGATTCAAATCTGAAAACGCGACTTCGCGACGAAACACAATCAAGCGCACATCGCTCTGTCTGAGCTGTTCAATAAAACGTTCGGGTTGCGATACGATTTCGGGGCGAAAGAAATCGTAGATGATTCGCGTCGGGTTTCGTCGTCCCGATAGAAAATAAACTTCGGGACAATCGGGGCCTGCAAAAATAGCATCCTGAGGTCCAGACAACTGGTGAATTTTCTCGACAAGTTCTTCGTAAACAACCGCGTCGAAATCGGGAACGACCATCGAACAACGTGTCAGTCTCAACTTTTTGGTGCCGTTCGGATTGGTAATTCCAATCGTGTTATTAGCGGGATACACGGTCGACATCTTGAACACCGCCAAAATGGCGAATCCTGCCAACCAAGCAACTTGCACTGCTTTGGACCATTGCACTTGTGTTTGAACCAGGTACACGATGACCAACAGCACGACTGGCGCAATATAAAAATAGTAGATGTCGATCGAAAACGGAAACTGAATCAAACCGCCAGTCACCGCAGCAGCCGTCAACAAAAACAATTCGAGTCGACGTTGCCGATCGAGTTGCGAACGAGCAACATACAAATAACCCAACGCAGCAACAACGATCATTGGCAAACAATTGCGAAAAGCGTGAAACAACATTTGCCAATAAAAAACATCCCAATAAGCGGCAATCCAGGCCGCCGCCACCATGGCGACTCCCACAAAGGTGAGCCAGGAATTTCGATTTTTTAAGAAACCGCGATCGACAAAACCGGCGACGATCAACACAACAAATGGAACAGCGGCCAACAAATGCATCCAACCTGGAAACGCGTGGGACGCCGAAGCCAATCGCGCCAAAGGCAAAATGAACACGCCTTCATAGAGCGAATCGAGCGCACCCAGACTGAGATAAAACCCGATCCAGGCCGCTACAGGAATCAATGCGCCGGCTAAGACGGGAATCTGCAAATTCAACAACCTCAGAAAACGAAAAGCAAAACTTCCTCTAGTCGACCGAATTTGACCGGCGGATAAAAACAACGACACAGCAATCATGGGCAAACATAAATGGGCAAAATTCAACCCGTCGCCGATGCCGGAATCAATGATGCCGCAAAATTTTAAACCGACCATCGCAAACAGCGCGAGGCAGCCGACCACAAACAGATCAAAACCAATCGATCGCGATTGCTGGGAAGACGGTTTGGTTTGTTCGAAATAGACGACAAACAACATTGCGGCAGCCAGCCAAAAAAGTCCCGTCACCTTGAACAACACGGAAACTCCCGCGCACAAACCAGCTACAAACAACCAGTATTTTTTCTCCGACTCAATAAATTTAATTGACGCGACAATTCCAAACGTCAAAAAAAACAGATTGTACCAGGATGGCAACGCCGCAGTATAAACGGGCAACGATATGGCACTGGCCGCAAAGGTAACTAGAGCAGCCGCCCAAGCTGGACATGCGCGTGCCGCTAGCCAAAAAATCGAACAGCAGAATGGCATAAAAAACAACCACAACATCCAACGCGTTGACTCACAGCAGACACCGAACATTTTGAAAGCGGCGGCGTTCAGATAAGTCAAACCGCCCGTGTACATCTCATCGAAATCACGGTGCGGCACTTCGCCATTCAAGACGCGTTCGGCCGACTGCGCCAATTGACCTTCGTCCCACGGCACCCAGCCGGTTTGTAAATGGACGAATACATAACCACTGGAAACAACAACCGCCAACACCATCCAAAACCAACGACGCTCGTACCAGCGCTTATTGGAATTTTCAAAAATGACTTTGCTCGTTTTTTCGTTGGCCAAATCACTACCTGATACCGGTCCGCATCAACCGGTCTGCTTTTGTTGAACACGCGTCGTCGTCAAATCACAAGCGCAATGCGTGATAGGATTAAAAATCACAAGCGCGAAGCGTGAGCGAGGGACTAAGGCAACCTGCAAATGTAAGACAGTCCCTGTCCCTCGCTCACGCTTCGCGCTTGTGATTTTGGCTGCAACACTTGTGGCACCACTACCAAAAAATTCGGCACATTTTCACTCCTACCTCCAGTTTCACAGGCAATCTCAAGCTCTTTTTGGCGGACGTGGCCAGTCGAACGGTTTATAGCGAATGCAGTGGATTTGTTTATCGACTGAACCTTAGTAAATTGCTTCTGTCGTTTCGTTACACCAAACCGATGTTTTTTCTTGACTCCAACTCATTACCAACAAGACCACTGTGACACCGCGCCAATTTGCTACTGATATTGTCCGCCAACTGCAACAAGCGGGTTACGAAGCGCTCTGGGCTGGCGGCTGTGTGCGCGATCAATTGCAAGGCCTTACTCCCAAAGATTATGACGTGGCGACCAATGCGCGGCCGGAAGAAATTCGAAAGCTGTTCGGTTTCAAAAAAACGCTTCCCATTGGAGCAGCGTTTGGCGTCATCACCGTGATCGGACCCAAATCGGCCGGACAAATCGAAGTCGCCACGTTCCGGACCGATGGAACCTATTCCGATGGGCGGAGACCTGACACCGTTGAATATTCCAGTGCCGAACAAGATGCACAGCGCCGAGATTTCACGATCAATGGATTGTTTTTCGATCCGATTGCCGAACAAGTGATCGACTACGTCGGCGGAAAAAACGACCTCCAAAACAAAATCATTCGGGCCATCGGGAATCCGATCGACAGAATCAACGAAGACAAACTACGCATGTTGCGGGCTGTCCGTTTCACAGCGACGTTTGATTTTCAATTGGACGCGGCAACGGCAACAGCAGTTAAAAACACCGCTGCCGAAATTAAAATTGTCAGTGGCGAAAGGATCGGAGCTGAACTTCGACGGATGTTGATCCACCAAAATCGCAATACCGCTATCAATCTACTGCGTGAACTCAACCTGCTGAATCAAATTTTTCCCGAAGCCATTGTTCGATCGCATACATTTGCGAATTGGCCTTCGAAGGCGGTTGAAAAAAACCTGGTTCAACTTGGGCGACAAACGACCGTCCCAATTGCCTTGGCAGCGTGGCTGGGCGAACTGACCACCGACCCCCGGCAGATTGATCAAATTTGTCGTGCCTGGAAACTAACCGTTGACGAGATCAAAACGGCGAACTGGTTGATCGAAAACGAGCCATCAATTCGGCAAGCAAATCAGCTGCCTTGGCCGAAAATCCAGCGTATTCTGATTCAACCGCACGTCGAAAGCGCAATTACGTTGGCCACGGCGATCGCAAATGTCAATGAATCGCCAACAGAAAAAAAGTCAATTGAATTTTGCGTCGAAAAACTAGCGCTGCCCAGTGAACTACTTAACCCTCGGCCGTTACTGACAGGTGATGATCTGGTTCAACAAGGAATGCGACCTGGCCCACAATTCAAAAAACTCATTGATCAAGTGCGCGATGCGCAACTCGAAAACAAAATCGAAACGAAATCTCAAGCGATCGATCTTGCGAAAAAAATTGCAGAAAATTTGTAATTATTTGAAACTTTGCAATTCAAAAATGCGCTACACACAACGCATTGTTGATCGACTATAATCGCCATTCCCAAATAGTCTTTCCTGCGGAGATCCGATGAACAAAATCGCCATCACACTATTTTCTTTGTTGCTTGCCAGCATCACGTTTGCACAAACTAAAACAACCGATTGGTCCGATTGGATGGGAGCAAAACGCGATGGAGTTTGGAATGAAACGGGCATCATCGAAACGATTCCCAAAGGTGGACTCAAACTCGTTTGGAAAAAACCGATTGGCGTTGGCTACACCGGACCTTCGACATCCGGCGACAAAATCTTTTTGATGGATTGGACTGTTAAACCCAAAACCGACGAAGACAAACCGGCAGGCGGTGGAGCAGGGGACAAAAAGAAATCGGCCAGACCGAGGCTCCCCGGCATCAACGGTACTGAGCGGGTCGTTTGTCTCTCAGCCGTCGATGGAAAGCAGATTTGGGAACACAGCTACGAATGCACTTATCGAGTTTCCTATCCGTTTGGTCCACGCACAACACCAATCGTTGACGGCGACCATGTTTACACGCTCGGCACGATGGGCCACCTGATTTGCTTTAATAAATCTGACGGCAAAATCGTTTGGCAGAAAGTTCTCACCAAAGAATACAACACCAAGCCCCCGATCTGGGGTTACGCGGCCCATCCGTTGATCGTCGGAGACAAACTATTTTGCACCGTCGGCCTCGAAGGCAACGCGATTGTCTGTTTCAACAAAAAAACTGGCGCTGAAATTTGGAAATCGCGTTCGAGTTCCGATATCGGATATGTTCCCTTGGTTTACTACGATCCTGGTTCGGGGAAAGAAAAACAGTTGCTCAGCTGGCATCGTGACGGCGTCGATTCGGTCAATCCGGAAACGGGCAAAAGCAATTGGTTTGTCAAATTTCCGGAAAAAAATCAGCAGGCCCAAGCAACTTGCATCGCCATGCCACGATTGATTGGCAACAAATTGTTCGTCTCCGAAGTTTTTGGCGGTCAACTTCTGCTGGAACTGTCCGACGATCCGACCAAGGTCAAAGAAATTTATCGTTCGACACCGCAACAGCTACGCGACCAACAAGCGCTCAACTCGTTAATGATGACACCGCTATTCAAAGATGGTTATATCTACGGCGTCGGCACCAGCAATCGCCGTCTCGAAGCGGCGTTGAAGTGTGTCGAAATCAAAACCGGCAAACAAATGTGGTCAGAATCGAAACCGCTGCTCAACGCAGCCGGCGATTCAAAATTGCAATTCGCAAACTGTTTTTTGATTGAAAACAACGGCCGTTACTTTTTGGCAAACGATCAAGGAGAATTGATCATTGCCGAATTGACGAAATCCGGATACAAGGAAATCGGTCGCACAAAAATCCTCGAACCGACGCAAAAAGCCCGTGGACGTACGGTCGTTTGGAGTCACCCGGCATTCGCTGGCGGCAAGATCTTTGCCAGAAATGACAAAGAAATCGTCTGCTACGACTTGCGAAAATCGACTTATGAAAGGAAAAATAACTGACAAAATTTCTACACGGGAGAAAAACGTCAGTATGTCCACCAACCCACCTCTCAATCGGAAACTTCGCATGGGCTTGATCGGCGGAGGTCAAGGCTCATTTATTGGTCGCGTTCACGCAACTGCCGCCGTGCTCGATAATCGCGCCGAATTAGTCGCCGGCGCGCTCTCTTCAAACCCCGAGCGGGCCAAAGCGTCTGCGGCCGACTATGATATTTCCGATCAACGAGCCTATGGTTCCTACCAAGAACTGTTTGATACTGAATCCAATCTCCCGGAAGACCAGCGCATCGATTTCGTCTCCATTGCCACGCCCAACCACACGCATTTTGAAATCGCCAAAGCGGCGGTCAAGGCAGGTTTCAATGTCATTTGTGACAAACCGCTGACATTCGACCTCGCTCAAGCGGAACAATTGGCGGAAGTCGTTAACAACTCGGATGTCGTGTTTGCGGTCACTCACAACTACACCGGTTACCCGTTGGTTCGGCAAGCCCGTGAAATGATCCTCAATGGTGAATTTGGTGAAATCAATGCCATTCGCGCTTTTTATATCCAGGGATGGCTTCGCACGCGTCTCGAAGCTGACGATCAAAAACAAGCGGCCTGGCGAACCGACCCGGCGAGAAGCGGCGCTGCCGGTTGCTTTGGCGATATTGCGACCCACGCTTATAACCTGGCCCGCTATATGACGGGCGAGATGCCATCGGAAATCAGTTGCCAACTCCGTGCTTTTGTCGAAGGCCGCCAACTCGATGACTACGGCACGGCGATGATCAAATTTGAAAATGGTGCGTTGGCAACAGTCACGGCCTCTCAAATCAGCCATGGTCGTGAAAACGACCTCGTCATCGAAATTGATGGAACAAAAAAATCGCTGCGCTGGTGTCAGGAAAACCCCAATGAAATGATCGTCCGGGAAAATGGGCAACCTCACCAAATTTATACGCGTGATCCCAACGCTCCGTTTATGAACGAATCGGGGGCAGCCGCCTGTCGATTGCCCAGCGGTCATCCAGAAGCGTTTTTCGAAGCGTTCGCCAATGTTTATCGCAGTGCTTTCGATGCCATGTGTCAACGTGCGTCAGGGCAATCATTTGAAAAAACGGATACGATTTATCCAAATATTCATGACGGCGTCGAAGGCATGTACTTCATTCAACAGTGTGTCGCCAGCAATGCTGACAACGGATCCTGGCTCCCACTGCGTCATGCGGCAGCGCGGCGATAACGACAAACTGCCAAAATGTTGTCAAAAACGGAATTCACCGACTACTACCTGGTCGAGTCAGCTTCTAAAATAACTTTAGTAATCGAATAAACTGAATTCATCTGCGGAATCGATCAAATGCAAGATCTCATTCTGTTAGGGCAGCTCGACGAAGACTTGGGGTCCTACATTGTCATCGCCGTCATCGGCATCTTTATCCTGTTTTTGCTGATCTTCTTCGGATTTTTCATTTCGTATTTTCGCTGGTGGATTCAATCCGTATTGACGCGCGCCGGTGTATCCCTCTGGGATCTCATCGGGATGACTTTCCGAAAGGTCCGCGCGAGCGTCATTGTTCCCAGTAAAATCATGGCCGTTCAAGCCGGCCTCAAAGACCCCGATCTCACGACCCGTGCTTTAGAAGCACATTATCTCGCCGGGGGCAACGTTCCGATGGTGGTGCGCAGCTTGATCGCCGCCAACAAAGCCAAAACAATTCAGCTCAGTTTCCGCGAAGCGGCGGCAATTGACTTGGCGGGTCGAAACGTCTTGGAAGCAGTTCAAACCAGCGTCTATCCGCGAGTCATCGACTGTCCAGCCAAAGGCGCCGCGCGTCGATCGCTGGATGCAGTCGCCAAAGATGGTATTCAACTCAAAGTCCGCGCCCGTGTGACTGTCCGATCGAATTTGCAACAGTTGATCGGAGGTGCGACCGAGGAAACCATTATCGCCCGCGTCGGCGAGGGAATTGTCAGTGCGATCGGTTCGGCCGACAGTCACAAAGTCGTACTCGAAAACCCCGACATGATTTCTAAAGCGGTATTGTCGCGCCGCCTCGACTCGCAAACCGCGTACGAAATTGTCTCGATCGATATCGCCGATATCGATGTCGGAGACAACATTGGAGCTCGACTCAAAGCGGACCAGGCCGAAGCGGATACGCGTGTTGCCCGCGCGAAAGCCGAAGGCCGCCGCGCGATGGCGGTCGCAAAAGAACAGGAAAACCAGGCAGCGATCGAAGAAAGCCGAGCGAAACTGGTCGAAGCCGAAGCCGAAGTGCCCGAAGCGATGGCAGACAGTTTCCGTAGCGGCAAACTCGGTATCCTGGATTATTACAAACTTCGAAATGTTCAAGCTGATACGGATATGCGAAAGTCCATTGCCAACGTGTCCGATAATAAACCGGTCGGTCAAACCACGTAGCGGCGCTTGCCGCCGTTCACGTTATCAAGGAATTAGTTCCCACGAAGATGACATCACGATTTCAGTGAGCAAAAAATCATGGCCAAAAACATCGAAGAATTTCTGAAAATGGCGGCCGAGCGGCGGCAACAGGGCCATGGTCAAATTCAACCTCCGCCGCAACCCCAACGCCAACGTGAAATCATCGAAATTGTTGACGAAGTTGAAATTGTCGAACCGATCCGATCCTCCGGTGTCGGAAGCCACGTACGGTCCCACATCGATACGTCAGACATCGCCGAACACACCAGACATCTGGGCGAACGAATCAGTTCGGCGAACGAAATCGTCGAACAACGATTGCAGGCAAAATTTGATCATTCTGTCGGCAGCCTCGCTGGTGATTCAATTACCGACCGAGGAGAAGTTTCTGCTCTGACGACAACAGCTTTCGAAGCTGAAGATGTTCCAGAACGCGCTTCGGAACTCATCGAGCTTTTCCGCTCGCCCGATTCGATTCGTAACGCGATCTTGATCAACGAAATCTTGAAACGCCCTGACTTCGACGATTAACAAACGCCGCCTGCGGTCTGCAAAGCAAACTCCCTGATCCTGTGAGCGGCAAGGCGCTAGGTCGCGTTTATTAAATGTGAGCGGCAAGGCGCTAGCCGCCGGTAAATCCCCGCATACCGGCGGCTAGCGCCTTGCCGCTCAAAAGCCCCCAACACCTGAACTGAAACTCGTTTTCGTTTAAAATGGATGGCTCGTTACATCAGTCGAAAGGCAAATAGCTCATGAACCATACAAAATTCGCCTGTGCAATCATTGTTGCAATTTCTACCGTTTCGATCGCTCAGTCAGGAGCATCGGCCCAGGACAAAGACGGCTGGGTTTCCATGTTTAATGGCAAATCCCTCGAAGGTTGGACGCAAAAAAACGGCTTTGCAAAATACGAAATCAAAGATGGAGCCATTGTTGGCACAACCGCCAATGGCAGCCCCAATTCATTTTTGTGTACGGTAAAACAATATGGCAATTTCGAATTGGAATTCGAAGTCAAAGTTGACAATCGACTGAACTCGGGCGTTCAAATCCGCTCAGCAACCAAAGCAGGCAAAGGAACTAGCCCCTTTAAAACTGGCCGGGTCAATGGTCCCCAAGTCGAAATCGAGGCGAGTGGGAGCAAAGGGGCTGAAGCGGGTTACATCTATGGAGAAGCTTGCGGCGGCTGGATGACACCGGCAGACAAACGCAAACCACACAAACATTTCAAGGATGGCCAGTGGAATAAATATAGAGTCATCGCCAAAGGGCCCGTGATCAAAGTCTGGATTAATGGAGAATTAATCTCGGACCTCAAAGACGACGCGAAATTCAAATCGCACCCGAAAGGCTTCATCGGATTGCAAGTCCACAGCATCGGCCGAAACCAGGGCCCTTTCCAAGTCGCCTGGAAAAATCTGCGCATTCGAGAACTTGATCAATAAATCATGACGAATCCTGTAAATCCCGATTCGACAACAATCGGCTGGATTGGAACTGGCGTGATGGGCCAAAGCATGTGCGGACACTTAATGGCCGCTGGCTACCGGGCGTTCGTCTTCAATCGCACAAAATCGAAAGCGCAACCGCTGATCGATCGCGGCGCCACGTGGTGTGAATCGCCTGGTGATGTCGCCGCCAGCAGCAATGTCGTTTTCACGATCGTCGGTTATCCCGATGACGTTCGCTCGGTTTATTTGGATAGCGGACAAATTCTGGATCGTTGCCACAGCGGTACAATCGTCGTCGATATGACCACCAGTCAACCATCGTTGGCAGTCGAAATCCACGCAGCGGCGGCAAACAAAAACGTATCCTCCATCGACGCACCCGTTTCCGGAGGAGACATCGGCGCTAAAAACGCGGCGCTTTCGATCATGATTGGCAGCGACGAAGATGCCGTTCAGGCGGTCCAGCCGTTGTTCGAATTGATGGGCAAAACGATTGTCCATCAAGGTCCCGCGGGTAGCGGACAACATACCAAAATGGTCAATCAAACGCTGATCGCAACCAACATGATTGGCATCTGCGAAGCGCTGTTGTACGCCCACCGGTCGGGGCTCAATCTGGAAACGGTGATGCAATCCGTTTCCAGCGGCGCTGCGGGCAGTTGGTCACTGTCCAATTTGGCGCCCCGTATCATTGACAATAATTTTGACCCCGGTTTTTTCGTTGAACATTTTATCAAAGATATGCAAATTGCCTTGCAAGAAGCACGTCGGATGAAGCTTTCGCTGCCCGGACTGGCGTTGGCTCACCAATTGTATCTTGCACTTTCCGCTCAAGGCGGCGACCGTTTGGGGACTCAGGCGCTACAATTAGCACTGGCGAAACTGTCTGACATTGACTGGTACAACCGTTAATCAAATATCAACTTCAACTATGAACTTTCAAACTGACGAATTGGAATCCGAGCACATTGCCAAACCACTCGATGTTCAAGCAATTCGCGCGGACTTTCCAATTCTGCATCAAACGATTCACGCGGATCGACCATTGGTTTATTTGGACAATGCGGCGTCGACTCAGCATCCACGAGCGGTCATTGAATCGATCGAGAATTGTTACAAACAAAGCTACGCCAATGTTCACCGTGGAATTCACTGGCTGAGTGAACAAAGTACGAACAATTACGAACACGCAAGAGCCGCGATTGCAGAATTTATTGGTACGCAAAACGATCGCGAAGTTATTTTTACTTCGGGAACGACTCACGCGATCAACCTCGTTGCGCGTTCGATTGGGGACACAAGCGATCCGTCGATTTCTGTTTCGGCAGATGATGAAATTTTGCTGACGGAAATGGAGCATCATTCCAATATCGTGCCTTGGCAACAACTTGCTGAACGCACTGGCGCGACCGTCCGCTTCGTTCCAATGACTGATGACGGACAGTTGTGTATGAATTCATTGTCCGAAATGCTCAACGATAAAACCAAAGTGTTTGCATTTTCGGCAGTTTCCAACGTTCTGGGAACCATTAACCCGGTGGCCAAATTGGTTGCCATGGCCAGCCAATGGGGCATTACCACCGTTGTCGATGCCGCGCAACATGTACCGCACGAGCCTACCGACGTGACGGCTTGGAACGCCGACTTTGTTATTTTCAGCGGACACAAAATGCTTGGGCCCAGTGGCATTGGAATACTCCATGGAAAAATGGAGATGCTTCGCGCGATCCCACCGTTTCACGGGGGTGGCAGCATGATCAGCAAAGTCACCACCGAGGGCTACGTCCCGGGAGAAATTCCAGCCAAATTCGAAGCTGGCACGCCGCCGATTGCTCAAGCGATTGGTTTGCACGCAGCCGTCGATTACCTCAATGGCATCGGGTTGTCGCAGATTAAACAACACGAACAAACACTGGCCAATCTGGCGATTGATAAACTGCAGTCTGAAATCGACGGAATCCGCATCCTGGGTCCAATGGGACCGGGTCAGCGTGCTGGGATTGTCAGTTTTGTCGTTGACGGTGTCAGTCCCCAGGATATTTCTCTTCTGATCGACCGCCACGGCATTGCAATTCGCGCCGGTCACCACTGCGCAATGCCACTTCACGAAAAACTGGGCATCAACTCCAGCTGTCGAGCCAGTTTTTACCTTTACAACACGGTCGAAGAAGTCGATCGATTTGTCGAGGCACTGGCACAGACTCTACAAAAGTTACGTTGATAATTCTGCTTTGCTGACTAGCAACGACTTTGGTAGGCTGTTGTCATATCAAACAGAACCTATTACGCAAAAATCGTCGATGTCGTCCGAACTCGAACAACAAAACCTTGCAGTCGTTGATGCGCCCTCCATGGACGACGCGTACGGAAAAATGCGATTGTTTCCGTTGTATCTGGTTCCGTTCGAACATTTTTTGTACCTCGACAGCCGATCGCTGTACCCGATGACATTTGTCATCTCGATGAGATTTTTTGGCCAAGTCGATCGGGAAGCTTTCTTGCAAGCACTTCACACGTCACTCGATCGACATCGCGTCCTCCGCTCGACGATCGAAAGAAAAAAACAAGGCCGTCTCAGTTGGGTGTACCGAAAAGATTTGCCTTGCCGCGTTTTTTGGTGTCGCGAAGGGGAACCGATCGAAGACACATTGGCAGATTGCCCGACCGGCATTGAATTCGACACGGACAACGAATGTGGTGTTCGAGTTTGGGCGCATCAAGGAGACGAGCAGGTTGAATTTACATTTTATTACAACCATGTTGCCGTGGATGGCATCGGCGCTCACTTCTTTATGGGTGATCTGTTTGCGATTTACGCCAATCTGATCAGCGGCCCGGGCACTGCAAAACTTGGCCCCATTGATCCAACGCTGCTCAAAGCTCGCAACAAAAAACAACGATTCGCATCCGAATATGATGCCCACGGCAGAACAACTTCGTTCGCGCTCAAATATGGATTCAAAAACTCACTGATTGGCGGCATCCCGTTCAATCCACCAAAATTGCCCAAGCAAAAACGGGAACCCAACCGGCCGCGCATCCCGTTGTTTGGCATCGAATACGACGTCCTGTCCAAAGACGAACACAAAAAACTGCGAGATGTTGCCATCGCGCATGGTGGAACGGTCAACGACATTTTGGCCGTCGAGTGTTTTATGTTGATGGAAAATTGGAACCAGCAATTTCCAAAACTCCGCTTTAAACCTGGCGGCAAGTATCGCATTCTGCTGCCGACAAACCTGCGCGGACGCGGCGATGACGAAATGCCGGCAGTGAACATGACCAGTTACAATTTCTTGCAACGCGGTCCCAATGCTTGCCGAGATCGAATCGAACTGATGAAAAGCATTCGAGCCGAAACCTCCAAGCTTAAAAATCAAGCGCTAGGCACTGAGTTTATCGAGGCGCTCATCCATGCTGCGTCAACCAAATGGGCGCTTCCACTGGTTACATCGTTTCGCCGCGGTCTTGGCTCCATGATTTTGACCAGTGTCGGTGATCCAACCAAACGTTACAACGCTCGGTTGCCGCGTAAAAAGGGTGCGCTCGTTGCGGGCAATCTCGTTCTGGATGATTTTACGGGTGCACCGCCGCTGCGACATCGAACACGAGCCAGCATTGCAATCACGACTTACCAGCGAAAACTGACCATCTGTCTCCGTTGTGATCCCTATTTGTTCGATCAAGAGCACACCACAAAAATGATCAACATGTTCATGAGCGGTCTTCGCAGTTGGTTTGAAAACGACCCACCAAACGATGATTAAAATCGATCAGTCGAATTGCCCAATGGCAACCTGAAGCGTGATCGGATTTTGGATGGATGACCTCGAATCTTACGAGCCACGGTTGAATAGGTTGCGGTTGACGATTGATGATTTTCATTCTTGTCCTCTGCGTCTCTGCGTCTCTGCGTGAGCAATTCACAACAGCTTTCTAGAAAGATCAGAATCGAGATCGAGTTTTTGCCGGACTCGTGAAAGAAATTCTCGAATTTTGTCATTTGACAACGAGAGACCAGATTTCTAGCGGAGATTTGTTATGAAGAATATCAAGCGAGTGATCGCTGTTGGCGTTTTGGGAATTTGTTTGTCGTCTGCGGGTTGTATGATCGGCCCGAATGACGGAGACCGTGTACGAAATCGCGATAGCTACATCGCTTTCAGCGGAGTGACATTGGTTGGCAACGAGAGAGTTGATATTCAAGCCAAAGAAGTGGCGACTGGTCATTGGAAAACGATTGCCAGTTTTCACACCGTCGATGCTGGCGCGAACTGGGATGGCAGAACCTGGTATTGGGGTTTCCGATCAGCCAAAGTTCCACGGGAATGCTGGAAACTTCATATCCTGGGATCTGTCGATCGCGTGTATTTTTCTGCCGAAGTTCGGATGGTTACCGAAAGCGGCTACGCAATGATTGGATTCGAACGCGGATTTGAACGGTGGTTTTATGACAATCTGGAATCATCACCCCGTGCCTCGTCAGCACATCGAGGGACTCCGGACGAGTTTTCCGAGCAGATGGCTGGCAAAAGTAGCGTGACCATTTATACGGATGTGATGGCACCCGGTTCGTAAAACGATCAACCACAATAAAATTCTTGCCAAACACAGGCGAGTGAATCAAAGTGAATTGCGAGGCATCGAGTCTCGCAATTTTTT
Source organism: Pirellulaceae bacterium (assembly GCA_028280445.1). Classification (GTDB taxonomy): domain Bacteria; phylum Planctomycetota; class Planctomycetia; order Pirellulales; family Pirellulaceae; genus JANQLU01. The sequence goes on along the minus strand of JANQLU010000093.1, from coordinate 37,601 downwards.
TCGGTGATAGCCACTTCTTCGTGTCTTGTCAGTCATTTGGAATGATTGAACGGTTGCGCTGCAAAAAAGGTTGAAGCGGAGAAACAGCGTCAGATTTTCAACCGAGTCGGCGTTTTGCACTGCCAACGTTTGAGATTGCCGCCTGGACCGACGGCTGGAAAACGCGAAGATTGTTAAAAAATCCAAATGCCCCGAGATCGAACCGCGTTGCCGTCAATCGCGTAAACCGTATCAGCGAATCCTGCGAGATCGGTTTGGTCGGTGGGCCGCTTATGGTACGATCGAGTGTCGTTATTTCCGGAATAACCTGATGTTGCAACTGCATAATATTCAGAAAACCTACCAGCAGCCCGATGGCCAGCCGGTTCAGATTTTGGATGTTCCTGAATACTCTTTGGAATCGGGAGAGCAAGCGGTCATGATTGGGCCCAGCGGATGTGGCAAGACAACGCTGTTGCACATCATTGCTGGGATTACGCGGCCGGATAGCGGCATTGTGATGTTAGACGGCATCGAACTGACACGTTATTCGGAAGCTGCTCGCGATCGAATTCGAGCTGACAAACTGGGTTATGTTTTTCAAACGTTCAATTTGCTTCCCGGATTCTCGGCGTTGGAAAACGTGATGTTGGGAATGACTTTCGGGCCGGGTAAATCCGACAAATCCCGTGCAGTCCGTTTGCTCGACCGAGTCGGGTTGTCGCATCGCCTGGGTAACAAGCCAAACGCCTTGAGTGTCGGAGAACAACAACGGGTAGCGGTCGCTCGGGCACTGGCCAACAAGCCCAGTGTTTTATTGGCGGACGAACCGACGGCCAATGTCGACCCGAAAAACCAAAAACAGGTGGTTGATTTGATTCGCGAAACTTGTCAAGAAGAAAAAATTGCGTTGTTAATGGTGACTCATTCGATGGAAGTTGCAGACCAATTCAAGCGGGTTGATCGACTGGAAGAAATAAATCACGTAGTCGCTCGAGCGCGCGTGGAGGCAACATCATGAGTATTGTCAAAATTGCCTGGCGCAGCATTCAACACCGTGGTGTGGGTTCGATCCTCAGCGTATTGTCGATGGCTTTGGGAGTCATGTTAGTGGTTGCCGTATTGTGTATTCACGGCATTGTTAACAAATCGTTTCGCAGCAATTCGAGCTTTGGCTACAACATCATCGTCGGTGCGAAAGGTGGCAGTACCCAACTCACCTTGAATACGGTTTTTTACTTGAGCAAACCGACGGGCAACATTCCCTACGAATACTATATGGCGTTTCGCAACCAAGAAGAGCGAAAACGCGAATTCAGCAATTCGATTTACAAGATTCACGACGAACATTTGAAAGTCACCCAGATTCTATCGGCACAGCAATCGTTGTCGCCGGGCGGCCATTTAAATCAACTCAGTCAGTTGTGGCAGCACGAAGCGTTGGACCAGGAATTTACGTATCGCGCGGCAACCCACAAACGGGGCTTGATGGCACGATTTTGCTCGATGGCAATTCCGTTGGCGCTGGGTGATTATTTTGGCGAAGAAGGCGCCTATTTTCGCGTGATTGGCACGACGCCCGAATTTTTTACGGAACTTGAGCTCGACGTGGATACTGGTGAAAAATTCAAATTTGCCGACGGGCGGGCGTTTGAGTTCGACAATAAAAAAAATCGATATTTCGAAGCGGTCATGGGCAGTCAGGTTGCCAAACGAAGTGGGACAAGAATTGGTGACGATATTTTTCCAATTCATGGGGATCCAACTTCCGACGGGGCTCACACTCACGAACAAGGATTTCGTGTCGTTGGAATTCTGGAACCAACCGGAACGCCTCATGATCGAGCTGTGTTCGTTAATCTCGAAGGCTTCTATTTAATGGAAGATCACGCGAAGCCCATCACCGACGATGGTCATATCAACGAAGAGTCAGATGACGATGAGGACGGAGAGGTCGACGAATTTCTCAAAGATGATAAAGCTGCCGTGATCAAGCAGCGGTTGCAACAAATCAGTTTCCGCCCGCGCCGTGCAAATGAAAACGATGGCGAAAAAAAACCTGACCCCCACGGCCTCCAGCCATTGCCATTGGAGGAGCGCGAGGTAACAGCGATCTTGGTCCGCACCAAAAATGACGAGTTTGGTTTAACCAAGGATATTATTATTGATGCCGTCAACAATAATCGACTGGAAAGCACTTTGAATTGGTCGAACTATCGACCGCTCAAGCAAAATGTGAACGACGCGGCCGAGGCCGCCAATCCCATCGAAGAAGTGACAAAACTGTTTTATTTCTTTGTGGATCCGATCCGGAAATTGTTGTTGTCGTTGACGACGTTGATTTGTGTCGTTTCCGGCATCAGCATTTTGGTTGGGATTTACAATTCGATGTCCGAACGGCGGAATGAAATCGCCGTGATGCGAGCCTTGGGTGCCAATCGTGCCCAAGTGATGGGAATCACTTTGGTCGAAACGATAATGCTAGCCCTGGCCGGTGGATTTATTGGCTGGATCGCGGGTCACGTCTTGGTTTGGCTGGCTGGAAAGGTGATTGAGGGCTATACGGGGCTCCAAGTCAGTCTGCTTTCATTTACACCGACCGAATTTGTCCTGTTGCCAGGATTGTTAATTTTGGCAGTTTTGGTCGGCATTTACCCCTCAATTTCCGCATATCGCACGGATGTGGCAAAGTCGCTCGGCGCCTGATCTCGATTTTCGTTATACTTATACGTTGGCGAAATCCCGCCCAAACCATTATTTATCGACGGCCGTATGCCTACTGCCGATCGCTTTTTATATCTCAGGAGCTGTATGGTGTCAGTTCAATTTAAGAAATTCATTTTCGCGTTTGTCGCCATGGCAGTCGCTGCGCTCCAATTCTGTCCCCAATTTGCGGTAGCCAATAATTACTGTCCGTTTTGTAGTGCAGTGGGACAAACGATTTCAGAAAAAATCAATGCGGCGGATGTCGTCGTTCTGGCAACCTTGAAAAATCAGCCTCAACAAAAACTGGTCATCGATTCAGATGAGCTGCCTCAAGGCGAATTTGAAGTAACGCAAATTGTTCGCGGCGAAAAATATATTTCCAAAGGTGAAAAATTTGAAACGGTTTTGGTGGGCCGATACGATGTCGGCACCATGTTCATGGTGATTGGAGTCGATGCACCCAACGTTGCCTGGTCGACACCCATGAAGGTCACCGAACGCGCGGTGAAATATGTCGATCAATTGATCAAGTTACCCAAGTCCGGTCCCAAGCGATTGGTGTTTTTCCAAGACTTTCTGCAAGACGAAGAGTCGATGCTGGCGTTTGACGCTTACGATGAATTCGCTCGCGCTCCTTATGCAGACTTGATCGCGATGAAGAAAGAAATGAAACACGACGAATTGATCAAATGGATTCAGGACGATGAAATCCCCGTCAATCGAAAACGTCTGTATTACACGATGTTGGGAGTTTGTGGCACTCAGGATGACATCAAGGTATTTGAAAAAATTCTGAGGTCAGGTGATCGGAAAAAACAGCGAGGCCTCGATGCTTTGGTCGCGTGTTATTTGAATCTGAAAAAAGCGGACGGTTTGAAATTGATCAATGAAGTTTTTCTGACCAACCCGGAAGCGGATTATGTGGATCTGTTTTCGGTCGTTTCGGCACTTCGGTTTCACGGTTCCGAAGTTGATTTCATCAAGAAATCAGAATTGGTGAAATCCATGCGCCTGGTTTTGAATCGTCCCAAAGACGCCGACATGGTGATTCCCGATTTGATTCGGTGGGAGGATTGGACCGTCGTCGACAAAATGATCGAACTGTTTGAACAACCCGCCGAAAAGACATCGAGTTTTATTCGCGTTCCTATCGCCCAATATTTGCTCGTTTGCCCCAAAAAGGAAGCAAAAGCAGCTGTTGCCAAGATCCGGAAGATCGATGCCAAATCGGTTGAACGTGCCGAAAAAATGCTGCAGTGGGAAATGGGTTTAGAAGAAGACGATGATGACGATATCGAAATGGAACAATCGGATTTGAAAAAAGAGGATTCGTCTGACAACAAAAAATCGAAAGACAAAAAGTCGACAGATAAAAAAGGAAAAAATCCGTTTCCTAAAAACTCAACAAACAGCTCGGATCGAGATGATTCGGATCGCGAAAGTGCTGCCGGCGATCAGAAAAGTATCGGCGAGCAAATGCACCAAAATTTCCACTCGGTTGGAGCGCTTTCCGCCGGTATGCAGGATCATGCCGATTTCGAGGCGAATCCCGAACCCGCGGGTGGAGAGGCTGATTCGGCAGAACCGATTCGGCGGCACGTTGTCGGTAAAGTACCCTTGGATGAGAAGACGGCCGATACAGTGACCAAAGCGGGCACGGATGCTGAAAAAGTTTCGGTAACGGTGCCAGTTCAAGGAAATGAAACTTTTGTTAAGAGTACTCCCGCCGCCGAACGTCCCGCTCCGTCGAACTCATCGCCAAAGAAAAACGTAAATGAGAATATAACCGAGCCGATCGCCAGCCATTCGACCTGGCAGGGAACCGTTGCGATTATCATGGTTCCTCTTACAATCTGTATCTTTTTGTTTTTGTTGTCATGGTCGGTCATTAATGGTTGGTTCGAACGACTTATCTATTAACGAAACATCGCCCTTACACAGATTTGATTTATGGCCAAATTAACTGAATCCGAGTATCGAGCTGCACAAGAATCCAAGTCCGGTAACCCCTACGAACCTGCAAAAAAATCTTCGCCGGACGGATTAAACGAACAATACCGTTCAATTTGCAAAACAGCCGTTGTCTCAGCAGTGTTCACCGTGTTTGCCCTGTTGACATTGTTGTTGATCATCCTGATTCCCGAACTGGGTTTGATGGCGGCAATGATCGCGATTTTTGGAGTCGCTTTTGGGGCAATCGCAATGTTGAGCTTGCGGAAATACCCAGAAGAGCTGATTGGTCAGAAAGCTGCCAAATTTGGTTTATTCGGTTCGATCGCAATCATGGCCATCGGCATCGGTTACTACGGCTACATATATGCGACTGAAGTCCCCGAGGGCTGTCAGCGAATTAACTTTACGATGCTCAAGCCGGACAAACGAAAAAATGAGACTTATCCGGCGGAAATTGAGAAATATGACGGCAAAAAAGTCTTTTTGAAGGGCTTTGTCCGACCCAGTGATCGAAAAATTGGTCTGGAAAAATTCCTGCTTGTAGGCGATTTTGGTACCTGTTGTTTCGGTGGAACACCTAAACTTACAGATATGGTGGCCATCGAATTGAAAAATGGCCTCAAAGCAAATTACTCATTTCGCGTTCGGAGGATTGCCGGAACATTTCGTTTACACAAATCGGGCAAAGCGGTCAATGAAGACGGCGTTCCCAACGTGATCTATACCATCGAAGCGGATTACATCAAGTGATTCTCAAATACCAAAATCGAACAAGCGTACCTGCACAACGCATGGTCCGACGATTGTTTGGTTTTGGATTTTGCTTGATCATCGCTATCGCATTTTCGAGCCCGGCGGTGGCTCAAAATAAAATCAAAGATTTAACATTTGATGATGTTAAATTTGAAATGAAAAAAGGTGACAAATTCCAGGACGACATGTTGTCCGACGACATCACGGCACTCAATGGCAAGACGGTCAAAATTCGAGGATACATCCGGCCCAGTCTCAAACAAAAAGGGATCACCAAATTCGTCTTTGTTCGCGACAACAAAGAATGCTGTTTCGGCCCTGGTGCCATGCTCTACGACTGTATGCTCGTCATGATGGAAAAGGGAACCTCCGTCAATTTCACGGTTCGCCCGATCACCATTCAAGGCACGTTTTACATCAAGAAATTCAAGGGGCCCGATGGTAAAGTCTGGGCCATTTATCGGATGAAAAACGTCTGCAAACTGTAGTTTTTAACTGTTGGTGATGCTCTCAAATATTTGCTCCTGTTACTCGATCAACGGAGTCGGTAAAATCTCAGGTTCAATTCATTTGGGCCGGATTCTGTGAAAAACGCGACGCCCCCTGATTTCTGGATTTGAGTACTGATGGCGATATTTGATTGGGTGAGTCGCCGCGTCTTTAACGCGGTGCATCGAAACAACTTGGTTTACAACACCTGCTGGGAAGACCCGCGGCTGGATCGGATCGCATTGGATGTCGCGCCGGATGATACGGTCATGGTTATTACATCCGCCGGTTGCAACGCGCTCGATTATGTCCTGGCGGGTCCCAAACATGTTTACGCTGTGGATATGAACCCGCGACAGAATGCGTTGTTGGATTTGAAAATTGCCGGGATCAAAAACCTGGCGTTTGATCAATTTTTCGATTTGTTTGGCAACGGTCGTCTACCGGGCGCCCGAAAAATCTATGCGGATCAACTGCGCGACAGTCTGCCGGAATGGTCGCAGAATTTTTGGGACAAGAAAATCAAATGGTTCGATCACAAAAAACGTTCGTTCTATTTTCGTGGAACATCGGGTGTATTTGCGCGGATGATGGGACATTACATCGATAAAGTGATACGCGTCCGCCCCGCCATCGACGAGTTGTTGTCCGCCGAATCAGTCGAACAACAGCGAGATATTTATGAAAACAAATTGCATGACAAATTCTGGACAGGATTTGTTAAATTCGCAATGAATCGCGACACCACGTTAAGTATGTTGGGTGTTCCCAAAGCTCAACGTCGACAGCTGGAATCACAATACGAGGGCGGCATCATCCAATATGTCAAAGACAGCGTTCGCGCCGTGTTTGCCGAACTCCCGATTACCGATAATTATTTCTGGCGAGTCTACATCAACGGTAAATACACTCGTGATTGTTGTCCGGAATATCTTCGAGAGGAAAACTTTGACAAACTCAAGAACGGGTTGATCGAAAATGTGAGTACGACGACAAATTCCGTCCAAGGATTTCTGGAGACCCACGCTCAGCCGATTTCACGGTTTGTCTTGTTGGACCACATGGATTGGCTCAGTGATCATTTTTTCCCGTTGCTCGAAGCCGAGTGGCAAGCGATCATCAATCGTGCGGCCCCGAATTCACGAGTGATTTGGCGCAGCGGAGGATTGAAAACAGATTTTGTGAATCAGGTGCAAGTGCAGCATGACGGCGAGTCAAAAAAAGTGGTTGACATGATGACGTTTCATGACGATTTGGTGGCTCAACTCCATCCTCAAGACCGTGTTCACACGTATGCCAGTTTTTATATCGCCGACCTCAGCGCGTAATCGGAGCCACGATGGGTTTACTTAGCGATTTCAAAATCCTGTACCACATGCTGTTGCGCCCCGTCCGCGGGAAAACTCACGCGGAACGTCTCGAAAGTTTTTACGGCGGGCAGGCAAAAGGCTACGATGATTTCCGCAAACGGCTGCTCAAGGGTCGCGAGGAATTGTTTGCCGAATTGCCCAAGCCGGAAAATGGCATTTGGGTCGACATGGGAGGCGGAACCGGTGCCAACATCGAGCATCTCGCGGGAGACGTTGAAAAATTTAAAAAAGTCTACGTTGTCGATCTTTCAACCAGCTTGTTGGGGGTTGCCCAACAGCGGTTCAATGAACGTGGTTGGACCAATGTCGAGACGGTTGAATACGACGCGACCAAATTCTGTCCCGACGAAGGCTACGCTGATGTCGTAACTTTTTCATACTCGCTCACGATGATCCCCAACTGGTTCGCAGCCATCGAAAACGCCAAACGAATTCTCAAGCCAGGCGGAACCATCGGCGTTGTTGATTTTTATGTTTCGCGAAAATATCCGGAAGAAACCTTACGTAAACACAGTTGGTTTTCGCGAACCCTGTGGCCCAACTGGTTTGCTACAGATAACGTATTTCCATCACACGACCATTTGCCATTTTTGCGGCATCATTTTCTGCAACAACATTTGGAGGAAAACAAAAGCAAAGTTCCCTACACGTTGTTGTTGAAAACTCCCTACTATATCTTTGTCGGCCAGAAAGAGCCGACGGAGTGATATTGCCGTTTCTGGAAAATTGAATGCGCATGAGCGATCATCCTTACCCGCGCACAAACGCACCTCGTTTTTAGCTTTGCAAATTCAACTGCTTGGTGATTTTTGAACATGTCTCCAAGAGCGGTTTGACATAGAACGAAAAATCTTTGTTCAGTCGAAAAATTGGAACACTGATGCTGAGTGCTGCCACCGGTTGGCGGTCTTTGTCAAAAATTGGCGCACCAAAACATTGAATATCGATATCGGTTTCCTGATGAGCCGATGCATATTTGTCTTGCTGAATTTTTTCGATTTGACTTTCCAATTCTTGTCGATCGGTAATCGTAAACGGTGTAATTCGATTCATTTCCATTTGGTCGAGCACATGAACCTGTTCCTTTTTTGGCAGATGGGCCAGGACGCTTTTACCCAATGCACTGGCGTGCAACGGAACACGGCCTCCGACTGCCGATGCGATTCGCACCGCCATCGGGCTGTCTTTTTTGGCGATATAGACCATGTCGTAACCGCTTCGAATCGCCAAATGAACCGTTTCCTTGGTAATTTGGCAGAGTCTCTCAAGCTCGCCGCGAGCCAAACGGGAAATATCGTTTTGTTCTAGTGCACGCCCCGCAAACTGGAGCAACCGGGTTCCGACTTTGAAAGTTTTCTGGGGAGTGACTTCGACGAGGTTTTCAGCCTCAAGAGCTTTGAGCATCCGGTGAAGAGTGGGGCGTTTTAGCCCGCTAATATCTAACAAAGCCGCCATATTGGGTTCATCGTTCTCCGCAATCATTTGCAACAGAGCGATAGATTTCGCGAATGAAGCTGCTCCTTGAACTTTGGGCTCTTTGGATATTTTCGTGAATCTGACCATGTGAATACCCGCATTTGAATAGAGTGGTGTTGAAAGGATGTTTGAAAGGAGAACTTTAATTTATATAAAGTTCATTTTGTGGTCAAATACCCACAATGTGGTCAAATGAGACCTTTGGGCACGAACCTGTGTGATCAGCAAGATAAGATTGGAGTTTGCGGTGATCACCTAATCGAATCTACATCGTGGATAAGATCAGGTACATAGAGAATTACCACATTTTTAAGGAAAGATGAATTTTATACTCGGTAGGACAGTGGCTTAAAGTTTGAATCCAGGACCTTGGCGATGTTTACACCCGGGGATCACATTGTCTTTTGTGCTGATCGCGATGCCGCGATGGTTGCCTTTCACGGCATTGTGTTGCTGGTCGGCCCTGAGCCCACGTCAAAAACCCTTGTCTTTCTCCCGCATTTCAATCGTTATCTGTTTGCCAGAAACGAATCGTTAATTCAACTGGAACCCGGCAGCAGTGCTCCTGTTCCATTCGCCGAAATCGTTTTTCATTGCTGTACGGCAGATCGTTGCGACGGAACATACAGGCGCGTCGGCAAACCAAAATGCACTTTTGAATTCACGCGATCATCCGATGATGTTTTTGGGTTTGATATCCGCGGCGAAATTACCAGCAACGGTTCTGGACTGGCAAGATCCCATTTGGAAATCCGTGTACCACAACATATTACGTTTGAAATCGAAGGGTGCATCAATATTTTGCGACAAGTTCTTGGGCTGGAATATTCGAGGTGTCTCAACGCCGATGCCAATTCCAAACGTCGTTAGTTGATTATCGTTTGTTGGTACAAAAGCCAGAACGGAGCACAACGCCGGTTACTCGTCGTCAATTGAAAAAATCGAACACAATGTTTTTTTCCCGCTCATCACGTCAAAACATTCCAGATAGGTCACACCACCCGTTGCGCCAAAGACTGCGATTTCACCGTGTTTATTCATGGACAATTGAACTTTGTGACGGCCACGGTGAACCTCGGTGGCGTGTGCCAGCAACAGTACTAACTGCGAGCAACCGGTGGGAACAGTAAACTATTGTGAGCGGCAAGGCGCTAGCCGCCGGTTCGAAGCTCTAACAAACCGGCGGCTAGCGCCTTGCCGCTCACAGGATTAGGCTCGACCGCGAGTCTCGCCCTCCCAGAACTTACCCTCCCAAAAGCACACGCGCAAACCAGCAAACTACACCATCAGGTCTTCGACGACATGTCCGTGAACGTCGGTGAGTCGATAATCGCGGCCCTGGAATCGGTAAGTGGTTTTCGTGTGCTCGAGTCCGAGAAGTTGTAAAACGGTCGCTTGGTAGTCGTGAACATGAACTCCGTTGTTGGCGACTGAAAATCCGAGTTCATCGGTTTCACCGTAGACGAAACCCGGTTTGACACCACCGCCCGCCATAAAGATCGTGTAGCAGTCGGGATAATGATCGCGTCCGAGGCGTTTGCTTTTGGCCGTACGTCCTTCGCGAAATGGTGTACGCCCAAACTCACCTCCCCAGATAACCAATGTTCGGTCCAGCATGCCACGTTGTTTGAGGTCTTTGATGAGGGCCGTCACTGGCTGATCCATCGAAGCACATTTTTTTGTCAAACCCGCTTCGATTTCAGTGTCGGCTGCCGTGCCATGAAAATCCCAACCCCAATCGAACAATTGGACAAAGCGCACGCCCTGTTCGACCAATCGTCGCGCGAGCAGACAATTATTGGCAAAACTGGCGCCACCCGGTTTGGCACCGTAGGCATCCAACGTTTTTTGATCTTCGCGATCGATGCTCATAACTTCAGGTACCGATGCCTGCATGCGATAGGCCAATTCATATTGCGCGATGCGGGTCAACGTTTCCGGATTACCGAATTCCTTAGCCTGCATGGTGTTCAATTCGTTGATGGCGTCGAGCGTTTTGCGACGTAGCGCACGCGACATTCCTTTGGGGTTACTGACATACAGAACCGGATCGCCTTTGGAGCGACACTGAACCCCTTGAAAGACAGAAGGCAAAAAACCGCTGCCCCAGGCATTTTTACCCGCGCTGGGTTGCGATCCGCCGGAGTTGAGGACGACAAAACCGGGCAAGTTTTCATTTTCGCTGCCCAACCCGTAGGTGACCCACGAACCAAACGACGGTCGACCTTGTCGCGGCGATCCGGTGAGCAGCATCAATTGCGCTGGCGCGTGATTGAATTGATCGGTATACATCGAACGAACGACGCACAAGTCATCGGCGACCTCTGGCAGATTTTGCAGCGCGTCAGACATCCAGATTCCATTTTTGCCAACACGCCGAAATTTACGCGGAGTGCCCATTAGTTTGGGGACACCATTGGTAAATGCAAATCGCCGCCCCTTGAGAAATTTGTCCGGGCAGTCCTGTCCGCTGCGTTTCACCAATTCGGGTTTGTAGTCGAACATATCCAACGTCGGAGGTGATCCGGCCAGGTGAATATAAATGACGGCGTCCGCCCTGGGTGTGACATGCCCCGGTCGCGGTGACATCGGGTTGTCGATTTTTTTGTCTTCTTCGGCGCTGACTGTATTGGCTTGAGATGCCAGATACATCGAACCGAGTCCCACGGAACATTTCTTAAAAAAATGGCGGCGGGTTTCGTGTTGCAGTTTGAGGTGTGTCAGGTTCATCGTTTCAGGAAAACCTCGTCGAGATTGAGCAGGACGTTAGCGACGGTAGTCCAGGCAGCCAGGTCAACGAAATCGGTGTTGGCTGGATTGGGATGATATTTGTCGGTTGCCAACATTTTGGCGTCGTTGGGTTTGTCGGCAAAATGTTTTTTCGTTTCGCGGTAAAACTTGACGATGCGGTCGAGTTCCGATGCCGTCGGTTTTCGCGTTAAACATAATCGAAAAGCGTGTTCGGCGATTGCTCGCGGCTGCTTGTTTTTTTTCGCTGTGATACGGCGTGCTAGAGCTTGGGCAGCTTCGAAAAATGCGGGATCGTTCAACGTCACCAGGGCCTGCAGCGGCGTGTTGGTTCGTGCTCGCTTGATTTCACAGACTTCGCGGTTCGATTTGTCAAAAGTCGTCATGGACGGATAAGGTGCGCTGCGTCTCCATTCGGTATAGATCGCACGTCGATAGCGATCGGGGCCGGTACTGTCCGTCCAATCAACGCTGCCCGAAAACGCCGCTTTCAATCCAAACTTGGGCTGCGGCGGTTGGACGGGCGGGCCAAACATTTTTTGATTGAGCAATCCGCCAGCAAACAGTGCCTGGTCCCGGACCATTTCTGCGGATAAACGAAAACGTGGACCGCGAGCCAGGAAACGATTTGCAGGGTCAGCCTGAATTTTCTGATACGAAACGACCGACGACTGCCGGTAGGTCGCTGACATCACGATTTTTTTAATCAACGCTTTTTGGTTCCAACCCGACTCCATAAACTCAACCGCCAGCCAGTCGAGCAATTCGGGATGCGACGGCAATTCGCCCTGGTTACCAAATTCTTCACTGGTCGAAACAATCCCGATGCCGAACAGTTTTTCCCAAAATCGATTGACGACAACGCGGGCGGTCAGAGGGTTGTTGCGACTGACTAGCCATTTCGCCAAAGCCATACGATCGCGTTTTGATTGTGGGTTAATGGAATGAAATGACTTAGGAGTGCTGGCCGTAACAGTTTCTCCGGTGTCTTGGAAATTGCCTCGAATTTGAATTTTCGTGACACGTTTCTTCGAGAGTTCGCTCATCACCGGAACGGTCGTCATCGGACGGATCGATTTGAGTTGGTTGTTTTTTTCGCGCAACAGTTTGGAGACACGTTGATAATCGGTTGAGTTTTCCCAGATAAATTGGCGCAGTGTTTTAATCTGTTGCTTGTTCCAGGATTTTGGATCGAGTTTGGCAAGTGCCACAATGTGACTAGGTGGTGAAACGATCTCGATTTTCCGTTCGTTCGGCAAGGCTTTGGGAAAGTCTTTTTTCCAGACGGTTTTTTTGCTGTCGTCCAGAATCGAAACACGGCACTGATTGAGTCGAGCGGGCATGCCAGGACCGCTGCGATTCCACAGTGAAATGCGATCGATGGTCTGAACCGATCCTAGATCGACCTGCCACCAAGGGTTTTTCTCGTTGTTCGTATGAGTCACCGATTTTTTGTTGAAGTCGCCACTGGTGTTTCCGTCAACAGCGAGTTTTGCGGGGCCATTGTATGCGGTACTCGACTGAATCGCCGACCGGTTCAAAGCAATGTTTTTGTCGCCAGAAAACACTTGAACTTCGGCCAACGACAAAATGCCAACACGACCTGTGATTTCGACTCGGACAAAACGTCCGTGAACCGGTTTAGGTTTTCCCAGTTTGGTCAGATAATCATGGATCACCGCGACATCGAGTGTTTCGTTTTTGGTTTTTACGTCGGCCAATTGAGATTGGAGTTTTGTAATTTCAGCTGTGAGTATTCGGCGCCGTTTTTCTTGTTCGGTCGAGTAGACAGGCAGCGTTGGACTTTCGTTAGGTCGATCGGCGTCAGCGGTGCTGTTAAAAAAATCGTAAAATTGAAAATACTCTTTTTGCGTAATGGGATCGTATTTGTGAGTATGGCATTGTGCACAGGCCATCGTTGTTCCCATCCAAACCGCCATGGTGGTGTTGACTCGATCGACGACTGCGGCGCTGCGGAATTCTTCGTCACTCGTCCCACCTTCGCTGTTGGTTAACGTATTGCGGTGGAATGCCGTGGCGATGAGCTGCTCGGTTGTCGGGTTGGAAAGGAGGTCGCCGGCGATTTGTTCGATCGTGAATTGGTCAAATCGCTTGTTGGCGTTGAACGAACGAATCACATAATCCCGGAAGGCCCAAATGGTGCGTTTGCGATCTTCGGCGTAGCCTGCCGAGTCGGCGTAGCGAGCCAAATCCAACCAGACACTTGCCCAGCGTTCGCCAAATGATTTTTTTGCCAACAGCCGGTCAACAAGTTTTTCATAAGCATTTTCCGAAGTGTCGTTGACAAACTGGTCGGCTTCTTCGATCGACGGCGGAAGACCCGTCAGATCAAACGAAAGTCGCCGAATGATGGCGTACCGATTCGCCGGCTTATTGGGGGAGAGATTTTTTTTCTGCATCATTCGCCAGGCGAAGCGATCGATTTCGTTGACGGACCAACGGTCGCCGCGGAGTTGAGGTACGGTCGGGCGGCGAGGCACGGAGTACGACCAGTGTTGGCTATATTTTGCGCCGGAATCAATCCAATCCGCCAACAGTTTTCGCTCTTTGGTGGTCAGCGGTTTGCCGTGGCTCGGCGGCGGCATCATCTCATCTTCATCATCGCTGGTCACGCGATTGATCAATTCGCTATTGGCAGCGTCACCCGGTTTGATGGCCTGATAGTCTCCGAGGTCTTCGGTGGCACCGTCAAAAGTATCGAGGCGCAGACCCGATTCGCGAGTTTTTTTGTCGGGGCCGTGGCAGGCAAAACACTTGTTAGACAGAATCGGACGGATGTCACGGTTGAAGTCAACGTTGTTTTGTTGAGCCGCAAGTTGTCCGGTCAACAGCGCGATCAATAACCACAAATTAAGTCGAAGTACAAACATGCCATTCTCGGTTTTGAGGATCAATCTATTTTACTGCGCCGATGAGTATGGCGGAATTTAACTTGCCGGCAAACATTAGAAATTTTGTGAGTGACGATTCACACCCCTCACAGTCGATTGTGGCTGCGATTCTATCATCATTCCGCTGACAACGAAAATGCGTTTCGGATCGTGAAATTCAGCGCCGCGACCCAACGAATGCAATGATTCTCTCTATCAAAATTTTGTCAGATACTACAGGCGCACCGTTGCACGGACACTTTTATTTATGCTGATTGGCAGCCTTTGCTGGCCTTTGGGCTCTAATCCAACAGATGATAGTGAATGAACGCTTTGTCCAGGAATAAATAGTAAATGCCAATGACAGCAATAATTAGCAAATTGAACGTCCACGCCGACATATCCCAGCCACCTCTTATCAAGTCGCACACCAGCAATACGATGAACAAAATTCCTAACAATTCACGAACTCTGAAATATCGAATTGCCGTCGAATGTTTGCCATAAAACCATTTGTAGTTCCCAACAACTCCAATTCCCGTCCAAATCCATGGAATAACAGCCATCAAAATCCACAGCACTGAAAGATCGGAGATTGAATTTAACTCCGACCAAAACCCAAAACCGATAAAGAGCATCATTGGCCAAACAAAAAGCCAAGCCACTAAATTATAAGTGTCAAACACCAAAAAAGATTTTGCCTGCTTGGATGTTTCTATCAATTTGAACACGTCTTTTTTCAAGGTAACTCTGTCCGATCCACTGAGAAGCCGCAATCAACTCAACGCCAAGAAGTATTTTGCCTTATTACCCGTTTCTGGTAGCCCTATCTTTTTTTGGCTTTGTTTATCTTGTTCATGAATTTGATCAACAGACCCAAAGTTGCTTCAAACGCAATACTCAATAGGAACAAAAGAAAATTCATCATCGTCCAGCGGAGCTAAAAGTAAACAGAACTCTATTTCCTTCGAAAGCGACCATTCAAATTCGCAGAGAACTCCAAGTTCAGCTAACGCCAACCACATGAACAAAAACATGCGTCGCCTGCTAGTGTTACTCGCAGTTATGTGGCTAGCGATTCCCCAAGGATGATTAGAACGTTAATACATTCGATGAATAAAATAACTACAACAAAAAATATCCAATGAATCCGATTGAAATTCCATAGTTGCGTACTAATTGCCAATAGGCCAAAGGCGCAAAGCGGAAAAACAGCTGCAAGAAGGACGAAGTAGTTTCTTTTTTCATAAATTGCGACGTTTTGGATAATTAGAAAAACAACGAGAATTTCAGCAACCAAAAACGCGCTTGAAATCAAAAAAGCTAACAACCAGTTTTTGTCAGTAATCTTTACGCTCTTTTGAGCCATTTGCCGGCGTCACTCCGCGATTCCCAAAGGCTGAATTTAGTAACATTTTGCTGCGTCTGAATGTTACGCGTATTTAGTGTCAGCGCAGCTGCTGTTTTGAGGCCAAAACCAGTAAAAAACTCCAAAAACTGGCTTGTCTGTCAAATAATCGCAGCAATCAGTGCATTTATTAAGTTGTTGACCGTTTCGTCACCAGGGATAATTGTAGCCTGACGAAAACCCCGGCTTTCGAACAAACCAATTTTATTTTTTGCTAAGACCATTCATGTTAAACCGTAGAATTCTGCTTCAAGGAATGGCAGCAGCGTGTGGTTTCTCACTTGCTCCCACCCGACTTAGTGCATCTTGTTCCGCTATCGATGCGACTCCCAAAAAACGCATCATCTTTTTCTTGCAAAACCAAGGTTTTGATCCTGCGACTTGTGTTCCCAAAGGCATGAAAAGTAGCCAGTCGCTTGCCAAGGTCAAACTCCCAGAACCCATCAGTCCATTGGAGGAATACAAAGATCGACTGCATATCATTAGCGGACTGCATGGCAGGCATACGAGTCCCGCGCACAGTGCCTTCTTCGGTGCATTGGGTGGTTATCGGGGAGGAGATGGTGTTCCACCTAGCGCGACAACGATCGATTACGAATTGAGCCAGGCGCTTCCCAAGACCCTTTTGCCACACCTTTGCATTGGCATGGACTCCATCGAAAACATGTCAACCAAGCCAACCCTGGCAACGCTTTCGGCCAGTGGCGCCGGAAAACCGATTTTCATGTATTCCAATCCCAACCATCTCTATCAAATGCTGTTCGGCGGAATTTCCACAGGTGAAATTCGTACGCAACACGAAGCTCGATCCAATCTTCTGCAACAAATCGAAAACCTGGCATCGGCCAAAGGAAAATCGCTGCCGACTCGTGAACACAAACGTTATGGCCAGTACGTACAGGGATTCAAAGATATCAATGGATTGCGCAATCGCCTGGACGAAGTCGCCGACCATTTGAAAAAGTTTGCGCCCGAGGTCGACGAGCGGTACCAACGACCTCAGTTTGAAACCGACTGGCACGACGCTTTGTTGGAACTTGGAATCGCCGCACTCAAAGCGGGCATTACCAATACGTTAACCATTGGTTCCGGACGTGGACAGATTTTCGGCGCTTGGAAAGGTTTGGGCATCGAGCAACAAGGCCACAATCTTGGTCACATGAAACAACCTGGCAATCCAATCTGGATCAAGATTCGGCAATACAACTGCCGGATGCTCGTCAAGATCATGGAAGCGTTGGAAAGTGTACCCGAGGGCAGTGGGACCATGATGGACAATACGCTGATCGTTTACACCAGTAACAATGCGGACAAGCAACATACCAATGGCGCCAACTGGCCGGTGATGCTGCTGGGCGATCTCGATGGCGCCTTCAAAACAGGTTGCTTCACGCAACTCGACGGCAAACGCCCGATCAACGCTCTTTATACAGCCCTGTTGCGAGCTGCGGGAAAAAATGTTGACCGCTTCAACATGAATGATCAACTGGCCAAAAAATTCGATAACGGTTCAGGCCCGTTGAAAGAGGTTCTGAAATGAAAATCGTCAAATGCCTGATGGCTTTGTCAATTTTCTGCGGGTTGCTCACCGTTGCAAACGCACAAACTTATACACCTGGCCAGAAAATTGAAAAGAACTTCAAGGAATTTGCTCAGAAGATACTCGAAAATCATTGTGTGGACTGTCATGGCAAAACGAGTCCCGATGGCGATCTTTCACTCGAAGATTTGAGTGCCGTCAACGAAGTCAACGCGGACATCTGGAAACGCGTCTGGGCTCAGGTCACTTTACAGGAAATGCCGCCAGCGGACGTTGACCAACTCGAAATTGTTCAACGGCTGCAATTTTCTGATTGGATCGTCGGTGAACTTTCCCGCGTCATGAAAGACAAAGGCGGATTCCACGCTCACCTTGATCCAAGCAAAGCCAATTATGTGGATCACGAGTTATTGTTTGGAAAACTGCCCAAAGAAATAAAACTGGTTCCCACATCGTCTCCCGCTCGAATCTGGCGTGTGACTCCTCAAGAGCACATCACTCGACTCAACGAATTGATCAATCGCGAACCCAAATATAATCCGCAAAAGCCCGGCCTCCGAACACATGGCGACGCCGTCCCAACCAATCACGGTGGTGAACTCAAGCTTTATTTTGGTACGGACCGTATTCTTCGATGGCAAGGAGGTACGGTTGCCTATGCCACGGCCGTCAAAAGTGTCCCCGCGGTGCTTTCATCTTCGCGCGATCACGGACTGGAAAACTATCCTGATTTTTATTCGGTCAATAGCGCCGAAGCCACACAGATACTTGTTGTCGCGAAAGACGTCATTCGCTACATGGCCGACGGACCGTTGAGCATTGCCAAGCCGGAACAGATTACGGACACGCCGAATTCTTACAAGATGGTGGGTGACATTCGCGGGCTTCCGACAAGTATCGTGTACAGCACCAAAGTCGTTCGCCCGTTGACGCCGGTTTACGAACTGATGAAGGAAGAAGGTGTTTCGGATCAACGCTTGCGCGACGCCGTCGATTATCTGTTCGAAGCGTTGACTTTCCGCCCACCGTCACGTGAAGAATCAAATTCGTATTTGACCATCGTAAAACGATCAATTGAAAAACTTGGTAAAAGGGAAGGAGCCGTTCTAGGCCTTTCCGCAATTTTTCTGGATCGTGACGCATTGTTTCGACCGGAACTGGTTCAAAATGGAAAACCGGATCAGTACGGACGGGTCATGATGCAGGATTGGGAATTGGGACTGGCCGTGAATCACGCGCTGCGTTACCTCAAGCCCGACGAAGAACTTCGCAAAGCAATTGTCCAGGGACGAATGCGGACCAAGGCAGATGTCAAACGCGAAATTGAGCGGATGCTGGGCGATGACAGTATTCGAAAACCGCAAGTCTTGCAATTTTTTCGTGACTACTTCGACTACGATCTCGGTGGATACATTTGTAAAGATTCCAAAGCGCTTGCCAGTACAGGCGTTCGTACCAGGGGCAATTCGCACTACCGGGCAATGTTTGATGCCACCGCCAGCACAGATCGTCTAATCGAATTGATTCTGAAAGAAGACAAAGATGTTTTTAAACAGTTGCTGACGACCGACAAAGTCGTTGCCAGTCGATCGGAAAGTATTTATTTTGGCACCAAACGGACGGCTGAAGAAAAAGCGGCAGCAAGGAAGGCAGCAAACACAAAAGGACAAAAAAGTAACAAAGAAAAATTCGCCTTGGCCGAGAAAGAGATTGCCAAACTTCAGGCTCAACTAGAGGCAGATCCAAAAAACAAAAAACTTAAAAGGAATTTAGACAGAAAAAAGAAAGCGCTTGCGACAGCAAAAAAACGAGACGCCAACGCCAAAAGACAGAGACATCGAAATGCAAATTATGATGTTGCTGCAGCCAAACTATCGGGCCAAAAAATCTTTGCTCGCGTCAGTCGCCGAAGCTTCGGCAACGGCTCCATGAGGCCGGAAAGAACACTGACGACGGTTCCCAAAGATCAACGACTGGGAATCCTGACCCATCCCAGTTGGTTGGTTTCGCATTCGGATGCCATGGACAATCATGCCATTCTGCGCGGTCGCTGGATTCGCGAACGCATTCTCGGAGGGGGAATTCCCGACGTGCCAATTACGGTGGACGCGATGCTGCCAGATGAACCTCAACGAACTTTGCGTGAACGCATGCGAGTGACCCGCGAAGACTATTGTTGGACTTGCCACAAAAAAATGGACCCGCTCGGTCTTCCGTTCGAGATGTTCAATCACGCCGGAATTTTTCGCAAGACAGAATTAGGGAAACCCGTTGATACGACTGGCGAAATCGTTGGGTCCGGAGATTCGAAACTGGATGGCAAGGTTGCCAACGCGATTGAAATGATCCGCAGATTAGCAGAAAGCGAACGGGCAGAGCAGGTTTTTGTGCGTCACGCGTTCAGATTTTGGATGGGGCGCAATGAGACACTCAACGACGCTCCAGTTCTTCAGGCAGCTCATCAAGCGTACAAAAAAAGCGGTGGCAGCATGAAAGCATTGCTCGTATCTCTCCTCACATCTGACGCATTTCTGTATCGCAAAAGACAAGAATTGCCTGGGGCAAAGACAGGGGGCGGGGATCGATAAACTGTATCCCAGCTACTGCTCTCTGATGTGTCATTTTTCGATTGGCGAGCCGCACTAATTTTTCTCGTGCAAAATTTGTACTATGAGACGCTGGAAGATGTTGTAGCAATTGAAACAGCGTGAACCGCCGTTTAAACTCCAGCCAAACAATGAACGACTCGCACATCACCATCGAACTCGTAACATCTGAAACTCAGCAAGAGAAATATTTGCAGCTACCTTGGTCAATCTATCGCGATGACCAATACTGGGTTCCTCCGCAAATTGATTTTCAACGTGATCTGTTGTTTCTCAACAAGCATCCATTCAACGACCATGCGGTCTGTCAAAGCTGGTTGGCCATACGACAAGGCCAAGTCGTTGGTCGTATCACGGCCATTGTCAATCAATTGCATTTGCAACAGAATTCCGACGAAACAGCATTTTTTGGTTTTTTCGAAAGTGTTAACAGTTCAGAAGTAGCCAGGCGCTTGATTGACGCGGCAGCGAATTGGCTGGGCCAACAGGGCATTCGAAGAATTCGCGGGCCAGTCAATCCGTCAATTCACTACGAAGCGGGTCTGCTAATGCGCCCGTGTGAGCCATTTTTTACATCAACCTACAACCATGCCTATTATCCCGACTTGCTGGTGAGTTGCGGCTTGACCCGTTGTCATACGATGCACTCCTATTGCATGCCTATCGATATCCTGGATCATTTGGATCCAAAAATTCTCCGTACGACACGCCAAGTCGTCGAGCGGTTCGAAATTCGGTTTCGCCATTTCGCGGCTGACCAATTCGCAACAGACCTGCGTACGTATTTTGATTTGTATAACAAAACATTGAGTTCGATGTGGAGTTTTACACCGCTGCCTGACCGAGAGATCGAACATGAAATCTCTTGGTTACAAAAAATTATTGTCCCGGAGCTATCTGTAATCGCAGATGTTGACAATACACCCGTTGGAGCCGCCTTGGGAATTTTGGACTACAACCCGATCTTGCGCAACAACAATGGACAGCTTTTCAAGCATGGCGACGATCGTTTCCAACGCGATCGGGCCAAAATAAAACAATGTAGAATGTTCAGCGCACATGTCTTACCACAATACGAACGGTGGGGTATCGGCCCCGCCATGATGATGTTCATCTTGCCTGCCTGTCTCAAGTTAGGACTTGAGTTTGTTGAGACATCCTGGATCGAAAGCACCAACCTGATCTCCCAGAAAACAATGTTGCGGGCAGGTGGAAAGGCCCGTGCCGAGTATGCTTTTTACGAAAAATTACTGGCATAACTCGTTGGTTCGAGTGCGTCTAGCCGCGCGTTGGCACGTGATAGACAAGTGGGCGCAAAGATGTCTCTAATTGGATCGGCAAAAATTTTTGAACGTAGCGATGAACACCCGCCGTTTCCGATCCACCGAGCATGAGTTTTTGAATCCCGACTTCACGAAGCCATTGAAAAAATGCAACATCCATTCGCTCGGTCGCGTAAGAATAAACTCGTGACGTGACCGCACAATACAAACCTGCCGTTCGGTCCGATAGCCTCTCGGCAATGTACAATCCGTGAATCTGATTCCGTTTGTCAACAAATACTTTCTGAAAGAACAGCCCGTTTTGATTATCCGTTGTTTGCACAAATCGGCAAAGCTGAATATAAGCTTGATGCTTACTGGAATCCTCCGAAACAAGCCGGTTCAAAGCTTTCACCAAATGGCCAGGTTCAGAATCGGAATGCTCTGCAGCAAACAACTTAATCGATTGGGCGTCGAACTGGCGAACGCGCCGCTGTAGTTGTTTCGCTTTGCAGCTCAGTTGGCACTGTTCATCGAACAGCTCTTTCAAATCCAAATAATGTTCCGGATACGCTTCGTCTTCCAAAAATCGCTCTTCATCACAAATTTCAAAACCTTTTTGCCGAAGCAGATAGGTGTGCAGCTCGGCATCGACTTTCTTTAACAGAACTGGCAATCCCGTAGTTTTGCAGATTGTTTCACACAGTTGCGGTGTTTGAGCAAATCTGTTTTGCCCCATGGGAGAAACGCAAGCTGCAAAGGACTTTCGCAAACCGAAAGTCACAAAGAATTCGTCACCATGACAACGAAAACCCAACGAACCATATTCATTGCGTGCCGCCCTCAGATGATAGAGCCAACCGTTGGCATAACAAGGCGATCGTTGGTCAGCGTAGAGCCGAAATGAATGGCAATCATCAGGAACGAGACGATTCAATCTACCTTGAAATGGATCATCGACGAGCATTAACATCAGCTGCTACTCAATGGCGAGTCGAACGATCAGAAGTGGACGGCGCAAAATATTGTAGTTAGCCCAGTCAGAACTCACAAGCAAAAACGATTTGCTCGACAAGTAATGCGTTTGAGAGTTCAAGGTAAAAGGGGGGCGGAGTCAATTGCCGTTGGCGGCCCTATGGGTGCTGATTCACAATTGACTCCCGACCTCTATTAACCCTAACTTGCCGCAAAACAACCCACTGCCGTTAACATACACTATTTATTTGTCACAAGTCGGCAAATATGTTATCCTGAAAATCAATAGCTTAACTACAAAAGCTATTCCCACTTCTCACTTCCTTTCACTTATCACTTCACTTGACCCTTATCCAGGGACGGCTGGCAAAACGATCAGTTCGAAGAAACAACGATCGTCAGTCGAATTGAAATGGGGACCCCATGCCATTCTCACAAACCCTACCGAAATTTGTTGCCCTAATCTTCGCCAGTTTCATGTTTTCCGCAGTTTCCTATGGGCAAACGCAAAAGAAAGTACTGCTCATCGGAGTCGACGGACTAAGAGCGGACGCAATGGAGACCGCCGCAACTCCCAATATTGATGCGTTAATTGCCAACGGCACTTATTCTCGAAACGCGACTACCTCAGACCTAACATTTTCCGGTCCTGGCTGGACTGACATCTTGTTTGGAATCCATCGGAACCAGCATGATGTCGCAACGAATAGTACTTCACAGAACCCTAACAACAACAGTTTTGAGATTTTCTCGAATTCGCAACAACACAATCACAACGATTTGCTCGCAATCGCAAACTTCAGTAATCCGAATTTGCAAACTGCACGTTGGACTACTTGGAGCCCTCTTCACACAACCAGAACACCTGGAGGGTCCGACTATGCGTTTTTCCACCATTACGGAAATGGAGGTGATTCAATCGCCACTGCGGACGCAGCTGGTTTTTTGAGTAACAGTAGCAATTCTGCAGATGTAAACTTTTTTTACTTTGCGGATGTCGATGTCGTCGGTCACGGAAACGGATTTCATCCAAATGTCAACGCCTATAGATCGGAAATCGAATCGACTGACGCACTCATTGGTAATTTGATCAACGCCGTACAAAATCGGTCGACTTATGCTTCGGAAGATTGGCTGTTTGTACTTACATCGGATCACGGCGGGAGTATCAATGGTGGACATGCTGGCAATGCTCCATGGTCGCGGGAAGTCCCTTTGATTATCAGTGGAAACTCGGTAAAGAATCAAAGCCTTGGCTGGGATGCCAAGACGGTCGATGTAGTACCTACAGCTCTGACACATTTAGGGATCAACGGGCCCAGTAACCTGGTTGGGCATGTTATTGGCCTAAACGGTTCAACAGATCCGCGACCAACAATTGGGTTTGGGAAAAACCTGATTTTCAATGGCGACGCGGAGTACGACGATGGATTCGTCCAACATGGAATGGATCAAAAAGTAACGGGTTGGAACGAGTTTCCAGATGCTGATTTCCAGGCAGAAACTTCTCAGCGATTTGGCGACCGGAGTTTTACCGTCATTGAGTACGGTGCCCCCAGCGGCTTTCCAAGTGTTGGTGAGGCGCCTCCGGACGGAGGAGAAAACTTTTTTTCCGGCACTTCCCAAATCGGTCAGATTGCCGGTGGTGGAACGGCCATCATGCAACAGACAATTGACGTAAGTTCCTTGTCAGACCACATCGACGGTGGGTACGTTGACTATGAGATATCAGCGTTTCTCGGCGGCTTTTCCAGTCAGGATGATAAAGCCGACTTTATTGCAAGGTTTCTTGCATCTGATGGAACAACTGTTTTGGATACGGTTTCTTTAATTGGTCCAGATGCATTTGAGCGAGGAAACCAAACAGGATTTCTGTTTCGAGAAGATTTTGGCGACTTGGTACCAGGAACTCGTTTTATCGAACTGGAACTCGTAACTTTTGGAAATGATGGCTATGCGGATAACCTGCGGTTTGTACTTTCTTCTTCGATTCCAGAACCTGGCTCGACAATTCTGATCGGATTTATTGCGCTCTTTGCTTTGAAGCGACGCGTTCGCACCTAAACCATAGTCGAGCCTGCTGCCGCGTTAACCACCGTTACTTTGAAACAAACCAAAAGTGAAGCAAAACTAAAAAGACATGCATTCTAGTCTCAAATGGACTGCCTTTGGATTACTTCATTAGCGCGACTTGCTTTCTCGTTTTGGTGTCTCGTTTGATACGATGATGTGAATAAATACAAATAATGCAGCAAAAAAATGTAGCGACGAAACAGCGATTGCAAAAAACCAGTGTGCCCTATATGCAAACAAATTAGGAACAAACCAACTGGGGAAAAAAGCCGTTATCATCAAAATAATGATGACTGTAAATATATTTAATCCAATTGCAGCTTGCGCGGAATTTTCGCGTTCGAATACAACTAACAACAAACTGAGAAGAGCAGGCAATGAAATCAAAAATGTGATTACCACTCGGCTACGGAGAGGAAAATCGCCTGCCAAAAACAGCAACCCAATGGTCGTTTGGCATAGCAAGTAAATAACAATAACAATTCTCATTCATACACCGCCAACGAGTGATCGTTAGCAAAAACACCTATCCTTCAGGCGGCTCTTCACTTCACACAATCGTGTGGTTTTTTCAGACGTCTGTCAGATTAAATTGTGGCTACTACATTTCATTTGATCATCTTTTTCAATTTTTCGGCGTAGTACATGCGGACAGTTTTATCCGTACTTCCTTCTATGAATTTGTCGTAATCTCGACCACCTGTTTTTGCAAAAGCCGCTGCTGCTACGGGGTTTATTTTCAGTGCAACGGCATAGGATAGTGCGACATGAACATCTTCAGACGAACATCCATCAACAATTACTTGCAAAAGCTCCAAAACTTGCTTGGCGTTTTGCGATAGGCCAATAAAAGTTCTTTGGGCACAATTAATTGTCTGGCAATCCTGGATCTCCCGCCTTCCTTTTTATGATCAGTGCCTATTAATAACTTGCCTTCATAGACTATTTTTCGAATTTGTATTTCTTCTTTTTTACTCAGTTGTTTTGTTTCGTCGCTTTGGCCGCAAACGCTCTCGACATGCGTTGTCAAAAACCCAACATTAAAAAGCACGGTGATGAGCAAACTTTTGTTTAAATTGAATTTAATGATCTTTTGCATATGGTTCCCCATTTTGCTCCCATCCAATGAGTTTCAAGTCTCACTCCTTTCTCTGTTTTTACCACAACCACAAAAACGCACATCTATTTTTTCTTTTTAGATGCATTTTTGAGCCAGAATTTGATCATCGCGCCATGCATAGTCGTTCCTTCAATAATTACATTCCTAAACGCACTAGAACTCTTTGCGACTCCGTTTGAGAAAACATATTTGGAAAAAAAATCTTTCAAAATTTCGTTCTTTGCAAATTCTCTTCTTGCTTCATCGAAACTGCATTCAATGAATATTATTTCGCTATTACTTTTACTCGGCGAGAACAATCTCAATTGCAAACTAAATTCAGCTTTCTTCGTATTTTGCCTTTTGAATTTAGTCTTGCTTAGCTTTTTAAGGTCTTTGAATACTTGCTGCATCTTCAGTTTTTGCTTGACTTCAAATCGCCGATTGGCCAGAAAAACTTCTTGAGGACTCTTCCAAATTATCTTGTTTTGCAAACCCACTGTCCTAGAGTCAACGTTTACGAACTGGAATGTTTCAATGGAATTTGAGCACTGCAATCGCAACTCCAATATTTCCAGTTTGCTTTTATCTAAATTTGGCAAATCTTGAATTAGAAACAGAGCATAAGTTAGAAAAAACATCGTTTGGTCTACCTTAACTTAGGGATAACAAAACTTGCCTGCTCTTATTGCAGCTCTTTCACAGTTTAACGCATACCATGTATTCCTGCGTTTTTTTAACTTCTGCATTTTAGTCTCAAACAGATGACGACATGAGACCGTGACCAACAATATTCGTACAAGTTCAAACGGATTACTTTCTGAACGATAGTCATCGAGAGAATCTGACTCAGAACGAGGTTCGTCGATAGAACGCCTGGTGTTTTGTTGGCGACTTTAAACGCTGTGCCAACGTTATGACTTCCTTTTGCAACATGAGATCGCCAATAAAAACGCTTGTCCTTCAAGTCAAACAACTCATACTTGCACCCAAGTATGTACAAACTGTAATTGAAATTCGTCGCAAATTTTAACTGCGCGGTTCAAAACCGCTTTGTGTTTGTCTCACTATGGACAAGTCCGATTTTTCCGATTATTGGTGATTGCAGATGGCAACAAGTGTCAATCGGGTTGAGACAATTGTGCCCTTTGGTTTGGCCATTTACTCAAAACTGCTTTCACCTAAAAAAACAGACGATGCAAATGACAACAGGCTTTTTTCATCGCCTTTTGGATTTGTGAGAGTTGGCTATGAATTTTTCTATGTCGTTTTGTAAGCGTGCTTTTCGTGTGTTTGGGTTGGTTGTTGGAGTTGTCTTGTTTTTCATCGCAACAGAATCAGACTGCAATGCTCAGTTGTTTCGCAGGCATCGATTGAGTCGTCAAAGCGTTGCTTCGGGAGCGTTCGCTGGCACGAAAGTAAAAATTCAGCAAAGTGGCCTTCGTCGACTTCTGTTTGGTTCCAGTCAACAAAATCGAGCCTTTGGTTATGATCCGCGAGTTAACCCGCATGCTGAAAGATACCCGCGTTATCCGAAATACATAGGCGCATTTCACTCCAGCCATTTTTCAAATATCGGAGTACCCAGTGGCGACATTGGCTTTCGAGGAAACGGGATTTACTGGTCTCCTTGGTAAGCAAAAAATGCACTTGTGGTTTCGAGGTAGGTTGGGCGACCCCAGCTTCATTCAGGTTTGTTGAAGAAGCCAAACTGGTTCGTACTTTTTTGACTGTGTAAGGCTCGAACATTCTATTGCGATCACGGGGGCTTGGATCAGGGTCTGACCAAAATGTCCTTTAAGTGGTTACTTTTCTTTAGGGCCGTTCTTCCAGCGGTTTTCTTTTTAATCTGGATGCCAAAAATTGGAATATCACCAAAACCAAGACCGAAAAAAAGCAGCTAATGACTAGATTAATTTGAAATCCAACAACACGAAATTCCCAATCTACGAACTCCGAAAAATTCGGCAATTTGTAAACAATAATCCATGGTGAAATCCTGCCATAATGATGAGCATGGTGAACGATAAACTTGTTGTCCATACTTATTACGTGCTTATCTTTGACTACAGCAGGTGAGTTGGGAATAGAAGGAATTTGATAGGTTGGAACATAATGCTCTTCTTAAACATGCAAACCATTACATCGTATGTGCTTCTTTAACAAACAATAAACCATCTCGTCTCAAAACCAGTTGTGGTTTTCGCACCCCAAAACATAACGCAACCCATATCAAACCAAATCAAATCGCCAATGGGTTCAGCCGATTGACTTTTTGGAATGTCGGTCCCTATCACAGAACCGACACTTGCCAAGAAATTCATAGGACGATTTTCCGAATCAAATGGCGGTTGAATAGGTTGCAATTCAGGTGGATAACCACCGATTTTAGTACTCAGCGAAATCAACGAATCTGAAGGATGATTGCTATTCGATGCCAAATGCTCTTTTCTTTTGTGTGGAATCCCAAGACAAGGACCTGGCTCGTCATTCAATATCGAATCAGGAACAACGGCATTCTCAACTAACTTTTCATCCGAGATGCTTTTCCATAAAACTGAAGAGCAGTCTCCCGTTTGATAAGGTTTACATTCAAAGCAATAGTGAAAAATCAACACATCGCCTGGAGTATCGAACTCCATACAGCTTTCAGAAAAATTCAGCTGCGAAACAAATGACAACGGACTAGTGCAAACGCTACAAACAGGCCAAGGAGTACTGATAGACCAGGCAGGAGTACCGCCAATTCGTGTCGCCCACCGATCTACTGGTACTCGTCGCGAGAACGTGAAAATAGTGCAATCTTTTGATGTATGACTCGTAGAATTTGTTTCGTGCGACGCAACAAATTCATCCCAGTTTTCAAGACAATGTTCGGTAACTATGTATTCAGAAGAACTGCTAGTCATCATCCATTTGACCTCTCTAGCTTTTACTAAGTAGTGTTTGCAATAGTTTGTAATACCATTGGTCTTTAGATCTCACGGACGAGAGCTTGATTTTTGTTTGATTTCCTTCAACGTCAACTTAAGTCAAGACCCCATATTTTCGAACGCCTGTTCTTTCAGCGCTCACTTTCAGTTGCCGCGGAATTGAGTTTTTCGATTTCCTCGTACAAATTAATTGCATCTTTATTTGCAGGAGTCAATTGCAACACATGTTGAACATCTTGTTTTGCTTCTTTCAAATTTCCCAATGCAAGATGGGTTTGTGCTCTTGTAAAAAATGCGAGCGATTCAAAATCAATTCGACCACGAATAAAATACTTTTCAGTATTTAAAGCATAATTCAAATCATTCAATGCACTTTTGTATTGACCATCGTTGTGAAGTGCAATTCCCCTCAAGACATACGGGGAACAAAAGACCATTTCATCATTTTCGATGTAATATGGATCTTTTTTGTCCCAATACTCGATGGCTTTTGAAAAACTCTTACACGCAGATTTCCAATTTTTGTCGTTAAATTCCTTGACTCCACGTTCATAAAACCCTTGGAATGTACGCGGAGTATAGAACCAAGTTATTGCCAACAAAAATGCTGTAATAGATATAACGACCAACAATAACGTACGAAGGCTAAATGAAAACGACTTGCGTTTTTTACTAGCGTCATTTGTATTTGTCGTCATTTGAAAAACGAATTACGTCCAACACGTATAGGGTCGCGCCAGGGACAATTCTGGAACTAGCACTTGACCAAATCAAAGACAGTCGCTGCCCTTCAAGCGGCTTTGCTTTAACGGCACCCTCTTATTCACCAACAAATCCTGGTGAACTGGAATTGGGATCTATCAAAAACTCGACTTTTTGGTTGTTTTTTGCAGGCATAGAATGCAAATTTGTTGAAACTGTGACTCGTTTTATGGTCCGTAAATTTACCAATTTTTGAACCATCGAGTCGGTAATATTTGCACACCTATCAATCTCTACAATTTCTATTGCCCCAAACTGTAAAATCGAGGCAACATCTCGGTCACCAATAGTCGTATTGGAAACGATCAAGTGTTTTAGATTCTGCAGATGTCGGATTTCACTAAAATCATTCGATTCGCACCCACTAACATCCAAATACTCAAGTTTGCTTTCTGACTCAATCAAATTGAAAAAATTCGGGGGCAATTCAACGTTTTGAATACTAAGCTTTTTAATGCCTTTGCCGTCGGGATAAAACACGATTGTTCCACCATTGGCACGCAGAAATTGTATTAAGACTTCTTGTTGTTTGAGATTTTGATTCTCCCGATTCGTGTAAAGCGATATTGCTACACTACACACAAGGCTACATATAACTACGAGCCATACAATATGTTTTGTTGACACTCGAACCATTTCAACGGCTATTTGATTACTACTGGTTTCGGATTTCGAACTACTGGCATTGGATTTCTGTAGTACTTGGGCGGCTTTGAACCGCAAGGACACCTCCACGGGCGTTCCTCAGTTAAACCTCCATTCCTTACTGCTCCCACTTGCCTTTTGTTTTTTGAAATCCAAAAGGTAAGACCAAAAGGACATGCATTTTGGTTTCACACATTTTAGTCTCAAACAGATGGTGACAAGAGACCGAAAATTATTCGGACAAAAGCAAGCGGCTTACTATTCAAACTACAATCGTCGAGAGAATCTAAAGTCAGAACTCGCCCCGAAAAACTGTTTGGATCAACGAACAATGGTACTTGGCGAATTTTTTTACTGCTGTTGAAAACGGCTCATGCAATTTGGGGGATACTGTCGATGCTTTTGTCGCAGTTTTGAGCACTACTCGATTGGGTTAAAAAATATGTCCACGCAACTGCTGACTTCGAAACATCTTGCCAATCAACTCTGACCAATATTTGGAACTAGTCTGAAGGCGATCAAAAATCTCTCTGACAGTCCGTTCGAAAAACATTAATCTTCAAAATCATGCCTGACAATGCAATTGGGGTTCGACTTCAATAGTTGTTTTATTTGCTCATAGCTTACCTTCGTATCCCAAAGAATAACCTCCTGCAAATTCTGCAAAGCCAAAAGTGGCGAAATATCACGGACTTTTGAGTTTTGAAGATTCAAATACTTCAGATTCTTGCAGGTAGACAATGTAGCGATATCCTCAACATTAGTATCTTGTAGGTAAACGACTTCAAGACGCTTCATATTATTCAAAGATGAGATATCTGATATTTGCGTGTTTTCAAGACCGACACATTGCAAATATCTAAAGTACTTAAGGTGGTTGATATCCGTGCATTCTGTATCTGAAAGATTGACTACACGTACAGATTTAAAGCGATGTTTTTTTAACCATTTTTGTAAGAGCTGCCGTTCGCTTGGCATTTCGTCGAATTCTACGCCGCC
This sequence comes from Pirellulaceae bacterium, assembly GCA_028280445.1. Lineage (GTDB taxonomy): Bacteria > Planctomycetota > Planctomycetia > Pirellulales > Pirellulaceae > JANQLU01. The sequence continues at coordinate 6,934 of JANQLU010000093.1, read as the reverse complement.
ATCGGTATTTTCAAAATTGAATGATACACTTCCTTTTTGCGATAATACCCACTCTACCAATGCACTATTTTTCTCAACTCGATACGCAAAATATCCCAGTAGTATCGAAACTAAAATAGATACACCGAACAAAAAGCGCAAACTAAAACGGACTCTTGATACTCTTGCCATTTAAAAAAAGTCTATCATCAGCCTTTGTATTTTGAGTTAGATGAGTCATTACAACGGTCAAAAACCGATATTTCAGATTCATCAATAGCAACAACCAAGATCCAGGAGTTGCGATTCGAATTGGCAAGGACTCTGATTGGTCGAAATTCCTGGTCGCAGCTAATATCTCTATCAAAATTTTCATTTACATCGAAGTAAACTAATATTCGAGAATCATTCTCAATTTCCTGTTGTTCACTTGTATCACAATGGAGAATCCAATCAAATTCACCAAATGGAGTAAAAGCAAAGCCAACTATTTCAGATGAGTGACGAAGCCAATCAAAAAAACCTGTATCATATGTGGGTGAATGATCTTCCGAACAGTCAAAGTGACTACACACGTCAACTGCATCGATAGCAAGATCTGAAAAAAGTCCAGCTTGATAAACAATGTTTCCAACAATGAAAGAAGGCACCCTTCTCCACTCTCCATATAATAAACTGCTCAAGTCTCTATTTTAAACATTCTTTGCAACTTTTCTTGAGTTGCTCTAACAATTCTGCATACCACCGTTGTCTAAGCTCAGCATCAAGTAACTTTAACCTTTTAGCCTGAGTACCTACGTTGTCTTTACCAATTACCACGGCAGCCCGGGCGAATTCGCGATACTTTTTAAGCGTTTTTCGACTAAGACCGTCAGGACGGACTTTTGTCCTAAAATATCGATTTAACAAAGCCGTTTCTGTTGGCGAAAATGACTTGTTTTTGTTTTTCCAAACGCGATGAAAATACCTTGATTGCCTAAAGCCTCTAGCAAATGCTCCTGCTCCTTCAGAAATTCCAACGTCGAATCCATTTTCAAACCCTCGGCTAAAAATTCTAGTATAGGTTAACCATTTAGGAGTTCCATTTTCATATTCATCAAACGGGAAAGTTACAATTGCTCCGTTTGCAGGCCTTTTGATCGGAAGGCCCGTAAGCTTCCCCACCGGTGTCCAGTTCTTTATTGCTCTAATGTATTTATCAGCTGCGTTAGCTGCATTTCTCAACTCCTCAATTTCTTTAATGAGGACTTCACAAGGAATTCCATCAATTAGAAATAACAGCCCTGCCTCCTCGATATATTTTGCTCTTGCTGTAGTTTCAGAAAGAACCAGTTCTAGTTGACGAATTACTGCCTTTTCTTGCTCATCCAATACCCAAGTTAACTTTTGACCTGCAAATGGCACAAACTTCATTAGTCCATCTTTTTCAACATATACCGCTTTTTTGGTACCCGATGGGTCAAAATTCATCGGGCTAAAATATCCACGATACAAACTCATTCCATCAATATATTCAAGGGGATCTCTTCCAATAAATCTACCGAGTTCTGAATCGTACATTCGTGCCCGGAAGTGATAGATTTCGGTTTCGGAGTCGAATCTTCTTCCAGTATACGTGTACGAATTGGCATAGGCTGAATTTGCAATCGATGTTCCAGCAGCATCGTAGATTGAAAGATCGCCGTAGGCACTATAACTGTAGCGTTCGACAACATTTCCAGAAGCATCAGTTAGCCCAGTAATCGAGTATTGTTGGTTACGTGAATAGTAAACGAGTCCCGTTCCCGAACTGAGTGTTCCGTCTTTGAGAATTGGTTCGTCGACATAAGAAGCATAAACATACTGTTCGATCGGTGACGATGGGTTTGCACCGGATGAATACTCGGCGATGACTTGTTGACCTGAGTAGGCATATACGGTGCTGCCTTTTTTGACTCGACGTCCGAGTGCGTCGTATTCGAAACTGACATCAACGGTCGTGTCTCCGTTAGTGTCTGCTCCTGACATTTTGTTGTCGAAATCCCAGGTGTAGTTGTGGTTGCGAACTGGGTTGGCAGTGAGATTTCCTTTGACGTCATGAGTTAAATTGGAGGCTCCAACTGCTGTGGTTTCATGGGCGTTAGAATGAGTTCGCGACACCGAAGTGCCATTGGTTTTCAGGGCACTCCAATCACCGACATTGGTCAACGTCCATTCGTGAGTGAGGTTGCTGTCGGATCGTTTCCAGTAGGTCAGACGATCATCGTCGTCGTAGCCATCAGGATCAGTACCAAGAGTTGTGTCAAACGATTTGTTGTTGATCGCGCTGAGAGTAATGGTTTCCTTGGTTTTGTTTTTGTTGGCATCATAAGTGTAGGTATAGGTGCCAATTTTCTGTGTACCGTTGTTAGTGGTAACAATCGAGCTAATCAAATCGTCTTTGTCACCGCTGCTGTTGCGATAGTTGTAGGTGGTGACTACACCGTTGCGGTAGGTTGATGTTGATAATCGCCCACCGGCATCGTATGTCCGCGTGTCTTCAATGTTGCTACCGTATTTGACGGTGTAGAGTTGTCCACGATTGGTATAGGCCCGTTCGATGACCGTACTGTCAGGGTAGGTCTGTTTATTAAGCTGCCCAAGATCGTTGTACTCGTTACTGACGGTATAAGTCTTGCTTGCGATCGTTAGCGATTCGTCGTCCAATCGACCAGCCATGTCGTAAGTCAATGTAACGGTATTGGTATAACGTCCGTTAACAGCAGTTAACATGCGATTTGCCTTGTCAAATGTGAAAGTATCACTGTCGGCGATCGTACCCGATGGGCTGTTGGCCTTGAGACGGTAATCGCGTTGAGTCATCCGACCAGCCAAGTCGTAGTTGAACGTCACCGTGTCGCCGTTTTGGTCGGTTTTCATCTCGACACGACCGGCATCGTCATGAGTGAATTCTACAATACCGTAGGTTGCTGAACCAGATGTTCCGCCAGTGTGGTCGGGATAGGTTTCTTTGTCACGGAGGTTGCGGCTGTTGTAGGTGTAGCTGGTAACGCGTGACTCAGCGTCGGAGACCGAAAGCAAATTGTTGTTTTTATCGTAGGTATATGTTGTATCGTTACTTAGCCTGTCTGTGACTTTGTCACGTCTTCCTCGTTCATCGTAGGCAAAGGTTGTGGATTTACTTTTGGCATCCGTTTCTGTTTTTACCATACCACCGATGTAGTAAGCGGTTGTAGTTTCGTCCCCCCAAGTGTCAGTACGAGAGGTGGGACGATTGAGATCGTCATAAACGACGTCAATACCGACGCCATTGGCATCTCGAGATTCTTTGACATTACCATTGGCATCATATTTGGCTGTGGAAATGTTTCCATCTTGGTCTTCGGTCTCCAGGGTTCGACCTGCGCCATCAGTTCGTGATTTTGTGACTTCTCCATCGTGATCGACAGTTTTTGTTTCAAGGACATCGCCCCACCCTGAGATGGTGACCTCGGCATCGTAGGTCATGCAGGAATGAACGATCAGCGTGTTTGGTGATGTGTCAGCATGGGACTGAATCTGGCCGGTCATGACCGTACGACCGGTCGCATCAGAAATCGTAAAGCTAATTTCTTCTTCGCCATTGATCGAGACGACGGCGCTACCCGAACTGACATCGGCAGTGAAAGACATTCCTGCTCCACCGTTGGCCACGGTATCGGCAAGTTGTGTAATGGCATTGGAAAGGGAGACATTGAAAGTGCCGCCACCCAGTTTGTCGACGGTAACACCGGTGCTGTTGTCCAAGCCAACGTTGTCTTTGAGATCATTGTCGTAGATGGTTTGAGTCGTGATTCCGTCTGCTGCAGAAACGCTGTCCAATCCGGCGATCGGTGGGTCTTGTTCGTCAACAGTGCCTCGGGCAACCAGCCATTGTGTTGATGCAATCGAACGCCCAAGAATGTCGTAACGGGTTGTCGACTCACCAAGTGTTTTTGAATCGGTGGGATTGTGCAAGTTTGAATGGGTTGAGTAATCGGAAACCACGGCGGTGTGGGTGACGCGTCCCATGTAGTCGTTATTGCTGATCGAGCCGTGACCTGCGGGGTCTTTGGAGCCTTGGGGTCGTCCACAGCAAGAGTGCCAGTAGCTGTACCAGTCGTTACTTCGTGCGTCCGTTGTTTTGTCGACACGGCCGTCCAGTTTGTAAGTGAAGGATGTGGTCGCGGCCATGCTCGTTCCCGCTGCTTCAGTGGTTGAAGAACGAAGCCCTCGTCCGTTGTAGGCATAAGTGGTTTTTGCTTTTTGATAGCCGTCGGTATCGGCGGAGTCGAAGTACCGGGGGCCACGAACCTCGGTCACGTTTCCGTCGACGTCGTAATCCGTTTCAGTTTTGGCTTCAATCGTTTTTCCTTGAGCGTCAAGCCGTTTGTATTCTCGGCCTCTTGAGTCGTAGTAGTATTTGGTTTTGATGTCCCGCGCATCGATCAATTCGTCTATGTTTCCTTCACCGTCTTTGATCGCATCTGTGATAATGTAACCAGCATTGTTGGACGAGTCGCGGGTTGCTGCCATCACGGCGGTGTTGGAGGCGTAGGTGACCGAGTCTTTGGTGCACTGGATATTGCGGACTTGCTCGGTCGTGTTGTAAGCACTATAGCCGATGTAGTTGCGGCGGCCGTAAGGATCTTCGGTGTAGAATACCCGATTGTTGTCGTCGTAGTCGGTTTTGCTGGTCAGCGTTTTGCCAGTGTAGGGGTAGACACTGGTTTCTGTGATGCGTCCGCGGAAGTCATAGGTGAACGATGTTTTCTTGCCGTTGACGATCTGGTAGTCAAGGCGAGTGCTGTTGCCGTCGTAGGTGTTGTCGGTGATGCTTTTGGTTAATGCATCGCTGTTGGTGGTTTCAACATCGGATGAATTGATAGTTGAGTAACCTTGAGTGATTTTGGTGACGCGATGCTGAGCGTCGTGTTCGTATTTGGTTGCTACGCCGTTGCGGTCTTTGGTTTTTTCGATCAAGCCTTCTTTGCCAGCGGTGCTGTAGTAGTAGTCTTTTTCCGTAGATCCGTCGTGGTATTCGACTTTGTTTTTGCGGTGCAAATTGTCGAAAAAGTTCTCGGTTTCGCGGCTCAGTGGGTCGGTAACTTTGGAGACTTGACCACTGGAGTTGTAATCGTAGGTGGTGACTGGTCGTGTTCCACTGGCCACATCGGATGCTTCAGTAACCGTGACTTTGGTGAGGACACCGCTGGTGAACGTGTAGTCGTAGTCGGTGCGGTAAAGATCGGTTTGTGTTGTCCAGCGCGGCATTTTTTCGGTTTTTAGCAATCCTTTTTTGTCGCCGGTCGTAAAGTAGTCATATTTGTAGACGGCGTATTCGTCGTAGCCGCTGGCGCTGACACTGGAAGTTTGGTTAACGTCGGTCGGGGACGCTTTGGTGCCGGTGTTGACGATGCCGACTTTCATCTCGGTGGCGAGATTTTTCATCGTCGAATGGTAAGTGTATTTGGTGACCCTGTCGTCACGGTCTTCGTAGCGGGTGATGTTGCCGCTGGAATCGTAAGCCCAGGTTTCGGCAGTACCATCTTCGTAAGTGCGTTTGGTACGCCTGTAGTTGCTATCGTACTCGACCGTGACTTTTTCGCCGGTTTTGAGATAAACGGCTTGGCCAGCCTGGAAGGCACGGCGTGTGTCGTCAGTTCCCAAACCTGCATATTCGATCTCCGGATACTCGGTTTCGGTCGTAAATCCGGTTGCTGACCAGTTGTCCCAGTTGGCCAGTGTCCAGGAGTCGTATTTTCTCAAACTGCGTTCGTCGTCTCCATCGTTGTGATAAAGCTCAAGGATTTTTCCTTCGCGGAGAATTCGCGCCTGCGCTGAATTGCCTGAGTTGTAAGAAATGGCCCAGAGGTAATCGGTGTCGGTCGATTCTTTGATGCCAGTCAGAACTTTGCAGGGCAGATTGATCACTTCGCCGGCAACGTTGTATTCCTGGGTAAAGTAATAATACTTGGTGGGTTCGAATGGACTTTCGACTTTTAATTTGTCGTTGGTGCCAGAGGTCAAAGTCACACGAAAGTCCGAACCATCGGGATAGTCCAACTCCGGGAACAGGCCGTCGTAGGTGATGTCGACCGCTTTGCCGGCATAGGTCACTTTGGAAAGTGCTTTGTTGCCGCCCACGGTTGCGGTCGCTTGGAAAGTCATCTTGAATCCCAAATAGTCTTCCGCCTCAGTCGGAATGCCTTCGTTGGCGTTGTAAGACATGGTGACCAAGGTACGATCGTTTTGTTCGATACGTTTCAGTCGCAATTGCCAATCCAGATCGCTGTCGTTGGATTGGGAAATGTCCCACAACTGAAAGACCAAGACGCTGCCATCGATCCGCGTGATGTGAATTTCATCGACATCACGGATGTCGGTTTCCAGATTGTCACTGGCGTCGTACATTCGGCCTTCGATGTATTCCTTGTGGCGACAAGCCAAAATGCCATCAACCGTGCCATCTTCTTCGTCGCTCATCACGACCAGATTACAAAGTTCCGAGTCGGCTATTCGTAAGACGACTTCGGTGCCATCGCTTTTACCAGCGGCTGCGTAACCCGGTTTATGGTGACACCAAAAGACTCCAGGACCGGCCATGCCGCCTAATACGGAACCTTGCATCTGAACGTCCAAATTAAAACAGAAATACGGAGTCAAGGGACCATCACCGCCACCACAGGTAGAACAACCACTTGGACCTCCGTTGGTTGGACACTGGCGAGGCGCAACTTGGCCTTTGATCGGGAACAAGACAATCGAAAACTGATTGCCACTACAAGGGCTGATGTTGACCAAACCGTTGCTGCGATTGGGCATCATGCAAGGATTACCTGGCGCGACAAAAGGAATCGCACCCAAGAACGGAGCATAAGCTTCGGTATAGGCAGCATTGCCTTCGGTCACATCCCCGTTGGAAGCGATCGAGAAATCGAGTGTCATCGTATCGGGG
>JANQLU010000076.1 GCA_028280445.1 Pirellulaceae bacterium | reverse complement strand
GCAACCACTGGCTGGGGCCAGTGGCACCCAATCGACCACCCAAACTTAAGAAACCAACGACGCAACAACGAAAATCGCTCAAAAACCGGGAAGCTATTTCGTTACCAGCGCCCGAGTGCCACCCAATCCGTCTCACGTTTTTATGCAACAAGTTCGCACTCGAATTGCGCGTTTCTAATATGTCGCAACCCAACGCGCACCAATGACATCGACATCGTCTTGCGGGTCGGGAAAGATCCAATGTTCGTGATTGATCAACAGCGTACTGCCACCGGGTAGACTCATGTTGAATCCCCAGGTAAACCGTTTGAGTGTCGTGTCGGGCCCCAAATTGTCTCGGTATTCCAAGGTGTCATATCTGCCGAGCAAACTGACTTTTTTGATCAAACGAAATTCAAGTTCGCTGACGATTCCGTAGACATAATCTTTGCCAGGTCCGAATCGAGAATCTTCATCACGAATCGCGTATTCAAAATAGTATCGAACAATGTCTTTATAGCGCGCCGTTCCATCAAAACCGTAAATCTCATACGTCCTTTGCGGCGCACCGGTCGCGTTATAATCCCCGGTCATCGCGGATGCCCCGAGTTTTAAATACGACCCGCCAATCGTGACGCGTCCTCCATAGGCCGGAAGTTCGTTGTTGTCGTAATACCGACGGCTGACAAAAAACGGCCCGCCTGGTCCGTCTTGTAATCCGTTGGTCGCGTAAAAATCAAGTTTCAACGATTGTTTTAACGGCAAATCAATTTGGATTTCCGTGTTGATTCCTTCATCTGAAAACGGCATCGGCAAAACCGGTTGTCGCGGTGGGCCAACGTTGCCGAAAACCCGGCGGCCCATGTTGAACATCAACGGCAGCGTTACCGTGCGCGAAACTCCGGGGTGTGAGTTGTTTGCGATAGCACCGAATGGAACGATAAACCGGCCCGCTTCGACCGCCATGTGAAGTCTTGGTTCACAGTTCTTTGATTCGCATCCTCCCAGAAACGCCTTCATCAAATCCAAACGGGCGGTAGCTTCGACCAGTTCGACCGTGAACCCTTGATCGCGGCTGTGGCAACTGGTGCAGACTGTTACTTTTCCGGTAAACGCTCCGCCACGATCAAAATCCATCGATATCCATGCATCGACAAAAATACCTGGATTCTCGACCGTGTTTGTAAAATCGGACCCGCGATACAACGGTGAAATGGTTGAGGACAAATTGAAACCGAGACCGTTGTTGAGACCCAGGTCGACATCTGCGGCTGTATCTTCGTCAGACGAGTCATCCCCTTTTTCATCACCAGCATCGCCTTGTTGAGCATCCGTAATTTGAACCGGTTTTCCAACAGATTCCAAATATCGGGCAATTGGCACAAAATCTGACGATCGAACATTCGCATCTTCCATGGCGGCCATGCGTTTTACAGTTGTCAGCCATGCCGAATACGATTTTCTTTTTTTCAGGGAACGATTCGCGTCGTGACATTGAACACACGCCGTGTTGAACGCCGCTCGGCCTTGCTCAATAATTCGCTGGCGCTCCTGGTTTCGCGATTGTTGGGGATTACGGTTATTGTCCTGTTGGTTGGATTGTTTGTCGTCCTGTCGTTGGGTCGGTGTTTTGTTTTGATAGTTGGACAACGCGTATCGGTTTTGATTTGGCCGGTATGTTTGCCGATTCGACGGTCGGTCGCGGACAGCTTGGATAATTGGTAGGGGAACAGTCTTTTGAGGCGCCTGGACTATCGGAATGGGAGGTGTCTCAAGGGGAGTAACGATCGGAATGGATTGCAACGATTGGTCTTGGGATTTGGGTAGCGAGTTAACTGGCAAAGGAGTTTGCGATTGTTCGCTTTTGGGTTTGGCTTGTGAAGCGTTCGTCGTTTGTTGAGCAAATTGTGTTTTTCCAGTGACAAAAATAAAACATGCAGCCAGCAGTGTGATCTGGATTCGAAACACATTCATACCGACCTCCATCAACAAAACGAAGTGAAAGTTTCCGCCGTATTTTGATTGCACAACTCAATTGAATTGTGCAATTTCTCAATCACATCTGACGTTTGAACAAAGACGATAATCCGTGCGATTTACGTGAGTCGTCCGCAACGAAGTGTTAATTCGTGAGGCCGATTACCCTGTCTTATCGGCACAGATTTCCAGTCCCCAAAAATTTTCCGCAAAGTTTCAGCAAGATTTAATCAACTTTGTAAATGCCTTCACCGACGATCTTTCGATGCCAGCAGCTATCAAGCTGTCGCTCATAGTTGTTGGCAAGCCGAAATGTGAGTGAGGGACTACGTTTCAACGCACATCAGTGTGGTTGAGACCCCTTGCTCACGCTTTGGGTTGCGAGGTCACCAACACTTGTGGCTCCAACGCTAAAATTTCCTGTCATCCAGAGCCAGAAAAATCGAACCAAAGTCAAAATACCGGCAACCAAACCTAAACCGATGGCGACAATCGCTAATTTGCCATCCAAGATATAGCTGCTGCGGAGAATTCCAAATACGCTCAGCAGTGACAAACTCCAAACAGTAAATCCCACTTTTTCCCAAAACTCTAGACGATGTTCGGTGATCGTCAGCTGAATTGGCGATGTTGTCAGTATCGACCGGAAACGGTGGTAATCCCACACGCACAGAAACGTGACTGCCAACACCATCGGGCCTGTTACCAAAGGTGTGCCGCCAAATGGTAAGCTGACGGTGATGATAAAAATGTTGACGATGATCGGCAAAAAAAGGGCGGCTCCCAAATGTGCCCAGCGCGGAATCAAAAGTAAAATACCGGCGACGATTTGGCACAACCCCAGGAAATTCCAGTAAAGGCCTGTTTGATACATCGCTTCGAAAAACGCGCCGATGGGATTTTCAACCGGGATGATCGTAAAACGATGTCCCAACAATTTGACCAACCCGGTTGGGATAAATCCGGCTGCCAACAATACGCGGGTAAACAGCGCGAATCGATACAGAAACGCGCTGCGCCGGATTCGTTCAAAAACAAGATCCAAAAATCGCATGGCTGCCGTTCATCCAAAACTCGGTTACGCTTTGCCGTCGAGATCGAAAAACGATCTCTAACAAATTCGATCACGCTTTATTTTGGAATGTCTTTAAATTTCCATTCATACATCGTTACCACGGATTCGTTTTCGACAAACGAAACGGATGAAATGTTTTGCAGGCAGCCGATCACATCCATCGCGAGCTCAATCGCTGGAATAAACTCTTCGAATGATTCATCAATCATCCCCTGTTCATCGGCTTGATCGATCAAGTACTCGAACCAACCCTCCCAAACGACCATCAATTTGTTCCAGTCGAGATAGTTGAATCGCGAAATTTTCTTGCCGACATATTCGTTGACGAACGAGTTGTATTTGACCGAGGATTTTGCCATGCACTGTTTGGCCGTATCGCGATTCAATGTTAAAACCAGACGGTTTTTTGAAAGACCGGCGGTGGCACCAAGCGAATCATCTTCGCCGCCAAGATAATCTTTCAGCGAATAATAGTAGTACTCGGCGTCACCTGCTTTTTCCACTTTGGCAGGTGGAATCTCGAATGGCGGAGCGTCCTCGTTGAAAGTTTTCATGACGAGTGTCGTTGCTTCATTGGCAACTTCGATAAAAGTGGATGCTCCTTTTTTGACCAGATCGCGATCGCTAACGCCAAACAGCAGTACCGGTTGCTGCAATGTCAGTTCCTGTTTGGCAGCAGGCATCATCGGATGAAACTGTTTGCTTTTCAAACTGGCATCGATCACCAATGCGCTCTGACCATCTTTGAACGCAGGCAGCCAATGATCTTTGATCGAATTGTGAATTTTGAGCATCATTCCTTTGACTTTTTCGTACACGGCTTGGAACTCGTCGGATTCCATTCCCACCAGATCTTCGCCACCCATCTCGCTGATATAGCCGAGGATCTTGTTTCCCCATTTGGCAAAAATTTCGTAATCCTGCGGTCGGTAAGGTTTTCGAGCGGCAAAAACAGCAATCGGATCTGAACCGACGTTTTGCAGGATATCGAGCTGTTTGGATCCATCATGCGATTTGTTTTCCGCCCAGTTTTGACTGAATCCTGCATAACCAGTCGATGTCATGAACGAGTGGGACAGAAACGCGCCGGCTTTGGGTGTCAACGTTTCCACATCTTTGGCCAATTCTTTCAAATCAGCACGGATTCGTTTCGTGAATTTGTCGCCTTTTTCATCTTCGTCTCTGTCGGACAACGTGGAGAATCCGACGAACATTGCAACGGTCGTGGTGAATTGCTGCTGCAAATACTCACTCCAGGTGTATGAATTGTCAGCCATACGTTGTGACATATACATCGTGAATGCAGATCGTTTCGAAGCGACCTTGCGGACCTTGGCGAATTTCGGATGGCTCAGCAACGATTCGCCACTGGCGAAATTTTTCAAATGCGTCAGATCATCTCCGACGGTGAGAATCAGATTGTTTTTGTAGACGCCGATTGCGACGGCCATGGTTTTTTTACTGAGGGCATCTTTGTAGTAATCAATGACATCCTTGGCTTCAGGCACTACTTCTTCGCGTACAACCTTCCAGGGAATATCTTCGCCTTTGGCAGTCATGGTGAGATAGTTTCCATCGCCAATTTTTTGCCATTTGAGTCGATCGGCCCACGGTTTGGCATCGGCATCGTCCAGTGCCGTTCGAATGAGGGCTTCCAGTCGTTTGATTTGCTCGATGGCCCGTTTTTCGTTGGTGATTTGAAATCCAACGACGATGTCGGGAACTTTCATTTTTTCCACTTGTTTTACTGAAAGAACTTTGGGCAGCATCGTTTTCATCATTTCCTGACTGACTTCGATGTCGCCTGAGAGCATCACTTCGAACATCATGTTGCTCATCCTCTTGTACATATCGACGTAGGCTCCCATCAGGTCGCAGTAGTCATCGTTGGCGAACATATACATTTCACTGGACAGGGCGTCGGTGATCAGCGCCAGCAGGTCTTTGTTTTCCTGTTTGTCCATCCAGTCGTAAATTTCGTCTTCGTCCACTCCCGATTCGCGAGCGATGCTCTCAATGATCCCTTCGAGAAAATCTTCCTTGAGCTGTTCAGGTACAACCCCTTCTTCGTCGAGATACTTCACGACTTTTTGAATAGCGTTGCTTTTCCAAACGCGGTCTATTTGTGCTCGCACATTGGAGACCGACCAATAAAAAGCGCTGTTTTTGGGTGCCAGTTTCAAACTGGACTGGTTGGGAGTGACTTCCTGACCAGCAAGCGGGGTAAACGGAAGCAGCACAAAGCACAAAAGCGCGATAAATAATGGAAAGAAAGGTTTTCTACTAAAAGACATGACGATCACTCGCTAGTTGAATTTGTCACTGACGCAAGACGCCCTTTGGTTGTAACAAATTGTTGAACCGGTTGCCACTTTCATGGGCGAAATGCGGGCGGGCGAGATTCGGGAGGGCGAGGCTCCTGCCGAGCCACGGACAACCTTGTGTGCGTGGAGCGCACAGGTGTTGCAGATAGGCTCACGCAGAGACGCAGAGGCCAGGACGGAGCAGGTTTTGTGGGTGGCTACTTTGTGAATAAATTTTCAAGCCACGATTCAAAATCTTTGCATTGTCGGTCAAAATAAAACGCGACAAATTCGATGGCTTCACCTAACCAACCGAACCCGATGCTCCGCGGTATATTCCCAGCAATTTTTACTCCGTTTGATGATGATCTGAATATCGATTTCGAGATGTTGTCGCAAATCATTGATTTTCAGCTCGCAGCGGGTGTCGATGGATTTTTTGTGACGGGGTCGACGGGCGAAGGGTTATTGCTGTCGTTGGATGAGCGATTGGCCGTTATCAAACACGCGATTGCTCACACCAATGGTCGTGGAAAAATAATTGCTCATGTCGGACATCCCAGCACTCAGGCGGCCGCAGCGCTTGCCAAACGATCCGCTGCGGCCGGCGCCGATTGGATCGCATCGATTGGCCCGATCTTTCACGGTACGACATTTGAGGGGATGCTGAGGCATTATCGCCAGATTGCGACCGCTTCCGATTTGCCGTTTATGTGCTATTCGTTGAATTCGGAAATTGTGCCCGAGCGGGATGCGGCGTTGTTTGATCTCCCGAATGTTGCCGCGCTCAAATACACGGGTTCAAATTACTATTCGGTGCAGCAACTGGTTCGGCGGGTTGAAAAACCGGTTCAATTGTTGAACGGGTTTGATGAACAATTGGTAGCCGCGTTGTCATTGGGTTTCGATGGCGGCATTGGTTCGACATATAATTTTGCTCCGAGCCATTACGTCAAAATTTTCCAACATTACAACGACAACAATGTCGTCGAAGCGGCACGGTTGCAGGCTGAAATTAACCAAGTTACTAATCTGGTCGTTGAATTTGAAAACTGGTCCTATCGCAAAGCCGTGATGCGATTTATCGGCTATGACGTTGGCCCATGTCGCCCGCCCTACGCGCCGTTGACCGAAAACGAATATCAGGAATTTGCCAAGCGTCTGGACGAATTGAATGTCTTGAAGCGTGCCACGGAATTGGAACCTGATAATGTTTAGAGACATTTAAATGAAGTTTTGTGCGCTGAGCTTGATAACGTTCTGTTTGCTCTGGTCAAACACCGCAGCGCAAAATCGTCTCAACGTTCACAACATTCCACCTTTGCCAGATCCGATCGGTGTTGCCGGACCCATTGTCGGTTACCATCGTGGAGCCGTCATCGTGGCGGGCGGAGCGAATTTCGCCAAACCTGATGCCCCCGATCTTTGGACCTTGCCCAAAAAATACCACACGCAAGGTTGGGTTTTGCCGGACTGCGATTCCGACACCGATGCACTCGTTTGGCAGCAGTCGTTTCGGCTGACAAAACCGATCGGCTATTGTTCGGTGGTCAGCACATCCGTCGGCGTGCTGGTGTTGGGAGGCCACGACTCGCGCGGACCGACAAAACGCACTTTTGTTTTGATTTATGATCCAGAAACACGAACGGTTGTCGAAAACGATCGCATCATTCCCGATCTCCCATTGCCAGCGACCGAAGGAGGCGCCACGCAGATCGGAGATTACGTCTACGCGTTTGCCGGCAATGTTGTAATCGCCGGAAAAAAGCAACCGTCCAAAATCGTTTGGCGGCTCAATTTAAAATCGATTGAAAAAGATGCGCAAGATACGACTCAGCGGTGGGAGCGAGTTCCCGATTTACCTGAAGCCGCTCCGCCCCGAGAACATGCCTTGGTCGCGGCGCAACATGACGGCTTTCAGGAACAGCTGTATATCATTGGAGGCCGTCGTTTTGAACCTGGAACCGATACGGCGGATTTGAACAATTTAAAGTTCTTTCGGGATGTCTGGTCGTTTGAGTCCCAACGTTATGTTCCAGAAAAATTCGACCCGAAAACTGGTCGATACGACGGACAGTCGCCGTGGCGAAAACATGCCGATGCGATGATGCCATTGAGCGCCGGAACGGCAGTGGCTTTTGGGCAATCTCATATTCTTGTCCTCGGCTATGCGGATGGTTCGATCATTCAAAAATTCCTGGCGGCGAAAAAAGACAGTGGTCGCGACGATTACAGCTGGGCCGATTTCGATCATCCAGGGTTTCCCAAAACAGCCTACGCTTATCATACGATCACCGATGCATGGACCGAATTTGGACAATTGCCTGTCAATCAAGTCACGACTCCAGCGGTCAAAGTTAACAATCAAATTTTTTTGGTCAGCGGTGAAATTCGGCCCCGCGTCCGTTCGAATCAAGTCTGGGTGGTGACTGTCAATCAACAAAAATCCGTGTTCGGGACGGCGAACATGCTGGTGCTGATTGTCTACCTGGCGTTGATCGTTTTGGTGGGAGTCTATTTCACTTGGAAAAACAAAAATACGGATGATTACTTTCGCGGCAGCAAAAATGTGCATTGGTTTGTGGCCGGCTGTTCGATTTATGCCACGATGCTCAGTTCGATTACTTATATGGCGATTCCGGCCAAGGCGTTTGCTCAAGATTGGGTTTACGCGTTTGGCAGTTTGTTGATTTTGGGCGTCGCGCCAATCGCAATTTATATTGCCTTGCCCTTTTTCCGGAGGATTGATGCAACGAGTGCTTATGAATATCTGGAAAGACGTTTCAACGGCACGGTGCGTCGCATCGGTTCGGCAACGTTTACGCTGTTTCACGTATTTCGCATGGGCGTCGTCATGGCGCTCGCTTCGTTGGCGCTGGCAAGTGTGACTCCCATGACGCCCGCGCAATGCGTGATGGTGATGGGTGTTTTGTCAATCATTTATTGTACGCTCGGTGGTATCGAAGCTGTTTTGTGGACCGACACTATTCAAACGTTTGTGCTGTTGGGCGGCGCGCTGCTGTGTTTGTTTTTTGCTTGGCAAGGTGCTGGTGCGGATGGTTTTTCGGCGGCTGCTGATGCTGGAAAATTTCATGTTGTTAATCTTGATTTGAATCCGGCACATTTCACAACGATGACGATTTTGGTAGTGATCGTCGGCGGGTTTGGGCAAAACCTGTCCAGCTACACGGCCGACCAGGCGGTTGTGCAACGCTACATGACAACGCCGGATATAAACAAGGCTGCCAGATCGATTTGGCTCAATGGACTGATGGCCGTGCCGTCGGCGATTATCTTTTTCGGACTGGGAACGGCGCTGTGGATGTTTTATCGTTCCAATCCCGCCAAACTCGATCCAACCATCACAACCGATCGCATCATGCCGTTGTTTATCAGTCAGGAATTGCCGGTGGGTTTGGCCGGGTTAGTCGTCGCAGGAATTTTTGCCGCGGCACAATCGACCGTATCGACCAGTATGAACAGCGGTGCGACGACAATTGTGACCGACTTTCTCAAACCCTGGAAAGTGTTTGGAGAAACGAAGAAAAACGACGGAAACGACCGGCGGTATTTACGTGCGGCACAGGTCATCACGCTGGTGATGGGAATTTTGGGCACATTGACCGGGCTGCTGTTTGTGAATCCCAATATCAAAAGTTTGTTTGATGAATTTATCGGCATACTTGGGATTTTCCTTGGTGTGTTGGCCGGTTTGTTTGCCTTGGGAGCCACTACCCGCCGCGCGAACGCATTCGGTGGTTTGGTCGGAGCTGTCGTTGCCCTGGTGATCATGTCCATCATTTACTTAGGCAGCAAACAAACGAACCTGGCGGGTATTAATTTTGCTGAGATTGCCAGTCGAATTCCGCTAGGGCTGGCGAACATGCATGGTTACCTGTATGCATTTACCGGAATTGTTGTTTGCTATATCGTCGGTTACCTGGCCAGCTTTTTAGTGCCGACGCACGTCAAACCGACAGACGGTTTAATTCTCTGGGGGCATTCAAAAGAGCAACGTGAAACAGGTATGCACTAGAACCTCGTGGTCTGTCGGAATTGTCGTGGTTGACATTTTGTCGTCGAACGCGGTTGCCGATCACCCGAACATTGTTCTCGTGATGTGTGACGAATTCGGTTGGGTAAGGCAACTTGAAAAGGAAAGCCAATTTCAACACCGATTTTAGACCATATTTTGGATTTTTTAGTCCATGTATTGAGTAGGGCAGGACTTAAAAGGGAAAGCCAATTTCATTACCGACCATAAGCCACATATTGAATTTTAGGCCATATGTTGGATGGTTTGATCTGGAAATCGTATTGAGTTAGTTTGAAACTTGCCTAGTGTTTTGTTGGCGACTTCTTTTGCACTCTCCTGCGAAAAAGAAAAGCGAAAGCGGGCGAAATCGGATACAAAACCATCAAGAAACTGCTTACGGACGAAAAATATGACAAGTAACACGAAACATGAATCGACGACGTTGAAAAGTTTCCATGACTTTATCGAACGACTTCAAGCGAGAAATATTCACTACGACTTAAGTATCGACACTCCACGAACGATTCGAGTGTTGGTCTATGTTCCGGGCGAACGTTGGGAGGTTGAATTCCCAGAGGATAGTGAACCTGAGATCGAAGTTTATGTGAGCAGGGCTGGGGTTGAATCCGGCATTCTGAACGAACTTTTTGACCGTTTTTCTGAATAAGGAATTGTGAACCACATGGAATAATAAAGGTGATTTGAAACTCGCCTGTCCCTATCACTTCCTCCTTTCATTTCCCGTCCCTTTTTGTTTCCGCAATTCGGTTCACGAATTGATTCGCGCGAGTACAACTTGCGAAGCTCCTTAGCCCTATCACAAATTTTGGTGTTTCTATGTTCCGTCTGCCCTTTGTAAATTTTTTCAAGTTACAGTTAAGTTACTTGTAAACTTTTAAAGAGTTTTGAAATGTGCAGAAGTGTCGCCAAGCTTCTTTTGTCGAGCAGCCTGCTTTTAACGGTGGGGTACTCTCTCGCTCCAGCCCAAGGCAGAAATCTTGTTCTGGATCAATCTCGAATTGAATTTTTAAAAAATAGGCGAGTGTTTTCACACTTGCTAACCGATTTCCGCGCGACTCTGGACTACTTGGCCAATAAAGATCAGAACGTCAGCAAGTATTTAAAACAGGTGGCAGGTAAAAATTCAAAGCTGGTTCAAAAGAGAATCGACGAGATGCCGGTTTGGATACTCGACGATTCGGAAATAGATGAATTTGCCTCAAATGCCAGCAAGTCAACCGGAACTGATTTTCGCAAACTTCGTGAAAGATTTGAGCAGACGCTCTATGATCACTACAAGAAAATGAACCCCAATGCCATTCAAAATCTGGAAGAGCAATGGGAACTGGTATATCAGACCATTGATGAGATTGGACAATTAACGTGGATTCGAAAAATGGATTTGCATTGCTCATCAGGCTGGGCAAACAAAAATGGTTCAATTGGCCAGCTAATTTGAATCGCAAAAAGCAAAATAAAAAGAAATTGTTTCATTGTCTGCATTCAAATGATGGAAACGTCAAAGCAGTTCCCGTACGACGGCTGAAAGCCATAACACGCGAAATTAATGAACTGGCAGATTACAAAGTAGCTCAACACGAATTGACGATCAAGACATTCAAGATTTGCCTCGGATTCAACAGAAAGCATAGATTCAACGTTCACTTCAGTTCACTTGAACTCGTTGAGACTTAATCTGACATCCCTTTCTTTCTGTTGTTTATTTGACTTGCATCGGATCCGAATCATTTGTCGAGTGTTTTTTTCATCTTTCGTGGCGTTTGAAAACATTGTTTTGATTAATTCCTTGCAATATACTTTTTCAATCTCAGTGAATTACTATTTCGGGTAAGTAACTAATGCGCCAATA
Source organism: Pirellulaceae bacterium (assembly GCA_028280445.1). Lineage (GTDB taxonomy): Bacteria > Planctomycetota > Planctomycetia > Pirellulales > Pirellulaceae > JANQLU01. The sequence goes on along the minus strand of JANQLU010000076.1, from coordinate 27,079 downwards.
CCATTCTGCCAAAAACTCAATCGAACCCATAAAATGCAAGTCTGGCAGCGTTTCAATTAGTTGGAATGCGAACTCACAATTTCAAATGCGCAACACGAAAAACGTACTCGCCAGATTCCTTTGGTCCGTAGGATTGGTCGTGGTTGGTATTTTGTCGTCGCATGCGACTGCCGATCAGCCGAATATCGTCCTCGTGATGTGTGACGATCTCGGTTGGGGTGATTTGCAGTGTTACAACGGTGAGTCAAAAATCAAAACTCCCAATTTGAACGCCATGGCCGCCAATGGATTGAAATTTAATCGGTTCTACGCTGCCGCGCCGGTTTGCAGTCCGACGCGCGGTTCAGTGTTAACGGGGCGGCACCCTTATCGATATGGCGTGACTACGGCCAACGCCGGCCATCTGAAAAAACAGGAAATCGCTCTCCCTGAAATTTTGCGGAAACAAGGCTACGCCACGGGGCATTTTGGAAAATGGCATTTGGGCACGTTGACCACAGAAATTCGTGATTCCAATCGAGGAGGAAGCCCCAAAGGCAAAGGACATTTTTCGCCACCGCAGCAACATGGATACGATGTTTGTTTTGTCACGGAAGCCAAGGTGCCTACCCATGATCCGATGATCAAACCTCCAAACGCTGGCAGGAAAGCGTGGGATGCAATTACTGACAAATCAAAGGCTGTGTCCTACGGCACGCGTTACTGGGATGAACGCGGGGAAATTGTCAAAGAAAATTTGGACGGCGACGATTCGAAAATCATCATGGATCGGGCGATTCAATTCGTTCGCAAAACGGCAAAAAACAAAAAACCGTTTTTAGCCGTGGTCTGGTTTCACGCGCCACATCTACCAGTTGTTGCCAGCGCCGAAGACGTGAAGCCCTACGCGAAATACGATGTTTATCGACGCAACTATTACGGCTGCGTCGCGGCGATCGACAAACAAATGGGCAGATTGCGATCCGAACTTCGGCAGCTTGGTATTGCCGACAACACGTTGTTATGTTTTTGCAGTGACAATGGTCCCGAAGGCAACTCGAAAGCGCCGGGTTCGGCCAAACATCTGCGCGGCCGCAAACGTTCATTGTACGAAGGCGGTGTACGTGTTCCCGGCATTATCGAATGGCCTGCCAAAATCAAATCGTCGAGAACGACAAATTTTCCGGCGGTAACCAGCGACTATTTTCCAACGATCATCGATGCGCTAGGGCTGAAAATGCCAGACAAGCGTCCGATCGACGGCGTTTCATTGATGCCGGTCATCAGTCAAAAAAAGGAAAAACGCGGCACTTACATCGGATTTCAACACGGCAACCAGAAATCGTTCGTCGGCGACCGTTACAAAATTTATCGTAGTCGAAATAACAACTGGCAGCTGTATGATTTGAGTGTCGATCTCGCCGAAACGAAGGACATCGCGTCCCAGCAAACGGATTTGGTCAAACAACTCACAAAGCAGTTTCAGGATTGGTCGAACTCTTGTGAAAAAAGTAGCCAGGGGCGCGATTATCCCAAGTAACCCCGCTTAGCCACTGAGGCAAATTTTATCGCCGTCACTGGAATGCGTGGCGCTTGCTTGACACCACAAACGGCGTCAACGACGATCTTATATGCGCCCGAAAAATGATCAGCATTTATTCTTGAGATCGACCATGAAAATCAATCAACGCTATTTCATTGGCTTCATCCATTTTTGCATCGCAGCGCTATTTTTTGCCGTTTGCACCGGAGAAATTGCTGCCAACGACACGGCAGTTTACGCAATCAAAGACGCGAAAATTGTGACTCAACCTGGCAAGGTGATCGAAAAAGGGACGATCGTCATTCGCAACGGATTGATCGAATCGGTCGGCGACGATGTGAAAATTCCTTACGACGCGAAAGTGATCGATGGTAGCGGGATGACGATTTATCCCGGGCTGATTGATGCGGGAACCTACAAAGGGATTCCTGATGGCGAAGAAGGTGGACGCAAGACCGGTTCCGGTGAAGATCGTCGCGATATCGATTTATCGACTCAAATTGTTGCGGCGACACGGCAAGTGAATCGCAAAGGCATTTATCCTGATTACTCTTCTGCGCGTTTTCTCAAAATTGGCGATGACGATGCAAAAGCTTGGCGGCGTTTCGGATTCACAGCGGTTCACGTGATGCCGAGCGGCGAGTTGTTAAACGGTTCGAGTACCTTTGTCAGCTTGGCAAATCCAAACACGACGGCGCTACGCGACCGGGTTTTGCAAACCGATTTTGCAATGGTCGGCGGATGGCGATCCAGTGGTCGCGGTTATCCCAGCAGCAGAATGGGCACCGTTGCTCATCTCCGACAGAATTTTCTGGATGGACAACATTACCAGACGAAATGGGAAATTTATCAACGCGTCAAACGCGGACTGGTTCGTCCGCCATTGGATCCCGCGATGGCTGCTTTGGGAAAAAATCTGAAACGGCAACAGCCGATTGTTTTCCCAGCGAACGACATGGACGATATCAATCGCGCTCAAAATTTGGCAAACGAATTCGGCTTGGATCTGATTGTTGACGACGCTCGCAAAGGTTTTCAGGCGATTCAACAGCTCAAAATGACAAACAATCCTGTGATTGTTCGCTTGAATTTCCGCAAAAAACCCGAGTTGGGTGAAACCAGTACGCCACGCGGTCGCGGATTCGGAAACCGACCTCCGAGCCGTCCGACGCAAAACAAAATTGACAAACGTATACCGGTGGCTCGTGGAATTCTCGAAGACCGAGTGGCGAAATGGCACCAAGAGGTCAACAACGCAGCAGCTTTGGCCAAGGCCGGAATTCCGATTATCTTCTCAACCAACGGTTCGGAAAGTGTTAAGAAATTTTTCGAAGATCTCAGATTGGCGGTCGAGAACGGGCTGAGTGCAAAAGAAGCGTTGACCGCTTTGACGATCCGCCCGGCAAAGCTGTTTAACCTAGAGAATCAGCTGGGAACGATCGAATCTGGGAAAATCGCCAACCTCGTTTTGACCGATGGCGATCTGTTCAACAAAAAAACGAAGGTCAAATTTACTGTCGTCAACGGCGAAATGTTTGATCAAGCCGAGAAAAAAGGAAAGGGACAATCGAGCCGTCGGGGCAAAGGAAAAGGTAAAGGCAAAGGAAAGGGTTTGCCGAAAGGAACCGAGGCCAAAAAAGGACGCGGAAAATCATCCGAATCAGGCGACTCGAAAGGCAAATCGGAAAAAGACGAAGAAAAAATTATCGTTGCCGATTGGCCGATTGAAACCGACGCCAGCCGCAAACCAAAAACCAAAACTGGCGGCAACGTCGTGATCAAAAACACGAATGTCGTAACCGCTGCCAACGGAACCCTGTCGAACGTTTCGATTTTGATTACCAAAGGCGTGATCAAGAAAATTGGCAAGATCGATGTGTTCCCCGAAGGCCACACGGTCATCGACGGAAGCGGTGCGTGGGTGATGCCTGGAATCATCGATTGCCATTCCCACATGGTGGCCGGGGGCAACGAAGGAACATTGTCGGTAACACCCGAGGTTCGCTGCGCCGACAATATGCGGTCCAGCGATTTAACGTTGTACCGCGCTGCAGCGGGTGGTTGCACGACGGCCAACGTTCTGCACGGTAGCGCCAATACGATTGGCGGGCAGCGGATTGTCATTCAAATGAAATACGGTGCGCAGCCGCAAAATTTGTTGTTCCGAGAATTCGCGCCGGGGATCAAATTCGCGTTGGGTGAAAATGTGATTCGCAACCAGAATCGATATCCCAACACGCGAATGGGAGTCGAATCTGTTTTGCGGCTGGCGTTTGAACAAGCTCGACAGTACAAGGATACTTGGGCTCGTTACAACGCTCTGTCACAAGACGAGAAAAGCCAGGTTTATCCGCCGCGGCGAGACTTGAGGCTCGAAGCGTTGGTGCAAGTCCTGGACGGCGATCTGCTGGTTCACTGCCATTGCTACAACTCGGGTGAAATCCTGATGTTGTTAAAAACGTTTACGCGTTATGGCATCGAAAATTTGACACTCGAACATGGCCTCGAAGCGTTTAAAGTCGCACCCGAGATCATGAAATTCGGAAAAAACGGCGCTCATCTGTCAACGTTTGCTGATTTCTGGGGTTACAAAGTCGAAGCTTACGACGCCGTTCCATACAACACTGCGATGTTTGCCAAAGCTGGCGGCGTCGCCATTTTGAACTCCGACAGCGGCGAGCGCGTACGACGGCTCAATCATGACGCGGCCAAAATGGTCCGCTGGGGTGGCATGAGTTACCAGGAGGCGATCAAAACGGTAACGCTCAATCCCGCTATCGCTTTGAAGATCGACAAAAAAGTGGGTTCGATCGAAGTTGGCAAAAAAGCGGACATCGCGATTTTTAATGGCCATCCGTTAAACACTTTTGCCCGCTGCTTCATGACGTTGATTGACGGCGAAGTTGTCTTTGAGCGACCGGGCGAACGCGGCGGACCTTATCCGTTGGTCGACAAAACAGGTGTGATGGCGTCGACTCCGAAAATCAGTGCCAATGGCACTTATGCGATCAAAAATGCAGCGATCTTTCCTGTCACTGCCGCACCGATAGAACGCGGCACGCTGATTATCAAAGACGGAAAAATTGCTGCCATGGGAGCAGGCGATCTCGCCGTTCCCGAAGGAGCGACAGTGGTTGACGGTTCGAATCTGCAAGTTTATCCCGGTTTGGTTGATGGCGGAAATACGGTTGCCGTCAGTGATCTCGGATTATCCGATGCGGGTGAACAAGGTGAATATAAACCGGCACTCGAAGTCGGCACGGCCATCAAGCCGGATTCCAAACTGATCGGCATTGCGCGATTTACCGGCATCACTTGTAGCGTCACGATGCCGCAAGGTGGATACATTGCCGGACAGTCAGCCGTGACGCAAATGGATGGCTGGAATTTCGATGAGATGACGTTTGTCAACAAACTGGCACTCGAAATGACTTTGCCCAGCAAGGAACTTGGTGCATCGTCTGCGCGACGTCGCCGATTCGGATTTTCTCGAACTCGCACCGAAGAGCAACCCGAAAAACCAAAACCCGAGTTGTCGCCTTACGAGCAAGTTAAAAAGATGTTTGCTGATGCACGTGAGTACGTTCGCGTCAAGAAAGTCGCCAAGGAGTTGAGCAAACCTGCTCCGCCATTTAACGCTGATTTCGAAGCATTGGCACCGTACGTCCAAAAACAAAAACCGGTAGTCATTGGCGTCAGCAACGCGACTCAAATCTTGGACGCAATTGAGTTTGCCAAAGAAATGGACTTGCGCGTCATTTTGCGTGATCGTGGTACGGAATCCTGGAAAGTGTCTGACAAGATTGCCAAAGCGGGCATTCCAATTTTGATTGGGTCGACGACAGCTTCGGTGCGAAACGCATACGATCCGTACGATTCGGTTTATTCGCTGCCAGCCAAGCTACACAAAGCCGGTGTGCTGTTTGCGTTTTATTCAAACAGCAACACGCATGCCCGTGACCTGCCATTTTCAGCAGGTTTGGCCGTCGGTTTTGGTTTGCCAGAAGCCGAAGCGCTCAAGGCGATGACGTCCAATACCGCAAAAATCTTTGGCATCGATCATCAAGTCGGTTCGTTGTCGGTTGGAAAACGTGCGGATATCATCATCACCGATCGTTCACCGTTACAAGCAACGTCGAACGTGATCCACATGTTTATTGGTGGCAAACCGGTTGATGTTGACAACAACATGCATACCGAACTGTACAAAAAGTACATGAAACGAATTGTTAAATAACGTCGGTAGGGCCGGTTCCCACCGGCCATTTTTTGTATGATTGGCCGGTGGGAACCGGCCCCTACTTGAACTTCCAACAATCACAACCCGAAACGTAAGTGAGGGACTACGTTTCACAGCACATCTGTGTGGTTGTAGTCCCTCGCTCACGCTTCGCGCTTACGATTGTAGGAATTCGTTGGCTCAACTGGAGTTGCAACTCCTGATGCAAAATCCTATCGCGCTTCGCGCTTACGATTGCTGTTCGAATCGGCCGGTAGGAACCGGCCCTACGATTAACTAATTTCCACAACCGGTGTTCCTAACACATCCATGCGAGGTGTAATTCCCAAGCCGGGTTCGTGAGAAGCGGACATGCGTCCGTTGACTCGCTGCGGTGCACCCTCGGCCGTGCTAACGGTCACGTAGCTATTGAAATCGGTCGAGGTAAAAAGCAAATCGGTCGGTGTGCTGTGTGCCAAGCAAGCGATCGCAGCGGTCGTGATATCGCCTCCCCAGCTATCCTCGATCGTCATCGCAATGCCCAGCGAAACGCACAGATCGCGAGCAAGCTTGGCTTTGGTCAGCCCACCAAACTTACTGATTTTGATATTGACGACATCGGCTCCTCGGTCGGAATGGGCACGTAACAACGCGGCGACTCCATCAATGCACTCGTCCATGACAAATGCGTGGTCCGTTCGACGTCGAATCGACAGACATTCTTCGTAAGACAAACAGGGTTGTTCGATATAAACGTCGACGTCTCGAACACCTCGCACCACCCGCGCGGCGTCGTGCATCAACCAGCCGGTGTTGGCATCGGCGACCAATCGGTCACCTCGCTGGAGGATTTCCGAAACCGCTTTGATGCGGTCGATATCTTCCAGCGGATCACCGCCAACTTTGAGTTGAAACCGCGAATAACCTTCCGAACGATATTTGCTGACATTGGCCTGCATGTCATCGGCGGAACCTTGAGAAATTGCGCGGTACAAAACGAAATCGTCTCCAAAACGACCTCCAAGCAGTTCGCAAGTGGATTGATTTGAAACCTTGCCCAACAGATCCCAACAGGCGATGTCGATCGCCGATTTGACATAGGGGTGGCCCTTCAAAGCCCGGTCCATCAGGTCGTTCATCGGTCCAATTTTGGTTGGGTCCATGCCGATTAGATGCGGCCCCAATTCTTGGATTCCGGCTCGCACACCACCGCCGTAGGCCGCGAGGTAAAACGGTCCGAGCGGACAAATTTCGCCATAGCCCAATAAACCGCATTCGGTTTCAATGCAAACAATCGTCGAGTCAAAGACGTCGACCGATTTGCCACCCGACCATTTATAGCTGCCCTCGTGTAGCGGTAAGTCGACTTGGTAAGCCCGGATCCATTTAATTTTCATTTGTCGTGAATTACTCGTACTCGGTTTCCTGGAATCAAAGCGATATTATGGTCAAGTCATTGAAAATACGAAACAAGGTATGCCTGTGTTGATTTTGAATTTCGAGCAAGTGCAATCGTGTTTGCCGATGGCCGAAGCGATCGAAGGAATGAAAAAAGCGTTTGTTGCGATTTCTGACGGGTCAGCGATTGTTCCCGCTCGTGGGCATTTGGATATCGACTCGCACGAGGGAACGGTGCTGACCATGCCTTCGTTTGTTGAAACGGCTGACGAACGAATACTTTCGATCAAAATTGCAACGGTCTATCAGAACAATCATGAGCACGATTTGCCAACCGTATTGGCTTCGGTATTGGCACTCGATCCGGAAACTGGCAAACCGCTCGCGCTGATCGATGGAACATCGCTAACGGCCATTCGAACTGCCGCCGCCAGCGCCGCGGCTTCGGATGTCTTGGCACGTCAGGATTGCCGAGTCCTGGCCATCATTGGAGCGGGGGTCCTGGCGCGAACCCATATCGAGGCAGTCTGCCAAATCCGAGATATTGAAAAAGTTTTGATCTATTCGCGCTCCCGCGAAAAATGCGAAGCGCTGTGCGAGAAGTTGAGCCAACAGTTACCGTGTCAAGTCGACGTTGGAGAAATTGCTGAGACAACGGTGGAATCTGCCGACATTGTCTGTACAGTCACTAATTCATCGAAACCGGTTTTTTCCGCAGCTGCGATTCGACCGGGAACACATCTGGTTGCGGTCGGTTCACATCATCCCGAGGCCGCAGAGATTCCGGTTGAAACCGTTGCGCGATCGAAAATTTTTGTCGATCAACTGAAACCAGCCTTGATGGCGGGCGATTTGCATCAAGCGATCGCAGCTGGCGCGATCGACAAATCAGCGATCGTTGGTGAAATGGGAAATGTTATTCGTGGTCAAATTATGGGACGTCAAGCCGACGACGAAATTACGTTTTTTAAATCCGTCGGCAACGCGGTTGAGGATAGTTTTGCCACACAGATCGTAATGAACAACGCAGTGAAAAACAAAATGGGGCTAGCCATCGACTTTTGATTCCTCGGTGTTCTCGGTCTGGTCAGTTGCTTGCTCGTTGGATTCGTCCTTGGATTTATTATCTGCGACGCGGACAAACACGGCGCCTAGCAAGATGGCGGAACTGGCATAAAACATCCAGAGCAACAGCCCCATGAACACTCCAACGACACCGAACGCGTTGTATTTATCGCTAATCACCATCCAAGCCAAAATGTAACGTCCCATTTCCCAAGTGATCGCGGTAAACAACCCGCCTTGCAGCGCTTTGGTCCATCGTACCGAAACGCTAGGCAGCGTGAGATTGATAATGCCAAACAGAACGGTATTGATCAGAATCGCAGAACCCGATTGCACGGCCCGCCACCAACCTTGTGACAGATAGAAATCGCCCACAAATTGTGCGACCACATCAATGGTCATGTTGGACAGAAAATTGACAATCACCAACATGGCCACCACCAGCAGCATGGCGAACGCTCGAAATCGATGCAGCAGAATGCGTTTAGTGTTTTTCCAGATACCAATCGGTTCGGTTTTCGTTCGCCAGATTCTCGCGAACGCGCGCTCGAAATTGACAAACATCGCCATGGCCAACATGAGCAGAAAAATCAATCCGAGTGGTCCATTGAAAAACGAGCTGGATTCAATCTGTCCCAAAAACGTACTGATCTGATCGGCAAGTTTCGGCGTGGATTGGTCGGCAACATATTTCAGCACTTGAGACTGCAGATCCTGGCCTTGCCCAGTGAACCGCAGGAAATAACCAAACCCTGCAAGCAAAATCATCATCAGTGGAAAAATCGAAAGTGATGCATAGAACGATACCGCCGCGGCTAACAGACCGCCGTCGATCTCATTCCAATATTGAATGGTCCGCCAAAACCTTTTTATCAATCGCATTCGACTACTATTTTTTGAGTTTCCAGGTGAGGTCAGGTACGAAGCTGCATTTTAGAAATCGGCAAACAAAATCGGCAAACTCCCCGTAAATATCATTATTCGAGCAAATCAGTCGATTGTGAATTTGGATTGACTTTTTGGGTTATGCTGATACCATCGGGGAGTCGGACCTTTATCTACCAGAAATTCTATGAAGCATTTTGCCTACAAAGCGTTTGCCAGCCTGTTTGCTGCATATTTTGTAGTGCTTTCTACCGGTAGTGTTGTTCTTCACCAAGTCGTCGGTGTTCATTCCGACTGTGGCTGTCTGGCTCATCATCAAAGCGTTCATCAGGATTGCGCTTGCGACACCCATCACGAGATGGATGCGATATCCGATGACGTGGACGACAGCAGTGACTCGCAACATTGTTCGATTTGCGAGTTTTTCAACCAAAGTTTCGAATCCCAAGCTGACTGCGATTTGCCACTGGTGCAATCGTTGGCATTGGGACCATTCATTTTTGCATTTGATTGCGTTTCGGATGAGTTTGAATATGTTCATCCGGTCCGTGGCCCGCCTCTTTCTATTTAGATTCTCGCTGCATCGCTCTGCGCAATGTCAGGTTTTGACTTGGTGTTTTCGCTGAAGTGATCTCTCGGTGAATCGTGGTTGATCACCATCGACTTCAGTTGCAGCATGCTCCAGATTTCATCTGTTTGTCTTTGGCAACAGATGTCCTACCGAACAATCAACAAAACGGAAAGTCAAAAATGAATTCAATAAAAAATTATCGTCGCGGATTTACGCTCGTTGAATTACTGGTTGTGATCGCAGTCATTGGAATTTTGATCGCCTTGTTGATCCCCGCTGTTCAGGCAGTTCGTGAGGCTGCACGACGTGTTCAGTGTTCAAACAATATGAAGCAAATTGGTTTGGCGCTGCACATGTATCACGACAGCAATCGCCGACTGCCAGCTGGCTGGATTGGCGATGAGCCGGAAGGTGAGCCTGGTTGGGCATGGTCAGCACAGATACTCCCGTTTATGGAAAAAGTAAGTGTTCACGAACAAATCAATTTCAATATTCCGGTTGACGACCATTATCACGAAGACCTGCGCCAAGCGCGAATTCCCACGTTCCTCTGTCCTTCAGATCCCGAACCGGCCATCGTCGATATCAGCTACATCAATGACGGACATGACCACCTCGTTGGGCCGCACGAAGATCCCCACGAACATGACGAAGACGTTTTTGTCTCGCGATGCAATTATTCAGGTGTCTTTGGAACGTTTGAAATCGAAGACAATCCAGGCGCTGGTGATGGGACTTTCTTTTACCAAAGTAAAGTTGCGTTCAAGAGTTTAAAAGACGGTTTGAGCAATACGATTATCGTCGGCGAGCGCGTCAGTGACCTCGGTGCCGTGACGTGGGTCGGCATCGTACCGGGAATTGCACATCCCATGTCACGAATTGTCGGAATCGCCGATCACGCGCCGAACGATGACCACGGACATTTTGAAGATTTCCGCAGCTACCATCCGACCGGCGCCAATTTTGTCAACGGCGATTGTTCCGTTCATTTCATTCACCACACCATCGATCCCGTTGTCTTCCGCGCGTTGGCAACCCGATTCGGCGGCGAATATGTTGAAATCGACCGTTAATCAAAACGGTTGATTAAATCTGAAACAACTTTCCGTAAGCCCGGTCAGGACGACCGGGTTTTTTGTTTGAACGTTCAAGTAGGGCCGGTTCCCACCGGCCGACTCGGTGACATACAAGCACGAAGCGCCAGCGAGTGGTCGGACCGCGCAAAACCACTCGCTGGCGCTTCGTGCTCGTAAGATTCATCACTCTTGTCCGATCGGCCGGTGGGAACCGGCCCTACCGCTCGATAGCCAAAAAAAATCCTTGGCTTATAATCAGGCGTTCAACCTCGGACCGTTATCTGATTTATCAAAGCATGGCTCGCCGACGCCCCGTTAACTGGAATCTAGTTGCCGTCATTTTTGCGGTCGTATTGGCGCTGGGCATTTATGCGGGATTGGTTCCTTTTCTGAACGAGTATGTGTTCAAAAACTCGCAAACTGGCTGGAGTTCAACCACCAGCAACCCCAGATCTCACTATTCGTTTTACGAGCAGTTTATTCGGCGATTCGCCGCTTTTATAACCAGCGGGTGGTTTTTTATTTTTGGTGCATGTATTGGTAGTTTTATCAATGTTGTGGTTTGGCGGATGCCGTTGGGAAAAAGCGCCCTGTTCAAACCTTCGTTTTGCCCTCGTTGCCACGCCAAAATCCGGCTGATTGACAATATTCCTGTGTTGGGTTGGATCAAACTTCGCGGCCGTTGTCGCAAATGCCGGTTGCCAATCTCGTCTCGCTACCCACTGGTGGAGTTTATTTTTGGCTCCGTTTTCCTGTTGCTGTTTCTGGCGGAATTTTTAACGGGCGCCGCCAATATTCCAGGTGGGCAAGAATATAAAAATACCGGAGTAGTGTATCTGGTTTGGTCGATGGAACCGCAATTGATGGGAATGTACTTGTTTCATTGCGGGCTGATCACTTTCTTACTGGCGATGGGATTAATGCGCTTTGACGGAAGTCCGATTCCACGACGACTCACATTGTTTGTCATCGCAGCGGGTTTGGCAGCTGCCATTGCGTTTCCCAATTTGCAAACCGTGCGCTTTTGGGGAGTGACAGAACTCACACCGGATGGGTTGTTAACGATTCCTGATTGGGGCGATCGAATTTTGACGCCGATCATTGGTCTGTTGATTGGTGGATTGATTGGCTGTTGGATTGGATTCGTGGTGTCGGGACTGATGGTCACCGACGCAGTACAACGAAAGCGAACTTGGGAAGCGTTGTTGGTAGCCGGTTGCGCGACGGGAGGCTTTCTCGGTTGGCAGGCGGCGCTCAGTGTGTTTGCGATTCACGGTGTGCTGTTATTGTTGGCACTTCCCGCCGTGAGTTTCCTGAACCGACGAATCCGTTCGACGCGGTTTATTGGTGAACAATTGGCAGTGGCCGTTTTGATACATTTGTTGATCTGGGCCAAACTGGAATCGTTGTCGTGGTGGTCTTCGGGCTCGCCCAGCCTGCTCGCTTTTTCAATCGGAGTGTTGGCAGCGACCGTGGGCTTTGTGGCTTTTGCCAACGTGTGCCGAGATGTTGGACCCGCAGTTCATGACAACGAAATTGACAACGAGTCTGAGCCAGATCCCCAGTTTGAAAATGAGGTGAATTAAAAATGGAAATTGAAAAATCTGAATACGACCAAATTGCCGAACTGATTCACAGTGACAGCAGCCCAGTCGGAATTGATGCCAAGAAAACTCACATCCTGATTCTACAACTTTTACACAAAATTAATGGCAAAATTGACGCACTGGCGGAGTCCGTAAATGCCGTGAAAGACTGAATTTGCGTTGCCTTAGCTCACCGAAATAGGTGGTGCTTGCACTCCCAAATCCAGGGCGCCTGATTGTTTTTATTTCCAAGTTGCGAGACACTTTTAGGGCCTAGGTCTCATTCAACAATTCTCGAGTACTTTGTCATTATGGAGAGGGGGAACGATGCGAAAATTTTTCGCAATAGGATGCGTGGCAATCTTGAGTTGCATCCTGGCACAACCGGCAAACGGGCAAAAAAAAGACAAGCCAACAAAAGAAAAGCCAACTTATGAGTCAATGGTCCAACGACTAAAATCTGCAACCGACCAGGACCGCGAAAAAGTTAAATCAGAAATCGAAAAACAATTGAACGAAGAGTACGCGACCTACCTCAAGGCGCGTCAAAAGCCAATTCTCGAATTGAAAGCGCGGCTCGATAAACTGCAAGCCGAATTCGACGCAAAGATGGAGGCATACAAAGAGCAGCAAAAGCTTCAAACGATACTCGTTCAACATCGACTGGATAGCATCTGGTTGCAAGCCCAAGGCTTGAGCTGGCCCGGCCAAAACAAATCGAAGGAAATCCCAACCAAAAAAGCGAACAAAGGTTCATCCAAAACCGGTTCCGCACCCGTCCAGAAAAAAACACAACCTCAGTCAAATAAAACACAACCGGTCAAAACATCGGAACGAGCCATTCCGACTTCGAAAACATTCGAAGTTTATTTGCCTGGCATGGTGTGAGAGGCCTGTGCCGTTTCCGTGCGAAACGATTTTTCACAGATCAAAGGTGTCAAAGAAATTCACACTGATCTTTCCAGAAACGTTTGCCGCGTTGTGACAACGCCAAATGTCAAATTGAGCGAAGAACTGCAGAAAATTGTCAAAAAAGGCAATCGCTACGTTCGTGACTGGTCAATTACCCAGTAAGTCACTCAGTTTGCAACAAAATACGCTAAGCATGAGCTGTTACAGGCTCATGCTTTTTTTGTGAAAGGGTTCACGAGCGGAAAAAAGCGAACGAAACCAGGGCATCTGTTCCAGTGTTCAATTGGGATTTGGTAACTAAGATAGATAGAAAGGCGGCTGTGCCACATCGTATTTCGGCGCGTGCCCCAAAAACCGTCCTGTGTTCATTATGAAGCTCGACATCGGCAAATTGATGGCGATAAACCCTCCAATCAGAATGACGGCGCTCAGCTTGTGTCTGAGCCTGACGATTTTGTGTTGCTGCAACCCGTTGTTGGGGCAAGGCAAAGGAAAACGCGGCCCGTCGCTGGTTCGTGTTGATAAAGTTGTCGTGCAAAATCGCAATGTCACCCAAAATTTCATCGGATCATTGCGGCCTTCTCGGCGGGCCGTCATTGGTAGTGGCGTCGATGGCCGTGTCGAAGATGTGCTGGTCAAAGAAGGGTTTCAGGTAGGCGCAGACTCATCAATCGATTCTGCCGAATTTGTTGGGCAACCGATCGTTGAAATCAAAAAAACGACACTCGATATCGAAATTGACGCGGCCAAGATCGAATTGTTGTCGCGGCAAAACGTACTTGCCGAACTCGAAACATCGATGCCGCGGGAAATTGCCGTGGCCAAGGCCAAAACCAAACAAAGCGAGGCGCAACTCAGTTTCGCCAAAACATCAATGGAGCGGATTCAGCGGCTTGGATCCAACGGGATTTCCCAAAAAGAAATCGACGAAGTGAATTCGCAATACAAATTGCAGTTGCAAATTCACAACGCCAATCTCGCTGACCTGGAGAAATTGGAATCCACAAAACAACTTCGTCAAAAAATCGCCGCTCAACGTGTCAAGGCGCAGGAAGCGGAATTGCGTCGTTTGTCTGATTTGCGCTCCAAGTATACGATTCGCGCTCCGTTCTCTGGTTTCGTTTCCCGTAAATTGGTCGAACGCGGAGATTGGGTTAACCGAGGAGCCCCGGTCGCCGAAATCATTCAGTTGGATCCGATTGAATTGAAAGTCAATGTTCCGCAACGGTTCATTCACAATTTGCAAAAGTCGTTTGATGAATCGTCCAATGAAAAACCGCTGCAAGTCAAAGTGACGCTCAATTCCCATGCCGAATTATTTTATGGCAAAGTCAAAAGTATCGTCCCAGAAGCGGATTCGCGATCGCGCACGTTTCCGGTGATTATTCAAATCGACAATAAGAAAACGAACAAAGGGTACGTGTTGAAATCGGGGATGTTGGCCAGAGCCAGTTTGGCGATTGGTGAGCCAAAACCTGTCAAGGTAATCAGCAAGGACGCGTTGGTATTGAGCAACGACAAAATCGAGGTCTTTGTTGTCGATGCGTCATCGAAAGTGCGGTCGGTGCAGGTTAAAACTGGGGCCGCAGACGGTGAAAAAATTGAGGTGATCGGAGATCTCAAACGTGGTGACATGGTGGTGACGCACGGCAACGAACGGCTTCGTGCTGGCCAACAAGTGAAAGTCATCAACTAGACCATGCATCCGATCGCAAAATTTATCTCGAATCCCGTCAAAGTTACCGTTGGTGTAATTCTGGTGGTTTTGTTCGGGCTGATTGCCGCCTTTCAGATGCCCATGCAACTAGCTCCCAATGTTGAACGACCGCGAATTACGGTTCGTACGAATTGGCCGGGGGCCAGTCCTCAAGAAGTCGAAAAGGACATTGTCAAAAAACAGGAAGAGCAACTCAAAAGCGTTGTCGGCGTCACCAAGATGACTTCGGAGTCGTCTGCGTCTCAGGGGTCCATCACGATGGAGTTCGAAGTCGGGACCAATATGCAGGAATCGATTCTGCGGGTGAACAAGCAACTGCAGCAGGTTCGCGAGTATCCCAAAAATGCCGATAAGCCTGTCATCTTGACTTCTGGCAATACCGACCGTGCGATTGCCTGGTTTATTCTCAGCACTCGGCCACCCACGATCGAGGAATTGGATGAACTGGCGGAGAGATTTCCCGACCTCCGAGACGAGATCACCCATGTTCAAAACGCTTATACGGCGAACGTGGGATTGGCGATGTATCGCTTGCGAGAGTTCGCCGAAAAAAATCCTCAAACCAAACCCTATTTGCCCGCCGAAAAGGATGTGACGACCTATCGGAAATTTGCCGAGGAGAATATTGAGTCTGCCTACGAACGTGTTGCCGGTGTTTCCAACTCCAATGTACGGGGCGGACAGGATCCTGAATTACAGGTGATTGTCGACCCCGACAAATTAGCCGCGCGCGGATTGACCATTGCCGATATTCGAAATGTTTTGCAATTGGCCAACAAAGATACGTCGGGCGGCGATTTTCCCGAAGGTAAACGTCGTTGGGTCGTCCGCACACTGGGCCAGTTTCGCAATGTCGACGAAGTTGCCAATCAAATCGTGCAAATGACCGATGGCGTACCCACCTATCTGCACGAGGTTGCCAAAGTGCAATTGGGGTTAAAAAAACCGTCGGGGTTTGTCCGACGGTTTGGAGTTTCCAATATCGCGGTAAACGTCGAACGGGAATCGGGCTCCAACGTGATCGAAGTGATGGAAGGATTGCGGGCCGAAACAAAACGTTTGAACGAAACCGTGTTAAAGCGCAAAGGGCTGGTGCTAACACAGGTCTACGACGAAACGCTGTATATCAATTCAGCGATTGGATTGGTCAATCAGAATATTGTTCTCGGCAGTGCGCTGACGGTTATCGTGTTGATGTTGTTTTTGCACATTGGCTCGCGAACTTTGATTTTTATTCCCATCCTGGCGGCATCGGCCGTGGCGGCATTGTTGATTTCGCCTTGGTTTTTTGTCCTAACACTGATGTTAATCCTGGCAGCAGGAATCTGGTTCGCCCGCGGAACTTTGGTCGTGGCGGTGGCGATTCCGATCAGCATTATTGGAACGTTTCTGATGCTCCAATTGTTGGGCAGAACATTGAACGTGATCAGTTTGGCTGGTCTGGCGTTTGCGGTTGGGATGTTGGTCGACAATGCGGTTGTCGTTTTAGAAAACATCTATCGGCATAATCAGCTGGGCGAATCACCTGCCGATTCCGCGCGGGCTGGCGTGTTAGAAGTTTGGGGCGCTGTTTTGGCTTCAACGTTGACAACGTTGTTTGTGTTTTTACCTGTTATCTTTCTACAAGGTGAGGCTGGACAATTGTTTGCCGACATCGCATTGGCGATTAGCTCGGCTGTTGGTTTGTCATTGATCGTCAGCGTGATCGTGATTCCAACGGGCGCTGCGCGAATTTTGCAGCAACGAATTCATCGTCGGCGGAGTTCGACTGGTTCGTTGTCGTGGATCGAGTCGAAAATCACGGGAATCGGACAATTCCTCACCCGCTCGGTCATCGCATTTAATCGTTGGGTGCAATCAACAGTCATTCGGCGAATCGCCATCGTGATCATTCTGGTGGGCTCAGCATTTGGCTTGTCCTACCTGTTGCTTCCGGAACTTGAATACTTGCCGGCGGGCAATCGAAATTTGATTATTTGTCGCGTGTTGCCGCCGCCAGGCTACAACGTGAACGAGTTGGCGGATATGGGGGCACAGATCGAAGAACGTCTGCGACCCTACTGGGATGTCGACGACACCAGTTTGGCGGAACGCCCGACCGATTTTCCACCGATCGGAGATTTTTTTTACGTCGCGCGGGGGCGCAGCATTTTTCTTGGCTTGCGGGCGAAAGACCCGTTGAAAGCAAGAAAGCTGATTGAATTGGTTCAGAAACGCGTCGACGGTTTATTCCCCGGATCGTTTGTTGTCGCTTCCCAGGCCAGCATCTTTGGGCGGGGGCTGTCCGGCGGTCGGACCATCGAAGTCGAAGTGGTGGGTCCCAAACTCAATCGCCTGGTCGACATCGGCAAACAAATTATTGGGCAAGTGAAAGAAAATTTTCCAGCAAACACCCAAACGCGACCTGTTCCGAGTTTGGATCTATCGAGTCCCGAACTGCATGTTCGAGCGCTGCCGATCGAAGCGTTTTCGTTGGATGTCGACAACAGTGAATTGGGTGAAACGGTCGATGCGTTGGTCGATGGAACCCGCATTGGCGATTATTATGTCGGCGGCGAACAAGTCGATTTCGTCATTCTCGGCAGCGAAAAATATGAGGCGAATACTCAGGATTTGCGCGAACAATACATTGCAACACCGAATTTGCGCGAACCGGTGCGATTGGACAGTCTCGCCGATGTCAAATTTGGTTCCGGTCCCGAACAAGTAAATCACAGCGAACGGCAACGTACGATTACGATCGAAGTTTCACCTCCGGATGACATTCCCATGGAAACGGCGATCGGAACGATTCAAAACAACATCGTTCAACAGTTGGAGGAATCCGGTCAGCTCGAAGGCGGCTACCAGATTATTTTAAGCGGGACAGCGGACAAACTGGCGCAAACCTGGACGCAATTGCGCTGGAATTTGTTGTTAGCCATTTTGATCACTTACCTGTTGATGTGCGCGTTGTTCGAATCATTCGTCTACCCGATGGTGATCATGGTCAGTGTGCCGATGGGTGCTGTCGGCGGAATCCTTGGATTGAAACTGTTGGGATTCTATTTACAGTTCCGCGGTGAATCGCCGCAGTCGTTGGATGTGTTAACGATGTTGGGGTTTGTGATTTTGATTGGAACGGTGGTGAACAATGCCATTTTGATTGTGCATCAGGCGCTCATTCAAATGCGAACCGAGTCGCAAAATCCCCGCGAAGCTGTTTTGGAGAGCATTCGAACACGAATCCGACCGATTTTCATGACGACCATCACCACTGTTTTTGGCCTTTCCCCATTGGTTTTCTTTCCCGGTGCCGGAAGTGAGTTATACCGCGGTTTGGGCAGCGTTGTTTTAGGCGGTTTGGTTTTTTCGACGATTTTTACGTTAGTGCTGATTCCCACGCTGTTTACATTGACGGTCGACCTGCAAAATCGGGTAGCCCGTCGGATTGCCCGCGCTAATGGCGGTTCGATCTAGCACAATACGCTTTTGTGTCGCAGGCGAATAATGGGTTTTTCCGAGGGACGTTTTGCAAAGATTTTTTCGATTTACCATCGCTTTTGAGCCAAGAATGTTTACCATTGAGCGAAATGAAATTTTGCAAATTACTCAATTACTCATTCTCTTATGAAGGTATTAAATCAATGAAGTTTTCGAAAATCTTTTGGATGGCTGCCGTTTGTTGCGGCCTGATGGTTTCGTCGGTCGTCGCTCAGGAAAAAAAAGATGACGACAAAAAGAAAAAAGAAATTGCTGCCGTCACCAAAATGATGATGGGCAAATGGGAAATCGACAAAGAAAAATCAATGGCTGCTGCAAAAAAAGCGGAAGCAGGCGAGGATGAAATTGCCAATATCGAGCGAATGGCTGAGGGCGGCACGGTTGTCAAATTCGCAAAAGGCGGCGAAATGGCCGTCAATACGGATCAATTCGACGTAGAAGGTGAATGGGAAGTTTCCGAAGTCAAAATGAAAGACAAAAAGAAACATGTCATCGTCAAAACAGAAATTACTGGCCCCGATGGAAGTTCTCAAGAAATGACATTGAACGCGATCGTTCTCGGTAAAGATCTGGTCAAAATGTGGCCGGACACCGCAGAGGAAACTGGTGCCATCGTCTTTAAACGTGTCAAAGCGAAAAAGAAAGACAAAAAAGATAAAAAAGACAAATAACGAATTTGTCTTTAATTGATGACATCATCAAAAAAGGCACTGGTTAAGATCAGTGCCTTTTTATTTTGGCTATTCAAACAGGACAACACCGGCGTTCGCAGCCAAATCTTCAAAAACTTGAGTCAATTCATTGACGTCGGCTGCGTGATGATGAATTCCTCCTCCGATCGTGGCAACGCTGGCCATTGTTGTTTGGTCGGCGCCCGACCCAAACGTCACCGTATAAATCCTGACTTCCGGGTGTGCGCTAACGACCGACGATGCCGAACCGGTTGGCGTTCCCGATTGGTTGTGCATTCCATCGGTCAAGACAATTAAAATCGGTGCGGCATACGAGCGATGACCCGAACTGAACAAAACTTCAGCGCCGCGTTCGATGCCATCGGCAATATTGGTGCTTTGGGCCCATCGCATTCGCAAGTAATTGAAATCAAAATTGTCGTAGCCGTTGGAATTGTCTTCTAGCTCGGCAGCGTTTCGTTCGGTGATATGTTGGCCATACGGAGAGGATGCATCGTTCAATGTGATTCCGTCTTTGACGATGGCTGTAAACACATTGCTCGACAATCCGCTGATGATATCGACGGTTCCAGGCGCGGCCGGCGCGTTGGCCGGAATATTGGCGAACTTCGCATAGCAACAAAGCGCCAGTTGTTCGTTGGCCTGAGTTTCATCAATTTGTTCACGAAACTTCAATACGGCCAGCTTTAAAGCCTGGATTCGAGTGAGATCCAGTGATGTGTCGACGTAGACAAATTCAGTGCCCCACCAACTGTTCTGGTTGTTGTTTGGATGATAATAGTCGCCTGGGCCGTAAATGGCTTCTTCTAATTGACGCAAGTTGGAATTGTAATCGCCGATATCGATCAACCCAGCGTCACGTGTCAGCATCGACGTTGATTTATCCAAAACCAACACGATATCGCGGTCTTTGATTTTGCTGGCCGCCGACGTTCGCAGCGCTAACGAATCTCGTCCAAGGAATTTTCCGAAAAACAATGGAAACTGGTTGATATCCGGTCGCACACGAATGGCATCAGTTTGTGAGTCTAGCCCGCCGTTGCTCGACGGTGAAAACGACAGCTTTTGTCCGACTGCCGTAGCCGTTCCAAACACGATGTCGTTCTGCGAATCGAACTGTGTAGATTGTCCAAATACTTGATTCAACCCGACGAGCATGGCGACTTCGTCACGTATTGCCGTTTCGACACTTCCGGGAACTTCAGGATCGCCAACGCCTCGTCCCATCGCTTCGACACCCGCGCGCGATGAAAAATCGGCAGCGATTTGCATTTTTAACTGTGCCAACTGAACACGCCCAATGTCGATGGCGATCGCTACAAATATGAAAACGACGACCAGCAGCAACAGCATCATCACCATGGTCGCGCCACGCCGTTTCGAATTTTTTGAGCTGGCTTTCATATTCGCCTCAAGTCAGGTGGGTTAGCGGGCAAGCGTAAAAGTTTTTTCAACGGTCATGTCGCTAAAAAATTTCCCGATGACGAAACAATTGGAACTCATTGGGATTTGAACATGGATGGTGGCTGTGTCTTCGGTCAACGTCGCCGTTGCAGTCGCGTCTTTGACAAAATAGACTTCCAAAATTTCGGTAGCGCGCGTTTCCATGTCGATGGTCGAAGCTCCTGGCAAGGTTCCTTCGCGGACTGCGTTGAATGCTGCTGATGAAGATACCTGTCGTACCATTTCGAATCTGGCCCATTCGAGCAAGCCCAGGATAAATAGAAAAATCAACGGCGCGACGAGTGCAAATTCGACGGCCGAGGCGCCAGGGCGATTGATTCGGGTAATTCGTTTCACGACTAAAACTCTTTCACAAACGTGCAATCGGCGGAAATTTGAGTACCAAGAAATTGTTTAAAAAACCCGAGTCCAGCGATTTTGGGCCGATCAATGGTTAGCGTCAATTTCAGCAGCGTTCCGCGGGGCAATTGATCCAATCCTGGCGTGGTTGTCCCCGATGATGGGATGTCGAAATGGTTGACTGCAGGAGTCTCGACCGACGCCGCGTTGGCCGTTCGAGTGACCACGTCGATTTCGATGTTATAACTTTCGAAACCGAGTTGCGGCAGCAATTCCTGGGCGGCCGCTTGGACATCATCACAACTGTTTCCGTTTTTTAAAGCGATCTTGGAAATCTCATAAGCTGCGGCTTGGGCATCGTATTGCTGAAATATTCCGCCTGAAATCTCGATCGACGCAAATATAATGATAGCCAGAACCGGCAAGCACACGGCAGCTTCGATCGCTGCGGCACCTCGACGGGCTCCAGGATTTGAAATTGTCTCATTACAATCCATGATCTGGCCTAAGTGTTCATATAGCAATTTGTTGCACGAAAAGTCCAAGAAAACTTAGTTCGCCGCGGTTTATCTTGGCCCAATTTCAGCGAACTTCTTGTCGTGTCAAACCCCGCAGCGAGCAGGTTGGTGCAATGCTGCCAATCATTCCGTTTATTTCAGCTCGGGGAATTGCACGAGGTACGCGGGCAGCCACATGAAGTTATGATGCAGATAGGTTTTTTGGGCATGAGTCGCGACTAACATCAGCTATGTTTCCGCCACCGTATGGAAAACGATCGAAGCAAAGTTGGACTTGGTTACATGCACCAAGAGCTTATTTTTTCTTTTTTCTTTTCTTTGCGGGAGTGTAACCTTCACTTCCAGGTCCCCATTTAGGGCGCTGCAAACCTGTTTCCCATTGCTTCACGGCGGTCATCAGCTGTTTGACTTGCTGCTGGTTGTCAGCGGCAACATCATTTTTTTCGCCAACGTCTTTTGCCAGGTTAAACAGTTGTGGTTTACTGTTGGGTTGGGAGCGGTCATGCGTCAGTTTCCAGTCGCCGGAACGCGCTGAAATCATTTTTCCAGGTCCTTGCCGTCGCCAAAACAGGATGCGATCTCCGAGTTGGTCAACTTTGCCGGTCAACAGTGGGTTGAGATCGACGCCGTCGAGTTTCCAGTCCTTGGAGATTTTGCCACCTGCCGCTTTGATCAACGTTGGTACGAAATCGAGCGAGATTACGGGCGAGTTGATGACCGAACCGGTTTTAATTTTTCCTGGCCAGCGCATGGCCATGGGCACGCGCACTCCGCCTTCCCACAAGCTGCCTTTGGCACCGCGCAACGGAAAATTATTGGCACCGGTTTTCGTCTGTCCGCCATTGTCGTTGGTAAATATGACTAACGTTTTGTCGGAGATTCCAGCGTCGTCGATGGTTTTGAGGATTTTGCCAACGTTGTCATCCAAGGCTTTCATCAGCCCCGCGTATTTCCGCCGTTTCTGATTTTCGATCCCAGCCAACATTTCAAATCACTTTGTTTTGCCTGCAGCGGCCCGTGGGGAGCCGTGAAAGAAACAAAAATGAAAAACGGCTGATCCTTGGTTTGCCGAATAAATTTACAGGCGGCATCACCGATGCGATCGGTCGTATAGCCTTTTTCGGGAGTCGGCGTCGTGTTGTCGAGAAACACACGATGAGGAGTTGTTTTTTTCATTGGAAAATAACTTCTGGAACCCTGCAGGCATCCGTAAAACCAATCAAATCCTCGTTGGTTGGGTTGGTATTTGGCGGGATAGCCCAGGTGCCATTTTCCAATCAATGATGTTTTGTATCCCAGTTTTTGCAGTCGTTTTGACAGGAACGTTTCGCTCAATGGTAAACCGCCTTTCATATAACCAGGCGGGATGTTGTTGTCGTGCCCAAAACGTTGTTGGTATCGGCCCGTCATCAATCCGGCACGCGAGGGACTGCAAACACAACCAGACATGTACGCATTGGTAAAACGAACTCCACTAGCAGCGATCGAGTCAATGTGAGGCGTCAATTTTTTCATGTCTTGACGACAGCTAGGTTGAAATCCAAAATCCGCAAAACCGGCGTCGTCAGAAAACAACACAACAATGTTCGGTGGTGAATCGTTGTGAGGGTCGCCTGCTATCAAATCGTTGGCAGAAAAACAAGTGAGCAAACAAGCGGCTATCAAAAATAAAGTGCGGAGCATTTTCTCGTTGGTCGTTTGTTGATTGGAATGGTGTCTGCAAAACTGCATTTTAGTTCCTTTCACCTCGATTTGCGTCCCCCTAAAATAGAAGGGCTGGTTCCCACCGGCTCTTGTCATCGCGACTGATACAAGTACGAAGCACCAGCGAGTGGTTTGACCGCGCAAAAAACCACTCGCTAGGCAGCTTGATTAAATCGGAAAGCTGTGAATTTGATGTGAGCGGCAAGGCGCTAGCCGCCTGTATTTGAGGTTCACCGGCGGCTAGCGCCTTGCCGCTCACATTTAATCAACACGACCTAGCGCTTCGTGCTTGTATCAGTCGCAAGCGCTCACTAGGATTTTGCATCAAACAAAAATCATAACCTGAAACGTAAGTGAAGGACCACGTTTCACCGTACATCAGTTTGATTCCGGTCCCTCGCTCACGCTTCGGGTTATGATTTAAAATTTCAATCTGCAAAAAAACAACAAACCAGTTTTGCTTCAACCAGAAATTCGAAATGACTCAAATCGACGAATTTGAAAGTCTATTTAAATCGGCAGCTAAACCCATTTTTGAAATGGAGCCGATGTATTTTGGCAAAGTGTTGGTTATTCTCGATCGAAGCTGCGATCAATCGTCGCAGTATGTTGCTGATATCCGGCAATTTCTTTCCATTTTGAATCATATTGATCACGATGTTGAAATCGCCGTGTTAGAAGACTCGGATTATGAGAGTGTCAGTGGATTGTTGGAAACGATCAAAGAACGCGCACCGGATATCATTTGCACTTATCGAAATTTGAGGATTCCAGCCACCGAGTTTCCATATAGCTTGGGAGTATTTGTCGATGTTGCGACTCAAGCGACATCGATTCCGGTGTTGCTGTTTCCCCGACCTGAACAAGCTGCTGAGCAACAGCTGGATTTGACTCACCCCAAAAAAGTGATGGCCGTCACGGATCATCTGGTGGGTGATACACGACTGGTGTCAATTGCGGCCAGATTTACCGAAAATGACGGGATACTGTACCTGGCACATGTCGAAGATATTCGTATTTTTGAGCAGTACATCACAACGATTTCCAAGATTCCTGAAATTGATACCGACGTTGCTCGCGAAACCATCATGAAACAGTTGTTGAAAGAGCCGACGGATTACATTGAAACGTGCCGTCACGGAATTAAAGAAGCAGGGATTCCGATTCGTGTCGAATCAATCGTAACGGCGGGACACCATTTGTCGGACTATCGGAACTTGATTCGCGAAAACGACGTGAACCTGCTGGTTATGAATACGAAAGACGAGGATCAGTTGGCAATGCACGGGCTGGCCTATCCGCTCAGTGTTGAAATACGCGATGTACCCATGTTGTTGATTTAAAGATGAGTTCAACAACCGATTGCCAAGCAAATTGAATCGAAACCCCAATCACCATTTGACGACTAACCATCGGATTGAAACAAAAACAATTGCTGAATTGAGAAAATGATATGTTGCGACAAATTTTGATCGTGTTATGGGCATTGCTGTTGATTACACCGTTGGCTGTTTCTCAGCAACCGGCTCAACCGAAAATCGAACTGAAAAAAGACAAACAAAAAATCACGGTGAACGTCGATGGCGAGTTGTTTACGGAATACCATTTCGATGGATTCAAAAAACCGATTTTTTATCCGCTCAATATCAACAAATCCGTCTCGTTGACTCGAAACTATCCGATGCGGAAAGTCGAAAATGAGGAGCCGGATCATCCTCATCACAAATCGGTTTGGTTCAGCCATCAATTCAACAACATCATGTTCTGGGCCGAGAAAGGCTTGGTCAAACACAGCAAGTTTCTGTCGTTTTCCCCTGAGGGCCGACCGACGTTTGTGACATCAAATCAATGGATTCACCAAGAAAAAATTCAAATGACCGATGAAACAACGGTTTCATTTCATGCGGGGAAAAACTGGCGGGCGATCGATTTCACAATCAAACTGATGGCCAGCCACGGAGATGTTTTGATCAACGATACCAAAGAAGGAACGTTTGCTGTGCGCGTTCATCCCGCGCTGCGAAACAAGGCCAACAAAAAACACAATATTCCCGGGGGCGCCGTGATGACCAACAGTAACGGTGAGACAGGCGCAAAAATATGGGGAAAACCTGCAGCCTGGGTCGATTACAGCGGCAAGATCGACGGTCAATTTTATGGCGTGGCGATTTTCGATTACCCCAAAAACCTCAGACACCCTACGACCTGGCACGCTCGAGCTTACGGGTTGTTGGCGGCAAATCCGTTTGGACAACACTATTTTCAAAAGAAACGCAAAAGTGCCGGAAACTACACCATTAAATCAGGACAGTCATTGACGCTGCGATATCGCTTGGTTGTCCATCGTGGGGACGTTAAAACGGCAAAAATTGGCGAATTGTATGATGATTTCGCCAAGAAAATCGGTTCGAGCGGAAAAAAACCATAGAATCATAGAGGACGGCGAATACACATTACGAAAATCCTTGTACCAGTTACAATCAATCGTAAAATGAATTCATCGCCACAACCGTATTCACCTGGGGAACTATTTGCTTTCGCGTTGGTCTAATGGTGGCGGCGTCTTTCACTAAAACGGAACTGCAAAATGAAAATCGATCGCAGAACTCTACTTGCTTCTGGTTCAGCTTCCTTGTTGCCACTGGCTTTGGCCGGGAGGTCGACTGCGGGTTTGTTGAACAACAACAAAAAAGAAAAAGAAGCGACTTATACACGCGAATCTGAAAAAGCGGCCAAACGCGGAATCGACTGGCTCAAAAAAACACTGAATCGAGATGGTGGTTCGGGCGTCGACATTGGACAAGCGTCCGACATCGGTTGCAGTTGCATGCATGGATTGGCATTGTTGGCGCGAGGTAATACTCCTGTCGAAGGCAAACATCGACGAGAATTGCGCCGCATTCGCGCTTACGTGATCAAGCAGACGGAAAAAATGCCCAAGAACGATATTACATCGGCAACCAACACACAGTTGCAGCGAAAGATCGGACGGCATGCCCATAGTTTTTTTGCAGCCCTGTTTCTCAGCCAAATCATGGGCGAAGGAACGGACCCCGATCAAGTGAAACCCGCGTTGAAAAAAATTGTTGCTGCCATTGTCCGTGCTCAAACCAGCAACGGCGATTGGGGTAGCAGCTCCTGGGCACCAACGCTGGGGACGGTGATGGGTTGGGTCAGTCTACGTGCTTCGGATTTTGCGGGATTGAGCGTCGGTGGTGCTCCCAAGAAAACGGCCGAACATCTGATTCGCAAAATGCAATCCAATATAAATACCAACCGCGGTTGGATGCACAACCTGTATAAAAATGCGACTGGCATTCGCGTTTTGTATTCGATGAAAATGGAAGACAAACCGGTCGCCAAAAAAGCGTTCAAAGATACGTTGAATCTGGTCACCAAAGACAATACGCCGTTTTCGCAAGCTGGCGGCGAAGAATTTCTGGCGTTCCACCTGATTACAGAAACCATGCTGAAAAAAGGCGGCAACGACTGGAATAAATGGTATTCCGTGGTGCGAGACAAATTGATCAAAGTGCAAAATAAAGACGGCAGCTGGACGGGACACCACTGCATTACCAGTCGAACATTTTGTACCGCCGCCGCCGTTTTGGTTTTAACCGCTCCCTATCGCTATTTGCCAATTTCTCAAGCTTGATGTGAGCGGCAAGGCGCTAGCCGCCGGTTCGTTAGTGCTACGTATCGGCAGTTGGTGTTTCGAACCGGCAGATTGTTTCTAACCGGCGGCTAGGCAGCGTTGATGAAATCGGAAAGCTGTGAATTTGATGTGAGCGGCAAGGCGCTAGCCGCCGGTATTTGAGGGTTCACCGGCGGCTAGTGTCACGAACGTTAATTGCTATGCCACCAAGGCGAGTATTTGCTCAAGTTTTGCATCTTGTGTCTTTTCACGCCATGTTTTTGGTCGTCGTGA
>JANQLU010000146.1 GCA_028280445.1 Pirellulaceae bacterium | reverse complement strand
GGTTTGCTGTTTTTTGCGGATGGTCACTTTGGCTTTTTTAGTATCCGCCCCGTGGCGTGCCATCGAGTTTTGATCGTAAAGAAACGGAATTTTGGTCCGCTTTTCCATGACGTCCAGAACTGCTTGCAAATTGAAGTTTGCAATCTCGTAATCTTTTTTCTCAAACATTTGTTTCGTGTAAATACGTTTCGGACAGGCAATTCATCGTCAAGGTTTGAAAGGCCTTTGGTATGAGTATCGCTGGCATCAACCCAGTTGGGCACGAACTTATCCAGGGATAATCGATACCAGCCAAAGGGCATGGGCGTAGAGTCCATTACGTTGGCAACACAAACTTCTTCTGCGCTATCAAATTCACCTTCGTCATCGTAGATGCATATTTGGTCGCCGACTCCATACGGTTGAGCGACATCGACTTGTCCATCGTTGATGCGGATAACGGCGGAATAATAAGTCCTTGAGTCTTTTGCACCAACGGGTTCGCACCAAATAGCGGTTACTCGAACCGCGTCGTAGGTTTCGTGTGTGTGATTCTCAACCCAGATGGCTTTGTCGTTGAGTTGGTCACTTTCATTTGGCACTTCCGCAAACACGACCCATTCTTTGGCCGTTGCTTGATTTAAGTTGCGCAATGAAGCCGAAGTGCAAACAGAATTTGGCAAACCGTTTACTTCAAAAACTTCGCTTTTCTTTGAGTCTTTCCAAAATCGAATTTGGCCAGTATTACTTCCCAAAGTTCCATGTGAGTTCGCAGGAAGTTTAATGGTAATTTTGATGAGATCGACTTCTTCACTGCGACCATCGCCATTTGTACTTTCGATTTTTTTCTTCGCTGAAGGTTCACTGGCAGGCAAATGGCCACCTTCATCTATATCTACAAAACCATCGCTGTCCGAGTCATTTTTATTTGCGATGACAGCTGCTCCGTAGACATAATTTGGTACCGCACCACTGACAGGCTCCCACTCTTTTGATTCTGAAACTTCAATCCAACCATTATTAATATTGGATTGAACACCCTTGCCAAACTGTGCAGTGAGCATGTTTGGATCTTCGGTTGGATAATTGGAAGGAGTGGGACTCGGCATTTGAAGTTATGCCTGAACAACACCTTGGTATCCCAAGAGAAACACTGCAAAAACCAAGATTTGAAATTTTGAAGAACAAGACATGCTGAATACTTTCGATGCGGGAAAAGAATGATTCGATGGGAAGCAGAACGAGGAGGCACGGCAAACTACTGGCAACACATTTGCAAACTTGAGACAGGACGTACGGAAGGGAATTGTGAAGCATTAATCACCGATGAAATTCGGTAATCACATTATCCTGCATATAGATGTGTAGCGAAAAGCAGTTTTTGTAAATCGACGAAAATGTCTCTAAAAAACCAGACGTCTGTCCACATCGTGAAGACAGCCTGAAAAACGGTTCTAGCTCATTAGCGAATACACACAGAAAAAAACTGGAAGCATCTTTGCAATTTCGACAACTACTTTTTCTGCATATTTCTCAGCGGCTGTCTGGCTTGTGTCGGCGGTTGTGATGAGACCGGTTTTCGCTCGATCATTTTCCAACCAAACGGTTCTTTGGGACGAACAAAATTGCCTGTCCAGTGTTGGATTTGAGACAGGGCACCGTCAACTTTGCGACCTTCAAAAGTGAAAACCGTATAGCTTTGGTTTTTCTTGGCGTCAAAATTAGCGGCGTACATCGTTAAAGACAGCGGTAAAAAGGGATCACGTGAAAGAACCAGATCGATCCGTTTGTAGTTTCTGGCGTCGTTGACGCGTTTGGGATACGCCTCCAAGATAAATTTGTTGGGGTCGTTACTGGGCCGAGCTCGGACCCAGTATCGTTGTTTGATATCAACGACTTTAGCGCCAAACAAAAATGGCAATGGACTGTTTTTGAGGCCTTGCCCGCGCATCTCGGCGGGAAGTTTTGTTTCGTAGATCCGTTTTTGGCCAAAGTCGTATTCATAGATACTGTTGCCGTCACAAATCCAACGTTCCATTTCAGGATTGTTTTTTTCGTCGCGGATTTCTTTGTATTTCGCTTTTTGGACTGGCTTGCCCGTATTCGGATCCATCATTGGCTTTTTTGTTTTTGGATCAATGACGTTTTCGACGCCGTCAAATCGCCAAGCGCGGACCACTTCGTACATTCCCTTGTCAGGTGCCAGATAACGCACTTTCCCGCGGGCCAGTGTACATGCGGCCAAACGTCGATTGATCGGATCGCGCCAGTTACAAAACTGAGGCATGTAAATCCAACGCTTGAAAGTAAATTCATATCGTTTGATTTGTGCACTGCGTTGTTCCCAAACGGTCAGCAGTCGATCGACGAATTGTTGGTGTTTTTGATCCAGTTGGGGGAACGGGCGTACGGGTTTGATGGGCTGGACAATCCGGTTGGTCGAAGCCTGTCGTGTGTTGTTGCCGTTTTGTTGTTGGTTTCGAAATTGAGGGTTCGTTTGCGTCTGGTTCCGCGGTCGAAGCTGGCCGGTTTGGTTGTTTTGTTGCTGCACGCCGCGCGTTGGATTGGTGGTTCGAGGCCGCAATTGCCCTTGTCCATCAAGAGTGACAGGAAGCACGAGCAGGGTGATGGCAACGATCAGGCAGGAACAGATTTTGTTAAAAGTGGTTTTCATCGAATTCAACTTCCTTGTTACGCAGCGG
This sequence comes from Pirellulaceae bacterium, assembly GCA_028280445.1. Lineage (GTDB taxonomy): Bacteria > Planctomycetota > Planctomycetia > Pirellulales > Pirellulaceae > JANQLU01. The sequence goes on along the minus strand of JANQLU010000146.1, from coordinate 448 downwards.
ATTCGTCGTGAACCGGCATGAGCTTCATGTATCTCAAAATGCCTTAAAACGGAATTCCATCACACACTGACAATGAAATCCCGCAGGCAATTTTTTTTGGTTATTTGTTGTTGGTCGTTGGGCTTGGTGAAATTCAATTGGAATGAGTTAGCGACCTTGCGATACAACGCGGGCGCCAAAATCATCGCGGGAGTTTAGCAACAATTTAAAACGCAACCTAGAGAGAATTGGCTTCGCCTGGTTGCAGTTTGCTGGATGCTAGCAGCGCTATTTAGTGGTGGTGATCCAGACAAACGGATTGCCTGCTTCGTCCACTCGAATTTCGAATTTCAGGCGCGGTTTCGATTGCGCGAGTGCCTGTCGAATTACTGAGAAATAGGTTTGCTGTTTTTTGCGGATGGTCACTTTGGCTTTTTTAGTATCCGCCCCGTGGCGTGCCATCGAGTTT